>NZ_JACOOA010000001.1:0-1112551 GCF_014287365.1 Eggerthella hominis
GCGGCCGAGTGCGAGCTGCTGTCCTACCTGGCCTCCCTGGCCGCCGGGGCCACGGCGCCGGCGGGCGCGCCCGAGGCCGCCGCCCTTCCCGGCGGCTCCCCCGGGGCCGCCTACGGGCGCTTCCTATCCGGGCACGCCCGCGCCTGGATGCCCGCCTTCGCCGAGCGCCTCGCCGCCGAGGCCCGCCACCCCTTCTACCGCGCGGCCGCCGCCTACCTGGCCGCGCTCGTTGCCTGAGGGCGAGGGGGGGGACGCCCCCCCCTAGAAGGCGATGATCCCCAAATGCTCGAGCAGGATCTTGAGGCCGATGAGGATGAGCACGATGCCGCCGGCGATGGTGGCCGGCTTCTCGTAGCGGGCGCCGAAGCGATGGCCCACCGCCACGCCCACGATGGACAGGATGAACGTCGTCGCGCCGATGAGGCCCACGGACGTGACGATGTCCACGCGCAAGAACGCGAACGTGATGCCCACGGCCAGGGCGTCGATGCTCGTGGCGACGGCCATCATCACGAGCTCGCGCAGGTCGAGCTTGCCGTCGGCCGGGCAGGCCGCGCCCTCGACGTCGTCCTCGTGGAAGGCGTCCCACAGCATCTTTCCGCCGATGATGGCCAGCAGCACGAAGGCGATCCAATGGTCGACCGGCGTGATGTACTTCTCGAACTGCGTGCCCAGCGCCCAGCCGATCAGCGGCATGAGCGCCTGGAAGCCGCCGAAGAACAGCGCGATGACCGCCGCTTGGCGCAGGTTGAGCCGCTTCATGCACAGGCCCTTGCACACCGACACGGCGAACGCGTCCATCGACAACCCCACCGCTATCAAGAACAGCTCTACGAATCCCATGGGTATTCCTCTCGTCCGATGCGACCCCCCTGGCCGCCCCCGCGCTCCGTGCGCGGGCATAAAAATACCGACGCGTACGCGTCGGCTGCATGAGCGGTGCGACGGGTACGCCACACCGCGAGTCTTGTCGTTTAAGGTTGCGCCAGCTTCGCTTGGAAGCAGTATGTTGACGCAGCCACGCCTTCCGGCATCGACTACTCCCCCACGGGATTCGGATATTTTAGCATAAGGGCTGACGCGTGCGCCCATCTTTTTGGGAAGACGGCGATTCAAAATGGCAGAGATCGCGCCTTGTGTATGGATTTCAGCCCGTCTCCGAGCGGCACGGAAACCGCGACCTGGGGTTTTCCTCCCCGAGCACAGCTCCCCGACGCGCAAATCCGCGCATTCGGCGCGATCTCTGCCACTTCCCGCGGCGGGCGGGGGAGGGCGTCTCATGCCCGGAAGCGACGAAGGGGGACGCCTCGGCGTCCCCCTTCGCGATCGTGCACGCAACCGCTTACATAATAGGATAGCTTCCCAGCACCTTCACCTCGCGCAGCTTGAGGCGCAGGCAGTTGAGCGCCGTCTGCACGGCCAGGTCGTTCACGTTCTCCTTGAACTCGATGAAGAACATGTAGTCGCCGAGCGCCTGCTTCGTGGGGCGCGATTGGATCATGGACAGGTTGATGCCGGCGTAGGCGAACTCCGACAGGATCATGTTGAGCGTGCCGGCGCGGTCAACCTGCAAGAACAGTGCGAGCGACGTCTTGTAGCGCTCGCCGGTGAACACGGGCGGATGCCCCTGGCGCCCGATGAGCGCGAACGACGTCTGGTTGCCGAAGTGGTCCTCGATCTCGCGCTCTTCGACGCGCGCGCCGTACAGCTCGGCGGCGAACGCGTTGGCGATGCTCGCGATGTGCTTGTTCTCGCCGGCGAGGCGCGCGCTCTCGGCGGTGGACGACGTGGTGATGGTGGAGCGGCCCGGCAGGCGCTCGCTCAGGAAGCGGCGGCACTGCGCGAGCCCCTGGGCGTGCGAGGCCACCGTGGAGATGTCCTCGATCTTCGCGTCGGGGTGCATGATGAGGCAATGGTGGATGTCGACGACCTCTTCGCCGAGGATGGTGGCCGAGCTCTTGAACGAGAAGTTGTCGAGCGTGGCCGTGACGGACCCTTCGAGGGAGTTCTCTTTCGCCACCACGCCGAACTCGCATTTGCCGCGGTCGACGCAGTCGAACACCTCGTCGAACGAGGCGCATTCGAGCAGGTTCGGGTCGTCGATGCCGAGCCGGGCCGCGAACGCGCGCGCGGCTTCGTCGGTGTAGGTGCCGGCAGGGCCGAGGTAGGCGAATACGGGTTCGGTTGAAGCCATGGGTCCAATCCTTCTATCGGGGTTCTCGATTATCGGTGCTTGTGCTATCATACCCGTCTTCACGACAAGATGAACGGCGGTGAACGAGAAACCAACGGGAGTTCTCACGGATGAGCGGTCTGCATACAGAGGGGCGAAAAAGGGGTCCTCTTGCATGAAAATGCATAAACCAGCTAATCAAGTGTATAACTCATGTTACGCAAATGTCAATCCGTAACATTTTTGCACCACTTGCGGGTCAAACGTTGCGCTCGCGCTCTCGCTGTGCGTTTTATTTCTGGAGTCGTGGAAAATACACAATCAGCAAGCATTGGAAGACGAGAGCACCTGAGGAGGTGTGCACATGGAAACAGAGGCCACAGTTTCAGAGTTTCAGAACATGCTTTCCGCGCGTGGCGTAAGCCGCCGCAGCTTCATGAAACTTTGCGGCGCCGTTGCGGTCGCGGCCGGATTGTCCGAGCTCGCTGCTCCGCGCGTGGCGCAGGCCCTCGAGAAATCCGTGATCGGCGCAACGAAGGGCAAGCTGTATCCGGTTATCTGGATCGAAGGCGCGTCGTGCACGGGCTGTACCGAGTCGTTTGCCCAGGTTGAGACGCCGGATGCGGCTTCGATCGTGCTGGACATGATCTCGCTCAACTACTCCGAAACCCTGTCGGCGGCCGCCGGCTGGTCGATGGAGGAAGCCAAGGAGCAGACGATCGAGGCCGGCAACTACATCCTCGTGTACGAGGGTGCCGTGCTGGAAGGCTGGGGCGGCCAGGCGCTGCGCGTGGCCGACAAGCCCGGTACGGAGCATCTGATCGAGGCTGCCGAGAAAGCCAACGCCGTGGTTGCGTTGGGTTCCTGCGCAGTGAACGGCGGATGGATGGGCGCCAACCCCAACCAGGCGGGCGCGCTCGGCGTGCAGGCGTTCCTCGAGAAGGCCGGCATCGAGACGCCGGTCGTGAACGTTCCCGGCTGCCCGGCCAACCCCGAGTGGCTCGTGGCCGTCCTGGCGGACGTCATCCTGCTCGAGCAGCTTCCCGCGCTCAACGGCGAGAACAAGCCTGCCGGCATCTTCGACCAGACGATCCATGACAACTGCGAGCGTCGCGGTCACTTCGAGAACGGCGAGTTCGTCTACCAGTTCGGTTCCGAGGAAGAGGCGAAGGGCTACTGCCTGTACCCGCTCGGCTGCCGCGGCCCGCAGACGAAGTCGAACTGCGGCGTGGTGCTGTGGAACAACCGTCGCAGCTGGTGCGTGCAGTCCGGCGCTCCCTGCATCGGTTGCTGCGAGGCCAACCCGAACGATCCCGGCCAGAACTGGGTCGAGGTCAACACCCCGTTCTACAAGCGTCATCGCGATCTGCGCATCGGCGACTGGATGGTCCAGCCCGGCACGATCGCGCTCGGCATCACCGGCCTCCTCGCCGCGGCCCTCGTGGTGCACGGCTTCGGCATGAAGATGACCGGCCGCATGGACGGCGGCGCCGACTTCGAGAAGGTGCGCGGTTGGGACGCGAAGCATCCCGACAAGTCCATCGGCAAGTACGACGAAGCCGACCTTAAAAACGACGACAAAAAAGAAGGGAGGTAAGCCCCTATGACCCGTTCAGTCATCGACCCGATCACCCGCATCGAAGGCCATCTCCGCGTCGAGATGGAAGTGACCAACGGCAAGGTCTCCGACGCCTGGGTGTCCGGCGGTTGCTTCCGCGGCATGGAAATGGTCGTCGAGAACCGCACGCCCGAGGACGCGGCGCAGATCGTGCAGCGTATCTGCGGCGTGTGCCCGGTGTCCCACGCCCACTCGTCCGCCATCGCGGCTGAGAAAGCCTACGGCATCCAGATCTCGAACAACGCGCGCATCATCCGCAACCTGCTCGAGGGCGCGCAGTTCCTGCACAGCCATATCCTGTGGTTCTACAACCTGGCTGCCCTCGACTACGTGAACCCGCTGAACGCCCTCAAGGCCGACCCGGCGGATGCCTACGACCTTGCTCAGGCTGCCGGCACCTCCATGAACAGCGACTTCGTCGCGCTCAAGGAGCGTCTGGCGAACTTCGCGGACAACGGCCAGCTGTCCATCTTCTCCGGCAACTGGTTCGACGCCGAGGAGGGCACGGCTTACCAGCTGCCGCCCGAGCTCGACCTCATCTGCACGGCGCACTACCTCGAGGCGCTCACCATGCAGGCCAAGGCCTCGCAGATCTCCGCCATCATCGGCGGCAAGATGCCCCACGTCATGACGCTGATCCCGGGCGGTACGGCCTTCGTGCCCACCGACCAGAAGCTCGACGACCTCAAGGGCCTCGTCGACGAGATCTACACCTGGGTCGAGTCGACCATGATCCCCGACACCCTCGCCATCGCGCCGTACTACATCGACGCGCTGAACTGGGGCAAGGGCTGCGGCCGCTACGTCGCCTGGGGCGTGTTCGAAGGCCAGGGCGACTACGCCAGCTACACCGAGCAGATGGCGAACCGCTACCTGCCCATGGGCGTCATCGACGACAAGCTCAACCTGTCCGACGTGCAGGAAGACCTCATCACCGAGTACATGGGCCGCTCCTGGTACAAGGGCGACGCCACGTACACGTCTCCGTACTTCGTCACGGAGCCCGAGTACACCGAGTACAACGTCGAGGACCGCTACACGTGGGTCAAGTGCCCCGCGTACGACGGCAAGCCCTACGAGGCCGGCGGACTCTCCCGCATCCTGGCCGCGTACAAGCGCAACGTGCCGTTCATCGTCGAGCAGGTCGACGGGCTCCTCGAGGCGCTCGGCGCTCCCGGCCAGATCGGCGTCGCGCAGTCGACGCTCGGCCGCACCGCCGTCCGCCAGATCGAGACGCTCTACATCGCCGGCCTCATGAAGGACTGGGTCGCCGAGCTCATCGAGGCGCTCAAGAGCGGCGACAGCGAGTACTTCCGCGAGCCTGCCACCATCACCGGTTCCGGCACGGGCTTCTGGGAGGCCCCGCGCGGCGCGCTCTACCACTCCGAAAGCGTCAAGGACGGCAAGATCGAGGGGTACCAGATCATCATCCCGACGACGTGGAACCTCGCTCCGATCAACGAGAGCGGCGAGCACGGCCCGATGGAGCAGGCGCTCATCGGCAACCCGGTGGGCGACATCGAGAAGCCGATCAACGCGCTGCGCACGGTGCACAGCTTCGACCCCTGCACGGCGTGCGCGGTGCACATCACCGAGCCGGCGACGGGCAAGAGCTTCGAGACCGTCACGAGCCCCTGGGGGGTGAAGTAACATGGCGCACTTGGCACACTACCGCGAAGCGCATCCGATGCCCTTCGTCATCACGCACTGGATCAACCTCGTTGCGATGCTGCTTTTGATCCTCACGGGCTTCTGCATCCATTTCCCCTTCTGGGCAGGATTCATGGGCATCGCCCGCGGCGTCCATGTGTTCATGGGCTTCGTGCTGTTCCTCAACTGCATCGTCCGCGTGATCATGGCCTTCTTCGTGAAGTCCGCTCCGGACGGCGGCACGCGCTACCAGGTCACGGACTACAAGACGTGGCTGCCGCAGGCTGACAACCGTCACCAGCTGGGCGCGTGGATCCGCTACTACCTGTTCTTCAAGAAGGATCACCCGCTGGGCGCCAAGCTCGGCGTGCCGCAGAAGATCAGCTACCTCGCCATCCCCATCCTCATCATCGTGATGTTCTACACGGGCCTCGCCCTGTGGGCTCCGACGATGAACTGGGCGTTCTTCGCGGCGGGCACCGATCTGGTGGGCGGTCTCATGTCGATGCGCATCATCCACTACTTCATGATGTACGTCTTCATCTGCTTCATGTTCATCCACGTGTACCTGGCGAACATCGAGGGCATCTCCCCGACGCTGCTCATGTTCTTCTGGAAAGAGCACGGCGGCCTGGTGTACGACCCCGAGAAGCACACGATCGTGGGCGAGGACGACCTCAAGCACGGCGAAAAGGCGTAAGCTTCGCACCTCAGCACCAATGAAAGGGCCCGGGAAACCGGGCCCTTTCTCTTCTTCGGGAAGCGGTCTCGTCGGACAGCGCCGCTCAGGCGATCTCCCGCTCCACGAACCTCACGAAGGCGTCCGCCTGTGCTTCGAGGTAGGGGGCCGAGGCGGCCAGCTCGAGGCGGCCCTGCTCGTCGGCCTGCGTGGCGATGTGGGGGATGGTGAGGCGCGGCTTGTTCATCACGTGCGCGTCGAGGAAGCTCAGCATGCTCACGAGCTGGTCCTGGGCGTGCGCGGCGCCGCTCATGCCGATGCTCGCGCCGGCGAGCGCGACGGGCTTCCCGCCCAGCACCTGCGCCTCGGTGGCGCTCACGGGGCGCGACAGCCAGTCCAGGAGGTTCTTCAGCGGCCCGGGGATGGCGTGGTTGTACTCGGGGCTGAACAGCCACAGGCCGTCGGCCTCGCGCACGGCGGCGCGGGCGCGCGTCACCGCCTCGGGGGCGGGGTGCTCGGCGTCCTGGTTCATGAACGGCACGTCGTCCCAGTCGAGGATCTCGAATTCCACGTCGGGGTGCTTCTCGCGCATCACGGTTCCGGCCGCTTCGGCCAGTTGCCGGTTGTAGCTGTTCTCGCGCAGCGATCCTGCGATTGCCAGCAGCTTCATGGTGTCTCCTTCCGCTCGGCTAAAGCCCCCTCGTGTACGGGGCTCACTCGTCTATAATGGCAGACAATCAACGAAGGTGCGAAAGGGATATCGAATTGTGACTGAATTGACCGACGAACAGATCGCCCGCGAAGAGCGCTTCCTCGAAGGGATCCCCCGGCTCAACGTCGGCGCGCTGTTCCTGCCGCCCATCTGGGGGCCGGCGCACGGCATGTGGGCGACCATCCTGTTCTACCCCATCTGGCTGTTTGCCGACAACACGTTCTACACCGCGTTCACGGAGCGCACGCCGCTCGCCATCGCCGTCGCGCTCGTCGTGCTGCTCACGCTGACCGCGGGCACCGTGGCGTTCGCCATCCTCGGCCAGCCGTTCGCGGCGCATCGCGCGGCCAGCCTCGGGCAGGACAAGGAGACGTACCTCAAGCGCGAGCGCATCTGGACCGTGGCGTGCGTGGCGGCGGGTCTCGTGATGATCGCGGCGGCCACGTACTACAACCTGGTCATCCGCCCGACGGTGGGAGCGTAGGTGGAAGGCGCGCGCAGCATCGCGGTGTTCTGCGTGGGCAACAAGCTCATGCTGGACGACGGCGTGGGGCCGGCCGTGTACGAGGAGCTGCTCAAGCGCTACGAGATCCCCGACAACGTGGAGCTGTTCGACCTGGGATGCCTCACGCTCAACATGATCGAGCGCGTGCGCGAGTACGACGTCATCATCACGGTGGACGCGGTGGACGGCACCGACGCCGAGCCGGGCACGGTGTTCCGCTTCGAGCCCGACGCCATGGCGCGCCACTCGGGCGCGAACGCGTCGCTGCACGACCTGAAGCTGGTGGACCTGTTCGACGCCGCCACGCTCTTGGGCTACGAGGCCGAGGGCCTGTGCCTGGGCATGCAGGTGGAGAACCCGTCGCCCGCCGTGGTCACCGTGGGGCTCACGCCGAAGGTGGACGCGGCGCTGCCGCTGCTCGTGGAGACGGTGGCGGGCGAGCTCGCCCGGCTGGGAACGCCCTTGCGCGCGCGGGCGTAAGGGAAAATCCCGCGGCCCGATCGGGGTAACACCCGAACCCGGCCGGCGCACCATGAGCGGATCGGTCGGATATCGTACAATGGCCCCGGCGTTTTCTTGCGGGGCGCCGTCGTTCGAATGTCAGTCGATACAGGGGTGACCGGGCTGCCGTGTTGAATCAGAATGGCGAGTTGGACGTGCTGCGGGACATGCCCGTGGCGTTCTCGGTGTTTCGCGTGCTGCTCGACGAGGGCGGACGACCCTGCGACGCGGTGTGCGCCTACGTCAACGACGCGGCCGCGCGCATCGAGGGCCTCGCGTGCGGCCAGAGCCAGGGAACGCCGCTTTCCCAGATGTATTCCGACGTCGATCCGGGAATGCTCGCCGTCATGGGCGAGACGGCGCACCGCGGGGCCAAGCAGCATTTCACGCGCCGCATCGCCGACGCGCGCTACCTCTCCATCCAAACGTACCAGCCGCTTCCGGGCTATTGCGCGCTCGTCATGCACGACGTGAGCGACCTGGCGCATCAGGAGAACGCGCGCAAGGTGGAGCGCGAACAGCTCGAGCACCGGGCTGCGCGCGACCCGCTGACCGGCCTGTACAACGTGCGCGAAGGACGCGCGTTGGCAAAGCGGGCGCTCGCATCGCCGCGCTGGGTCGGCGCGCGCGGCGCGCTGTTCATGTTCGATCTCGACGACTTCAAGCAGGTGAACGACGAATTCGGTCACGATCGGGGCGACGCGGTGCTCAAGGGGTTCGCGCGCGTGCTCGAGCGCTCGTTCAGATGCTCCGACATCGTGTACCGCGCCGGAGGCGACGAGTTCTCGGCGTTCGTGCCCGACATCCCCTGCGCCTGCGTGGCCGAGCGCATCTGCGCCGACGTGGTGGCCAGCGTGGAGGCGACGGTCGCCTCGTCGGCGGGCGTGACCGTGAGCATCGGCGTGGCGGTGGGGCGGCCCACGCATGCGTTCGAGGCGTTCTACCGTGCGGCCGACCAGGCCCTGTACGGCATCAAGCGCATGGGGAAGAGCTCCTACCGCATCGCCGACATGGACGACGTCGGGGCGAGGGACGTGCAGGGGCCCGCCGCGCCGTGCGAGGTCGGGACCGACGGCGACGGGGAGGCCGCGGCTAGGACGCTGCCTGCTGCGTGAGGAAGCGCTCCTCGAAGCTGGGCGCCGGGATCGGCCGCGACACGAGGAACCCTTGGATGTTGTCGGCGCCGATGGCGCGCACGGCGTCGAGCTCGGTCGACTCCTCCACGCCTTCGACGGTGACCTCGATGCCCACGCTGTGGCACAGGTCGATGACCGCGTCGATGAACGCGCGGTTGAACGATTCCTCGTGGATGTTCCGGATGAACAGGCGGTCGATCTTCACGATGTCGGCCGGCGACTGCGACAGCAGGCCGAGCGAGGAGTATCCGGTGCCGAAATCGTCCATCGCGATGCGGATGCCGATGGCGCGCAGACGGTCGAACGTGGTGCGCAGCGCGTCCATGTCGGTGACGAAGTAGCTTTCGGTCATCTCCAGCACGATGGACGCCGGGTCGACGCCGGTACGCTCGATGAGCCGCTCCACGAAGGGGACGAAGTCGGCGTCGAGCAGCTGCAGGTAGGAGATGTTCACATCCATGATGAAGCCCGGCTGCGCCTCGGTCCAGCGCTCGCACTGGGCGAACGACTGCTCGAGCACCCAGCGTCCCACCTGCCCGATGAGGCCGTAGGATTCCAGCACGGGGATGAATTCGACGGGGGAGAGCTGGCCGTGCTCCTCGGAGTTCCAGCGCAGCAGCGCCTCGGCGCCGGCGAGGCCCATGGTGGCCGCGTCGACGAGCGGCTGGTAGTACAGCTCGAAGCCCGCCATGTCGTCGAGGACCGACGTTTGCATGTAGCCGCTGATCTCGAGGCGCCTCAGCTTCGTCGCGGTCATTGTGGACGAGAAGAACGTCGCGGTGTTCTTGCCGCGCTGCTTGCTCTCCTCCAGCGCGTTCTCGGCGTTGCGCAGCAGGTCCTGCCCCGTGGTTGCGTCTTGGCCGATCATGGCGATGCCGGCCGACACCATGCAGAAGAACGTGGCGTCGTCGACGGCGTGCGGGCGGTTCGCCACCACGTGGATGGCGTGGTAGAGCTCCTTCATGGCGGCGCGGTCGGCGCCGTCCGCCACGATGGCGAACACGTCGCCGTCAAGGCGGAACATGGAGGCGCCGTCGGGGATGAGGCGCTGCGTGGACTGGGCGAACATCCTGAGCACGGTGTTGCCGAACGCGTGGCCGTTGAGCGAGTTGATGCGGGAGAAGTCGTCGAGGCCCAGCAGCATGACGCCGCCTTCCGACCCGCAGCCGATGAGCCGGTCGAGCAGGTTGACGCACTCGTCGTGCGTGAACAGCCCGGTGACCGGGTCGATCTTGCCCTTGCGCTCCAGGCAGGTGACTACGCCGGCGAACATGGTGGGCTCGCCGTTCTCGTCGCGCTTCAAGAGGCCACGGCACACCACCCAGATGCTCTCGCCGAGGATGTTCGTCACCTGGTACTCGACGTCGTGCATGTCCGTCTTGCCGGACAGCATGTCGTCGATGGACTCGTCGAAGCGCACGCGGTCGCGCTCGACGATGAGGTCGCGCCAGAGCGGGATGAGGCCGGGTACGAGGCTGTCGGACAATCCGAAGTCCTCGCGCATGTTGTCGGAGACGAGCGCCACGTCGCGTCGCATGTCGATGATGTAGAGGTAATCGTCCGTGCTGAACGTCACCGCATCGTAGAACAGCCGCGCGTCGAGCTCGAACGAGTTCAGCGCTTCTTTCGTATCCAAGAAATGCGCTCCGTTTCAATGAACGATTGAATAGGCCTTCTGTATTGTAAACGCAAATGGCACGTTTTTGCGCATAAATGGCCCAAGATGAGGGTAAAGACCCCCTGACAGGCGATAAATTCGCCTGATTGCGGCCCCGTGACGAAGGCTTCTCGATTCGTTCACAGAGCTCCCGCGCGGCTCGCTCCTGCGCGGGCACGCGGTATCGTTTCGGGGAAACGACCGTGAAGGAGCATTCGCTCATGCGCATTCATACCATCAGCGCCTACGAAACCTCGGCCGAGGAGTTCTTCAAGCGCCTCGACGATTGGAAGACCGACCTCGTGGTGGACACGAGGCTCAAGAACACGAACCAGCTGGCGGGCTTCACGAAGCGCGACGACCTCGCCTACTTCGTGGAGCAGCTCGCGCACGCGCGTTACGTGCACGACAAGCTGTTCGCTCCGGCGCCCACGATGATGGAGCGCTACATCCACGGCAACATCGGCTGGGACGCTTACGCCGACGCCTATCGCGAGGACATGCGCGAGCGCGAGGCCGTCCCGCAGTTCTTCGACCGCTACGGCGACTACGAGTCCGTGGCGCTCGTGGGTACCGCCACCCGATCCCGCCGCTCCCACGTGGAGATACTCGCCGAGATGCTCGAGGATTTCCTGAAAGCGTAAAAAAAAGGGGGGGGGTTCGCCCCTCTCATGGCGCGGGTTGCTCTTCGGGATGAGCGCGTCCTCTGCCGCGCCGATCGCATGCCGCGCCCATCCCGAATCGGCGCGGGCTCGCTCGACGAGCCGCAAGCGTCGCTCCGCGCCATAACATGCGCAACGCTCGCGCCGTTTCTCGATCGTCCCTTGCAAAACTAGCAGTTGCCAGTTAATATACTAGCAACTGCTAGTTTTGAGGGGAGCGTGAGCATGGAGCAAGAATCAACCGATCGGCAGCCGAAGAGCGCGCGGGGGGCCGCCACGCGCGAGCGCATCGTGCGGGCGGCGTTCGCCCTGTTCGCGGAGCGCGGCTTCCACGCCGTGTCGGTGCGCGACATCGCGGCGGCCGTGGGCATCAAGGACGCGTCCTTGTACAATCATTTTCCCACGAAGCAGGCCATATTCGACGCGGTGCTGGCGGACCAGCTCGCGCGGACGCGCGCGGCGTTCGCCGAGGAGGGGGTCATGTTCGAGCCGTCGGAGGATCCGGCGGGCTACGCCGGCGCCTACGACGAGACGGAGCGGCGGGTCCTCGCCGGGTTCCGATACTTTTTCGAGGACGAGCAGATGATACGGCTGCGATGCCTCCTTCTGATCAGCCAGTTCGACGACGCGCGCGCCCTTGCGGCGTTTCGGGAGATATTCCTGGATCGGCCGCGGGAGATACAGGCTGCCGTGTTCGCGCACCTCATGGAGAACGGGCGGTTCGGGGAGGACGATCCGCGTGCGCTCGCCTTGGCGTTCTACGGGCCGGTGTTTCTGCTGATGATGTCGTCGATGCCGTGGGCCGAAGCGGAGCCGCTCGTTCGCGACCATATGCGGCGCTTCTACGCGGAACATGTGATCGAAGGAGGGGAGCGGGTATGAGCACGGTGGTCGCGTATTCGTCGCAGACGGGGTTCACGAAGCGCTACGCGGAGTGGATCGCCGAGGAGCTGGGCTGCGAGGCGGTGTCGCTCGACGACGAGGCGAGGTTCGACGCGGGCGCATTCGACACGGTGGTGTTCGGCGGTTGGTTCCATGCGGCGTCGCTCGTGGGCGGGAAGTGGTTGAAACGGCAGCGCGCGGCGCATCCGGAAACCAAGTTCGTCGCGTTCGCGGTGGGCGCGACGCCCGCCGCGTGGACCGATATGGTGGACGAGGGGATGGCGTGCGCGTTTCCGTCGCCCGAGTTCGAGGGCATGCCGCGGTTCTACCTGCGGGGCGGGTTCGCCTACGAGAGGCTGAGCATGCCGAACAAGCTGGCCATGAAGATGTTCTTCAAGATGCAGGCGAAGGCGGCGGAAAGCGACCCGCGCGCCGCCGAGATGCTCGAAGGGATGCGCGGCGACGGCTTCGACGGCACCGACCGAGCCGCCATCGCCCCCGTGGTCGCCTGCGCGAGGGAGCTGGGGGCGGGCTTTCGTGGCGCGGGGCGCTTTGAGGGATAGGGGCGTCCTTGGCCGCGCCGATCGCACGCCGCGCCCGTTCCGAATCGGCGCGGCATGTGATCGCTGGACCGCAAGCGTCTCTCCGCGCCATGGGAAAGGGGCAATCCCCGCCCCGCCATGGGAAAGGGGGCAAGCGTCGCCCCGCGCCATGGGAGGGGGGCGATCACCGCCGCGCCATGGGAAGGGGCAATCACTGCCCCGTGCCGGGGGAGTGGGGCCATCCCCCTTCTCGCGCCGTGGAAGGCGCGGGGCCTATCTCGTGCGGCGAGAGAGGGGCTCGTGGAGCATGAGGCCGTGGGCGGTGCAGTACGTGTACAGCTTCGCGCCGCCGAGATGGGGGAGGCGCGCTTCGCCGCCCTGTTCGGGGTAGAGCTTCTCGAGCGACATGCGGTCGTGGCCGACCACCGCGACGAACCCCAGGTGATGGTCTTTGGCCATGGGGTGGTCGAACGTGAGGTACAGGTCGCCCTCGACGGATTCCACCGTCACCCGATGCTCGTCGTCGGCCGGATGCGCTTCGAGCGCGGCCAGCTTCCTGCCGCAGCAGGACACCTCGGCGTCTCCCGTGGTGGTGACGACGTTGCCGCAGGCGGGGCAGACGCGGAATGCCGTGCGTTTCATGGTTCCTCCCGTTCTCGCGTCGACGGCAAGCGTTCCGTCGAGCAGCGTTTCCACGGGAGTCTCCAAGCATGCGGACAGGCCGCCCAAAAGCTCGATGTCGGGGCAGCCTCCGCCGCGCTCCCATTTCGACACGGCCTTGTCGGTGACGCCGAGCGCGTCGGCGAGCTGGCGCTGGGTGAGCCCGCGCTCCTCGCGCAGCGCGCGGATGAGCGTGCCGGTGTTTCTGGCGTCCATGATGATCCTCCCTGGTTTTTTCGACGGCGTCCACGATACGCGCCCGCGGCCGCCGGCGCAATGAACGCTCCGTAGAGTCGCGGGCTTAGGTGAGCGGCTGGCAGGCGGGGCAGTAGTACACGTTGCCGCCGAGGTAGGGCTGGCGCACGACGGCGCCGTGGCAGACCGGGCAGCCGTCCTTCCACGTCTTCGCCGACAGCAAGCACCGGTAGCCGCCGGGCTCCCCGTAGAGGTCCTTCTCCACGTTGCGCCCGCCTTCGCGGGCCATGGCGGCCAGCGTGTCCTTCATGGCGCGGAACAGGCGCGCGACCTCGTCGTCGGCAAGCGACTTCGCCTTCCGCTTCGGGTTGAGGCGGGCGTTCAGCAGGATGTCCTGCAGCACGCCGTTGCCGACGCCGGGGATGCGCTGCTCGGTGGCCAGGAGCGCTTTCACGCTGGTGACGGGCGGTGCGGCGTCGACGAGCGCGCGGAAGGCGGCCTCGTCGAAGGCGTCGGAGAGCACGGGGACGGCGTCGCGGGCGGCGACGTAGTACTCGTCATCGTCGGCGCCGGTGTCGGCGATGAGGAACATGCCGTACATGGCGGCCGTGCACACGAGCTTCGAGCCGTCGTCGAACGCGAGCAACAGCTGGTGCTTCGCGGGCGCCTTCGCGCCCGGCGCCAGGCGGCGCGCGTTCACCCCCTCGCGCAAGAGCAGCGTCATGCCGTCGCTCAGCACGAGCTCGACGTAGGGCCCGGTGGCCCTGACGTCGACGATCGCGCGGCCGGCGAGGCGCGCGTCGTAGGTTGAGGGGTCGCCCGTGTAGAACGCGAACTTGTGGGGCGCGCGGTTCGCCTCGGCTTCGACGATGACGCGTCCGAGATACGCGTCGCGCATCTGGCGAGCGAGAGAGAGGGCTTCGGGCAGTTCGATCATGGCGGGCCTCCTGGGTTCGAACGGGGCGCCGTCGCGGGGCCGCGGCGCTGCCGCCAGTATACCAGCCGTCAGCGCCGGCGCGCCTCCGCCTTCTTCACGCGCTCCACGAGGAAGCCCTTCACGTCGTCGCGGGGGATGTCGAGCGACACGGCCAGCTCGTCGCACAGCAGGTTCTCGGCGAGGTCGAAGTACTTCTTGTCGGTGGCGGTGATCTGGCGTCCCGAGTCGACGCGGCGGACGGTGCGCTCGTGCACGGACTTCATGATGGGGACGAGGTCCTCGGGCGCGAACGTCTTGAGGTGGCGGTCGTACTCCTCCTTGATGCGGCGCTCGAGCAGCGTGGGCGTGGGCGCGTCGGGCTTGAGCGCCTCCTCGTCGATGACCTCGGCGTCCGCGATGGAGTCGATGAGCGCGAGCGCCTCGCGTTTCGTCATGACGGGCCTGAGCGCGTCGGTCGCGGCCTCGTCCGCGGCGATGAACAGCTTGAGCGAGTTCTCGAACAGCGCGTGCAGCTCGAGGTAGTCCCTGCCTTCGAAGTACCGTTCGCGCAGCGCGGCGACTTCGCACACGTGATGACGGTAGACGACGGTATCTCCGCATGAGTACATGGCAACCTCCGATGAATGGGTGATGTGAGGAAGCGGTTCCGTCGCGTCGCAATGACGTCGCAGATCAGCGGTTCAATTGTACCATTTTTCGCACCGTCGCGGCGCCGCCCCAATCGGCGAGCGGCGCAGGTGGGGAATCGCCGCTTGCGACGTGCGCCATCTGCTGCGTGCGGGCCATGCGGGCCGCACGGGGGGCGGCTTACGCGAACAGCGCGGCGGCTTGGGCCATGCGCTCGGCGATGGGCACGCCGAAGGGGCAGCGCGGCTCGCAGGCGGCGCAGGCCGTGCAGTCGTCGGCCGCGGCGTCGAGCGCGCGGTAGTGCGCGCGCACCGAGGCGGGCACCTCGCCCTGCATGACGGCCAGGTCGTAGAACTTGTTGACGACGGCGATGTCGATGCCGGCCGTGCAGGGCGCGCAGTGGCCGCAGTACGTGCACTGGCCGTAGTAGGCGTGCTTCGGCGCGCTCGCGAGCACGCTCGCGTAGTCCTTTTCCGCGTCGGCGGCCGTTTCGTAGGCCACGGCGTCGTCGACGTGCGCCGGCTCGTCGAAGCCCGCCATGATGCTGGCCGCAGCGGGGCGGGTGAGCGCGTAGTGGATGCACTGCACGGGCGTCATCGCCGCGCCGAACGGCGAGGCCTCGGCGCTGAACAGGCGCCCGCCGGCATAGCCCTTCATCACCGTGAGCCCGACGTCCTCGCGCTCGAGCGTCGCGTACAGCTCGGCGCGGACCGGCTCCATGCCCGCGAGCTCGTCGGCGTAGTCGAAGGCGAAGGCGTCGTCGAGGCTCGCGGCGGCGGGCAGCAGGTCGAAGGCGGGGTTCACGCTGAACATGATGGCCTCGATCTCGCCGGAGCGCGCGGCCAGCTTCGCCACCTCGGGCGCATGGGTGGACAGCCCGACGTGCTCGACGGTGCCGGCGGCTTTGAGCGCGCGCACGTAGTCGATGAACGGCCCGGCCATGATGCCCTCGTACTCGTCCACGTCGTCGACGTAGTGGATCATGCCGAGCTCCACGTGGTCGGTGCCGAGGCGCGCGAGCAGGTCCTCGAAGGCGGGGCGCACGAGGTCCATGTCGCGCGTGCGCACGTACTGGCCGTCCTGCCAGGTGGAGCCGATGTGGCCCTGGATGATCCAGCTATCGCGCGTGTCGGCGAGCGCGGCGCCCAGGTTGCTGCGCACGTCGGGGCCGGCCATCCAGCAATCGAGGATGTTGATGCCCGCCTCCTCGCAGCGCGCGGTCACGGCGCGCACCTCGGCGGCCGTCTTCTTCTCCATCCATTCGGCTCCGAAGCCGATCTCGCTCACCATGAGCCCGGTCTTGCCCAACCGACGGTACTTCATGAGGTTCTCCTTCTTGCTTAGAACGTGCCGCAGCTGGGGCACAGGTCGCAGATGAAGCACTCGGCGCATTTCGGGCTGCGCGCGATGCACGTCTCGCGGCCGAACAGCACCCACTGGTGGTTGATGGGCCCCCACCAGGAGCGCGGGTACAGCTTGAGCAGCGCGTTCTCGGTCTTGGCGGGCGTGTCGGCGGAAGGGCCGGCGAACTTCAGCCGGTGCGCGATGCGGAACACGTGCGTGTCCACCGCGATGCCCTCCACGATGCCGAACGCCTCGTTGAGCACGACGTTCGCCGTCTTGCGGCCCACGCCGGGCAGCTTCTGCAGCTCGTCGATGTCGCGCGGGATCTCGCCGCCGTAGTCGGCTACCACCATCTGGGCGCACTTGATGACGTTCGCGGCCTTCGTGTGGTAGAAGCCGATGGTGCGGATGATCTCCTCGACGTCGCGCACGTCGGCCGAGGCGAGGTCGGCGGGCGTGGGGTAGCGCTCCCACAGCGCGGGCGTCACCTTGTTCACGCCCTTGTCGGTGGTCTGCGCGCTCAGCAGCACGGCGATGGTCAGGCGGAACGGGTTGCCGCCGTAGACGAGCGCGCACTCGGCGGCGGGGTAGTGCTCGTTCATGCGCTCGGCCACCTCGAGGGCGCGCTCGCGCTTGGCGGTCATGGTTTCACGCGGCATAGGAACTCCTTCGGGGCGCGTCGTTGACGGGACGTTCCTCCCAGTATAGTGAAGTTTCGCGCCCGTGTCCGAGAAGGTTCGGGAACGGAGCGAACCCGCGGCGCGCGAGGTTGTGGAGGACGGTTGACGGCCTGCGCGTTTCGCCGTGGGAGATGCTATCCTCTGACGAATGCGATCGAGCTGCGAAAGGGTTGGTTCATGGGCGGTTTGAGGGTTTCTTCGCCGCGCTTCGACGAGGGCGGCGTCGTGCCGGTCGAACATACCGGCTACGGCGCGGACGTCTCGCCCGCGCTCGTGCTCGACGGCCTCGACGAGGGCGCCGTTTCGCTCGTCGTCATGCTCGACGACGAGGATCATCCCATCCGGGGCTACAGCCACTGGGTGCTCTGGAACGTGCCCGCCCGAGCCTCGATACCGGGAAGCGTTCCCGCCGGCGAGCGCGTAGGGTCGCTCGACGGCGCCGTGCAGGGACGCGGCTACGGCAGAAATCGCTACCGCGGCCCCAAGCCGCCGTTCAACTGGTCGCATCGCTACCGCTTCACCGTGTACGCGCTGGACTGTCGCTTGGATCTGCCGCCCACGGCGAGGAAGCGCGACGTCCTGACCGCGATGGACGGCCACGTCCTTCAACACGCCTCCCTGACCTGCCGCTATCGCTAAGCTAGCCGCTCGCGAGGGCTCGGTAGACGTTCGGGTCGAGCATCGGCGCGTCGAGGATGCGCTGGACGGTCTCGGATATGCAGCCGGTTTCGCGGTACTCGGCACCCGCGGCGCGCACGGCCGTCAGGTAGGGGAGCGTCGCTGGCTCCGCCTCGGGCTCGGACAGAAGGGGCGCCTCGGTGCAGAGCACGAGCGCCGTATCGTCGCTGAACATGCGGCGGAACTGGAACTCCAGGGCGTCGAAGTTCCCGGCGCGCTCGGGGAAGCCGCAGCCCGCCACGAGCACGTGGCGCGTGCGCGCCGCGCGTCCGTCCCGGGCCCGATGATGGGTGCGGCCGCGCTCGTCGAGGCGCATCGCGGGCGAGCTGAGGGGCAGGAGGCGATCGAGGATCGCCTTGCAGGCGGAGGGTACCCCGTAGCAGTACAGCGGCGTGGACCACACGATGAGCTCGGCGGCGGCGACGCGTTCGAGTATCCGCGCCATGTCGTCGGGCTGCACGCAGCGCCCCTCGTCTCTCCAGCAGGAGAAACAGCCTCGGCAGGGCGCGATGTCGAGCGCACTCGCCTCGATTTCGCCTCCCTGTTCGCCCATGCCCTCGAGAAACGCGCGTGCGAGCTTCAACGTGTCGCTGCGCGCGCCCTTGGGCGATCCGTTCACGAGCAGCACCCGGCTTTCTTCCATGACGATCCTTTCGCGGGACGTTCCGACGACGAGAGCGTACCGCTGCGTGCGAGGTTCGCCAACCGACGCTCCGTAGAGCGAGGGCCTCGATTGCGCCGGCGTCCGGCCGCGCGCCTGTGGTTTCTCCTTCACGGGGCGGCTTCGGGCAACGCGTCGGGCGGGCTCGGGTGGTAGAATCGTCAGCGCTGCCCGCGCGTGCGCGGACGGCGAGCAGAAACCTTGCATGAGGCCGCGAATCGCGGCTTTTCGTGCTGTTCGCATACGGAATGCATACGGAAGAGGACGCGCCATGCTCATCGACTCATTGACGTTCACGCTGGAGAAATCGGGCTGCCTCGACGCGTTCTGGGGCAGGCTCGACGGGGGCGAGGACGGCACGCTCGGCGTGGCCTCGTCGGCGCGCCCGTTCCTCGTGGCGGCGCGCTTCGCGCACAAGCCTCAGCCGACGCTCGTCGTGGTGGCGGGCGAGGACGCCGCCGTCGCGTTCTCGCGCAGCCTGGCCGCCTACCTGGGCGAGGAGCGCGTCATGCGCTTCCCCGAGCGCAGCGACTACCCCTTCGTCGCGAAGCCCAGCGACCCCGCGCAGGTGGCGCGCCGCATGGAGGCCGTGCACGCGCTGGTCGGCGGGCGCGAGGCGGTGGTGGTGGCAAGCGCCCGCGCGCTCGTGCGCGCGCTGCCGCCGGCAGGCTCCGACGTGCACCTGCCGGTGGCGCTCGAGGCGGGCCGCGAGCTGGCCGCCATGCCCGGCGCCCAGGCGGCGAGCGTCACCGAGTTCGAGGACCTCGCCCACGCGCTCGAGGAGCGCGGCTACCGCAACACCGGCGAGTTGGACGGCCCCGGCACCTTCGCCGTGCGCGGCGGCACCGTGGACGTGTACCCCGGCAACCTCGTGTACCCGGTGCGGCTCGACTTCTTCGGCGACGAGCTGGAGGAGATCCGCCGCATCGTGCCCACCACGGGCCAGACCATCCAGGCGCTGCCGGGCGTGAGCATCTACCCGGTGGTGGAGTTCTCGTGCTCCAAGCGCGGGCTCGCCCGCGCGCGCCAGAAGCTCGAGCGCCCCGCCGCGACGAACCCCGTGCTGCGCGACGTGCTGGAGAAGCTGGACGGCGGCCTGCGCTTCGACGGCTCCGACATGCTGCTGCCGTACCTGTACGCCACCACGTCCACGCTCGGCGACTACGTGCGCCCCGGCGCGCTCACCGCGCTGCTGGAGCCGCGCTCGCTGTTCGACGACATGACCCACGCCTACGACGACGTCGTGGGCCGCGCGAAAGGCTCGAGCATCCCGGTGGAGGGCCTGTACGCCGAGCCCGGGGCCGTGAGCTTCGGCGAGGGGCAGCGCGCCACGTACGTGTCCATCATGCGCGTGGGCGGGCACGTGGACGACGAGCTGCCCGTGAAGCGCGTGGAGGTGGCCGGCCATCCCGACAAGCTGTTCGGGCGGCTGCGCAGCCTCGTGGACACCGACTACACGGTGGTGTTCAGCGCCCCGAACTTCCGCGCCCGCCAGGACATGAAGCTGGCGTTCGTGGACCACGGCCTGCCGATCCAGGAGACGCTGGACGTCTCGAAGGAGGACGGCTCCCCTTCGGGACGTCCCGCCGGTGAGGAGACCGATGGCGCGGCCAAGCGCCGCCTGCGGCGCGGCGTGGTGAACGTCGTGGACGTGGACGTGCCGCTCGGGATGATCATCCCGAAGGCGAAGCTGGCCATCGTGAGCCTGTCCGACACGCAGGGCTCGTCCTCGTCGAGGCCGTCGCGCCACGTGGACATCACCGAGATCACCTTCCCCTACCAGCCGGGCGACTACGTGGTGCACGCCGCGCACGGCGTGGCCTACTTCAAGGAGCTCGTGCGGCGCGACGTGGACGGCACGGCACGCGACTACCTGCTGTTGGAGTACTCCGAGGGCGACAAGCTGTACGTGCCGGTGGAGCAGCTCGACCGCGTGACGCGCTACGTGGGCCCGGAGGGCGCGAGCCCGCGCCTCACGCGCCTCAACACGGCCGACTGGTCGCGCGCGCTGGCCAAGGCGCGCAAGGCCACGAAGAAGCTCGCGTTCGACCTCGTGGACGTGTACGCGCGCCGCGCCTCCACGCAGGGCTACCGCTTCGGGCCCGACACCGCGGCCCAGCGCGAGATGGAGGAGGCGTTCCCCTACCAGGAGACGCCCGATCAGCTGGCGGCTATCGCCGACGTGAAGGCCGACATGCAGTCGGCGAAGCCCATGGACCGCCTCGTGTGCGGCGACGTGGGTTTCGGCAAGACCGAGGTGGCCCTGCGCGCCGCGTTCAAGGCCACGCAGGACGCCAAGCAGGTGATGGTGCTGTGCCCCACCACCATCCTCGCGCAGCAGCACTACACGAACTTCAAGGAGCGCTGCGAGCCCTTCGGCGTGCGCGTGGAGGTGCTCTCGCGCTTCCGCACGCCCGCGCAGCAGGCCGCGGCGCTCAAAGGCTTCCAGGACGGCGACGTCGACGTGCTCGTGGGCACGCACCGCCTGCTCAGCCGCGACGTGAACCCGCACGACCTGGGCCTGGTCATCATCGACGAGGAGCAGCGCTTCGGCGTGGGCCACAAGGAGCAGATGAAGAACCTGCGCGAGTCCATCGACGTGCTCACGCTGTCGGCCACGCCCATCCCGCGCACCATGCAGATGTCGCTGTCGGGCGTGCGCGACATGAGCCTCATCCTCACGCCGCCCGACGAGCGCCGCCCCGTCGAGGTGCACGTGGGCGAGTGGGACCCCGACGTGGTGAGCGGCGCCATCCGGCGCGAGCTGGCGCGCGGCGGCCAGGTGTACTACGTGTCGAACCGCGTGCGCTCCATGGAGGAGGCGGTGCGGCGCGTCACCGCGGCCGCGGGCGAGGCGCGCGTGGGCGTGGCGCACGGCCAGATGTCGAAGGAGCAGCTCGAGCGCGTGATGGAGGACTTCAGCGCCGGCGAGCTGGACGTGCTGGTGGCCACCACCATCATCGAGAGCGGCATCGACAACCCGCACACGAACACGCTGATCATCGAGGACTCGCAGCGCTACGGATTGGCGCAGATGTACCAGTTGAAGGGCCGCGTGGGCCGCTCGTGCACGCAGGCGTACGCCTACTTCATGTTCCCCGAGCACATGGAGCTCACCGAGGAGGCCGCCGCGCGCCTGACCGCGCTGAACGAGCACACCGACCTCGGCAGCGGCATGCGCATCGCCATGCGCGACCTGGAGATCCGCGGCGCGGGCAGCCTGCTGGGCGCCGAGCAGAGCGGCAACATGTCCGCGGTGGGCTTCGACCTGTTCGCGCAGATGCTGTCCCAGGCGGTGAACGCCACGCGCGAGGGCGACCTCAAGGCGATGGAGACGCTGCCGCCCGCGCTTTCCGACATCACGGTGAACGTGCCGGGGCACACCTACCTGCCCGAGGAGTACGTGCCCGACGCCGACGAGCGCGTGCTGTGGTACCGCAAGATCGCGTCGGCCGCCACCGAGCAGGCCGTCGCCGACGTGGCTGCCGACCTGGCGGACAAGCGCCCCGACATGCCGCAGGCGGCGAAGAACCTGCTGGAGAAGGCGCGCATCAAGGCCTACGCGAACGAGCACCACATCAAGACCGTGTCGGTGACGGGCGGCAAGCTGGTGGTGGAGCCCATCGACGTCTCCCGCGACAAGATGACGGGGCTGCGCCGCGCGGGTGGGCGCTACCTGGCCGACAAGCGGAAGCTGTCGCTGCCCCTGCGCTACTTCAAGCTGGACGAGGGCGACAACCTGCTGGGCCCCGTCGCGCGGTTCCTCGAGGAGCTGGCATGAGGGAGGGGATAGCCGAGGGGGAGGCGCTGCTGCGCCGCCGCCATCTGCGGGGCGTGCTGTGCGCGCTCGTGGGCGCGGGGCTGTGGGGCTTCTCGGGCGCGTGCGCGCAGTACCTGCTGGCGAACTACGATATCACGCCCTCGTTCATCACCGCCGTGCGCATGCTGGGAGCCGGCGCGCTGTTCCTGATCGTGCTGGCCGTGCGCAACCGCGGGCTGCTGGCGGCGATGCTGCGCGACGGGCGCACGCTCGGCCAGCTGGCCGTGTTCGGCGGCGTCGGGCTGTTCCTGTGCCAGATCACCTACACCATCGTGATCGGCTACACGAACGCGGGCACCGCCACCGTGCTGCAGACCACCGGCATCGCGTTCGTCATGCTGTTCACCTGCGCCGCCACGCGTCGGTTGCCGCGGGTGCGCGAGGCGGTGGGGCTGGTCGCCGCCATCGCAGCCACCTGGCTCATCGCCACGCAGGGCGATCCGAGCGCGCTGTACCTGCCGCTCGTGGGCCTGGCGTGGGGTATCGCGAACGGGCTGTCGGTGGCGTTCTACATCATGTACCCGAAGAGGCTGTTCGCCCGTTGGGGCAGCTTCGCGGTGACGGGCATCGGCATGCTGTTCGGCGGCGTGGTGGCCACGGCGGTGTACCTCGGCGGGGTGGCGCTCGGTGAGCCGCTCGCGCTGCCGTCGCTCGACGCGATGGGCGTTGCCGTGTTCGCCGCGTTCATCGTGGTGGGCACGTTCGCGGCGTTCGCGCTGTACCTGCACGGCGTGTCGGTGGTGGGCTCGGTCGAGGGCAGCCTGCTGGGCGCCATCGAGCCCGTCAGCGCCACCGTGATCGCCACGCTGTGGCTGGGCACCGCGTTCACCGGCGCCGACCTCGCCGGCTGCGCCCTCATGATAGCCATGATCTTCCTCGTGACGGGGAAGAAGGAGGACGCTCAGCCCTCGTCTTCGTAGTGTCGCCGGTAGTACGCGTAGGATGCGACGATGCTGGCGCCGGCCGCGACCAGGAGGATGACGACCATGGCGGGCATGACGAGGTCGGTCGGCAGCGCGAGGCCGCCCACGAGGGTCAGCAGGCCCGCGACGATCATCGCGTAGCCGCCGAAGCGCTGCGACATGCGCCATACCTCGTCGTTGCTCAGGCTCCAGGGCGTGCGGACGCCGAACGTGCCGTTCCGGTCCGATTTCGGCATGACGTTGCCGCAGACGATGAACGCGATGCCGGCGATGAGGGCGCCGCCCCTGCTGACGTTGAGGTCGAGCCCGGCGAACGGCGCGGCGTCGTCAGGAAACGCGTTCGCGAACACGATCAGGGAGAATGCGAGCAGCAGCGCCAAGAGCGCGATGTCGGCCTTCAGGAGCTTGTCGCCGTCGCGGGGGTCGCTTCGCTTCGCGGTGAACACGAGCCCCAAGCCGAACACGAGCGCGAGCGCGGGCAGCCACAGGTGCTCGTACTTGCTGCCGATGCGGTTCGCGTCGCCGTTGGTGCCGAAGTGGACGGGAACCTGGTCGGGCATCAGCAGGAGGAACGCCGCGTCCACGATGAGGTTGAGCGCGATCAGGGCGTAGATGATCCGGTGCATCGTTTTCATTCGCTGTGCTCCTTCAGGTTGGCGATCCAAAGCAGCGTCTCTTCGAGCACGGACGCCTTCAGCTCGTAGAAGATGTGCTTGCCCTCGCGGTAGTCGCGCACGAGGCCGGCGCTCTTGAGCACCGAGAGGTGCCGCGACACGGCGGGGGCGGAGATGTCGAACAGGCCGGCGATGTCGCCCGCCGGCATGCGCCCCTGTTTCAGGTGCTCGAGGATCTCCCTCCTCACGGGGTCGGACAGCGCTTTCAGCGTTTCCTGGATGCCCATCGGCCCTCTCCGCAAACAATTAACAATATGGTTAAATATAACGTGTTGCAGAGGAGGATGCAAGGGGGGCTTGGAATGCGGATTGCAGAAGCGGAGGTGGGGCGCCGCCTACGAAGCGCGGCGGCAGGGAAGGTGCCGGGGCTTCTGCACACGATTTCGGCTCCAGCGCACAAAAATTTGCGACGTGCGAACCCGGAGGGCTTTCGGGGTGCGTGCCCATGAGCGATTCAGGTGGATGCAGCGTGCCTCCACGGAGGCTATCCTCTTTTGAACAGGGAATTCTTCAGACAAGGGGAAGGTGCGTCAGGAATTCACAAGGGGAGAGATTCGCACGTCGGCCGTTTTTGTGCAAAAACCGTCCGAGTCCGTGCATGATGCTGTTGACTGACTCCGGAAGATGGACTGGCCGTGGGGCCGAGTGCTTGTTCAAGCCGATCCTACACATCGTGGCAACGAAGTTTTCGGCGGCGCCCCGTTTTGTGCATGTTGTTCGCATCCGGGGTTCTGCTTCGCGTGCCCTGTTTGCTACGATAGCGAAGAGCGGTCGGACGGTTGGGAAGGTGCGGACGATGGGATATGAGGTGCGGGTCGAGCAGGCTGCGAAGCGCGTGGTCTACGGGGTGGGCATGGTGTCGAACGACCGGATGCTCGCGCGCGACATCGACCGGCTGGCGAAGGTACGTGCGGAAGCCGTGGACGCGTCTGCGGGCACTACGGTGCCGCTGTTCGTGATCTCGCATGCCTACGACCCGTCCACGGACGACTGCGAGCTGTTCGTTGGCGGGGAGGCCGAGGCGGACGGGCTCGAGCGCTTTGCGATCCCGGCCGGCGCATATGCGCGCATCGAGCTGGCTCCCGCGCTGCGCGCCCTGTGGGGCGCCTCCGTCGGCAAGGCGAAGCGCTGGCTGTACACGACGTGGCTTCCGACGAGCGGCTACGTTGCGCTCAACCTCGAGTACGAGCACCACACCGAGAAGACGCTTGGCAGGCACCCGCGGGTCGACCTGCTGTTCGCCATCGAGAAGACGCAAGCGGAGGGGACGTGCCGATGAGGGTGCTGCTGCTGTGCTGCAAGGGGTTCGAGACGATGGAGCTCGGCCCGTTCGTCGACGTGATGGGCTGGGCGCGCGACGACTTCGGCCATGACGTCGAGGTCGACCTGTGCGGGTTCGCGCCTGCCGTGGCCAGCACGTTCGGCGTGAGCGTCGCGATGGACGCGCTGGTCGACGGCGTGCGTCCCGAGGATTACGACGCGCTCGCCGTGCCGGGCGGCTTCGAGGAGTACGGTTTCTACGAGGAGGCGTACGACGAGCGCGCGCTGGGGCTGATCCGCGCGTTCGACGCGGCGCGCAAGCCCGTCGCGTCGATCTGCGTGGGCGCGCTGCCCCTCGGCAAGAGCGGCATCCTTGCGGGCCGTCGCGCGACGACGTACCACCTGGGCGACGGGTCGCGCCAGCGCCAGCTGGCATCGTTCGGCGCGCAGGTGGTGAACGAGCCCGTGGTGGTTGACGGCAACGTCGTCACGTCGTGGTGCCCGCAGACGGCGCCCTTCGTGGCCTTCGAGCTGCTGGCGATGCTGACTTCGCGCGAAGCGGCGCACGAGGTGATGCGGGCGATGGGGTTCTCCCATGATGGGTGAGCGCGCGGCGGCCGCCCTGCTCGAAGAGGCGGCGCGCCGGGGCATCGACGTGTGGCTCGACGGCGGCTGGGGCGTGGACGCGCTCGTGGGCGAGCAGACGCGCCCGCACGACGACCTCGACGTGTTCGTGCGGCGCCGCGACGAGGCCGCGTTCGTCGCGCTGCTGGAAGCGGACGGCTTCTCGGAAGCGCCCCGCGCGTTCACGATGGAAGACCATACCGCCTGGGAGGCGGGCGACGGGCGCGTGGTCGACCTGCATGTGTTCGAGTTCGCCGACGACGGCTCCCTCGTGTTCTTGGGGGAGCGCTACCCGGCGTCCGCGTTCTCCGGGCGGGGGACGGTCGGGGGCGTCGAGGTGCGCTGCATCCCGGCAGCCGAGCAGGTGTCGTTCCACTGCGGCTACGACTTCGACGCCGACGACGTGCGTGACGTGCGCCTGCTGTGCGAGCGTTTCGGCGTCCCCGTGCCCGAAGAGTACCGCGACGCGATGAGGAAGGAAGCATGATGGGGCTGTTCATGACGCTGGACGAGCTGGCGGCCGAGGAGGCGGCGCGGCTTGCGGACGAGGGGCGGGCGGCATCGAACCGCCTGCGGGTGTTCGACCTGCACTGCGACACGCTCGACCGGCTGGCGTTCCACGGCGACGCGTCGGTGCCGGGCGGCTTCGCCGCGCACGACGCGCACATCCCCGCGCACCGCATGGCGACGTTGGCCGACAACGACGCGCACGTCTCGCTCGCGCGCACGGAAGGGTTCGCATGGTGCCAGTGCTTCGCGGCCTTCGTCCCCGACGAGGTGCACGGCGCGGAAGCCTGGGCGCTGTTCGAGCGCGTGCGCGCCGTGCTGGCGCGCGAGCTGGAGCGCTGCGGGATGCGCCTCGCACAGGCGCGCACCATGGCCGAGGTCGACGTCGCGCACGCTGCGGGCAGGACGGCGACCGTGTTCACGGTGGAGGGCGCGTCGTTTCTGGAGGACGACGGCACGGCCGAAGGCCGCCTCGACGAGCTTGCGGACGCGGGCGTGCGCATGGTCACGCTCACGTGGAACGGCCCGAACGCGCTGGGCAGCGGCAACGACACGCGCCACGGCCTGACCGGGTTCGGGCGTACGTGCGTGGCCGAGCTCGAGCGCCGCAGCATCGTCGTGGACGTATCGCACCTCAACGACGCCGGGTTCAAGGACGTGTGCGCCGTCGCGACCCGTCCCTTCGCCGCCTCGCACTCCAACGCGCGCGCCGTGTGCGGGCACCCGCGCAACCTCGCCGACTGGCAGCTGCGCGAGCTGGCCGACCGCGGCGGCATCGTCGGGCTCAATTTCTGCACGCAGTTCCTGACCGACCGCATCGCCGACCCGACGCGCGACGACGTGCTGCGCCACGTCGACCACGTCCTGGAGACGGCGGGCGAGCGCGTGCTGGCGCTCGGCAGCGACTACGACGGCTGCGATGTTCCCACCTGGCTCGATCCTTGCGACCGCATCGGCGCGCTGCACGAGCTGCTGGCGGGCGAGTTCGGCCTCGCCGTGGCCGACCGGGTGTTCTTCCAGAACGCCCACGACTTCTTCGCGCAGTTCGACGCCGAGCGCTGAGGGCGCGCGACCGTCCGCGTGATGGTTTCGTGAACCCTCTTTACGAGTCCGATTTCGTACCTATACTGTGCCGAGTACGAAATCGGACTCGATAGCGAGAGGTGCACCAATGGACACGCGGCAAGACCGTGCGAACCGGGAATACAACAATCTGTTCAGGCTCGAGACGGAGCTGTACCACGACGTCGCCACGAAGATGGGGCTGTCCGACAGCGCCTTCGACATCCTGTACTGCCTCGACGACCTGGGAGACGGCTGCCTGCAGCGCGACGTGTGCGCGGCCTCGGGCCTGACCAAGCAGACCATCAACTCGTCGGTGCACAAGCTGGAGCGCGCGGGCATCGTGGAATTGCGGATCGACCAGGGCCGCGGCACGCACCTGCACCTCACCGAGGCGGGACGCGCGCTCGTGAAGGAGCGCATCCGCCCGGTGGTCGAGGCCGAGCGGGCCGCGTTCGCCGCGATGGAGCCGGGCGCGTGCGAGGAGCTGCTGCGGCTCGCACGCCTGCACCTCGCCGCCCTGCGCGAGCAGATGGACGCCCTGCCGTACCCGGACGGGCGGTGATCGCCATGGCCATCAAGCTTTCCGATCACTTCACCTACGGGCGGCTCGTGCGCTTCGCGCTGCCCTCCATCGCCATGATGATCTTCACGTCCATCTACAGCGTGGTGGACGGCCTGTTCGTGTCGAACTTCGCGGGCAAGGAGGCGCTCGCGGCCGTGAACCTCGTGTTCCCGCTGGTCATGGCGCTGGGATCGGTAGGGTTCATGTTCGGCACGGGCGGCGCGGCCCTCGTGGCGAAGACGATGGGCGAGGGCAAGGCCGAGCGCGCGAACCGCCTGTTCAGCCTCATCGTGCTGGCGGCCGCGATTTCGGGCGCGGCGTTGGCGGGCGTGGGCGCGCTGGCGCTCGAGTCGGTGCTCGGCCTCATGGGCGCGCAGGGCTCGCTCATGGAGCAAGGGCTCGTGTACGGGCGCATCCTGCTGGCGGCGCTGCCGCTGTTCATCGTGCAGAACGTGTTCCTCAGCTTCTTCATCGCGGCGGAGAAGCCGCAGATGGGCCTTTTGGTCACCGTGTGCGCGGGCGTGACGAACATCGTGCTGGACTACCTGTTCATCGCCGTGCTGGGCTGGGGCATCGCGGGCGCGGCGGTGGCCACGGCGGCGGGCCAGCTGCTGGCCGCGGCAGCGTCGACGGCGTTCTTCGCGCGCAGCAAGACCAGCCGCCTGCGCTTCGCGCGCCCCGTCCGCGACTTCCGCGCGCTCGGTGCGACGTGCGTCAACGGATCGTCGGAGCTCATGACCGAGGTGGCCGCGTCGGTGGTGAGCATGCTGTACAACTACCAGCTCATGATGCTGGCGGGCGCCGACGGCGTGGCGGCGTACGGCGTGATCATGTACGTGAACTTCATCTTCACGGCCGTGTTCTTCGGCTTCTCCATGGGCACGGGGCCCGTCGTGAGCTACCACTACGGAGCGCGGAACCAAAGCGAGCTCAGGGGCCTCTTCAAGAAGAGCCTCATCCTCGTGGGGGCGACGGGCGCCACCATGTTCGCGGCCTCGCAGGCGCTGGCCGTGCCGCTCGTGAACGTGTTCGTGGGCTACGACCCGGAGCTCGCCGCCATGACGCTGCACGGGTTCCGCATCTACGCGACGGCGTTCCTCGTGTGCGGGTTCAACATCTACGGCTCGGCGTTCTTCACGGCGCTCAACAACGGCAAGGTGTCGGCGCTCATCAGCTTCATGCGCACGCTCGTGTTCGAGACGTCCACGGTCATGCTGCTGCCGCTGGCGTGGGGCATCGACGGGGTGTGGAGCGCCATCATCGTGGCGGAGGCGTGCGCGCTCGTGCTGACGACGTTCTTCCTCGTGTACCTGCGCAAGCCCTACGGCTACGCGTAAGGTTGGCAACGCAGCCGGCGGCTAGCGGTAGCAGGTGGCGGTCATCCGGGCGATGGGCTTCCCGAGGTCGTCCTCGACCTCGACCGTGTAGAAGCCCAGATGGCGGCCTGGCTTGTCGCATACGGCCGTGGCGGTGAGCGTCGAGCCCTGCGTGGAGCGGAAGAAGCTGATCGAGGAGTCCACCGACACGGTGGGCTCCTCGCCGATGTTGCAGCAGACGGCCAACGCGAAATCGGCCAGCGTGAAGATGGCGCCGCCCATGACGTTGCCCATCGCGTTTCGGTGCACGTCGGCCAGCTCCATCGCGCACACGGCACGGCCCCGCTCGCCCGACACGACGCGGCAGCCCGCCGCCTCGGTGGCGAACCGGTCGTTGGCGAACACGGCCTCGATCTCGTCGAGCGCGGGGTTGTCGGGAAGCATCGCGCGCCTCCCTATTCCGCCGGCGTCGCCGTGGCGGCGAACAGCTCGAGCCACTCGCCGTCCTTCACCGTGACGGTTTGGGAGCCGCCCTTCAGGACGTACTTGGTGTCGGTGATGGGATCGTCGTCGAAGTCGATGCTCTTCATGACAAACGCCGCGCTGTCCTGGTCGGCGACGGCCGCCGCCTCGTCCTGCGCGGTGACGGTGTAGGTGCCCGCCGGGATGTCGGTGCCCACGCGGTACAGGCCGCTGTCGTAGGGGGCTTCGGGCTTGAAGTCGGCCTTGTCGGCCAGGTACATGCGGTCGTCGCCCGCGCCCATGAACACGACGAGGTCGCCCTCCTCGAGGTCGGCGAAGTAGTTGCCGAAGTACGAGATGACCGACTCGATGTCGTAGCCGCCCGAGGAGCCGGCGCTGTCGAAGATGGAGAAGTAGCCCTCCTCGTCCATGCTGCCCTCGAAGAAGTAGCGGCCCGGCTCGATGTCCTGGCCGGCGCCCACGCGGTACACGCCCGACGAGCAGTTCCCGTCCACGATCTCGTTCGGCAGGTCGCCCGCGGCCTCCTTGATGGCCTCGTAGGTGAGGTAGCCCGAGCCGTCGTAGCTGTCGGCGGAGTCGCCGTAGGGGTAGTTGTAGCCGTAATCGTCGGAGAAGGGGTCGTACGGCCCGTCGTATTCGTCGTCGTAATAGGGATCGAACGACCCGTTGTAGTTCGAGTCGATCATCATCGCGCACGACACGCAGCCCACGCACCCGCCGATGCCCAGCAGGAACACCAGCAGGCAGCCCGCAAGCACCCAGGGCCACGCCTTCTTCTTCGGCTGCGCGGGAGGTGCGGGGTACGGGGGCTGGACGGGGTAGCCGTAGGGAGGCTGCGGCGCGGCGCCGTACGGCTGCTGGCCGTAGGGCTGCTGCGGGGCCTGGCCGTACGGCGGCTGCGGCGCGCCGTAGGAGGGCTGCTGGGGCGCGTAGGGCTGGCCGCCCGGGGGCGGGGGCGGCACGGGAGCGCCGCCCGTCGGGGTCGCGGGCGGGTACTGCTGGCCGTCGAAGCCTCCCTGCGTGTTCTGGTCGTCGCGCTCGGGAACGGGTTGCTCGGGTGCGGTCATGCGATGCTCCTTGCCTTGAGGGCTAGTCGGTCGGGGGTTCCGGGTTCTCGTCTTCGTCGCGCGCGAACGCGGCCGCGGTGGTCTCGACGAGCCCCACCGCCTGCTGCGGGCAGGCGTCCACGCACAGCCCGCAGCCGATGCAGTAGCGCGGATCGTAGGACAGCAGGCCGTCCTCGGGGCTGGGGAAGCGCGCGCCCGTGGGGCATGCTTCGGCGCACGCGAGCTCGTTCGTGCAGCGGCTGCAATCGGTCTCGGAGAGCACTGCCGGCACGCGCGCGGCGATCTCCGGGTTGCGGTCGATGGCCTCGAGCAGCAGCTGGCGCTTCGGCCACATGACGTGCTTCGTGCGGCCCTGCGGCACGAAGTCGTTGAGCTGCACGCCGTCCACGAGGTTGAGGCGCGCCCGGGCGCGAGCGCGCTCCTTGCGCTCGTAGAACTGCTGCAGCACGTCGGAGTTGCGCAGGCGGCGCTTGCCCGACGCGATGTCGCCCACGTCGCTCACGAGGTTCGTGAACGCGCTGCGGCGGTCGACGCCTTCGGGGTTCGCCAGGTCGCGCACGAGGTTCTCCTTCTCGGGGATCTCGTTGAGGTAGCCCACCGTGGCGCCGCTCCACTCCTCGGCCGTCTCCACGGCGTGGGCGTACAGCATCTCGCCCATCTCGCCCGCGCGCTCGCAGTCGGCGCAGTAGGCGAGGTCCGCGGCGATGCGCACCGGGATGTTCTCGGTCAGCACGAGTGTCCAGAACTCGGGGGACAGGCACGCCAGGCACGGCAGCACCACCACGTTGGCGGCGGGCTCGAAGCCGGGGAAGATGTTCTCCTTGCAGGTGAGCACCACGTCCTCGCCGCGCAGCGCGATGCGGCGGATGCGCGCGTGCACGTCGATCATCGTGACGCGCGAGGACGAGAACGCGTCGCAGATCCCCAGGCAGATGCCGCAGCGCGTGCAGGCGTCCGCGTCGATGACGGGGCGCCCGTCCTCCGCGAACGCGATGGCGTCGTGCGGGCAGGCCAGCGCGCAGCGATCGCACGCGGCGCCGCGCACGCGCGTGCAGTAATCGCGCAGCACGACGATCTGGTTGGGCCGGTTCTCCGCCTCGGCGGAGGGGTCGCCCGCGTTCCGGGGCATGTTCTCAGGGGCCTCAGCCACCGAACACCTCTTTCGTCACGTAGTCGATGCGGGCCAGCACGTCGGCGCGCGGCAACAGCTCGATGCTCTCGAACAGGGGCGGCGACACCATGTTGCCGCACACCGCCACGCGCAGCGGCTGGAACAGCAGCTTCGGCTTGAGTTCCAGCTCCTCGCCGCGGGCGCGGCACGCTTCCTGGAGCGCTTCGGCCTCCCAGGCGACGTCCTCGTCGGCCAGCACGCCGCGGCAGGCGGCCAGCGCCTCGTCGGCGCGTGCGCCCTCCTTCTTCAGCACCTTGTTGACGCTCTTCTCGTCGAGCTCGGGCACCTCGGGTCCCCAGAACATGAACGCCAGCTTGGCGGGGATCTCGTCCAGGCGCGCGAGGCGCTCGGCCACGAGCGGGTACAGCTTGGCGTACCACTCCGGGCGCGCGCCCACGTCGGCCGCCGCCGCGTCGCGCGCCTCGTCGGTCAGCTCGCCGTCGGCCGCGACGCCCGCATGCGCGCGGCAGAGCCACGGCAGCGACGCCCACACCCAAGCGCCCGCGTCCATGGCCTTGATGTACTGGCCGTTCATCCAGTCGAGCTTCGTCTCGTCGAACACGGCGTCCTTCTTCGTCACCCGGTCGAGGCTGAAGCGCTCGCACAGGGTGGCGCGGTCGATGAGCGTCGTCTCGCCGTCGAGCGACCAGCCCAAGAGCGCCAGGAAGTTCACCATGGCGTCGGGCAGGTAGCCGCGCTCGCAGAACTCCTCCACGGATGCCGCGCCATGGCGCTTCGACAGCTTCTTGCCGTCCGCGCCCAGGATCATCGACAGGTGCGCGAACGTGGGCACGTCGAATCCGAGCGCCTCGTAGATGAGTATCTGGCGCGGCGTGTTGGACAGGTGGTCGTCGCCGCGGATGACGTGCGTGACGCCCATGTTCGCGTCGTCGCACACCACGGCGAAGTTGTAGGTGGGGGAGCCGTCCGTGCGCACGACGATCATGTCGTCCATCACCTCGGCCGGGAAGCTGACGTGGCCGTACACGGCATCGTCGAACTCGATGGCGGCGTGGTCCTCGGGCACGCGCAGGCGCCACACGTGCGGCTCTCCCGCGGCGATGCGGCGGGCCGCCTCGGCGGGGTCGAGGTCGTGGCAGGTGCGGTCGTAGCCCGCGTAGCCGCCCTCGTTCGCCTCGGCCGCGGCGCGCTTGGCGTCGAGCTCCTCCTTCGTGCAGAAGCAGGGGTACGCGCTGCCGCGCTCCTTCATGCGCTCAAGCGCCTCGGCGTACGTGTCCATGCGCTGGGTCTGGAAGTAGGGGCCGGACGCGCCGCCCACCTCGGGGCCCTCGTCCCAGTCGAGCCCCAGCCACTTCATGGCGTTGAGGATGACTTGCACGTTCTCCTCGGTCGAGCGCTCGGGGTCGGTGTCCTCGATGCGCAGGATGAAGTCGCCGCCCATGGCGCGCGCGAACGCCCAGTTGTAGATGGCCGTGCGGGCGCCGCCCACGTGGAGACGGCCGGTGGGGGAAGGTGCGAAGCGCACGCGGACTTTGTTATCGCTCATAGCTGGGATGATCCTCCGGATAGAATGGCTTGTCGTTCGGGTCGAAGCGGGGCTTCGGCAACGGTTTCAGTATAGTCGACCCCGCCGTCGCCGCAAGTTGCTCGCTGCCCTTCCTCATCAAAAAGCTCGACCCTGGCTCGACCTCCGGGTGCCGCTGCCTTGTCGAGAGGGTTTCCGGTCGAGGATGCCGCACGCACTTCTGGGTTCGCGAGTTATGCACCCCCTTGTCCGGCCGAATCGTCTTCGATCGAAAGACTCGGCTGAAAAGGCTTGGAATAACCCCAGGTCGGAAATCAGCTCCATCGTTCCTGCCGCACGTGTGGGATTCGGGAAGGGTGCATAACTCGCGAACCGGGCGTTTTCGGAGGGTTTTCGATGCCACGAGGGTGCATAACTCGAGGACTTGTAGGCCCATCTCGCCACGCTCGTCGGCGCAGGGGCGCATCCCTTTACGCCGAACGCTTTTGGGCTCCTCTGCGACGCAAGAACACGCCGACGACGACGGCCGCGATCGACAGCAAGCCCGTGGTCGCGAGCCACACCGCCCCCATGCCGATCCAGAATTCGGGCGGGTACATGGTGATGAGCAGCGAGTCGTAGGAGAAGGTCCAGGTGCCGTTCGCGAAGAACAGCGAGTGGAAGGCGGCGAAGAAGCCGTTGAAGTCCACGACCACCCAGGCGGCCAGCAGCGCGAACACCGCGACCACCGCGACGCCCGCCGCGGCCAGCACGCCGCCGAGGGCGCGCCGCCCGACGCGGATGGCCATGTGGGCGCAGGCGGCCACGGCCAAGAGCGCGACGACGACGAGCCCGATGCGCGCGCCTGCCACGACGCGGTACACGTCGTCGAGGTGCGACAGGGCGTCGGCGGGCAGCGTGTACTCCTCGGGGGCGGCGGCCAGCTCGTCGGGGCTTGCCTGCGCGTAGGGCGTGCCCGCGCTCTCGTTGATGGCGTGCAGCGCGGAGAAGACGGCGTCGCGGTCGTTCGACCCCACCGTGTAATCGCGCGTCGCCACGGCCGCCTGCACGAGCTCGTCGTGCGAGAACGGCGTATCGGGATTGCCGTTGCCCGAGAACGCCCCCGCGAGCGCCTCGGTGGTCTGCGGAAACGCCGCGCATGCGGCGAACCCCGCTGCCACGAGCGTCACCGCCAGCGCCGCAGCGGCAACCACCGCGGCAAGCTTGTTGATCGCGTTGGACATGCGAATCGTCCTCTCTTCCATCCCCGTGGCGCGCCGTCGGGCGCGCAAAAAAGAGGGCGCGCCGAGAAGCCGGCGCGCCCGGAAAACCTAGTCCACCCAGATCGTGGCGGCGGTCATGCCCTGCATGTCCTTGGAGATCGTGGGCAGCGGGCCCAGGCGGCTGAACACGCCGGTGAACACGCCGTCGTACAGGTACAGCCCGTTCAGGTTGTTGTACAGCGCAGGGGAGTCCGACACCTCGTCGTCGGCCAGCTCGTCGATTCGCGCGTCGGGCGGCAGCGTCTCGGTCTTGAACGGGCGGATGTAGCGCTGCACGATGAACGGGAAGCCGGCGCGGCCGTTGGCGAACTTGTCGACGAGGCCCTCCCATTCCTCTTGCGACACGGAGCAGCCGGCGTACACGTCGTCGGCGCCGTAGTGATCGGTGGGCTTGATGATCCACTCGTCCTTGTTCGCGCGGATCTGCCCCACGTTGATGTAGTCGTCGTCGAGGAACGCCGTCATGGGCACCGTCTCCTCGACGAACGAGATCTCGTCGCCGTCGAGGAACTCCACGGTGCGGTCGTCGAACAGCACCTTGAATATCTGCTTGTCGTGCACGATATGACCGGCGAAGCTGCCGATGAGCGCCACCTTCTCGGCGCGCACCGCGTTGAGAAGCTCCTGCGAGTCGTCCCAATGGTCGATCACGTCGTTCGTCACGCAGCGGCGCCAGATGGCGTCGATGCGCTGGTCGTCCTTGTCGTACAGCGCCTCGCCGTCGAAGCGCAGGTCGCGCACGTCGGCCACCACGCACTCCGCGCCGCGCTGGCGGAACAGGTCGGCGTAGATGTGGAACTCGTCCACCACGCCGTTCTCCAGGTAGTCGCAGATGGCGATGCGCGGGTTCTCCACGCGGCGGGCGTAGGTGGCGTAGATGTCGAGGAAGGCCTGCACCCACGACTCGAACAGCTCGCAGCCCTCCACATGGTGGCGGTTCGCGAATTCCTCGAACGTGCTCGACTGCGCCACCGACGTGGTGATCTCGCGGTTCTCGTTCATGCCCGACGAGCCGTCGGCGTTGAACTCGCAGAACTTCATCCGGTAGTCGTCCTCGTTCAGGAACGTGTCCACGCGCGCGAACGGCAGCACCGAGTCGTAGCCGCGCGGCAGCAGGATGAGCTCCTCGAGGCGCGGGTCGAAGTCGAAGGCGCGGCGATACTCGGGGTCGGCCAGGTAATGCTCGATGACCTTGACGAGGATGCGGTGCGCCGTTTCCGCCGTCTCCTTCATCGTGTCGTAGGTCTTCTTGCTGAACAGGCGGGGGATGAAGGAGCACGCTACCACCTGGTGGTGCACGATGGCCGTGGAGTTCTGCATGTAGTCGAAGGCGGCGCGGCGTCCGGCGACGTCTCCGCCGAGCGAGTCCATGATCTCGAAGTACTCGCGCGTGTAGTCGGCGTTGGTTGGCATGGCGATCCTTTCGGGACACCGCTCCCGGGGCGGCGCGCGCTTCGGGGCGGGGGATAGGTTTCAGCCGAAAAGTGTACCATGAGCTGCGCGGCGCGATCGAGGAAGTTGCCGTATCGCCACACGAACGGCGGTTGCGCGGAACCTTTCCGGAGGCGGTTTCCCGGCGGTTCGCCGGCGTTTTCCCGCCCGCCTGCGCGGCGCTCGTGGGGGTTGCGCGCTTGCGACGTTTCCGGTCTTGCGCGGATGCTGCTTTCGGGGTACCATCGGCAAGGTTTCACGGGGATTCCGGCCACGTGCGCGGTTCTCTGTTTTATCAAGAGTCGGGGGAGAGAGTTGGCTCTGAGATCCCGACACCAACCTGGCGGATACGCCAAGGTGGTCCGGCCTACAGCGATGAAGGAGGAACTTATGGCCGAAGATCGTTCTACGTACCTGTTCACGTCCGAGTCCGTCACCGAGGGTCATCCCGACAAGGTGTGCGACCAGATCTCGGACGCCATCCTCGACGCGATCCTCGCGAAGGAGACCGAGCTGGCGGCCGCCGGTTACGTGGCCCCCGACGGGCACCCCGCCGACCCCGCGCAGGTGCGCGTGGCCTGCGAGACCATGGCCACCACCGGCATGGTCATCGTCACCGGCGAGATCCGCACGCAGGCCTACGTCGACGTGCCCGCCATCGTGCGCGAGGTGCTGCGCGACATCGGCTACGACCGCGCGAAGTACGGCTTCGACTGCGACACCTGCGGCGTGCTCAACGCCATCCACGACCAGAGCCCGGACATCGCGCAGGGCGTCGACGAGAGCTGGGAGGCCCAGCGCGGCCTCGCCGGCGACGACCCCTACGAGCGCGTCGGCGCGGGCGACCAGGGCATGATGTTCGGCTACGCCTGCGACGAGACGCCCACGCTCATGCCGATGCCGGTGTACCTGGCCCACCGCCTGGCCGAGCGCCTGACCGCGGTGCGCAAGGACGGCACGATGCCGAGCCTGCGCCCCGACGGCAAGACCCAGGTGTCCGTGCGTTACGCGGAGGGCCGCCCGGTGGGCGTGGAGAAGGTGGTCGTGTCCACGCAGCACGCCGAGGAGATCGCCCACGACGAGCTGCGCGCCCAGGTCATCGCCAACGTCGTGGAGCCGGTGCTGGCCGCCGAGGGCGTGGAGCTCTTGGAGGGCGCCGAGATCCACGTGAACCCCACGGGGCGCTTCGTGGTGGGCGGCCCCATGGGCGACGCGGGCCTCACGGGCCGCAAGATCATCGTCGACACCTACGGCGGCATGGGCCGCCACGGCGGCGGCGCGTTCTCCGGCAAGGACTGCACGAAGGTGGACCGCTCGGCGGCCTACGCGGCGCGCTGGGTGGCCAAGAACGTGGTGGCCGCGGGCCTCGCCGCGCGCTGCGAGGTGCAGGTGGCCTACGCCATCGGCATGGCGAAGCCGGTCAGCGTGATGATCGACACGTTCGGCACGAACGCGGTGCCGGAGGCCGACATCATGGCCGCCGTGGACGCGGCGTTCGACCTGCGCCCGGGCGCCATCGTCGACGCCCTCGACCTGCGCCGCCCCATCTACCGCCTGACGGCCGCCTACGGCCACTTCGGCCGCGAGCTCCCCGAGTTCACCTGGGAGCGCACCGACAAGGCGGACGAGCTGCGGAAGGCGTGCGGGCTGGCGTAAGCGCAACCTTTATATGCGCGGCGAGCCGCCCGGCGCGATTGCGTCGGGCGGCTCCGTTTCCGCCCCTTCCTCCACCCGTTTTCGTGGTACGTGATGGCACGTGCGGACGGTGGGCGCGCTGTGCGCAAATACCTCAAAATAGGAACAATAGTTCGTATTTTGTGGTATACTGCTGCTATCGAAAAAGAGCCAGTGCGGATGCGTCCACCCTTCGGATGTCCATAGATGGCGGCGATCTCCGCGCCGCCCGCACCCCGTCCGCAAGATCCTCTGAGAACACGGAGTTGCACACCCGATCCGCGTCCGCGCGTTTGCTTTGCTGCGCGCTGTCGAGGTCGGGAAGGGCGGGAGGGAACTATGGAGCGGCTCGATATCGAGAAGCGCAAGCTGACGTTGGATGATTTGGCGCAGATCGACGAGGAAAGCGGCATCGAGTATTGGTTCGCGCGCGATATCATGGGGTTTCTCGGCTATGCGAAGTGGCAGAACTTCGAAGTGGCGGTGAAGAAGGCCATGGTGTCAGCTGAAGGCAGCAAAGTACCTGTTCAAAACCATTTTACTAGCGTCAGTAAAATGGTAGAGTTGGGAAGTGGGGCAAAACGCGAACTCAAAGACTACAAGCTCACGCGCTACGCCTGCTACCTGATCGCGCAGAACGGCGATTCTCGCAAGGAGGAGGTCGCGTTCGCTCAAAGCTACTTCGCGCTGCAGACGCGCAAGCAGGAGCTCATCGAGGAGCGCATGGCTGCGTTGACTCGCATTGCCGTGCGCGGGCAGCTCTCCGAGGCAGAAAGCGAGTTTTCGCGTATCGCTTACGAGCGCGGCGTGGACGGTGCGGGATTCGCGCGCATTCGCTCGAAAGGGGACGCGGCGCTGTTCGGCGGTTATGCGACGGCCGACATGAAGCGACGCTTAGGCGTGAAGGGTTCGAAGCCGCTCGCCGACCATCTGCCGTCGGTCACGCTGGCGGCGAAGCAGCTCGCCACCGAGATGACGAACCACAATGTCGTGCGGAAGGATTTGCATGGCGAGCCGCCTATAGCCGGAGAGCACGTGCAGAACAACGCCGGCGTGCGCGATCTGCTGGGCCAGCGCGGCATCAGGCCCGAAGAATTGCCGCCCGAGGAAGATGTGAGGAAATTGGAACGCCGCGTGCTGGGCGAGGAGCGCAGGCTCGAGCGGGATGCCAAGGGATTTCCTGCGCAGGAAGGGTAGGGGCGCCGGAGTGGCGCGGGGTTGGGATATACTGGGGGCATGAAACTCGCATCGGTCATTCTGGACATACCCACGCAGGCGCTTGATACGCCCTACACCTACGCCGTCCCCGAGGAAGCGGGAGCGGGCGATCAGCCGGTCGAGGTCGGCTGCGCCGTGCTCGTGCCGTTCGGGCCGCGCCAGGCGGTCGGCTTCGTCGTCGCCATGGAGGAGCGCGCCGACGGCGATTGGCCCGAGGGGCTGAACCCCGCCAAGCTCAAAGGCGTCGTGCGCGCGGTGAGCCGCCCGTACTTCGACGAGGAGGGCGCGGCGTGCGCGCAATGGCTCTCGGAGCGCTACATCGCGCCGCTGTCGTCGTGCGTGCGCCTGTTCACGCCGCCGGGCGGCGTGCCGCGCATGGTGCGCGCGCAGGCGGGCTACTGGCGGCTCGAGGAGCCGACGGTGGGGGAGGTCGACGACCGCTGGGTGGTGCCGGGCCCGGCCCTCGCGGACTTCGAGCCGCGCAAGAACGCCGTGAAGCAGGCGTCCATCGTGGCGGCCCTGCGCGGCGGCGAGCTGCGCGTGGCGGAGCTGTCGGCCGAGTTCGGCGCGGTGTCGTCGCCCCTCAAGACGTTGGAGAAGCAGGGCGTCGTGCGCATCGAGCACCGCCGCCGCATGCGGGGGATGGCGGAGGACGCCGCGGGTTCGGCCCTCTCGGCCCCCTCGGCCGCCGCGCCGTCGTTCACCCCCTCCGCGAAGCCGCCGCTGACGCCGGGGCAGGCCGGCGCGCTCGCGGCCATCGACGCGGCGCGCTCGCGCGGCGCGGGCGAGGTGGTGCTCGTGGACGGCGTCACCGGCTCGGGCAAGACCGAGGTGTACCTGCAGGCCATCGAGGCGACGCTCGCGGCCGGCCGCACGGCGTGCGTGCTCGTGCCCGAGATCTCGCTGACGCCGCAGACCGTCGCGCGCTTCCGCGGCCGCTTCGGCGACCTCGTGGCCGTCATGCACTCGCGCATGAGCCAGGGCGAGCGCTACGACCAGTGGGACTTCATCCGCTCGGGCGCGGCGCGCGTGGTGGTGGGCGCCCGCAGCGCGCTGTTCACGCCGCTCGCGAACCTCGGCCTCATCGTCATCGACGAGGAGCACGAAGGTTCCTACAAGCAGGACAGCGCGCCGCGCTACCACGCGCGCGACGTGGCCGCGTGGATGGCGCGCCGCGCCGGCGCCGCCGTGGTGCTGGGCTCGGCCACGCCCTCCATCGAGGCGCTCCACGCCTGCGCGAAGGACCCCTCGTGGCATCACGTGGACCTGCCCGAGCGCGCGAACGGCAAGCCGTTGCCGGAGGTGCAGGTGGTGGACATGGCCAAGGAGTTCAGCGGCGGCTCGCGCGCGATGTTCGCGCTGCCGCTGGCCCGCGCGCTCGAAGAGGAACTCTCCGCCGGCCGCAAGGCGGTGCTGCTGCTCAATCAGCGCGGGTTCGCGAAGTTCCTCCTGTGCCGCGAGTGCGGCTTCGTGCCCGAGTGCCCGTCGTGCTCCACCTCGCTCACGTACCACGAGCGCGGCAACTTCCTCATCTGCCACCACTGCGGCTACCGGATTCCCACGCCGCCCACGTGCCCGGAATGCGGTAGCCCCTACCTCAAGAAGTTCGGTGCGGGCACGCAGCGCGTCGAGGCCGAGCTGCGCGTGCTGCTCGACGAGATGCCCGGCGTGGGCGCGGGCGTGCCCATCGTGCGCATGGACGCCGACACCACGAGCGGCAAGGGCGCGCACCAGCGCCTGCTCGAGGAGTTCGCGGCGGCGGACGCGGCCGTGCTGCTGGGCACCCAGATGATCGCGAAGGGGCTCGACTTCGAGGACGTCACGCTCGTGGGCGTCATCAACGCCGACACCATGCTGAAGCTGCCCGACTACCGCGCGGCCGAGCGCACGTTCGACCTCGTGGAGCAGGTGGCCGGGCGCGCGGGCCGCGCCGAGCTGCCGGGCCGCGTGCTCGTGCAGACCTACGAGGCCGACGCGCCCGCCATCCGCGCGGCCGCCACCTACGACCGCGCCCTGTTCCTGCGCGACGAGCTGCCGAAGCGCCGCCTGCTGGGCTACCCGCCCTACGTGCGCATGGCGAACGTGCTGGTGTGGAGCAGGGACGAGCCGGCGGTGCGCCGCGTGGCGGCCGAGCTGCAGGCGGGGCTCGAGGAGGTCGTGCGCGACTACGGCGGCGACGGGTGGAGCGTGCTGCCCGCCACGCCGTGCGTGCTGGCGAAGCTGCGCGGCACGTACCGCTGGCACATCGTGGTGAAGTGCCCGGTGGAGGCCGACCTGTCCACGGCGCTGCTGCCGTTTTTCCGCCGGCGCAAGCCGGACAAGGACGCGAACGTCGCCATCGACGTGGATCCCGACGACCTGCTCTAACCCGCCGCCTACGACACCTTGAGAGGCCCGGTCGCCACGAGCGTGCTCTCGGCGATGGCCGGCGCGCCGAACAGGCCGCCGAAGAAGCGCTGCGCGCTCACGCCCAAACCCTCCCACCAGGTGGGCGCGGCCACGTCCTCGGCCGCCACGAGGTCGCCCTCCCACAGCACCGCGCCGTCCTGCCGAAACGTCAGGCGGCCCACCACGTCGCCGCGCTCGATGTCGCCGCTGAGCGCGGCGAACGACGCCTCCTGCTCGATGCGCCCGCCCCCGACGGGCACCGTGACCGCGGCGTTCGCGTCGAGCACCGTGGCCTCCACGGTGCGGTCCATCCAGTCGCCGTGGGCCACCTCGGCCACCACGGGGCGGGAGGCCGTCGTCCCGCCGATCTCCGCTGCCGTCGAACGCGGGGTGTTGACCAGCTGGTACGCGACCGTCTCGACGGCGGGCGGCTCCGGCTCGCCCGCGGCCTCGCCCTCTTCCTCGGCCAGCGCGTCGCGTTCGGCCAGCACCCAGTCGTACAGCGCCTCGGAGTCGGCGAACCGCTGCGGCTTCGAGGACGACCCCAGCACCACGGCGTAGTACTCGTGGCCGTCGCCGCGGTTCACGGCCGTCGCCACGCAGGGGCCCGCGGCCAGCGTGTAGCCGGTCTTGGCCGCGCACGTGCCATCGTAGCCGCCCAGCATGGTGTCGGTGTTCGTCAGCGTGAGCGTCGCGGGCGCGCCGCCGCGCTGCACCACGATGTCCACCTGCGAGAACCCGATGTTCGCGCGGACGAGGTCGTGCTGCATGGCCGCCCGCAGCATCGCCGCCACGTCGGCCGCGCAGCTGTACTGCCCCTGGGCGAACGCGTCGAAGTCCAGGCCGTGCGGGTTCGTGAAGTACGAGTTCGCCAGCCCCAGCTCGGCCGCTTTCGCGTTCATGGCCTCGACGAAGGTGGCCTCGCAGGCGTACGCGTCGCCGCCCGAGGCCTCCTGCGCCAGCATCCTCGCCCCGGCGGCCTGGGCGATGGCGGACGCCGCGTCGTTGCCCGATGCGGTGAGCAGCGCCTTCAAGGCGTCGTCGAACGTCATCGCGTCGCCCTCGACGAGCCCGGCGCTCGATTCGCCGACGCTCGCCGCCGCGGGCGTCACCTCGATCGTCGAGGTCGCGTCGAGCCATTCCACCGCCACGAGCGCGGTCATGATCTTCGTGAGCGAGGCGATCTGCGCCGTTTCGCCGGCATCGCGGCCGAACCACAGCGTGCCGTCCTCGTCCACGAGTGCGGCGTACGAGGCGTCGAGGTCGGGGCACTGCTCGGACGGCAGCGCGCGTTCGGCGACGCTGCGGCCCAGTACGAGGTCGCCGTCGTCCACGACGCCGTGCGCGAAGCCCTGCGGCAGGCAGGCGAGGCCGATGCCCAGGGCCAGGCAGGCGGCTCGGAAGGGGAGGTGGCGGCGGGCGTTCATCGGTTGCTCCTCGGGTGCGCGCGGGCGCGGTTGCGGCGTTCGTCTCGCCACCAGTATACGCGTCGCGGCCGTTCCGCCCGCGGGGCGCCCGAAATTCCCGTCGCGTGTGTCAGATTGGCGGTTTTGTTCCATACCGTGGTATCCTAGCTGATCGTGGGACGTGTCGCAGGGGTCGAAGAAGGGATGAGCTGTGAAAACGAAGGCAGCGCGCTGCATCTGCTCGGCGATGGCCGCCGTGCTCATCGCGGCATCCGCCCTCGCTGCGCCCGCGTCGGCGCCCGCGTTCGCGGACGACGGCTCGGCCGACGCGTCCGTGCAGGGCCGAACGCTGCGCGTCGCGTTCCCCGAGGTCGAGGGCATCAGCGAGATCGGCGACGACGGCGTGCGCTCGGGCATCTTCTACGACTGGCTCACCGAGATATCCAAGTACACCGGATGGCGCTACGAGTTCGTCGACGGCGACGCCGAGGACCTCATGGAGCGGACGAAGGCCGGCGACATCGACCTGATCGGCGGCATGTACTACCGCGAGCAGATCGCCGACCAGTACGAGTACTCCGCCTTCGCCATCGGCTCGAACCACGCGCTGCTCATCAGCCTCGAGGAGAACGACGACGTCGTCACCTTCGACCCGCGCACCCTCAACGGCAAGACCATCGGCACGTACCGGAACGCGGCGGAGAAGATCCGCCGCCTCGAACACTACCTCGAGTTCAACGGCATCGAATGCACCGTCCTGCAGCTCGATTACGACGCGTACGCGCAGTGCCTAGACGACGGCACCGCCGACGTGGTGCTGGGCGGCGACGTGGACCTCACCGAGGGGCGCCGGGTGGCGGCCGAGTTCGACGGCGAGCCGTACTACATCGCCGCACCTGCCGGAAGCGACGTGATAGCCGAGCTGGACGCGGCGATGACCTCGATATACGAAGCCGATGCCGATTTCGCGAAGGAGCTGGACGCCAAGCACCTGCCCTCGCGGCACCAGGCGTCCATCAAGTTCTCCGACGCCGATCGCGCCTACATCGAGCAGGCGGGCGTGCTCAGCGTGGCCGTGATGGCGGACCGCTACCCCTTGTTCTACGAGCGCGACGGGCAGAACCAGGGCATCGTGAAGGACGTGCTCGACCTCGTCACCGAGCGCACGGGGCTCACGTTCCGGATCGTGCACGCGAGCACCTACCAAGGGGCCATCGACCTCGTGAAATCGGGGGAGGCCGACATCATGGGCGGCTTCATGGACGACGAGTATGTCGCCGAAGCCCAGCAGCTCGTCGTCACGGAGGGCTTCGCCTCGCTCAACGAGGTGGTGTTCCGCAACAAGCTGACCTCCTCGGAGGGCACGGTGTACGCGCAGATCTACGGTCGCGAAGGCGCCGACGGCGTGGACGCGTCCGAGGTCGTGCACTACCGCACCTACGAAGACTGCCTCGAGGCGGTGAACTCCGGCCGCGCCGACATCACGAGCATGCCCGTCGCCTACGCCGAGAGCCTGTTCACCGACCGGTCGTTCAACAACATCACGCCGGCCACCTCCGAGCATCACGAGGCCAGCCTCTCGTTCGCCATCGCGCAGCCGGTGGACGCCGACCTGTACTCGGTGCTCAGCAAGGCCGTGAACAGCCTTTCGCAAGACGAGCTCGACACCGTCTTCTCGCGCAACACCATGCCCGCGTTCGGCAAGCAGCGCACCATCCAGGCGGTCGTGTCCGAGAACCCGCTGCTCGTCGTCGCGCTCGGCCTCGTGCTGTGCCTGTTCGTGGGGGCCATCGTTATCGTGGTGTCGGTGGCGAAGGTGCGCAACCGCATGATGGAGATGAAGCTGGAGAAAGTGGAGGAGATGGGCCGCGCGAAGACCGACTTCCTCTCGCGCATGTCCCACGAGATCCGCACGCCCATGAACGCCATCATCGGCCTGTCGAACGTGGCGTCGCTGTCGGGCGAGGCCACGCCGTCCATCCGCTCGAGCCTCGAGAAGATCAACACGTCGGCGCAGTTCCTGCTGTCGCTCGTGAACGACATCCTCGACATGTCGAAGATCGAGAACGACAAGATGCACATCGAGACGGCGCCCCTGTGCCTGCGCTCGCTGGCCGAGCGCCTCCAGAGCATGTTCTGCATCCAGGCCGAGGAGAAGGGCATCCTGCTCGAGGCGCGCTGCGACGCCGACGACGTCGTGGTGGGCGACGACGTGCGGCTGCAGCAGGTGCTGGCGAACCTGCTGTCCAACGCGCTCAAGTTCACCGACCCCGGCGACACCATCCGGCTGAGCATCGGCGTGCTCATGCGCGGCGAGGGCCGCGTGAGCGTGCGCTTCAGCGTGAAGGACACCGGCGCGGGCATCCGCGAGGAGGACCTCGAGCGCATCTTCGTGTCGTTCGAGCAGGCCTCCGAGAACCGCCGCAACGCCCAGGGGACCGGCCTCGGGCTGGCCATCAGCAGCAACCTCGTGCGGCTCATGGGCGGCAAGCTGGACGTGCAGAGCCGCTTCGGCGAGGGCTCGGAGTTCTTCTTCGTGCTGGAGCTGCCCGCGGCCGACGACGCGGCGATGGGCGGCGGCGTGCCCGCCCCTTCCGACGTGGCCGAACGCTCGCTCGAAGGCACGCACGTGCTGCTGGCCGAGGACAACGACCTGAACGCCGAGATCGCGGTGGCGCTGCTCGACATGCAGGGGATCGAGACGCAGCGCGCGGCGAACGGGCGCGAGGCCGTGGACCTGTTCGCCGCCTCGGAGCCGGGGTCGTTCGACTTCGTGCTGATGGACGTCAAGATGCCGCTGCTCGACGGCCTCGAGGCGGCGGCCGAGATCCGCGCGCTCGAGCGCGACGACGCGCGCACGGTGCCCATCATCGCGCTCACGGCCAACACGTTCCAGGAGGATCGCGAGGACGCGGCGGCGGCCGGCATGAACGGCTTCATCCCCAAGCCCTTCGACGCCCAGCAGCTCTACGACACGCTGCGCAGCTACCTGCCTCCCGAGGAGTGAAAGGTTCTTCGCAAGCCGGATATTCGTCGTCTCAATGACGGAAGAGTGTGGTATATTATTTGGCTGTATCTTTGCGCCTGGTGCGTATGTATACTCATGCCCTGCGCGCAGTCCTGTCGGAAAGGAAGATCACGTGGCCCAAGCCTCAAGTAAGCAAACCGCTCAAGAGCAGAACACCGCTGCGGAAGCCTCGATCGAAGCCGAAGACATCCTGGAGGAAGACGCCCTCGACGACGAGCCCGATGTGGTCGACGCCGGCGACGGGCTTGACGACGATAAGCTCGAAAGCGGCCTGTCCGAGGACAGCGACGACGAAGACCTGCTCGAAGGCATTCCCGAAGAGGAGCTCAAGGCGACGGTCGACGTCCAGCTGCCCAAGGTGGCCGGCAAGAGCAAGGTGCGCTCCGTGCGCAAGCGCAACGCCGACGCGAGCGTGACCATGCTGACGGGCGACCCCGTCCGCATGTACTTGAAGGAGATCGGCAAGGTCCCGCTGCTCACCGCGGCGGAGGAGATCGACCTCGCCATGAAGATCGAAGCCGGCGTGGCGGCCACCGAAGAGCTTGAGAAGGCCGAGGACGAGGGCATCGAGCTCGAGCGTCGCGAGAAGCGCCGCCTCGGCCGCATCGAGCAGGTGGGCATCGACGCGAAGCAGCAGCTCATCGAGGCGAACCTGCGCCTCGTCGTGTCCATCGCCAAGCGCTACGTGGGCCGCGGCATGCTGTTCCTCGATCTCATCCAAGAGGGCAACCTCGGCCTCATCCGCGCGGTGGAGAAGTTCGACTACACGAAGGGCTTCAAGTTCTCGACGTACGCCACCTGGTGGATTCGCCAGGCCATCACGCGCGCCATCGCCGACCAGGCCCGCACCATCCGCATCCCCGTGCACATGGTGGAGACCATCAACAAGCTCGTGCGCATCCAGCGCCAGCTTTTGCAGGAGCTCGGCCGCGAGCCCAGCCCCGAGGAGATCGGCAAGGAGATGGGCCTTCCCGCCGAGCGCGTGCGCGAGATCCAGAAGATCTCGCAGGAGCCCGTGTCGCTGGAAACGCCCATCGGCGAAGAGGAGGACTCCCAGCTGGGAGACTTCATCGAGGACGACGCCGCCGTGGTGCCGCCCGACGCCGCCTCGTTCAGCATGCTGCAGGAGCAGCTGTCGAAGGTGCTCGACGGCCTGGCCGAGCGCGAGCGCAAGGTCATCTCGCTGCGCTTCGGCCTGGAGGACGGCCATCCGCGCACGCTCGAGGAGGTCGGACGCGAGTTCGGCGTCACGCGCGAGAGAATCCGCCAGATCGAGAGCAAGACGCTGGCGAAGCTGCGGCACCCGTCCCGCTCGAGCAAGCTGAAAGACTATTTGGAAGACTAGCTACGCCCTTCATGGCGCGGCGAAGGACGCGCGGGTTCGTGCGTTGCCAGCCGCGCCGATCGCACGCCGCCCCCGTTACGAATCGGCGCGGATGCGGATGATGGATCGCACATCTGCTCCCGCGCCATGGAAGAGGGGCCGCGCCCAAGGGTACGGTTCCTCTTCCCTTTATAAGGAGTTCCCGGCATGAGCCAACCCTGCAACGAAAACCTCGAACTGTTCGCGAGCTGCCTGTCCGGCTTGGAAGCGCCGCTCGCCGACGAGCTGAAGCGTCTCGGAATCAAGCGCGTGCGCCCCCTTGGTGGGGGCGTCGCCTTTTTCTGCGACGTGCGCCATGCGCTGTCCGCGTGCCTGTGGTCGCGGCTGGCCTCGCGCGTGCTCGTGGTGGTGGGGCGCGTGAACGCGGGCGACGCCAACCTGCTGTACGAGGGCGTGCGGCGCCTGCCCTGGGAGGACGTCATCGTCGAGGGCGCCAGCATGGCCGTGCAGGCGCACGGCATGAACGACGAGCTGCGCAACACGCGCTTCACGGCGCTCAAGGTGAAGGACGCGGTGTGCGACCGCCTGCGCGAGGTGTGCGGCGAGCGACCCGACGTGGACGCCGCCTGCGCGGACGCGACGGTGGACGTGCGCGTGCGCGAGGGGCGCGCCACCATCTCGCTCGACCTGTCGGGCGAGTCGCTGTACCACCGTTCCTACCTCACGCCCGACGACGGCCCCGACGCGCCGCTGTCGTGCGCGCTCGCGGCAGGCCTGTTGGCGCTGGCCGGTTGGCGCGCTCGCGGCAGCCGCGGCGAGGCGTGCGTGGACCCGGCGTGCGGCGACGGCTTCCTCGTGGTGGAGGCGGCATCGGCCGCCTGCGACCTGGCGCCCGGCCTGACGCGCGAGCGCTGGGGCTTCTTCGGCTGGAATCGGTCCCAACCCGAGCTGTGGAACGAGCTCATCGACGACGCCGACGAGCGGTTCGAGCGCGGGCTCGCGTCGGCGACGGCCCCGGGCGCGCTCGACGGCCCCGCGTCGGCACCGCCCGATCCGGCGTACGTGCGCTTCGCCGGCGCTTCCACGTCGTCGCCGGCCATCGCCCGGGCGCGCACCCACGCGAAGCGCGCGGGGCTGCGCCAGGCCGTGAGCATCGAGCCGGCCGATGCCCAGAACGTCGGCGAGCTGGTGGAGCGGGCATGCGCGGCGGCGGGCAGGGTGCGCGACCTCGAGGAGATGACGTGCACGGTGGCCAGCGTGCTGCCGACGGGCGAACGCTCCCAATCCGACGCGCGCGCCCAGGCCGAAGCGGCTGCGTTCGTGCGCGCCGCCTCGGCGGCCCCGGCTGGTTCCACGTTCGCGGTCGCCGGCGGCGAGGGCGTGGAAGCGCGCTTCGGCAGCGCGCCGGTCGCGCACGCGACGCTCGGCCAGGATCGGGTGGCCACCGAGGCGTCCGTGTTCGACGAGCCGCCGGTCAAGGCGCACGAGGCGATCGTGCCCGATTCCGCCGGCGGGGCCGAGCACGTGGTGGAGGTGCTGGAGCCTTCGTCCGAGCAGTTCGCGGCGCGGTTGCACAAGACGGCCAAGGAGCGCCGCAAGTGGGCGCGCCGCGAGGGCGTGTCGTGCTATCGCGTGTACGATGCCGACCTGCCCGATTACGCGGTGGCCATCGACGTGTACCCGGGCGCGGGAGACGCCGAGGGCAACCTGTACCTCCACATCGCCGAGTACGCGGCGCCCTCGACCATCGACCCCGGCAAGGCGCAGCGTCGCTACGACGACGTGCTGGCGCTCGCGCCCGTGGTGCTGGGCGTGCGCCCCGACCACGTGTTCTCGAAGGTGCGCCGCCGCGACAAGGGCGGCAGCCAGTACCGCGAGGCCGGGCGGCGCTCCTACGTCACCCAGGTGCGCGAGGACGGCTACCTGCTCGAGGTCGACCTGGCGGGGTACCTGGACACGGGCCTGTTCCTCGACCATCGTCTGACGCGCGAGCTCGTGGGGTCGAAGGCGGAGGGGAAGCGCTTCCTCAACCTGTTCGCCTACACGGGCACGGCCAGCGTGCACGCGGCCGGGGGCGGCGCGAAGAGCACCGCGACGGTGGACCTGTCGCAGACGTACCTCGATTGGGCGCAGCGCAACATGGCGGCCAACGGGTTCGACGGCGACGAGCACACCTTCGAGCGCGGCGACGTGATGGCGTGGATCACCGAGGCGCGCCGTACGGGCCGTCGCTTCGACCTCGTGTTCGTCGACCCGCCCACGTTCTCGAACTCGAAGGCCATGGGCAAGCGCACTTGGGACGTGCAGCGCGACCACGTGGAGCTGCTCATCGGCGTGTCGCGCCTCCTGTCGGAGGAGGGCGAGGCCGTGTTCTCGTGCAACCTGCGCTCGTTCAAGCCCGACGAGGAGGAGCTGGCGAAATACGGCGTCGTGCTCGAGGACATCACGCCCCAGACGATCCCGCACGACTTCGAGCGCAACCCCCGCATCCACAAATGCTACCTGGTGAAAAGGGGGTAAGGATCCTCCTGTGATCAAGGGCGCGACATCGGCTTACCGGTCCGCGCCGCTCCCGCCGCGCCGATCGCACGCCGCGACCTGGTCGAACAGGCACGACGTGTCCTGTTCAGTCCGCGCGGTTATACTCCGCGCCATGGGGGAGGGGGCTTTCGTCCTCGCGCTTTTTCGCCTCTCCCAAAGCGGGCCTCACCCCGCCCATCATCCTGATGAACGCGTTCACCAGGAACCCCGTGGCCGTTGCGGCCACGACGGTTCCCTCGCGCACGCCCGCGAGGCCGCCCATGAGCGCGAACGACGCCACCGCCGCCAAGGCGACGCAGCCGAGGTCGAAGCCCACCTTCGTGTGGCCGAAGTTCCAGGCCGTGGTGCTCGTGATGGCGCATACGAACGCTTCGCCGCAGTTCATGACCACGTTCGCCACCACGGTGCACGCCACGCCGAACGCGAGCACCGCCACGCCCAGGGCCAGCACGGCCAACGACGCAGGGTAGCTGTCGGGCGCCACGAACCACAGCGCTTGGCTGAAGCCGTCGATGCCGAGGCTGAACAGCACCGACAAGGGGATCTGCAGCAGCGCGAACGCCTTGAAGCGCCGGCGCAGGATGGCGATCTGGCCGACGAGGAGCGCCGAGTTCCATGCGAACATGAACGTGCCGTACGACACGTCGGGAAACGCCAGGCTCAGCACGTAGCCGAGCGACGAGATGGGCGAGGTGCCCAGATTGCTTTTGGTGACGAGGACGATGCCGGCCGTCATGACGAGAACGCCCGCGACGAGCAGTCCGAAACGCGCTGCGATGGATTTCATGCCCTCGATTGTATCCCTGAGCCCCGTTCGCGGCAAGGGAGCAACCGTGCCGATATGGGGAGCGTTCGTTCGCCTGATCTCTATTGCATAGTATCCGCAGATCAGATATATTTAGTATTGCTAGGTATAGAGGAGAGGGACGCGGGATGCAGCTTCGGTTCGCACAGCAGATGAAGAAAGGCGCGCTCGACATGCTCGTCTTGAAGCTGTTGCAGCACGAGGAGAAGTACGGCTATCAGCTGATCAGCGAGCTGCGCGACCGCACCGAGGGCGCGCTTGCGCTCAAGGAGGGCACGCTGTACCCCCTTCTCTACCGGCTTGAAGACGGCGGCCTCGTGACGAGCCGCCTGAGTGCGCACACCGCGAAAGAGCCCGCGCGCAAGTACTACGCCATCACCGACGAGGGGCGCAGCGCCCTGCGCGAGATGTACGAGCTTTGGAGCGAATTCGACGGATACGTGCGGTCGATCATGGAGGAGGAGCGATGAACCAAACATCCTATGTGAAGGCGGTTGCGAAGCGTCTGGCGTGCTCGAAGGCCCGGCAGGCCGAATTCGTGCGCGACCTCGAGTCCGACATCGCCGCCGCGCTGTCCTCGGGAGAGACGTGGGAGCAGGTCGAGGCTCGCATGGGCGATCCGCGCCAGGTGGCGCAGGATTTCAACGAAGACCTCCCCGAAACCGAGCTCGCCGCCGGCAAGAAGCGCAAGCGCACCAAGGCGATCGTGATCGCGGCTGCCGTCGTGGTCGTCGTGGCGGCGATCATCGGCGGAGCAACCTGGTGGGCCACGCCGAAAACCGCCCCCGCGGGGCAGAGCTCCCACCAAACCGAGCAGCAGGTGATCGAGCGCGCGCAGGAAGTGGTCGCGCTGCTCGACGCGGGCGATTACGAAACGCTGCAGGCGATGTCGATCGACGAAATGAAAGCGGGTCTTAACGCCGAGACGATGGAGCAAGCGAGGGAGATCACGGTCCCCGGTGATTGGGGCGCCTTCGAGTCGTTCGGCAATGCGTACGCGACGGAGATCTCGCAATCCGGGCAGGTGTTCGATGTGGTGGAGGTCGTCGCCGTGTACGAGAATGCGACGGTAACGTACGGCATCAGCTTCCTGAGCGGCGAAGAACTTGCCGGAATTCGTATGAAGTAGGCGCGCCATGGAAACGCTCATCGCATTGATCGTCGTTGGGATCCTCGTGGCCGTGTACGGCGGGTTCGTGTTCGCGGGCAACCTGCGGTGCTTCGGCATCCTCGCCGGGGGAGGCGACTTCCTGGCGCTCAACCCGAGCGAGGCGCAGTACCGCCGGGAGGCTCGGCGGTCGGGCGCGGCCATCTTCCTGCTCGCGCTCGATTTCTGGTGCTTCGGGGCGTGGAACTACGCCCAGCAGAACGAGGCGGTGCGCACGGCGTGCCTGGTCGTCGGCATCGTAGCGGCCCTGGGCGTCGTCGTGCTCATCGCCCTTTCGCTGAAGACGCATGCCGACCTGTTGAAGGAGCATCATGGGTGAGTCGATGAGGTTCGCGGGGAAAGTGGACGGGTGGTACTACGCGTTGGCGGTGGGCGTCAACGTCATGCTGGCGTGGCCTCTCGTGTCGTTCCTCGCCGATCCCGCGAAAGAGGGCGCGCTCATAGGCCTTTGCGTGAGCGCCCTCGCCCTCGTCCTCTGCGACCTCCTCATCATCCCCACGCTCCTGCGCAACTACGTCGAGTTCGACGGCGAAGGCAACCTCCTCATCGTGTTCGGCTTCCAGAAAGCGACGTACCCCGTCGCGAAGATCCGCCAGGCGCGCGAGACGCACAACCCGCTGGCCTCCCTGGCCGCGTCCTTCGACCGCATCGAGCTGCGCATCGGCTACGACGAGCTCATGATCGCCGTCAGGGACAAGGACCGCTTCTACGCCGAGCTCGCCCGCCGTTGCCCCGACGCCAAGCTCGACCGCCGGGCGCGCGATTCCGTTTCCGTTTGAGTCGCGCGCCCGGGTTGCATGGGGATGCGAGCCATCAAGCGCATCGTCGAGATCCGCGGCGAGGGCGCAGGCATGTGCGCGTCGGAGGCCCTCGGCGACCGGAGCTGATCGGAACCGGTGTCCGTTGTGATATGATAAGCCGAGGATTCAGCTTGCGCTGGCTCTTGGCATATGCTGAACGCATTTATATTCCGATCGCATGCGGAGAGTTGCCATGGACGCACCGAATGCCGAACGCGAGAACGTGCCGCTCGCGCAGCCTCAGACCATATCCCTTGACGAGGTGCTGTACAACTACGACGTGCTCGGCGAGCTCGTTTACATCTCCGACGTGGAAACCTACGACATGCTCTATGCCAACGAGGGCACAAAGCAGCTGATCGGCGGTCCGTACGAAGGTCGGAAATGCTACGAGGCCATCATGGGCAACGACGCCCCTTGCGACTTCTGCACGAACCGCTTCCTCACGCACGACTCCTATTACGCGTGGACGCGCTACAACGAGAACCTGAGCGGCTATTACGCCTTGAAGGATCGGCTCATCGACTGGAAGGGCCGCACGGCGCGCTTGGAGATCGCGTTCGACATGTCGGAGCACCGTCGTCAACTGCTGGGCTTGGAATCGGAGCTGGGGCTCGAGCGCCTGCTCGTGCGGTGCGTGCGCGAGATGCGCGACATCGACGGATTCGCCGGCGATATGTCGTCGGTGCTGAGGATGATCGGCGAGACGATGGGCGCCGACCGGGCCTACATCTTCCAAGTGCACCGCACGCCGGAGGGTCGCGAGAAGTTCAGCAACTCGCATGAGTGGTGCGCGCCCGGCGTGGAGCCGCAGATCGGCGCGCTGCAGAACATCGACCTGGGCGTGGTCGGCGAGTGGGTGTCGCCGTTTTTGCGTCGGGAGACGATGGTCGTCGAGGACATCGAAGAGGTGAGGAAGCGATCTGAGAGCGAGTACGCCCTGCTCAAGCCCCAGGGCATCACGTCGCTCGTCAACGCTCCGCTGCTCGCCTCCGGCGAGCTCATCGGGTCGATCGGCGTGGACAACCCGTCCGCGGTGCAGATCGGGCGTACGCGCGAGTTCTTCGACAGCTTGGCGTACTTCCTCTCCATGGAGCTTGAAGGCTTCCGCGCGAAGGAGCGGCTGCGGGCCTTGGGCTTCGTCGATTCGCTCACGGGCCTCGCGAACCGCAACCGTTACATCTCGGATGTGGCCTTGCTCGACGAAGGCGGCGCGCGCAGCGGCTTCGGCGTGGCGTACGTCGACCTCAACGGTTTGAAGGAGATCAACGACGGCGAGGGGCACGCCCAGGGCGATCGGATGCTCTCGGTGGTCGCGGAGGTGCTGAGCGCCGTGTTCGAAGGCTCGACCGTGTATCGGCTGGGCGGCGACGAGTTCTTGGCCATCGTTCCCGATGTGGACGAGGCGGGTTTCCGCGACAAGACCGTGCGTGCTCAGGAGCTGTTCGAGGAGCGGGCCTGTTCGACGGCGCTCGGGTCGTTCTACGCGTCCGAGCCATGCCAGGTGGAATACGCCGTCGGCCGGGCCGATCGGAAGATGTACGAAGCGAAGCGGGCCTATTACGTCGAGCATCCGGAACTCGACCGCGACCGCACGACGCGGTAAGCGGGGAGGGGAAACGCCATGTTCGAGTATTTGAACGATATCGCGGAGGCCGCCTACGTATCCGACCCTGAAACCTACGAGCTGGTCTACCTGAACGATCGCGCGAAACGGCAACTGGGGGTGGACGGCACCGACGGGCGATTGTGCTACGAGCTGCTGCAGGGCGCCGACGCGCCGTGCCCGTTCTGCACGAACGACCGGCTCACCTGCGAACGGTGCGTCACGTGGGAGCACTACAACCCCGTCACGCAGCGCCGATACCTGCTGAAGGACCGGCTGCTCGAGCGGGACCGTCCGCTGCGCATCGAGATCGCTCGCGAGGTGGGCGTCGACGGCGCGAGCGCGCGACGCGACGAGACGCTCCGCCGCGCGGCCGATGCGGCGGCGCTCGCCGGGGTGGCGAGGCGCTTCATGGAGGAGACGCTGCTCCGGGAGTACAACATGCTCATGAGCACGCTGCATGTGGCGGTGAGCAAGCACCGGTTCACCGACGATCTGCAGATCATGTGGGCGAACGATTTCTTCTTCGAGATGATCGGCTACGGACGCGAGGAGTTCGTCGACGTCTTCGACGGTCGCTGCAGCAGGTACTTCGCCTCCGATCCTGAGGAGTATGCGAAGCTGACGGACGCCGTGGCCGAGGCGCATGCGGCGGGCGACGCGGGCTACGAATGCCTTCTGCGCATGCCGCGCAAAGACGGGTTCTCCGCGTGGATTCGCGTTGTGGGACGGTTCACCGACGAGGTGGCCGACGACGGCGTGCCCGTGCTCTACGTCACGTTCACGAACGTGGACGAGGCGATGGAGCTCGAGCAGGTGCGCTCCGACGAGCTGCGCCGGCTCGCCTTCGTCGACCCGGTGACGGGCGGGCGCAACCGGGCCAGCTTCGAAAGGGATGCGGGCGCTGCGCTGCGCACGGCCGTGCCGGGCGCGTTCGCGCTGGCGACGCTCGACGTGGACGGGTTCAAGGTCATCAACGACCAGTTCGGGTTGGAGCGGGGCGATGCGGTGCTCGAAGCGCTCCATGCCAGCTTCCAGGAAGGCCTCGACGAAGGGGAGTTCGCGGCCCGCATCGCGGCCGACCAGTTCAGCCTCTTGCTCGAGGCCGACGGCGAGGCGCGCATCGCGGCGCGTCTCGAAGACATGGTGGCCGCCGCCAACCGCCGTTTCGTGCTCGACGGTTCGCCGGGGTACGCGATCGCCATGACGGCGGGCGTGTATCTGGTGGACGATCCGACGCTTCCCATGGTCATGTTGCAGGATCGTGCGAACCTCGCCCGCAAGATGTCGGGCCGCGCGAGCGTGGGACGCCTGTGCGCCTGCCGGTTCTACAGCAACGACGACCGCGTGCGGCTTGCCAAGGAGAAGGACGTGGAGAACCGCATGGGCGCGGCCCTCGAGGCGGGCGAGTTCGTCGTCTACCTGCAGCCGAAGTACGATCTGCGCCGCGACGAGGTGGCGGGAGCCGAGGCGCTCGTGCGCTGGGACGATCCGGCGAGCGGCCTCGTGGCTCCCAACGACTTCATCCCGTTGTTCGAGCGCACGGGATTCGTCGTGAGCATGGACCTCTACGTGTTCGAGCAGGTGTGCAAGATGCTGCGGAAGTGGATCGACGCCGGCGTGCGCCCCGTGCCCGTCTCGGTGAACCTGTCGCGCGCCCACCTGTACGACGAGCAGTTCCTCGCGCGATTCGAGGTCATACGCGCGCGGTACGGCGTGCCCGCCTCGCTCGTGGAGTTCGAGTTGACCGAGACGCTCGTGTTCGAGGACCCTGAGCGGCTGGCGCAAGTCATCGACTCGATGCACGAGGCGGGCTACAAGTGCTCCATGGACGATTTCGGCAGCGGGTACTCCTCGCTCAACGTGTTGAAGGATTTGGCGGTGGACACGCTCAAGCTCGATCGCGTGTTCTTCGACGCCTCGGCGCTCGGCGATGCGCGCGGGGCCGACATCATCGACATCGTCGTCCATCTGGCGCGTCGCTTGGGAATGCGCACCGTGGCCGAAGGCGTGGAAACCGAGGATCAGCGCGCGTTCCTCGTCGACGTGGGTTGCGACATGATCCAGGGCTACCTGTTCTCGCGGCCCGTCGACATCGCATCGTTCGAGCGGCTCGTGTACGGCGCGGAGGTCGACTGAGGGAACGAAAAAGCCTTCCCGAAGGAAGGCTTTTGAATTCATGGTGGTCGCTACAGGATTTGAACCTGTGACCCCCGCCGTGTGAAGGCGATGCTCTCCCGCTGAGCCAAGCGACCGGATCGGCTGCGTCGTTCGCAACGTTTGGATATTTTACCGGTAGTTCCAGATACGCGCAAGGCCCTTTTTTCAATTTTCCCGAAATTGGTTTTCAGGCGGGTCTTCGTTACCCTCTTGGCATCCGCGCGCGTTTTGGGATAGAATAGCGGGACGCTGTACGGGCCTATAGCTCAATGGTGGAGCAGGGGACTCATAATCCCTTGGTTGCAGGTTCGAGCCCTGCTGGGCCCACCACGAAACCGCAAGCCGGCTGCGCGACGACCTCGTGCAGCCGGCTTTTCCATATCCGTCACGCCTTCAGCGTGAACTTCCAGGCGCAGTTGCAGGTGTCGTCCACGATGTCGGGGTAGCAGCTGAGGCACGCGGTGGCGATGCGGTCGTCGATGGCGGACGCGAACACGCCGTACTCCACCACGCCCACGCTCTTGCAGGGGTGGAACCCCATGCCCTTGCGCTCGCGCGCGTTCTGCACGCGGCAGTCCACGATGCGGTACACGAGCTCGTTGCCGTCCACGACGATCTCGTCCACGTTCGCGGCCGACTGGCAGCGCAGCGCGAGCGCCCGCGCCAGCCCCTCGATGCCCGGGCGCTCGTCCAGCTTGAGGAACTTCTTGATGCGCCGCGCCTCCGACACGCTGAACCGCCGCCATGCCTCGACGTCGTGGTGCATGGCCGCGTCCATGCCATCCTCGGCCTCGATGGATTGGAACCAGGTGCCGTCGAGCGCGATGAGGTTCTTCGCGTAGATCTCCAGCAGCTCGATAAGCTCGTCTTTGGACAGGTTCTGCACGGCTTCGTTCATGGGGCTTCTCCAACTTCTCCTCGCGGCGACCGGGCTCGTTTCGCATGCAAGCGATTATAACGCGCGCGACGGGCCCCTCCGCGCCTCCGGCGTTCCTCAAATCGGCGCATTTAGGGGTTCATTCCCCGAACCGCAGCATCCAGAATGAACTCCGGAAGGGGAAACGTCGAGGAGCGAGGCTATGGGAGAACCCTGGGAGCGCCACTACGAGCAGAAGGTCATGAGCGCCGAAGACGCGGTGCGCGCCTTCGCGCCGAGCGGGTCGAAGGTGTTCATCGGCGGCCTCGACGTGGCGCGCCACACCCTCGAAGCGCTGCTGCAGCGCGTGCTGGCGGGCGAGGTGGAGGGCATCGAGCTGCACGGCAACATGACGAACGGCGACCTGGGGCTCGACCGTCTCGCGGTGCCCGAGGGCCGTTTCCGCTACCGGTCGTTCTTCAACGGCGCGAACGAGCGCGCGGGCATGAGGGCCGGTTCGGCAACCTACGTGCCCCTGCATCTCAGCAACACCGAGCGCTACCTGGCCTCCGTGCGGCCCGACGTGGCCATCGTGCCGATGACGCCGCCCGACGAGCACGGCCGGTGCAACATCGGCCCCCTGGGCTTCACGCCGGCGGGGCTGCGCCACGCGCGCGCCATCGTCGCCCAGATCAACCCCTGCCTTCCGGCGGTGAACGGCACCGCCCACGACTACCACGTGTCCGAGCTGGCCGCCGTCGTCGAGCACGCCGAGCCGCTCGCGCCCGTCGCGCCGGCGGCCTGCGCGCCCGAGGAGCTGAAGATCGCCGAGCACATCGTCGACCGCGTGCGGGACGGCGCCTGTATCCAGCTGGGCATCGGCGGCCTGGCGAACGCGGTGGGGCAGGGGCTGCGCTCGAAGAGGCACCTCGGCGTGCACAGCGAGATGTTCCCGGACGTCATGGCCGAGCTGCAGCGCGAGGGCGTCATCGACAACAGCCGCAAGACGCACCTGCCCGGCGTGTCGGTGGCGGGCTTCGCCGTGGGCACGCCGCAGCTGCACGCGTTCATCGAGCGGAACCCCGCGGTGCTCTTCACGCCCTACGAGCGCGTGAACGACTTCGACATGATCCGCGCGAACGACGACATGGTGTCGGTGAACTCGGCCATCGCGGTCGACCTCACGGGGCAGGTGTGCGCCGAGAGCTTCGGCAGCCGCCAGTACTCGGGCACGGGCGGGCAGGTGGACTACGTGCGCGGGGCGGCCGCCTCGAAGGGCGGCATGTCGTTCGTGGCGCTCACCAGCAGGGCGCGCACGAGCGCGGGCCCCGTGTCGAAGATCGTGCCCACGCTCGCGCCCGGCAGCGTCGTCACCACGCTGCGCACCGACGTGCACCTCGTCTGCACGGAATACGGCTGCGTCGACCTGCGCTTCTGCGACATCCCCACGCGCGCGAAGCGGCTCATCTCCATCGCGCACCCCGACGTCCGCGACGAGCTGGCCCGCGAGGCCCGCGCGCTCGGGTTGCTGTACTGAGCGGCGAAAACCGCTATACTGGGTCGGAGCAAACGCCAAACGAGGAACCGAGATCAACGGAGAACCGACACCATGAGCATCGATAGTTTTGAAGCGAGCCGCAAGCGCTCCGACGAGATCCGCGCCGACCTGCCCGTCCATCCCGAGAAGTACACCATGCTCACCGGCGACCGTCCCACGGGCCGGCTGCACCTGGGCCACTACTTCGGCACCATCCGCGAGCGCGTCGCGCTGCAGGATATGGGCATCGTCACGCGCATCATCATCGCCGACTACCAGGTGATCACCGACCGCGACACCACCGAGCATATCCAGGACAACGTGTACAACATGGTGGTGGACTACCTCGCCTGCGGCATCGACCCCGAGAAGACCATCATCTTCACGCACTCGGCGGTGCCGGCCCTCAACCAGCTCATGCTGCCGTTCCTGTCGCTGGTCACCGAGTCCGAGCTGCTGCGCAACCCCACGGTGAAGTCGGAGATGGACGCGTCGGGCCACGCGCTGACGGGCCTTCTGCTCACGTATCCCGTGCACCAGGCGTGCGACATCCTGTTCTGCAAGGGCAACATCGTACCGGTGGGCAAGGACCAGCTGCCGCACATCGAGCAGACCCGCCAGGTGGCGCGCCGCTTCAACGAGCGTTACGGCCACGTGTTCCCCGAGCCCGAGGGCGTGTTGAACGACGCCGTGGAGATCCCCGGCCTCGACGGGCGCAAGATGTCGAAGAGCTACGGCAACGCCATCAGCCTGTCGCTCACCGCGGAGGAGACGGCCAAGCTCATCAAGAAGTCGAAGACCGACGCCGACCGCCTGATCACCTACGACAAGGAGAACCGTCCCGGCGTGTCGGCGCTCCTCACCACGGCCGCGCTGTGCACGGGCCGCACCGAAGTCGAGATCGCCGAGGAGATCGGCGAGGGCGGCTCGGGCGCGCTCAAGAAGTACGTCACCGAAAGCGTGAACGAGTTCCTCGCGCCCATCCGCGAGCGCCGCGTGCAGCTGGCCGGCGACAGGGGCTTCATCGAGGACGTGCTGCGCGAGGGCAACCGCCGCGCCAACGAGATCGCGAACGCCACGCTCGACGAGGTGCGCGCGGCCATGAACATGGTGTACTAGGCCCTTTTATGCGCATGAGCTGGCCGGATCGACGATTATCGTGCATGTGCCCGATTTTCCGAAATTCGGTATTGCGAAAAGATGAGGTTCCGGTATAATCTTCACTTGCGCAATCAAGGGCGCACATTCCTCGGTAGCTCAACGGCAGAGCATCCGGCTGTTAACCGGAGGGTTGTAGGTTCGAATCCTACCCGGGGAGCCATGAACTTGCAGGAGGTCAGACATTCGTCTGGCCTCCTTTTTTTGCTGCAGGCCCGCATGTGGATCGTGTGTGCTCGCATCTATTACCCGTGCGCTCTCCGTATTCGCCGGGGCGGGGCGTATAGTGAGGTGCGCGACAAGATGTCGCCTGTCTACGGGAGCGCCGCTCAAGGATGTGCGCTGCCGGTATGTGCCCTTCGGGGTGGAAAGTTAGGTTTGTATGTCTCAAGGTACGGTTAAGTGGTTCAACGCTGACAAGGGCTACGGCTTCATCTCCCAGGAGAACGGCGAAGACCTGTTCGTCCATTTCAGCGAGATTCAGGGCGACGGCTACAAGAGCCTCGACGAAAACGCCAAGGTGGAGTTCGTGATCGCGTCCGGCTCCAACGGCAAGAGCCAGGCCACCCAGGTCTGTGTGCTCTAAGCGCTGATAGCACGAGCTGATGAGGCGGCCCCGAGGGGCCGCTTTTTTGTTGTCGCGAAGCTCGCGCCCGCGGCGTCCGCCGCGCCCTCGTCAGCCGCGCAGCTTCTTCTCGGTCTTGCGGATGGTCTGCTCGTAGTTGTCGATCTTGTAGTTCAGGCGGTCGAGCCCGGCCTGCATCTCGGCGATGCGCGCCTGCACGAGGTCGCGCTGCTCCTCGAGCAGCGCTTTGCGCGCCTCGAGCGTCTCGTCGCCCTCTTCCAGCAGGGCCATGTACTCGATCAGCGCCTCGATGGACACGCTCGCCCCGCGCATGCACTTCACGAACTGCACGCGCATGCAGTCCTGCTCGCTGTAGTCGCGGATGCCGCTCGCCGTGCGGGTGACGTTCGGCAGCAGGCCGATGCGCTCGTAGTAGCGCAGCGTGTCGGCGGACAGGCCGTACTCTTTGCTCACTTCGGCAATCTTCATGGGATGCTCCTTACCTCGTACGTGCATTGAAGCACATGGAGCGCACTCCAAGTCAAGCGATCGGGCGAAAGCGGATTCGGTCCATATAACCTCTTGACTTGGAGTGAACTCGAAGGAATAGGATGGAACCCGTCAGACATCCAAGACGAGAGGACGAAGCATATGACGAAGCGCATTCTGGTGATCGCGGCGAGCCCGCGCAGGGGCGGCAACTCCGACCTGCTGTGCGAGCGGTTCATCGAAGGGGCCCTCGAGGCGGGCAACATCGTGGACGAGGTGTTCCTGCGCGAGCGGGAGATCGGCTTCTGCAGCGCCTGCGACTACTGCCGCAGCCACGACGGCGCGTGCGCCCTGCGCGACGACGCGGCGGCCGTGCTGGACAAGATGGCCGAGGCCGACGCGATCGTGCTGGCGACGCCCGTGTACTTCTACTCGATGGACGCCCAGCTCAAGGCGCTCATCGATCGCACGGTAGCCCGGTATACCGAGTTTTCGGGCAAGGAGTTCTACTTCATCGCCGTCATGGCGGACGGGAACAAGGCGCTCATGGAGCGCACGATGGAGGGCCTGCGCGGTTTCACCGACTGCCTGCCGGGCGCCGTCGAGCGCGGCGCGGTGTACGCCGTGGGCGCGTGGGAGAAGGGCGCCGTCGTCGGCAATCCGGCGATGGACGAGGCGTACGAGCTGGGGCTGGGCGCGTAGGCGCGCACCGGCTGCGATCGACGAGGAAAGGACGGAACCATGGACATGAACGAGAGCCTGGGCCCGGCGGCGGTGTTCCCGCTGGGGGAGAAGAACGACGCCTACGCGGCGTACTTCGCAGGGCAGAGCTACCTCGCGCCGCTCGCGGACGCGGATGCGGGCGTGGGCGTGAGCAACGTGACGTTCGAGCCGGGATGCCGCAACAACTGGCACGTGCATCACAAGGGCGGCCAGATCCTGCTGGTCACCGGCGGGCGCGGCTACTATCAGGAATGGGGCGCGCCGGCGCGCGAGCTGAGGCCGGGCGACACGGTGAGCATCCCGCCCGAGATGAAGCACTGGCACGGCGCGGCGCCCGACAGCTGGTTCTCGCACGTGGCCATCGCGGTGCCGGCCGAGGGCGCGTCGAACGAGTGGCTCGAGCCCGTGTCGGACGAGGAGTACGCCGCGCTCGCGTAGGCCTACCGGGCGGGGGCGCCGGGCGGCGAGGCCGCGCCGGCCCCGTCGCCCGGCCTCCGATGTAGTTGCTTTCTGGGAACGGGGAAGCCGCTTCGCCACAAGCGGCTTCTTCCGCTATCATAAGCAGGCTGCGTCCATTCGGCGCGGCGCCGCAGCAACCCGCACAAGCAGAAAGCACGCACGCATCATGATCATGCAGCTCGAACATATTTCGAAGTCGTTCGGAGGGCGCCAGCTCTTCCACGACGTGACGTTCCGCCTCGAGGAATACGAGCGCCTCGCGCTCGTGGGCCCGAACGGCGCCGGCAAAACCACCATGCTCAACATCATCTCGGGGGCCGAGGACGCCGACGAGGGCCGCGTGCTGTTCGCGAAGGGCGCGCGCGTGGGCTACCTCGAGCAGGAGGCCATCGAGATGTGCGACCAGCCCATCTTCGAAGAGGTCATGTCCTCGCAGGTGGAGGTGCTCGAGGCCGAGCGCCGCCTGCACAAGCTGGAGGCCGAGCTGGGCGAGAACCCCACGCCGCAGCAGCTGGCGGCCGCGGGCCGCGCCCGCGACGCCTACGAGGTGCTGGGCGGCTACACCATCGAGGCGAAGGTGCGCAGCGTCATGTTCGGCCTCGGCTTCAAGGAGGACGACCTCGCGCGCTCCACCACCGAGTTCTCGGGCGGCTGGCAGATGCGCATCGCGCTGGCGAAGCTGCTCATCCGCAACCCCGAGGTGCTGCTGCTCGACGAGCCCACCAACCACCTCGACCTGGAAAGCGTGAAGTGGCTCGAGGGCTTCCTGCGCGGCTACGCCGGCACGGTCATCGTGGTCAGCCACGACCGCGCCTTCATGGACAACATGGTGGACCGCGTGGCCGAAGTGGATAACGGCCAGGTCAACCTCTACAAAGGCAACTACTCGGCCTACCTCAAGACGCGCGATGAGCGTCTCGAGCGCCTGCGCGCCGAAGCCGCGCGTCAGGCCGAGGAGATCGCCCACATGGAGGCCTTCATCGAGAAGTTCCGCTACAAGGCCACGAAGTCCAAGCAGGTGCAGGACCGCGTGAAGAAGCTCGAGAAGATCAAGCGCATCGAGCTTCCCGAGGAGAAGAAGACCGTCAAGTTCAACTTCAAGCAGCCGCCGCGCACGGGCGACGAGGTGGTGCGCGCCCGCAACCTCGTGAAGCGCTACGGCGACAAGGCGGTGTACGACGGCTTCGACTTCACCATGTACCGCGGCGACAAGATCGCGCTCGTGGGCCCCAACGGCGCGGGCAAGTCCACGCTGCTCAAGATGATCGCCGGCGCCATCGAGCCCGACGCGGGCACCATCGAGTACGGCGTGCACGTGTCGAAGACGTACTACGCGCAGCACCAGCTGGAAGAGCTGCACCCCGGCAACACCGTGTTCGAGGAGCTCGACCACGCGGCCCCGGGTTGGAGCATCTCGCAGGTGCGCACGCTGCTGGGCGCGTTTTTGTTCACGGGCGACGCGGTGGACAAGAAGGTCAGCGTGCTGTCGGGCGGCGAGAAGAGCCGCCTCGCGCTGGCGAAGATGCTCGTGGCGCCGCGCCCGCTGCTGTGCCTCGACGAGCCGACGAACCACCTCGACATCGCGAGCGCCGACATCCTCGAGCAGGCGCTCAAGGTGTTCGAGGGCACCATCCTGTTCATCACGCACGACCGGCACCTCATTCGCGGGGTGGCGAACCGCATCGTGGAGATCGAGCCCGGCAAGGCGACGAACTACGACGGCGACTACGACTACTACCTGTTCAAGAGCGGGCAGCTGGACGGCGACGGGCCCAGCGGGCCGTCGCTCGTCGACGAGATGCTCGACGAGGACCGGCAGGCGAAGGCGGCGGGGAAGGCCAAGGAACCCAAAGCGAAGCCGATTGCGAAAGCTGAGGCCTCAGGCGCCTCTTCGGCGGAGCTGACCGCACCGCGCGCGAGCTCGCCCAAGACCAAGGAGCAGAAGCGCCGCGAGGCCGAGGCGCGCAACCGCGCCTACGCCGCGCTCAAGAACCACCGCAAGCGGATCGCCGATCTCGACCGCCAGATGGAGCGCGACAACGCGCGCATGGCCGAGCTGCTCGAGCAGATGGCCGACCCCGACTTCTACATCAACGAGGACGCCTCGTCCGACGCCGTGGCCGAGCATACGAAGCTCAAGCAGCGCCTGGCCGCCGCCGAGGAGGAGTGGTTCCTGCTCACCGAGGAGCTGGAAGAGGAGATGGCGAAGCAGGCGGAGCAGCTGTGACGCAGCCTTTGAACATCGTGCTGGTCGAGCCGGAGATCCCGCAGAACACCGGCAACATCGCGCGCACGTGCGCCTGCACGGGAGCGCGGCTCCACCTCGTGGAGCCGATGGGGTTCCGGCTGAGCCAGAAGAACCTGGCGCGCGCCGGATGCGACTACTGGGACGAGGTGGACATCGTGCGCTGGCCGTGCGCCGCGGCGTTCTTCGAGGCGTGCGACGGCGAGGAGCTGCACCTGTTCACCGGGCATGCTTCGCGCTCGTTCGCCGAAGTCTCCTACGGCGAGGGCGCCTACCTCGTGTTCGGCCGCGAGAGCCGCGGCCTCGACCGGGAGGTCATCGACGCCCGCGCCGAGCGCTGCGTGCGCATCCCCATGCGCGACGGCCTGCGCAGCCTCAACCTGAGCAACGCCGTGGCGGTGGCAGCCTACGAGGCCCTCCGCCAGCAAGGCTACCCCGCGCTAAGCTAGGAAGCGTCCCCGGAGGGGCACGCTTCTTCGAGCCCGTCGAACACGACGCGTGCGCAGGCGGCGAAGTCGCGCGCAACGGCATCGAGCTCGGCGTCTCTCCAGGCGATCACGATCTGCATGCGCTCGACGTCCAGCTCGAGGGGGACGCAGGCGACGCGGTCCTCGTACGCCCGCCGGTACCATGTCGAGGCGGGATAGAGCCCCAAACCCGACTCCACCATCGACACGATGGCCTCCTCGTTGTCCACGGGGCTGGTCGCGGTGAAGGGCACCCCTCCGTCTTTGAGCACCTCGGCGGCGGCCGAGATGCCGTGCGGGTCGTATCCCGACGAAGCGCACAGCAGCTGCTCGTGCGCGAGGTCGTCGATGGTGGCGGTGTTTTTCCGGGCGAGCGCATGGTCTTTCGGCACGTACACGCACGGGCTCCCTTCCGCAACGGGCACGAACCTCATGTGCGGGAACTTGCGTGCGACGAACTGGTTGCCGAACGCGATGTCGGCGCGCCCGTCTTTGAGGCAGGTGGCCAGCTCGCTGATCGATTGCTTGCAGAACCGGATGGGCGCGTCGGGGTTGTCGCGTGCGAAAAGGGAGACGATGGGGGCTATCGAGGCGGCGACGAGCGTGGAGTTGAAGCCGATGGTGATGGCGGGCGGCGGTTCCTCCGAAAGCGCTTGCGCGGAGGCGACCGCCTTGTCGTAGCGGGAGACGACGTCCTCGACGGCCTCGACGAACCGATCTCCCGCGACGGTGGTGGAAACGCCCCGGTTCGTGCGCGTGAACAGCGTCGCGCCCACTTCGGCCTCGACGGACGCGATGGTGCTCGACATGGTGGATTGCGCCATGTAGCATGCTTCGGCCGCTCGCGTGACGTTCTTCAGCTTCGCCAGGCTGACCACGCAACGGAGCTTGTGGATGTCCATCGTGCCCTCCCTTGTCTTGGCTTCGCCTCCAACCTACCAGGTTCGAGGCGAAGCCGCAACGATGATGAAACCGCTGTTCGCAACCGCAGAACGCCGATGGAGGGGGTCGGGCGTCAGAGGGATGCGAGATGCTTCGCGGCGGTTCTGCCGCCGTGGGCGGTCCAGCCCTGTTGGGATCCGGCGGCAATGCCCACGTCGTACGACGAGCCGTACAGGCCGCCCGCGTCGCAGCCTGCCGCGTACAGCCCGCCGATGGGGCTGCCCTCGGTGCTTATCACCTGGTTGTTCGTGTTCACCTTGAGCCCACCGACGGTGCAGTAATACGCTTTGGCCAGCTTGAACGCGTAGAACGGCGCCTCTTTCACGGGTTGCAGGTAGTCGGCTTTCTTCCCGTAATCGGCGTCGGCTCCCTCGGCGCACAGCTCGTTGTAGTGCTCCACGGTGGCGAGGAAGGGCTCGCGTTCCATGCCCGTGAGATCGCAAAGCTCCTCGAGGGTGTCGGCTTTGAAGATGTAGGGGTTGCCGGCAGCTTGTTCTTTCTCGAATTCGTCGTGGAACTCGGTCATGGGCTCGCCGGTCCTGATGTACACCCCGCGCCCGTTGTAGCAGCCGACTTCGGTGATGTGCCGCATGGCGGCGGCGTCGATGACGTTGAACACTTCGCGCTGCAGGCCCATCGCGTTTCCCGTGAACGAGAAGTTCGTCACGATGCCCTCGTTGGCGAACCTCTCGCCGTGCTCGTTCACCCAGAGCATCGGCTGGCGCCCCGCGCATACGTTGAGCTGCGACGATGCGCTCATGCCTTTGATGGCGCCGCCGCACATCATCATCGTGCCCAGCACGTGGGTGTCGGCGCCCGCCTCGAGGGCCATCTGGATGCCGTCGCCCGTGCACTCGGGCGTCCCCATTACGGTGAGGTCGTCGTAGTCGTGCATGGTGTACTCGTTGATCATGTCGGCGTTGTCCGCGTAACCGCCGCTCGTCAGGATGACGCCGCGCGCGTTGAATTGCACGAGATCCGATCCGGTCTCGGCGATGACGCCGCTCACGGAGCCGTCGTCGGCGATGACCAGCTGCTTCGCTGCGGTTTTGACGAGCACCTCCACTCCCTGGCTTCGGCAAGCCTCCGCCAAGCGCTTCGTGAAACCCGCGCCCATGCCTTCGTAGGTGTGCCAGGTTCGAAGCGAGGGCCCCAGGGTCTCGACGCCGTTGAACACGCCTCCCTTGCTCTCGAGCCAGGCGATGGTGTCGCCCGATGCGTCGAAGAACGCCTTCGTCAGCTCGGCGTCCGCCATCCAGTGATGGTATTCCATGACCTTCTGGAGCACCTCGGCCGTGGTGTAGTCGACCTCGGCTTCCTGCTGCCAGTGCGAATCGATGGCGAACATGCCTTCGGCGTACGAGCTCGTTCCGCCGGTCACGCTCTCTTTCTCGAGGAGCACCGTGTTCAATCCCTGTTCGACGGCTTGCAGCGCGGCGGCCATGCCGCCCACGCCGGCGCCGACCACGACGACGTCGACATCGCGCGTTTCGGTGGGCGTGAGCACCGTGCGCTCCTGCGTTGCCGCGGTGTCGTCCCCCTCGGTTTTCGGGTCGCCTTTCGCTGTGTTTTCCGTCGGCGCGCATCCTGAGGCGAACGCGCCCATGGCGAGCGCGGCTCCGGCCGCGATGGACCCTTGCAGGAAGCTCCGTCGAGAGAGGCCGGCGCTTTCCGCCGAACGCTTGGACGCGTCCTCTCCTCGTGCGTTTTCGGTGTCCATATCTCATCCTTCCCCGTATGGCCGCTCCTTGCCGTCGGCCCGTGACCCGATTGTACGGGCGGGTCGGGCGGTTTCGCCATCGGCCCTTTCGATGCCGCGATGGGAACATCCGATGGCGGTTGGCAGCCGCTTTGGCGGGGCGTTGGGCGTGTCGTCGGGTGCCGGCCCGAACGCCCGCTTCCGCGCGCAGCCTTCGTCGGCGCGGGAAATCCGGGATTCTAGGCAATTCTTTCGTTTTGCGTGCGATTTCGATGCGTCTCGTGCCGAAATGGGCGAAGCGGTTTCCAACGACCTGGGAAAACGCTGGCCCTTGCCGCACGATCGCATCCGAAAAGCCTTCGAATCTGCCGGATTTTCACGCAAAACGAAAAAATTGCTTACCATTCGTCGATTCGCGTGTCGCCGAGTCTCTTCGGGCGGTTGCGCACACGCGCCCGGCGCCGTCCGCGCCGCATTCGCTGCTTTAGCGGGATAAAGCGTGCGCGGAGCGGGGGCTTGCGTGTATACTTGACCCCATTATCTGCGCACGTTTCAAGGAGGTCGTTCCTATGGCTCGAGTGTACAACTTCTCCGCCGGTCCCGCGGTGCTGCCCGAGGAGGTGCTGCGCGAGGCTGCCGACGAGATGCTCGATTACCAGGGCTCCGGCATGTCGGTCATGGAGATGAGCCACCGCTCCAAGCCGTTCGCCGCCATCATGGAGGCTGCCGAGCAGGACATCCGCGACCTCATGGGCATCCCCGACAACTACCGCGTGCTGTTCTTGCAGGGCGGCGCGTCCACGCAGTTCGCGATGATCCCGATGAACCTCATGAAGAACAAGGTGGCCGACTACGTCGTCAGCGGCTCGTGGTCGAAGAAGGCGTTCAAGGAGGCGAAGCTCTTCGGCGACGCGCGCTGCGCAGCCTCGTCCGAGGACGAGAACTTCAGCTACGTGCCCGACGTGCGCGCCCTCGAGCTGTCCGACGACGCCGACTACGTCTACATCTGCCAGAACGAGACCATCTACGGCACCGTGTACCACGAGCTGCCCGACACCAACGGCAAGCCGCTCGTGGCCGACGTGTCGTCGTGCTTCCTGTCCGAGCCGATGGACGTTGAGAAGTACGGCCTCATCTACGGCGGCGTGCAGAAGAACGTGGGCCCCGCCGGCGTGACCATCGTCATCATCCGCGACGACCTCGTGTCCGAGCCGCTTCCCGGCACTCCCACGATGCTGCGCTACGACACGCACGTCGACGCGAAGAGCCTGTACAACACGCCGCCTGCGTACGGCATCTATATGTGCGGCAAGGTGTTCCAGTGGCTCAAGGCCCAGGGCGGCCTCGAGGCCATGAAGCAGCGCAACGTGGAGAAGGCGCAGCTGCTGTACGATTTCCTTGATGCGAGCACGCTGTTCAAGGGCACGGCGCGCACCGAGGACCGCTCCATCATGAACGTGCCGTTCGTCACCGGAAGCGACGAGCTGGACGCGAAGTTCGTCGCCGAGGCGAAGAAGGTCGGCATCGAGAGCATCAAGGGCCACCGCAGCGTCGGCGGCATGCGCGCCAGCATCTACAACGCCATGCCCCGCGAAGGCGTCGAGGCCCTCGTGAAGTTCATGGAAGAATTCGAAAGGGAGAACGGGTAGGGGGGACGATTGGCGGGGGCTTCATCCGGCGCCGTGCGTTTCGGTGCGTTGCGTCGGCGGATGGAGCGTCGTGTTGAAGGGGATCAATGTAAGGGGTGGTATCGATGGGGCTGTTCGACGATCGAGTCTCGATGAAAGGCTGTGTTTGCAAGCGCTTTCTTAGTTGCGTGTTGGCGACGGTTCTTGCGGTTTCTCTTGCCCCGATACCTGCTCAAGGGCTTGAGGAGGCTGAAGAAGGCGGGCCTTTTCCAAATCACGCGCTCGCAAACGAGCCTTCGAGCGAGCATCCGGAATCCGGTGCTCCGCTATCGGAGTCAGGCGGTAGTGCTGACGATGTTGATCAAAACGATTCGTCTGCAAAAAAGGAGGAATCGGTTGAAAGCGACTCGGGACCATCAGCTGTTGAAAACGAACCCCACGATTCGCTTCCTCTGATCGAGGATGAAGATGCCGATGTCTCGACGGTCGATCCGGGTCCCATTGACCCCTCGATCGAAGGACTTGAAGGTTATCTAGAAGCGGAGCTTGCAGAGGGTTTCGGATTCTACGCGCTCAACGGGGGCGACGAAGAAGCGGAGGGCATCGTTGCATTGGCGGATCCTTATCAAGAAGCATCCTCGAAACTGGATGCTTGGATCAAAGCAAATTTGACGTCCGATCTGTCTCCTTATCAGAAGATGGTTAAGGCATGCAAGTATGCCGGAGGTTTAACGTACGATAGCAATTACAGCTCCTGGGAAGACTTAATGCTTTACGGCAAGGGAACTTGCTGGTCAGGTGCGTATTTCATGCAGGAAGTTGGAAAACGCATAGGCGTTGACTGTCGGTTCAGAAACGCAGATCGCAGCCCTGCCGCTGCGGCTCCTACCCATAGGGATGCTGTGGCTCGTTTTAGCAACGGGTCGTATGTCGTTTTCGATGCAACTCCTGAGTTCGGTTTCTATTGGGAAGAGAATCCTCCCTATATCACGCGGGACCATACGATTCGCCAGTACGATGGTTTTGCGACAAGCGTGGTGGTGCCCAGCGTGATTGGCGGTACGACCATGACGGCTCTTGAGGATGAGGCGTTTATGCGGAGCTCCATCGCGACGCTTATCAAAGAAATAGCCATCCCAAGCACGATAACAAGCATCGGAGACAGTTGCTTTGCCGGTCTGACTTCTTGCGTGGCGTATAAGGTGGATGCTGCTAATCCTGCATACAAGTCGATCGATGGCGTGTTGTATACCAAGGATGGTAAAACCCTTGTCGCATATCCGCAAGGGAGGGAGAATACGCTGTTTTCCGTGCCCTCGGGGGTAGCCTCCATCGCTCCCGGCGCCTTGGCGAACAGCCGTCATCTTACTTCAGTGACGCTTCCGTCGACGGTGCGCTCTATTGGTCGGTCGGCCTTTCAAGATTGCCGATCACTTTCTTCGATCAACATTCCCTCAGGGGTGACGAGCATCGAAGAGCAGGCATTCATGAAATGCGCGTCTCTGGCTTCCGTCTCCTTTCCGAGCAGCGTGAAGACCATCAATCCCAACGCATTCGCGATGACCGGTATGAAAAAAGTTGTATTGCCCAAGACTGTCGAGCGCGTCGGCGACGGTGCTTTTACGATTATGCTGAGCGAGTGGGGCGGGGGCGGGATCGACGAAGCTTACGTCTACAACCCTCGCATGGAGTTCGATGGTACCCCCTTCTTCATGTGCATGGTGTACGGGTATGCGGGATCAACAGCTGAGGCGTACGCGAATCGATCTCATCTGTCGTTCAAGGACATCGCTTCTGCCGGGACTCCCTCAACGGTATGGAATCGACTATCCGGGGACATCGCTCTTGACACCATGGCGGCGATCACTGAGCAAGGATTCTACGCCGGAAGCTGTGACAACGTGATCCTGGCGACGATGGACGGGTATTGGGATGCTCTGACCGCATCGGCGCTTGCGGGACTGAAAGAATGCCCCATCCTCCTTACGGACGGTCGTTATCTGTCGTGGCAGACGTATGATCAGATTAGGCGACTGGGAGTGAAGACGGTGTACATAGCGGGGGGCACCTCGGCTGTCTCTGGTGCGGTTGAGGATCAGCTGCGGTCCAACAGCTTGAACACGAAACGGCTCGCAGGGGCGACCGCAATAGACACGGCTCTCAAAATCTACGAGCAGGGAAAGGGATCGTGGGGAAAGACGGCCGTCATCGCGACGTCGGCTACGTTCCAGGATGCGCTATCTGCATCACCGCTGGCGTATGCGAAAGCGGCTCCCGTGTTCTTGACGAATTCCTCGACAAAGAAGCTCGATGCGAAAGTGCGCTCCGCGATCTTGGCCGGAGGTTTCACCGAAGTGCTGATTTGCGGTGGGACGGCGGCTATTTCCAACGAAGTGGAGAAGCAGCTTTCTGGGGTTTCCTGCGTACGCAAGGGCGGCGCGACGTGCTATGAGACGAGTTCCGCTATTGCAACCTACTGCATCTCGAAAGGTATGTCGAAAAGTACGGTAGGCGTCGCAACGGGCGATAGCTACTACGACGCGCTTGCCGGTTCTGCTTTGTGCGGAAAGCAGAACGCAACGCTCGTTCTAGTGAGTGATGGCAACCGGTCCGCCATCGACTCTTTTATCAAGGCTAACAAGGCGAGTATTTCGTCGGGGTTTGTTTTTGGGGGCGCGGCCGCCGTGTCGTCATCAACGTACGATGCGTTGCGAAGGGCGGTTCCGTGATTCTCCCGTAGATGCGAACAGCGTCCGACCGGTTGGTCGGACGCTGTTGGGTGCAAAGTCGGGGGACACCGTGGGATCTAGTACGCGCTCCAGCCGCCGTCGATGGTGAGGGTTTCGCCGTTGATGAAGCCGGCCTGGTCGGAGGCCAGGAACAGGGCGGCGGCGGAGATCTCCTCGGGGGTGCCGGAGCGGGTGGCGCCGGCGTAGCCCGTCGTAGCCTTCGCCATGCCGCGCTCGCTGGGCTGGCGCATCCCGACGCCGATGTTCGTCTGCGTGTTGCCGGGGCAGATGGCGTTGCAGCGGATGCCGGTGTCGGCGTACATGAACGCCACGTTCTTCGTCAGGCCCACGACGGCGAACTTCGAGGCCGTGTAGGCGCAGCCGCCGCGCCCGGCGCATAGGCCCGACAGCGACGCGGTGTTGATGATGACGCCGCCCTGGCCGCGCTCGAGGAAGTAGCGCACGGCCTTGCGGGTGCCGTACATCACGCTGTTGAGGTTCACCTTCATCAGACGCTCCCACACGTCGTCGTCCATCTCGGCGATGGGCAGCAGGTTGTCCATGATGCCGGCGTTGTTCACGATGATGTCCATCTGGCCGAACGTCTGCACGGCGCGGTCGACCACCATGCCCTCCACGGCGCCGCGGTCCGACACGTCGACCTTGACGACGTCCAGGCGCTCGCCGTACTCGGCCAGCTCCTGCTTGAGCGCGGCGAGGGCCTCCTCGTTGAGGTCGGCGGCCAGGCAGTTCGCGCCCGCCTCCAGGAAGCGCTGGACGATGCTCTTGCCGATGCCGGACGCGCCTCCGGTGATGACGGCGGTCTGGCCTGCGAGAACGGGGTTGTGACGTGACTCGGGCATGGCGGCTGCTCCTTCTTGAAATCGGGAAATCGTGCTTGAAGCGTATCATGCGCGCCGGGGCACGTTGAAGCGGTCCGGCGGCGAAAGGCCCGTCCCATGCCAAGCGCGGAAGCCGCGCGACACGAGCGGCGGGAAACCGCTCTCCAACGGCGACGCCCGCCGAGCATCTTCGCCCCAAGCACACGCTCCGGGAGATCGAGGCGTGCGTCTGGGGCGAAGATGCGTCCTCGCCGGCCGTGGGCTCCCGGGGCGGCGTTCGCTCCTTGTGAAGTTTCCCTCCCGGCGCATGCCGCCCCCTGCGGTTGCGGTAAACTGGTCGGCACTATGATTTCGATACCCTACCTTATATGCTCTATCCTGAGCTTCGTCCCCGCCATCGTGTGCCACGAGGCGTGCCACGGCTTCGCCGCCTACAAGCTGGGCGACCCCACGGCCAAACGCGCGGGCCGGCTGTCGTTCAACCCGCTCAAGCACATCGACCCCTTCGGCACGGTGATCATGCCGCTTCTGCTCATGGCCATGAACATGCCCGTGTTCGGCTACGCGAAGCCGGTGCCGTACAACCCCGCCTACTTCAAGGACCCGCGCAAGGGCGACCTCATCGTGGGGCTGGCGGGCCCGGCGGCCAACCTCGTGCTGGCCATCCTGGGAGCGGCGGTGTACACGGCGATCATGCTCGTGCTGCCGGTGAACCAGCTGGCGCAGAACGAGATCTTCTACTACTTCCTCACCTTGTTCCTGCCCATGTTCTCGCTCATCAACCTGTACCTCATGTTCTTCAACCTGCTGCCCATCCCGCCGCTCGACGGCTCGTCCATCTTCGCCTTCTTCCTGCCGGCGAAGTACCTGCCGCAGTACTACAAGGTGCAGCGCTACGCGATGCCGGTGTTCCTCGTCGTGGTGCTCCTCGTGCCGTACGTGCTGCACTTCAACCCCATTGGCATCTACCTCGACGCGACGGCCGGCAACGTGTTCGACCTGCTGTTCTCCTTCGGCGGGTAGAAGAGGCGCGGTCGTGTCGTACAAGGTTCGCATAGACAGCTTCGAGGGGCCGTTCGACCTCTTGCTGTACCTGGTCAGCCGCCAGAAGGTGGACATCGGGGCCATCTCCATCACGCAGATCGCCGACCAGTACCTGGCCGAGGTGTCGCGCATGGACAACCTCGACCTCGACGTGGCCAGCGACTTCCTGCTGGTGGCGTCCACGCTGCTGGAGATCAAGGCCGAGAGCCTGCTGCCGCGCGAGCGCGACGCGGTGGAGGACGAGTTCGACGAGCTCGCGCCGAGCGAGGCGCGCGACATCCTCGTGGAGCGCCTGCTGGCGTACAAGCAGTACAAGAACGCCGCCAGCGCGCTGCACATGCGCTTCGTGTCGGAGGGCCGCATGCATCCGCGCCCGTTCGGCCCCGACGCGTGCTTCCTCAACCTCATGCCCGACTACCTGAAGGACGTCACGCTCGACGGCCTGGCGCTGCTGGCCGCGCGCGCCTTCGCGCGGCGCGACGTGTTCCTGCTGGAGTCGGAGCACATCGCCGCGAAGCCCATCCCCGTGGAAGTGCACGTGCGCGCCATCCACCAGCGCATCCAGAACAAGAAGCGCCTGAGCTTCTCGGAGCTCGTGGACGAGCGCACGCCCGTGCCGGTGGTGGTGGTGACGTTCCTCGCCGTGCTCGAGCTGTACAAGCGCGCCATGGTGAAGATCGAGCAGGACGAGCTGTTCGGCGACATCGACATACGCTACATCGAAGGGTCGGGCGAGCTCGTGCTCACGGGCGACGACGCGCTCACCTCGGTAGGGGAGGATTAGGCCCATGTTCCAAGGCTTGCAGGAAAACCAGCTCAAAGGGGCTATCGAGGCCATGCTGTTCGTCACGGACGAGCCGGTGGGCACCATCGCGCTCGCCGACATGCTGGAGGTGGAGCCGGGAGACGTGGAGCGCGCGCTCGTGGAGCTGCGCGGCCAGCTGGAAGGCGAGAACCGCGGCATCCAGCTGCGCGAGGTGGCCGGCGGCTGGCGGCTGTACACGCACCCCGCCTACCACGAGCTCATCGAGCGCTACGTGCTGTCGTGGGACACGCGCAAGCTGTCGCAGGCGGCCATGGAGACGCTCGCCATCGTGGCGTACCTGCAGCCGGTGACGCGCTCGGGCGTGGCGTCGGTGCGCGGCGTGAACTCGGACAGCTCCATCAACTCGCTCGTGGAGAAGGGCCTCGTGCGCGAGGCGGGCGTGGCCGACGCGCCCGGCAACCCCACGCTCTACGCCACCACGCGCGCCTTCCTCGAGAAGTTCGGCCTGCGCTCGACGGCCGACCTGCCCGACCTCGACCAGTTCGCGCCCGACGACGACACGCGCTCGTTCATCCGCGAGCGCCTGAGCGCCACGCGCGACGAGGTGTACATCGCCGAGGACGCGCGGCTCGATGCCGAGCCGGCCGACGCGCTCGACGGCGTGCAGTTCGAGCTGGACGACGAGGCGTCGGTGATCGCCGCCGAAAGCCCGCGCGAGGAAGCCGCCTCCGACGCGGCCCAGCAGATGCTCGCCGAGGCCATGGCGAGCGGCTTCGGCCTCGTGGAGAAAATCGACTTCGACAAGCTGACCTTCGAGACGGACGATGAGTAGGGAAGAGGGGCTCTCGCGCGCCGTCGGCGCGCCGTGCCACGGGGATGCGATCGTCCCCATGCGGCTGCAGAAGTTCCTCGCGCGAGCGGGGGCGGCCAGCCGGCGGGGTTCGGAGAACCTCATGACGGCGGGGCGCGTGACGGTGAACGGCGAGGTGGTCACCGAGCTGGGCAGCAAGGTGGACCCGCTCGTGGACGAGGTGGCCGTGGACGGCGCGGTCGTGCGCCTGGCGGACGGCCCCGTCACCATCGTGCTGCACAAGCCCGCCGGCTTCGTCACCACCATGGCCGACCCGCAGGGGCGCCCCACCGTGGCCGAGCTCGTCCCCACCGAGCGCTACCCAGGGCTGTTCCCCATCGGGCGGCTCGACTTCGACACCACCGGCCTGTTGCTGTTCTCCACCGACGGCGAGCTGGGCAACGGCCTGCTCCATCCCAAGCACCACGTGACGAAGCGCTACCTGGCCTGCGTCGAGGGCGTGCCGACCGAGCGCGAGCTTGCGCGGCTGCGCCGCGGCATCGAGCTGGACGACGGCCCGGCCCAGCCCGCCGACGTGCGCCTGGTGGGAGGGGGCGCCGCGCGCGCTGCGGAGCGCCTGCTGGAGATCCCCGCCGCCGTGCCGCCGCGCTCCTCGAGGGAGTACGCCGCCGTGTGCGAAGGCCGCGCGGCGCAGCGCTCCATCGTGCGCGTGGGCATCCGCGAGGGCCGCAAGCGCCAGGTGAAGCGCATGCTGGCCGCCATCGGCCACCCGGTGCTGGCCCTGCATCGCGACTCCTTCGGCCCGCTCGAGCTGGGGGACCTGCCGCGCGGCGCGTGGCGCGCCCTCGACGCCGACGAGGTCGCGGCGCTCCATACCGCTATCGGACGCGCCGAATAATGCTAGAATGAGATCCGCAGGGGCCCGCGCGGCGGGCGTCTGCGGACGATGGAATGAACCCCCTCGCAAGAAAGGTGCTCCCGTTTCATGGCACACCAGCAAGAAACGCAACCTGATCAGGCGTTCCACCGCATAGCGGTCGTCGGCTTCGGCCTCGTGGGCGCCTCGTTCGCCGCCGCCGTGCGCGCCGCCTGCCCCGACACGCAGGTGCTGGCCGTCGACGTCGACGAGCGCACGCTGTCCGAGGCGCTCGAGCGCGGCTGGGCCACCGCCGCCGCGCTGCCCGACGACCCCGCGTTCGAGCGCTTCGTCGGCGACGGCTGCGACCTCGTGGTGCTCGCCACGCCCGTGGGCGCGGTCGCGCAGTACTTCGAGGACCTCGCCCGGTGGGACTACCGCGGCATCGTCACCGACACCGCCTCGACGAAGGCGCGCATCACGGCGCTCGCCGCCTCGCTTCTGCCGCATCCCGAGAACTTCGTGCCCGGGCATCCCATGGCCGGCTCGGAGAAGAACGGCCTCGAAGGCGCGCGCCCCGACCTGTTCCAGGGCGCCCACTGGATCCTCTGCCCCGACGCCGACACGCCCGCCGAGCACTTCCCGCGCCTGCACGAGCTGGTCACGTCCATCGGCGCGCGCGTCATCGCGCTGCCGCGCGAGGACCACGACGAGGCGGTGGCCGTGGTCAGCCACGTGCCGCACATCATGGCCTCCTCGCTCGTGCAGCTGGCCAGCCGCCACGCCGACGACCAGCAGGCCCTCATGCGCCTCGCCGCCGGCGGCTTCAAAGACTCCACGCGCATCGCGGCCGGCTCGCCCGAGCTGTGGTGCGGCATCGCCTTCGACAACAAGGACGCGCTGGCCGACGGGCTGGACGAGATCCGCGACATCATCGGCTCGTTCGCCGACGCGCTGGCCGCGGGCGACCGGGCGGCGCTCACCGCGTTGCTGTCCGAGGCGGCCGCCGCGCGCCGCGCGCTGCCGGCCGCCTGGGTCCCCTCGACGGAGCGCCTGCTGGAAGTGCGCATCCCCATGGAGGATCGGCCGGGCGTGGTGGCCGAGGTGACCACCGTCACCAGCTCGGTGGGCTGCAACATCCAGTCCATCGAGATCGACCACGTCACCGAGGACAGCGCCGTGCTCAGCCTCGTCCTGACGGACGAGGGCGACATCGGCCAGCTGTCGGCCCAGCTCATCAACGCGGGATTCTCAGTATCGTTCAGCCCCCTGACGGCAAAGGAGCACACCCATGTCGCATGAAGCAAACGCCACCGTCGTCAACCCCCTGCCGGCGCCCCTGCGCGGGTCGGCGTCGGTTCCGGGCGACAAGTCCATCTCGCACCGCGCCGTGCTGTTCGCGGCCATGGCCGAGGGCACCTCGCGCATCGCGGGCGTGCTCGATTCCGAGGACGTGCGCTCGTCCATCAAGGCCGTCAGCCAGCTGGGCGCGCAGGTGTCGCTCGAGAAGCAGCCCGACGGCAGCCTCGCCGGCGGCATCACGGGGTGGGGGGCGGCCGGCCCCTCGCAGCCCGACGGCCCGATCGACTGCGGCAACTCCGGCACCACGGTGCGCCTGCTCATGGGCGTGCTGGCTCCGTGGAACGTGCGGGTGGAGCTCACGGGGGACGAGTCGCTGCAGCGCCGCCCCATGCGCCGCATCACCGCGCCGCTCATGAAGATGGGCGCGCGCTTCGAGCCCGAGGGGCGCGAGACGCTGCCGCTCGCCGTGTGCGGCTCCACGGGCCTGCGCGCCATCACCTACGACGCCCCGATGGCGTCGGCCCAGCTCAAAACCGCGGTGCTGCTGGCGGGCGTGTACGCCCACGGCACCACCACCCTGAACGAGCCCTCCCCCTCGCGCAACCACACGGAGCTCATGCTGCCCGAGTTCGGCGTGACCACCACGGCCGCCGACCGCACGGCCAGCGTGACGGGCCCCGCGAAGCTCGAGGCCTGCGAGGTGCAGGTGCCGGGCGATCCGTCCTCGGCGGCCTTCCTCGTGTGCGCGGCCGTGCTCAAGCCCGGCAGCTCCATCCAGGTGGAGAACGTCAGCCTGAACACCGCGCGCATCGGGTTCACGCGCACGCTCGAGCGCATGGGTGCCGACATCAGCGTGCGCCACACGGGCGCGGCGGGCAAGGAGCCCTACGGCATCGTCTCGGCGTGCTATACGCCCGCGCTCCACGGCTGCGAGGTGCCGGCCGACAAGATCGCCACCCTCGTCGACGAGGTTCCCGTGCTGGCGCTCGTGGCGGCCCATGCGCGCGGCGTGACCGTGTTCCGCGAGGTCAGCGAGCTGCGCGTCAAGGAAACCGACCGCTTGGCAGCCATCGTGGAAGGGCTTGAGACCCTCGGCGTGGACGCGTGGATCGACGGCAACGACCTGTTCGTGGAAGGCCAGCCGGGCCTGCAGGTGCCCGCCGGCGCCGCGTTCGACTCGAAGAACGACCACCGCCTCGCCATGACGTGGGCGCTCGCCGGCCTGTGCGGCAACGCGTCCGTCGAAGTGGACAACTTCGACTCCGTGAAAATCAGCTACCCGCAGTTCCTCTCCGATATCGAAAGGTTGGCACGATGATCATTGCCATCGACGGCCCCAGCGGGGCCGGCAAGTCGACGGTTGCGAAGGCCGTCGCCCGCGAACTGGACTTCTCCTGCCTCGATACCGGCGCGATGTACCGCGCCATCGCTTGGCAGGCGCTGCAGGACGGCGTCCCCTTCGACGACGACGAGGCGCTCGGCCGCCTGGCGCGCTCCCACGAGATCGCCTTCGCCCACGAGGCGGGCGACCCCGTCCCGCGCCGCGTGTCCATCGGCGGATCCGACGTGACCGACGCCATCCGCACGGCCGAGATCGACCGCGCCGTGAGCCCCGTGTCGGCCGCTCCCTCCGTGCGCGCCGCGCTCGTGGAGCAGCAGCAGCGCATCGGGCGCGCAGGCGACTACGTGGTGGAGGGCCGCGACATCGGCACCACCGTGTTCCCCGAGGCGCCGGTGAAGGTGTTCCTCACCGCGTCGGCCGAGGAGCGCGCGCATCGCCGCGTGCGCCAGAACGTCGATCGCGGCGTGGGCTCCGTCGACTACGACGAGGTGCTCACCGACATCCGCCGCCGCGACGACCAGGACTCGTCGCGCGCCACCTCGCCGCTGCGCCCAGCCGACGACGCCGTGCGCCTCGACTCCACCGGCCGCTACATCGAAGAGGTCATCGAGGACATCTGCGCGCTCGCCCGCGAGAAAGGCGCACGATGAGCCTGCTGCTTCCCTACGAGAAGATGTGGGACATGCCGCTGGGCGGCACGTCCGACGAGAAGCAGGTGCCGCACTGGGCCGGAAACCTCATCTGGGGCTTCTTGGCCTTCGTCTTCAAGATCTGCTTCCGCTATCGCGTCGACAACCGCGAGAGCATCCGCGGGTTCTGGCACAAGAGCGGCGTCGTGGTCGTGGCGAACCACACGTCGTTTCTGGACGTGGCGTTCATGTACATCGTCACGCGTCCGAAGCAGTGGCTGCGCTTCATGGGCCGCGAGAGCCTGTTCGACAACGCCCACGGCCTCGTGGGCCAGATCCTCTCGCGCGTGGGGGCGTTCCCCGTCAAGCGCGACGCGGCCGACCGCACGTCCATCAAGCGCGCCGCGCGCATGCTGAAGAACGACGAGATCGTGGGCATCCTGCCCGAGGGCACGCGCCGCGGCAAGGGGACGAAGACGCCCGAGATCCACTCGGGCGCCGCGTTCGTCGCGAAGATGGGGCACGCGCCCATCCTGCCGATGACCGTGCGCAACGCCGAGAACGTGAAGCGCAAGGGCGAGCGCTTCCGCTTCCCGAAGATCACCATCGAGTACGGCGACCCCGTCCTCGTGGGGGACTTCGACTTCCTGCCGAAGGAGGACCGCCTCGACGGTTGCACGTGGTACGCCATGCGCGAGTGCTTCGCGCTGTCGCTGAACGTGCCGCGCGACGAGGTCGACATGGTCGCGCTGTTCCCCGGCGGCAAGGACTTCACGGCCGTGTTCGCCGAGCATCCCGTGCCGCGCCACACGACGGCCGAGGTGGTGGCCGACATCGAGGCCAAGGCGGCCGCGAAGGCCGCGAAAGCGGCGAAGGAGGCGGAGCCCTCCGCCGAGCACGAGGCGAAGCCTGCGGACGAGGTGCGCGCATGAGGGTGGTGAAGGCGCGCTACGCCGGCGCCTGCTACGGCGTGCAGCGCGCGCTCGACCTGGCCGTCGAGGCGAGCGCGAGCGGCGAGGGCGCGTCCACGCTCGGCCCGCTCATCCACAACCCGCAGGTGGTGGCCGATCTCGCCGCGCGCGGCATCCGCGCTGTCGGCGGCCCCGAGAACGTGGAGCGCGGCTCGGTCATCATCCGCAGCCACGGCGTGACGCCGGCGGTGCGCCGCGCGGTGGAGGAGCGCGAGCTGCCGCTCATCGACGCCACCTGCCCGCACGTGGCCCGCGCGCAGAAGGCCGCCGCCGAGCTCGCGCGCCGCTGCGGCCTCGTCGTGGTGGTGGGGGAGGCCGGGCATCCCGAGGTGGAGGGCCTCGTGGCCCACGCCCGCGAGGCGGGGGGCCGGGTCGTGGTCGTCGCCGAGCCCGAGGACCTTCCCGCCGCGCTCGAGGCCCCGGTGGGCATCGTCGTGCAGACGACGCAGACCCGCGAGGCGCTCGACGCCGTGGTGGCCGCCCTCACCGCGCGCGGCATCGAGGCGCAGGTGAAGAACACCATCTGCTTCGCCACGCGCCAGCGCCAGGAATCGGCCGCGGCGCTCGCCGGCGAGGTGGACGCCATCGTGGTCATCGGCGGCCGCAACTCGTCGAACACGACGCGCCTCGCCGACATCTGCGCCGCTGTCTGCCCGCGCACGCACCACGTCGAAGCGCCCGGCGAGCTCGATCCCGCCTGGTTCGCCGGCTGCGAGAGCGTGGGCGTCACCGCCGGCGCCTCCACCCCCGAGGACCAGATCGCCGCCATAGTGGAGCGCCTGGAGGCCCTATGAGCGCGGACGCCGCCGCGCGCCCGACGCCGCCGGTGTACCCGCCGGCCGACGTCGATCGCGAGGCGGCGGCGAAGCAGTGCGGGGGATGCGCCGCGCGCGGCGAGGCGCCGCGGGCGCTCGTGCGCGCCGTCGCGCCCGACAGCCCGGCCGACGATGCGGGCTTCGAGCCCGGCTGCTACGTGACCACGGTGGACGGGAGCCCGGTGCGCGACCTCATCGACTGGCGCTGGCTGGCGGCCGACGACGTCGTAGAGCTGGGCTACATCGACCTCGACGGCGACGAGGGCATCGTGGAGCTCGAGCGCGGGGAGGGCGAGGACTGGGGCTTCGACTTCGAGGGCGTCGTGTTCGACGGCGTGAGGCAGTGCCGCAACGCCTGCACGTTCTGCTTCATGCGCCAGCTGCCCGACGACATGCGCTCGTCGCTCACGCTGCGCGACGACGACTACCGCCTGAGCTTCCTCGCGGGCACGTTCGTCACCTTCACCAACCTGAAGCCCGAAGACGAGCGGCGCATCGTCGAGCAGCGCATCTCGCCCTTGCGCCTGTCGCTGCACGTGGCCGACGCGCAGGTGCGCCGCCGCATGATCGGCCGGCACGCGCAGCACGGCATCGAGGTGCTGGAACGGCTGCTGGCGGCCGGCATCGAGTTCCACGCGCAGATCGTGCTCGTGCCCGACCAGAACGACGGCGCCGTGCTCGAGGACACGCTGGCCTGGGCGTACGCGCGTCCCGGCATCAAAGACGTCTGCATCGTGCCGCTCGGCTTCACGAAGCACCAGAGCGTGTTCGACCGCAGCTTCAACGACCCGGCGTCCTCGCGCGCCGTCATGGACCTCGTCATCCCATTCCAGCGGCGCGCGCTGGCGGAGCGCGGGAGCATGTGGGCGTTCCCGGCCGACGAGTTCTACCACAACGCCTACGGGCCCGCGCTGCTCGAGAACCTGCCGCCGTCGGCGCACTACGGCGACTTCGGCATGTTCGAGGACGGCGTGGGCATCATCCGCTCGTTCGTCGACGACTGGGAGCAGGCCGAGCGCGCGGGCATCGTGGAGCGCTGCGCCGAGGCCCTGCGCGCCGCCGACGCGCGCGTCCACTACGTGGCCGGCTGCGCCACGCGCCACTTCCTCGGCCCGCTCGTCGCGGCCAGCCCGCTGGCGGGACGGCTCGTGCCGCTGTTCGTGAAGAACGACTTCTTCGGCGGCAACGTGGACGTGACGGGGCTTTTGTGCGGCTGCGACATGACCGACGCCGTGCGCGCCGAGCGCGAGCGCGGCCTGCGGCTGGCCCTCATCCCGCGCGTCGTGTTCAACGACAACGCGGTAACGCTCGATGACATGAGTTTGGAGGATATGGAAAAGCGGGCGGGCGCGCCGCTGGCCGTGGTATCCTGTAACGCGTCGGATTATCTCCTCGAGATCATCGACCTGGTCGGACGAAACGCTCCGACCCCCTGACCGCACCAACCGAAGCAATCTGTGAGGTACCGCATGCCTTTACCCATCGTCGCGGTGGTCGGACGGCCGAACGTCGGCAAGTCCACCTTCGTCAACCGCATAGCCCAGGCCGACGAGGCCATCGTCCACGAGATGCGCGGCGTCACGCGCGATCGCTCCTACCATGAAGCCGACTGGAACGGCGTCGATTTCAAGCTCATCGACACCGGCGGCATCGAGATGGGGGACGACGACGCCTTCCAAGGCTCCATCCGCAACCAGGCGCTGGCCGGCGCGAACGAGGCCGACGTCATCCTGTTCATCGTGGACGGCAAGACCGGCGTCAACGCCGACGACGAGGCCGTGGCGCGCATCCTGCGCAAGACGTCCAAGCCCGTCTTCCTCGTGGTGAACAAGCTGGACACGCCGAACCGGGAAGACGAGATCTGGGAGTTCTACCAGCTGGGCCTCGGCGACCCGTGGCCGGTCTCGGCCATGCACGGCCACGGCACGGGCGACCTGCTCGACGCGGTGGTGGAGGAGCTCGAGAAGGTGGAGCGGCCCGCCGACGCCGACGAGGACGACGGCATCAACGTGGCCATCATCGGCCGCCCGAACGCGGGCAAGTCGTCACTCACGAACAAGCTCACCGCGAACGACCGCTCCATCGTCTCCGACGTGGCGGGCACGACGCGCGACGCCATCGACACGCACATCGTCCACGACGGCCAGCGCTACACCATCGTGGACACCGCGGGCCTGCGCCGCAAGAGCCAGATCGACGCGGACGTGGAGTACTACGGCTTCGTGCGCGCCATGCGCGCCATCGACCGCGCCAACGTGGCGCTGCTCGTCATCGACTCCACGCTGGGCCTCACCGACCAGGACCAGCGCGTCGCCGGCTTCGCGGCCGAGCGCGGCTGCGCCATGGTCATCGTGCTGAACAAATGGGACCTCATCGAAGGCCCCGAGGCGAAGGCGGAGATCCGCGAGCGCATCGCCGACCGCCTCACGTTCGTGGGCTACGCGCCGGTCATCGCCATCTCGGCGCTCACCGGCAAGAAGGTCGACCGCATCTGGGACGCCGTCAACACGGCCTACGAGAACTACAGCCAGACCATCCCCACGAACCGCCTGAACACGTGGCTCGCGGGCATCCGCGAGTTCGGCCACACGGTGAGCAAGGGCAAGGCGGTGCTGCGCATGAAGTACGTGACGCAGACGGCCACGTGCCCGCCGCAGTTCACGTTCTTCGCGAACCGCCCCGACCTCGTGGACGACAACTTCGAGCGCTACCTCGAGAACCGCCTGCGCGAGGGCTTCGACCTCGTGGGCACGCCGGTCAGAATCAAGTTCAAGAAGAAGGATTAAGGAATCATGGGGGATTTGCTGGTTGCGGCCGGGCTGTTCGCGGCCGCGTTCCTGTTGGGGTCCATCCCCTTCGGGCTGATCATCTCGAAGGTGTTCTACCATACCGACCTGCGCGAGCACGGCAGCGGCAACATCGGCACCACGAACGCCATCCGCACGATGGGCAAGGTGGGCGGCTACTCCGTGTTCGTGCTCGACTTCGGCAAGGGCCTGCTGTCGGGCGTGCTGGCCTGGGCGTTCAGCACGTGGTTCCTGCCGGGCGGCGGGTTCGAGCCCGGGGCGCTCGTCACGTACGACACCATGCTGGCCGTGGCGTTCCTCGGTTGCGTCTGGGGCCACATCTTCTGCCCGTGGCTGGGCTTCAAGGGCGGCAAGGGCATCGCGGTGGCGGTGGGCTGCCTGTTCGTGACGTTCGGCTGGGTCGGCGCCTGCCTCGAGCTGCTCATCTTCATCGTGCTCGTCGTGGCGACGAAGCGCGTGTCCATCGGCTCCATCGCGGCAGCGGCCGCGTGCCCGTTCTTCGCGCTGTACTTCTTCTGGGGCGATTGGCTGGCCTGGCTGTTCTGCACCGTGGCGGGCCTGACGGTGGTCTGGGCGCACCGCGAGAACATCAAGCGCCTGGTCGCCGGCACCGAAAGCAAGATCGGCGACAAGAAGAAAGCGTAGGCGACCATGAAGATAGCCGTTATCGGGGCGGGGTCGTGGGGGACGGCGCTCGCGCAGCTGCTGGCGGGCAACGGCCACGAGGTGGGGCTGTGGGCCCGCAAGCCCGAGGTGGTGCGCTCCATCAACGAGAGCCACGCGAACCCGCGCTACCTGAGCGACGTCGCCCTGTCCGAGAACATCGTGGCCTCGACCTCGTACGAGGACGCGCTGGCGGGGGCGGCGGCCGCCGTCATCGTGACGCCGTCGAACCTCATGCGCGACGTGGCCTGCACGCTCGCCGACGCGGTGGACGCCGACTTCCCGGTGATCATCTGCTCGAAGGGCGTCGAGGAGGGCAGCGGCCTCTTGCCTGTGGAGGTGTTCGAGGCCGAGATGGGCAACGCGAGCCGCCTGGCCGTGCTGTCGGGCCCGAACTTCGCCGCGGAGGTCATCCGGGGCATCCCGTCGGGCACCGTCATCGCCAGCTCGGACGAGGGCACGGCGACGTTCTTCCAGGAGCTGTTCGCCTCCGAGACGTTCCGCACCTACGTGAGCGACGACGTGTGCGGCGTGGAGCTGTGCGCGGCGTTCAAGAACGTGATCGCCATCGCCGTGGGCGTGTCCTACGGCCTCGGCTACGGCGACAACACGGCCGCCATGCTCATGACGCGCGGCCTGGCCGAGATGAGCCGCCTCGTCGTGCGCTGCGGCGGGCAGGCCATCACGTGCATGGGGCTGGCCGGTACGGGCGACCTCGTGGCCACGTGCACCTCGGAGCATTCGCGCAACCGCCGCTTCGGCAAGCTGCTGGCCGAGGGCGGCACGCTCGACGAGTTCACCGCGCAGACGCACATGGTGGCCGAGGGGGCGCTGGCGTGCAGGACGCTCGAGACGCTGGCCGGCCACTACGACGTGGAGCTTCCCATCACCGACGTCGTGCGCAGCATCGCCTGGGAGGGCGCCGACCCGCACGACGTGGCGCAGACCCTCACGAGCCGCCCCCTCACCACCGAGTTCTACGGGCTGTAGGGGCGCGCGTCACGCCGGGCGCTTGCGGGCGACGAAGCGCAGGCGCCGGTAGTCGGCCGTCCAGCGGCGCTCCGCGGCGTCCCAGAGCTCGTCGCGGCAGGCCGCTTCGTACTCGTCGAGGACGGCGGCGCGCTCGACGGCGTCGAGGCCCTCGAGGCTGCCCGCGTAGAACTGCTCGGCGAACAGGCGCAGCCCCGCCGCTCCGCCCGCGAGCGGGGTGGGGCGGTCGAACGAGCGCAGCGACACGACGTCGAACCCCGCCGCGGCGAGCCGCTCTCCCTGCTCCTCGTCGCGCGGGAAGCAGAACGGCTCCGCGAAGGCGCGCCCGCGCTTCTCGAGCGCGGCGGCGATGCCCGCGCGCATGCAGGCGTTGTTCCCCGCGCCGCCCATCTCGGCCACGAGCACGCCTCCGTCGGCGAGCGCGCGGGCCACGCTGGCCAGCAGCGCGTCCTGGTCGGGTATCCAGTGGAACACCGCGTTCGAGAACGCCACGTCGAACGCGCCCTCGAACGGCAGCGCGCACGCGTCGGCGACGCGCACGTCGGCGCGCGGGTGCGCGTCGCGCGCGCGGGCGACCATGGCGGGGGAGGCGTCGACGCCCACCGCGTCGCCGATCTCTCCGAGGGCGTCGAGGTGGGCGCCCGTGCCGCAGCCGACGTCGAGGATGCGCAGCGCCCGCCCGCCGCCGTCCTCGCGTTCGCGCGCGATGGCGCGCACGAGGTCCACGAGGTCGTTGCCGTAGGCGCCGACGAAGCCGTGCTGCCGGTCGTAGAGCTCCGCATCCCAATCCATGGTCCCGCCCTTCTTCCTGAGGAAAACCGTCGTATTCTTTCGCACGGGCAACAAGGCGTTGACCGGGGTTTTACCGAACGCGCGAACGTATTGTGGCATCGCGGGAGTGCGGGTACTCTAGTCCTTGCCAGCACAACACGGCAATTGACAACCTATCCGAGCGCCCGTCGTCTCGTCTCTCGTGTGAACCCCCCCCCTCTCTCTCACTCTCTCAAACCTCCGACGGGCCGTCAGCATACGCACCTTCCCCTTCTCCTCTGTGCGTACTGCATAGCCTCCCTTGGGTCCCCCCAACCCAAGGGAGGCTTTTTATTGCCCGCATACCCTGCGGCGGCAACGCGGCAACGCGACGCCCGGCTGCCTACCGGTCGAGCAGGGCGTCGGCTTCCCGGTACCTCGCCACGTCCACGTCCAGCTTCGCCAGCTTCACGATGCCGGTCCAGGGCGCGGTGGCGGACGCGACGAGGCCCGGCTTGAAGGCGAGCATCGTCACCGTCATGTCGGCCGCGAACGCGGGACGCGCCACGGCGCCGGTCTGGGCCGCAAGGCCGCTCGGCACGTCGACGGCCACGGCGAAGGGCGCGTCCTTGACCTTCGCCGGCAGCGAGCGCCGCGCCCGCACGTGGTCGCCGCGCTCGTGCGTGCGCTTGCGATGCCGCCCGCGCCCCTTGCCGCGCGATCCCTCGAAGCGACGGCGGTTGGCGGCGCGAATCCAGCTCGCGTACGGCTCGCGCACCTCGTCGCCGGAGAAGCCGGTGCCCAGCAGCGCGTCCACCACGGCCTCGGCCCGGTCGATAGCGTCGGCCAGCACGTCGGCGTCGGGCGCGATGAGCACCGAGAGCGGCAGGCCGTCCTCGGCCGCCTGCGCGAACGCGTCGAGGGCCGTGGTGCGCGCAGGCTCGGCGTGCAGGCGCTCGGCCAGGTCGGAGGCCACGAGGGTCACGGGGTAGCCGGCTTCGGCCAGCGTGCGCGCCACCACCCAGCCGTCGCCGCCGTTGTTGCCGGAGCCCGCCAGCACCACGACGGGCGCGGGGTCGGGCACCCAGGCGCGCACCTCCTCGGCCACGGCGCGCCCCGCGCGGTCCATGAGCTCGATGAGCGGCGTGCCGTCCTCGGCGATGGCGCGCTCGAGCGCGGCCACCTCGTCCACGTCGAGCACGGCTCGCCGTTCGCGGGCCAGCTCCACGCCGGCCTGGGTCATGACGCGCGTGTTCGACAGCACGCCGTTCAGCATGACGAAGGGCTGTTTCAGGCGCCACGAGCGCACGGCGCGCGCCGCGAGCGAGACGCCCCAGGCGACCATGAGCACGACCCAAGCCAGCATGAGGGCCGCCTGGTGCTGCGCCGCGAACCCGACGAGCGAGCCCATCTCGCTCGTCGTCGCGGGATCGAGCTCCGCCACCCCGTTCAGGACGGCGAACGGCGCCCAGATCATGAGGTACAGCAGGCCGTAGCGCGCGAGGTACTGGTACCAGTGCGCGCGCGACGCGTCCGAGCGCACGATGCGCAGCCGCAGCAGCTTCTGCCCGAGCGTCTGCCCGCGCGTCAGGACGGGCACGATGACGAAGAACGTCCCGAGGACGAGCAGGTCGAGCCCGTACGCGGCGGCGTTCCAGACGCCCTCCTGCGCGATCAGCCGGTCGGCCACGCCCGATCCCGCCACGCCGAACAGGAGCACGAGCGAGACGGCGAACACGATGAGGGCGTCGATGAGGAAGGACAGGGCGCGCTTCGTCACGCTGGCGCGCATGCCCGCCTCGCGCGCCTCCTCGTTCACGAGGCGGATGTCGGGCAGCACGCGCATCGCCGGGCCCACCATCCAGAAGCCCGTCATGGCGCCCAGCGTGTTCATGATGAGGTCGTCCACGTCGAAGAGGCGGTACGGGTGTTCGTAGAGGCCCCACAAGCCCGTGAGCTGCGTCGTCTCGAACGACAGCGTCACCAGGAAGCCGATGATGAGCGTCTGCCACCACGTGCGGCGGAAGTAGTAGCGCAGGTACATGCCCAGCGGCACGAGCAGCAGCACGTTGAAGAACGCCTCGTAGATGTACGGGTCGCGCAGCGTGGCCAGCCAGGTGGAGGGGTCGCCGATCGAGAACGAGGTCTCGGCCAGGAACTCGTGCACGAAGTTGAACGGCACGAGCTGGGGCGTCTGCGCGTAGGGCACGATGGCCGAGCGGTCCTCGGGCAGCGGCAGCAGCACGAGGAAGTAGGCGCACAGAAGGTAGAACACGAACGAGTACACCACGAGCGTGCGCAGCCAGGGGATGGACCCGAACTTGCGGTACTGGTAGACCATGTAGGGCAGCGTGATGAGGAAGGCGATCAGGGGGAACGAGAGCGCGGCCGTGAAGATGTTGGAAACGTAGACGTTCATGCGGGAGGGTGCCTTTCGGGGTTCGGGACGGTTGCGGGCGAGCGGCGGGTCGGGGGCCGGCGTGCCGGAGGGCGGCAGGCGGGCGGGTCAGCGGCCGTCGTGCGCGCCTGCGCGCTCGAGGGCCAGCAGCGCGCCGCGCAGCCGGGCGTTCGGGCCGATGGGCGCGCCGCCCGCGCCCACGATGCGGTGGTCGGGCACGAGCACCGCCAGCGGGTTCTTGTGCACGGCGCTGCCCACCGCCCGGTAGGACGTGGGCTTGTCGAGCAGCGCGGCCACGTCGGCCGTGGTGAGCGTCTGCCCGTACGGGATGCGCTCGATGGCGCTCCATACGGCCAGCTGGAAGGGGGTTCCATCGGGGGCGAGGGGCACGTCGAAGGCGCGCCTCTTGCCGGCGAAGTACTCGAGCAGCTCGGTGGCCGTGCGGTTCGCCAGCTCGCTCGGACGGCGCTCGCCGGGCAGGGGCGCGTCGCCGAACACGACGCGGGTCACGCCGCGCTCGTTCGCGGCGATGGTGACCGGGCCGTGCGGCGTCCGATATGCGTAGTGCGTGCCAGCGCGTGCAGCCATGGAGCCTTCTTCCAGAGGGGGCTTTCATTATAATGCAGCGCGCGCCTGAGCGGGGAAGCGGTTGATCCCCGCCGTCATCGTGTTGTTTTCCTCCATCGCCCGCGGCACCGCTGCGGCGGGCGGGGCCCTTGCGCTAGAATGGGCGCAACAACGATGAGGAAGGACTTGAGCATGTTCGAACCGGTGAAGATCGCACCATCCATCCTGTCGGCCGACTTCATGCACCTGGGGCGCGACATCGAGCTCATCGAGCGCGCGGGCGCGGGGTACGTGCACGTCGACGTGATGGACGGCCATTTCGTGCCCAACCTCACGATGGGCGTGCCCGTCGTGAAGCAGCTGAAGAAGGCCACGGATCTGCCGCTCGACGTGCACCTCATGATCTCGAACCCGCTGGAGCAGCTTCCCTGGTTCCTCGACGCGGGGGCCGACTCCGTCACCGTGCACGCCGAGGCGCTCGACGCCGACGGGCTGGCGCGCGCCATCGCCGCCATCCACGCCGCGGGCGCGTCGGCCGCCGTCTCGCTCAAGCCGCGCACGGCGGCGGGCGCGCTCGCGCCCGTGATCGCCGACGTGGACATGGTGCTCGTCATGAGCGTGGAGCCGGGCTTCTCGGGCCAGAGCTATATCGAGGGCAGCGACGCCAAGGTGGCGCGCATCGCCGAGATGGCGCGTGCCGTGGGGGCCGCGCCGCTCATCCAGGTGGACGGCGGCATGGGCGTGAAGACGGCGCCCCTCGTGGCCGCCGCCGGCGCCGACGTGCTCGTGTGCGGCAACGCCGTGTTCGCGGCCGAGGACCCGGCCGCCGCGTTGGCCGCCGTGCAGGCCGCGGCCGACGAGGCGCGCGCCGCCGCGCTGGACAGCGCGAAGGAGGCGTAGGCGCGATGGCCTCGATGCCCGAAGACTACGTGTACCTCGACTACGCCGCCACGGCGCCGCTTTGCGAGGAGGCCGCCGCGGCCATGGCGCCCTACTTCGTGCCCGGGCGCGCGAACCTCGCGGCAGGCGGCAACGCCAACTCGCTCCACGCCCCCGGGCGCGCCGCGTTCGCCGCGCTCGAGGACGCCCGCAAGTCCATCGCCCGCGACCTGGGCGCGCGCCGTCCCGACGAGATCGTGTTCACGGGCGGCGCCACCGAGGCCGACGACGCGGCGTTGTTGGGCATCGCCCAGGCGGCCGCCGACGAGCGCCGCCGGCGCGGCGCGGGCGCGTTCGCGCCGCACGTCGTCGTCACCGCGGTCGAGCACGACGCCGTGCTCGCGCCCGCGAAGCGCCTCGAGGCGCAGGGTTTCCGCGTCACGCGCCTCGTGCCCGACCGCCGGGGCTTCGTCGAGGTGCGCGCGCTGGAGGCGGCGCTCGACGACGACGTGGTGCTCGTGTCGGTGCAGGCCGCCAACAGCGAGGTGGGCAGCGTCCAGCCCATCGCCGAGCTGGCCCGCGTCGCGCACGCGGCCGGCGCGCTGTTCCACACCGACGCCGTGCAGGCGCTGGGGAAGGTCCCCGTGAACCTCCAGGAGCTCGACGTGGACGCCGCGTCGTTCTCGGCCCACAAGGTGGGAGGCCCCAAGGGCGTCGGCGCGCTGTACCTGCGCGCCCGCACGCCGTTCCAGGCGTACGCCATCGGCGGCGGCCAGGAGAGCGGGCGGCGCAGCGGCACGCAGAACGTGGCCGGCATCGTCGGCTTCGCGACGGCCGTGCGCGCGGCGTGCGCGATGCAGGAGGACGAGGCAGCGCGCCTGCGCGCCCTGCGCGACAAGCTGTACGCGCAGCTGGGCGCGTTCGACGCGGTGGAGGCCACCGTGGACGTGGAGCCGGGCAGCCGCGACTTCCTGCCGAACATCGTGCACGTGCTGGTGGACGGCCTGGAGAGCGAGACGCTCATCCTGCGCTTCGACATGCAGGGCTTCGGCGTGTCGGGCGGGTCGGCCTGCTCGTCGCACTCGCTCGAGCCGAGCCACGTGCTGCGGGCGCTCGGCATCGACGCCGACCGCGCGCACGGCGCCCTGCGCATCTCCCTGGGGCGCTACACCACCGAGGCCGACGTCGACGCCTTCGTCGCCGCCACGGCGAAGACCCTTGCCTGGAACTGAGAACCGATAGCCGACTACCGATACCCGAGACACGTCGAGGAGCGCAGCGCCCATGGAACTGGTCACCACCCACACCCACACCTGCTTCACCAACCACGGCGAGGGGACGGTGGAGGAGCTCGTGTCCGCCGCCGTCGCGGCGGGCGTGTCCACCATCGCCGTCACCGAGCACTACCCGATGACCGCGGCGCTCGACCCCGACCGCTACCTGTCGATGCCCGCCGAGCGCATGGGGGACTACCTCGCCGCCATCGAGGCCGCGCGCGCGGCCCATCCCGAGATCGAGGTGATCGCCGGCTGCGAGATGGACTGGCTGGGCGACGACGAGGACCGCGTCATCACGGCGGAGGATCTCGCCCCGTTCCAGCTCATCCTGGGCTCCGTGCACTTCGTCGACCGCTGGCCGTTCGACGACCCCGCCCAGCGCGGGCGCTGGGACGAGGTGGGCGCCGACGATATCTGGCGGCGCTACTTCGAGGTGTGGTGCGAAGCCGTCTCCTCCGACGCGCCCTTCCACGTGATGGCGCACCCCGACCTCGCCAAGAAGTTCAACTTCTACCCCAGCTTCGACCCGCAGCCCCTCTACGACCGGGCGGCCGAGGCGTGCGCCGCGGCGGGGCGCATGGTGGAGGTGAACACGTCGGGGTCCTACTACGCCTGCAAGGAGATGTTCCCCGCGCCGGCGCTCTTGGCCGCGTTCTGCCGCGCCGGCGTGCCCTGCACGGTGGGCACCGACGCGCACGTGCCGTCGAACGTCGCGCGCGACATCGAGAAAGCCTACCGCCTCATGTACGAGGCGGGTTATAGAACGGTAACGGTCCCGACAGCCGACGGCGACCGCCGAACCATCGCAATCGAGTAACGTGGGTTCGAACGACCTGTTCGAACACGAGCGAAGGAGCCGCGCCATGGTTGCAGCGAAGAAGAACCAGAAGGATGTCAAGGGTCGGGAAGGGCTGGCGCGCCGCGCGTCGGGGCCGCTGTCCAAGCCCATCACGGCCGTCACCACCGGCGCGCTCGAGCGGGCGCTGCTGGCCGAGTTCCCGGCGGCCGACGCCGAGCCGTGGGACCGCACCGGCATGTCGGTGGGCGATCCGGCCCGCCTCGTCACGGGCGTGGCCGTCGCGCTCGACCCGACGGTGGAGGCCATCGAGACGGCCGCGAACATAGGCGCGAACGTGCTGGTCACGCATCATCCCGCGTTCCTCGCGCCCCCCGACTCGTTCATGCCGGCGTCCTCGGTGGCGGCCAACCCGGGCGCGGGCGTGTGGCGCGCCGTCGAGCGCGGCGTGTCGATCCTGTCGTACCACACGGCGCTCGACGTGAGCGTGCGCGCGCAGCGCGTGCTGCCCGGCATGCTGGGCCTCGACTTCCAGCAGGTGCTCGTGCCCCTTCCCGGGTCGCGGGACAAGGGCTACGGGCAGCTGTGCGCCCTCGGCGAGGACGACGGCCTCACGCTCGGCCAGCTGGCCGCGCGCTGCACCTCGGTGTTCGCCCGCGCGCCGCGCGTGTGGGGCGACTTCCCCCGCGAGCTCGATCGCGTGGTCACCTGCACCGGGTCGCTCGACGACGACCTCGGCCGCGCCTGCCTGCGCGCGCAGGTGGATTGCCTCGTGTGCGGCGAGATCAAGTACCACAAAGCCCTCGAGCTCTCCCAGGCTGGCCTCGCCATCGTCGACCTCGGCCACGACACGAGCGAGCTGCCGCTCGCGGCCGTGCTGGCCGCCGCCGTGGAAACCGTGGGCATTCCCGGTGATCTGGTCACGGTGCTCGATCAGGGAGATAACTGGTCGTACCCTGAAACGGTACGGGTATAATACAGGGAGCGCCGCAGCGGCGGCGCTCCGTTCGAACAAAGGATGCGCATGCACGTAGACACCGACGACCTCGCCACGTTGCTCAAGATGCAGCACCTCGACCTCGAGGCGATGCAGTCCAAGAAGAAGCTCGAGGCGCTCCCGCAGCGGGCGGTCATCCTCGAGGCGCGCTCGAAGAAGAAGGCCATCGAGCAGAAGCGCGCCCAGCTCGACGCGCTCCACGCGAAGGCCGACGCCCAGCTCGCGCGCATCGGCGACGAGGACGCGTCGCTGGCCGAGAAGCAGCGTCAGGTGCAGGGCGAGATCGATGCGGTGCGCGGCGACTACCGCGGCGTCGAGGCGCGCACGAAGGAGCTCAACGGCTTCGCGAAGCGCCGCAACACGCTGGAGGCCGAGCTGACCGCCATCGGCGACGAGCTGGCGAAGATCGAGGGCGTGCAGGCGCAGGTGGCGGCGGCGCTGGCGGGCTTGGAGCGCCAGGAGGCCGAGGCCACCGCGACGTTCGTGAAGGAAGGCGGCGCGCTCAAGGACGCGGTGGCGCGCATCGACGCCGAGCGCGCCATGCTGGCGTCCTCGCTGCCGTCGGAGCTGCTCGACGCCTACGAGAAGACGGCCGCCCGCACGGGCGGCGTGGCGGTGGGCCGCCTGCAGGGGTCGAACTGCGGCGTGTGCCGCATGGCCATCGAGGGCGGGCGCCTCATCGACATGAAGGGCCAGGGCAACGTGGCGCCGTGCCCCCAGTGCGGCCGCCTGCTCATCCTGGAATAGGGAAGTCGCGCCGCATCCGCTTCTCCCAAACGGCAAAAAGCCCGCGCAAGCGGGCTTTTTCAATGTCGGCTTGTACGCCTCGGTCGAGGCGTAGCGGGCGTGTTACGCGCGCTCGACCTTGCCGGCCTTCATGCACTTCGTGCAGACGTTGGCCTTGCGGACGTGGCCTTCTTTGTCCTTGATCGTCACGCGCTGAATGTTCGGACGGAACCAACGGTTCGTCACGCGGTGCGAGTGGCTGACGTTGCGTCCCGCGCTCGGCGCTTTACCGCAAACTTCACAAATCTTCGACATCGTTCATCACTCCATGTACGTTGGGTACTCATCGGCAAAAACCGTTGATGACAAAAAAGCCCTCATACTATAGCACATAAACTTGAACCGTTACAAGAATTTTTCGTGTAGTATACTTTCGGCTGCGATCAGGCGCATCGCACAGCACCGAGCCCATGCGCTATACTGCGTTAGCAGGTTTTTTGTCGTGCGCGGGATCCCCGCGCCGTGAAAGGAATGCCATGAACGATACGATAGCAGGCAACCTCCACGTTGCCAATGACGTACTGGCCGACATGGTCGGCAATGCAGCGCTCGAGTGCTACGGCGTCGTGGGCATGGCCGCCCCGACCGCCGTCGACGGCATCGCGAAGATCCTCCCGACGTCCCGTCTGCGCCGCGGCGTGGTGGTCACCACGACCGACGCCGGCGTGCACGTGGAGCTGTACGTCGTCATCGAGTACGGCACGAACATCAACACGGTGTCCCAGAACCTCATCGACCAGGTCACGTTCGCGCTGACCGAATACGCCCGCGTCCCGCTCGACGGTGTCGAGGTGCACGTGCAGGGCGTGAAGGTGCGCAAGTAGCGCTCGCCCTGCCATGATGAGCCGCTGCCCGCCCGAGAGGGGCGCGGCGCTCCGCGGCATTACGTTTAAGGAGAATCGATCAGCATGCCAGAACCCTATACCGCGAACGATCTGCTCAATGCCATCGCCGTTGCGAGCAAGACCCTGAGCGAGCGCAAGGACGAGATCAACCGTCTGAACGTGTTCCCGGTGCCCGACGGGGACACGGGCACGAACATGTCGCTCACGTTGGAAACCGTCGTCGAGAACCTGGCCAACCTGCCCATCGGGGCGGGCGGCGCGGAAATTCGCAAGGCGATCACGACCGGCGCGCTCATGGGCGCACGCGGCAACTCCGGTGTCATTACCTCGCAAATTTTGCGCGGCCTGTGCGAGGGCAGCGTCGGTCACGACGAGCTGAACGCCGACAGCATCGACGCGGCGTTCGCGAAGTCGCAGGAGGTGGCGTTCCAGGCCGTCCGCAAGCCGGTGGAGGGCACCATCCTCACCGTGCTGCGCGACAGCGCGTCGGCCGCGAAGCGCGCCCGCAAGAAGAAGCTCTCGGCCGACGAGGCGCTCGCCTACGTGGTGGAGGAGGCCTACGCCTCCGTGCAGCGTACGCCCGACCTGCTGCCCGTGCTCAAGGAGAACGGCGTGGTGGACGCGGGCGGCTTCGGCCTGGCCATCTTCTTCGACGCGTTCGCCTCGGCGCTCACGGGCAAAGAGGGCCCCATGGTGGACGAGCTGGCGTTCGCGCGCGGCGCGACGCCGAAGGTGGAGATCGAGCAGATCAACGACTGGGAGGGCTCGGCGTACCGCTACTGCACGGAGTTCCTCGTGCACTCCGACACGGTGGACGTGGACGCCGCCAAGGACTTCCTGCCCACGATGGGCGACTGCGACCTCATGGTGGGCATGCACCCCAACTTCAAGGTGCACGTGCACTCGAACCGTCCCGACGAGGTGCTCGGCTGGTTCCTCACGCACGACGCGCAGATCTCCGAGGTGCACATCCACAACATGCAGCAGCAGAGCGCGGCGCGCACCGACGCGCTGGCCGCCGAGCAGGAGGCGACGCCCAAGCCGCTCGGCTTCGTGGCCGTGGCCGCGGGCGAGGGCAACGCGAAGATCCTCAAGAGCCTCGGCGTGGACGTGGTGGTGTCCGGCGGGCAGACCATGAACCCCTCCACGAAGGACCTGCTCGACGCCGCCGGCCGGGTGAACGCCGACGCCGTCATCATCCTGCCGAACAACAAGAACATCATCATGGCTGCCCAGAGCGCCTGCGAGCTGTCCGAGACGCCGTGCGCCGTCGTGCCCACGCGCAGCGTGCCCGAGGCGTTCGCCGCGCTGTTCGGCTTCGACGAGGGCGCGAGCCTCGAGGAGAACGTCGAGTCGATGACCGAGGCGTACGCCGAGGTGAAGACCGGCGAGGTGACCACGGCCATCAAGGACTCCAAGGACGCTCACGACAACCCCATCAAGGAAGGCGACGTCATCGGCATCGCCGACGGGTCCATCGAGGCCGTGGGCTCCACGACCGAGGACGTGGTCATGGCGCTGCTCGACACGATGGAGGCCGCCGACGCCGACACCCTCACCATCCTCGCCGGCGAGGACCTGGGCGAGGACGCCTTCGCCGCGCTGCTCGAGCGCATCGAGGGCGCCTACGACGACCTCGAGATCGACGCCCACCGCGGCGACCAGCCCTTGTACCCCGTCGTGATGTCCGTTGAGTAACGACCAGCCCGACAGACTGGCAGCAACGCTCGCGCTCGACGAATCGGTCGGGCGCGTTCGTTTGGTGAGCCCGACGCGCGCCCGCGCGCTCGACGGGCTCGGCATCCGCACGGTGCGCGACCTGGCCACGCACTTCCCGCGGCGCTACATCGACCTCTCGCGCAAGGCCGAGGTGGCCACCGCGCGCATCGGCGAGTCGTGCACCGTCGAGGGCGCGGTGCACGAGATCAAGCTGAAGAAGCCGAAGCCGCGCCTCTCCCTCGTGGAGCTGTCGCTCGTGGACGCGACGGGCGTGCTCATGGTGACGTGCTTCCGCCAGCCGTGGCTCATGGACCAGGTGAAGCCCGGCATGCGCATCGCGGTGGCGGGCAAGCTCGAGTTCAACTACGGCTTCAAGCGCATGACGAACCCCTACCTGGAAGTGCTCGAGGGCGAGCGGATGGCCGAGGGCATGATCATCCCCGTGCACCCCGCCTGCGAGAAGATATCGGCCGCGTGGATGCGCCGGCTCGTGGGCAACGCGCTGGCGGCGGCCAGCGGGCTGTACGACCCGCTGCCGCTCGAGCTGCGCGCCAAGTACCGGCTGATGAGCCGCGGCGCGGCGCTGTCGTGCATCCACTTCCCCCACACGATGGACGAGGTGGCCGAGGCGCGCCGCCGCCTCGTGTACGAGGAGCTGCTGCTGCTCGAGCTCATGCTCATGCGCGAGTCGCGCGAGCGCAGCGACGGGTGCGAGCCCGCCGTGCACGTGGTGGACGGGCCGCACCTGGCCGCGCTCGAGGACGCGGTGCCCTTCGAGCTCACCGGCGAGCAGGCGCAGGCCAAGCGCGACATCCTCGCCGCGCTCGCCGCGCCGCAGACCGCGAACCACCTGCTGCTGGGCGACGTGGGCACCGGCAAGACCGTCGTCGCGGCCTTCGCGCTGGCGGCGGCGGCCGACACGGGCACGCAAGCCCTGCTCATGGCCCCCACCGAGGTGCTCGCGCGCCAGCACGGCAAGAGCCTGGGGCCGCTGTTCGACGCGGCCGGCGTCACCTGGGAGGTGCTGACGGGCTCCACCTCGCCGGCCGACCGCGAGGCCATCCTCGCGCGCGTGGCGGGCGGCACGACGGACGTGCTCATCGGCACCCACGCGCTGCTGGAAGACGACGTGGCGCCCCGGCACCTCAGCCTCGTGGTCATCGACGAGCAGCAGCGCTTCGGCGTGGAGCAGCGCGCGAAGCTGCTGGCGAAGGGCGAGGCGCCCGACGCGCTGTACCTCACGGCCACGCCCATCCCGCGCTCGCTGGCGCTGGCGCTGTTCGGCAACCTGACGCTGTCCTACCTCAAGCACCGGCCGCACGACGCGGCGCGCCGCACCACGTTCGTACACCAGAAGGCCGACCGCGGACACGCCTACGACGCCGCCCGCGCGGCGCTGGCGCGCGGCGAGCAGGTGTACGTGGTGTGCCCGCTCATCGGCCAGGACGGGGGAGAGCGCGACGCGAAGGCGGCGGACGGCGGCAGCGGCGGGCGCCGCCGCGAGGCCGACGAGGAAGCCTACGAGTACGCGGCCATCAGCATCGAGACCGACGACGACCTGGCGGGCGACGACGTGGCGGCCGCCGCGAAGGAGGCGTCCTACCTGCAGACCACCCTGTTCGCCGACTACCGGGTGGAGCTGCTGCACGGGCGCATGCCCAGCGCGGAGAAGCAGGCCGTCATGCAGCGCTTCCGCGACAACGACACGCAGGTGCTCGTGGCCACCACGGTCATCGAGGTGGGCGTCGACGTGCCGAACGCCACGGTCATGATCGTGGAGGACGCCGACCGCTTCGGCCTCTCGCAGCTCCACCAGCTGCGCGGGCGCGTCGGCCGCGGGAGCAAGTCCGCCGAGGTGCACCTCGTGTCGGCGTCGAAGTCGGACGCCGCCCTCACGCGCCTCGCGGCCATGGTGAGCACCGACGACGGCTTCGAGCTGGCCAGCTACGACCTGTCGCTGCGCCGCGAGGGCGACATCCTCGGCAACCGGCAGCACGGCGCGTCGGGCCTCAAGCTGGTGAACGTCGTGCGCGACGGCGCGGTGATCGAGGCCGCGCACGCCGACGCGGCGGCCATCATGGCCGAGGACCCCGAGTTGGAGCTGCCCGCGCACCGCGCGCTCGCGCGCGAGGTGCGCATCATGTACGCCCACGACCACGTGGCGCAGGGAGGCTGATACGTATGAGGATCATCGCAGGCGAGTTCCGCGGGCGCACGCTCAAGGCGCCGAAGGGGGAGGGCACCCGCCCCACCACCGACCGGGTGCGCGAGGCCATGATGAGCACGGTGCACAGCGCGCGCGGCGGGTTCGACGGCGCCGTGGTGCTCGACGCGTTCGCCGGGTCGGGCGCGCTCGGGCTCGAGGCGCTCAGCCGCGGCGCCCGCAGCGCGCAGTTCTGCGAGCGCGCGGGCGAGGCGCTCAAGGCGCTCAACGCGAACGTGGGCCTGCTCGGTCTCGACACGCGCCGCGCCCGCGTGCGCAAAGGCGACGTGCTGAAGGACGTGCCCTACGCCCGTCCGCCGTTCGACCTCGTGTTCCTCGACCCTCCGTACGCGTGCGACGCCGACGAGGTGCTCGGGTTCGTGGCCGCGCTGCGCACGCGTGCGGCGCTCGCCGACGACGCGATCGTGGTGTACGAGCACGCCGCGAGCGCGAACGGCGCGGTGGACGAGGCGGCAAAAGCGCGCGATTTGTCTATTGCGCAGCGCAAGAAGTACGGGGATACTGTCGTGGACGTGCTGCGCTCCTCGGCGCCGCGCGACGCGATCGACTGAGAACCCAAGAAGGAACGGAACCTTACATGAAACGTGCACTGACGCCCGGAACGTTCGATCCCATCACGAGCGGGCATCTCGATGTCATTACCCGCGCGGCGCAGCTGGTGGACGAAGTGGTCGTCGCCGTGGCCGCCTCGCCGAAGAAGAAGCCGCTGTTCGCGCTCGAGGAGCGCGCCGAGCTGGTGCGCCAGGCCACGAGCCACCTGCCCAACGTCCGCGTCGAGCCGTTCGACGAGCTGCTCGTCGACCTCGCGGCGCGCCTCGACGCCACCGTGGTCATCAAGGGCCTGCGCGCCATCACCGACTTCGAGTACGAGTTCCAGATGACGGCCCTCAACTACCAGTTGAACCAGGAGCTCGAGACGCTGTTCATCATGTCGCCGCCGCAGTACATGTACCTGTCGTCCTCCATCGTGCGCGAGATCGCCAGCCTCCACGGCGACGTGGAGCAGTTCGTGCCCGCGTGCGTGAACGAGGCGCTGCTGAAGAAGTTCGCCGACGCGTAGCGCATCCTGCGCGCCCGCAGGTCACCGTTCGGTGTCGGCACGGGTCCGACCGGGTAAAATGTGCACGCTTTGTGCATTGGAGGTTGGTTTTCCCAGCATACATGCTAGAATATTGCGACGCATGCACGCGAGGATACCCGTGCGCGCCAACGCAGATGAAACGCAGCACGCCTGGGTGGAAGGACAATCATGGACGAAACAGGAGTCTTGGGGCTGTTGGAAGAGCTCTCGATTCTGCTTGAGGACTCTAAGCCGGTTTTCGGCAAGGGCAACATGCGCCAGGTCGACATCGCCGCGGCGTTCGAGATCATGGACGAGATCCGCGACACGTTCCCCAGCGAGTTCGCCCAGGCCCGTCAGATCGTCCGCGAGCGCCAGAGCTTGCTCGACGACGCCGAGGCCGAAGCCAACCGCATGATCGAGGACGCGCGCAGCCAGGCTATGACCATCGCCAGCGAGCAGGAGATCGTCCGCATCTCCCAGCAGCAGGCCGACCAGGTGCTCTCCGACGCCCGCGAGCTGGAGCGCCAGACCCGCGCCGGCGCCGAGGACTACGCCGACGAGGTGTTCGGCCACGTCGAGCAGAGCCTCGACACGCTGCTCAACAACGTGCGCCGCTGCCGCGACCGCCTGAACGCCAACTCCCTCGCATCGGGGCGCTAAATGGAATCGTTGCGCATCCATATACCCTCTGAGCTCTTCGCGCCGGCGGAGAGCTCTCATTTTGAGGGAACCGTCGCCATCCCCGTCATGAAGGCGGGCCCGGACCTGTATGATTTCGCGGGGCCGCTGGCCTGGCAGGCCGACATCACGAACACGGGCGACGCGCTGCTGGTCACCGGCACGGTGGAGGGCGAGGCCAAGACGGCCTGCGCGCGCTGCCTCGACGAGTTCTCCTTCCCGGTCACCGGCGATCTCGAGGGCTACTTCCTGCTCGACGAGACGAAGGCCGCGCCCGAGGACATGGACGACGACGAGTTCGAGGTGCTGTCCTCCGACAACGTCATCGACCTGGAGCCCATCATCACGGCGGCCCTGCTGCTGGAGTTCCCGCTCATCCCGCTGTGCGACGAGGACTGCAAGGGCCTGTGCCCGCAGTGCGGCGCCGACCTCAACGAGGGCCCGTGCGGCTGCGCGCCGACGGCGGACGACGATGACGACACGCCGCCGAACCCCTTCGCGGCGCTCAAGGACTTCCCGTTCGACGAGCCCCGGAACTAGCACCGCGCATCGCTTCCCCGTAGCGCCCGCCCTCGACGGCGGGCGCTTTTTTCGTCGTGTGCTTTCCGAAGAGCGCAAGATCGATAGAGACGCGGCCGCGCGTTTCTGGTTACATGGATGGTTCGTCGGACGCGAGCGAAGGAGGACGACCATGAGCCGGGAACAGGAGCGCGCGATCGCCCGGACGATCGATTGCATCGAGAGCCGCCTTGGCGAGCGGATCGACCTCGACCGCCTGGCCGAGGAGGCGGGCTACTCGAAGTACCACCTGCATCGCCTGTTCACCTCCACGGTGGGCTTCCCCGTGTACGACTACGTCAAGCGCCGCCGGCTCACCGAGGCGGCGCGCGCCCTCGTGTCGACGGACGCGCCGCTGGCGGAGGTGGCGCTCGGGGCGGGCTACGACAGCCAGCAGGCGTTCTCGCTCGCGTTCTCGGCGCTGTACAAGACGACGCCCGCGCGGTTCCGCGCCGCCGGGGCGTTCTACGCGCTGCAGCTTCCGTTCGAGCTGCGCGACGGGGTGCCGGACGACGGGGGCGCCTGGACGGTCGGGTACGCGGCGCCTGCCGACCTGCCCGCGTGGATGGACCTCATGCGCTCGTCGATCGACGGGTTCCCGTGCTTCGACGAGCGCGACCACGAGGCGTGGGCCGCCGCATGCATCGAGCGGCGGCACGCGCTGGCGGCGTGGGACGGGGAGGCGCTGGCCGGAGCGCTCGCGTTCGATGCGGATGCGGCGCGCATCGACGTGCTGGCGGTGCATCCGCAGTACCGCCGCCTCGACGTGGCGCGGGCGCTGCTCGACGCGCTGCGCGCGGTGGAGCTGCCGGAACGGGACGTGTCGCTGACCACGTTCCGCGCGGGCGACCGGGCCGACACGGGGCATCGGCGCGACCTGCTGGCCCTCGGCTTCGAGGAGGCCGAGCTGCTCGAGGAGTTCGGCTACCCCACGCAGCGGTTCGTGCTGCGCGCGGAGGGCGGGCTCGCGGGCGGGGGCGGCGAAGCTGCTGCGGACGCCGTGCTGCGCGAGGAGCGCGCGCACCTCGACGACGTGCTCGCGCTGCTGCGCGCCGCGCGCGACCGGGCGGCGGGGCTGCTCGAGCGCGTGGACGGCGGGTACGACGAGACGAAGCGCTACATGGCGGCCTACCGCGGCGAGATCGACCCGAGCGAGCAGTACCAGAACGAGCTGTTCCTGAAGGAGGTCGACCGCCAGGCGGCCGAGGCGCGCGAGGCCGCCGCGCGGCTGGAGAAGCTGCTCGACGCGCCGTACTTCGCGCGCGTGGATTTCCAGGCGGCGGGCGAGGACGCGCCGACGCCGTTCTACCTGGGGCGCTTCTCGTTCAACTCCGACGAGGCGGCGGTGGTGTCCGACTGGCGTTCGCCGGTGGCGGGGCTGTTCTACGAGTGCGACGAGCCGGGCCCCGCCGGCTACGATGCGCCTGCGGGCCGCGTGGAGGGCCTGCTCGCGCGCAAGCGGCAGCTGGGCGTGGAGCGGGGGAGGCTCGGGTACGCGGCGGACAGCGCCTCGACCGTGCGCGACGAGGTGCTGGCGCGCGAGCTGGGACGTTCGTCCGACAAGAAGATGCGCACCATCGTCGCGTCCATCCAGGCCGAGCAGAACCGCATCATCCGCGACGAGGAGCCGGGGACGCTCGTCATCCAGGGCGTGGCGGGCTCGGGGAAGACGTCCATCGCGCTGCATCGCGTGGCGTACCTGCTGTACCGCCGCAGGGGCGCGCTGTCCTCGCGCGCGGTGGCCATCCTGTCGCCGAACCGCGTGTTCGCCGACTACGTTTCCGGCGTCCTGCCCGAACTGGGCGAGGAGCCCATCGCGGCCCTCGACCTGCGCGCCGTCGTCGAGCGGGCGCTCGGCGGCGCGGCGACGGTCGCGCCCGCGCGTTCGAGCGTGGACGAGGCGGACGGCGCGTGGCGCGAGCGCGCCCGTCTGAAGGGCACGGCGGCGTTCGCCTCCGCGGTGCTCGCGTTCCTCGAGCGGGCGCCCGACGTCGCGTTCGCGGCCGAGGACATGGCGTTCGGCCGGCGCGTCGTCGAGGCCGCGCGGATCGACGCGCGGTTCCGCGCGCACGGGGGGCTCGCGCTGGAGGAGCGGCTCGACCTCGTGGCCGCGAGCGTGGTCTACGAGCTGGAATCGACGAGCGTCGGGAGGGACCGCCACGCCGTGCCGACGAAGCGCGAGGTGCGCCGCCGGCTGGCGCGCATGCTGCGCGCGAAGGACGCGCTGGCGCTCTACCGGCTGTTCCTGCGCGAGCGCGGCTGGGACGACGCGCTCGCGCTGGGGCCGAAGCGCACGGTGGAATGGGAGGACGCCGCGCCGCTGGCGCTGCTGCTGGGCGCGTTTTCCGGCTTCGAGGCGTACGGCGACGTCCTGCACCTCGTGGTGGACGAGATGCAGGACCTGACGCCCGTGCAGCACGCGCTGGTGGCGCGCCTGTTCCGCTGCGACAAGACCGTGCTGGGCGACTGCCATCAGGTGGTCGACCGGGGCAACGCCACCGCGCTCGACGACGTGGCGGCGGCGTACGCGGCCGCGCGCGTCGTGCGGCTCACGCGCAGCTACCGCTCGACGAGCGAGATCGTGGCGCTCGCGAACCGCGTGAAGCCCTCGGCCGAGCTCGAGGCGGTGGAGCGGCACGGCGAGGCGCCGCGCATCGTCGGCTGCGCGAACACGGCGGAGGTGCTCGCGCGGACGCTCGAGGCCGTCGAGGCCTTCCGCGCGAGCGGCCGCAAGACGCTCGGCATCCTGCACGCCTCCGACGAGCTGGCCGCGCGCTACGCCGAGCTGCTGGGCCGCGATGCGGACGTGCGCCTGCTGACCGAGCGCACGACGGCGTTCGAGGACGGCGTGTCGGTGGCGTCGGTGAAGATGGCGAAGGGCCTCGAGTTCGACGAGGTGGTGGTGCTCGACGCCGACGAACGCTTCTTCTCCACCGAGTTCGACCGCACCCTCCTCTACGTCGCCGTCACCCGCGCCATGCACCGCCTCACCATCCTCCACCGGGGAACCCCCTCCCGCTTCCTGGAAGGAGAGGGGAACGGATGTTTCACGTGAAACAATCCGTCGCGATCGTTGCGCGCAGCCGCAATCGCCCAATCTCCCTTGCATTCCCTCCCCGCCGTGGTACTATGTTGAACACAAATTCAATGAAAGGGAGTTCAACGAATGGTGACGAGACAGGAGCAGCGGGAGCGGCGTCGCGAGGAGATCCTCCGGGCGGCGCTGCGGCTGTTCGTGCGCAAGGGGTACGCGGCCACGAAGGTGAGCGACATCGCCGAGGCCGTGGGCATGAGCACCGGGCTCATGTTCCACTACTTCGAATCGAAGGAGGCGCTGTACGAGGCGCTCGTCGAGGTGGGCGTGGACGGCCCCATGGCGATGGTGGGCGACAGCGAGGGCGACGCGATCGCGTTCTTCGAGGGCGCGGCGGCCGGCATCATGGCCTACCTGCAAAGCGACCCCACCTTGGCCGACATGTTCGTGCTCATGAGCCATGCGCTCGTGAACGACGACGCGCCCGAGCGCGTGAAGGCCAAGCTCGCGGGGTTCGACGTGCACACGCCCACCGCCGAGATCGTCCGTCGCGGGCAGCGGGAGGGCACCGTCCGCGAGGGAGACCCGGTGGCGCTCTCCGTGGCGTTTTGGGCCGCCGTCCAGGGCATCGCCGAGGAGTTGTCGCTGCATCCGGGCACGCCGTGCCCGGAAAGCGCGTGGATCGTCGACATCGTGAGGAAGAGGTAGCATGGACATGCAGCGAACGGATGTTTCACGTGAAACAACGGAAGCGGCCCGGGGAGCGGGCGCCTCGCCGACGCGCGTCGCCATCGTGGGCGCGGGCATCGCAGGTTTGACGGCGGGCGTGTACGCGCGCCAGAGCGGCTTCGACGTCACCGTGTACGAGGCGCACACCATCCCCGGCGGCGCGTCCACGAGCTGGAGCCGGCGCGGGTACCTGTTCGAGGGCGGCATGCACTGGCTGACGGGCTCGTCGCCGCGCACGGCGCTCAACGCGGTGTGGAACGAGATCGGCGCGCTCAACCCGGACGTGCCCGTCTACGTGCGCGACCCCTTCCTCGTGTACGAGTTCGAGGGGCGGACGGTCTGCCTCTACCGCGACATCGATCGGCTCGAGGCGCACCTGCTGGATGTCGCGCCCGAGGACGAGCGGGAGATTCGGAGCCTGATCAAGGACGTGCGGAAGTTCACGAAGGTGAGCATGCCCATCGTCGACGTCAAGGGCGTGAAGGTCGCCGTCAAGCGCACGCCGGGCCTGCGCGCCATGCTGGCCATGCTGCCGGCGATGACGCGCATGTCCGTCTACGCGAACCAGACTGCCCGCGCGTTCGCGGAGCGCTTCTCCAACCCGCTGCTGCGCACGCTGTTCGCGAGCATGGTCGGCGAGGATATGAGTGCGATGGGGCTCGCGTTTACGCTCGCGACGCTCGCCGCGGGCGACGGCGGGTACCCGCTCGGCGGCTCGCTCGCCATGGCCGCGCGCATCGCCGAAACCTTCGAGAAGCTGGGAGGCGCGATCGAGTACCGCCGCCTCGTCGAGCGGGTGGAGACGAAGGGCGGCCGGGCGGTCGGCGTGGTCGTGGACGGCGAGCTTCGCCCCTTCGACGCCGTGATCGTGACGCAGGACACCCGCGTCGCCATCGACGCGCTGTTCGACCCGCCGATACGCGAGGAGTGGGCGGAGAGGCTGCGGGCGAACGTCCATCCGATCCTCGACACGTTCGTGAGCCTCGGCATCCGCGCCGACCTCTCGGACGTGCCGGAATGCGTCGGGTTCCCCCTCGACGAACCCGTTTTCTGCGGCGACCAGCGGCACGACGCCCTCGCCTTCAACAACTACGCCGCCTACGAGGGCTACGCGCCCGAGGGCTGCACGGCCATGACGCTGTTCATGAACGGAGACACGTACGACTGGTGGGCCGCGCGCAGGGCCGACGGCACCTACGCGCAGGAGAAGCGGAAGCTGGCCGAAGCGGTGATCGCGGCGCTGTCGAAGAAGTACCCGCAGATCGAGGGCAAGGTGGAGGTGTGGGACGTGGCCACGCCGCTCACCTACGAGCGCTACCTCCGCTCGTACAAGGGGTCGTGGATGTCGAACATGCTTCCCGGCGAGAAGCAGACGAGCTACCCCGCGAAGCCCGCGGGCATCGAGGGCGTCTACTTCGCGGGGCAGCGCCTCGTCGCACCCGGCGGCCTGCCCACGGCGGCGGAGACCGCGCGCGCCGCCGTCCAGCACCTCTGCAAGGACGAGGGCGTCGTGTTCCAGGGCGCGACGGCGACGGCGAGGGGCGCCTCCGCGTAGGCCTTCGCCGCGCTGTTTCACGTGAAACATACGTTCGCACGCAGTTCGCACCGCACGGCGGCCGCCGGGATCGATCCCGGCGGCCGCCTTCTTGCGCCTTGACAACCCGCCTGGCGCGCTCTAGAATGCTAGTTAGTTACTCAAGTAACAAACTAGCAGAGAGGAGGCGCGCCCTATGAACATCGACCCGGGAAGAGACGTGCCCCTGTTCATCCAGATCGCCGAGGGCATCGAGGAGGACGTCTTCACCGGCGTGTACGCCGAGCAGGACCGCGTCCCGTCGACCAACGAGCTGTCAGCCCTGCTCGGCATCAACCCGCACACCGTCCTCAAGGGCATGAACATCCTCGTGGACGAGGGCATCATCTACAAGAGGAGGGGCATGGGCATGTACGTCCAAACGGGCGCCGCCGACAAGGTGCGCGCGAAGCGCAGGAGCGCGTTCGACGAGCGGTTCGTCGCCGCGCTCGTCGCCGAGGCGAAGAAGCTCGGCCTGACGAAAGAGCAGGTCGTCGCTATGATCGAGAAAGGATACGGCCATGCGTGAGATACGCGCCGACCAGGTATCGAAGTCGTTCGGAACGAGCACGGCCCTCGACGACGTGTCGCTGTCCTTCGAGCACGGCAAGATCCACGCGTTGCTCGGACGCAACGGGGCGGGGAAGTCGACGCTGCTCGGCCTCGTGGCGAACCGCCTGATCCCCACGGCCGGGCGCATCCTCGTGGACGGCGATCCCGTCACCGACAACGCCGCCGCCCTCGCCAAGGTGTACTGCACCTCCGACAAGAAGATGTTCCCGGAGAACTTCCGCCTCGACAAGCTGTTCAAGGAGATGGGCCGCTTCTACGAGGGGTTCGACGAGGGCGCGGCCGCGCGCCATGCCGAGGCGTTCGGCCTCGACGTGCGCAAGAAGGTGGGCGCGTTGTCGACCGGCTACCGCTCCATCTACCAGCTGGTCATCGGGCTGTCGCTCGACGTGGACTACCTGCTGCTCGACGAGCCGGTGCTGGGCCTCGACGCGAACCATCGCGAGCTGTTCTACAAGCTGCTGCTCGAAGACTACGTGGAGAAGCAGCGCACCGTCGTCGTGGCCACCCACCTCATCGAGGAGGTGGCGAACCTCGTGGAGCAGGTGACCATCATCGACCGCGGACGCGTGCTGCTGGCCTCGTCGGCCGAGGAGCTGCGCTCGAGCGGCCACCGCGTGTCGGGCCGCGCGGCCGACGTGGAGGCGTACTGCGCGGGCCGCGACGTGCTCGCCGTCGAGGAGCTGGGCGGCCTGGAGGTGGCGTACCTGCTCGGCGCGCCCGACGGGACGCGCTTGCACGAGCGGCTCGAGACGGCGCCGCTCAGCCTGCAGAAGCTGTTCGTGAAGCTGACCGAGAAGGAGGATGCGCGATGAGGAAGTTCAAAGCGATCGCCCGCTACCAGATGGCCGACGTCCTGTTCTCGATGGGCGTGTTCTTCATCGTGTTCGCGGCCTGCTTCTCGCTCGGATGGGCGATCATCTCGTTCGCCGGGGAAGGGGGCGCGCCGTTCCAAGGCATGTACCTGTGGATGTGCGTGTTCCTGGTGCTGTGCGGAACCATGTCGTACTCGATCGACTTCAAGTTCGCGTTGCAGTGCGGGGTGACGCGCGCGCAGGCGTTTCTCAGCACGTCGCTGTCGTTCGCGGCGGTGGCCGCCGCGTTCGCCCTGGTGGACCAGCTGCTGTTGGCGGTGCTGCCGCTGTGGCGGCTCCAGTCGCTCGTCGCGCAGTACGGCGACGGATACGGCCTCGGCCCCGTCGGGTTTCTGTGGACGCTGCTGCTCAACCTCGCCATCGCGTTCCTTTCCTATGCGATCATCGTGCTGCAGGGAAGGGTGGGGAAGCGGCCGTTCCTGGCAGGGCTGCTCGCGGTCGGCCTTTTGGCGTTCGTACTCGTCCCCACGCTGTTCGCGGTCGTGCCGGGCGCGGCCGACACGGTGGGCGGCATCGTACTCGCGGCGCTCGGGTTCACCTCGGCGGGCGTGAACCTCGCGTACCCCATCGCCCTGTTCGCCGCCGTGGCCGCCCTGGGCGCGCTGGCGGCCTACCTGCTCGCGCGGCGCGCCGAGGTGCGCTAGGCGCCGGCCGGCCCCTGCCCGTGCGCGGCGCGCCCGCGGCGGGCGCACCGTCAACGCGCCGGTCTACGGGCCGCGACGGTACGGCAACCGCCTCCTGCCGCGGCCTCCCTCCCGCACGTCCGCTCCGTACCATGGAGCGGATGTGTCGGTATTCGGAGCAGGTCGGGAGGCGAGGCGCGCGTGGGCGCACAGGACGGCGAGCAGGCGGAATCTTTGCAGGACGGTCGCTTCGACCTCGGGCAGCTCGTGCGCCATACGGCGTTCGCGCTCGTCGTAGGCGCCGCGGGCGCCGCGGCCTCCATCGTGCTCACCCTGTCCGTCGACTTCGCGGGAACGCTTTCGCAGCGCCATCCCTGGCTGCTGTTCGCCCTGCCCGCGCTCGGCCTCGCGTCCATCGGGCTGTACAAGCTGCTGCGCCTGCCCGTCAACCTCGCCACCGACGGCGTCATCGAGCGCTTCCGCGCCAACGAGCGCATCCCGGGCGGCGTGGCCCCCGGCATCCTCGGCGGCACCTTCCTCACCGTGCTGGGCGGCGGCTCGGTGGGCATGGAGTCGGGCGCGCTGCAGATGGGCGCGTCGATCGGCTCGGTGCTCGGCCGCCCCTTCAAGCTGGCCCCCGTGTGGCGCCGCGGCCGCACCATCCCGAACGGCTATCCCGCCGCGCTCGGCATGGCGGCGGCGTTCAGCGCGCTGTTCTTCGCCCCCTTGGGCTCCTGCATGTTCGTGCTCGAGCTCGCGCGCTTCGACCGCGCGGTGGCGCGCCACGTGCCCACGATGCTCCTCGCCACGTTCGTCGCCTACGCCATCGCGCGGGCGGTGGGCATCGGCGACCATATCCCGGCGGTCGCGCTGCCCGCGCTGTCGTGGGGCTCCGTCGCCCACTGCCTGCTCGTGGGCCTGTGCTGCGCCGTGGGCGGCGTGCTGTTCGCGAGCGGCCTTCGCGCGCTGCGCCACGTGGTGCGGCATCGGGTGGGCCGCCCGCTCGTCGCCGTCGCGGCGGGCGGCCTGCTGTTCGCGGCGCTCGTGCTGGCCTTCGGCTGGCAGGCCTTCGAAGGCACGGGCATGGGGCTTCTGCGCGGGGCGCTCGCCGGCGAGGCGGCCCCGGCCGACTTCGCCGTCAAGGCCGTGCTCACCGTGCTCGTGCTGGGCTTCGGCTTCAAAGGCGGCGAGATCATGCCCATGTTCACCGTCGGCGCGCTGCTGGGCTGCACGCTGGGCCTCGCGGCCGGCCAGCCCGCAGGGTTCTCGGCCGCGCTCGGCATGGCGGCGTTCTTCGCGGCGGCCAGCCGCTGCCCGCTGGCGGCGGTGCTCATGGGCGCCGAGATATTCGGCTGGGCGGCGCTGCCGTTCCTGCTGATCGCCGTCGCGGCGGCGTACGCCGGCAGCTACGACGTGGGCGTGTTCGGGCGCGGCGCGGCAAGCGAGCTCGCGCGCGTGCGCCGCGAGGCGCGCCGTGGCGAATCTATTCTCGAGGAGGCCCGATGAGGCAACGTGAAACTGCATCCCGTCCGCGGCGCCGCGCGCACGCGAAGCCTACGAAACGCCGCGCGCCGCGCCGATTCGAGGTGCTCGGCGCTCAGAGTAGCGCTACAATGTGGGGCATGGATACCATCAAGAACCTCACCCAGAAGGCGGCGTCGCGCGCGAGCGAGCCGACCGCCGACGCGGCGCCCGCGCCCGAGAGCGCGCCCGCGCCCGCGACGGACGCGCCCGTCGTGACCGCGCGCCAGGTGTTCGCGAAGTTCGCGAGCTACTACAAGCCCTACACGTTCCTGTTCGTGTTCGACCTCGTGTGCGCGACGGTGCTCGCCTGCGTCGACTTGGCGTTCCCCCAGTTCCTGAGCTTCTTCACGAAGGACTTCTTCCAGAGCTCCCCCGAGGCCATCATCGGCTCGCTCGGGTGGATCACGCTGTTGTTCGTCGTGCTGTACGGCGTGCGTACGGCCTGCCAGTACTTCATCACCAGCTGGGGCCACATCATGGGCGCGCGCATGGAAGCCGACATGCGCATGGACCTGTTCAAGCAGTACCAGCGCCTGAGCTTCTCCTACTACGACCGCAACAACACCGGCGAGATGATGAGCAAGCTGGTCACCGACCTGTTCGACATCTCGGAGCTCGCGCACCACGGGCCTGAGAACCTGTTCATCTGCATCCTCAAGATCGTGGGCTCGTTCGCGCTGCTGTTCTTCATCAACGTGCCGCTGACCGCCATCATGCTGGCCGCGACGCTGCTTTTGGCGGCGTACTCGTTCTGGCGCAACTACCAGAAGCGCGTCATCTTCACCGAGAACCGCAAGAAGATGGCCGACATCAACGCGCGCCTGCAGGACTCGCTCGGCGGCATCCGCGTGGTGAAGTCGTTCGGCAACGAGCCGGTGGAGATCAAGAAGTTCGACCGCACGAACGCCCGCTTCGTGGAGACGAAGGAGAGCTCGTATAGGTTCATGGGGTCGTTCCATGCGGTGAACTCGCTGTTCATCGGCGTGCTGTACACGGTGACCATCGTCGGCGGCGGCTACTTCGTGGCCACGGGCGGCCTGCAGGTCACCGACCTGGCCATCTACGCCCTGTACATCGGCATCTTCATCTCGCCTATCGAGCAGCTCATCAACTTCGTGGAGACGTTCCAGAAGGGGTACGCCGGCTTCCGGCGCTTCATGGAGGTGCTCAGCGTGCGCCCCGACATCGCCGACGCGCCCGACGCGATGGACCTCAACGCGGCCGAGCGCGCCCGCTGCGGCGGCCCGGACGGGCACGTGGCCGGCGAGGTGCGCTACCGCGACGTGCATTTCAGCTACGACGGCGTCCATGAGGTGCTGCGCGGCCTCGACCTGGCCATACCGGCGGGGACGACGGTGGCGCTCGTGGGTCCCTCGGGCGGTGGCAAGACCACCACGTGCTCGCTTCTGCCCCGCTTCTACGACCCGGCGAGCGGGTCGGTGGAGATCGACGGCATCGACGTCCGCTCCGTCACCGTGGAGTCGCTGCGCGACGCCATCGGCATCGTGCAGCAGGACGTGTACCTGTTCGGCGGCACCATCCGCGACAACATCGCCTACGGGCGGCCCGACGCCACGACGGCCGAGATCGTCGAGGCGGCCGAGCGGGCGAACATCCACGCGTTCGTGATGGGGCTGCCCGACGGCTACGACACCTACGTGGGGGAGCGCGGCGCGCGCCTGTCCGGCGGGCAGAAGCAGCGCATCGCCATCGCGCGCGTGTTCCTGAAGGATCCGCGCATCCTCATCCTCGACGAGGCCACGAGCGCGCTCGACAACGAGAGCGAGCGGGCCATCCAGAAGTCGCTCGAGGAGCTGTCGGCCGGGCGCACGACGCTCGTCATCGCGCACCGCCTGTCCACCATCCGCAACGCCGACCTCATCGCGGTGGTGGAGGACGGCAAGGTGGCCGAGCGCGGCACGCACGACCAGCTGCTCGCCCTCGGCGGCACCTACGCCCACTACTACGAGATGCAGTTCGGCCCGGCGGAGTAGGGGGGCGACGGTGTGGGCTCGATGGCGGGTGCGTATTGCGGGAGGCAAGGAGTTCGGTGTAGAATAGGACGAGCCGCAGGGAGGGGTTAGACTCCCAACGGCTCTCGGATCGCTTCGGCGGTTTGGGTTTAGTCTTGGCGCTCCTTTCCCCTACGGGTTAGGAGCGCGCTCCTTATCATGAGAACAAGCTCGATGACGCGGGACGCAAACTCCAAGAGCAGTGCTGCCAATTCGACAAACCCAAAAACGGTCATGGTCTTCACCTCTTTTCATCTAGAATAATGAGAGGGAGAGGCACCAAGCCGCCTGGCGTATCCGTACCTATGAGTATAACGAGCCGGTCTCACGTTTCGATGGCGTGCGTCACCACGGAAAGCCGCCTGGATCTCGCGCATTTCCAACGTCGTTCCAACGCGCTTTCCACGTTTCTTGCCAGCCGATCCGACGCGCTTCGAACGTGGAACGCATCCCGATCTCGCTCTGATCCAACGTCGCGCGTTCCGGCTCGATAGAGACGGCGATGCTTTTGGCCCGAAAGGCGTTCCGCTCTGCGTTTTCCACCGCGCCTGTCTGGCTGGATGCGCATCCGTTTCAATTATGAAACCTGGATGCGGATTGGATTTTGCGGGTGGTCGGGGCTTGCGGCGCGGCTCCGCGTTTGATACTATACCGTTTCGCGTGTTTACTTAAGCGAGAACGAGCGATCGTGATCGCTCGGCTTAAAGAAGGAGATAGAGAATCATGGCAGTACCTAAGCGCAAAATGGGCCGTGCCCGCACCCACGCCCGTCGCAGCAGCAACGATAAGATCGCGGCGCCCTCGCGTTCCGTGTGCCCGCAGTGCGGCGAGGTCAAGCTTCCGCATCGCGTGTGCCCGAACTGCGGCTTCTACAAGAACCGCGAAGTCATCGAGACGGACTAGCGCAGCGCCCATGCGCGTGCGTTCTGCTGACGCGCATTGACAAGCCTCCCCGCACATCGCGCTTCGCGTGTGATGCGCCGGGAGGCTTTTTGCATGTTCGTAACCCGCGCTGCGCGCATGCGCCTGCTCGCACCGGCGGCCAGACGCATGCGTCCACGCGATCCGAAGAGGAATGCGAGGACATCATGCCCGATAAGGTCACCATCACCGTCGACGCCATGGGAGGCGACAACGCTCCCGGCGTGGTGCTCGACGGCGTCGCCCAGGCGCTCGCCGCCGACGCTGCCCTCGAGGTCATCCTGTGCGGCCCGGCCGACGTGGTCGAGCCGTTCGCGGCCGAGCACGACCGCTGCACGCCGCAGGCGGCTGCCGAGGTCATCGCCATGGCGGAACATCCCGCCAACGCCGTGCGCAAGAAGAAGGACTCGTCCATCGTGGTGGGCTGCCGCCTCGTGAAGGAAGGGGCCGCGCAAGGCTTCTTCTCGGCCGGCTCCACCGGTGCCTGCCTGGCGGCGGGCACGCTGGTCATGGGCCGCATCAAGGGCGTCGCCCGGCCCGCGCTGGCCACGGTCATCCCGTCGCCCGTGCGCCCCGTCGTCATGTGCGACATCGGCGCGAACGCCGATTGCAAGCCCGAGTACCTCGTGCAGTTCGGCCAGATGGCGTCCATCTACGCCGAGAAGGTCATCGGCATCGAGCGCCCGCGCGCCGCGCTGCTCAACATCGGCGAGGAGGACACGAAGGGCTCGCAGTTCGCCCAGGAGGCGCATAACCTGTTGAGGGAGCAGCTGCCGAACTTCGCGGGCAACGCGGAGGGCTCGGACATCCTGCCCGCGAAGTTCGACGTCATCATCACCGACGGCTTCACGGGCAACGTGTGCCTGAAGACCATCGAGGGCACCTCGAAGACCCTGTTCAAGACGCTCAAGGGCATCATGATGTCCACGCCGCTCACGAAGCTGGGCGCGCTGGCCATCAAGGGCGGCCTCAAGCGGCTCATGGCGCAGGTGAGCCCCGACACGTACGGCGGCGCCCCGCTTCTGGGCGTGAAGGGCGCGCTCTTGGTAGGGCACGGGTCGTCCAACGCGCTGGCGGTGCGCAACGGCGTGTTGACCACCGCGAGCATCGTGCGCACGGGCGTTTCTGATATAATCGCTCAAACCGTGACCGCGCCGCGCGCCGCCCGAACGACGGAGGGCGAGTGACGCCATGCCCGGTCAATCATGGAATCCCGCCCACGCCGCTCATCCGCAGCCTGAACGAAAGCCCGAGCACGCCATGACCTTCACCGACGAACAGCAGAGAAAACTGGCGCGCGCCCAGGAGATCCTGGGCTACCGCTTCGCGGACGAGCAGCTGCTGCTGTCCGCCATCACGCATCCCTCGGCCACCGAGGGCAAGTCGGTCAAGTACTCCTACGAGCGCCTCGAGTTCCTCGGCGACAGCATCCTCGGCGCCATCGTGGCCACCATCGCGTTCGATCGTTTCCACGACCTGGACGAAGGCGGCCTCACGCGCATCAAGGTGGCGCTCGTGTCGGGCGCGAGCCTGTCCGACGTCGCCGAGCGCCTGGGCTTCACCGACATCATCGTGTTCGGCTCCTCCGAGACGGGCACGGGCCGGCGCGGGCTGCACTCCGCGCTGGAGAACGTGTACGAGGCCGTGGTGGCCGCGCTGTTCCTCGACGGCGGCATCGACGCCGCGGTGTCGTTCGTGCGCTCCACGCTCATCCCGCGCATGTCGGTGGACATGGCCCGCGAGCCCGAGAACCCCAAGAGCGCCTTGCAGGAGAAGCTGCAGGAAGACGGCATCACGCCCACGTACAAGCTGGTGGAGACGCAGGGGCCGCCGCACGACCGCACGTTCGTCGCGCAGGTGTTCGCCGGCAGCCAGGGGCTTGCGCGCGGCACCGGCCGCACGAAGAAGGAGGCCGAGAGCCAGGCCGCCAAGAGCACGCTCGCGCGCCTCGGCGAGTTCTTCGGCCTGGGCGTGGACGGCGAGGCGCGCGCCGAGAAGGCCGAGGCCGCGAAGCTGGCGAAGGCCGAGAAGGCCGCCGCGCGCGCCGAGGAGAAGGCCCGCAAGAAGTCCGAACGCGAGCGCGCCAAGCAGCGCAAGCAGGGGTAGCCGCGCATGTACCTGAAATCACTGGTCCTCAAAGGCTTCAAGTCGTTCGCCGACCGCAGCGTGCTGGCGCTCGAGCCGGGCATCACCGCCGTGGTGGGGCCGAACGGCTCGGGCAAGTCGAACATATCCGACGCCGTGCTGTGGGTGCTCGGCGAGCGCAACGCGAAGAACCTGCGCGGCCAGGCGATGGAGGACGTCATCTTCGCGGGGTCGTCCGCGCGCAAGAGCGTGGGCATCGCGGAGGTCGACCTCGTGCTGGACAACTCCGACTCCACGCTGCCGGTGGACTTCGACGAGGTGGCCATCACGCGCCGCATGTACCGCTCGGGCGAGAGCGAGTACCTGATCAACGGCGTGGTGGCGCGCCGCATGGACGTGCTCGACATCCTGCACGACTCGGGCTTGGGCACGGGCACGCACTCCATCATCTCGCAGGGCAGCCTCGACTCCATCCTGCAGTCGAAGCCGGAGGACCGCCGCGCCCTCATCGAGGAGGCCGCCGGCGTGCTGAAGCACAAGCAGCGCAAGGCGAAGAGCGAGCGCAAGCTGGCCGCCATGGACGCGCACCTGGCCCGCGTGAAGGACGTGGCCGCCGAGGTGGAGCGCCAGCTGGGGCCGCTCGAGCGCAAGGCGAAGCGCGCCCGCACCTACCAGGGGCTGGCCGACGAGCTGGCCGATCTGAGCCTGGCTCTCGCCGTGGACGACCTGCGCACGCTGCGCCGCGGCTGGGACGAGGCCGCCCAGCGCGAGCAGGCGCTGGAAGCCGAGCTCGAGGAGAAGCGCGCCGCCATCGGGCAGGCCGAGGCGGCGGCCGAGGAGCTGCAGGAGAAGATCCGCCGCGAGAGCGTGGACGCGGGCGAGCTGGCGCGCCGGCACCGCCGGGCCTCGTCGGCCGTGGAGCGCTTCGACGGCGCCACGCTGCTGCTGCACGAGAAGCGCCGCGCGGCCCAGAGCTACGAGGCCGAGCTGCGCGTGACGCTGGAGGCCAACAAGGCGAAGCGGGCGCAGGCCGAGGCCGACCGCGCGCAGGCCGCCGCGCAGCTGGCCGAGGTGCAGCGCGACCGCGAGCAGGCCGACGCCGCCGTGGCGCGCCTGGCGGGCGAGCAGTCCGAGAACGCCCAGCAGCGCCGCGCCCTCGAACGCGAGGTGGAGGAGCTGGAGCGCGCGAAGCGCGACGGCGAGCGCGCGCAGGAGCAGGCGCGCCGCGAGCTGGCCAGCACCCAGGAGGCGCTGACGAGCGGCCTGGCGCACGTGAAGCTCATCGAGGGCCACGGCAAGGAGCTGGAGCTGCAGCTGGAACGCGCCCAGGCCGAGGCCGTGGCGCTCGCGGAGGCCGCGACGCAGGCCGGGCAGGCGCTCGCGGCGCTCGTGGAGGCCGAAGGCGCGGCGCGCGCCCGCGTGGGCGAGGCGCTAGGGGCGCGCGAGGCGGCCCGCGGGGCGCTCGACGAGGCGCGCGACGCGGCCTCGCTCGTGGCGTCCGAGATCAAGGGCCTCGAAGAGGTGGAGCGCGCGAGCGCCGCAGCGGGCCCGGCCCGCGCGTGGGTGCTCGACAACGCCGCCGACCTCGACGTGCGCCTCGCGCCCATCGCGCACGCCGTGCGCGCCTCGGAGGGCTTCGAGGCGCTCGTGGAGCACCTGCTGGGCGCGGACGTGTCGGCGCTGCTCGTGGACGACGCGTCCCGCGCGAACGCCGTGGCCGCCGCCCTGGCGGCGCGCGACGAGCGAGGCGAGGTGGTGCTCGTGCCGCGTTCGGGCGAGGCGCGCCGCGCATGCCCCGCGCGCGACGCGGCCGCTGCCGGCCTGGGGCGCGCGCTCGTGGACGAGCTGGCGTACGCGGAGGCCGACGCCGCCGCGGTGGAGGCGCTGCTGGGCGACGTCGTCGTGTGCGACGACGTCGACGCGGCGTTCGCCGCGCATGCGCGCGGGGCGCACGAGGTGCGCTTCGTGACGCGCGGCGGCTGCATCGTGTGGCCGAACGGCAAGGTGACCGTGGGCGCCGCGGCGGCCGACAGCGAGGAAGGCGTGCTCGCGCGCGCCCGCCGCCTGGAGGAGCTGCGCGCGCAGCTGCGCGCCGCGGAGAGCGAGCGCGCGGGCGCGGAGGAGCGTGCGGCAGCAGCGGAGGAGGCCCTGCGCGCCGCGCAGGGCGAGAGCCTGCGCCTGTCGCAGGAGCTGGCCGAGCTGCGCGGCAAGACGGACTCGGCCCGCGCCGAGGCGCGCCGCGCCGAGGAGAAGCTGGCGGCCGTCCGCCGCGAGTTCGAGGACATCGAGCGCCAGCGCGGCGAGGCCGAGCGCACCGTGGCCGAGGCGCGCCCGTCGGTGGAGGCGCTCGAGCAGCAGCTCGCCACGCTCAAGCAGCAGCTCGAAGCGGGCGCCGCGCGCCTCGAGGAGGCGCAGGACGCGGTGGTGCCGCTGCGCAAGGAGGCGGCGCGCCTGCGCGACGCGCTGTCGGAGGCCAAGCTCAAGGCGGCCACGCTCGCCGAGCGCCAGACGTACGAGAGCCGCGTGGTGGACGCGCGCACGCGCGACCTCGACGCCGTGGCGGCGAGCGACGCCGACGCGCGCGAGGCCCTCGTGAAGAAGCGGGTGGCGCAGGAGCGCATCGAGCCCTTGCTCGCGCTGTTCGAGGAGCTCGTGGCCAGCGCGCGGCGCTGGACGCGCGACCTCGAGGAGGCTGCCACGGCCGCGCAGGATTCCTCCGCGGGGCTGCACAACGCCGTCAACGAGGCCCGCGCCCGTGCGCGCGCCGCCCACGACGCGTTCGACGACGCCAACGCCCGCCTGTCCACGGCGCGCGTGGACAAGGGCCGCCTCGAGGTGCAGGTGGACGCCGCGGTGAACGCCATCGTGCACGACTGCAAGGTGCCGCTCGAGCGCGCCCTCGAGCTTCCCGAGCTGGAGGATCGCGGCGCGACGGAGGACGCGGCCTTCAAGCTGCGCCGCCGCATCGCCAACATGGGCACCATCAACCCCGACGCCGCCGAGGAGTACGAGCAGCTGAAGACGCGCTACGACTACCTGGCCGCGCAGCTGGCCGACCTCGACGGTGCGCGCCGCTCGCTCACGAAGATCGTCCGCGTCATCGACGCGCGCATGAAGGACGACTTCATCCGCACGTACGAGGCGGTGAACAAGAACTTCAGCGAGATATTCGCCGTGCTGTTCCCGGGTGGCTCGGCCGAGCTCACGCTCGTGGATCCCGACGACCTGGAGGCGACGGGCGTGGAGGTGACGGCGCAGCCGCGCGGCAAGCGCATCACGAAGATGATGCTCATGTCCGGCGGCGAGAAGTCGCTCACGGCGCTCGCGCTGCTGTTCGCGGTGTACCGCATCCGCACGACGCCGTTCTACATCCTCGACGAGGTGGAGGCCGCGCTCGACGACTCGAACCTGCGCCGCCTCACGTCGTACCTGGAATCGCTGCGCGACACCACGCAGCTCATCATGATCACGCACCAGCGGCGCACGATGGAGATGGCCGACGTGCTGTTCGGCGTGTCCATGCAGGCCGACGGCGTGACGAAGGTGGTCAGCCAGAAGCTGGAGAACGCGCTGCGCCACGCGGAGTGAGCCCTGGTCGGCGCAGCGCGCGGCTGTGCGCTACTTCACGAGCAGGTAGACGATGTTGGCGAGCGCCCAGACGAAGAACAGCACGCAGTTGGCCTTCGCCAGCACGTTGAGCACCTTGTTCGACAGCTTCTCGCCCTTGATCAGCACGTCGGCGTTCAGCATCGAGAAGAAGAGTATCATGAGCGAGTAGCTGTTCATGTTGCCCTCATTGCCCGTGAGCAGCGAGTAGATGAAACCCGCCCACACGAACGGCAGCAAGACCAGCGTGATCGTCTGGAACAGGTTCGCATCCTGCCGCTTCCTCAGCTCAGGGTCTTTCCTCTGCTCGAACCAGCTTGCCGCCTGCCCGCTTGCAGGTGCTTCCAAATGCTCTTCAACCATGATGAAACGCTCCATTTCCAGATAGAGTATAGTGGGAAACCAAAGGTTGTTCGCTTGCAAGCAGGCCCATTGTAGCATAGTATCCATCATGGATATATGAGAGGAACGAAATGGCGAAGAAGAGCCCGTACGAGACGGGGGAGCTGTCCGACAGCATCTTCCTGATCCTGCTGGCTACGCTCGAGCCGGCGCACGGCTACCGCATCATGCAGGGCATCGAGGAGTCCACGCAGGGCGCGGTGAAGGTCGGGCCCGCCACCATGTACACGACGCTCAAGAAGCTCAAGGCGGCGGGCTGGATCGCCGAGATCGCGGAGACGGCGGAGGGCGAGAGCCGCATCCTGTACGCGGCCACCGACGAGGGCCGCGCGGTGCTGCAGCGCGATTTCGTTCGACGCAAGCGGCTGGTCGCCTTCGCGGAGGCCCGGCTGGGCGAGACGGGGGAGGAGAACCATGGCTAGGTACCGGTTGTGCGGCGGGTTGGCGATCATGCCCGATCACGACACGGCGATGCTCGCCGACATGAGCGCGCGGGGGTGGCACCTGAGCGGATTCTCGTGCGGGATCCTGTACCGCTTCGAGGAGGGCGAGCCGCATGCGTACGACTACGCGGTGGACTTCCAGCGCGACTTCTCGGCGGAGGCCGAGGAGCTGTACCGCATCGGGGGCTGGCAGCCCGTGGCGCTGGGCCCCTCGTGGCAGATCGTGCGGGCCGAGGCCGGCACCGTCCCGCTGTACACCGACGACGACGCCGAGGAGGAGACGCTCGGCGCGAGCCGGACGGGCTTGGGCTGGACGGCGCTCGTCTGCGCGCTTGCGTCTGCGGCGCTCTTCGCGCTTCAAGCCCGGCTCTCCGCGCAGGGCAACGAGCCGGGGTCGTGGGCGTGCCTCGCGCTGTGCGCGGCGTTCGCCGCCGGGTTCGTCTTCTCGTTCTTCCCCTTCGTCGGCTACACGCGCTCCTTGCGCGCGATCCGCGCCGAGCGCGAGGAGGATCCTCGCCGCTGACGTGCGGCCCCATTTGGGATACACTGTTCAGGCGACCAAGAAAGGAGTCCGCCATGGGATTCTTCGACCGAATAAGCGAGGGGCTCTCCCGCTCGCGCGACAAGTTCAAAGAGCAGATGAACGTGCTGCTCGACCGCGGCCCCGACCTCGACGAGGAGTTTTGGGACGGCCTCGAGGAGACGCTCATCCTGGCCGACGTCGGCGGGGCTGCGGCCACCGAGATCGTGGAGGGCCTGCGCGACCAAGCCACGCGCAAGGCGCTTCCCGACGCGTACGCGGTGCTCGACCTGCTGAACGACCAGATCGCCTCCACGTTCACGCCGGGCGGCGAGGACGTGCTGGGCGGCGGGCCCGCGCTCGTGCTGTTCGTGGGCATCAACGGCACCGGCAAGACCACCACGGTGGGCAAGCTGGCCAAGGAGGCGAACGACGCGGGCCGCACGGTGATCCTCGGCAGCGCCGACACGTTCCGCGCCGCGGCCATCGAGCAGCTCGAGGTGTGGGCGAAGCGCGCCGACGTCGAGGTGGTCACGCGCGAGCGCGGCAGCGACCCGGCCAGCGTGTGCTACGACACCATCGAGCGCGCCGAGAGCCGCGGGGCCGACCTCGTGCTCGTCGACACGGCGGGCCGCCTCCACACGTCGGCCGACCTCATGCGCGAGCTCGAGAAGGTGGTGAGCGTCGTGCGCAAGCGCTCGCAGCTGCCCGTGTACACCGTGCTCGTCACCGACGCGACCACCGGCCAGAACGGCCTGTCGCAGGCGCGCGAGTTCGACCGCGCGCTCGATCTGGACGGCGTGATCATCACGAAGCTCGACGGCACCGCCAAGGGCGGCATCGCGTTGGCCGTATCGCACGAGCTGGGGCTTCCCGTGCTCAAGATCGGCGTGGGCGAGGGGCTCGACGACCTCAAGGACTTCGACGCGCACGACTTCGCCCACGCGCTCGTCGGCGAGTTCGACGAGCGGGGATAGCATGGCGTTCGTCCAGGTCCACAGCGACCCCGACGTGTTCGAGGTGCGCGTGCCGTTCGAGAACATCTCCACGAGCGACACGAACTGCTTCATCGTGCAGGACGGCGACGACGCGCTGGTCATCGACACGGGCGCGCCGTCCGACGAGGGGTGCGCCATCCTCGATGCGGCCCTCGACGAGCTCGGCGTCGACCGCGCGCGGCTGCGCTTCTTCCTGACGCACCTGCACCTCGACCATGCGGGGCTCGTGGACCGCGTCGCCCTGCCGGGCGCGAAGCTCTACGTGAGCCCCGTGGACTTCGAGGCGGTGCGCGCCTCGCGCGCGGCCTCGTCCTACGATGCCGCGCGCCGCGCGTTCGTGGCCGAGGGCGTGTCGCCGTCCGACGCGTCCGGCTACGCCCGCTACGCCGTGGAGCCGCGCCTGTTCGACGCCTCGCGCCTCACGCTCGTGCCCTCGTGCGAGGGCGACGTCGTCGAGGTGGGGCGCTGGCGCTTGCGCGTGGTGGAGACGCCCGGCCACACGCCGGGGCACCTCGCGCTCTACGAGCCCGAATCGCGCATCCTGTTCGGCGGCGACCACGTGCTGTTCGTCATCTCGCCGAGCATCGCGCTGTTCCCGGGCGGCGCCGACGGGTTGCAAGCCTACCTCGACAGCCTCGCGAAGGTGCGCAGGCTCGGCGTCAAGCGGCTGTTCGTCTCGCATGGCGACGAACGCGACGATTTCGACGCGCGCATCGACTGGCTGGCCGCCCACCACCTCGAGCGGCTCGAGGAGACGCGGGGCATCGTGAGCGCGCAGCCGGGCCTGACGGGCGAAGGGGTCATCCGGGCCATCCGCTGGAACGTCCCGTTCGACACGTGGGAGGAGATATCCTTCGTGCAGCGCTGGTGCATCGTCACCGAGGGCGTCGTGATCCTCAACCATCTCGTCGACCGCGGCCTCGTCCGCCGCGAACCCGACGAAGCGGGCGTCAACCGGTACTTCTAGGCGGGAATCCCGCCTTCCCGCATGCAGTTGAAACGGTGAAGTTCGCTGCGCGGTGCACCGCTGCGGTATAATTCCCTCAAACAAGCTCATTCGCAACGTGATGGGAGCAACACACCATGCTCGAGAACCTTTCGACGCGCCTTCAGGGCATATTCAGCGGGCTGCGCGGCAAGGGCCGCCTGACCGAGGACGATATCAACGACGCCATGCGCGAGATCCGCATGGCGCTGCTCGAGGCGGACGTCAACTTCAAGGTGGTGAAGACGTTCGTCGCGCGCACGAAGGAGCGCTGCCTCGACGCCGAGGTGCTCGACTCGCTCACGCCGGCGCAGAACGTCATCAAGATCGTGCTCGACGAGCTCACCGAGCTTCTGGGCCGCACGGATTCCAAGCTCGTCCTGAGCAGCCGCATCCCCAACGTCGTCATGCTCGTGGGCCTGCAGGGCTCCGGCAAGACGACGGCCGCCGCGAAGCTGGCCTACCGCCTGAAGCAGGAGAACCACTCCCCGCTGCTCGTGGCCTGCGACGTGTACCGCCCCGCCGCGGCCGACCAGCTGGAGACGCTCGGCGCCGAGATCGGCGTGCGCGTGTACCGCGGCGACGGCCAGGACCCGGTGAAGATCGCGCAGGAGGGCATCCAGGACGCCATCGACAACCTGCGCGACGTGGTGATCGTCGACACGGCGGGCCGCCTGCACGTGGACGACGAGATGATGGACGAGGCCGAGAACATCAAGCGCGCCGTGAAGCCCGACCAGATCCTCATGGTGGTGGACGCGATGACCGGCCAGGACGTGGTGAACGTGGCCAGCGCGTTCTCCGAGCGCGTCGACTTCGACGGCGTCATCATGTCGAAGATGGACGGCGACGCCCGCGGCGGCGGCGCGCTGTCCATCAAGCAGGTCACCGGCAAGCCCATCAAGTTCATCAGCTCGGGCGAGAAGCCCGACTCGCTCGAGGAATTCCATCCCGACCGCATGGCGAAGCGCATCCTCGGCATGGGCGACGTGGTCAGCCTCATCGAAAGCGCCGTCAAGGTGCAGCAGGAGGAGATCGAGCAGGAGCAGACCGAGCGCATGATGCGCGCGAACCTCACGCTCAACGACTTCATCGACATGAACCGCCAGATCCGCAAGATGGGCGGCGTGTCGAAGCTGCTGTCCGCGCTGCCGGGCGGCGACAAGGCCATGGCGGCCGGCCAGGTGGACGAGGGCGCGTTCGACCACATGGAGGTCATCATCAACTCCATGACGAAGGCCGAGCGCGAGAAGCCCGACCTGCTGAACGGCTCGCGCCGCGCGCGCATCGCCGCGGGCGCGGGCGTGACCGTCTCGGACGTGAACCAGCTGATGAAGAAGTTCAACGAGACGAAGAAGATGATGAAGAAGATGATGCCCGCCGTGGAGGAGATGCAGGGCGGCAAAAAAGGCAAGAAGGGCAAGAAGGGCCGCCGCCGTCGCATGGGACTGCCCGGCGGCATGGGCGGCATGAGCATGGCCGACATCAAACGGCTCCAGGACATGATGGGCGAATAGGCATGATGCGGCGGCTTCGGGCCGCCGCTTTCGTCCGAGAGGGGTTTCGATGCGGGGGTGCGAGAGCAAGGAAGCGCTGATCGCCGAGATCCGGAGGACGGCCGCGCTGTTCGTCGCGGAGTTCGACGACGTGGCCGAGGCCGACGCCGACGAGCTGGCCGGTGTGGAAGTGGGTCCACACGAACACCGTCGCGCCGTTCAAATCGTTCCGCAGCAAGATCCGCACGTGGAAGAAGGCGCGATCCTAGCGGCGCCGAGCGCCCGCCCCGAAGGGCGGGTGCTTCCATGCGCGGGCGCGTCAGCGGACGTACACGCCTTTGAGGGCCTGGTCGAGGGTTACGGTCTGGCGCGCGCCGAACACGCGGTTGAGGTCGGCGCTGCGCACGAAGGCCTCGACGTCCTCGGCGCGCTCGTCGTCGGGCGTCCCGGCGTCCCGGGCGTCCTCGTCCCAGAACGCGTCCTCGTCGGCTTCCGGCTCGGCCGGTGCGTCGCCGTCGCTGTCGTCGGGCGCGATCGCCGCCCGGCGGTCGAGGCCGCGGTACAGCGTCCCGGCCGCGAAGGCGAGGAAGGCGAACGCCGCGTACGACGCGCAGCCCGACAGGACGGCGTTCGCGATGGCCAGCTCGTTGCCCTGCACGGGCACGCCCTTCGCCAGCTGCGCCGATACGTTCGCCCAGGTGGCGACAGCGGCGAGAACGAAGCAGGCGGTCAGGATGCCGCCGGCCGCGTACGAGGCGACGGCGAACGCGGGAACGGCGGGGCGCTTGCGGGCTTTCATGGACGGCTCCTTCTGCTCGAGGGGTTTCGGCGGGAGGCCGACCCGCCGGCGGGGACGACGTCCTCCTGGCTGACGACGCCCTTCTTCAACCGCAGCACGCAGTCGGCCTTGCGGGCCAGCTCGCGCGAGTGGGTGACCACCACCACGCACTTCTCCATCTTGTGGGCGCAGCTGCGCAGGATGCCGGTGATCTCGGCGGCGGTGTCCTCGTCGAGGTTGCCCGTGGGCTCGTCGGCCAGGATGACGGGCGCCTCCGAGGCCAGCGCGCGGGCGATGGCCACGCGCTGCTGCTGGCCGCCCGACAGCTTCAGCACGTTGCGGCGCGCCTCCTCGTCGGTCAGCCCCAGCTCCTCCAGCAGCGGGTAGGGCGACGAGCGCGTGATGAGCGCCACGTTCTCGGCCGGGGTGAGGTAGTCGATGAGGTTGAAGCTTTGGAAGACGAACGCCACGTGATGCTTGCGGTGCTCGGCGAGCCCCGTGCCGGCGATGTCCTCGCCGCCGAAGCGGACGGTGCCGCCGTCGGGCTCGTCGAGCCCGCCCATGAGGGACAGCAGCGTGGTCTTGCCGCAGCCGGACGGGCCGAGTATCGCGTAGAGCTTGCCCGGCTCGAGCGCCAGCGACACGTCGCGCAGCACGGGCTGTGCGGAGCCGTAGGAGTAGCGTACGTTCTCGAGTTCCATGAGGTGCATGACTGGTCCTTTCTAGCTCATCTTCGTGAGTATCTCTTTGGGCTTGAGGCGCAGCACCGGCAGCGCGGCCGCGGCCACCGAGCCGACGATGAGCACGCCGCCTGCCAGGTAGACGCCCGCGAGCGCCGCGGGGTCGATGACGACCTCGATCCTCGTCATGTCGCGGTTCTGCTCGAACCTCGGCGCCATCGAGGAGGAGTCGGCCACGCTCGTGCCGTCGAGGTTCTTGGGGCCCGCAGGTTCCGATCCGCCCAGGTCGCCCGCCTGCTCGGTGGCGTAGTCGAGCAGCTGCGCGGCCGCCGTCTGGGCCACGAGCCCGCTCGTGAAGTACGAGGCGCCGAACGCGAGCACGGCCACGAGGGCGATCTCGACGAGGTACTGCGCCACGATGGCCCGCTTGGTCACGCCGAGCGACAGCAGCACGCCGCTTTCGTGGATGCGCTCGCGCACCCGGCCGGCCAGCACGAGGTAGAGGATGATGGCGCCGATGACCACCATGACCGCGATGAGCCCGGTCATGAGGCTGTCCATGTTCTCGAGCGGCTCGATGACGGAATCGACGCTGCCCGTGTCCACGTCCACGGCGAAGTCGGTGGGATCGAGGCCGTCGAGGTTCTTCACCTCCTCGACGATGCGGTTCACCTCCGCGGGGTCGTCCACGTGGAAGTCCACGCGCTCGTAGCTTTCGCCGCCCGTCTCGGGGCGCACGTGCTGGATGACCTCGAGCGAGGTGAACACCGCGTTGTCGATGGACCAGTTGCTCATGACGGCGCTCGCCTTGGCGGTGGCCTCGTAGAGCCCCACGATCTCGACGTCGATCTTCGTGTCCTCGGGATCGATGCCGTTCATCTGCGCCTTCGTCTCGCTCTGCTGCAGGGTGATCGTGTCGCCCACCGCGAGGCCGTTCTTCTCGGCCAGTTCCTTGCTGATGAGCGCCTTGCCGGTCTCGCCGTGCTCGAGGTGCCGTCCGTCCACGAGCTTGAGGAAGCCCTGGGCGAAGTAGGCGTCGAACGCGGTGTCGGTGGCGCCGAAGGCGGTGGAGGTCTTGTTCATGTCGCCCGACGAGGCCAGCATCGCGCCCAGCCCGCCGCCGTCCTCCGTGTCCGATTCGACGAGGTCGAGGTAGGCCCCTTGCTTCTTCATGAGCAGGGTGGACTGGTAGGAGGCGTTGTAGCCCTTGATGCCGTCCACGCTGCCCATGATGCGGTCGGCCAGCTCCTTCGTGATGGGCTCGCCGCGATAGAACCCCTTCGAGCCGTTCGATCCCTGCTGGACCGACTCCCATTTGCTCGCGTCGCTCGTGTTCTGCTTGAGGGCGAACGAACCGCCCAGCGCCTCGCGCACGTTGAGCTGCGCGGTTTGCGCCGCCTGCTTGATGGCCAGCCCCGACAACGCCATCGTGGCGATGACGAGCAGCAGCAGGAACAGGATGAGCGTCTTGCCCCGCTTGCGCGTCAGGTACAGCAGGGCGCGTTTGCCAAGTCCCATGGCAGACTCCTTTCTGATCGGTGGAATTCCACTATCGACCAGGAAGGCTCGGCTCCGATTGAGCGTCGGTATAGATTCGGTTTAGATGCCGCGGCCCTTGGGGAAGCGCGCCCGGAACGTGACGCGGTCGTCCGCGCTGTCGAGCGCGAAGCGGATGCCGTAGCGGTCGAACGCCGCCTTCGCGATGTAGAGCCCGAGGCCGCTGCCGCCCGTCGCCCGGCTGCGCGACGTCTCGGCGCGGTAGAACGGCTCGAAGGCGCGGGCCAGCTCGTCGTCGGAGAGCTCGACGCCCGTGTTCTCCACGACGAGCGTCCCGTCGGCGAGGCGGACGGACACCTGCGCGCCGGGCGGCGAGTACGTCACGGCGTTGCCGACGACGTTCGCCAGCGCCCTGGCCACGAGCGTGCGGTTCGCCCGCACGATGGCGTCGCCCTGCACGTCGGCGTCGAACGCGAGCCCCCGCTCGGCCGCCCGCGGCGCCCACGCGTCGACGGCCTCCTGCACGAGCGCGGCCGCCGAGACGTCCTCGCAGGCGCGGTCGATGTCGTCGGCCTCCATGCCGGCGACGAGCACGATCTCGCCGACGAGCCCTTCGAGGCGCTCGGCGGTCTCGAGCGCCTCCGGCAGGTGCTTGTCGCGGTCGGCGAAGTCGCCGATGCCGTACAGCATGCACTCGATCTGGGCCTTGAGGGCGCACAGGGGCGTCTTCAGCTCGTGGGACACGGCGGCGAAGAAGTCGCGGCGCTGCCGCTCGGCGCGCTTGGCATCGGCCACGTCGGCGACGAGCCGGTTGATGATGCGGCTCACGCCCCAGGCCACGAGCACGGCCGCGGCGAGGATGGCCGCGACGACGGCGGGCAGCATGCTCCAGAACGCTGAGGGCAGCTCGCCGGCGGCGGACAGGTCGGCCACGATGGTGAGGTAGCCGCTGTCCTGGTCGGCGAACCGCACGTTGGTCGACAGGGCGACGGCCGATTCGCTTGCCGCGTCCGGCTCGGTGCCGAAACGGGACGTGTCGTTGCCCACCACGAGCACGGCGGTGGCGCTGTTCTCGATGCAGAAGTCGTAGATGGGTTGGGCCGCATCGGCGTAGGGCGTTTCGGCGAGCTGCGCGCCGAGCGCGTCGAGGCGCTCGTGCACGCGCGATGTGGCCACGCTCTCGTAGCTGGCGGGCAGCGCCACGGCCACGAGCGCGTAGATGAGCGCGCTCGTCAGCGCGAGGGCGGCGGCCACGGCCAGGAACACCCTGAGGCCGAGCCGGTGCCGGCGGGCCTTGTCGTCGAGGCGCCCCCTACGCCGTTCCAAGCTTGTACCCGATCCCCCGGACGGTGGCCACGAGGCCGGCGCCGAGCTTCTTGCGGATGTTCATGACGTGGATGTTGACGATCTTCGGATCGCTGGCGAACTCGTAGTGCCACACGAGGGCCAGCAGCTCGTCGCGCGTGTACGCGCGGCCGGGGTGGGCGAGCAGCAGCTCGAGCACGTCGAACTCGGTGCGGGTGAGCTCCACGGGCCTCCCGCCGCGGCTCACCGTGCGCCCGGCGGGGTCGAGCGTCACGTCGCCGCAGCGCAGCAGGCCGTCGGCGCCGTCGGCCGGGGCGTGCGCCGCCCGGCGCAGCAGGGCCTCGGCGCGTCGCAGCACCACCTTCACGGAGAACGGCTTCGTCACGTAGTCGTCGGCCAGAAGCTCGAAGCCGCGCAGCTCGTCGGCCTCGGCGCCGAGCGCCGTGAGCATCATGATGGGGACGTCGGATTCCTGGCGGATGAGCTCGCACACGGCGAAGCCGTCGATCTTCGGCAGCATGAGGTCGAGCACGACGAGGTCGCAGGGCTGGGCGCGGAACGCCGCGACGCCCTCCATCCCGTCGGCGGCGAGCGTCGCGTCGTGGCCCGCGCTCTTGAACACCTCCGCGAGCACGGTGCGGATGGCGGGTTCGTCTTCGATGATCAGCATGTGGGCCATGGGGCACCTCCTGCGCGCATGGTAGCACAGCCTCTCGCGGCGGCGCCCGAACGACACAGGTTCTGCGAACGGCGCCGCGGTTCGCGCGGGCGGGCGGCGCGGTCCTTGCTACAATGGAGCCGTCCCCGGCCGATGCGGGCGGGGCCGACGCGAGAAGGGGAGCGCGATGCCGAGCATACTCATAGTCGACGACGATGCGGACCTGTCCGCCATCGTGGCGCGCTACCTCGAAAGCGAGGGGTTCGCCGTCGTGCGCGCCGCGAGCGCCGAGGAGGCCTACGACGTGCTGGGCGCGCGCCCGTTCGACCTCGTGCTGCTCGACATCAACCTGCCGGGCGACGACGGGTTCGCGGCGTGCGCGGCGCTCAGGCGCGCGAGCGACGTGCCCATCGTGTTCGCGTCGGCGCGCACGAGCGAGACGGACCGCATCGTCGGGCTCGACACGGGCGGCGACGACTACCTGCCGAAGCCCTACTCGCTGCGCGAGCTGCTCGCCCACGTGAACGCGCTGCTCAGGCGCTCGCAGGGGCGCGCGGGATGCGCGGGGAGGCCGCGCGTCGCGGGGCCGTTCGCCCTCGACGAGGACGCTGGGACGCTCGCGAAGGACGGCGAGGCCGTGGCCCTGTCGCCCAAGGAGTTCGCGCTCGCCCGCTTCCTGATCGCGCACGAGGGCGAGACCGTGTCGAAGGAGCGCCTGCTGGCCGAGGTGTGGGGCGCGTTCTCGGAGGTGGAGCCGCAGACGGTGTCGGTGCACATGAGCTGGCTGCGCGCGAAGGTGGAGGACGACCCCTCCCGCCCGGTTCACTTCAAGACCGTGCGGGGGCGGGGCTACCGCTTCGACGCGGCGGGCGGCGCGTCGTGATGCGCCCGGCTGCGCGCGAGGCGCGCGCCATCCGGCGGCGCCTGCTGGCCTGCGCGCTGGCCGCCTCGCTCGCGCTCGTCGTCGTCGCGCTCGTCGCGACGGCGGCGCTCGCGCAGGACGACGCGGCGGCGCAGGTGCGCGAAAGCGTCGTGGCGCTCAACGAGGCGCGCGCCGCGCTGGCCGCCGAGGCGGAGCCTGCGGTCGCCGACCGGGCGCTGGCCGAGGCGCAGGAGACGCTGCGCCGGGCGGCCGACGCGAAGAGCTCCCTCCCGCTCGCGCTCGCGTGGGCCGTGTGCGCGGCGGGCGTCGCCCTCGTCTGGAGCGTGACGGCCTACCTGTACCTGAGCGTCGTGCGCCCGTTCTCGCGGCTCGAGGCGTTCGCCGACGAGGTGGCCCGCGGCAACCTCGACCTGCCGCTCGCCTACGAGCGCAGCAACCCGTTCGGACGTTTCACCTGGGCGTTCGACAACATGCGCAAGGAGATCAAGCGCGCCCGCGCCGCGGAGGCCGAGGCGCTCGAGCAGAGCAAGACCACGGTGGCCGCGCTGTCGCACGACATCAAGACGCCCATCGCGTCCATCCGCGCCTACTCCGAGGCGCTCGAGCTGGGCCTCGCGCGCGACGAGACGGAGCGCGCCGGCTACGCGCGCACCATCGCGCGCAAGTGCGACGAGGTGACGGCGCTCACCGACGACCTGTTCCTGCACGCCCTTGCCGAGCTCGACCGCATCGCGGTGTCGTGCGAGGACGCGCCCATCGACCGCGCCGTCGCCCGGGCGGCCGCCGACTTCGGCGTCGACGGCACCGTGGTGCTGGGACGCCTCGATCGCGCGGTCGTCGCGCACGATCCCAAGCGCCTCGTCGAGGCGCTCGAGAACCTCGTGGCGAACGCGCGCAAGTACGCGCCCGGGTCGACCGTCGAGGTGAGCGGTCGCGCGGAGGGCGGCGCCTACCGCATCGAGGTGCGCGACTTCGGGGACGGCGTCGCGCCCGAGGACCTGCCGTTCGCGTTCGACCGCTTCTACCGCGGCGCCAACGCGCAGGGCACGCCGGGCGCGGGCCTCGGCCTGTTCATCGTCCGCTACCTCGTCGAGCAGATGGGCGGCTCCGTGCGCCTCGAGAACGCCGAGCCGGGATTGCGCGTCGGGATAGAATTCCCCCTCGAGCCTTAAGGACTCCTTAATGTCGGCGCGGCTACGATGGCTTCCAGAGACGAACCGATCCGAGAGGCTGTCATGAAACCATCCATCATCGAGGCCGAGAAGCTCTCGAAGAGCTACGCGGCCGACGGCGTGCAGGCGCACGTGCTGAGCGCCATCGACCTGGCGCTGTACGAAGGCGACTTCACCGCCGTCATGGGGCCGTCGGGCTCCGGCAAGTCGACGCTGCTCTACTGCCTGTCGGGCATGGACGCCCCCACGGCGGGCGACGTGCGCTATCGCGGCGGCAGCATCGCGAAGCTGCGCGAGCGCGACATGGCCGAGCTGCGCGCCCAGCGCTTCGGGTTCGTGTTCCAGCAGGCGCACCTCGTGTCGAACCTCACGCTGTTCGAGAACGTGGCCGTGCCCGGCTACCTCAAGGAGGGCCGCTCGACGGCCGACACGCGCGCGGCGGCGGGGGCGCTCATCGAGCGCATGGGCCTCGCGCCCGACGCGCACCACCTGCCGAGCCAGACCTCGGGCGGCCAGCAGCAGCGCTGCGCCGTGGCGCGCAGCGTGGTGAACGATCCCGACATCGTGTTCGCCGACGAGCCCACCGGCGCCCTCAACCGCGCGAACACCCTCGAGGTGCTCGCGCTCCTGTGCGAGCTGAACGCGAACGGCCAGTCCATCTGCATGGTCACCCACGACGTGCAGTGCGCCGTGCGCGCGAACCGCATCCTCTACCTGGAGGACGGCGCCGTGTGCGGCGAGCTCGACCTGCCCCGTTGGCGGGCGGACGGCGACGCCGCCTGCCTCAGAGCGCGCGAGGCCCAGGTGAACGCCTGGCTGTCGTCGCTTTCCTGGTAAGGGGGCTGGCATGGCACTCATGCGCACGCTGGTCGCGGCCGGTCTCAGGCGCGGGAAGGGCTCGTTTCTGGGCCTGCTGTTCCTCATGGCCCTCACCGCCGCCGCGCTCACGTTCACCGTCTGCATGTACGTCGACTTGAACGCCCGCGAGGCCGAGGCGCTCGTCGAGGCGGGCGCCGGCGACGTGTACGCCTACGACCTGGCGTCGAACCTCACCGACGAGACGCTGGCGGACATCGAGGCGCTCGACGAGGTGGGGGAGGTGCGCGCGAACGGCGCGCTCAGCATCCCCACGAAGTTCTACGACGAGAACGGGGAGAGCGTCGACAAGAACCCGTCCTCGACGGTGCTCTACAAGGCGTGGGGCGAGGGCGTGTCCTGCAAGCTGCTCACGCCCGACGGCACCAGGTTCGCGGAGGACCCGCAGCCTCCGGCGGCCGACGAGGTGTACGTTCCGCTCCCGTTGAGGGTGTCGCCCGGCATGGACGTCGGCGACACGGTGGAGCTCGACCTGGGCGCGGGGTCCAGGACGCTCACCATCGCCGGATTCATCGAGGACCCCCAGATGGGCACGTCGTTCATGGAGCTCAAGCGCTACCAGGTGGCGCCGGGCACCTACGAGGAGCTCGCGCGCGACGTGGACGAGGCCGCCGCCGTGCAGGGCGAGCCGATCGACATCTACTCCACCGGGTCGTTCACGTACCGCCTGGTCGAGATCAACGCGTTCCTGTCGGACGAGGAGCGCTCGCGCGGGGCCCAGCCGTCCGATTTGACGCGGGCGCTCTCCGAGAACACGGCGTGGGGCGCCACGACGCCGGGCATGTTCAGCTCGACGACGCTGGCGGGCTACGCCATGATGGTGGTGATCATCGGGGCCGCGGTCATGGGCGTGTTCGCCTGCCTGCTGTTCGTGGTGGCGCTCGTCATCTGCACGCACACCATCTCGTCGTCCATCGAGGAGCACTACGCCGACTACGGCACGCTCAAGGCCGTCGGCATCGACCGGCGCACGCTGGCGCGGGTGCTCGTCGTCGAGTACGCCGGCGTGAGCCTTGCGGGCTTCGTGCTGGGATTCGCCGCGGCCATGGCGGCGGTGCCGCTCGCCCTGCCGTTCTTCGCCCAGCTCACCGGCGTCCTCGCGAGCAACGACGCCGTGCCCGCGGCGGCCCTCGCGGTCCTGGGCGCCCTCCTCGCGTTCGTGGCGGCGGTCGTGTTCTGGCGCGCCCGCAAGCTCGGGGGCATCTCGCCGCTCGTGGCCCTGCGCGGCGGCGCGGCGGACGTCAGCTTCGCCAGCCGCGCGTCGCGGCCCATCACCGGCGCGCGGCTCAACCTGCAGCTCGCGCTGCGCGCCGTCGTCTCGGCGAAGCGGCACTACGTGGGCCTGGCGGCCTGCGCCTTCCTGCTCAGCGCGTTCGTGGTGCTCGTGTTCGGCATCTGCGGCACGCTCAACAAGCCGGACGCCGCCTACGAGACGTTCGGCATGTGGAGGAGCGACGCGACCGCTGCCGCGCTCTCGCCCGACGTCGATTTCGACGAGGTGGAGCGCGTGATCGAGGGCGTGAGCCCCATCGAGCGGTCGTGGAGGGAATCGTTCACGATGGTCAACCTCGACGGCGAGAGCCGCTCGTTCGTGGGCCTCTCGGACACCTCGCTCGTGACGAACGTCTCGGAGGGCCGCGCGCCGCTGCACGACAACGAGGTCCTCGTGGGGTCGAACCTGGCCGCGCTCATGGGCATCGAGGTGGGCGACGAGTTCGCCGTGGACGGCAACGACGGCCGCGAGCGCGTCTACCTCGTGTGCGGGAAGCTGTCGAGCATGCTGAACGCGGGGTACGGCTGCGTGCTGACGTTCGACGGCGTGCGCGACCTGGCGGGAAGCGATCCCTCCTCCGCCGACGACGCGCCGCGCCAGTACGAGCTCGCCGACCCGGGCAAGGCCGACGAGGTGCGTGCCGCGCTCGAGGAGCGCTTCGGCGACGGCATCGACGCGCGGCCGAGCGGGCTGTTCGCCGACACGGGCGACATGGTGGTGCTCATCCAGGGCCTGTTCGTCACCTTGGCCTACGGCATGGCGCTCGTCGCGGGCGCGCTCGTGTTCCTGGCCGTGTCGCTGATCATCGGCCGCCTGTTCTCGGCCGAGCGCCGCGACCTGGGAACGTACCGCGCGCTCGGGTTCACCTGCCATGCGCTGCGCGTGCAGTTCGCGCTGCGGTTCTTCTGCGTGGCGCTCGCGGGGTGCGCGCTGGGCGCCGTGGCGTCCATGCTCGGCGGCGGGTGGCTGATCAGCCGGCTGTTCGGCCTGTTCGGGCTGACGCGGTTCGCCCTCGACGCGAGCCCGCTCGCGGTGGCGGCCCTCGCCGTGGGCCTCGCGCTCGTGTTCCTCGTGGCCGCGTACGTCTCGGCCCGCAAGGTGAAGCGCGTGGACGTGCGCGAGCTGGTGGAGGAGTAGGGCCCGGCGCCTCGGGATGCTATACTGCGCACGACGATCGCAACGGAAGGGGGCGCGCATGGCGCTGGAGATACGGCCGTACCGCGAGGAGGACCTCGCGGGCATGTGCAAGGTGTGGAACGAAGTGGTGGAGGCGGGCAATGCGTTTCCCCAAGTCATGCCTTTGTCGCTTGAGGAGGCTCGCGCGTTCTTCGCCGAGCAGACGCTGACGACGGTGGCGGCGGTGGACGCCAAACTGTTCGGCCTGTACATCCTGCATCCGAACAACGTGGGGCGCTGCGCGCACGTGGCGAACGCCAGCTACGCCGTGGTGTCGAGCGCTCGCGGCCTGGGCCTCGGCCGCGAGCTCGTGAAGGACTCGCTCGAGCAGGCCGCGCGCAAGGGCTTCCGCGGCCTGCAGTTCAACGCGGTGGTCGCCTCGAACGAGGGCGCCATCCACCTGTACGAGGACCTCGGCTTCACGCGCGTGGGCACCGTGCCCCGCGGCTTCTGCGACAACATGGGCGCCTACGAGGATATGCACATCTACTACAAGGACTGCGTGGGGTAGCCCGCCCGGGTTCCTCGCCTCGCCCGCTATTCCGCGATGACCGTCTCGGGGTGCGCGCGGTCCACGACGGTGCGCGCGACCACCTCGGCGCCCAGGTAGCGTTCCATGAGCTGCGCGAACTCGTCGAGCGCGGATTCAAGATCATCGCGGCGCGCCGGATCGAGGCTTTCGACGACGAGGATCGCGTTGCCGGAATCGTCCGTGAGCGCCGTGCGCTGGCCGTCGCGCCAGTTGAAGCAGCGGCAGACGGCCCCGGCGTCGTCGCGGTAGCACAGCTCGCCGGGGAGGGTGGGGTCGTCCTCCTCCTCGCCGATGGGCAAAAACGCGTCGCCGCCCGCGGTCAGCCCCAGGCGGAAGTCCCCGACGAAGGCGTCGAGGTCCTCGCCGCCCACCGGCAGCGCGTATTTCAGCGAGATGGCGTTGTAGATGTCCACCGAGGGCGTGATGGAGCCCACGGGATTGCCCTTCAGCACGCGCTTGAGCAGGTTCTCGATGGAGCAGCGCGCGCCCTTCTTCGTCTTGAACTTCTGATAGGCCGCGCGCCAGACCTTCACGGGCTCGTTCTCCGAGATGACGTTGCTCGTGAGGTAGGCGTTCGCGCGCTCGTTGGCGTCGCGCAGGAGCGCCGCGATCTCGGCGACGTCGGCCTCGGGCACGTCGCGGGCGCCCTTCATGCCGCGCACGACGATGATGCCGATGGCGGCCTCGGGGAACAGCTCCCAAAACGATTCTTCTGCGACGAACTTCTGCATGTCCTTCTCCTTCATCGTGTCGTTGCTATCCTTCGTGCGTCGTGAGGTTGAGGCCGATGATGCCCGCGGCGATCAGCGCGATGCAGATGATCTTGGGCGCGCTCGCCGGCTCCTTCAGCACGACCATGCCGAGGATGGCCGCGCCGACGATGCCGATGCCCGTCCACACCGCGTACCCGACGCTGAGCGGCAGCGTCTTGAGCGCGTGCGACAAAAGCCCGAAGCTGACGATCATGCCGCCGACGGTGAGCAGGCTGGGGACGAGCTTCGTGAAGCCCTCCGAAAGCTTGAGCTCGTACGCCCAGAACGTCTCGAACAAACCGGCGATGACCAAGATAACCCAATTCATGGTTCCTCCCAACAAAAAAGCATGCCGCCTCCTCCATCTTCTCAGGCCTACTGATGGAAGTGCGCATGCTCGCGTCTTGATCTACCCGGCGGCAGATATCCTATTCGGTTGGTTCGGCAGGGTACTACATCGCAGGTTGAACGTCAAGCTTGCGTTCGCTGCGGCGCGGTGCGCGGGAGGCTCGCCTTCCGCCGCCAAACGTGGGATTTTCGAGGATGCGGGAGGTCGGGGATGCGCTCGGGGGCTCCTCGGGCTACAATTCTGCTTGGTAATCGCTTGTCAAACGATCGATTACGCCGTATCATAAGCAATTGCTGTTTTCGCTGCACCGCATACGCGCTGCACGCATCGAATCGAAGGTAAGAAGCAAAAGGAGTTCATCTTCATGGCAGTTAAAATTCGCCTGGCCCGCCACGGTGCCAAGAAGCGCCCGTACTACCGCATCGTCGTTGCCGATTCCCGCTGCCCGCGCGACGGCAAGTTCATCGAGGAAGTCGGCCGCTACAACCCCTGCACCGAGCCTGCCATGGTGCAGTTCGATCTGGAGAAGGTCGACCAGTGGATCAAGAACGGCGCGCAGCCGACCGACACGGTCGCCAGCCTGCTGAAGCGCGCTCGCGAGAACGCGTAAGCAGCATGGCCGAGCAGACGGAAGACATCGTCGGTCTCGTCGAGTCCGTCGTGCGCCCGCTCGTCGAGTTTCCCGACGAGCTGGAGATCACGTCGAGCGACGCCGAGGACGGTTCTATTCTCGTCGAAGTTCGCGTGAACGAAGAAGATGCCGGCAAGGTCATCGGTCGCCAGGGGCGGGTCATCAAGGCCATCCGCACGCTGGCCCGCGCCGCTGCATCGCGTACGAACACCCATGTCGAAGTGGAGCTTCTCGACTAGATGCGCACGTGGGCGAACGTAGCCGAGCTATCTAAAACGAAGACCTTGACAGGAGGGCTCGTCGCGCGCTGCGCGCCGGGTCTTCCTTTTTTGCTGGAGGAGGGCATGGAGGTCGCCTTCGTGCCGCCCCAGCACGACGCGCCGCGCCGCGCGCGCGTGCAGTCGGTGCAGGACGCGGGGAAGGGCTCCTACCTCGTGGCGTTCGAGGGCGTCGACTCCATCGGCGTCGCCGAGCTGCTGGTGGGCTGCAGCTGCCTCGCGCGCCGCGCCGACCTGCCCGAGGACGCGCTGGCCGCCGAGGCCGACACGCTCGTGGGCTTCGAGGTGCACGATGCGCGCGCGGGCCTCGTGGGCGCCGTCGAGTCGGTGGTGGAGAACCCGGGGCAGTTCCTGCTCAGCGTCGCGCGCGCGGACGGGGGCCAGCCCGTGCTCGTGCCGCTCGTGGACGCGCTCGTCGTCGATCTCGACGAGGACGCGCGCCGCATCGACGTCGACCTGCCGGACGGTCTGCTGGAGCTGTAGCGGGCCGCGCCGCCGCCGTGCAAGCACCCGAAAGGACCCGCCCGTGATCATCGAAACGCTGTCGACCTTCCCCGACATGTACGCATCCGTCATGGGCTCCTCCATGATGCGCATCGCCCAGGAGAAGGGCATCCTGACGTTCAAGGCGCACGACCTGCGCGATTGGACCCACGACCGCCATCGCACCACCGACGACGACCCCTACGGCGGCGGCGACGGCCTCGTCATGAAGTGCGAGCCCATCTTCGAGGCGCACGACGCCATCGCGAGCGAGGGCCCGCGCCCGACCACCGTGTTCCTCTCGCCGTGCGGCGAGCCCTTCACCGACGCCGTGGCGTGCGAGCTGTCGCGCGAGGAGCGCCTGCTGTTCGTGTGCGGCCACTACGAGGGCATCGACGAGCGCGCCTACGCGCTGGCCGACCGCGTGATCTCGCTGGGCGACTACGTGCTGACCAGCGGCGAGCTGGCCTCCATGGTGGTCATCGACGCCGCCGTGCGCAAGCTGCCCGGCGTGCTGGGCGCCGAGACGGGCGCCCTCGGCGAGAGCTTCGCCGATGGCCTGCTGGAGTACCCCCAGTACACGCGCCCGGCGACGTTCCGCGGCATGGACGTGCCGCCGGTGCTGCTGTCGGGCAACCACGCGGCCGTGGCCGCCTGGCGCCGGGCCATGAGCCTCGAGCGCACCGCCCGTTTGCGCCCCGACCTGCTCGACGCCGTCGAGCTGAGCGCCGCCGACCGCGCCCGCCTCGAGGAGCTGGGCCTGTGAACTCCGGAGAGCACGCCGCCGTCCAGGAGCCCGGCCTGCTGCGCCGCTTCCTCAACCTGCTCGTGTGGCTGGGCTTCGTCGCGCTGATGTCGTACCTGACGTTCGCCTACGTGGGGCACGCCTACGCGGTGCCCACCGGCTCCATGGAGGAGACCATCATGACGGGCGACCACGTGCTGGCCGAGAAGGTGAGCTACCGGTTCCGCGACCCCGAGCCGGGTGACATCGTGATGTTCCAGGACCCGGAGGTTCCCGGCCGGCTCCTCCTCAAGCGCTGCATCGCCGTGGGCGGGCAGACGGTGGACATCAACGACGAGGACGGCCTCGTGTACGTGGACGGCGTGGCGCTGTCCGAGCCCTACACGAACGGCCTCCCCACGTATTCGCTGGCCAACGGCGTCTCCTATCCCTACGCGGTGCCCGAGGGCATGATGTGGATGATGGGCGACAACCGCACGAACTCCCAGGATTCGCGCTTCTTCGGCGCCGTGCCCGCCTCGTCGGCCGAGGCCCGCAGCGTGGCCGTCCTCTGGCCCTTGAATGACCTCGGCTTCCTGGAGTAGCGTCGGGGGCCATGCTAGAATGATCCTGCCGAACGGCCCAGGGGGATCGGCGCGTTCATGGCGACGGGATACGGTCAAGGGGGGAGTGGCGGGACATGCATAACCACTCGAGCGAAGCGCCATACATCACCAGCTGGTCGGCTGCGAAATACCTGTCCTACGCCTTTTGGCGCGCATGGTTCCTGGTCATGTACTCTTCGCCGCTTTGGCTGACGTTCGTGCTGCCGGACGGCGCCAACCCGGGGCTGAGCATGTACTACGTCTCCACCGTGTGCTTCATTGCGGCTTCCGTCGCGCTCTCGGTGTTCCACGTCAGATCCGTCAAGATCCTCTCCCTGAAGGGGATGATGGTGGCGTTCGGCGCGGCGGCCAGCGTCGGGGTGCTGATGGAATTCGCCTCCCTCGTGCTGTGGGGCGATCCGGGAAGCTGGCTCTTCTTCCTGGGCGGCGCGCTGACGGGGATCGGAACCGCTCCCATCGCCATCAGGGCCGGTCAGATATACTCGGCCGTACGGGTCAACACCGCCGTGATCGGCACGCTGCTCAGCGACGTGGCGGCCGGCCTCGTGTTCTTCTTCTGCATCGGCACCTGGCCCATCGTGTGCCTGCTCGTCGCCGTGATCCTGCCGTTGCTGTCGGCGCTCATGATCGTCATGACCGCGCCTTCGGGCGACGACGTGGCCGTGAGCGCGGCGACCGTCGAATCGGGGAAGCTGCCCCTGCGCTCGTTCACGCGCTTCCTCGTGGCGGTTTTCCTGATCGCGGCCGTCGCCTTCCTGCAGAACGGGCTGGGCAACTCCTGGTTCCCGCAGGAGAGCCTCAACAGCGGCCTGACCTTGGGCGTGAGCCTGCTCGTGATGGTGTCGTTCGTGCTGGCCCTCTTCTTCGGGTTCGTCCAGCGGGTGCAGTTCGAGCGGCTGTACCGCCCGATCACCTTCTGCCTGATCGCGTTCGTGGTGGCGGCCTACCTGTTCGACTTCGGCAACCCGATCGCCATCGGCGGGACGTTCTTGGTGTACTGCCTGTTCTCGTCGTACATCTGGGTGTTCATGTCCTACCTCGGGCACAGCCGCTACTTCTCCCCGATCCAGGTGTTCGGGTACGGGCGCAGCGCGTACTCCGCCGGATCGCTGCTCGGCTGCCTGATCGGGGTGTACGTGCTGCCCGACGTGGACCTGGCACAAACCCTGCCGGCCATCGTGATCGTCATGGTGGCGATCCTGCTGCTGTGCGCGGTGGCCATCCGCCAAGTCGACATCTCCTCCATCCTCGTGCAGGGCGACGCTCCTCGCGAAGACGGCGATGCGGGCGCCGCGAGCGACCGCGCGCCCGCGGAGGATGAGGGCTTCGGCGACGTGCATCTGTCGCCGAGGGAGCTGGAAGTGTTCGCCCTGATGAAGGCGGGCCGCGATTCCGAGTACATCGCGGGCAGCTTGTGCATGTCGCGCAACACCGCCAAGACCCACATCAGGAACATCTACGCGAAGTTCGGCGTGCACAAGCGCCAGGAGTTCATCGACGTCATTCAGGGCCCGTAAAGCGGCCGCATCGGGCCCGCCGCCCGCCTTCTCTCGACTCCGAGCCCATCACCTGCGCGGATGAGGCCCGAACGCCCCGCATCACCCAGCGGGTGAGGCCCCCTCGCCTTCGAAACATCATCCTTCGGGATCATTGTTCCGATCTTCGGCAGTGGCAATAATGCCGCTCGTAGCGTTATGCCATCTGCCAAAGAAAGGAAGTTCTATGACGAGTGAGGGATTGACCAGACGCTCCTTCATCAAGGCGGCATCCCTGACGGGCGCCGCTGCGGCACTGGGCACGCAGTACGGGGGGAAGCTTCAGAAAACCGACAAGGCGTGGGCCGCCGACGCCGCGGCCGCCGGCCAGCGCAAGACGTACGTCTCGACGTGCCGCGGCTGCATCCAGGCCTGCCCCTGCCGCGTGTACGTGGAGAACGGGATCGTGGTGAAGATCGAGGGCCATCCCTACGCGCCCACGTCGCTGGGGGCCTTCTGCATGAAGGGCATGAACCAGATCAACAACTGCTACAGCCCGCGTCGCGTGCTGTACCCGCTCAAGCGCTCGGGCCCGCGCGGCGCCGAGGAGATGGCGTGGGAGCGCATCTCGTGGGACGAGGCCATCGACCTCGCGGCCTCCAAGATCGCCGAATCCATCGAGAAGTACGGCACGTACTCGTTCTTCACCTCGGTGGGCGGCGGCGGATCCTACGCGATGCGCCAGGCCATCACCATGAGCCATTCGCTGGGCTCTCCCACGGTGTTCGAGCCGGGCTGCGCGCAGTGCTACCTGCCGCGCTATTCCGTGGCGCTCTTCATGTACGGCGGCGCCGACCAGTCCATCGCCGACGCGGCGGCTCAGGAGCCGTTCAAGGGCATCGCGAAGCGCTGGTACGAGAAGATGGGCGTGTGGGACCAGATCGACGACGAGAACAAGAAGGGCTACGCCGACGAGATCGACACGAAGATGCTCGTGCTGTGGGGCGCGCAGCCCTCGGTGTCGCAGACGGCCCAGTCGGGACGCGGCATGGCCGAGCTGCGCGACGCCGGCTGCAAGACGGTGGTGGTGGACCCGAACATGAGCCCCGACGCCGTGAAGGCGGACGTGTGGCTGCGCGTGCGGCCCGGCGCCGACGGCGCGCTCGCGCTGTCGTGGTGGAACTACATCATCGAGCACGAGCTGTTCGACGAGGAGTTCACCAAGCAGTGGACGAACCTGCCCTTCATCATCGACGAGGACACGAAGCTGCCGTACCGCGCCACCGACATCTGGCCCGACTACGTGCAGAGCACGCCTGTCGATACCCCGGCCTACGTGTGCTTCGACGCCAAGAGCGGCGCGCTCGTTCCCTTCGAGTACCAGGACGAGAGCGTGGATCCCGAGATCTTCTGGAGCGGCACCATCGACGAGCTGGGCGTGAAGGCCCGCAGCGCCGGGCAGATCTACAAAGAGGCCGCCGCGGTATGGACGCTCGAGCAGACCGAGAAGGTTGCCTGGGTGCCGGCTGACGTCAACGAGAAGGCCATCCTGCTGTACGCCGAGCCCCTCAAGGAGGGGAAGTGCGGCGGCATCTGCCACGGCGTGTCCTCCGACATGGAGCAGATCGCCCACCAGCTGCCCGTGGGCCTGTGCGGCCTCGACGCCATCATGGGCTACGTGAACAAGCCGGGCTGCACGCTCACGCAGAACGCGCCGGCGAAAACGAACGACGCGGGCGAGGTGCTGCGCCCGACCACCATCTTCCAGTACCGCAACGTGGACATCGTGCACGACTGCGGCGTGGGCTACATCGTGGGCAACTCGCCCGAGGAGAACGCCGCGCGCCTCGAAGCGTTCGCGCCCGACCCCGACGGATTCCCCACGCCGCATTCCGCGGAGCTGCTGTACGTCACGAACCAGCTGCGCCTCGACCGCTTGGGCATGAAGAACCACAAGGGCCTGTACCACTGGGAGCACAGCCATATCCCCTCGGTGCTCGAGGCCATCAAGACCGGCGAGCCCTACAAGCCGCGCGTGTGGTTCGACATGTCGGGCAACAAGCTGGCCATGCTGGGCAACGCGAAGTCGTGGTACGACGTGTTCCCCGAGATCGACTTCTGCATCTGCCAGCATCCGATGATCACCTCGTTCCAGGCCGAGGTGGCCGACCTCATCTTCCCCATCGAGGAGTGGCTCGAGGTCACGAGCCACGACGGGCGCGACATCACCACCGAGGGCGAGATCAAGGACCCCTCGCCCGACACGACGGACACGGGCCAGCTCAACTTCAAGTTCGGCATGTTCCCCATCCTGCACCTGGGCGAGACGGTGTCGAACTTCGTGGCGCCCAAGAAGGTGACGGGCAAGGTGGCCGAGCTGCTGAACGCCAAGCTGGAAGCCGGCGAGGACATCGTGCTGGGAGCGGTGGGCCAGGCCACCAACAAGACGTACCAGGACAACCCGACGGTTGCCGTCGACGGCTTCCTGACCACGTCGAAGGGCGCCTCGTACCTGCACGAGATCGACCGCAGCAAGTTCAACCTGCGCTTCCCCCTGCCTCCCGGCATCATGTTCGGCGAGGAGTCGGACGAGCGCATCCAGCAGTCGTTCGCCGAGCGCTTCGGCGCGCCGGACATGGAGGCCCTGCATGCCGACCCCGAGCGGTACCAGACGCCGGTGGCGGGCGAGGGCGGCGGCAAGCTGCAGGCGGACGGGACGCATCGCTGGTGGAGCTCGCCGGACGATTTCTGGACGTACGGGCAGCACGAGAAGGTGGCCGTCGACGGCCTGAAGGCCGGCTTCGGCACCGAGAGCCGCAAGTTCGAGGTGTACGCGCAGATGCTCGTGCAGCTGGCGAAGACGGGCTTCCCCTGCTGCTATCCGCGCGCGCAAGTGGACGTCGACCCGTCCATCGGGCAGGGCGACTACGAGGGCACCTACGCGCCCATCTGCCAGCACATCGAGCCGGCCGAAAGCCCGCTCGAGGGCACGGAGGGCTACGACGCCGAGTACCCCCTCACGCTGACGAGCGGCCGCGTGTACTACACGCACCACGGCACGCAGCGCCAGGCGCCCTACATGCGCGAGATATGGCCCGCGCCCGACCTGCGCATGAACAGCAAGACGGCCGAGCGGTACGGACTCGCGCACATGGACTGGGCGAAGGTCACCTCGCGCCGCGGCTCGACGCACGCGCGCGTGTACATCACCGACGGCATGCACGAGAACGTGGTGTGGATGGAGCGCTTCTGGAATCCCGAGTGCTTCGACTCGTCGCAGGAGACGAAGAGCGGCGGCTGGCAGGAGTGCAATGTGAACATCCTGACCAAGAACACCGCGCCGTTCAACGAGTGCTACGGCTCCTACACCAACCGCGGCTTCTGCGTGAAGGTGGAGAAGGCCGAGAAGCCGGCGCGCGTGTGGGTGGAGCCGGAGGAGTTCCAGCCGCTCATGTACACGAACAAGAACCAGTACGTCGACGCGCATCCGTTCGCAGAGACGATGAGCGACCCCGCGGCCAGCTGGACGCCGGTGGTCACGTTCGACGAAGCGCACACGTTTACCAACGAGACTTTCAAGAACTAGGGGGCGCACCATGGCAAGACGAACTTTGGTGATCGATCTGAACCGCTGCTCGGGCTGCGATTCGTGCACGGTGGCGTGCAAGTACGAGAACAACATCAAGCTCGGATCGTTCTGGAACCGCGTGATGGCCATCGGGCCCACGGGCGCGTACCCCGACATCGAGATGTACTGGATGCCCATGCAATGCCAGCAGTGCGAGAGCTCGCCCTGCGTGAGCGTGTGCCCCACGGGCGCATCGTACCGCGATCCGAACAACAACGTGGTGATGATCAACAAGGAGCTGTGCATCGGGTGCCAGTACTGCATGTACGCCTGCCCGTTCGGCGTGCGCCAGTTCAACGAGGACGAGGGCGTCGTGGAGAAGTGCACGCTGTGCAACCACCTCACGGCCGCGTCCGACGGCGTGGAGAACATCAACGACAGCTTCGACGAGGAGCACGCCGTGCCGCCCTGCGTGCACAACTGCTGCTGCGGGGCGCGCTACTACGGCGACTTGGACGACCCGGATTCCGCGGCGTCGAAGGCGCTCGCAGCGGCCGGCGGCGAGGGCTCGGAGAACGTCCACGCCCTAGCGGACCCGTCGGGCGCGCATCCCACGTGCCGCTACATCCTGTCCCCGTCCGTCGCGCAATGGAAGGAGCTGTAGACCATCATGGAAATCGGAATCCAATGGCCCTTGGTGCTGTTCACGTTGATCGCCGGCGCGGGATTCGGCCTGCTGGCCACCGCCGGCCTCGCGCAGCTGGCCGCAGAGCCGGGCAAGAAGACCAAGCAGATCGCCCTGATCGGCGCGATCGCGCTGCTGGGCGTGGGCGGCCTGATGAGCGTCTTCCACCTCGCGCACCCCGAGCGCTTCATGGGCGCCATCGCGAACCTGCTCTCGTTCTCGGGCATCGCCCTGGAGCTTCTGGGCCTGGCGTTCGGCGGCGTGGCCGCCCTCGTGTTCTTGCTGGTCGCGTCGATGGAGAACAAGGCGGCCGAGAAGGTGCTGGCGGCGTGCTCCATCCTCATCGGCGTCGTGGCCTCGTTCTTGCAGGGCTACGCGTACTTCGAGGTGGCCGCGCAGCCGGGCTGGCATCAGATCGCGCTCGCGTTCTGCTACCTGTTCACCTCGCTCGCCCTCGGCGCGCTCGCCTACGCGGCGATCGCCTCGGGCAAGGCCGAGAACGAGGCGGGCTTGCGCCTGGTCGGCAAGGCGGCGTGCGGCCTGGCCGTGCTGGCCGTCGTGGCGGACGCCGCCTACGCGGCCGGCCTGGGCGGCGCGGGGCTGCTCGAGGGCGACGCCGTGCTGTTCGCCGTGCTGTCGCTGGCGTTCGCGCTGGCCACGGCAGGCGCGGCCGCATGGTTCGCCTTCAAGGCGCCCACCCTGCCGCTCGCCGTCGCCGGCGTGCTCGCGGGGGTCGGCGGCGCGCTGTGCGTGCGCTTGCTCATGTGGGCGGTTGCCGCCTACCAGCTCAACTTCATCTGGGAAGCGACGGTCAACCGCGGCCTGTACCTGTTCTGATTCGAGAAAGGCAATCCCATGTCGGACAAGACCCACGCGGACGAACCCGCGAACAAAGACATCGCCGAGAAGAAGGCCGAGCCGGACTTGACCTTCGAGGAGAAGGTGGAGCGGCTGGTGAGGTTCATGCAGTTCGAACCGCTCATCCGCGAGCTCGACTACCAGATCCTCGTCAGCTGCGCCGAGCGCGTGGGCTTGTCCGAGCTGGAGGAGCGCATCGCCTCGTGGCCGGCGTTCAAGGCGGCTACGCGCGATCAGTTCGCGCTGATCACCGAGCTGGCGAACCATCACGGCCTCGAGCTCTTCGAGCTCGACGAGGCCGGCAACCCCGTGCTCGAAGCGGACAAGGCGGGCCTCACCGAGAACGAGGTGGACGATCTGGTGGAGGGCTTCGCCTATCGGATCACCGCGGTGGGCAAGGAGGCCGCCGAGCGGCTCGACCCCGAGCGGCGCTTCCGCGCGCTGCTCGACGACGCGCCCGCGCGTCGCGACGCCTACCTTTCCATCGTGGGCTTTTTGCGGGACAAGCACTCGTTCGCGGACGTCGATGCGTTCTTGCGCGGGCAAGCCGTGGCCGGGCTCAGCCGCGAGGCGGGAGACGGGGGCGTGCAGCCCTCGGTGTTCGTGGACAAGCTGGAGCGCGCCGGGGCGCTGTTCTACGACGGCGGCTGGCAGGCGACCGAAGCCGGCCTCAAGGTGGCAGCCGACGCGACGAGCGCGGCTCGGGCATAGGAAGGACGATGCGGTATGCAAGCTGAGAAAACGCTCGAAAGCGAGCTGCTCGAAGAGATGTGCGACGTGCTGGAAAGCCGATCCGGGTTCTACCTGATGCTGGCGGGCTTGTACTTCAAGCCGCTCGCGCAGGAGCAGATCGACCGCATGGCCGAGGAGGACTACGGCCGCTACGCGGTGGGGGAGACCCTGCTCGACGAGGGGTTCGACGACATCCGCCGCGTCCTGCGCAAGCGGCACACGGGCACGCGGCGCATCCTGGCCACCGAATGGACGGGCACGTTCGGCGGCGCCGAAGCCTACAAGGGGCGCTACTGCGTGCCGAACGCCTCGGTGTTCCTGGACGATGCGGGGCTCACCTACGGCGCGCCGCGCAACGAGGTGAGCCGCGTCTACGGGGAGCAGTGCCTGCGCCTCGCCGACAACAGCGGCATGCCGGAGAGCCATCTGTCCTTCGAGCTGGAGTTTCTGGCGGTGCTCTCCGAGGAGGCGGCGCGCCATCTGCGGGCGGGCGAGCCCGACGAGGCCCTGCGGAAGCTCGACCGTTCCCGGCGCTTCATCGAGGAGCACATCCTCACGTGGTTCCCGCAGTTCATGGAGCTGGCCCTGGCCATGCTGCAGACGAGGTTCTACCGCGGGGTGCTGAAGATCACGCAGGGCTACCTCGAGCTCGACCTGCGCACGTTGCAGGACCTCGAGGCCGAGGTGCGGTGAGCATGAACGGCCCGGTGATCTCGCGCCGCTCGCTCATCGCGGGCGGCGTGGCCGCGGCGGCGCTGCTGGGGCTGGGCGGCGCGGGGCGCTACGCGTGGGCCACCGAGCGGCGGTTCCTGCGGCCTCCCGGCGGGCAGGACGAAGACCGCCTGCTGAGCGCCTGCATCCGCTGCGACCGCTGCCGGCAGGCCTGTCCGATGCGCGCCATCGAGAGCACGGGCGTGGAGGACGGGCTGCTGAACGTGCGCACGCCCCGGCTCAACTTCCGCAACCACGCCCTCGAGCGCACGCTGGGAACGACGGAGTACCACGAGGCGGACGTCGGGTACTGCAACTTCTGCGACCCGGAGCACGTGGGCGGGCAGACCAAGCGGTGCATCGCGAACTGTCCGACCGGCGCGCTGCAGGCCTTCGACGAGAGGCGGGAGCGCATCGGCGAGGCGGTGATCGACCCGGTGTACTGCATCAACTTCCCGCAGCTGGGACAGACGCCCACGGGATGCCGCCTGTGCGTGGACGCCTGTCCCTACGAGGCCGTCGTCATGAACGACGAGCAGCGTCCCGAGGTGCTGGCCGAGAAGTGCAACGGCTGCGGCAAGTGCGAGGCCGTGTGCCCGAGCGCGTCGTACCGCCAGCTCGTGGGCGTGGCCACGCTGCAGGAGCGGGCCGAGGCGGGCGAGGCGTCCTATGCGAGCTCGCTGGCCTACTACCGGCAGACCGGCGCGCTTCCGCGCGGCATCAATATCGTACGACGCGCGGCGGACGCAGAGGCGTGACGCCGCGAGGAAGGGGGTCGATCATGGTCGATGCGAACGGCATCGCGGCCGATCCGGAAGAGGCGGCGTTCGGCTTGGAGCGGGCGCCGGATGCCGCCGTGCCGGCCGCGGCGCCCGAGGCCGCGCCGGCGGACGACGCGCTGCACGAGCGCCCGGTGAAGAAGCCCCTCGCGCGCCGCGTGGCGGTGGGGGCCGTCTTCCTGGCCGCCTGCGCGGCCATCGTGCTCAACGTGGGCGGCACGGGCGCGCTCTCGTCGTTCGGCTGGGAGTCCATCGCCTCGATCTGCCCGCTCGGGGCGTTGGAATCGATGGTGGCGGCGAAGCTGCTCATCCCGCAGGCGCTCGCGTTCCTGCTCATCGTCGTCGTGGCGGCGATCGTGCTGGGCAAGTTCTTCTGCTCGTGGGTGTGCCCGGTGCCGAGCATCCGCTCCTGCTTCGACGCCGTCGTGCGCAACGTCCCGCGCATCGCGTCGACGAAGACGAGGCGGGAGGACGGCAGCGAGGCGGTGGGGCTCGGGGTGGTGCGGCCCGCCCCGCGCCGCGCCCGGAGCTGCGGCGCGTGCGCAAGCTGCTCGAAGGAGCCCCGCGCCGCGCTCGACTCGCGTCATATCGTGCTGGGCGGCACGCTGCTGAGCGCCGCCGTGTTCGGGTTCCCGGTGTTCTGCCTCGTGTGCCCCATCGGCCTGACGTTCGCCAGCATCATCGCGCTCGTGCAGCTGTTCGGCATCCAAACGCTGTCGTGGGGCGTCGTGGCGTTCCCCTTGCTCCTCGTCCTCGAGCTGACCGTGCTGCGGAAGTGGTGCTCCCGGTTCTGCCCCTTGGGGGCCTTGGTCTCGCTGCTCAGCAGGCCCAACCGCCTGTTCCGCCCGAAGGTGGACGGGGGGAAGTGCCTGCGCGGCAAGGGCGTCGACTGCACGGTCTGCGCCGATCTGTGCCCTGAGGGCCTGGACCCCCATTTCGAGGAGGGCCTGCACGATTGCTCGAAGTGCCGCGACTGCGCGGTCAACTGCCCGGCCCGCGCGATCAGCTTCCCCGCGCGACGCTGAGCGGGCGAGCGCCGCGCGGCGCCGCCCGAGCCCTCCCGAGCCGATGCTGGAAACCGCCGACGCCTGCGATGCGCCGGCGGTTTTCGTCTTTCGCCCGATGATCGGGAATTTCTGCAAACTTTGTCGAACGCGCCGAACGCGTTGTGCAGACGCGCTATCATATACGCTCGTGATCTCATTCGGGCGCCGCGCGCCCGCTTCGAAAGGATAGACAGACTTCATGGATTCCGGACAGCACGCCGACCGCCAGAGCCCGGGCATACTCAGAACCTTCGTCAGCCTGCTGGTCATGGTGGCCTTCGTATTCGGGCTGTCGTGGGTGCTGCGCACGTACGTGTTCCAGGCCTACGAGATACCCTCGGGCTCCATGGAGGAGACCATCATGGTGGGGGACATGGTGTTCTCCGAGAAGGTGAGCTACTACTTCCGCGACCCCGAGCCGGGCGACATCGTCACGTTCCAGGACCCCGAGATCCCCGGCCGCGTGCTCATCAAGCGCTGCATCGCCGTGGGCGGGCAGACGGTGGACATCAACGACGAGGACGGCCTCGTGTACGTGGACGGCGTGGCGCTGTCCGAGCCCTACACCGACGGGAAGCCCAGCTACACGCTGGCCAGCGACGTCACCTACCCCTACACGGTGCCCGAGGGGTACCTGTGGATGATGGGCGACAACCGCACGAACTCCCAAGACTCTCGATTCTTCGGCGCCATACCCGTCTCCTCGGTGACGGGCAGGGGGGCGCTCGTGTACTGGCCGCTCAACGATTTCAGCCTGCTCGACTAGCTCATTCGGTCGAGGGGTACGGGTTTGATCGAGACAAGGAGAACCATGTCAACCGAACATGCATCCGCCGCCGCGGAGCAGGGGGCCGCAAGCCAGCTCCCGCCGACGTTCCAGGACGTCATCATGAACCTCCAGCGCTACTGGGGGGACCAGGGGTGCGTCGTGCTGCAGCCCTACGACAACGAGGTGGGCGCCGGCACGAACGCCCCGGCCACCACGCTGCGCTCGCTGGGCCCCGACACGTGGCGCACCTGCTACGTGCAGGGCAGCCGCCGCCCGACGGACGGCCGCTACGGCGAGAACCCGAACCGCACCCAGCACTACTTCCAGTTCCAGGTGCTCATGAAGCCCTCGCCCGACAACATCCAGGAGCTGTACCTGGGATCCCTGCGCGCCATCGGCATCGACGTGGACGCGCACGACGTGCGCTTCGTCGAGGACGACTGGGAGAGCCCGACGCTCGGCGCGTGGGGCCTCGGCTGGGAGGTGTGGATCGACGGCATGGAGGTGACGCAGTTCACCTACTTCCAGCAGGTGGGCGGCTTCGAGTGCAACCCCGTGCCCGTGGAGATCGCCTACGGCCTCGAGCGCCTGACGATGTACATCCAGGGCGTCGACAGCATGTTCGACATCGTGTGGAGCCGCGGCGCCGACGGCGTGAACTTCACCTACGGCGACGTGTACCTCGAGAACGAGCGCCAGTACTCGCGCTACAACTTCGAGGTGGCCGACACCGACTTCCTGTTCCAGGAGTTCAACGACCGCGAAGCCGAGTGCCTGCGCACGCTGGAGGCCAACCTGCCGCTACCGGCCTACGACAGCGTGCTCAAGTGCTGCCACGCCTTCAACCTGCTCGACGCGCGCGGCGTGATCTCCGCCACCGAGCGCATGGCCTACATCCTGCGCGTGCGCACCATCGCCAAGGCGGTGTGCGCCTCGTACATGGAGCACGTGGTGGGCATCAAGCCCGCCGAGGAGAACGCCGCGGCGGAGGACGGCGCGCAAGCGCCGAAGTCCGAAGCGGGGAAGGAGGCCGGCCGTGAGTAGCCTGCATACGCTCGCGTTCGAGATCGGCACCGAGGAGATCCCGGCGTTCGACCTGCACCGCGCAACCCAGCAGCTGGAGAAGCTCGTGTGCGAGGCGCTCGACCAGGTGCGCATCCCGCACGGCGCCGTGGAGGTCTACACCACGCCGCGGCGCCTCATCGCGCTCGTGGCCGACGTGGCCGACGAGACCGCGGCCCTCGAAGAGGTGTTCCGCGGCCCCTCCGCCAAGATCGCGTTCGACGCGGACGGCAACCCGACGAAGGCCGCCCTCGGCTTCGCGCGCGGCAAGGGCGTCGAGGTCGACGCGCTCGAGCGCCGCGAGGAAGGTGGCGTGGAGTACGTGTTCGCCACCCGCAGCATCGCCGCGCGCGACGTGGCCGAGCTGCTGCCCGGCGTGCTGGAAGGCGTGATCACCGGCATCTCGTGGCCGAAGTCGTGCCGCTGGGGCACCACGAGCGAGTACTTCTCGCGCCCGGTGCGCTGGCTCGTGGCGCTGCTGGACGAGCGCGTGATCCCCGTGCGGTTCGCGGGCCTCGAGGCCGGCAACCTCACGCGCGGCCACCGCTTCCTGGCCCCCGGCCCCCACGAGGTGCCTACGGCCGCCGATCTGCTGGGCGTCGTGGAGGCCGCGCACGTGGTGACGAGCGAGCGGGCCCGCGAGGCCGTCATCCGCGCCGGCGTGGCCGAGGCCGAGCGGCGGACGGGCGCGCGCGCCGAGCTGCCCGAGAAGACGCTGCTGGAGGTCACGAACCTCTGCGAGCAGCCCACCGTGCTCGTGGGCGCCTTCGACGAGGAGTTCCTGCGCGTCCCCGAGGAGATCATCGTCGACGCCATGCTCATGCACCAGCGCTACTTCCCGCTGTACGACGAGGCGGGCGCGCTCACCAACAACTTCATCGTCGTGACCAACGGCGACCCGGCGCACGCCGACACCATCATCGACGGCAACGAGCGCGTGGTGCGCGCCCGCCTGTCCGACGCGAAGTTCTTCTACGAGGAGGACCTCAAGCACCCGCTGGAGACGTACGTCGAGCGCTTGGACGAGGTGGTGTTCCAGGAGGCCCTCGGCACGATGAGGGCGAAGGCCGACCGCATCGTGGCGCTGGCGAAGCACCTGGCCGCCGACGCGCGGCTGGACGCCGCCGACGCCGCCGACGCCGAGCGCGCCGCGTACCTGGCGAAGGCCGACCTCGTGACGAACGCCGTCGTGGAGTTCACGAGCGTCCAGGGCGTCATGGGTTCCTACTACGCTGCCGCCTGCGGCGAGAACGACCAGGTGGCGCGCGCTATCGCCGACCACTACCGCCCGCGCTTCTCCGGCGACGAGCCGCCCGCGTCCGACGTGGGCCGGATCGTGGCCATGGCCGACAAGCTGGACACCATCTGCGGCCTGTTCGCCGCGGGCCAGGGCCCCACCGGCTCGTCCGACCCGTTCGCCCTGCGCCGCAGCGCCATCGGCATCGTGGCCATGCTGGAAGCGGGCCTGCCCGTGTCGCTGGCCGCGGCGATCGACGCGGCGCTCGGCACCTACGAGAACGTGCGAATCGATTACGACCGCGACGCGATCCGCGCCGAGGTGGCCGACTTCTTCGTGACGCGCACGAAGGTCATGCTGCGCGACGGCGGCTGCGCCCCCGACGCCGTGGAGGCCGTGCTGGCCACGGGCGTGGAGGAGCCGGCGCAGATCATCGCCCGCACCCGCGCCCTCGAGGCCGCCCGCGTGGACGACCCCGACACGTTCGCCGACCTGGCCACGGCCTACGCCCGCGCGAACAACCTGCGCGACGCCGCCCTGGGCGTCGAGGTGGACGAGGCGCTGGCGGCCGACGCCGAGCGCGCGCTGCTCGCCGCCACCGACGAGGCGGCGGCGCGCGTGGAGGGCGCCCTCGCCTCCGACGACTACGCGGCCGCCCTCGCGGCGCTCGCCGCCCTGCGCGCGCCCATCGACGCGTTCTTCGAGGACGTGCTCATCATGGACGAGGACCGGGCCCTGCGCGAGAACCGCCTGCGCCTGCTCAACCGTTTCGTCGCCGTGTTCGCCCACGTGGCGGACTTCGGCAAGATGGCCAAGGGCGCCAAGTAGCCATGGACGAATTCATCGCCTACGGAAGCTCCACCGAGTTGCCCACGATCCACGTGATCAGCGACTCGGTGGGCCTGACGGCCCAGGCGGTGGCCCGCGCGGCCGCCGCCCAGTTCGGCGTCACGAACCCCGTCATCGAGGTGCTGCCGAAGGTGCGCACCTTCGAGGAGATCAAAGAGTTCATCGACGAGCACAGCGCCGTGCACAAGCGCAACACCGGCGACGGGCGCATGCTCGTGTTCTACACGCTCGTGGACCGCGCCCTGTCGCAGCAGTTCGCCGACTACGCCGCCGGCCGCGCCGACATCGTGGCCGTCGACCTCGTCACCGACGCCATCGGCGCCATCGCGCGCATGACGGGCCGCGAGCCCTCCACGAAGCCGGGCGGCCTCCACGTGGCCGACCAGTACTACTTCCGCCGCATCGAGGCCATCGAGTTCACCATCGCCCACGACGACGGCCGCAACCCGCAGGAGCTGCACCAGGCCGACATCGTGCTGCTGGGCGTGTCGCGCTCGTCGAAGACGCCCACGTCCATCTACCTGTCGCAGCAGGGCTACAAGGTGGCGAACATCCCGCTCGATCCCACCACCGAGCCGCCCGCCGAGCTCGCCCAGATCGACCGCACGCGGCTGTTCGGGTTGATGACGACGCCCGAGGTGCTCATCGGCATCCGCCAGCGCCGCCTGGGGCGGGCGAGCGCCGTCGCGTCGCGCTACGCCGACCCCGAGTACGTGTACCAGGATCTCGAGGACGCCCGCGCGCTCATGCGCAAACTGGGCTGTATTGTCATTCACACCGAAAATCGTGCCGTTGAGGAAACGGCGCAGGAAATTTTGCGCTACTATGAGCGGGCTCATCCTCCATCAGCTGATATGATAGGCTCAGCCTGAGACCAAGGTTCCCAAGTTTTGTAAAGTCGGTACGTCGGGTTAAGGAGAAAAAGGTGACTGAAGAAGTCAAGCGAGTGTATGCGTTCGGCAAAGACGCGCAGGGCAACAACGTAACTGAGGGCAACACGAACATGAAGGCGATCCTCGGCGGCAAGGGCGCGAACCTCGCCGAGATGGCCAACATCGGGCTGCCGGTGCCTCCCGGATTCACCATCACGTGCCAGACCTGCATGGAGTACGCCAATGCGGACAACACGTGGCCCGAGGGCGCGCTCGACACCATCCAGGAGTACCGCGACGATCTCGAGGCCCGCATCGGCAAGAAGATCGGCGACGCGGAGGACCCACTGCTCGTGTCCGTCCGCTCCGGCGCCCCCATGTCCATGCCGGGCATGATGGACACCGTGCTGAACCTCGGCCTCAACGACCAGTCCATCAACGGCCTCATCAAGCAGACCGAGAACCCGCGCTTCGCCTGGGACTCCTACCGCCGCTTCATCCAGATGTTCTCCAACGTGGTGATGAACCTCGACGGCGACCTGTTCGAGAACGCCATCACGGCCATGAAGCACGCTCGCGGCGTCGCGTCCGACACCGACCTCACCGCCGAGGACCTGCAGGAGCTCGTGAGCGAGTTCAAGCAGATCTTCGCCGAGAACGTCGACGCCGAGGCGTACCCGAGCCTCGTGGTGGACGGCACCGTGCAGTTCCCGCAGGACCCGAGCGTGCAGCTGCAGCTGGCCATCGAAGCCGTGTTCGGCAGCTGGAACAACCCGCGCGCCACGCTGTACCGCAAGCAGAACAAGATCGCCGACGACCTGGGCACCGCCGTCAACGTGCAGTCCATGGTGTTCGGCAACAAGGGCAACACGTCGGCCACCGGCGTCGCGTTCACGCGCAACCCCGCCAACGGCGAGAAGGAGTTCTACGGCGACTACCTGGTGAACGCCCAGGGCGAGGACGTCGTGGCCGGCATCCGCAACACGAGCCCCATCGCCGACCTCAAGAACGTCGAGGGCCTCGAGGAGGCCGGTCGCGAGCTCGAAGAGGTGTTCGTCACCCTCGAGAACCACTTCCGCGACATGTGCGACATCGAGTTCACCATCGAGCAGGGCAAGCTGTGGATGCTGCAGACCCGCGTGGGCAAGCGCACCGCGGCCGCCGCGCTGCACATCGCCATCGAGATGGAGAAGGAGGGCCTCATCTCGAAGGAGGAGGCCGTCATGCGCGTCGACCCCGAGCAGCTCGACCAGCTGCTGCACCCGCAGTTCGACAAGAACGCCTCCTACGACGTGGTGGCCAAGGGCCTGAACGCGTCCCCCGGCGCCGCCGTGGGCGAGGCCGTGTTCTCCGCCGCCGACGCCGTCGATGTGGCCGAAGCGGGCCGCAAGTGCGTGCTCGTGCGCTGGGAGACGAACCCCGACGACCTCGCCGGCATGATCGCCGCCGAGGGCATCCTCACCTCGCACGGCGGCAAGACGTCGCACGCGGCCGTCATCGCCCGCGGCATGGGCGCCCCGTGCGTCTGCGGCGTCGAGGCGCTGCGCATCGACGCTGAGAAGAAGCAGGCCAGCGTCGTGGGCACCGACATCGTCATCAAGGAAGGGGACATGATCTCCATCGACGGCACCACCGGCTCCGTGGTGCTGGGCGCGGTCGAGCTCGTGCTGCCCGAGATGACGGGCGACCTCGACACCATCCTCGAGTGGGCCGACGAGTTCCGCAAGCTGGGCGTGCGCGCCAACGCCGACAACCCCGAGGACGCCGAGCTGTCCCGCGGCTTCGGCGCCGAGGGCATCGGCCTGTGCCGCACTGAGCACATGTTCCTGGGCGACCGCAAGCAGATCATCCAGACCTTCATCCTCAACGAGGACCCGGCCGTGCGCGAGAAGGCCGTGAACGAGCTGCTTGAGGCCCAGACGGGCGACTTCCTCGGCATGTTCCGCGCCATGGACGGCCTGCCGGTCATCGTGCGCCTGCTCGACCCGCCGCTGCACGAGTTCCTCGAGAGCCCCCGCGCCCTCGACGTGGAGATCGCCAAGCTGGAGGCCACGGGCGGCGACAAGGCCCTCATCGCCGAGAAGCGCATGCTCATGGAGCAGATCGACGGCATGAGCGAGTCGAACCCGATGCTGGGCCTGCGCGGCTGCCGCCTCGGCATCGTGTACCCCATCCTGCCGGTGATGCAGGTGCGCGCCATCGCGACGGCCTGCGCCGAGCTCAAGAAGGAGGGCCTCGATCCGAAGCCCGAGGTCATGATCCCGCTCGTGTCCGTGGTGGCCGAGCTCGAGAAGCTGCGCAAGGTTGCCGAGGACACCATCGCCGAGGTCGCCGCCGAGCAGGGCGTCGAGCTCGACATCCCCGTGGGCACGATGATCGAGCTGCCGCGCGCGGCCGTCACGGCCGACGAGATCGGCTCGGTGGCCGACTTCTTCAGCTTCGGCACGAACGACCTGACCCAGACGACGTTCGGCTTCAGCCGCGACGACGTGGAGGCCGAGTTCGTCCCGCAGTACCTGGCCGAGCGCCTGCTGCCCTACAACCCCTTCGCCACCATCGATCCCGGCGTGGCGAAGCTCGTGGAGATGGGCGTCGAGCTGGGCCACAAGGGCAACCCCGACCTCGTCTGCGGCGTCTGCGGCGAGCACGGCGGCGACCCCGACTCCGTGAAGATGTTCCACACGATCGGCCTCGATTACGTCAGCTGCTCCCCGTACCGCGTGCCGCTGGCCCGTCTGGCCGCCGGCCAGGCCGCCCTGGCCGAGAAGATGGACGCCGGTCGCGACAAGTAGCCGCCTGCTTCTCACGTGCATGATCGAAGGGCCCGCAGCACGCGCTGCGGGCCCTTCTGCGTGCGGGGAGGCGGAAGGCGTGCCGTTCGAGGGCGCATCGTCCGAAGGAGCGCCGTCCGAGGGAGCGCCGTCCGAGGCGGCCTGCGCTCCGGCGGGCCTCGTCGCGGTGCCGGTTTCGACGCGCAGCCGCCCGGTTCCGCGAAACGGGAGACGGGGAAAGGCCGCTTCGCTACACTGGGCTGAATCGAATATCCCCGCCACCGAAACGAAGCATCTGCACGAGGGGCCGTCGGGCCTGCGCAGGTGCTTTCCTTTTCGGGCGGGGGTGGGAGTTCGGACGAGACGAGGAGCGAACGCGTATGGTGACGGTCGGAACGGTGGAGGGGCGCCGCGCGCGCCGGTTGGCGCTGGCGGCGGCCATGGCGGCTGCGCTGACCCTGGCGGGCGCGCAGGCGGCGTGGGCGGATGCGGGAGACGGCGCGCTCGCTGCGGAGCGGGTGGCGCCGGGGGACGCGTCTCGGGAGGCCGCGGCCGATTACGGCATCGCTACCTTGTCCGATGAGCCGGCGGCGAGAGCTGATTTCGGCAACGGAACGTCTGTCGTCGGCACGCTCGACTACTGCCTGCGGGAGGCGGAGACATGGCAGGAGGACGCGTGCACGATCACCTTGCTCGAAGACACGCGTTTCAAAGGCATGGATCGTTTCGGCAGCAACGTCGGCGCATTCATATTCGACGAGGCCGCATCGGTCACGTTGGACTTGAACGGGCATACGGCCACGGCGGAGCGGCCGGTCACCTTCATATTGAGCGATACGGCTCGTATGACCGTGAAGGATTCCGGTTCCGGGGGCGCGCTGGTGAACGGGCCGGGAAAGGGGTACGCGCTCTTCATGCTGGGGTATACGCCCGACGGCAGCGATGCGGCTGCGCTGTCGATCGAGGGCGGCGCGATAGACTCGGGCGCAAGCTGGGCGGTGCAGGTGGATTACTCGTGTTCGTTGACGATGACGGGCGGCTCCGTTACGTCGTCGGGTGATTTGACGATTGGTGCATGGGACGGCACGGTGAGCATGTCCGGCGGCTCCGTCACGGCGTCGGCCGGATCGGCCGGTGCATTGTACCTCGATGGGCGACAAGGCAACCTGCGTGCGTCGATCAGCGGCGGCACGCTGACTGCTCAGGCGGCGCAAGCCGTGCGTGTCGAGTCGGGGGCGCGTCTCAACCTCTCAGGTTCTCCGACGCTTTCCGGAAAGCTTGCGGATGGAAGCGGTTCGTGCGGGCTGCTCTGCGCTTCGGGCGCCTCGGTGACGGCCAACGACGGCGCGTCGGCCCCTGCGCCTTATCGCGGCGAGCCGATCGCGACGCAGACGTCTGAGTCGATGGCCGTCGGCGAGGCCTTCGTCTCGGGGCTCGACGCCTCCAACGCGAACCTCTTTCCGCTCGTCGGGCGCGAGGACGCCGCCGGGGCCGTGTTCGACGGCTCCGCCCTCAAGCTGGCGTCGGCCGACGACCCGGCGGTCGCGCTGCTGGCCGACCTGCGCGCGGCGCTGGGCGCAGCGCCGCAGGACGCCGTCGACCTGCGCGCCGCCGACGAGCTGCGCGCCCGCCTCGCGGTCGACCCCCGGCTGGCGAACCAGCTGCACCTGCTGAGCGAGGGGGAGCGGGCGACGCTCGAGGAGCGGACCGCCGCCCTGGCCGCCATCGACGCGTTCGAGGCCGCCGTGGCCGCGCTGCCGAAGGCCACCGATGCGGGCGCCCGCACGGCGCTCGATGCGGCGCAGGCGCTCTACGCGGCCGTGCCGGACGCGTATCGCAGCGATGCGTTCGTGTCTCCGGTCAGCGTCGCCACACTCGCGGACTTCGAAAAGGCCGTCGCGGAAGCCGAGAAGCCCGCGCCGCTGCCGCAGCCCGATCCCGAGCCGCAGCAGCCCGCGCCGCTGCCCGCGAAGCCCGCGGCCCCTGCCGCGCTCGCCGCCACCGGCGACGGGGTTCCCGCGGCGCCGGCGGCCCTGCTCGGCCTCGCCGCGGGAGCGGCGGCCCTCGCGGCGGCGAGGCGGCGCAACGCGTAAGCGCCGCCTCGCCGCGAGGGGCGGGCGCGGCGATCGGGGCGCGCGTCGCGCCCGCCCCGATCGCCCGCGGCGCTACTCCAGCTCGGCGAGCTTCTTGGCGGCGATGTAGCCGGTGACCAGCGAGCTGCCCACGCCGCCGTACATGGTGCCGTTCCAGAATCCGCCGGCGGTGCCGTCGCCGATGAAGCCGCCCGCCGTGGAGTACCCGGCGTACAGCCCCGGGATGGCCGCGCCCTTCTCGTCGATCACCTGGAAGTCGCCGTTGACGCGCAGGCCGCAGAGCGTCTTGCCGATCTGCCCGCCGATGATGGCGGCGTAGTACGGCGGCGTGTCGAGGGGGCTCAGCCACGACGGGTCGTAGGGGAACGCCAACTCGTCGTCCTCGCCCTTCGCGCACAGCTCGTTGTAGCGTTCCACGGCGCCCTTGACGACGTCGGGGTCGAGCAGCAGCATCTCGGCGAGCTCGTCGAGGGTGTCGGCCTTCTTCACGGCGCCGCGCGCGACGGCGTCGTCCACCTCGGAGAGCCAGTCGGCCGAGACGAGGCCGGCGTTGTCCACGAGCACGCTCGGGTCGGTGAGGGGGATGCGGCACTTGTCGTGCGTCGCCTCCGGCGTGGTGTTCTTCTTGAAGATCTCCTCGGGGAACTTCGAATCGCAGATGTTGTACACGTGGTGCCCCACGGCGGACATCCATCGGGTGGAGTTGGTGAGGTCGCCCATGCCGCCGCCGGGGTTGAGCGGCGCGTACTCCTCGCGGGTGAGCGCGTAGTAGGGCTGGCGCGTGCCGGTTCGGTCGATGATGAGCCACGGGTTGTGGAACAGCTGGCGCTCGCCGTGCCAGAAGTAGTGCCAGAACTGGCCGTCGCCGCCCGCGATGCTCTCGTCGATGCCTGACTCCCAGCAGCACCAGGAGTCGTAGCCGGAGAAGTCGGCGCCCGCGCCGAGGCCCATGCGGAACGTCTCGCCGGTGTGGTAGGGCATGGGGCCGCCCTGCACCGCGCCCTCGGCGGCGCTCGGCAGGTACGCCTTGATGAGGTCCTTGTTCATGCCGATGCCGCCGGCCAAGAAGATCACGCCCTTCGAGGCCTTCAGGTGCTTCGTGCCCTCCTGGCCCGACACGCGCAGCCCCACGACGCGGCCGTCGTCGAGCACGAGCGTCTCGGCGGCGGTGTTCAGCTCGATGACGGCTCCCGCGGCCCGCGCGTTCTTCTCCAGCGTGTCGATGGGGTTGGTGAAGCCGAGGACGCGGTTCTGCTTGCCCTCGACGACGTCCTTGTCGTGCCAGCGGTTCCCCAGGCACACGAGGTTCATGCCCGGCTGCTCCACCACCCAGTCGCACGCCTCCCCGCCGTAATCGAACATCGTGCTCATGAGGGAGTCGTCCACCGAGTAGCCGCAATCGGACTGGTAGCGGCGCATCCCGGCCTTCTTGTCCCCCTTGCAGATGCCCTCGAACCCGGCTTCCAGCTGCGATTTCGCGCCGCCGAACGGGTTGACGAACGAGCAGGCGTGGCGGCACGACCCGCCCACGGACGACTGCTTCTCGATGCCGATGACCTTGAGCCCCTGCTCGGCGAGGTACCCGGCCGCCACGAGCCCGCCGCCGCTCATGCCCACGACGATGACGTCGGCCTCCTCGTCCCACGTCTCGGGTGGCTCGACCGGCGCGATGGGGGCCGCGTCGGGCAGCGACGCCCCGGCCACGCCGCGCTCGAGCAGGCGCTGGGTCGCGGCGTCCGTCGGGGCGGCCGCCTTCTCCGCGTCCGCCTTGGACGACGGGCTGGCGGCGCATCCGGGCAGCGCGGCGCTCGCCGCGCCGGCGGCCCCGACGATGCCCAGCCCCTTCAGGAAGCTGCGCCTCGACAGGGCGCGGCCGGTTGGCGTGCGGTCTTCTCGGTTCGTCGTGCTCATGTTTTCCCTCCTTGCGTTGGCGAATGTCGACGGCTCCATGGTAGGGTGGGCGGCGGGGCCCGCCAAGGAACGGGGACGCGGAGGAGGGGTCGCCGCGGAAACAGATCGGGCCGTTTGTTCCCTTGACGCCTTGACACGGGGCCGCCCCGTTCTGCAAAATGGGCGGCGAAGGCCGAGGGGTGCGGCCGAGATCGGGGAGGGGACGCCCATGCAGATACCGTTGGCCGACGTGCCGGCCGATTTCCAGGACAAGATCGCGGTTTTGCACGCGGTTGACCGGCCGCTCGACAGCATGACGGTGAGCGCCGTCTGCGCGGCGTGCGGTATCTCCCGCAAGAAGTTCTACACGCTGTTCGACTCGAAGTACGACATCATGTACTGGTACCTCGACTTCTGCTTCTCGGTGTCTCTGTATCGGATCGGGCGGGACCTCGGCTGGCGGGAGGGCGTCAAGGCCTGCCTCGAGCTGGTGGAGCAGGAGCGTGCGTTCTTCCTGGCCGACTACGAGGACCTCGTGCAGAAGCGGGGAAGCTACTACTGGCCGCTGAACGCGCGCAGGGTCGCGGCGATCGAGGAGACGCTCGAGCGGCGCGACGGGAGGGGGCTCACGCCGGCGCTGCGCCTCGAGGCCGCCGTGTACTCCAACCTCGTTCCCGAGCTCATCCGCTACTGGATCAAGCCCAACGACTTCGGCGGCGTGGACGAGTACGTCGCCTTCTGGCTCGACTGCGTCCCGCGCGGGCTCTACGGGGCGCTCGACCTTCCGGGCCGCTAGGGCCGGGCGCCCCGCCGCGCGGCCCGGTTGCGGGCGCGCGTCGTCGTTGCCGAGGACGCGGCGCGGGAAACCGTCGTTCCCAAGCAATTTTGTCGTTTTGCGAACGTTTGGAGTGGGAAAACGTGTCCGATCGACCTGCATGTTCGGACGGCGATCGTCCGACCTGCGGTTTTGCAGCTGCCTGTTCGGGCGTTCCCGCATTTTGCACCGTGAACGTTCGCAAAACGACAAAATTGCTTGGAACTCGGCGATTCGCGTGCCCTCGCAGGATCGCGTCCCGGTCGAGCGATGGGGCTCCGCGGCCGGGGCTCGGGAATCGCTCGGCCTATGCGCCCCGCCGCGCGGCCCGGTTGCGGGCGCGCGTTCCGGTTGCGGGGGAAACGCAACCCCTGGCTTCTGGCGCAACCGCCCCGGCATCGGTATCCTGCGGGAAAACGATGCGAGGAAGGCGGCGGCTATGCGGATGGAAGCGGGAACGGGAGCGAGGGCGCGCGGGGCGTCGGAGTGCGTGTGCGACAGGGGGACGTACCGCGTCCTCGTGGCCATCTGCGCCGTGGGCGCGGCGTGCGCGCTCGCGGCCAGCGTGCTCATGCTGCTCGGGCCCACGGACGGGATGTCCTGGTCGAGGCTGGCTCCGATGCTGGCGAACGGCGTTGCGAACGCGGCGGCGGCAGCGCTCGCGTGCTTGGGCCGCCCGCCCCGCGCAGTGGCGGCTGCCGGGTTCGTTGCCGGGGCGTTCCTCGTCGTATGGTGCGCGGCCGAGCTGCTGCTCTTCCGCAACGCCCTGGCGGCGGGCTACCTCGTCATCGGCCTGCTGCAAACGGCCTTCGCCGTCCAGCTGCGCCGATGACGCTCGCCTGGCGGAGCGCCCGCCTCACGCCGTGAGCGCGGCGCGGGAGGGCTCGACGCGCTCGGCGCCCAGGTCGAGGGCGACGAGGGCGAGGCGGCGGCGCACGGGCAGGTAGTACGGGAAGCGCTCGTCGCCCGTCTCGTCGAGCAGCCGGGCGAGGTCGGCGGGCGCGGGGCCGGCGGGGAAGTCGCGCGTGCGGAAGAGGGCGCAGTAGGCGGCCGCGTCTTCGAGCGAGCGGAAGGGCTGGCCGAACTCGAGGTCGAGCGCTTCGCCGGCGCAGGGGATGCCGAGCGCGCGCAGGCCGCGCAGGCTGCGCTCGAGGCCGTGCACGCGCGGGCGCCGCGCGTCGGGGTCGGGCGGCGCGCCGTGCATCTTGTTGATGACGACGAGCGTGCCGCGGCAGCGGCCGCGCGCGGCCGCCCAGGCGTCCTCGAGCGAGGCGGACAGGCTGAACACCATGAGGTCGTAGGGCTCGGCGGGGCGCAGCGAGGCGACGTCCGCCCTCCGCGGGCGCACGGTGCGCAGCCCCCGCGCCTCCGCCTGCGCCCGCACGTAGGCGATCGCGCGGGGCGAGCGGTCGACGGCGTCGACGCGGCCCGCGTGCGGGGCCAGCGCGAACGCGAGCTGGCCCATGCCGCACCCGGCGTCGCAGACGCGCGCGGTCGACCCGGCATGGCGCAGCACGGCGGCGGCGATCTCGTCGAAGTACGGGGTGTGGGAGGATGCGTCCTCCATGAACCGGATGACGTCCGGCGTCCAGCTGCTCATGCGCATGCGCGGCCTCTCTCTCGACGATCCCGGGCTCTCGGCAACCCCTTCCGCGGTCGCTCCCGGCGACGCCTGCAACGCTACTCCCCGCGGGCGCGCCCGACCATACCCCCTTGGGGGAGGGGGAAGGGGAAGCGTCCCGCGCGCCGCGGAATACCCCGTTCGGGGAATGCGCCCGCCCGCCTCCTCGCGCTAGAGTGGAGGTGAGACGAAGGAGGGCGTATGAAGCGGATGGAGCGGGTTCCGAACGCGTGCGCGGCCGTGCTGGCCGCGGGCGCGTCGACGCGCATGGGGACGTGCAAGCTGACGCGGCCGTTCGCGGGGTCGACGCTGCTCGAGCGGGCGCTGCGGGCCGCGCGCGGGTGCGCCGCGGCGGAGACGGTCGTGGTGACGGGCGCCCATCGCGACGCCGTCGCGCGCTCGGCGCAGGAGCTGGGCACGCGCGAGGAGTTCAACCCCTCGTGGGAGCGCGGGCAGTCGACCTCGGTGCGCACGGCGGCGCGCTTCGCCGCGGCCCGCGGCTACGACCTGCTGCTGGTCATGGTGGCCGACCAGCCCTACGTGGAGGCGGCGCACCTCGACGCGCTGCTGCGCGCGTACGCGACGGGCGGCGCCCATGCCTGCGTCACGCAGGGCGCGCAGCGCCGCGGCAACCCGTGCCTGTTCGACCGGACGTGCTTCCCCTTGCTCGAGGAGCTGGAGGGCGACGAGGGCGCGCGCTCGATGCTGCGCGCGCATCCGGAGCTTGCCGTGCACGCCGTGCCGGCGGCGGACGCGCGCGTGCTCGACGACGTGGACACGCCCGACGAGCTCGCCCGCATCGAGGAGGCGATCCTCCGTGGACGCTAGGCGCCCGGCGGGCGCGCCGCCGCTCGACCGCGCGCAGTTCCCCGTGCTCGAGCGCCGCATCGGGCGCGACGGCGCGCGCCCGCTCGCGTACCTCGACAGCGCGGCCACCTCCCTCGTGCCGCTGCGCGTGACCGACGCCGTGACGCGCTTTTTGCACACGAGCTGCGCCAACATCCACCGCGGCGCGCACACGCTGGCCGAGGAGGCCACCGACGCCTACGAGTGCGCGCGCGAGCACCTCGCGGCCCACCTGGGCGTGGACGACGCGGCGCGCGTCGTGTTCACGCACGGGGCCACCGAGTCGCTCAACCTCGCGGCGCTGTGCTGGGCGGAGCATGCGCTCGGGCCGGGCGACGTCGTGGCCGTGGCCGAGGACAACCACCACGCCAACATCGTGTGCTGGCAGATGCTGGCCGAGCGCCGCGGCGTGGAAGTGGCCTGGATACCCGTCGGGACGGACGGCAGGCTCGACCGCGCCGCGTGGGAGCGCATCGCCGAGCGCGGCCCCAAGCTGGTGGCGCTGGCGCAGCAGTCGAACGTCGTCGGCTGGGAGCAGCCCGACCTGCCCCGCATCCTGGAGGACGCGCGCCTGGCGGGGGCCTTCACGGCGCTCGACGGCGCGCAGGCCGTCGGCCACGAGGCGGTGGACCTCGCCGCCCTGCCCGTCGACTTCTACGCGCTGTCGGCGCACAAGATGCTGGGGCTCACCGGCATCGGCGCGCTCGCGTGCTCGCCGCGCGCCCTTGAGGGCATGCGGCCCGCGCTCGGGGGCGGCGGCATGGTGGCGCAGGTGGACGCCCGCGGCTACGCGGTCGCGCCGGGCCCGCAGGGCTTCGAGGCGGGCACGCCCGCCATCGCCGCCGCCGTCGCCTGGGACGAGGCGCTGCGCATGCTGGAGGAAGCGGGCATGGAGGCGGTCCGGCGCCACGTGGCCGCGCTGGCCTCCCGCGCGCAGCGCGGGCTCGCGGCGCTGCCGGGCGTGCGCGTGCTGGGCGGGACGTCGCCCGCCAGCGCCTCGCTCGTGAGCTTCACGGTGGACGGCGTGCACCCCCACGACGCGAGCGCGGCCCTCGACGCCGAGGGCGTGCTCGTGCGCGCCGGCCATCACTGCGCCAAGCCGCTCCATGCGGCCCTCGGCGCGCGGGCCAGCGTGCGCGCCAGCTTCGCGGGCTACTCGAGCGACGAGGACGTGGACGCGCTGCTGCGCGCCGCGGCGCGCCTCGTCGAGCGGGGGGCGTGAGGGCCGTGCGCATCGACGACGAGCGCATCGTGGAACGGTACCGCCGCCCGCGCTGCAAGGGGTTCGAGGGCGCCTACGACGGCGCGGCATCGGGCGACAACCCGTTCTGCGGCGACGCCCTCGAGGTGCGCGTGGCCCTCGAGCGCCGCGACGGCGGCATGGCGGTCGCCCGCGCGGCGTTCGACGGCTACGCGTGCTCGCTGTGCACGGCGAGCGCCGACGTGCTCATGGAGCGCGCGGCGGGCATGTCGGCGGACGAGGCCGCCGCCTTGACGGGCGACGACGTGCTGCGCTGGTGGGGCGGCCTCGAGGTGGGCCGCACGCGCAGGGGCTGCGTCGACCTGCCGGTCTCGGTGTTCAAGCGGGCGCTCGAGACCGCGCTCGAACGCCCGCGGGCGAGTTTGCTACAATAGGCTGCCAGGGGATGCACGGCGCCGCCGGCAGGCGGCGGGGCAAAAGGGGGAGAACATGGGCGAGAGCGAGCCGGCCGACGGCATGCGCGACATCGTACTGCTGCCGTCGAAGATCATCGTCCCGTCGCGGGCCGCGCACGTGGTGGAGCGCCCGGCGGTCACCGAGAAGCTCGCGGCGGCGATCTCGTGCCCGCTGACCGCGGTGGTGTCGCCCGCGGGGTTCGGCAAGACCACGGCGGTGGTGTCGTGGCTGCGCACGCTGGACGGCGTGCCGTGCGCCTGGTACCTGCTCGACGCCGAGGATGCCGCGCTCGACCGCTTCTGGCTCTACCTCGTCACCGCGCTGCGCCGCGCCGACGAGCGCATCTGCCAGTCGTTCGACGACGTGCGTCTGCCCGACGAGTTCTCGAAGCTGCGCCCCGCGCTGGACGCGCTCATCATCCAGATGGCCGAGTACGGGCGCGACTTCGTGTGCGTGCTCGAGGACTTCCACGAGGTGCACGAGGACGCGGGGATCCACGAGAGCGTGCACTACCTGCTGAAGCATCTGCCGCCGAACGCGCACTTCGTGGTGACCTCGCGCCAGGCGCTCAGGTTCCCGACCGCCAAGATGCGCGTGGAGGGCGCGCTCAACGAGGTGGGCGAGGCCGACCTGCGCCTATCCGCCGACGAGACGGGCGCGCTGCTCGCGGGCATGGGCATGCGCCTGGGGGCCGAGCAGGCGAGCGCCGTGCACGAGGCGACGGCCGGCTGGGCAACGGGCATCCGGCTCGTGGCGCTGCTGTGCGGCGACGGGTCGCGGACGCAGGTGGACGAGGCCCTGGCCTGCGCCCGCGTCAGTATCAACGACTACCTGTTCGAGGAGGTGTTCAGCGTGCTGCCCGCCGAGCGGCGGCGGTTCCTCGCGGCCACGTCGGTGGTGGGGTCGTTCTGCCTGCCCCTGGCCGAGCGCATCACGGGCCTGTCGCGCGAGGAGGCGGCCGGGCAGGTGGACTACCTCGTGCGCAACGGCCTGTTCATCGAGCGGTTCGAGCGCAAGGAAGGCGAGGACTGGTACCGCTACCACCCGCTGCTGGCCGACCTGCTCCATCAGCGCCTCGACCGCATGGACGACCTCGACGCCGGGGCGCTGGGAGCCGCCGCGTGCGCGTGGCTCGAGGAGCACGGCTACTTCGACTCGGCGGTGGAGGTGGCGGCCGATCGGGGCGATCACGCGCGCGTGCGCCAGATCATCGTGGACAACTGGAAGCGGCTGTACATGAGCGACAGCCACTACACCGTGCTGCGCTGGGCGTCGTTCCTCCCCGAGGCCGAGATCATGGCGAGCCCGCTCCTGTGCGCGGTGCTGGCCATGCCGTTCGCGCTGAAGGGCGAGTCCGAGCGCGCCAACGCCTACCTGGAGAACGCCATCGCGCGCCTGCACGACGACGAGGACTTCCTGTTCGCGCTGTGCCTCGTGCAGAAGGCGTTCATGGCGTCGTTCAAGAACGATTGGGGCCGCATGCGCCAGTTCGCGACGCAGGCGCTGAAGTACCTGCCGCAGGAGGAGTTCTACCTGCGCAGCATGATGTTGCAGGTGGAGGCGTCGTCCAGCGCGGCGTTCGACCTGCTGGGCGCGAAGGCGGCGTTCGCGAAATCGCTGGCCATGCAGCTGGACTACGGCAACAAGTGCCTGTCGAGCTCGGCCTTCTGCAACCTGTCGCGCATCTGCGCGAACCTCGGCCACGTGCAGGAGTCGCGCCATTACGCCGAGCGCGCGTTCGCGCTGTACCCCGAGCAGGAGCGCCGCTTCAAGCCCATGCTGGGCTACGCCTACCTGTCCATCATGCTGTGCTCCTACGAGGAAGGCGACCTCGAGCGGGCCCTGCGCGAGCACGAGACGTACCTGGTGGTGTCGTCGGAGGGCGTCGTGCCGGGCAGCGCCGCCGAGGAGGCGCTGCTGCTGGCGAAGATCCGCTACCGCACGGGCGCGCCGGGCGCGCGCGAGGAGTTCTTCGCGGCGATGGCGATGGACGAGGAAGGCGCGGTTCTGGCGGGTCCCTCGTATCCCATGGCGCTCGACTGGTGCCGGGCGTTCCGCACGCGCGCCCTCGAGGAGGCGGCGCTGCCGTTCGAGAACCGCACCACGGGCGTGTTCCGCGGCATGCTGGCGTACTGCCTCGACATGGTGGCCCGCTACGAGGACGCGTGCTCGTTCGCCGATGCGGCGGACGAGGAAGACCGCTCGGTGTACGTGCGCGCCTCGGCCGTGGCCTGCGCGTTCTCCGAGAAGGTGGCGCGCCTCGGCCGCGCGGACGCCTACTTCGAGCGCGCTGCGCGCCATGCCCGGGCCTCGCGGCTCGACAGCGCGCTGGCCGAGAACCTCGCGTTCCTGCGCCCCGCCGCGCAGCGCTTCCTCGCGCGCGCCGAGGACCCGGCGCTGGCGGGCTACGTGCGCGGCCTGCTGGATTCCGACGTCGACGCGGGCGAGGCCTCGCGTCTCACCGAGCGCGAGGCGGACGTGATGCGCTGCATCGCCGCGGGGCTGACCATCGCCCAGGCGGCCGACAAGCTGTTCGTCTCGCGCGAGACGGTGAAGAAGCACCTGGCGAACATCTACGGCAAGCTGGGCGTGCACTCCAAGATGCAGGCGGTCGCCCTCCTGCGCGACGCCGGCGTCGTCTAGCCCACCCCGCCGCCGCGCGCCGCCGGGGCGCCTGCCCGCCCCCTCGGCTCGGCGGCGCCTCCCGCGCCCCCTCGGCCTCGATTTCCCCCGATATACCCCCGCTCCTTACCCCTTCGCGTAATGGCGCCTCCTCCTGCCGCCCGGTAGCCTTGTCATCGTTGGAAGGCCAGGCGCGCAGGAGGGGGGTATGCGCTCGCGCGCCCGGTTGCAAGGGACGTATGAAACGACAGAAGGAGGAGAGGCTCATGGGCAACGACGTGTCGCGCCGTGACTTTCTCAAGGTCGGCGGGTTCGCCGGCTTCGCGGCGGGGGCGGCGGGACTCGGGATCGGCTCGATCCTGGGGGCTCCGGCCGAGGCTCATGCCGAGGCGATCACCGTCACCGATTTCGTGTACACCTGCCCGCTGTGCGGGCAGAAGACCACCGACTACGACGCCCTCGTGAAGCATTTCGAGGAGACCCACCCGCAGGCGGCCGTGCCGACGTGCGCGGCGCTGTCCATCAACGGGGCGGACGTCAAGGTGCAGGTGGAGCCCCACTGGACGCTGCGCGAGACGCTGCTGAAGGCCGTGGGCCTGACCGGCAACGCCAAGCAGATGTGCGACCGCGGGGCCTGCGGGTCGTGCACGGTGCTCGTCGACGGCGTGCCCGCGCTGTCCTGCACGACGCTCGCGGTGGAGTGCGAGGGCAAGCGCATCGAGACGTCGGAAGGCATCGCCGCCGACGCGAAGTGGCGCCCGCTCGTGGAGGCGTACGCGAAGCACGACGCCGCGCAGTGCGGCTACTGCACGCCCGGCCAGTTCACCGTGGCGAAGTACATCATCGAGAAGTACGGCGCGCCCACCGACGAGCAGATCCGCGCCGAGCTGGCGGGCAACATCTGCCGCTGCGGCACGTATTCGCGCCACGTGCAGGCGATCCAGGAAGCGGCCGCCGCGATCGAAGGAGGCAACTGATGGGCGAGACGAGCGTGTGGGAGCCCGAGGGCACCAACCAGGACCGCACCGACTTCAAGGTGGTGGGCACCTGGGACCATCCGGGACGCCAGTCGTGGGACATGGTGTCGGGCGCGGCGAAGTACCCCACCGACCTGTGGATGGAGGGCACGCTGACCGCGATGGCATTGCGCTGCCCTTACGGCCATGCCAAGGTGAAGAGCCTCGACATCGCCGACGCCGAGAAGATCGAGGGCGTCAAGCTCGTGCTGACCTACGAGGACGAGGAGCTGGCCGGCATGCCGAAATACCGTCCGGCGTACTTCGAGTTCGGCGGCAGCCCGCTTCTGGGCGACGAGGCCGAGTTCGAGGGCGACGAAGTGGGCGCCGTCGTGGTGGCCGTGAACGAGGAGGTGTGCAAGCAGGCGCTTGCCGCCATCAAGGTGGAGTGGGAGGTGCTGCCGTTCATCCTCGACGCGCGCGAGGCGGCCAAGCCCGGCGCGCCCATCCTGCGCCCCGAGATGAACCCCGACTCCAACATGACCGGCAACACGTTCGGCGCCGCCGTGGAGTGGGAGCAGGGCTGCGTGGAAGACGGCTTCAAGGAGGCCGACCACATCGAGGTTGTCGACTACGGCCGCCCCATGTGGAGCCAGTTTCGCCCCATGCCGCCGGCGTACTTCTCCTACTGGGCGGACGACCCGTGGGGCAACCCCGACGGCGAGAAGATGTGCTACGTGACGAACCACGCGCACTTCCCCTCGAACGGCCCCATCGTGTCGGCGTTCATGGGCGCCGGCTCGCACGCCGACAAGTACCGCGCCCTGTCGCCCTACATGGCGGCCCGCTACTGCGACTTCGTGGAGAAGCGCGGCGCGCAGTTCGCGCCGGTGCTGTCCAAGCGCCTGGGCGGCACGCCCGTGCGCTACGTGCAGTCGCGGCGCGAGTCGTTCGACGCGGCGGTGCCCCAGACCTACCTCACCGTGCGCATCGGCTTCAAGGACGACGGCACGCTCGTGGCGGTGCAGTCGGAGAACGTGCACCAGACGGGCGCGCGCGGCGGCTACGGCGACAAGACGCACGGGCACCTCGTGCTGCCGCCGAACGCGCAGGGCTTCAAGCAGACGGTCAGCCCCAACGTGTACTCGGAGATGGCCTACTACGTGACGAACGGCGCCTGCACCACGGCCGACCCCGGCCAGCCGCAGTACGAGCCGGTGAACCTGGCGTTCGCCAAGATGGCCGACGTGCTGGGCATGGACGTGAGCGACGTCATCATGAAGAACGTGCGCGTGACCGACCCGTCGCTCACCGCCTGCATGGACGCGGCGCGCGAGGCCTTCGACTGGGCCGGCAAGTGGCATCTCGCCGGCGAGCGCACGCTTGAGGACGGCCGCCTGCACGGCGTGTCGTGCCGCTACGCCGCCTCGCAGACCTGGGGCATGATCTCGTACAACATCAACCTGCGCATGGGCGTGGACGGCAAGATCTACATGCCCTATGCCGAAGCTCTCATCGGCACGTACTGGCCCGACGCGGTGCAGCTGGTCATCGCCGAGGAGCTGGGATGCAAGCTGGAAGACGTCATCGTCTACTACTCCCCGAACTACAACAACTGGCAGGAGGGCGACGCGGCCGATCGCGGCTCCACGTGCACGTGGGCGGCGAAGGAGGCGGCCGTGCTGCTGAAGCAGCAGATCCTGGCCACGGGCGCGGCGGCCATGGGCGTGACGGCCGACGAGGTGGACCTCGTCGACTCGCTCATCACCCTCAAAGCCGACCCGACCAAGCAGATGCCCATCGTGGGCATGGGCCAGCTGGCCGTGGGGTACTGCGGCAAGCCCAAGGTGCCGTTCCAGAACGACGTCATCCGCACGATGAACGTGGACATGTGCGAGGTGGCCGTCGATCCCGAGACGGGCCTCGTGGAGATCCTCGACTACGTGGTGGCGCACGACTTCGGCAAGGTCATCCGGCCCTCGTCGGCGCTCGGCCAGATCGAGAACGCCATCACCATGAACTCGGGCCGCGCGCTGCGCGAGGAGCTGATCTGGGACGAGGCCACCGGCGTGCTGCTGAACGGCAACATGTACGACTACAAGGTGCCCACCATCCTCGACCAGCCCAAGATCGAGCCCGTGCCCGTGGAAACCCGCTGCGGCGGCGGCGCGTACGGCTCCACCGGCGTGGCGCACGCGCACGCGAACCCGGGCCTCGTGGGCCAGGCCATCCAGAACGCCACCGGCGGAGACTTCATCGACATGGTTCCCTACACGCCCGACAAGGTGCTGGCCGTGCTCGGGAAGATCGAGCAGTAGAGGAGGAGCACCTATGAAACACTACAAGCATCAGCAGGCCGCCTCGGCCAAGGAAGCGGCGTCGAGCGCCGCGTCGGGCACGGCCGCGCTCATCGCGGGCGGCACCGACCTCTTGGGCACGTTGAAGGACGAGATCCTGCCGACGTACCCCGACACGGTGATCGACCTCAAGACGATCCCCGACATGGACGGCATCGCCGAGGACGGCGACGCGGTGCGCATCGGCGCGCTGGCGAAGCTGGCCGACGTGGCCGACAGCGACGCGGTGAAGAACGGCTGCGCGGCCTTGGCCGAGGCCTGCGCCCGCGCCGCGTCGCCCACCATCCGCCACATGGGCACCATCGGCGGCAATGCGTGCCAGATGCACCGCTGCTGGTACTTCCGCACGCCCGACGACCGCTTCCACTGCAAGCGCAAGGGCGGCGACTGGTGCCCGGCGCGCGTGGGCGACAACCGCTACCACTCCATCTTCGGCGACCAGGACGGCTGCTACGCGGCCAGCTCGCACGACACGGCGCCCGCGCTCGTGGCGCTGGGGGCCATCGTGGTCACCACGAAGCGCGAGGTGCCTGCCGAGGAGTTCTTCAAGGCCAACGGCGCGCGCTCGAACGTGCTGGAGGACGGCGAGGTGGTAACCGAGTTCAAGGTGCCGAAAGCGGCCAAGAGCGCGTTCCAGAAGTTCGCGCTGCGCAAGTCCATCGACTTCCCCGTGGTGAACTGCGCGGTGGCGCAGGGCGGCGACGGCGCGGTGCGCGTGGTGCTGGGCGGCGTGTACCCGGCTCCCGTGCGCTCGGCCGAGGCCGAGGCCGCGGTGGCCGGCGGCGTGAGCGAGCAGGCGGCCGCGCAGGCGGGCGACGCCGCGGTGGCGGCGTGCAAGCCGCTCGGCAAGAACGCCTACAAGGTGGAGATCGCGCGCACGCTGGTGAAGCGCACGCTCATGGACATCGCCTAAGCGGCGCGCGACGGGAGGTGCGACATGGACGAAGGCAACGGCGGCGCCCGCGCGTCGGAGCGCGGGTGGCGCGACGCCTACGGGCGGCTGCGGGACTACGCGGCGGCGCACGAGGGCATCCGGCTGGCTCCGAGGAGCCTGACGGTGCCCCCCGAGGCGCGCCCCGGGTTCTACGAGCTGGTGGAGCAGGTGCAGGGCGGCTTGGCGGAGGCGGTGCTGGGGCCGGAGGCCGAGCGCGTGCGCGAGGCCGCGCGGCGCTGCGCCGCGATGCGCGGGCGGGTGCTCGACCGAAGCGGCCTCGCCGCGTTCCACCTCGCGCCCACGTTGGAGAGCCTCATGAGCGATGCGGACAAGACCCTCGCCAAGCCGGCGTTCGCGCTCGTGCTGGACGCGGTAGGGCAGGGGTCGTCGCCCGAGGAGCTGGAGGCGGCCGCGCGTCGCGCGCTGCCGCCGTTCTGCTCGTCGCTGTTCCGCAACGCCTACGAGGCGTGGGCCTATCTCGGCGTGGTGGCGGCGCTCGAGCCGACGAGGTTCTACGCGACGCTGTCGTCGGACACCGAGGAGGTGCGCGCCGTGCGCACGGACGAGGTGCGGGCCGCCTCCCAGGTGACGTCGCCGGAGCGGCGGATCCCCGAGGCGGTGTTCGAGACGGCCGACGGCCGCGTGTTCGCCATGAAGAGCGAGGCGGCGCGCGAGCTGGACTACTACGGCGTGCGCATCGAGCGGCGCCGCGACAGCTCGGCCGGGGGCAACACCGCCGGCCTCATGGGCCACCGCGTGCTGCTGCTGTACCGTCTGGGCAGCGTGGACGACGTGGCGGTGACGGTCGACAGGCAGAAGCGCGTGCAGACGCCCATCGACCTCATGTGCGAGGTGCTCGAGCCGCACGACATGAGCTATCCCGCGTACGTGAGCGCGTTCGTCGAGCGCATCAACGCCGCGCGCTCGCGGCGGCCCGTGCAGGTGATCACGTTCGACGCGTCCGGGGAGTTCGCGCCCGGGCTGCTGGACGACGAGGCCGTGGCGCCCGTGCGGCGGCGCACGGTGGGGTTCGACGAGGAGAAGCTCGCGGACATCGCGAAAACATTGGACGATCGGGACATCGATGAGAACCCGCTAGAAACGGAGGAACCATGAAAGCAACGAGAGAGTACCGGGCCGCGCGCCTCGGGGCGCTTGCCTGCGCGCTCGTGTTGGTGCTCGCGGCGGCCGGCTGCGCCCCGCAGGGCGCGGGCGAGGAGGCCGCGAACAACGCGCCGGCCACGAACGACACGGCGGTGGAGGGCGCGTACCAGGCGTTCGACCCCGCGGTGGAGGCCGAGCACACGAACGGCAAGGCCATCGAGGGCTCGGAGGAGGAAGAGCTGCAGCAGGAGCGCATTGCCGGCGGCAGCGTGGGCGCGGTGACCTCGCAGAACCTCGAGCCGCTCGAGGGCATCGTGGATGCGAGCGACGGCGACTACGTGCCGAACTTCGGCATGGTGGGCGAGCCGCCCGCCATGGGCCACGGCAACAACGGGTCGGACTGCCTGAGCTGCCACGACGGCTCGAACTCCGCGGCGCAGCAGCCGTCGAGCCATGCGGGCCAGAACCTGGCGAACGAGGAATGCGCCGCCTGCCACGCCGAGCGGTAGGGCGGTCGGCTTCGCGCCGCCGCGAGGGGCGATGCCTCTCGCGGCGGCGTCGGACGAGAAGAAAGGAGTCGCCATGCGCGAGATACGCTCCGACGTGGCACGGTGGTTCGAGGCGGGGTGCGACGTGGCCCTGGCCCAGGTGACGAAGACCTGGGGGTCCTCGCCGCGCGCGCCGGGATCGGTGATGGCGGTGAGCGCGGCCGGCGGCATCGCGGGGTCGGTGTCGGGCGGCTGCATCGAGGGCAGCGTCGTCCAGGCGGCGCTCGACTGCCTCGAGGGCGCGCAGGACGCTGGCCTCGAGCGCTTCCACGCCTCCACGGCGCGCGCCCAGGAAGCGGGGCTGTCGTGCGGCGGCAACATCGAGGTGCTCGTGTCGCGCTTGAACCGGGCGCTGTTCGAGGCGGAGTGCGCCGAACTCGACGCGGAGCGCCCGTACGTGCGCGTGAGCCTCGTCGAGCCGGCGGACGAGGACGGCGCGGGCGCGGGCGGCCCCGCCTCGCGGGGCGTGGGCGCGAGCTTCCTGCTCGTGTCGCCCGACGCGGCCGCGGCCGAAGGGCGCGTGGGCCTGCGCGCCTTCGCGGCGTCGGGCTGCGAGGGATGGCGCGTGGTCGCGCCGCGCGAGACGGAGGAGCGCCTCGGGCGCGCCGCGCTCGCGGAGGCGGCTCGGGGCGCGTGCGCCTGCGCGCCGACGGAGGGCGCGGGGCTCGTGCGGACGGGCACCGGCACGTTCTTCTTCGCGCGCACGAACCCGCAGCCCCAGCTCGTGTGCGTGGGCAGCGTGCACATCTCCATCCACCTGACGCGCATGGCCAAGATGCTGGGCTACCGCACGGTGGTGGTGGACCCGCGCGGCGCGTTCGCCACCGAGGAGCGGTTCCCCTTCGTCGACGAGCTCGTGCACGCCTGGCCGCAGGAGGCGTTCAAAACGCTGCGCCTCACCGCGTCAACGGCGCTGTGCGCGCTCACGCACGACCCGAAGATCGACGTGCCCGCGCTGGCGGCCGCGCTCGACTCGCCGGCGTTCTACATCGGCTCGCTCGGGCGCTACACCACGCAGCTCGCGCGCTACCGCCAGCTCGTGTGCGAGGGCTACGACGACGAGGCCGTCGGCCGCGTGTACGGGCCCATCGGGCTCGACCTCAGGGGCCGCGAGCCGGCCGAGATCGCGCTGTCGGTGATGGCCGAGATCACGGCCGTGCGCCGCGGCGCGACGTTCCCGATGTCCACGATGCTCGCGTCCGCGCGCCGCGCCGAGGCGGAGCGCGCCGGTGCGTAGCCGGGCGGCGGCCGCGTCGTGCGCGGCGGCGCTCGCGCTGACGGGAGCGCTCGCGCTGGCCGGCTGCGCTGCGGATGTGGACGCGGGCGAGGGCGAGGCGCCGTCGGCCGTGCAGGCCGTCACGGCGGCCGAGGCGCACGACCTCATGACGTCGGACCGCGTGGTCGTCCTCGACGTGCGCACGCAGCAGGAGTACGACGCGTCGCACATCGTGAACGCGCGCCTGCTGCCCCACGACGCCATCGATGCCGAGTCGGCCGCCGTCGCGGCTCCCGACAAGGACGCGCTCGTGCTCGTGTACTGCCGCACCGGCGTGCGCTCGGCCGAGGCGAGCGCGAAGCTGGCCGCGCTCGGCTACGCCCAGGTGCGCGACTTCGGCGGCATCGAGTCGTGGCCGTACGCCACCGTCGACGCCGAGGACGGCGACGGCGCGGGCACTGTGGACAACGACGGGCTCCCCGTGGGCGTGAAGGTGGTGTGCGGCAAGACGAAGCCGGTGCCGGATGCCTGAGCGCTGTGGGCGCCCACGGCGCTCAGGATGTCAGGGCGGCGGCCTCTTCGGCGACGGCTTCCGACGCCGGGCGCGCGGGCTCGGCGTCCTTCGCGGCCTGTGCCGGCTCCGCCAGGGCGCGCGCGGCCGCCGTCTCGCCCACGAGCCAGATGCGGTCGTCGGGGAACAGGCGCGTGTTGCGGCTCGGCTTCATCTTGAGCAGCTTCTCGTGCTCGTGCGCCACCACGAGGCAGCCGAACGCGCCCTTGAAGTCCACGGCGGCGATGGTCTTGCCGGCGAAGGGCGAGCCGGCCTCCACGTCGAGCGACACGCACGCGAGGTCGAGCTTGCCGGGGTGCGCGGCGGCGTACTCCTCGAACGGGGCGCTCACGGCGTCGTCCTCGTCGATGGAGTCCTCCTTGAGCAGCGTCTGCAGGTAGGCGTCCACCTCGTCCTCGGTGCCGAGGAACGTCAGCACGTCGCCCTCGCGGATGCCCAGCGGGTCGGCCGGGTCGTTGATGCGCCGCGTCAGCTCCTCCTTGGTGAGCCGCGCGAGGGCCTGCGCGCCGATGCGCGCGCCGTCGCGCTCGATGGCCATGAGGTCCAGGTTGTGCGCGATGCCGAACAGGAAGTCGCTCGAGCGCTCGGCTCCCAGGCGGCGCAGCGTGCGCGACGCCTCCACCTCCACCACGTACAGGCGCTCCTCCACCCAATGGGCGCGCTCCTCGTCGTCGACGTTCGCCAGGCGCTCGGCCAGGATGGACTCGTTGAGGTTGCCCACGAAGCTCGTCTCCAGCTTGAGGAACCACGAGTGCAGCGTGCGCGAGCGCGCCAGCAAAAGCGAGCACATCGCCGCCAGCGCGAACATCCACACCGACTGGCGCGCGCCGGCCGCATGCACGATGTAGGCCACCACGCCGCAGGAGGCCGCCGCGCCCGCCAGCATGAGCGCGGCCAGCGGCGCGTGGTTGCGCCGGCTCTTCATCCACAGCACGCCGAACTCGTTCTTGCGCCCCGTGTAGAAGAGGTTCGACAGGAACAGCCCCGTCGCGAAGATGCCCGCGGCGGCCAGCAGCGGGTTCAGCACGGCCGCGGGCACGAAGCCCGACAGCAGCGGCAGGGCCACCTTCATGAGCACCTCCACCGAGGCGACGCCGGCCAGCACCATGAGCCCCAGCTTGAGCGCCCACCGTTTGAGGTAGTCCACCCATAGGTTCGGCTCGCCCTCGTCCTCCTGCGCGCGTCCCAGATGCTTGCGGCGCAGCGCGAACAGCCGGTCGGGCAGGATGCGGACCAGCAGGAGGTAGACGCGCTCGGAGTTCTTCACGAGGAAGGGGGAGGCCAGCGTCGTCACCACCGACACGGTGACGATGACGGGGTAGAGGAAGCTCGGCGTCACGCCCATCGCCGACCCCAGCGAGGCGATGATGAACGAGAACTCGCCGATCTGCGCCAGGCTGAGGCCGCTCATGACCGAGGTCTTCAGCGTGGCGCCCGACAGCAGGGCGCCCAGCCCGCAGAACAGCGAGCGCCCGACGAGGGCCACCGCCGAGATGGCCGCGATGGCGCCGAGGTTGCCCACGACGGCCGACGGGGTGACCAGCATGCCCACCGACACGAAGAACACGGCGCCGAACAGGTCCTTGATGGGCTTGAACAGCGCCTCGACGCGCTTTGCCTGCACGGTGCCGGCCAGGATGGACCCGGCCAGGAACGCGCCGAGCGCCGAGGAGAACCCGATGGCGTCGGCCAGCACCACCATGCCGAGGCACAGCGCGATGGACGCGATGAGCAGGATCTCGTCGTTGAGCTCGGAGCGCAGGCGCTTGAGGGCGCTCGGCACGAGGATGACGCTGAGCGCGAACCACACCACGAGGTACAGCGCCATGCGCCCGATGTGCACCGCCACCGCGCCGCCGTCCACCGCCGCGCTCACCGCCACCGTGGACAGCACGACGAGCAGGAACACGCCCGCGATGTCCTCGATGACGAGCACGCCGAACACCAGCTGGGCGAAGGCCTTGGTGCGCAGCCCCAGCTCGCCGAACGTCTTCACGATGATGCTCGACGACGAGATGGCCAGCATGCCGCCGAGGAACAGGCTCGTGGACGCCGACCAGCCCAGCAGCGTGCCGCAGGCGAACCCCGCGACGATCATGAGCGACATCTCCACGGCCGCCGTGACGAGCGCCGAGCGCCCCACGGTGGTCAGCTTCACCACGCTGAACTGCAGCCCCAGGCCGAACATGAGGAAGATCACGCCGATCTGCGACCAGGTGGACACGTCGGCCGTCTCCACGATGTTGGGGATCCAGCCGATGGCGGGGCTCACGAGGAAGCCGGCCACCACGTAGCCCAGCACGAGCGGCTGCTTGAAGCGCCTGCAGACGATGGTGGCGACGGCCGCCACGGCGAGCAGCAGGGCGAGGTCGGTGACGAGCTGGGGTATGGACTGCATGGCTTCCTTCTCGCGGAACGGCGTACGGTTGCACGACGTTCCATTGTAGCAGGAGCCCCTCCCCTTGGCACGGCGGATCGCGGGTCGCAGAGGAGGCGGCGATTTCGTGCCGGAGCCGAAAACGGCCCGCCGAGGCGGGCCGTTCGAGGAAGCGCGGTGCGTGCGGGTTGCGGACGAGCCCCTAGCTCTCGGCCAGCTCCGCGGGGGTGGCGCGGCGCGCCATGGCCTTGTCGTAGTCCTTCGTCCCCACGAACACCTCGTTCATGTACGGGTTCACCTTGAGCTTCCTGGCGCGGTACATGATGTAGGCGAACGCGGCGATGTTGGCCAGCAGCGCGATGACCGACACGGCCAGGTTCACGTTCGGGTTGTTCACCGACTGCACGCTGAACACGCTGTAGTCCTGGAACGCGGGGAACACCTGCGCGAACATGCACCAGAAGGCCAGGGTGAACGCGCGGTTCTGGATCCAGCCGCCCTTGTTCCAGAAGAACGCCGCCACGGTGGGGGCCAGCAGCAGGGCCAGGCCGCAGTACCAGGCGTGGGTGGGCAGGCAGTTGTACGTGTAGCAGAAGTTCCACAGGTCGTAGGCGATGATGAACACCCACGTCATGTCGGGCCACAGCATGTCCTGGCGCTTCTTGGAGATGTAGATGCCGAACCAGCCGGTCATGCACGCGATGTTGATGATGCCGGCCAGGCCGTTGAACACGTTGTGCCAGCCGCCGTACAGCGTGATGCCCTCGGTGGACACCCAGGTGGTGCCCCAGGCGCGGATGGCGCTCTCGAAGTCGCTGACCACGGCGATGAGGATGTTGATGGCCACGATGACGAACGGGAAGCACTTGAACCAGTGCGCCTTGCCGATCTTCCCCCACGAGTACTTGATGGCCATGAAGCCGATGCAGCCGATGGTGGCCGCGTAGAGCTTCGCGTAGTGGAACCAGCTGTTCATGTGCACGTGCGTGGGGTTGTTGAGCGCCCACTCCTGGCCGACGCCGGCGCCGATGGAAATGGCCACGAAGTAGACGGTCAGCACGATGGGCAGCACGATGAAGCAGAACACGCCGCCTGCCTTCGTGCGGCGCGCGATCTCGTTCACCAGGATCAACCCGATGAAGACGATGGCCCATCCGAGCCACTGGTACAGGGCGTTCTCCCCGTAGACTTGGAACAACATGGAAACCCTCCTTATGTAGAGTATGCTTCGCACAGGCCGCCTTCCGGCCTGCTCTTTCCGCAGATGAGATGGTTGGTGCCGCCGTGCGCGGATCGCGTCCGCGCGGGTTCTAGCCGCCTTCGGTCGCGCCCCTCCGGCCCGCGCCGCGGTCCATGTGCAGCGTCTGGGCGATGATGTCCTTGAGAACCTCGTCGTCGGCGTCCGGGTGCATGCGCAGGTATCCCACGATCCCCAGGATGAGCACGTAGAACGTCTCGTAGACGTGCTCGATGCGGATCTCGTGCAGCGCGCCGTAGTCGCGCACGGTGGTTTCCACGATGTAGGTGGCGATGCGGTCGGCCACGCGGTTCACGAAGTCGATGTAGAGCGCCGCGTTCTCGCGCGAGGCGAGCGAGCGTCGGAACGCGTCGTGCTCGAACACGCCGAGGCGCATGAGCTTCACGACGCTCGTGAGGGCGCTCTCGATGTCGCCCGGATGGCGTTGCGCGTTCCAGTAATGCGTGGCCTCGAGGAAGTCGGCCACGTAGTCGTCGAGCACGGCCGAGGTGACGGCGTCCTTGTCGGGGAAGTAATGGTAGAACAGCGAGCGCGTCACGCCTACGCGGTTGGTGATGTCCTGCACGGAGGTCTTCGAGAGCCCCTGCTCCTCGTACAGCTCGCGGGCGGCGGCCACGATGTCGGCGCGCCGTTCGGCCGACGCCGCGTTGCGCGCTCGGTCGCTTGCGGTTTCCATGCTGCCCTCCTTGCCGCTTTCCTTCGATCCCCTGATGAGCGCAGCATACGCCCCTCGTTGACAGAGCGTCAATAGACACTTTCGACAATCCGTCAACAGGGAGAACGTGTCGGCGCCGCGCTCGGCCGCCGCGGAGGAGGGCGTTCCTTGCGCGGCGTCTCTCGAACGGTGTCTCTCGAGTGCGGCTTCTTGCGCATCGTTCCCGGTTGACGACAAGTTCCCGAGTTATGCACCCTTTTTCATCAGGGTTGCGAGCGTTGCTGAAGATTGGCGCATGCTCGACCTGCGAGTTTGGCCAGCGTTGCAGCTCGTGCAGTGTCTCAGGTAGATTCTACGCTTGCCGCAAGGGTGCATAACTCGGGAACCGACGTGCGTGGAGCGGCTGCAAGCGCCATGCGCGGCGCATCTGGTGCGGATCCAGCGCGGGTCTGACGATTTCCCCGCGCGGCTCCGACGTCGATCCAGCGCGTTTTCGACGCGGTTCCAGCGCGGATCCAGCGCGTGATATGGTAGAAAAATGACGTATGAACAGGTAAAATACCACGAGCGAAAACATCTCGCGGAAGGATGGCGCCGTGACCCTTTACCTTGCCGGAGCGTCTGCTTTGGAATACTGGAGAACCTGTCCTCCCACCCGTGCGCGCCGTGCGCGGGCGGTTTTGCCCTTCGGCTCGCCGGACGTTGGGGACGCCGGGTTTCGCGTCGCCGATCTCGCCGCGCTCGCGGATGCGGGGTTGGGTTGGCTTTCGCTGCCCGTCCACCTTCTCGTGCCTCGTGCGCTGTCGAGGAGGCGGTGTCCTCGGGCGGCCTTCCACGTGTGTTCGCGCGCACTGCCGGAAGGGTCGTTCGTGCGCGCGTCGCGCGACGTCATGGTGTCCTCGCCCGAGCTCGCTTGCGTCCAAGCGGCTAGCTCGACCAGCTTTCCCTTGTTCGTCGAGCTCTTGTACGAACTGTGCGGCCACTACCGGCTGCCCCGGGGGCGAGCCGGCGAAATGGTGGCGATGCCGCCTGCCGCGAGCGTCGTGTCCCTCGCTTCGTTCGCGGATCGGGCTCAAGGGCTGCGCGGTGCGGCCGCCTTGAAGCGCGCCGTGCGCTACGTGTGCGACGATTCCCTGTCCCCGATGGAAACCGACGCGGCCGAGACGATGGTCCTCGATCCGCGCATGGGAGGCTTCGGGCTTGCGAGGCCCCAGTTGAACCGTCGGTTCGAGGTCGCGCGAAAGGACCGGCGCGCATTGCCGCAATCGGCGTATCTTCCTGATCTGTATTGGCCGCAGGCGAATATCTCCGTCGAGTATGAAAGCGACAAGCATCACCGAGGCGAGCGGAAGATGGCGGAAGACGCCGTCCGCCGCAACGGGATAGAGCATCTGGGAACACGCGTCGTGAGCCTGACGTGGGGACAGGCGAGGAATTATTACGAATTCGAACGCGTGGCCCTGTTGGTGGCGGACGCCCTTGGCAAGAAGTTCGGTTCGGAATGGGATAGATGGGCCGAGCGACGCATAGCGCTGCATCGCCTGCTTGTGCGCCGTTGAGCGCCCTCCTTTCCGGGTTCTCGAGTTTTGCACCCTCGTGGCAGGCGAAGAAGCTGCTCGTTGAACCGATGAAGGTGCTGGACATGCAAATCCCCTGGTGGGAATCCGACGAAATGCGTCGTTGGCTCTGCGGACGCTTCCGAAAGGGTGCATAACTCAGGAACCGAGGGTTTAATGGGGGTTTCTGCTGCCGCAAGGGTGCATAACTCAAGGACTTGGCAGAGGACGCCCCCCGGCGAGGGGATAGGCAGGCGGGCTTTCGTTGACGGAACGTCAGCCGGTGTCAACGGCGGGTTTCGCCCTTCGGCGAAAGATGCTAGCATGCACAAGAAGTTCAACAATGAAATAAAAAAGAAACACAAGTGAAGTAAAAGACGCGGAACGGAGGAGGGACGCATGGAGGAGAAGACGGGAACGGAGGCGCACGGGGCCGACGCGAACGCAGAGCGCGCCGCCGGGGAGCCGAAGCGGAGCGGGAAGCGGAGGCGCTGGCCGATCGTCGTCGGCGTCGCGGCCGTGGTGGTGCTGGCGGCGGGCGTCGGGTTCTGGACGTGGCACGAGCAGCCGAGCTTCTGCAGCGCCATCTGCCACGACCCGATGGACGCCTACGTGGACGGCTATTTCGACGACGCGACGCTCATGGCGAACGCGCACGAGCGCGCCGACGTCACGTGCCTGGAGTGCCACGAGGCGAAGGTCGAGGAGCAGGTGGCCGAGGGGCTGGCCTGGGTGCGCGGCGACTTCGCCACCGACGAGACGGGGCGCTTGACCGTGCAGGGCGTGACGGCCGACAAGACGATGTGCGCCACGGCCGGTTGCCACGAGTGGGAGGACGTGAAGGCGGCCACCGAGGACTGGGGCAGCGAGGCGGGCGTGAACCCGCACGCGTCGCACCAGGGCGAGGCCATCGACTGCAGCAACTGCCACGGGGCGCACGGGTCGTCGTATATGTACTGCAACGCCTGCCACGACTACGCGGTGCCCGACGGCTGGGAAAGCCCCCGGTAGGGCGCGAGAAGGAGGGAACGATGATGAAGAAGACGGCAGCGGCCGTATGCGGGGCCGCCGTGCTCGCGGCGGGCATGTCGGGCTGCGGCGCGGGGTTCGAGGGATCGGGCTCGAAGGATGCGGCGAGCGCCGAGCAGCTGGCCATGCGCCTGGACGACCCGTGGGCGCAGGAGGTGCAGGCGGACCCGGCCGCGAAGGCCGAGGGCACCCTCGCCGACGGCGTGTACACGGGCACGGGCAAGGGGATGGAAGGCTCCATCACCGTCACGCTGCTCGTGCAGGACAACCGCATCGCCTGCCTGGAAACCACCCAGGAGGGCGAGAGCCAGAGCCGCGGCGGCTACGAGGCCGTTCGCGACGGCAGGTTCGCGGCCATGATCGAGGCCGCGCAGGGCGCCGACATCGACGCGGTGAGCGGCGCCACCATCACGACGGCGGGCGTCAAGCAGGCGGTGGAGGACGCGCTTTCGCAGGCGGAAGCCGCGGGCGCAACGCAGGATGAGGAGGGGTCCCGATGACGGAGCAGGCACCTGAGCGGGGACGCGCGCACGCGGCGCTGTCCCGGCGCGACTTCTTGACGAAGGCGGGCGCGGCGATGGGCGCCGCGGCGGCTGCGGCGGCGATGCCGGGAGCCGCGTACGCCGTGCAGGAGGGCGCGATCGGCGATTGGGCGGCCGACGGCTCGAAGGACGTGGCCGTGCCCGACAGCGCCGCCACGAACGCCTCGTGGTCGGACGGCACGTACCGCGAGCACAACGGCGCGGCCTTCCCGGCCGACGACGCAAGCCCCATACCTCCGCGGGCCGTGCCCGCGGCCTGGGACTACGAGTGCGACATCTGCGTGGTGGGCGCGGGCGGCGGCGGGCTGAACGCGGCGGCGCGCGCGGCCGAGCAGGGCGCGCGGACCATCTGCGTCGAGGCCATGGGCCTGCACGGCGGCAACGCCCAGGAGGCCGGCATGTGCGCCATCCTCGGCGGCTCGAAGCTGCAGGAGTCCAAGCGCTTCGCGTTCCCGTCCTACCCGTTCGACGCGCGCAAGCTGGCCGACTGGGCCATCGACGAGTACCACTACGCGGCCGACCCGCACCTCATCTACCGCATCGCCGAGGCGGGCGGCACGTGCATCGACTGGATGGGCGACTGCGGCGTGCGCTGGCGCTTGGGCGAGGTGCCGGTGTACGTGGCGCCGAAGAACTCGACGCTCGACCACCACGTGCTGAAAATGAAGGACGCCACCGACGCCATGTTCAGCTTCGGCCAGAAGCACGGCGTGCAGTACCTCTTCCAAAGCCCGGCCGAGGCGCTCGTGCAGGACGGCGACGGACGGATCGTGGGCGTGGCAGTGCGCGAGGGCTACGGCGAGGAGAAGTACATCCATGCCGAGCGCGCCGTCATCCTCACGGCGGGCGGCTTCTGCAACAACAAGGCGCTCTTGCAGCGCTACATCCCCACGGCGGCCATGGGCTGCGCCAGCAGCTACCTCACGGCGGGCGAGACGGGCGAGTGCTTCCGCATGGGCCTGGGCGTGAACGCCGACGTGTCGGGCTTCAACAGCTCGGCGAGCTTCGACGGCGGCGTGGACTGGGAGGCCGAGGGCGGCCAGTGGGCGCGCTTTCTGTACGACGGCATGACGCAGCTGTCGCGCCAGCCGTGGTTCACCGTCGACCGCTGCGGCAACCGCCTGCGCTACATGGACAGCCGCGTGGGCGAGGACGGCGCGAACGCCATCTACGCGCTGGGCGACCTGGCCACCATCCAGATGACCCCGCCGGGGCACCGCTCCTACATCATCTTCGACGCGCACTACGAGGACCATCTGGCGGGCTTCGCGCAGGAGCATTGCCGCAAGCTCATCACGCCCGACCTCGAGCAGATCGACAAGGTGCCCGAGCACTACCGCGACTGGCACCACGGCGTGCAGGACGCCATCGACGCCGACGTGCTGAAGAAGCGCGACACGTTGGAGGAGCTGGAGCGCGACCTGGGGTTCGCCCCCGGCGTGCTGGTCGAGGCCGTGGAGAGGTGGAACGAGGCGTGTGAGCGCGGCGAGGACGACTACCTGTACCCCATGCCGCCCGAGTGGCTGCACGCCATCAAGGACCCGCCGTTCTACGGCTGCCGCATCGGCGGCAACCTGTACGGCACGAAGGCGGGCCTCCTGATCAACGACGAGATGCAGGTGGTATCCACGAAGGGCACCGTGATCCCCGGCCTGTACGCCGGGTGGCACACGGCCGGCGGCGCGTGCGGCGAGAACAGCTATATCGGCGACCCCATCCTGGGATCGCTGCTGGGCGACGTGAGCCTGGCGTTCTGCGGCGGGTACCTGTGCGGCACGTACGCGGTCGCCAACGAGATGAAGGGAGGGGAGTAGCATGATGCAGCGTTTGAAGGGCATGGCCCGCCCCTATGCGATGCTGTTCCTGATCGCGCTCGCGGTGACGGTCGTGGGGCGCATCGGGCTGGCCGTGATGGATCTGACCGGCACGCTTTCCTACGACTACATCTCGGCGGCCGACGTGCCCATCCTGGACGTCGTGTGCTCCATCCTCACCGGGTCGGCGCTCGTGGCGTTCATGTACGCGGCGTCGCTGGCGATGGTCGTGTCCACGGCGGGCGTCGCGCTGTACGGCCTGCTGTTCGCGCGCCGAAGCGACGGCGCCGGCAGGCCCGCGACGGCGTTTCTGTGGGGCTGGGCGACGGCGCTCGTGGCCATCGTGTGCCTGCTGGTCACCGTGAGCGGGATCCTGTCGGCCGTGCAGGTGGGCTCCATGAGCTCGAAGCTGCCGTCCGCGCCGGTGCTCGCGCTTGCGCTCGTGGGGTTCGCGGCGTTCCTCGGCACGCTTTTGGGCGCGGCGTCCATGACGGTGTGCGCGTGCCTCGCGCGGGCGCGCGACGAGAAGCGCGCGGGCTGGAACCTCGTGCTGGCGGCCCTCGTGTGCGGCCTCGTGGTCATGGTGCTCACCGTGGGCACGTTCTCGGCCGTCAACGCGGCGTCGATCGACCTGGCGGCCGTGGGCGGCTGGTTCGCCGCCGACGTCGTCGCGAACCTGGCCATCATGTTCGGGATGGCCGCGCTGGCGAAGAAGGCCTGATCGGGAATCGCCCTTTGCGGGGCGGGTGCTTCTCGCTCCTGCTTCTCTTAAAGGATCTCCCAGCGTCCGGCGCGCGGGCTACCGACGCGCCGGACGCGTCCGCCTTCTTTGAGCGAGGCGATCGTGCGTTCCGTCGTGCGTCTCGCCATCCCTGCGGCTTCGGCGATTTCGGCGACGGTGGCCGAGGGATGAGCGGCTATGAGGCTCAAGATGCTGCGTTCTAGCGCCTCCTCCCTGCTCTCCTGCGTGCAGAAAGGTTTCATCGCATCATGGATAACCGAGAGCATGAAGGTGACGAAAGCCGTCGAAGATCCGGTTGCGTTCGATTCGTTCAATGCGGCGTAGTACTCGCTTTGACGTTCGCGGATCATGCTTTCGACCGGTAGCCAGGCGAGTACGGTGCGCCAGCGTGCTAGCAATAGCGTGTGCCAAAGCCTTCCGACGCGACCGTTTCCGTCGGAGAACGGGTGGATGAATTCGAATTCGTAATGAAACACGCACAAGGCCAAAAGCGGATGGAGCTCCGTCGAGCCTATCCATCCGAACAGGTCGGCCATGACTTCGGGCACGTAGGATGCGGGGGTTCCTGCATGGATCAGACGATCTCCGTCGTACACGCCTGCGTTTTTCGTCCGGAGCGTTCCTGCGTCCTTGCGCAGGCCTTCCATCATGATGCCGTGGGCCTTGAGGAGGTCGTCCATGCTGCGCGGATCCCAGGCAGGAAGCAGATCATACGCTCGCTTGGCATTCTGAACCTCCCGGATTTCGTCGGGCGAACCGAGGACGCGCTGGCCGTCGATGATATCGGTCACCTGATCCATCGTGAGCGTGTTCTGCTCGATTGCCAGGGAGGAATGAATGGTTTGGATACGCAGCTTGCGGTGCAGGACAGGCGAAGACGATAGGGCGGAATCGGGAGCGAGCCGCCCCACCATCTCGGCGATATCCAAGGCGATTGCGGTGATCTCATCGGTGGACTCGAAGGGCGGTTCGTACGGCATGGGATTCCTCCTTTAGTTTTACCGCCAATATTTTACCGCCATTGGCGGTAAAAATGAAGGAGGAGGCGAGAGGGGCGGGCCTGCCGAGCCGCGTGCCTCTCCCCGCGCCGCGGGCCGTGCCGTGCCGGGCCCGCTTCCTTACTCTATGGGGTGCAGCTGGCCGAGGGCGGCTTTGCGGTCGGCCTCCTTGCGGGCTTGGACGTCGGCGATGACGACGCGCCAGGTGCGCGCGAGCGCGCGGCGCTGCTCGCCGTCCAGGCGGCTCCACAGCTGGGTGCGGGCGAGCAGGTCGACGGTGCGCGCGACGACCCTCTGCTGCCGCTCGCCCTGGGGCGTGGCGGCCGCGAACACGGCCTTGCGGTCGCGCGGGCTGGCCAACCGCACCGCCCAGCCCTGCTCCACGAGGCGGTCCACCGCGCGCGCCACGGTGACGGCCGTCATCTGCAGCTGGGTGGCGAGGTCGCCGATGCGCAGCGGCTCGTCCACCTCGCCGAGGCGCTGGAGCACGCGGCACTCGTTGAGCGACGCGCCGCACGTGGCGCGCAGGGCGTCCTCCATCCCGCGCTTCACCAGCTCGAGCGACACGAGCGCGCGCGAGGCGGCGTAGCGCGACGACGCGTCGCCGGACAGCGGCGGGTCGATGCTGGCGCCGGCGGCGATGGACGCTTCGAGGATGCCGCGGTAGACCGCGTCCTCGGTGGGGAACAGCGCGTACAGGCGCTCGACGATGGAGGCGTTCGCCTCGGCCACGTGGCCCACGCCCGCCTCGGTGATGCGCGCGGTGCGCACGCGCCCGTCCGCGCCGTCGCCGCTGCGCGTGGCGAACCCGGCGGCGACCAGCGCGTTCATCGCCTGCGTCACCACGTTGGGCTTGAGGTCGAGCAGCTTGCCGAGGCTCGACTGCGCCACCCCGTCGGGGCGCGCGGCCAGCAGCTTCACGAGCATGCGGTACTGGGTCACGTTGAGGTCGCTCGCCTGGGCCAGCCCGCTCTTGAGCGCGCGGTGGGTGAGGTCGAAGGCGACGAAGAACGTCGAGTCGAGCCTCAGATCCCCTTCGTCGTGCGCATCGTGCATGCCTGCGGCGGCGTCCATGCTCCTCCTCGTCCGTCCCTCGGAAAACGTTTCAGCGATGAAACGATAGTAGCCCTTCCGGGGACGGACGGGGCCGGCGCGCTTTGCAGCCGCGCAAACTCTCCACGCCGCGCCGGGCCCGTCCGCCGGCGCGGCGCGACCCGCGCGCCTAGCGCCGCGCGCGGAAGCGGCCGATGGCCTTCGCCGTCTCGGTCTGCACGACGGACAGCAGGGCGAACCCGAGCACGAGCGCCCACTGCCACAGGTTCATCACCGTGCCGCCGAACGCGTCCACGAAGGGCGGCACCAGCAGCACGATCAGCATGAGCGCGAAGCTGGCCGCCACGGCGAGCCCCAGCTGCGGGTTGCGCGCGCCCTCGCGGTCCCAGATGGGGTCGGTGGTGGAGCGCTGGTTGAGCGAGCGCAGCACCTGGGAGAATCCCAGCACGCCGAACGCCATCGTGCAGCCCAGCGCGTAGCTTCCGGCGTTCTGGCCCACCACGAAGGCGACGAGCGCGAGCGCCGCGATGAACACGCCCTGGAAGATCACGCGCCGGGCGAGCCGGCCGTCCAGCAGGTTGTTCACGCGCATGGGCGCATGCTCCATGATGTGGCGGCTGGCGGGCTCCACGCCCAGCGCCAGCGCGGGCAGCGACGCGGTGGCGAGGTTCACCCACAGGATCATGACGGCGGTGAGCGGCGCGTTCCAGTTCAGCAGCACGGCGGTGAGCAGCACCACGATCTGCGCCACGTTGTCGGCCACGAGGAAGGCCACCACCTTCTGGATGTTGCGGAACACGCGGCGGCCCTCGCGCACGGCGTAGACGATGGTGGTGAAACGGTCGTCCATGAGGATCATGTCGGAGGCGTCCTTCGCCACGTCGGTGCCCGTGATGCCCATGGCCACGCCGATGTCGGCGGCCTTGAGCGCGGGCGCGTCGTTCACGCCGTCGCCCGTCATGGCCGTCACCTCGCCGGCGTGCTGCAGCGCGCGGACGATGCGCAGCTTGTGCAGCGGCGACACGCGCGCGAACACCGAGGTGGTGCGGGCCGCGTCGTCGAGCGCCGCGTCGTCCATCTCGTCGAGCTCCTCGCCGGTGACCACGAGGTCGCCGGGGCGGTAGATGTCCAGCTCGCGGCCGATGGCCCGCGCGGTGGACGCGTGGTCGCCCGTGATCATGACGGTGCGGATGCCGGCGGTGCGGCAGGTTTCCACGGCCTGGCGCACGTCGGGGCGCGGCGGGTCCATCATGCCCACGAGGCCGATGAGCACGAGGTCGCGCTCGATGTCGACGCCCTCGTCCGGCACGCCGGGCAGGGCGCGGGTGGCGAAGGCGAGCACGCGCAGCGCCTCGTCGGAGAGCTGCTGGGCCACGGCCAGCGCGCGGGCGCGGTCCTCGTCGGTCATCGGCCGCGCGCCGCTGCCGTCCATGATGAAGGCGCAGCGGGGCAGCAGGGAGTCGAGCGCGCCCTTCACGGCGACCACGGTCTCGCCGTCGCGCTCGTGCACGGTGGACATGCGCTTGCGGTCGGAGTCGAAGGGGCGCTCGGCCAGGCGCGGGTAGGAGGCGCGCAGCGCGAGGGGGTCGATGCCGTTGTCGCGCGCCAGCACGAGCAGCGCGCCCTCGGTGGGGTCGCCGATGAAGGCGGGCGCGCCCGGCGCGTCGGCGTCGTCGGCGGCGAACGCGGCGTCGTTGCAGAGCACGGCGGTGAACGCGAGGTACCCGAACAGGTCGGGGTGCTCCTCGAGGGCGGCTGCGGGCTCGAGCGCCTCGTCGCGGTCGAGGTCGGGGCCCAGCGCCACGCGCACGACGCTCATGCGGTTCTCGGTGAGGGTGCCCGTCTTGTCCGTGCAGATGACGGTGGCGCCTCCCAGCGTCTCGACGGCCGGCAGGCGGCGCACGAGCGCCTCGTGGCGCGCCATGCGCTGCACGCCCAGCGCCATGGTGATGGTGGCCGTGGCCGGCAGGCTCTCGGGGATCACCGAGATGGCCAGCGACACGGCCAGCAGCAGCAAGGGGGCGAAGGGGCGACCGTAGGCGAGGCCGATGGCCAGCACGGCCAGCGCCGCCGCCACGCCCACGATGGTGAGGATCTTGCCGAACGAGGCCAGCTTGCGCTTGATGGGCGTGTCCAGCTCGTCGTCGCCTTCCAGCATGCCGGCGATGTGCCCGACCTCGGTGCCCATACCCGTGGCCACCACGATGCCCGCGCCGCGGCCCGCCGTGACGATGGCCGTGGCGAACGCCATGTTCGTCCGGTCGCCCAGCGGCGCGCCGGGCAGCACGACGGCGGAGGCGTCCTTCTCGACGGGGACCGACTCGCCCGTGAGCGCGGCCTCCTGCATGCGCAGTCCGGCCGCCTCGACGAGGCGCAGGTCGGCGGGCGCCATGCTGCCGTCGCCGAGCTGCACGAGGTCGCCCGGCACGAGGTCGCGCGCGGGCACCACCATCTCCACGCCGTCGCGCACGACGCGCGCCTCGGGCGCGCTCATCGATTTCAGCGCCTCGAGCGAGGACTGCGCCTTGCGCTCCTGCACGATGCCGATCACCGCGTTCACCACCACGATGGCGAAGATGATGCCGGCTTCCGCCCACTCCTGCAACAGCGCCGACAGCACGGCCGCCACGAGGAGGATGAGGATCATGGGATCGGTCAGCTGCTCGCGCGTCATCTGCGCCAGCGTGCGCGGCGGCTTCGCGTTCAGCTCGTTCGGGCCGTGCGCGGCGAGGCGGCGCGCGGCCTCGAGGTCGCTCAGCCCTTCGAGCGACGAGTCGAGCTCGATGAGGACTTCGGGAAGGGGCTCCGCGTGCCAGGGTCGGGGCGCGGGCTGGTTGCTGGGTGTTTGAGGGTTCGGCATGAAACGTCCTTTGCGCGATTGCTGCAGCGTTGTCTGCGCCCACGATACGCGCTTGCGGCCCGCTCGGGGCGAATCGTCACGAGCCGGTAACCGATCGGACGCTCGGGCGGCGCGTTTCCCGCAGGAGGGGCCGCGCGCGGCGATGAAGGCCGGCCCTTGACCGACCGGCTTCGCTTTCTCGCCGCCGGCGTGCGCGGTTTCCCGGCCCATCATGTTGCGAAATCGGGTTTTTGGCAGGTTCCACGCGCATCTTCGAAGGATTCTCGATCAAAACCCCAGGTCGCGATTTCCCGCAACCTCGAAGCTGGCGCTCCGGGCGGTTGAAGATTGCCAAAAAGCCGATTTCTCATCACAAGAAGTCGCTGCCGCGCAGCCGGCGAGACGCAGGCGCCATCGGGCGGATGCAAGCCGCGGCGCGCGGTGGCGCGCTCCCGCAGGCGGGCGCTTTCCGGTAGAATAGGCGCACCGAAGGAAAGGAAGCCCCGTGACCGCGAACCTCCAGCTCGACCGCCTCCCGCGCACCGTGGAACTCGCGCGCGACGCCGACGGCGGCGCGACGCTCGCCTACGTCGACCAGCGCCTGCTGCCCGCCGAGCTCTCGTTCGCGCGGACGCGCGACTGGCGGGCCGTGGTGGACGCGATCAAGGCGCTCGCGGTGCGCGGGGCGCCCGCCATCGGCGTGGCGGGGGCCGCGGCCGTGGCGCTGTGGGCGCAGGAGGCCGCGGCGGGCGCAGCGGGCGCGGGGGAGGGCGCCGCGTACCGGGACGCCCTCGGGCGGGCGGCCGAGACGGTGGCGAGCGCGCGCCCGACCGCCGTCAACCTGCGCTGGGCCGCGGAGCGCGCACGCGACGGGGCGCTTCGCGCGATCGACGGGGGCGCGGCGCCCAGCGAGGTCGCCGAGGCGCTGTTCGACCAGGTGAAACGCATGGAGGCCGAGGACGAGGCCGCGAACCGCGCCATCGGCGCCCACGGCGCCGCGCTCCTGCGCCCGAGCAGCCGCGTGCTCACGCACTGCAACGCCGGCAGCCTGGCCACGGCGTTCTTCGGCACGGCGCTCGGCGTGGTGTACGCGGCGGCCGCGCAGGGCAAGATCGAGCGCGTGTACGCCGACGAGACGCGCCCGGTGGGGCAGGGCGCGCGGCTCACGGCGTGGGAGCTGGCGCGCGCGGGCGTTCCCTGCACCCTCGTCTGCGACAACATGGCCGCCAGCCTCATGGCCCGGGGCGAGGTCGACGCCGTGGTGGTGGGCGCCGACCGCATCGCGGCCAACGGCGACGTCGCGAACAAGATCGGCACGTACGGCGTGGCCGTGCTCGCGCGCCACCACGGCGTCCCGTTCTACGTGGCCGCGCCCACGTCCACGATCGACGCGTCCGTCGCCGACGGCGCGGGCATCCCCATCGAGGAGCGCGACCCCGCCGAGGTGCTGCCGCGGCCCCTCGCGGGCGTCGAGGTGTGGAACCCGGCGTTCGACGTGACGCCCGCCGCGCTCGTCACGCGCATCGTCACGGAGCGCGGCGCGTTCGAGCCGGGAAGCCTGGTGTACTGATATACTGATCCTGCGGGTCGCCGACAAGCGGGCGACGGACAAGGAGGGCCTTATGCGCATCATCCATCGCGAGGACCAAGAGCAGCGCGAGCACGTGGAGCTGGCGCACGACGCGGCGTTCGCCGACGAGAGCGACGGCCGCGACCGCTCCACCGAGCCCGACATCCTGCGCACCGACTTCCAGCGCGACCGCGACAAGATCCTCCACACGAAGTCGTTCCGCCGCCTTTCGCACAAGACGCAGGTGTTCCTCGCCGCCGAAGGCGACCACTTCCGCACGCGCCTCACGCACACGCTGGAGGTGGCGCAGATCGCGCGCACCATCGCCCGCGCGCTCGGGCTGAACGAAGACCTCGCCGAGGCCATCTCGCTCGGCCACGACTTGGGGCACACGCCCTTCGGCCACACCGGCGAGGAGGCGCTCGCGCGCTGCCTGGCGCGCCACAAGGGCATCGATCCGGCGTCTCCCGAGGCCGAGGCGCTCTACCGCCACAACGAGCAGAGCCTGCGCGTGGTCGAGCGCATCGAGAACGGCGGCAAGGGCCTCAACCTCACGCCCGAGGTGCGCGACGGCATCGTCAACCACACGGGCGACCTGCGCGCCGAGACGCTCGAGGGGCGCATCGTGGGCACGGCCGACCGCATCGCGTACGTGAACCACGACATCGACGACGCCATCCGCGCGGGCATCCTGCGCGAGGCGGACCTGCCGGCGTCGACGCACGCCATGCTGGGCCCCGACCACTCGTCGCGCATCGAGACGCTCGTGCTCGACATGGTGGAGACGTCGGCGGCGGTCGACGACATCCGCATGAGCGACGCGGTGTGGAACGCCATGATGGAGCTGCGGGCGTTCCTGTTCGAGCGCGTGTACAACGCGCCCGCCGTCGTCGACGAGGTGGCGAAGGCGACGCATCTCGTGGACGACCTGTTCGACCACTACGTGACGCACACGGACGAGGTGCCCGAGGAGTACCGCGCCATCGCCGAGGGCGACGACCTGCGCGCCGTCACCGACTTCATCGCCGGCATGACCGACCGCTACGCGAAGAACCTCTACCAGCGCCTCTTCATCCCCAACGCGCTGCATTATTAGGGACGGCGCCTTTAGGTGCGGCGCCTTGCGCGGCGCGGGCGGGCCCTCGCGGTTCTGCCCGCGCCGGCTTTTCCGTCCTTGCGCACGTGCACAATGATTGTATAATCGTTTGACTATGCTTACCGGGGATCACATCAGGCAATCGTTTTCGGCGGCGCTGCCCATCATGCTGGGCTACGTCGCCATCGGCATACCCTGCGGCATCCTGAGCGCCTCGATCGGCATGAACGAGCTGCAGGTGTTCCTCCTGTCCGCCGTGTTCTACTCGGGCGCGGGGCAGTTCATGATCCCGAACATGTGGCTGGCCGGCTCGCCGCTCGCGTCCATCATCGCCAGCGTGTCGCTCGTGAACACGCGCCAGATGCTGTACTCGGCGTCGTTCGCGCCGCGCTGCGAGCGCGTGCGGAAGCGCCTCGCGTTCCTGTTCGCGGCCACGGTGACCGACGAGAGCTACGGCGTGAACACGGCGAAGTTCGAGGAAGGCGGCTGGTCGGTGGGCCGCGCGACGCTCGTGAACCTGCTGTCGCAGAGCTCGTGGGCGCTGTCGAACGTGGTGGGCGTGCTCGTGGGCAACGCCATCGGCATCCCGCTGGCCATCGCGTCGTTCGCCATGACGTCCATCTTCATCTGCCTGCTGGTCACGCAGAAGGTGACGCCCGCCAACGTGATCGCCGCGGCGTTCGCCGTCGTCGGCGTGTACACGTGCAAGACCATCGGGCTTGCGGGCCCCGCCATCCTCGTGGGCGCGCTCGTGGGCGTCATGGCGGCGCTGCTGTTCACCTGGGCGAAGGAGCGCAGCTGATGGCGACGATGGGCTGGGGCGATTACTTCGTCGTGCTGGGGTGCTGCGCGGTCACCATGCTGATCTGCCGCGTGGTGCCGCTGTTCGTGCTGAAGGGCAAGCAGCTGCCGCAGGGCGTCGAGCAGGCGCTCGGCTTCATCCCGCCGGCCGCCTTCGCCGCGCTCGTGGCGAACGACCTCTTGACGCCCGGGATGTTCGACGCGGGGCTCTGGCCGGCCGCCGCGCCGCTGGCCGCGGCGCTCGTGGTGGCGCTCGTCGCGTGGAGGACGAAGTCGCTTCTGTGGTGCGCCGTGTCGGGCGTGGCCGCGTACGCGCTGCTCACGCTGGTGTAAAACGGGCCCGGGATTCCGTAGTATGCGTGAAGGGCCCAAGTTTTTGCGGAAGTACCCAGGTTTTTCCTTGCAGTACCATTCCGTTGACGGTATACTATCCAATCGTGTCTTTACTAGACGACATGCAATTAGGTTTCATTGAACATATAAGAAGGAACGGGTCATGGATATCATTCGCGCCATTGAGCAGCAGCAGATCAAGCAGGACGTCCCCGAGTTCAACGTCGGTGACAACGTGAAGGTTCACTACCGCATCACCGAGGGCAACCGCGAGCGTATCCAGGTGTTCCAGGGCGACGTCATCCGTCGTCAGGGCGCCTCGAACCGTGAGACGTTCACCGTTCGCAAGATCAGCTTCTCCATCGGCGTGGAGCGCACCTTCCCCGTGCACTCCCCGAAGATCGACCGTATCGAGGTCATGCGCCAGGGCGACGTGCGCCGCGCCAAGCTGTACTACCTCCGCAAGAAGGTGGGCAAGGCCGCGAAGATCAAGGAGAAGGCCTACCGCTAGGCCTGCAATCCGATTCGGATCTGCAAGAACCCCTCGTTGTCCTCGGATGGCGAGGGGTTCTTTTCGTCGCGGCGCGCCCGGGCGCGCGCGGCCTTCTGGTATCATAGGCGCTCGAAGACGAGCATGTCGAAGGGGATTTATGGGACTGACCGTCGCCGATATCAAGCAACGCCTGCACGAGGCCGACGAGCGCGAGTTCGCGGTGCTCGAGCGCTCGCTCGTGGCCGACACGCGCAAGGGCGTGCGCGACGCCGTCGAGCGCGCGCGGCAGCGCCTGGCGGCCGACGCGGCCGAGCGGCAGCGCCTGGCCTCCCTGTACGCGTTCGAGCGCGCGCTGGCCGAAGGGCGCGGCGACGGCGTGATCGTGGGCCTCGACGAGGTGGGGCGCGGCCCGTTGGCCGGGCCCTTGGCGGTGGGCGCGGTGGTGCTGCCTGCCGAGCCGTTCATCGAGGGGCTCAACGACTCCAAGCAGGTGAAGCCCGAGGCGCGCGAGCGCATCGCCGTGCAGGTGAAGGCCGTGGCCGTGGCCTGGACGGTCGAGTACGTGGAGCCGGCCGACATCGACGCCTGCGGCATGACGGCGTCGCTCGTGCTGGCGTTCCGGCGCGCGGTCAGGCACATCGAGGAGGCCGGCGTGCGCCCCGACGTGGTGCTGCTCGACGGCAACCCGATGCGCCTCGACGAGCGCGAAGTGAACGTGGTGAAGGGCGACGGGAAGTGCGCCTCCATCGCCGCGGCCTCCATCGTGGCGAAGGTGGAGCGCGACGCGCTCATGTGCCGCTACGCCGAGGAGTACCCCGAATACGGCTTCGACGCCTGCAAAGGGTACGCGAGCGCCGCCCACATCGAGGCCATCAAGCGCTACGGGCTGACGCCCATCCACCGCGCGTCGTTCTGCACCGCCTTCACGCAGCCTGCGCTGTTCTAGCGCTTCTGCGCGCACGGCGCGTTTCCACCGCGCCCTCCCATCGTCTCTCCACGCCGCTCGGCGCGCCTTCGGGCGGCGCCGGGCGGCTTTTTCATCTGCGGGTACGGCGCGGCGTCGGATGCGCGCGAGAACGGCGCGGGCTGCGCGTTCGAACGGCGTTGGAAACGGTGGCGCGCCGCGTGCGTTTCGCGTGGGAGCCGCGTGGCTTTTCGGAAGGATTCCGCGGCGCGTTCCGCTGGAAACGCGCCATCGCCGCGTAAGACGGCGTCCTTATCATGGAACCAGAGACGAAAGGGGCGTGGTGCCATGGATCGGGAAACGGCGGCGGCGACGATGGAGCAGGAGGCCTGCGCGGGCGAGGAGCCGAAGCGCGGCGGCGGGGCGGCGCGGAGCGAACGGGCCGGTGCGGACGAGCGCCGCGGGGTGGGCTCCGGCGCGAAGCGGCGGTCGAAGGAGGGCGCGAAGCGGCGAGCGCGCGAGAAGACGGCGGGGGAGCACAACGCCGAGCTGGGCCGTCGGGGCGAGGACGCCGCCGCGCGCTTCCTCGACCGGCGCGGCTACGAGATCGTCGAGCGCAACTGGACGTGCGCGGCCGGCGAAGCCGACATCATCGCGCGCGACGAGGAGACGGTGGTATTCGTCGAGGTGAAGACCCGGTCGAACTGCGAGCGCGGCCTGCCGGCCGAGGCGGTGGACGAGGCCAAGCGCGACCGCTACGAGCGCATCGCCGCGCTGTTCCTGCAGGACTACGACGTGGTGGACGTGCCGGTGCGCTTCGACATCGTGTCCATCGTGACGATCGCGCCCGACCGCGCGATGATCCGCCATCACATCAACGCGTTCGGTGCGTAATGAACGTGCAGGGCCAGTGCGTCGTGCAGGCGGCGACGCTGCGCGGGGTCGACGCCGTCCCCGTGGACGTGGAGGTGGTCGTGGCGAACGGAATACCGGGGTTCTCCATCGTGGGCATGGCCGACGCGTCGGTGCAGGAGTCGCGCGAGCGCGTGAAGGCCGCGCTGCGCTCGTGCGGCTTCACCATGCCGGCCAGCAAGGTGGTGGTGAACCTCGCGCCCGGTGCGCTGCGCAAGACGGGGTCGGGCTACGACCTGCCCATCGCGGCGGGCATCCTGTGCGCCTCGGGGCAGCTCGACCCGCACGCGGTGCGCGGCCAGCTGTTCGTGGGCGAGCTGTCGCTGGAGGGCGCCGTGCGCCCGGTGGCGGGCCTGCTCGCCTACGCGCTGTGCGCGCGCCGGCTGGGGGTCGACCTCGTGTGCGCCCCCGTGGAGCGGGGGTTCGTCAAGCTTGAGGGCCTCGTGCGCCGCGCGGCGAAGTCGCTTGCGGGGTTCCGGTCGGGGCCGTTCCCGGAGGCCTCCGCCGACGCGTCCCCCGGCGTCGCCCCGGCGTTGGACTTCCGCGACATCGCCGGGCACGACATGGCGAAGCGCGCGCTGCAGATCGCGGCGGCGGGCGGCCACGGGGTGCTCATGACGGGGCCGCCCGGCTCGGGCAAGACGATGCTCGCGTCGAGGCTGCCGTCCATCCTGCCGCCGCTCGCCGAGGCCGAGGCCATCGAGACGGCGGTCGTGCACTCGGTGGCCGGCGAGGAGGCGGAGCCCATCCTCGGCGGCGTGAGGCCGTTTCGCAAGCCCCATCATTCGGCGAGCCTGGCGGGCCTCGTCGGGGGCGGCACGCCGCTGCGCCCCGGCGAGATCTCGCTCGCGAACAACGGCGTGCTGTTCCTGGACGAGCTTGCCGAGTTCAGCCCCTCGGTGCTGCAGGGCATCCGCCAGCCGCTCGAGTCGGGGCGGGTCACCATCACGCGGGCCGACGGCAACGTCGACTTCCCGGCGCGGTTCATGCTGGTGGCGGCCACCAACCCGTGCCCGTGCGGCTACTACGGCGACGAGGAGGAGCCCTGCACGTGCACGCATCGCCAGATGCAGCTGTACCGCAACCGCATCGGCGGCCCCATCATGGACCGCATCGACGTGCACATCGCCGTGCGCCGCATCCCGCCCGGCGAGGTGCTGGCCACCGGGCACGGCACGAGCTCGGAGGAGCTGCGCCGCGACGTGCTGCGCGCGCGGGAGTACGCCTCGTGGCGGCGGGCGCGCTCGGGCGAGGAGGAGGGCTCCCGCACGTCCGAGGCGCTCGTGCGGGCGTGCGCGCTCACGGCGCAGGACGAGGGGTTCCTCGAGGGCGCCGCGCGCGCGAGCCGCCTGAGCGGGCGCGCCATCATGCGCACGCTCGCGCTGGCGCGCACGATCGCCGACATGGAGGAATGCGCGCGCGTGGAGCGCGGCCACCTGTGCGAGGCCATCGGGTTCCGGCTGCGGGAGGGGGAGTCGTGAGCGCGCTCGCGGGCGAGCGGACGGTGCTCGAGCGCGGGGGCGCGGGGTACCCGCCGGCGCTCGCGCGCGTGGCGCAGCCGCCCGAGCGGCTCTACGTGGTGGGCGACCCCGCCGCGCTCGAGGAGGGCATCGCCATCGTGGGCGCGCGCAAGGCGACGCCGTACGGGCGGGGGTGCGCGCAGCGCTTCGCGGCCTTGGCCGCGCGACGGGGCGTCGCGGTGGTGTCGGGCGGCGCGCGGGGCTGCGACGCGGCGGCGCACGCGGCCGCGCTCGACGCCGGCGGGCGCACGGTGGCGTTTTTGGGCGGCGGGTGCGACCGGCTGTACCCCGCCGAGCACGCGGGGCTGTTCCAGCGCATCGTGGACGGGGGCGGGGCGGTGGCGTCCGAGCACGCGTGGGACGAGGACCCCAAGCCCTACCGCTTCCGCCTGCGCAACCGCCTCATCGCGGGGCTCGCGCGCGCGACGCTCATCGTGGAGGCGGGGCTGCCCTCGGGCACCTTCTCCACGGCCGACGAGGCGCTCGCGGCGAACCGCGACGTGCTCGTGGTTCCCGGCGCCATCACGGCCGCCTCATCGCGCGGCGCGAACCGCCTGCTGTACCAGGGGGCGACGCCCGTCGTGGACGACGAGACGTTCGAGGACGCGCTGTTCTCGCTGTTCGGCTGCCTGAAGCAGGAGGAGGCGAACGGCGGCGGGCGTGCGCGCGGGGCCGAGGGCGCGCCTTCGAACCCGGTGGTGGACGCCCTGCGCGCCGAGCCGCTCGGCATGGAGCGGCTCTACGCGATCGCGGCCGCGTCGTGCGGCGGGGCCGACGCGCGCTCGTGGCTCATGGAGCGCCTCGTGGAAGCCGAGCTCGCCGGCACCATAGCCCGCCACCCCGACGGCCGCTGGGGCCCGGCGGCGCGGTGAGGAAGGAGGTGGGGCAATGACGACGTTGTCCATGTTCTACGGCATCGTTATCGTGATGTATAATGAAGCGAGCGAGCGGCATCATCTGGGGCATATCCATGCGGAGTATTCGGGGTTCCGTGCTTCGGTAGGATTCGACGGCCGGCTTCTATCCGGAAAGCTGCCGCTCAAGAAGCTCACGCTTGTTCGCGCGTGGATCGTGCTGCATCGCGAAGAGCTCGAAGCTGATTGGGCTTTGCTGGGAGAAGGTCGGGAGGCGTTCAAGATCGAACCGTTGCGCTGAGGCGAGGGGGCTGTATGCGAAGAGAGCTGCTTGAGGATTGCCTGGTTGTCGGGCCGAAGCCGTGTGAGCCGCATGTTGTGGCGGTTTCCGCCGAAGGCTCGCATCACTTGCTCTTGGAATACGAAACGGGAGAGCTGAAGCGCTTCGACGCCTCTCCCTGGTTCAAAGGGGAGTTCTTCAGTCGGCTTGGCGACGCTGAGTATTTTCAGCACGTTCGCGTTATCGACGGTGGTATGGCCATTGGATGGCCCGAAGGGCAGGATATCGGTCCGGAAGACCTCTACGAGCTCAGCGAGCGCGTCCAATAAGAAACGCGCGTAGTTTTCGGGGGTTTCCGGACGCAATGGGGCCGGGGTTTGCTATCCTTGACGGCATGTCTCATTCCGTAACCATACTGGGTGCCGGCCTCGCGGGGAGCGAGGCGGCGTTGCAGCTCGCCGACCGCGGCGTGCGGGTGCGCCTGGTCGAAATGCGCCCGGCGGTGCCCACGCCCGTGCACGTCACGGGATGCTGCGCCGAACTCGTGTGCTCGAACTCCCTCAAAAGCGAGAAGCCCGACAGCGCCGCCGGCATGCTCAAGCGCGAGCTCGCCGAGCTGGGATCGCGGCTGTACGCCCAGGCGAAGGCCCATGCCGTGCCCGCAGGCGGCGCGCTGGCCGTCGACCGCGCGGCGTTCGCCGCCGCGGTGACCGCGCTCGTGGAGGCCCATCCGCTCATCCAACTCGTGCACGAGGAGGCCGTCGACCTCGCGCAGGCCGCCGAAGGCGCCGACGCGCTCGTGGTGGCCTCGGGCCCGCTCACGTCCGACGCGCTGGCCGCGTCGCTCGCCCGTTTCGCGGGCGAGGAGTCGCTGGCGTTCTACGACGCCGCGGCGCCCATCGTCATGGCCGACTCGCTCGACTACGGCAAGCTGTTCCGCCAGAGCCGCTACGAGGAGGCCGGCGCCGACATTGGCGACTACCTCAACGCGCCGTTCTCGCGCGAGGAGTACGACGCCTTCATCGACGAGCTGGTGAGCGCCGAGCGCGTCATCCGCCGCGACTTCGAGACCCGCGACCTGTTCCAGGCCTGCCAGCCCATCGAGGAGATCGCCCGCAAGGGCCACGACGCGCCGCGCTTCGGCACGCTCAAGCCGGTGGGGCTCACCGACCCGCGCACGGGCCGCCGGCCCTGGGCCGCGCTGCAGCTGCGCGCCGAGGACGCCCACGGCTCCAGCTACAACCTCGTCGGGTTCCAGACGAACCTCACGTTCCCCGAGCAGCGCCGCGTGTTCCGCCTCATCCCGGGGCTCGAGCGCGCCGAGTTCGCGCGCTACGGCGTGATGCACCGCAACACGTTCGTCGACGCGCCGCGCCTGCTGGACGCGAACCTGCGCCTGCGCACGCCCGAAGCCGAGCGGCTCGGCGTGCCGGTGCACCTCGCGGGCCAGATCGCCGGCACCGAGGGGTACTGCGAGGCCATCCGCTCGGGGCTCCATGCCGCCATCGCCGTGGCCGCGGAGCTCGCCGGCGCGCAGGCGCCCGCGCTGCCGCGCGAGACGGCGTTCGGCGCGCTCATGGCCTACGCCACCGATCCGGCCACGGCCGACTACCAGCCCATGCACGTGAACTTCGGCATCCTGCCCCCGTTCGAGCAGCGCATCCGCAACAAGCGCGACCGCTACGCCGCCTACGCCGCGCGCGGTGCCGAAGCGCTCGCGGCGTACCGCGAGGCGCTGGCCGCGCGCGGCCTCGCGCCCGACGCGGACGGCCAGCCGGAGGCGGCCTCATGACCGTAGGCGACGGCTCGTCGTCCTTGCGCGTCGACCCCCTCGACTGCGATCCGCGCATGGTCGAGCTGATCGACGCGTTCTGCCACGCCATGCGCGTGGAACGCAACGCCTCGGTGCACACGCTGCGCGCCTACCGCATCGACCTCATGGACTTCGCGCGCTGGGCCTTCCGCGAGCGCATCGACCTCCTCGCGGCCACGCACCGCCAGCTGCGCCGCTACCTGGGAGAGCTCGACCGCGCGCAGTACTCGCGCACCACGGTGAACCGCCGCCTGTCGGCGCTGCGCAGCTTCTTCCGCTGGCTCAACGTCACCGGCATCACCGACGAGGACCCCGCGGGCATCCTGCAAGGGCCCAAGCAGCCGAAGAGCCTGCCGCACGTCATCCGCGCGTCGGACATGGTGAAGCTGCTGACGGTGTACGGCAAGCGCGACATCGCCGGGCGCGAGCGCGAGCAGTCGTCGGTCGATGCGCGCAACCAGGCCCTGCTCGAGTTCCTGTACGCGTGCGGCGCCCGCGTGTCCGAGGCGTCGGGCCTGCTGGCCGCCAACGTGGATTTCGGCAGCGGGCAGGTGAAGGTGTTCGGCAAGGGGTCGAAGGAGCGCATCGTGCCGCTGCACGACATGGCCGTGTCGTCCATGCGCGCCTACGCCACGTGGGCCCGACCGCTCATCCTGCGCGACCGCACGTGCGACTACTTCTTCGTGTCCACGCGCGGCAACCGCATGGGCACCGACGCCATCCGCAAGATGTTCAAGGAGGCGCTGCGCCAGGCGGGCCTCGACGAGACGCTCTCGCCGCACGACATGCGCCACACCTTCGCCACCGACCTGCTGGACGGCGGCGCCGACCTGCGCAGCGTCCAGGAGATGCTCGGCCACGCCAGCCTGTCCACCACGCAGATCTACACCCATCTCTCCCCGGGCCGCCTCAAGCAGGTGCACGCCCGCACCCACCCCCGCGGGTAGTGGGGCGCGAAGGGCTTGCGCCCTCCCATGGCGCGGGGCAGGGCTTGCGGGCGATTGCGCGCGTGCCGTGCCGATTCGCGACGGGCGCGGCAAAGGACGCTCCTGCTCTCGACGGCACCCCGCGGGTAGCGGGAGAACGCAGGCCCCTCGCGGGCATGCGTTCCGGTTCCCACCTGGTTGCGGATGCGTGACCGCTGCCTGACGGTTGGCGCGCGCCGCGATTCCCGCCCGCTCGATCCTCCACAATCGGGGGCGTTCGAAGTAAACGCTCACGACGTGCGCGTCGCGCACCGACCCATAAGGAGGCTTCATGAGCAAGAAGAAGATGCGGGCGTTCGCCGGCGCGATGGCCGTCGTGCTCGCTTTCATCCCGTTCTTGAGCGGCTGCACCACCAACGCGGCCGAGGACAACCCGCAGGCTCAGCAAGAGCTGAACGCCGACGAGCAATCGCGTAACGAAGCCGAGGGCTCCATCGGCGAGAACGTCCAGTACGGCCAGGTCATGGCATTGAACGGCAACGAGGTGACCGTCGTGGTGGGCACCCTCGCCAACGCCAACGACGCCAGCGGCTCCCAGGCGTTCAACGCGGGCCAGGACGAGATCACGTTCGACGCGGACAGCGTGTCCATCGTCGACGAGTCGGGCGCGGCGATCGAGGGACGCACCCTCTCCGCCGACGACGTTATCGTCATGCGCGGCACGGGCACGGGCTCCGGCTTTACGCCCACGACCATCGAGATCCTCGACGTGGCGGGCGCGGGCACGAACGCCGACGACGCGCGCGTTCCCCAGGACGTCCTGTAGCGAACCCGGCGCGGGCCGGCGCCTCCCTGTGGAGAACGCCGGCCCGCGCCTTGTCACGGCGGGCTTCCGGCCTATAATGATCAGATGCCCGCGCGCGGCCGCCGCGACGCGGGCATTCGAGTACCGGGCGCATCGAAGGAGCATGGCATGCAGCTGCTGAAGGTTTCGACCGACAAGCTTCTGCTCGTCGCCGGCATCGTGTGGTTCGTCGCCGGGGCGAACATCGTGAACATCGGTCTGACGGCCTTCCTGGACGAGACCGGGTGGCTGTTGTGGGTTCTGATCATCGGGACCCTCGTCATTTTCGTGCTGTTCCACATCTTCGTGTTCACGAAGATGGTGGGCAAGCACGCGAGCCGCATCAGGGGGTACGAGGAGGACAAGACCCACGTGTTCAAGTTCTTCGACAAGAAGGGCTACATCATGATGGCCGTCATGATGGGCGGCGGCATCGCGCTGCGCGCGTCGGGCATCGCCCCCGAGTGGTTCATCGCGTTCTTCTACACGGGTCTCGGCGCCGCGTTGGCGGTGGCGGGCGTCAGCTTCGTGCTGCGCTACTTCAAAAGCAGCAAGGCCGCCTGCCCGGCGATGCCGAGCACGTACTCCAAACATCATAAGGGTTAGGTTCGGGGCGGCAACGAAACGGTTACGCCTCGCTGCCGGAAACGTCCCGCTGCCGTACCATGAAGACGGTATCGAAGTCGAGGGAGCCGTCCGGGGACGGACGGCCGTGAGGAGGGCCCCGTGGCACGTATCTTCGTCGTGGAGGACGACGCATCGCTGCGCGACGAGCTCATGCGCCTGCTGGAACTGCAAGGCCATACGCCGCTGACCAGCACCGCGTTCGATCGGGTGGCCGACGACGTCCTGGCCGAGGCGCCCGACTGCGTGATCCTCGACCTCAAGCTGCCCGGCACGGGCGGCCACACCGTCTGCCGCGACCTGCGGCGCGCGAGCCAGGTCCCCATCATCATGCTCACCTCGTCCGACAGCGAGTTCGACGAGGTCATGAGCATGAACCTGGGCGCGGACGACTACGTCACCAAGCCCTACAACCCCGCCGTGCTGCTCGCGCGCATCCAATCGGTGCTGCGCCGCTCGCAGAGCGCGGAGCCGCCGGCGCGCATCGCGCATCGCGGCGTGGTGCTCGACGTGGCGCGCGGGCGGGTGGAGCACGACGGGCGTACCGTCGACCTCACGCGCAACGAGCTCAAGATCCTCCACATGCTCATGGCGAACCACGACGCCATCATCTCGCGCCAGGAGCTCATGGTCGAGCTGTGGCAGTCCGACGCGTTCATCGACGACAACACGCTGACCGTGAACATCAACCGCCTGCGCAAGAGCCTGGGCAGCATCGGCGTGCCGGACGACTTCCTCATCACGCGCCGCGGGCAGGGATACGTGGTGTGATGCGCGCGGCGCAACGCCTGCGGGAGGGCCGTGCTCGATGACCCTGTCCGCCTACCTCAAGGACCGCGCGGCCTCCATCGCCATCGCCGTCGCATGCGCGCTCGCGCTGGGCTGCATGGTGGCCGTGCTGGGCGCCGGCGCCGACGCGTCGGTGCTGGCGGCGTGCATCGTGCTGGCGTGCGCCGCGCTCGCGCTCGCCGTGGGCTTCGTGCGGCGCCGCGCGTTCTACCGCGACCTCGAGCAGGTGGTGGGCGACCTCGACCGCACCTACTACGCCACGTCGCTCATCGAGCCGCCCGACTTCCTCGAAGGGCGGCTGGCCTACGAGGCCCTGCAGGCGGCGGGGAAGGCCGCCGCCGACGACGTGGCCGCGCACAAGCAGCAGGCCGAGGCCTACCGCGACTACATCGAGCTGTGGATCCACGAGATCAAGACGCCCATCGCCGCCGCGACCCTCATGGCCTCCGACCTGCACGGGCCGCAGGCCTCGCGGCTCAAGGGCGAGCTCGACCGCATCGAAGGCTACGTTGAGCAGGCGCTGTACTACGCGCGCTCCACCTCGCTCGCGCAGGACTACGCCATCCGCGAGACGGGCCTCGCCGAGGCCGTGCGCGAGGCGGTGAGGAAGCACGCGCGCTACCTGATCGACCGCGGCGTGTCGCCGGTGGTGGACGTGCCGGAGGACGCCCGCGTGTTCGCCGACGCGAAGTGGCTGGCGTTCGTCATCGGGCAGCTCGTGGCGAACGCGGCGAAGTACGGCGCGACGACGCTGCGCTTCTCCGTGCGGGAGGAGGGCGCGGGCACGAGCGACGAGCGCACGGTGCTCGAGGTGGCCGACGACGGCTGGGGCGTGCCGGCCGGCGACGTGCCGCGCGTGTTCGAGCGCGCCTTCACCGGCGAGAACGGGCGGCGCGGCGGGTCGTCGACGGGCATGGGGCTGTACCTCGTGGCCGAGCTGTGCGCGAAGATGGGGCTGGCCGTGGCGCTGGCCTCGGAGGAGGGTTCGGGCACGCGCGTGCTGCTGGCGTTCCCGCACGACCGCCGCAGGCTCGACCTGCACCGATGACGAGCCTTGCATTTTCGTAAGGTACGCGTCACCCACTTCGATGGCGCCCGGGCGCGCCGGGCCGTAGCATGGTCGCAGACCAACAAGCGAGGAAGGACACGACCATGACCGAAGTCTACGCGACTCCGCAAACCGACCCGGCGGCGCGCTCGGGCGCCGCGGCCCCGTCTCTGGGGAACCGCCCCATCCTGTCGGTGCGCCAGATCGAGAAGGTGTACGGCAACCGCGACTCCGTCACCCACGCCATCAACGACATCAGCTTCGACGTGGCACCCGGCGAGTTCGTGGGTATCATGGGGCCGTCGGGCTCCGGCAAGACGACGCTGCTCAACTGCGTGGCCACCATCGACACCGTGACGAGCGGCCACATCCTCGTCGACGGCCGCGACATCACGGGCCTGCGCTCCCGCGCGCTCGCGAAGTTCCGTCGCGACGACCTGGGCTTCATCTTCCAGGACTCCAACCTGCTGGACACCCTCACCGGCTTCGAGAACATCGCGCTCGCGCTGACGGTGAAGGGCGAGCCCACCGCCACCATCAAGCCGCGCGTGCAGGCCATCGCGCGCACGCTGGGCGTGGAGGAGGTGCTGGGCAAGTACCCCTACCAGATGTCGGGCGGGCAGCGGCAGCGCATCGCCGCCTCGCGCGCCATGGTGGCCGACCCGAAGCTCGTGCTGGCCGACGAGCCCACCGGCGCGCTCGACTCGCGCAGCGCGACGGTGATGCTCGAGACCCTGTCCATGATGAACGCCGACCTGCACGCCACCATCATGATGGTCACGCACGACTCGTTCGCGGCCTCGTTCGCCAGCCGCATCCTGTTCATCAAGGACGGCATGGTGTTCAACGAGATCCGCCGCGGCGCCACGAGCCGCACGGACTTCTTCAACCGCATCATGGAAGTGGTGACGTTCTTGGGCGGTGACGTGCGCGATGCTGGCTAAACTCGCCTTCCGCAACATACGCCGCTCCGTCAAGGACTACGGCGTGTACTTCGTCACGCTCGTGTTCGGCGTCGCGGTGTTCTACGCGTTCAACTCGGTGACGAGCCAGTCCATCCTGTTCGACCTCGAGGACACCGCCACGGCCAGCGTGTTCGACATGACCGGGCAGATGCTGGGGATGTTCAGCGTGGTCATCGCCTGCGTGCTGGGATTCCTCGTGCTGTACGCGAACGGGTTCCTCATCAGGCGGCGCAAGCAGGAGTTCGGCACGTACCTCATGCTGGGCATGAACCCCCGCAGCGTGTCGGCCATCGTGCTCATGGAGACGGTGGCGGTGGGCCTCGTGTCGCTCGTCGTGGGGCTGCTGCTGGGCTTCGCGCTGTCGCAGGGGCTGTCGTTCGTGACGGCGGGGCTGTTCAACATCCAGATGACGCAGTACCGCTTCGTCTTCTCCACGGACGCCTTCCTGCTGACGCTCGGCTGCTTCGTGCTCATCTTCGCCGTGACGGGGCTGTTCAACACGCTGTCCATCCGGCGCTACAAGCTCATCGACCTGCTGTCGGCCCGCTCGAGGAACGCGCGCTTCCGCGTGCGCAACCCGTGGATCAGCCTCGTCGCGTTCGTCGCGGCCGTGGGCGTGGTCGCGTGGGCGTATCTCACGCTTATCGACAACGGCCTCCTGCAGTTCGACGAGGGGTTCTGGAGGGCCACGGCGCTCATGGTGGTAGGCACGTTCCTGTTCTTCTGGTCGCTCGCGGGCTTCGCGCTCGCGGTGATCGAGCGCACGCGCGGCGTCTACTTCAAGGGCCTGGCCATGTTCACGATGCGCCAGATCGCCAGCAAGGTGAACACCGCGTTCGTGTCGCTGTCGGTGGTGTGCATCATGCTGTTCTTCTCGCTCACCGTGTTCTCCACCGGGATGGGCCTGGCGCGCGCCTTCAGCGGCAACGTCGAGGACGGCACGCTCTACGACGCCACGCTCACGGCGAACGTGTACCTCAACGCGGGCGGCGTCCACGACGAGGAGGCGCTCGCGAGCATGAGCGAGGAGGATCGCGAGTACCAGCAGGTCGCCGACGAGAAGGCGGCCGCCGTGACCGCCGACGCCGAGGCCTACGGCTGGGACATCGCCGCCAAGCTGGCGGACTCCTCGCCGACGTGGGACCAGCTGGTCGAGCGTTCCGTCCAGATCGACGCCTTCGTGAGCGCCGACGCGTCGTACGGCGAGCTCATGGACCGCTACGGGCACGACACGGGCAACGAGAAGCAGAACGAGGCGCTGCACGGCCAGGGCGTCACGCTGATCGCCGAGTCGCAGTTCAACGCGCTGGCCGAGCTGACGGGACGGCCCACGGTGGACCTGGGCGAGGACGGCTTCGCCGTGAACAACACGCTCGATGCCATGAAGGCGCTGTCGGAAGCCGTCTCGCGCGAGGGCGAGACGCTCGAGGCAGGCGGGCGCACCCTGACGGCCACGGGCGAGCTGCGCAGCCAGCCGCTCGAGGACGCCGCGTTCTCCGCGAGCGGGGCCGAGTTCATCGTGCCCGATTCGGTGATCGCCGACCTGCGCGCCCAGGGCGCCGTGCCCGACCAGAGCCTGCTCAACCTCATGTACAAGACGAGCCGCACCGAGGGCGACAAGCTGCTTCAGCAGATGCTCGGCGAGGCGTCGCCCGCCAACCCCGAGGTCGCCGCGTCCGGATGGGCGTTCTCGCCGAAGCCCTGGCCCGTGACGCTGTCGTTCACGGCCGAGGAGGTGATCGTCCAGTCGAGCGGCATGAACCTGATGATCTCGTACCTGGCGCTGTACATCGGCTTCGTGTTCCTCATCGCCACGGCGGCCATCCTGGCCATCCAGCAGCTGTCCGAGACGAGCGACTCGCTCGGGCGCTACCAGGTGCTCGCCGAGATCGGCTGCGACCGCCGCATGATCTTCCGGTCGCTGCGGGCGCAGGTGCTCGTGTACTTCCTCGTGCCGCTCGCGCTGGCCTTGTGCCACACCGTGTGCGCCGTCGGCATCATCAGCGACGCGGTGCTCGTGCAGCTGGGCGTGTCGGTGCTCGAGCCCGCGCTGATGACCGGTGTGCTGGTGGGCGTCGTGTACGGCGCGTACCTCCTGGTCACGTACTACGCCAGCCGAGGCATCATCCGCGCCTCGCTCGGCAAGAAGCTGCTGGGCTAGGGAAGGAGGCCCGCGGCCCGAACGAGGGCCGCGGCCGCGAGAGGGGAGGAGCCATGGTGTCGAACGCGTTGCTGGTGGTGTCGGTTGCGGCGTTGGGCGTCGCGCTGCTCTCCGGGGCGCACGCCGTCCTCGAGCACGGCGTGCGCGGGCTGCGGAGGATGGGCCCCGGGACGTACGCGGCCCTCGGCGTGTACGCGCTGAGCTTCGGAGGCTTCCTGCTGACGCAAGGAGGCTGAGGGGGCGGAGCGCCCCTGGGCGCGGGGCTTCGCTTGCGGTCCGGCGGGCGCGCTCCGCGCCGATCCGCGCAGAACGCGGCGTGCGATGGGCGCGGCGGGAGAAGCCCGGTCCCGCCGCGCGCCCGTGCGCCGTGAGGAGCGGGAGCTTTCTCGCGCGTCGCGGGACCCTCCTTGCACGAACGGCCCCGTCGGCTTCGGCCGGCGGGGCCGTTTCGCGTACGCCGTGCCGCGGAACGGCGCTCGGCTAGAACGAGAACAGGTCGCGGACCTGCACGTCGAGCGCGTCGGCGATGCGGCCGAGGTCGTCGAGGCCCACGCTCACGCGCCCGGATTCGATGCGCCAGATGTGCGATTTGCTGCTGCCGATCATGAGGGCGAGCTTCTGCTGCGACAGGCTCTGGCCTTCCCGTCGCTCGCGTATCGCGCTTCCCAAGAGCGCTCTTTTCTTGTCAGCATCCATTCGTTCAGATTATTCGGTATAATCCTCCATACGGCTTCATATATGAAGCCGTATGGAGGATGTGGAGTGAAGTTTGTCGGGACGTAAGAGGCGGCGCGCCGCCCGGCGCGCGGCCCGCGCTTCCGACCGCGCGACCCGGAGAATCGATGATGAAGATGTTCAAGAAAAAGCTGAAGTCCCCGCGGGAAGGCGCGACGCGCCCGGAGCAGCGCAACGCGATGAGCACGCTGTACGCGAACCTGGGGTTCATGAGCGTCGATAGGCCGCTGCGCACGATCGTGGTGACGAGCTCGGTGCCGAACGAGGGCAAGACGACGGTGGCCGTGGGGCTGGCGCAGGTGATGGCCGCCTCGGGGAAGCGGACGCTGCTCGTGGAGTGCGACCTGCGCCGCCGTTCGCTGGCGGGCAGGCTCGAGGCGCATGCGCCCGTCGGGCTCTGCGCCGTCGTGATGGGCGAGGCGGAGCCGCGGCAGGCCATCGTGGGCACCCGCCAGCCCCGCCTGCACTTCCTCGACGCCGAGGCGGGCGTGGCCAGCCCCGTCGACATCCTCGACTCCGAGCGCTTCAGGCGGCTGCTCAGCTGCCTGGCCGCGCGCTACGACCACGTGGTGATCGACACGCCGCCGGTGGGCACGTTCGTGGACGCGGCCGTCATCGCCCAGGCGGCCGACGCGACGCTGCTCGTGGTGCGCGAGGGGTTCACCGAGCGCGCGAGCGTCGAGAGCGCCTCCGACCAGCTGCGCAAGGCGGGCGCGAACGTGGTGGGAACGGTCATGAACTGCTGCGACGCCGCCGTGTCGTCCTACTACGCCGCCTACGAGGACCGCGAGGGGTAGAGGTCGTCGAGGGTGCGCGGCGCTTACTTTCCCAGCAGGTGGCGGATGGCGGCCACGGGGTGCTTCTTGAGCATGCGGGGGCCGGCGTAGCGCATGACGGCGCGGATGCGCTCGCGCTCCTCGGGCTTGTAGCAGTGGTTCTCGCACTCGTCGCACGAGGTCTTCACGTCCATCTTGCGGCAGCGCTCGGTGCGCAGCACGGCGTAGGCGTCGATGCGCGCGCAGTCGGGGCACACGGCCTCGCCGCAGTGGGCGGTTTCCGTGCGGGCGGCCGCATCGTGGTTGTCGGCGCAGTACAGCGCCACCATCTGCGAGATGGTGCGCTTCTCGCGAACGCGGCGCTGGGCGGTCTTTGGGCTGTCCTGCTGGGTCATATGCTTCCTCCGTGGTCTCAGCGCGAGGATACCAGAACCCGCGGGCGCGCGCACGCGTGATTTTCCCGCGAATCGGCCGCCGCGGCCGCGAACGCGCGCGGCGCGCCGTTTTTTGGGAAATCGTTGCTTGTCCTCGCGTGCCTTGCACCGTAGAATTACGAAAGCGCATTCGGAAGGGCGGCGCCTGCAAACGCGCAGGATCGAAGGGGGTCGAGGTGAACGCAGTGCTCGCGTGGTTCGCGCGCGTCGAGGACGTCATGGCGTTCAAGGCGATCCGCCAAGGCCTCATCCTCACGATCCCCGTCGTGCTCATCGGGTCGTTCAGCCTCATCTTCCTCAACCTGCCAGTGCCGGGCTACCAGGACTTCCTCGCCGCCACGCCCCTGTTCCGCAACCTCTTCGACGTGTCGTACGCGGCCACGCTCGGCATCTTCTCGCTGTACGTGTCGGTGGCCATCGCGCTGCGCTATGCGCACGCCTACGCCGGCCGCTACGGCGACTTCTTCACGCAGGGCGCGCCGTTCGCCGCGCTCGCGTCGTACCTCATGTTCGTGGGCTTCGGCTCCGACGGGTTCGACAAGGTGGTGCTCAGCACCCGCTCGCTGTTCATCGCCATCGTGTGCGGCCTCGTCTCGTCGGTGATCTACTGCCGCCTCGTGCGCATGCGCCGCAAGCGCCGCTACGGCGACAGCATCGACGGCGTGTTCAACCAGGCCCTCACCGCGCTCGTGCCCATCGGCGTCATCGTGGCGCTGTTCGCCTTCGCCAACGTCGCCGTGTCCATGCTGTTCGACGTCGACAGCGTGGAGGAGCTGTTCTTCGCCGGCGTGAGCGCGCTGTTCCCCCTGGCGTCGGCGACGCTGGGCAGCGGGCTTCTGTACCTGCTCATGAACAACGTCATGTGGTTCTTCGGCATCCACGGCGGCAACATGCTGGACGGCGTGGCCCAAAGCATCTTCGTGCCCGGCACCGCGGCCAACGCGGCGGCGCTCGCGGCGGGCGGCGAGCCGGTGCAGATCGTCACGAAGACGTTCCTCGACGTGTTCGCCTCCATCGGCGGGGCCGGCGCGCTGCTGTCGCTGCTCGTGGCCATCCTGCTGTTCAGCCGGCGGCGCAACGTGCGGCGGCTGTCGGCGTTCGCGGCGCTGCCCATGGCGTTCAATGTGAGCGAGATCATGCTGTTCGGCCTGCCCGTGGTGTGGAACCCCATGCTGTTCGTGCCGTTCATCGCGGTGCCGCTCGTGAACATGGTGGTCGCCTACGCGGCCATGGCGGCGGGGATCGTGCCGCCCACGATCGTGGACGTGTCGTGGACCACGCCGCCCGTGGTGGGCGGCTACCTGGCCACCGGGTCGATGGCGGGCGGCGTGCTGCAGCTGGCGTGCATCGTGCTGGGCGCGGCGATCTACCTGCCGTTCCTGCGGCGCTACGAGCGCGTGGCCGACGAGCGCGAGCGCGAGGAGTACCGCGCGCTGCTGGACGCGCTCATGGACGCGGAGCGCGCGGGGGTCGGCATCGAGCTGACGGAGCTGCCGGGCGCCGTGGGCGCCTTCGCGACGTCGCTCGCCGAGGACGTGCGCACGGCCGTCGAGCGGCGGGCGTTCGCGCTGCGCTACCAGCCCCAGTTCGACACGGCGGGCCGCGCCGTGGGCGCCGAGGCGCTCCTGCGCTTCGAGCATCCCGCGTACGGCATGGTGTACCCGCCGCTCGTCATCGAGCTGGCGCAGGAGATGGGCGTGCTCGACGACCTCGAGCGGGCCGTGTTCGCGCGCGGGCTCGACGACGCGGCGCGCATCGAGCAGCTCGCCCATGCGGGCGCCGTGCACGAACGGTTCAGCGTCAGCATCAACGCCACGGCGCGCCTGCTGCAAAGCGACGGCGGCGTGCGGTTCATCATCGACGGCGTGCGCGCGCACGGCCTCGACGGCGGGCGCGTGGTGGTGGAGGCCACCGAGCGCGAGGCCCTGCGCTGGGACGACGGCGCCTCGGCGCTGCTCGAGCAGCTCGTCGACGCGGGCATCCCGCTGGCCATCGACGACTTCTCCATGGGGCGCACGTCGTTCCAGTACCTCGAGACGAGCGTGTTCAGCGTGGTGAAGCTGGACGGCACCATCGCGAAGGGCGTACTGGAGAACGAGCGCTACGCCGACATCGTGGCGTCCATCACGCGCCTGTCGAGCCAGCTGGGCTTCACCGTGCTGGCCGAGTACGTGGAAACCGCCGAGCAGCGCGACCTGCTGGAGCGGCTGGGGTGCTCGTTCTTCCAGGGCTACCTGTACGCGCCCGCGCTGCCGTTCGACGAGATGGTCGAACGCGTGCGGCTCGCGCCGGAGGGGGAGCGCGCGGACTGCGGGCAGGCCCGTTCCGCGCGCTGAATCGAACAGTTTGTGCTCAGAATTTGAACGATTCAGACGAACGGATGTTTTTGCCGCTTCCGTGGTCGGACTGCGCTAAAATGAGCGATTGCACGGAAATGATAGTTCCCCGGTAGCCATATTCACCTCCGGCGTCGCGCCGGGTTGCAAACGATAGAAAGAGCGATAAGCCACATGGGACAGAACGCCATCGTCATCAAGGGTGCCCGCGAGCACAACCTCAAGGACATCGACCTCACCATTCCGCGCGACGAGCTCGTCGTCATCACGGGCCTGTCGGGCAGCGGCAAGTCGTCGCTGGCGTTCGACACGATGTACGCCGAGGGCCAGCGCCGCTACGTGGAGAGCCTGTCGAGCTACGCGCGCATGTTCCTCGGGCAGATGTCCAAGCCCGACCTCGACAGCATCGACGGCCTGTCGCCGGCGGTGTCCATCGACCAGAAGACCACGAGCAAGAACCCGCGCTCCACGGTGGGCACCACCACCGAGATCTACGACTACCTGCGCCTGCTGTTCGCGCGCGTGGGCGTGCCGCACTGCCCCGAGTGCGGCCGCGTCATCAAGAAGCAGACCACCGACCAGGTGACCGACGAGATCCTCGCGCTCGCGCCCGACGCGAAGGCCATCATCATGGCGCCCGTGGTGACGGGCCGCAAGGGCGAGTTCACGAAGCTGTTCGCCGACCTGCAGAAGGAGGGCTTCTCGCGCGTGCGTATCGACGGCGAGATCGTGAAGCTCGACGGCGAGCCGCGCACGCTCAACAAGAAGATCAAGCACTTCATCGACGTGGTGGTGGACCGCGTGCAGCTGAAAGCGAGCGCGACGAGCCGCATCGCCGAGGCGGTGGAGCTGGCCACGAAGCTGGCCGACGGGCGCGTGCTCGTGCAGGTGCTCGGCGATGACGGCCAGCCGCTCGGCGAGGCCGGCGGCCAGTCGAGCGGCGCGAAGGGCGGCCTGGGCGAGGGCGAGCACATCTTCTCGCTCGCGCTGGCGTGCCCCGAGCACGGCCATTCCATGGACGAGCTGCAGCCGCGCGACTTCTCCTTCAACGCGCCCTACGGCGCCTGCCCCGACTGCCTCGGCATCGGCAGCCGCGAGGAGGTGGACGCCTCGCTCGTGGTGCCCGACCCGTCGCTGTCGCTCAACGAGGGCGCCATCGCGCCGTTCAAGACCGGCAACTACTACCCGCAGGTGCTGCGCGCCGTGGCCGCGCACCTCGGCACCGACGCCGACACCCCGTGGGAGGACATGCCGGCGAAGGCGCAGCGGGGCCTGCTGGAGGGCCTGGGCAAGGACAAGGTGCGCGTCGACTACGTCACGGTGGACGGGCGCGAGACGTACTGGTACATCGAGTGGGAGGGCGCGCTGGCCGCGGTGCAGCGCCGCTACCAGGAGGCGCAGTCGGACGCGCAGCGCGAGAAGCTGGCCAGCTACTTCGCCGTCGTGCCGTGCCAGACCTGCGGCGGCAAGCGCCTGAAGCCCGAGATCCTCGCCGTCACGGTGAACGAGCGCTCCATCCACGACGTCACCGAGATGAGCGCGGCCGACTCGCTGTCGTTCTTCGACGGCCTGTCGTTCCACGGCGCGGAGGAGCACATCGCCGGGCCCATCGTGAAGGAGATCAAGGCGCGCCTCAAGTTCCTCGTGGACGTGGGGCTCGACTACCTCACGCTCGAGCGCGCCACGGCGACGCTGTCGGGCGGCGAGGCGCAGCGCATCCGCCTGGCCACGCAGATCGGCGCGGGCCTCATGGGCGTGCTCTACATCCTCGACGAACCCTCCATCGGCCTGCACCAGCGCGACAACGAGCGGCTCATCGCCACGCTCGAGCGCCTGCGCGACCTCGGCAACACCGTCATCGTGGTCGAGCACGACGAGGACACCATCCGCAGCGCCGACTTCGTGGTGGACATGGGCCCGGGCGCGGGCGAGCACGGCGGCGAGATCGTGGCCATCGGCACGCCCGACGAGATCATGAAGGCCCCGGGCTCGCTGACGGCCGACTACCTGTCGGGCCGCCGCCGCATCGAGGTGCCCGAGAAGCGCCGCAAGCCGCGCCGCGGGTCGCTCAAGCTGACGGGCGCCACCGAGAACAACCTGCACAACGTCACGCTCGAGGTGCCCTTCGGCACGCTCACCGTGGTGACGGGCGTGTCCGGCTCGGGCAAGAGCTCGCTGGTCACCGACACGCTGGCCCCGGCGCTGGCGAACCGCGTGAACCATGCGCACCGCCGCACGGGCGCGTACAAGAAGATCACCGGCCTCGACAAGATCGACAAGGTCATCAACATCGACCAGAGCCCCATCGGCCGCACGCCGCGCTCGAACCCGGCCACCTACATCGGGCTGTGGGACGACATCCGCGCGCTGTTCGCCTCCACGCAGGAGTCGAAGGCCCGCGGCTACTCGCCGGGCCGCTTCTCGTTCAACGTGAACGGCGGCCGCTGCGAGGCGTGCAAGGGCGACGGCCAGATCAAGATCGAGATGCACTTCCTGCCCGACATCTACGTGCCGTGCGAGGTGTGCGGCGGCGCGCGCTACAACCGCGAGACGCTGCAGGTGACGTACCGCGGCAAGAACATCGCCGAAGTGCTGGACATGACCGTGGAGGACGCGCTCGTGTTCTTCGAGAACATCCCCGGCATCAAGCGCAAGCTGCAGACGCTGTTCGACGTGGGCCTGGGCTACATCCGTCTCGGGCAGCCGGCCACGACGCTGTCGGGCGGCGAGGCGCAGCGCGTGAAGCTGTCGAGCGAGCTGCAGCGCCGCCAGACGGGCAAGACGTTCTACATCCTCGACGAGCCCACCACGGGCCTGCACTTCGAGGACGTGCGCCAGCTGCTCATCGTGCTGCAGCGCCTCGTTGACGCGGGCAACACGGTGCTGGTCATCGAGCACAACCTCGACGTCATCAAGTGCGCCGACCGCATCATCGACCTCGGCCCCGAGGGCGGCGAGCGCGGCGGCACCGTGGTGGCCCAGGGCACCCCGGAGGAAGTCGCCGAGGTGGAGGGCAGCTACACCGGCGCCTTCGTGAAGAAGATGCTGGAGGACGGCCGGCTGTAGAGGTTGCGGCGTCCCGGGCGGCGGGCCGGAAACGTCGCGGCTGGAGCGCCCGGGACCCGGGCGCTCCAGCCGCGCCCATGGCGCGGCGGGCTGGGAACCGCTGGTTCGCAGGCGCGGCCCCCTCCTCCCGGATGTTTCACGTGAAACATCTGTTCTGGTCCTCTGTTTGGCGCATACTGTCCGTTTCGGGCTCCCCTGCATGCGGAAAAATCCGACTTTTGGCAATCGACCCCCCCGGTTTCCCGCAAGCGGAAAACTCCGACCTGGGGCTTCGCCGCCCGAGATCGCGACGGCGGCGTCCTGCGACGGCGAAACGAGGAAGAGGATTGCCAAAAGTCGGATTTTTCCGCACATGGGGAGGTGGGAACGCGACGGCGAAAGGCGACCTGGGGAAACGTTCGCAATCGGGAAGGCATGGGCCCGGATCCGCAACAGGTGGGCGAGAACTGCGCACGGGAGGCGCGCCCGGCGGCCCCGCGGCGCCGCGCGTTTGCCGGGCCGCCCGCTGGTCTTTGCCCGAATCTTACCTGAAACCCCTTTACCGCGCGCTCGGGACGTGCGACAATGCCCCGGCTTTGTTGATATCGGGTGGGCGATCGCGTGCGGGAAGTGGGTTCGATCAAGGTGGCGGAAATGGCAGCGGCGGCGGGGAACCGCCATGTTGCGCGCGGTGTCGTGTGCGCTCTTGCGGGCGGCATCTGCTGGGGCTTCTCGGGCACGTGCGCCCAGCTGCTCATGAACGACTACGGCGCTCCCGCCACGTGGATCACCTGCGTGCGCATGGTGATCGCCGCCGTGTTCTTCCTGTTCCTCACCGCGGTGCGCAACTGGCGCGACCTCGTGGCGGTGTTCCGCGACTGGCGCTCGCTCGTGCAGATCGCGGCCTTCGCCATCTTCGGCGTGCTGCTCACCCAGCTCAGCTACTTGAACGCCATCTCGTACACGAGCGCGGGCGTGGGCACCACCATCGAGCAGGTGGGCCTCGTGCTCATCATGCTGTACGTGTGCGTGCGCGCCAAGCGCCTGCCGCGCCTGCGCGAGGCGGCCGGCCTCGTGCTCGCGCTGGGCGGCATGCTGATCATCGCCACGCAGGGCGAGATCGACCAGCTTGCCATCCCCGCCGAGGGCCTGGCCTGGGGTCTCGTGTCGGCCGTCGCGCTGACCTTCTACACCCTCATGCCGGTGCGCGTGCTGAAGAAGTGGGGCTCCATGCTGGTGACGGGCCTCGCCATGCTGTTCGGCGGCTCGGCCGCCTCGGTGGTGGTGCAGCCGTGGACCATGCCGGTGAACCTGCCGCTCGGCGGCATCGCCGCGCTCGTGGCCATCGTCATCGTGGGCACGCTGGGCGCCTACATGCTGTACCTGCAGGGCGTGAACGACGCCGGCCCCGTCAAGGCGAGCCTCCTGTGCTGCGTCGAGCCCGTCTCGGCCATGATCCTCGCGCTCGCGTGGCTCCACACGCCGGTGAGCGCCTGGGACCTCGCGGGATGCGCGCTCATCGTGGTCATGATCCTCCTCGTCACCGAGCGCGAGCCGAAGGCGGAGCCGGCCGCGGCGGGCGAGACCGCGCTCGCGGACGCCTACGACGACGATCCACCGCTGTTCGCCGGCCGCGCGTCGGTGCTGGGCTACTACACGAGCCGCCCCGCCGAGCGCGAGGACTTCGAGCGCGCTGCCGCGCTCTTGGACGTGGGGCACCAAACGTTCGCGGAGCTCGGCATCGACGAGGGCCGCAGCAAGAAGTACCCGTCGGCGCGCCGCCTCATGCACAGCATCAAGAACTCCACGACGCACGTCATCGAGGACGCCCACGGCCACATGATCGCCCTGTTCGCCGTGTCGTTCTCGCCCGACAAGAACTATGAGCGCCCCATCGACGGCGCATGGCTCACCGACACGTCCGCGCAGCCGCAGCCCTACGCCGAGCTGCACTGGGTGGCCGTGGACTACCCGGCGCGCCGCCGCGGCGTGGGCATGTTCATCCTCGACAAGGCCGACCAGATCGCCCGCGCCGGCGGCCGGGCGAGCATCCGCGCCGACGTGTACGAGCTGAACGAGCCCATGCAGAACCTCCTCGAGAAGCACGGCTACGAGCGCTGCGGCACCATCGTGATCAAGGACGTGTTTGGCCGCGAGAAACGCCGCGTGGGCTACGAGCGATTGCTGCGCTGAGAAGGGGAGTATTCACCTCTTGACGTGGCGTTTTGATCGCCTGCCCAAATCGTGGGCAAAACTCTTGCAAAACATCTTTACCGCGCCGCCCAGACATGCGACAATGCGCTGATGCAACGTGGCGGGCAGCTCGCGAGCGGGCCGCCGGGCGCCCCGCTGCGCAGGGTCGACGGGAGGAGGAAGCGTGGGTCAGACGGTCGCATCTACCCCCAAGCAGTACGGCGGCGCCGTCGCGCAGGGAAACCACGTGGTTCGCGGTATCGTCTTCGCGGCGCTCGGCGGCATATGCTGGGGCTTCTCGGGCACCTGCGCCCAGCTCATGACGAGCGGCTTCGGCGTCCCCGTCGCCTGGATCACCTGCGTGCGCCTGCTGCTGGCCGCGCTCATCTTCCTCGTGGTGTGCGCCGTGCGCGAGCCGCGGAACCTGCTGGCCGCCCTGCGCGACGCGCGCTCGCTCGGGCGCATCGCGGCGTTCTCGCTGCTGGGCGTGCTGCTGACCCAGGTGAGCTACCTGTCGGCCATCTCCTACACGAACGCGGGCACCGGCACCGTGCTCGAGCGCCTCGGCCTCATCGTCATCATGGCCTACGTGTGCCTGCGCATGAAGCGTCTGCCGCGCGCCCGCGAGGCCGTCGGGCTCGTGCTCGCCATCGGCGGCACCGTGCTCATCGCCACGAAGGGCAACCTCGGGTCGCTCGCCATTCCGGCCGAAGGCTTGTTCTGGGGCATCGTCTCGGCCTTCGCGCTCGCGTTCTACACGCTGCTTCCCGGCAAGGTGCTGGAGAAGTGGGGCAGCTTCATCGTGACGGGCCTCGCCATGCTCATCGGCGGCTGCGTGGCCACCGTGGCGGTGCAGCCCTGGACCATCCCCGTCGACGTGTCGCCCGCGCTCGCCGGGGTCATGTTCGCCATGGTCATCGTGGGCACGTTCGCCGCCTACCTGTTCTACCTGCAGGGCATCACCGACGCGGGCCCCGTGCGCGCGGGCCTCGTCGGCTGCGTCGAGCCCGTGTCGGCCACGGTGATCTCGGCCGTGTGGCTGGGCACGCCGGTGGGCGTCGTCGACGTCGTCGGCTGCGCCATGATCATCGGCATGGTGTTCCTCGTCACCGAGCGCGAGGAGGGCTCGGGCGGCGCGGCGGCCTACGAGGGCGCCGCCTACGACCTGCCCCCGTTCCAGGGACGCGCCACCGAGCTGGGCTACTACAAGGCGCGCCGCGCCACGCGCGACGACTTCGAGCGCGCGAAGGCGCTGCTGGAGGACGGCCATCGGGCGATGGCGAAGCTCGGCATCAAGGAGGGCCTCAAGAAGTACCCCTCCGCGCGCCGCCTCATGCGCTCGATCGACGAAGGGAAGACCTACGTCGTGGTGGCCTCGTCGAGCGACGCCGAGGGCGCGGGCGCCCCGGCCGACGAGGGCCGCATCATCGGCATGTTCGCGCTCAACCCGCAGGGCGATCCCGCCTACGCGCACATGACGGGCGCGAAGTGGGCCACGGAGCCCTCCTCGCCCGACGATCCCGCGTACGCGGCGCTCCATTGGGTGACCGTGGCGGCCGACGCGCGAAGACGCGGCGTGGGCGGCTACATCCTGGGGACCGCGGAGCGCATCGCCAAGGACGCGGGGAAGGTCAGCATCTGCTGCGACATCTACGAGGACAACCTCCCCATGCACGAGCTGCTCCTCTCGTACGGCTACGAGTTCTGCGGCAACGTCGAGATCCATTCCCGCCTCGGCCGCGTCAAACGCCGCGCCGTGTTCGAGCGCGTGTGGTAGCCCCTCGGGCCTTCCGCGCGCCGCGCACCCCTCCGCACCGAACGATCTGAGAAGAAAACTGAGAAGAAAGAGAACCTCCTGTGCAATTTCGCAGAACCTGCGCATGCGATATCGATCGCATCATGACCATCCTCGCCGACGGGCGGGCCTCGCTGGCCGCGCTCGGCATCGACCAGTGGCAGGGCGGCTACCCGCACCGCGCCGTCATCGAGGCCGACGTGGCGCGCGGCGAGTCGTACGTGGTGGAGGACGGCGGGCGCATCATCGCCACCGCCATGGTCGGCTTCGCGGGCGAGCGCGACTACGATCGCATCGACGAGGGGGCCTGGCTCACCTCGTGCTCGTCCGACCGCCCGACCTACGGCGTGGTGCACCGCGTGGCCGTGGCGTCGGACGGCAAGAACCGGGGCGCGGCGACCTTCCTACTGGCCCGGGCCGAGGACCTCGCGCGCGCGAACGGGAGCGCGAGCGTGCGCATCGACACGCATCCCGGCAACGCGCCCATGCGCGGGCTGCTGGAGAAGGCCGGGTACGCGCAGTGCGGCGTCATCTACATCGCCCACGCCGAGGAGGGAACGCCCGAGCGCATCGCGTACGAGCGGCTCGTGTAGCCGATCGCCCGGGCGTTCCCTCCCCGCTTCCTGTCGAAATTCTGTCGCTCGCGCAGCGTGGGCGACGTATCCGCGACGAGGGGTATAATACAGGTCACTATGTCGGTCCAATCACGCGAGAAAATAGCATTGGCGGTGTTCGCCGCCCTTATCGTGCTGAGCCTTTTCGGCTTGGGATGGTACCTGATTGCCGGGCATTCCTGGAACGTGGCCGCGTCGAACATCGACGACACCTTCGGAAGCATGGACGGCTACACGGCCATCGTGTACGAGGGCACCGCCGTGCCGAAGGCGGTCGACGAGAAGGGCGCGAGCGGCGCGGGCGCGGATGCGGGCGCAAGCTCGGGCGCGAAGGCCGCCGACGTGGCCGACGCCGCCTCCCCCGAGGCCGGCGAGTCGAAGGATCCCGAGCGCAACGAGCACGAGGCGGAGGAGTCCGCGTCGAAGGAGCGCAGCGCCGCCGAGGAAGGGCTTCCCGAACGGGACGCCGCCGACGGCACCGACGGCGCCGCCGATGCCGATGCCGATGCCGGCGCAAGCTCGAGCGCGGGCACGGGCACGGGCACGCTTGCGAACGGGACGTCCGCGAAGGCCAAGCCGGGCGTGACCGTGGCCGAGGCCCAGAGGAGCTACGAGGACAAGAAGGCCACCGTGTTCTCCCTCGACACCGTCGACCTCGATCAGTACGGCGAGGGCACTATCCTCAAGAAGGGCGACCACCGCTTCGGCGTGTTCAGCGTGACCGAGCCCACCACGGTGCGCGCCCTCGAGAAGCAGGTGGCGTACTTCGCCGCGCACAAGGTGGACTTCATCGTGGCCATCACGCCCGACAAGGCCTACGTCGAGGGCGCCTCGGGCATCGACATCGTCGTATCCACCCAGGACGAGGACCTGTTCGTGATGGGCGAGACCATCGACGGCACGTTCTACGTGGACGCCCCCGAGGTGGGCAAGGTGGGCACCATCCTCATCTCTCCCAGCAACGTCGTGTCGGCGAAGGTCATCGAAGAGCTGTGATCGTCGGCGCGTCGAGGAGGACCGACATCCCGCGGTTCCATTTCGATTGGCTGCTCAGGCGCTTCGAGGAGGGCTTCGCGCTCGTGCGCAACCCGATGGTGCGCACGCAGGTGAGCCGCGTGAGCCTGGCTCCCGACGCGGTGGACTGCATCGCGTTCTGGACGAAGAACCCCGCCGTCTTGCTCGCGCGCAAGGACGAGCTGGACCGCGCGGCGCCGGCGCCCTACTTCGTGCAGTTCACGCTCAACGCCTACGGATCCGACGTGGAGGCGGGCCTGCCGCGCAAGGCGCAGCTGCTCGACACGTTCCGCGCGCTCGCGGACGCGCTCGGCCCGGAGCGCGTCGTGTGGCGCTACAGCCCCATCCTCGTGGGCGGGCCCTACGACATCGCGCACCACCTGCATTGGTTCGACGCGTTCGCCGCGCGCCTCGAGGGCAGCACGCGGGCCTGCCGCATCGGCTTCCTCGACACGTACCCGAAGATCGCCGGGCGCATGGCGGCGCTCGGGCTCGCGGGCGTGCCGGACGGGGAGAAGGCCGCGCTGGCGCTGCGGCTGGCCGAGCTGGGGGCCGCGCACGGCATCGACGTGGGCGGATGCGGGGACGGGGCGCTCGACGACGCGGGGCTGGCGCGGGCGGGCTGCATCGACGCGGCGCTCGTGGAGCGCATCGCGGGCGTGCGGGCGGGGCGCGCTTCGGGCGCCGGGCGGCGGGGAGCCTGCCGCTGCGCGCCGAGCGTGGACATCGGCACGTACGACACGTGCGCGAACGGGTGCGTGTACTGCTACGCGAACCCCGGCACGGCGGCCGCGGCGCACGGGGCGGCCGATCCTTGGCGCTTGCGGCGCTACGACCCGGCGTCGCCGATGCTCTGCGACGAGCCGGGGCCCGACGACACGGTGGTGGAGCGTGCCGCGGCCAAGCTGCCCGATGCGCCGCCGCGGCTGTTCTGAGCTGGGGCGGCGCGGCTAGCGCAGGTCGCTCACGTGCTCGCAGGCGTCGCCGTAGGGCACGTAGCGGTAGGACGCCGTGACCTCCTGGCCGTTCGACGGGTCGAGCGCGAGGAAGTTGTCGAGCGTGAGGGCGTCGGGATCCTCGACGTCCTGGTAGCCCATGAGGCAGATCCAATGCTCGCCGTAGGGGCCCGCCACGTGGATCACCGTGGGGCGGCCGGCGGCGATCTCGTCGTAGGCCTCGCGCAGCAGCGCCTCGTCGGAGCCGAGCGAGCGGAACGACGAGTTGCCGCCGCCCCAGCCGGGCCACGTGCAGCAGCCGCAGCCGTACGCGCCGTGGCCGTTCGCCTGGCCGGTGAGGATCGCGTCGCCGTAGGCGCACGCGTAGGCGGGGCAGCAGATGGTGTGGCCGCCGGCCGACTGGTTGCCGATGGCGGCGATGAGGGCGGGGTCGTAGTCGAGGCGCTTGTCGCGCTGCTCGGCCGCCTGCTCCGCCGCGCGCTCCGCGTCGCGCGCGGCCGCGAGGGCGCGCACCTGCTCGAGGTTCGCGACGGCCTCGTCGGCGGCGGTCGCTCGGTCGGAGAGCGCCGGGGCGACGATGGCGGGAGGGTCGAGGGGGAGCGCGAGGGCGCTCTCGCTCGCGAAGGCGGCCTGCGCGGGAGCGCCGCATGCGATGCCGAGGGAGATCGCCGCGCCGAGCGCGAGCGCGCGGGAGGGGAAGCGCGATGCCATGGGAGCATCCTTCCTGCGTCCGCGTCGGGTTCGTTTACGGGGTGAGTGCGGCCGCGAAGCGGTATGGTAACAAAACGGCAACGTCGCAGATCGCCCTTGCGCCAATGCCCTGCGAACCGCCATAGCAGGTTCAAGAAACCTCCATCTTCCATTCCCGCGGCCCGCGCCGCGCGCGACGCGGGCGAGATGAGCTCGGGAGCTCGCAGCCGCTTTCGAGAGGAGTTCTCGAGTTATGCACCCCCGTGACATCGAAAGACTCCGAAAAACGCTCGGTTCCCGAGTTATGCACCCTCGCAAAGCCCCGTGCGCGCCATCTTGCTCGCGCTGGCCGTCTCCGACCTGGGTCGTTCTGCGCTTCGCGCGCAAGGCGCTCGACGGGGGAGCGTTCGGTCCTGCCACGAGGGTGCATAACTCGGGAACCGGGCAGGAGCGGAGGCGGCGGCGCAACGCGCCCGATCGAAAGGAGGGCGCATGCGCATCTGCGTTTGCGCGAAGGCGGCCCGCCCGCGGGCGCCGTCTCGCCAAGAGGGGTACAATGGGCGCGACGCTGCATGCGGCGCCGCGAGGAGGCGGCGCGGGGAGAGGAGCTTGAACATGCGAACCATCGACGCCGACGTGGTCATCGTAGGGGCGGGGCCGGCCGGCATCTTCTGCGCGCTCGCGCTGCTCGAGCGCGGTTTCGCGGGGCGCATCGTCATGGTGGACAAGGGCCTCGCCGTGGAGGACCGCGTCTGCCCGAAGCAGGCGGGCGCGCCGTGCGCGAACTGCGAGCCCTGCCGCATCACGACGGGCTTCTCGGGCGCGGGGGCGTTCTCGGACGGGAAGCTGTCGCTGTCGCCCGATGTGGGCGGCGACCTGCCCGACCTCGTCGGGCGCGACGCGGCGCAGGCCGCCATCGGCGAGGTGGACGCCGTGTACCTGGGCTTCGGCGCCGACGGGCGCGTGGAGGGCGCCGAGCGCAAGCCGGAGGTGGACGAGATCCGCCGGCGCGCCATCAAGGCCGGCCTCAAGCTGGTCGACTGCCCGCTGCGCCACCTCGGCACGGAGCGCGCGCACGACCTGTACGCGCGCATCGAGCGCCATCTGCGCGACGCGGGCGTGGACCTGGTCTTCCGCACCGAATGCACCCAGGTGCTCATCGAGGGCGAGGAGTGCCGCGGCGTGCGCGTCGCCGGCCCCGACGGCCCGGGCGAGATCCGCGCGCGGCGCACCGTGGTGGCCACGGGGCGACGCGGCGCCGACTGGCTCGAGCGCATGTGCCGCGAGCATCGGATAGCGCACGCGCCCGGCCCCGTCGACATCGGCGTGCGCGTGGAAGTGCGCAACGAGATCATGGAGACGGTGAACGACGTGCTGTACGAGAGCAAGCTCATCGGCTACCCCCAGCCCTTCAAGAACAAGGTGCGCACGTTCTGCCAGAACCCCGGCGGCTTCGTGAGCCAAGAGAACTACGACGGCGGCCTCGCCGTGGTGAACGGCCATTCCTACAAGGAACGCAAGTCGCCGAACACGAACCTGGCCATCCTGTGCTCGCAGAACTTCTCGCACCCCTTCGACCAGCCCATCGCCTACGCCCAGAAGGTGGGCGAGCTGACGAACATGCTGGGCGACGGCCGCATCCTCGTGCAGCGCTTCGGCGACATCCTCGACGGCAAGCGCACGTGGGAGAAGGAGCTCGCGCGCTCGAACGTGGTTCCCACGCTGGCCGACGCGGTGGCGGGCGACATCACGGCCGCCATGCCGTACCGCGCCATGACGAACATCCTCAACTTCATGCTGGCCGTGGACGAGGTGGTGCCGGGGTTCGCCGCGCCCGAGACGCTGCTGTACTCGCCCGAGCTCAAGTTCTACAGCAACCGCGTGAAGATGGACGAGCGGCTCCTCACGAGCGTGCGCAACCTGCGCTGCCTCGGCGATTCCAGCGGATGGACGCGCGGGCTCATGATGGCGAGCGTCATGGGGCACCTTGCGGGCGGCGCGTTGGCCGAAGAGCTGTGACCAGGAACGACGCATATCGTACCCCGTTTGCATGACACGGGCGGATGCGGCGATGCGCACAAAATCATGCGTCTGCACGATAGGCGCGCCGCCGGTTTTGGGGCATGCTGGGCCTCGTTGAAACCGGCGGCGACTCCCCAGCGAGGCGCGCGCCACCGACACGCTGTAGGAGGCGCACATGAAAATCTTAGGCATGGGGGTTCCCGAGCTCCTCATCATCCTCGCCGTCATTCTGCTCATCTTCGGCCCCAAGAACCTTCCGAAGCTCGGCGCGTCGGTGGGCAAGACCGTGAAGAGCCTGCGCGAGGGCCTCGGCGGCGGCGAGAAGCTCGTCGAAGCCGACGACGAGGAAGAGCTCGTCGAAGAAGCCGTGGAGGAGGCAGCTCCCGCCGCCGCTCCCAAGAAGACCGTCAAAGTGGCCAAGAAGGCCGAGAAGGTCGCATAACCTACCTACCCTTCCCTTATACGGGCGCGAACCCTCCCTCCCCGCGCCCGCAACCGCCCGCGGCATCCGTGCCGCGGGCGGTTGCGCATTTTGAGGAGGGTGCGGCGAAAGGCGGGAAGCGGGCGCGCAACTCCGCTATGATGGGGGCATCAATCACAACGCGAAGGGGGAGCACGTGCGATTCGGCTTGCGCGCCGACAGGAAGGGCGATTCGCGGTCCCTTTGGGTGATCGGCGGCTTCGTCTGCAACGAGGGGTTCGTGTTCTCGCTGTTCTACATGGGCGAGAACCGCGCCTTCGGCGACGGGCCGTTCGCCTTCGAGCGCGCCGACCTCCTCGGCACGCTGCTGTGCATGCTGCTCGCGTTCGCCCTGCTGCGCCTCGCCTCGCCGCGGGCGCGCGACGCGCTGCTGTCGCGGCCGCTCGTGTGGTGCTACGCCGGGCTGCTCGTGCTGGGCTCGCTCATGCCGGTCATCGCGGGCGACGGCAATCACGGCATCGTGCTGGAAAGCCTGCTCGTGGGCGTGCCGGCGGGCCTCATGCTGGCCGCGTGGGGCCGCGCGCTCGGCCGCCGGCCGGTGGGCGACTCGGTGCCCGAGGTGTTCGTCGCCGCGGCCGCGGCGGCGGGCGTCTGCCTGGTCATGGCCGCGATCCCCGTCCCCCAAGCGCTGTTCGCGCTCAAGCTGCTGCCCCTCGGCAGCGCGCTGGCCCTGCGCGGCCTGCTGCCCGCGCGCGCCGCCTCGAGCGACGCCGGCTCCGAGGGCGGGTCGCTGTCGTTCGGCGACCTGCTGGCCACGAAGGAGCAGCGCGACGAGACGGCGCGGCTCTCGAAGAAGATCATCGCCGGCACCGCGCTGTTCGGCCTGGGCGCCGGCTTCATGGAGACGTTCGGCTCCGACCCCGGCATGGCCTCGACGCCCACGGTGATCGCCAGCCTGCTGCTGCTCATCCTGTTCTGCGTCGCGGCGCTGCAGCTGTTGGCGGCCGGAGGTCTGGGCAAGGGGGGCGCGGCGCCCGGGGGCGAGCGCAAGGCGGGCGCCGCCGTGGACGGCCCGCTCGACGGCGTGTACCGGCTGGCCGTGCTCGTGATGATGGCCGGCTTCCTGTTCGTGCCCGTCCTGGGGTCGTTCGGCGTGCCGGGCGAGGCCATCGTGCTGGCGGGCTATCTGGGGCTCACCTTCGTGCTCGTGTCGCTGTTCCTCGTCATGGCGAAGATCACGGGGCAGGACGCCGCCGTGTCGTTCGCGCGCGGGTTCGCCGCGCTGTACGCGGGCGAGATGGCGGGCATCGCCTGCGGCAACGGCATCGAGCTCTTGGAGCCGGCCGGGCAGGTGCCCTACGCCGTGGCCGCGTTCGCCGGCCTCGCCGCGCTGTACGCGTACCTGTTCCTGTTCACCGAGCGCGACTTCCGCGCCCTGTCGGTCATCGTGCGCGACGCCGACCGCTTCGACGACGCGTGCCGCCTCATCGCCTCCACCTACGGCCTGTCGAAGCGCGAGGCCGAGATCCTGCCGCTCGCGCTCAAGGGGCGCACGGGCGAGCGCATCGCCGCCGAGTTCTTCATCTCGAAGAGCACGGTGGACACGCACCTGCGGCGCATCTACGTGAAGACCGGCATGCACGGCCGCCAGGAGCTCATCGACCTGGGCGAGCGCACGGCGCGCGATCTGTCGCAGCGCGGCTGAGGAGGGCGCCGACATGGAGGGAAAACGCGCGAAGCGCGGGTTGAACAGGGTGGACGTCCAGGTGTGCATCATCGTCGCGGTGGTGGTGGCGCTGTCGTTCCTGTGCGTGTACGCGTTCAACTACAGCGTGACCTACCACGAGATGATCGACACCCTGAAAGAGCGCTCCGACAGCATCGAGCACTACGTGGAGGACGCGCTCGACAAGGCCACGTTCTCGGGCATCGACTCGGCCGAGGACATGGGCGACGAGTCGTACCGCTCGATGAAGAAGGCGCTCGAGGCCGTGAAGGAGGCCACCGGGGTGCGCTACCTGTACACGGCCAAGCGCACCGACGACGGCTCCTTCGTGTACGTGGTGGACGGCCTGTCGTCGAAAAGCGACGACTTCCGCGAGCCGGGCGACCCGATCGAGGAGGAGATCGTCCCCGACATGGAGCGCGCCCTCGGCGACGAGGTGGTGTACCCCGCCGACATCAAGGACACCGGCTGGGGATACGTCTTCGTGGCGTACTACCCCATCCACGAGGACGACGAGGTGATCGGCGTCCTCGGCATCGAGTTCGACGCCCAGCGCCAGTACGAGACCTTCCGCATCGTGCGCCTCGGCACGCCGGCGATCGCCGTGGCGTTCTGCATGCTGGCCATCGCGATCGCGTTCTTCGCCTTCAGGCGCGTGTCGAACCCGTGGTACCGCGACATGGCGAACACCGACTACCTCACCGGGCTCAAAAACCGCAACGCCTTCGAGGTGGACGTCGCGAACTGGGAGCGCAGCGAGGGGCGCGCGTGCGCCGGCATCGTCTCGGCCGACCTCGACGGCCTGAAGGGCATGAACGACACGCGCGGCCACGCCGCGGGCGACGAGCTCATCAAGCGCGCGGCGGCCGTCCTGGCCGAGGCGTGCGCGGACGCGGGGGCGGTGTACCGCGTGGGCGGCGACGAGTTCGCGGCCTGCTACTTCGACCTCGACGAGGAGCGCGCGGCAGCCGTCGCCGAGCGCATCCGCGCAGCCTGCGCGCGGCACCGCGCGCAGGGGTTGCCGCTGTCGATGTCCGTCGGGTGGGCGCTGCGGCTGCCGGGGGAGCGCGTTGAGGACCTGCTGCTGCGCGCCGATCGGCGCATGTACGAGGAGAAGCAGCGCGCGAGGGCCGGGCGCTAGCGGGCGCTCCTGCGGGCGGCCCGCAGCGCGCGGAACTCCTGCGGGGTGGCGCCGAAGCGCTCCTTGAAGGCCTCCGAGAAGCTGCCCTGGCGCGCGAAGCCCAGCCGGGCGGCGATCTCGGCCATGCTGAGGTCGGTGTCGCCCAGGAGCTCGCAGGCGCGCTCCATGCGCAGGGTGCGCGCGTACTCCTGCGGCGTCATGCCCTCGGCCTGCTTGAACAGCCTCGTCAGCTTGCTCGCGCTCATGCAGGCGATGCGGCACAGCTCGCTTGAGGGCACGGCGCGGTCCAGGTGCTCGCGGATGTGGGCCCGCGTCAGGTTGAGCGCGCTGCGGTCGGCTGCGCGGATGGCGCTCGCCGCCCCGCGCGCGTTGGCCAGCGACCAGTCCAGCAGCATCGCCGCGGCCTCGGTGACCTTCGCCTCGTAGTAGGCCGGCGCGGTGATGGACGAGGGCCGCGCCCGCTTCATCTCGTCGAACACCATGTTGAGGCCGGGCACGTCCTGCATGCCGTCGAGCGAGGCGATGGCGCGGGAGAGCACGAGCGGGTCGCAGTGGCACGCCAGGCTCAGGCGCTGCAGGCCCTTCGGCAGCATGCAGATGCTCGTCACGTCGAGGCGCTCGTCGGCCTTCGTCACCTGCCCGTAGGGCTGCGACTTCCACGCGTAGCCCAGCAGCGTCCGGTCGGCGGGGTCGTCGGTGATGCCGAAGTAGGGCACCATGTTGCGGCCGTACGACCCGAAGCAGAACAGGTCGGGCGTCTGGCAGGTGAAGCCCACCTCCCGGTTGAACTGCAGGTCGAAGATCGCCACGGACAGGTCGTCGCCCAGCGGGTAGTACCAGTAGGTTCCCTGGCCGTAGCGCTCGTCGATCTCCCAGAGCATGCCCACGCGCCCGCGCTCGGCGGCCTCCACGCGCACGCCGTGCATGGAGGCGATCTGCGTCTCGTAGATGTCGTGGACGGTGAACGGGCCGTTCGACCCCAAGCCGTCCGCCAGCGAGGTGCGTTGCGCCAGGTAGGCCGCCCGCGAGCGCGCCGCAGGGTCGCCCCCGACGCCGATCAGGTTCGACTCGACGAGGGCGCGCGAGCCCGATCCCGCCGCCGCGCACCTCATTTCGGCGTCATCGTCTAGAATTTCGGCTGAATCATCGCGATCGCTCATTGCACGCCGCTCCTTTTCGTTGCATCGCTAGATTATTAGTCATGGCTAACTTCAAGGATATACCAGACTTCGCGCCCTCCGCAACCCTTTGGTCCGCCGAGGGCGCCGCTACGGGCGCCCCGGCAGCCCCGGCAGCCCCGGTCTGCGCGGCGGCGAGCGCGCGGCGGGCGGGCGCTCGCCGCCGGCTCGACCCGCGCACGTCGCTCGCCGTCCTGCTCATGCTGAACCTCATCGCGTTCGCGCCGACGAAGCCGTGGACCGAGGTGGCGGCCGTGGCGCTGTGCGCCGCGACGATGATCTGGTGCGGCCGCGCGTCGGCGGCGCTGCGCTGGCTGGCGGCCTACGCGGCCGTCTTCGGGGCCAGCATGGCCGTCGCCGCCTTCCCGAACGAGGTGACCGCGTCGTTCGCCGCGATGATCGTCGTGTTCCGCCGCGTGTTCTGCGTGGGGATGTTCGCGTCGAACATGATCGCCACCACGCGCGTGGGCGAGATGGCCTCGGCGCTGCAGCGCGCGCACGTGCCGCGCGGCGGCGTGGTGGCGCTGTGCGTGGCGCTCAGGTTCTTCCCCACGATGGGCAAGGAGTTCTCGTCGGTGGCCGAGGCCATGAAGGTGCGCGGCATGGCGCTGTCGCCCGCGACGGTGCTGCGGCACCCGGCGCTGACGGCGGAGAACCTCATGGTGCCCGTGATGAGCCGGCTGGCCATCGTGGCCGACGAGCTGTCGAACGCGGCCATCGTGCGCGGCATCGACTCCGCGGCGGCGCGCACGTCCTACTACGAGCTGCGCTTCGGGCCGGCGGACGCCCTGTTCGCCGCCCTGTTCGGCGCCGTGGTCGCGTGCGTGGCGCTCATCAAGCTGGGGATGATCGCGTGAGCGCGCAGGCCGACGCGGCGCTTTCGTTCGACCGGGCGGGCTTCACCTACGCCGGCGCGCGCGAGCCCGCCCTCGCCGACGTGTCCCTGAGCGTGCCTGCGGGGCAGTGCGTGGTGCTCACCGGCGGCTCCGGCTGCGGCAAGACCACGCTCACGCGCCTGGCGAACGGGCTGATTCCCGTCTCCTACGACGGGGAGCTGACCGGGTCGGTGCGCATCGCCGGCAAGGACGCGGGGTCGTGGGAGATGGACGCGCTGTGCCGGCGCGTGGGCTCGGTGTTCCAGAACCCCCGCAGCCAGTTCTTCAACCTGGACACCACCTCGGAGGTGGCGTTCGGCTGCGAGAACCTCGGGCTCTCGCGCGCCGAGATGCACCGGCGCGTGGACGGCGCCTTCGCCCTGCTGGGCATCGAGCACCTGCGCGACCGCGACATCCGCGCGCTCTCGGGTGGCCAGCGCCAGATGGTGGCCATCGCCTCGGTGTGCGCGATGGGCCCCGACGTCTTCGTGCTGGACGAGCCCACGGCGTCGCTCGACGTGGGCGCCATGCTCCAGCTGGCCGAGGCGGTCGCGCGGCTCAAGGCCGCGGGCAAGACCGTGCTCGTGGCCGAGCACCGGCTGTGGTGGCTCGCGGGCATCGCCGACCGGGTGGTGGTGATGCGGGGCGGGCGCGTCGTGCGCGACGCGGACGCCGCCGCCTTCGCGCGGATCGGCGAGGACGAGCGCGCGCGGCTGGGCCTGCGCGCCTGGGACCTGGCGCGCGTGTCGCCGGCGCGCCGCGGAGACGGCTCCGCCGCGTCGGGCGCGCGCGCCGCCGACGAGGCCCCCGCGCTCGACGCGGCCGGCCTCGAGGCGGGCTACGGCCGCGACGCGCCCGTGCTGCGCGGGGCGGGCCTGCGGCTGGACGCCGGGACGGTGACGGCGCTCGTGGGCAGGAACGGCGCGGGCAAGACCACGCTGTCGCGCTGCCTGGTGGGGCTGCACCGGGAGCGCGCGGGCAGCGTCCGCTTCTGCGGCGAGGAGCCGCGCCGCCGCGACCGGCCCGAGCACGCCTACCTCGTGATGCAGGAGACCGGCTACCAGCTGTTCAGCGACACCGTTCGCGGCGAGCTGCTGGGCGCGCTCACGCACGGCGGGCTGCGGCCCGCGCCCGACGGGGCGGACGGGCGGGCGGACCGCGCGCTCGCGCGCTTCGGCCTCGAGGACATCGCCGAGCGCCACCCGCTCTCGCTCTCGGGAGGGCAGCGCCAGCGGCTGGCCATCGCCGTCGGCATCCTGCAGGGCGCCCGCGTGCTCGTGCTCGACGAGCCCACGAGCGGGCTCGACTTCGGCACCATGGGGCGCGTGGCCGACGAGGTGCGCCGGGCGCGCGACGCGGGAGCGTGCATCGTCGTGGTCACCCACGACTACGAGTTCGTCTGCGCCGCCTGCGACCAGGTGGCCGTGCTCGAGGACGGCGTCGTGTCCGACGTGCTGCCCGTGCGCGGCGAGGCCCTCGGGCGCATCCGGCGCGCGATCGGCATCGACGGGCGGGCGCGCCCGCTCTGACCGAAGGCATCGACCATTTCAAGAGAAGGAGATACGCATATGGCAACGACGACGGTTGCCGCCTCTTCGGGCGGCGCGAACGCGAAGGGCAAGCTGGTGGGGAAGGACTACATCACGCTGGCCATCTTCGGGGTGCTCCTGTTCCTCGTGTTCATGGTGTTCGCGATGGTGCTGGGCATGAACGCGAACCTGTTCTGGTTCACGCACGCGTGCGGCTCGCTCATCGGCGGCATCGTGTGGATGTACGTGGCCGCGAAGGTGCCCAAGCGCGGCGCGTTCGCCATCATGTCCGCGATCGTCGCGGTGGTGGCGCTGCTGCTGGGCATGCTGTGGACCGGACCGGTGGGCATCGTGGCGGGCGGCCTGCTGGCCGAGCTCGTGGCGGGGGCCGGCAGCAAGCGCACCACGCTTCGCTGCCTGGCGGCGTTCGCGGTGTGGACGCTGTGCTTCTGGGTGGGCCAGGAGTCGATGATCTTCCTAGCGGGCGACGCCTACGTGCAGATCGTGGTCGATTCCGGCATGAGCGCCGAGTACGGCCAGGGGCTCGTCGACTTCATCCACGGCCCGCTCGCACTGGTGGCGCTGGCCGCGACCGCGGTGTGCCCCTTCGTGGGCGGCTGGATCGGCTCGAAGCTGTTCAAGAAGCACTTCGCCAAGATCTCGGCCTGAGCGCCGCGCCCTTCGGCCGACGAGGCGCCGAACGAACGGCTCCCTTTCGGGGGAGCCGTTCTCTTTTTCGGCGGCATCGTCCAATCGGCATCGACGTGCAGCGGATTTCGGCGGGATCGCTATTATGTTCTCTTAGGCTAACAATAAGCACGTTACGGCAAGGAAAGGAACGAATCGTGTCAAGACCGCAGAATCCCATCGTGCGGCTGCTGGAGTTCGCCGGGCCCCACAAGCGCTTGACCATCGCGGGCTGCGCGCTCTCGGCGCTCAACGCCGTGCTGGCCATCGCGATGCTCGTGTGCGTGTGGTTCGTCGTGCGCGACCTCGTGGCCGTCGCCCCGGCGTGGGGCGAGGCGCGGCAGGCCCCGGTATACGGCGCCTGGGCGCTGGCCTTCGCGCTCGCGGGCCTCGTCGTGTACTTCGCCGCGCTCATGTGCACGCACCTCGCCGCGTTCCGCACGGCGACGAACATGCGCAAGGCGGCGCTCGAGCACCTCGCGAAGGTGCCGCTCGGCTACTTCTCCGTCCGCTCCACCGGCGAGCTGCGCCGCGTCATCGAAGGGTCCACGGGGCTCACCGAGGGCGTGCTGGCGCACCGCATCCCCGATTTCGTGGGCGCGCTGGTCACGCCCGTGGCCTACCTCGTCGTCATGTTCGTGTTCGACTGGGTCATGGGCCTCGTGTGCCTCATCCCCGTGCTCGCCTCCGCCTTCTGCATGTTCCTCATGATGGGCGGCGGGCTGGGCGGCAAGGACGGCGAGGGCAACTCCAACGCCATGCAGTTCATGGTGAACTACCAGAACGCGCTCGACAAGATGAACAAGGCCGCCGTGGAGTACGTGCGCGGCATCCCCGTGGTGAAGGTGTTCCAGCAGACCGTCCACTCGTTCAGGGCGTTCCGGGAGTCCATCGTGGCCTACTGCGACTTCGCCACCGCCTACGTGAAGCTGTGCGAGGGCCCGCAGGTGGCGCAGCTCGTCGCCATCAACGCGACGTTCTTCGTGCTCGTACCGGCGGGCATCCTGCTGGCGGGCGCGGCGGGCGACTTCGGCGCGTTCCTCACGAACTTCCTGTTCTACGTCATCTTCTCGGCGCTCACCACCATGATGATGAGCAAGATCATGTACTCGTCGCAGGCGGTGACCGAGGCGCAGGACGCGGTGAGCCGCATCGACGGCATCCTGTCGGCGCCGCTCATGGCCGAGGTGGACCCGGCCCGGGCCGAGGCGCCCGCCGACGACGCCATCGACTTCGACCACGTCACGTTCTCCTATCCGGGCGCCGACGCGCCCGCGCTCGAGGACGTCGTGCTGCACGTACCCTCGGGCGCCACGGTGGCGCTCGTGGGGCCGTCGGGCGGCGGCAAGACCACCGCGGCCTCGCTCGTGCCGCGCTTCTGGGACGCGAGCGCGGGGCGGGTGCTCGTGGGCGGCGTCGACGTGCGGTCCATCCCGCAGGCCGAGCTCATGGAGCGCGTGGCCTTCGTGTTCCAGAACGACAAGCTGTTCAAGCAGAGCCTGCTGGACAACATCCGCGCCGCGCGGCCGGAGGCGACGCGCGAGGAGGTGGAGGCGGCCGCGCACGCGGCGCAGTGCGACGACATCGTGGCGAAGCTGCCGCAGGGGCTCGACACCGTGGTGGGCGCCCGCGGCGTGTACCTCTCGGGCGGCGAGTGCCAGCGCATCGCGCTTGCGCGCGCCATCCTGAAGGACGCGCCCATCGTGGTGCTCGACGAGGCCACGGCCTTCGCCGACCCCGAGAACGAGGCGCTCATCCAGCGGGCGCTGGGGGTGCTGTGCGCGGGCAAGACCGTGCTCATGATCGCGCACCGGCTGTCCACCGTGGCCGGCGCCGACGCCATCTACGTGCTGGACGGCGGCCGCCTCGTGGAGCAGGGGACCCACGCCGAGCTGGTGGAGGCGGGCGGCTTGTACGCGCGCATGTGGGCCGACTATCGAACCTCGGCGCAATGGCGCATCGGAAAGGAGGGCGGCTATGCTGCGTGATTCCCTGGGCCTCACCGACGTGGGCGCGAAGAACTTCAGGCGCGGCGTGTTCTTCTGCACGCTGGCGAACCTCGTGCTCATGGCCCCGATCGGCATCCTGTTCCTGCTGGTGAGCGACTTCATGGACCACCTCGTGGCGGGGGCCCCGCTGCCCGCGCTGGCGCCGTACCTCGCGGGGTGCGTCGGCATCCTCGCGCTCATGGTCCTCACCCAGTGGGCCGAGTACGCGAACACGTACCACAAGGTGTACGAGGAGAGCGCCCGCAAGCGCACCGACCTGGCCGAGCACCTGCGCCGGCTGCCGCTGTCGTTCTTCGGGCGGCGCGACCTGTCCGACCTCACGAACGCCATCATGAAGGACTGCTCCGACCAGGAGCGCATGTTCATGCACGTCATGCCGCAGCTGTTCGGCACGGGCCTGTCCACGGCCATCGTCATCGTCGGCATCTTCTTCTACGACTGGCGTCTGGCGCTCGCGGCGTTCTGGGTGGTGCCCGCGGCGCTGCTCGTGATGGCGCTCACCGGGAAGCGCCAGCAGCGCAAGGCGCAGGCGATGGAGGACGCGCGCCTCGAGGTGGCCGACGGCGTGCAGGAGTTCCTGGAGTGCGCGCAGGAGATCCGCGCCACGAACCGCTCGGCGGCGCATCTGGACGCGCTCGCGGCCAAGCTCGACGCGTTCGAGCGCAGGCAGGTGGCGTCCGAGCTGACCACCGGCGTGTTCGTCACCTCGGCGCAGGCGTTCCTCAAGCTGGGCATCGGCACCACCGTCTTCGTGGGCGCGACGCTGCTCGTGTCCGGGCAGACGGACTTCATGACCTACTTCGCCTTCCTGCTCGTGGTCACGCGCGTGTACGACCCGGTGAACCTCATCCTGCAGTCCATCGGCGAGCTGCTGAGCATGCGGCTGTCCATCAGGCGCACGCAGGAGCTGGCCGCCGAGAAGCCCATGGAGGGCTCCACCGACTTCGCGCCGCGAGGCCACGACGTGGTGTTCGAGGACGTGTCGTTCTCGTACGGCGACGGCGAGCAGGTGCTGAGGGACGTGTCGTTCACCGCCCGCGAGGGCGAGGTGACGGCGCTCGTGGGCCCGTCCGGGTCGGGCAAGTCCACGGTGGCGAAGCTGGCGGCGCGCTTCTGGGACGCCGACGCGGGGTCGGTGCGCGTGGGCGGCGTGAACGTGGCCGACGTGGACCCCGAGACGCTGCTGGCCGACTACGCCGAGGTGTTCCAGGACGTGGTGCTGTTCGACGACACGGTGATGGGCAACATCCGCCTGGGGCGGGTCGGCGCAACCGACGAGGAGGTGCTGGCGGCGGCGCGCGCGGCGATGTGCGACGAGTTCGTGAGCCGCATGCCGCAGGGCTACGACACGATGATCGGCGAGAACGGCGGGCGGCTGTCGGGAGGGGAGCGGCAGCGCATCTCCATCGCGCGCGCCATCCTGAAGGACGCGCCGGTGGTGCTGCTCGACGAGGCCACGGCCTCGCTCGACGTGGAGAACGAGACGCAGGTGCAGCAGGCGCTGTCCAGGCTGCTGGCCGGCAAGACCGTGCTGGTCATCGCGCACCGCATGCGCACCGTGGCGAACGCCGACAAGGTGGTGGTGCTCAAGGAGGGGAGCGTCGCCGAGCAGGGCGCGCCCGCCGAGCTCATGGCGCGCGAGGGAGGGCTGTACCGGCGCATGGTGGAGCTGCAGACCGCGTCGGCGGGCTGGTCGATCGCTTCCTGACCGGCGCCTCGCGCACGTCCGCCCGAGCGCGTTCGGGCAGGTTCGGGCAGGTTCGGCGGCCCCGGCGGGATTCCTGCCGGGGCCGTTTCCCTGAGGGAGTTGTGGAGAAACAAACGGTACCTGTTGAAAACCCCTTGAAATCTAACAGGTACCGGTTTATCCTCGTGTCCGGAAAGAATGACCGGTACCTGTTGTACATGGCAGGGAACGGGCCGGCCGCTGGGAAAGGACTATGCTCCGATGGAATTGCTCGAGATCATCCTGCTGTTGCTGGGCGCGGTGCTCGCGTCGTCCGTGCTCGACCAGATGATGCCCCGCGTGTCGCTGCCCCTCGTGCAGATCGCGCTCGGCGCGGCCATCGCGGCGCTGTGGGCGGGCCCTTTGGAGGTGCATATCGACCCCGAGCTGTTCCTCGTGCTGTTCATAGCGCCGCTGCTGTTCGACGAGTCGCGGCGGGCGAGCAAGCGGGATCTGTGGGCGAGCAAGGGCGGCATCGTGTCCCTGGCCGTGGGGCTGGTGCTGGCCACCGTGCTGGCGGTGGGCTTCGCGCTGCACTGGCTCGTGCCCTCGGTGCCGCTGGCCGCCGCGTTCGCGCTGGGCGCCGCGCTCGGGCCGACCGACGCCGTCGCGGTGTCGGCGCTGTCGCGCGACATCCGCCTGAGCAGCCGCCAGGAGGCGCTGCTGTCCGGCGAGGCGCTGCTGAACGACGCCTCGGGCGTGGTGTCGTTCCAGTTCGCCATCGCCGCGGCCGTCACCGGGGCGTTCTCGCTGAGCGAGGCGACGTCGACGTTCGCCGTGTCGTTCGCGGGCGGCCTCGCGCTGGGCGTGGTGCTGGGCCTGGCGGCGCGGTTCCTCGTCCAGACCATCCGCGGCCGCGGGCTGGAGAGCACGACGGTGCACGTGGTGTTCGAGGTGCTCACCCCGTTCGTCGTGTACCTCGCCGCCGAGGCCGTCGGCGTGAGCGGCATCCTCGCGGTGGTGGCCGCCGGGCTGCTGACCACGCTGTTCCCGCCGAAGACGTCGCCGTCGGCGGCGCGGTTGGACATCGCCTCGTCCAACGTGTGGGACGTGCTGGCCTTCGTGCTGAACGGCGTGGTGTTCGTGCTTTTGGGCATGCAGCTGCTCCCGTCCGTGCTGCCCACGTGGAACGGCGGTTCGCTGGGCCTTCCGCAGCTCGTGGGCTGCGTGCTGGCGCTCACCGTGCTGGTGGAGGGCGTGCGCTTCGCGTGGCTCCTGGCCATGGAGGCGCTCGCGCGCCGCTCGTCCGGGGGCGGCCTCCGCGTCGGGAAGGAGGGCGTGCGCGACGCGCTCGTCACCACGCTCGCCGGCCCGAAGGGCGCGGTGACGCTGTCCATCGCCTTCACCATCCCCCTCGCCGTCGCGGACGGCCCCTTCCCCGAGCGCGACCTGCTCATCTTCCTGGCCTCGGGCGTCATCCTGTGCACGCTGCTGCTGGCGAACTTCGTCGTGCCCCTGCTGGCGCCGGCGCGCGACGACGCCGAGCAGGAGGCGCAGCGCGCGGCCTCGGTGGCCGTCCTGCAGAACGTGGCGGCCGAGCTCGAGGGGCGCAAGGACGAGTACGGCGCGGCGGCGACGCGCATCGTGACGGCGCAGTACGCGGAGCGCATCGCCCGCCTGCGCGACGGCGACGCGCAGCTCGACCGCGTTTCCGGCCTGCGCGTCGAGGTGCTGGAGCGGCAGCGGGCGCGCGTCGCGTGGATGATCGAGGACGGCCAGGTCGACCGTCTGGTCGGCGACGAGACGCTCGACCGGCTCGAGCGGTCCCAGCGCCTGCTGGAGCGGCGGGGCGCGGGGAAGGGGCCCGGCAGGACGCGCCGCCGGCATCGCCTGGCGGGGCTGCTCGGGCACCGCGCGCTCGGGCGGCCCCCGGCGGGCGGCGCTCCCAGCGCCGACGCGCTGCTCGTCTCCCGCAACCTCGACGAGTGCGCGACGGAGTACCTGCGCTCGCGCATGGCCGACGGCGATCCCGACGCCAAGCTGGCGGAGCTTCTGCTGGGCGAGCACGAGCTTCGCCGCGCGGCCGCCGGCCCCGCGACCGCCCCGGTCGAGCGCGAGGACCGCGAGGAGGTCCTGCGGCGCGTGCCCGAAGTGGAGGCCGAGGGGCTGCGCCTGGAGCTCGAGCAGATCCAGGCGATGCGCGAGCGCGGCTCGATCAGCCGCGAGGTGGCGCGCGACCTCCGCGAAGAGGTGTATCTGATGCAATTGGATTGCAACGCCGCTTGAGCGCCGTGCTCGATCGCCCGATATGCGCTACCATGGTGCGATGCGCGAAACGCGGCCTTGGGCCGCTCGACGGGGAAGGACGGACGCTGTGGATCGGGAAACGCTGAGGGACGCGCTGGCGGGCCTGTTCGAGGACGGGTGCGCGCGGTTCGACGCGCCGATGGCCGAGCGCACCACGTTTCGCATCGGCGGCCCGGCCGACTGCGTCGTGGAGCCCCGGACCGTCGACGAGGTGCGCGCGGCGCTGGCCGCGTGCCGCCGCGCGGGCGCGCCGGTGCGCGTGATGGGCCTCGGCTCGGACGTGCTGGTGGCCGACGAGGGGCTGCGCTGCGCCGTGGTGCGCATCGCGGAGAACCTGTCGCGGATCGAGGTCGACGGCGCGCGGATGCGCGTGGAGGCGGGCGCGTCGAACGAGGACGTGGCGCGGCGCGCGTGCGCCGAGGGGCTCGCGGGCTATGAGTTCGCCTGCGGCATCCCGGGCACCGTGGGCGGCGCGGCCATCATGAACGCGGGCGCCTACGGCGGCGAGTTCAAGGACGTGGCCGAGGAGGTGCGCTGCCTCACGCCCGAGGGCGAGCTGGTGGACGTGGACGCCGAGCGCGCCCAGTGGTCGTACCGCCACTCCATGATGGACGCCGCCGGCTACGTGGTGCTGGGCGCCACGCTGCGCCTGACCCCCGACGACCCGCGCGCCATCCGGGAGCGCATGGACGACCTCGCGCGGCGCCGCGCCGACAAGCAGCCGCTCGAGCTGCCGAGCGCCGGCAGCACCTTCAAGCGCCCCGAGGGGTTCTTCGTCGGGCAGCTCGTCCAGGAGGCGGGCCTGCGCGGCTACCGGGTGGGCGGCGCGCAGGTGTCGGAGAAGCACACGGGCTTCGTGGTGAACGCGGGCGGCGCCACGGCCGCCGACGTGCGCCGGCTCATCGCCGACGTGCAGGAGCGCGTGCACGCGAGCGCCGGCGTGCGCCTCGAGCCCGAAGTGCGCATGTGGGGCTTCGAGGAGTAGGCCGCCGGCCGCCGGCCGTCGGCCGCGGCGCCGCCTGTCGCAATGTCCCACGATAAGCGAACAAGTGTTTCACGTGAAACACTTGTTCGCTGGTGATTCGGCGCGGAGTTGGGTGCGGGGGTGCTGGGGCGCGGGCGCCGCGGCTCGCGGGTGCAGGCGCGGCGGCTTTGCGGGCGCGGGCGCTCTGGGGCGCCGGGGTGCGGCGGCTCACGGGTGCTCCGGGGGGGGCGGAGGCTCGCGGGTGCGGGCGCCGGGAGCGGCGCGGGATTGGCCTCGCGGGTGCGGGGTGCCGTGCTGCCGTGCATCGACGCTGTGTGCGGGATGGGGTTCGGCCGCCGTCTTGGCGCGGGGCGTTGCTTGCGGACGGGCCGGCGCGCGGCGCGCCGATCTGCGGCGGGCACGGCGTGCGATCGGCGTTGCAGGAGGCGCGCTGGTTCCGACCGGCTCGGCAGGAGGCGCGCTGGTGCCGGACGGTGCGCCGGGCCGCGGGGGCGCTGCGCGGGAATATCCGCTTGCGCGGCGCCCTCCTGAAATGTTACTATTGGTATAACATTTAGTGACGAGGGGGCTTCTGCATGATCGATCGGGCGTTGTTCGCGCTGGAGGGCATCCGCGGGGCGCTTGCGGCGCTGGTGGCGCTCGCGACGGCTCGCGCGCTGCTCGCGGTCGGGCAGGCGTGGGCGCTGGCCAGCGCCGTCGTGCATCTGTGGGAGGGCGCGCCGCTCGCCGACCAAGGGCTGCTCGTCGCCCTGTTCTTCGCCTGCTTCGTGGGCGGCCAAGGCGTGCGCTACGTCCAGGACGCCTACCTTGACCGCTACGCCTACGCGCGCATCGACGACCTGCGCCGCAAGCTGTTGCAGGCGGTGTTCGGCCAGGGCGCGCGCATCGTGCAGGAGACGGGCACCGGCAGCGTCACCGCGCTCGTGCTCGAAGGCGTCGACCAGGTGGAGACGTACCTGCGCCTCATCCTGCCGAAGATCGTGTGCGTGGTGGTCGTGCCGTTCGTCGTGCTCGCGTGCGTGTTCCCGGTCGACTGGGTGTCGGGCCTCATCATGCTCGTGATGTACCCGGTCATCGTGTTCTACATGGGGCTCATCGGCGCCACGGCGAAGGCGGCCGCGTCGCTGCAGCACGAGGAGTACCAGCGCCTGTCCAACCACTTCATCGACTCGATGCGCGGCATCGACACGCTCAAGCTGCTCGGCCGGGGCAAGAGCCACGGCGCGCGCATCTTCGAAGTGAGCGAGCGCTTCCGCGAGGCCACGGTGAAGACGCTGCGCATCGCCACGCTGTCCGGCTCGGTGCTCGACCTCATCTCCACGCTGTCGCTGGCGGCCGTGGCCATCATGCTGGGGTTCCGCCTGGTGGACGGCTCGATCGCCTTCTTCCCGGCGCTGTTCGTGCTCGTGCTGGTGCCCGAGTACTTCAAGCCCATTCGCGAGTTCGCGAGCGACTACCACGCCTCGCTCGACGGCAAGAACGCGCTGGCCTCCATCCAGGCGATCATCGCGTCGGCGGCGGTCGGGGAGGGCGAGCGGGCGGCGGGCGACGTCCCCGCGTGGAGCGAGGAGGCCGTCCTCGAGCTCGACGGCGTGGGCTTCTCGTACCCCGAGCACGAGGCGCTCGCGGGCGTCACCTTCACGGCGCGCGGCTTCGCGCGCATCGGCGTGATCGGCGCGAGCGGCTCGGGGAAGAGCACGCTCGTGAACCTGCTGGGCGGCTTCTCCGCGCCGAGCGCGGGCACGGTGCGCGCGGCGGGGCAGACGCTGGCCGACCTGCGCGATCCCTCGTGGCAGCGCCAGGTGCTCTACATCCCGCAGGATCCCTACCTGTTCCACGCCACGCTGCGCGAGAACATCGCGTTCTACCGCCCCGACGCCGGCGACGAGGACATCGAGCGGGCCGTGCGCGTCGTGGGGCTGGAGGAACTCGTGGCCGAGCTGCCCGAGGGCCTGGAAACGCTCGTGGGCGAAGGCGCCCGCGCGCTGTCGGGCGGCCAGGCGCAGCGCATCGCGCTCGCCCGCGCGCTGCTCGACCGCTCGCGGCGCATCCTGCTGTTCGACGAGCCCACGGCCCATCTCGACATCGAGACGGAGCTGGAGCTGAAGGAGCGCATGCTGCCGCTCATGGAGGGCCGCCTCGTGTTCTTCGCCACGCACCGGCTGCACTGGGTGCACGACATGGACGCGGTGCTGGTCATGGAGGACGGGCGCGCGGTCGAGTTCGGCGCGCCCTCGGAGCTCGCCGCCCGCGGCGGCGCCTACGCGCGCCTGGCGGCGCAGGCGGAAGGGGGCCCGCGATGAGCCGCGAGGAGAGCCTGGCGGGCGCGCTGCGCCGCGACGCCTGGGTGAAGCCGTTCTTCTTCCGCTACCGCAAGGCGCTTGCGCTGGCGCTGCTGCTGGGCGTGCTGACGTTCGGGTTCGCCTCGGCGCTGATGGTGACCTCGGGCTACCTCGTGAGCGCGTCGGCCGTGGCCGAGACCATCCTGTTTCTGCACCTGCCGCTCATCTTCGTGCGCATCTTCGGCGTGGGCAAGCCCATCCTGCAATACCTCGAGCGCCTGACCAGCCACGACTGGGTGCTTCGCATGACGAGCGGCCTCAGGCTCAAGCTGTACGGCGCCCTCGAGCGCGACGCGGTGTTCTTCCGCGCCACGCACCGCACGGGCGACGTGCTGGGCCTGCTGGCCGAGGACATCGGGCACATCCAGAACCTGTACCTGCGCACCGTGTTCCCCACGGTGGTGGCGTGGCTGCTCTACGTCGTCCTCATCGCGTGCCTGGGCTGGTTCTCGCTCTGGCTCGCGCTGGCCATGCTGCTGGTGCTGGGCGTGGCGGTGTTCCTCGTGCCGCTCGTGTCGGTGCTGGCCAACGCGGCGCGCCAGGCCCGCCACAAGCAGATGAAGAACGAGCTGTACGCCGAGCTGGCCGACAACGTGCTGGGCGTGTCGGACTGGGTGTTCGCCGGTCGGGGCGACGAGTACCTCACGCGCCACAAGGAGCGCGAACGACGGATGCGCGCCGTCCAGGAGCGCATGGAGCGCTTCGGGCGCCGCCGCGACCTCGTGCTGCAGGCCCTGTTCGGCCTGTGCGCCGTGCTGCTGCTGGTGTGGGCGGGCGGCCGCTTCGGGCCGGAGGGCGGCGACGCCGCCAACTGGATCGCCGCGTTCGTGCTGGGCTTCTTCCCGCTCATCGACGCGTTCGCGCCGCTGTCGTCGGCGGCCGTGGAGGCCGGCGCCTACCGCGACTCCATCGCGCGCCTGAACGACCTGCCCGAACCCCGCGAGGACGCCGCGCCCGCGCGCGAGCCGCGCGCGCCCTTCGACGTGCGCGTCGAGCATGCGGCGTACCGCTATCCCGGCGCCGAGCGCGACGTGCTGAGCGACGTGAGCCTGACGGTGCCGCAGGGCCAGCGCGTCGCCGTGCTGGGCCGCAGCGGCGCGGGCAAGTCCACGCTGGCCTCGCTCGTGCGCGGCGACGTGCGGCCGAGCGCGGGCAGCGTGACGCTGGGCGGCGCGCCGTCGGCCGAACTCGGAGACGAGGCGGCGCGGTGGATCGGCGTGATCCAGCAGCGCACGTACCTGTTCAACATGACGCTCGCTGACAACCTGCGCCTCGGGCGCGAGGACGCCACCGACGAGGAGGTGTGGGACGCGCTCGACAAGGTGGGGCTGCGCCCGCTGGTCGAGCGGCTTGACCGGGGCCTCGACACGATGGTGGACGAGGCGGGCCTGCGCTTCTCGGGCGGCGAGCGCCACCGCATCGCGCTCGCGCGCGTGCTGCTGCAGGACGTCCCCGTGGTCCTCCTCGACGAGCCCACGGTGGGCCTCGACCCCCTCACCGAGCGCGCGCTGCTGGACACCCTGTTCGAGGCGCTGACGGGCAAGACGGTGATCATGATCACCCACCACCTGGCCGGCGTGGGCGCCCTGGATCGCGTCGTGTTCGTGGAGGACGGCCGCATCGCGCTCGACGGCTCCCCGGACGAGCTCGCGCGCACGAGCGCGCGCTACCGCCGCCTGCTCGCCTTCGACCGCGGCGAGGCGGCGCGGTAGCGGCACGCGGGCCGTTCGGCGAACGCGCAGCAGGGCGGTTGCGTCCTCGGGCGCGAGCGCGCACGGTCGAGCGCTTCGTCGAAGAACTCGCACGACGTGCGATGGTCGGGGCGCCTCCTGTTCCTGCGCGAATCCCTCCCCGTTTCCGTGCGGTTCTCATCCAAATGGTGCGGTTTTGCGCTCCGGGGCGCGACGCAGGGCAGCGCGGTTGAAGGCGACCTGGGGAAACGCTTCCGATCGGGAAGGCGTGGGGCTGCAAGGGCCCGCAGCCCCGTTCGGAGGAGGCGACCCGTCGGGGATCGTTCGCCGAACGGGATGCAGAACAAATGTTTCACGTGAAACATTTGTCGCAGGGCGATGCGACCAGGTGCCGCGGGGTTTTCCCGCGTGTCGGCGCCGCTCGGCGCGCTGTTGTATTTACAACGGATGTCGTCGCGCCTGTGCGGTATGGTTCCCCTGACATGAAAAGGCGGAGGCGAGGAAACGGGGCATCCATGAGGAAAACGGTGAGGCTTGGGCGCGTCCTTGCGAGCTGCGCCGTCCTCGCGCTCGCGTGCGCGCTCGGCCTGGCGGCCTGCGCCGCCGCGCCGAGCGACGGCGCGCCCGCCGCGGCGGGCGCGACCGCGAGCGCCGCGCGCCAGGCCGGCGACGAGGCGCTTCCGGAGCTCGACGGCGCGTTCGCCTACACGCTCGTGGAAGTGGTGTCGAAGGACGCCGCTGCGGGCAGCCTGGAGGTCCGCGCGCTGCCCTGGGACCTCGACGGCGCGTTCGCGAAGAGCGGCATCGCGGCGGGGGAGACCGGCACCGTGTCGTGCGCGCAGCTCGTGCTGTTCCCGGCCGGCATCCCCGACGGCCACGCCGTGGTGGTGGCGAGCCCGGCCGCCGACGCCGGCTCGTTCCCCCTCGTGGCGTGCTCCATCGAGAAGCCCGCCTGGTTCGAGGCCCGGCTCGCGCGCCTCGACAACGCCTGACCCCGAGAGAAGAGGCCCCTCATGCTTCCGTTCGTCCCCGCGTTCGTCCCCAACCTGCTGCAGGCCGCTCCGTTCGCGCTGGCCTTCGCCCTGCTGTGCGCGAAGCCGCTGCGGCTCCATCCCGGGCCGTTCTACCTGGCGTGGGCGGTCGCGTGCGCGCTGGTCGCCTGGTTCGACCCCGTCTTCGCGTCGCCCGTGCTCGACGCGGCCGTGCAGCTGGTCACGTCGGCCTACACGGGCGTCTGCCTCTACTTCATCGTGATGTTCGCAGGCGCGCTCGACCGCACGCCGTGGGTCAAGCGCCTGCTGTCCGTCCGCTCGGAGCTGTCCGTCATCGGCGGCATCGTCATCGCGGCGCACCTCGTGCGCGTCGTCGGGTTCCTCGCGCTGTCGCTGACGCCGATGTGGGAGCGCGTGTGGGGCCAGCCGGCGGCCTCCGTCATGTTCGCGGCGGCGGTGATCGTGGGCGTGCCGCTGACGCTGACGTTCCTCGTGCCGTGGATCACCTCGTTCAAGGTCGTGCGCAAGCGCCTGTCGGCGAAGGCGTGGAAGCGCACGCAGCTGCTGGCGTACCCGTTCGTCATCCTCATGGCGGCGCAGGGGTTCCTGCTGGCGGTGGGGCACGCGCTGTACGGCTACCCCTACGACGGGCTCGCTCTGACGGCGGCGTTCGCGACCGACCCCGCGGGCTGGCTCGCGTCCTTCGCCGGGCAGGTGGCCACCGCGTGGCTGTACCTGGCGCTCGGCGTGGGCTACGTCGTGCTGCGCCTGCGCAAGCGCGCGCGGGACAGGGCGCGCCGAGCGGCCGCGCTCGCCGGATAGGCGCCGCGGCCTTCGCATCTGATGATTCTTCGATCTTCGCGCCGCTCGGGCCGAGCTTCCGCTATCCTGAACGTTCGCGATAATTCCGGACAAGCAGAGCGATAAAGAGGCTTCATGAAGATCAACCATGCGATCCTGCACGTTTTCGACTTCGTGTCGTGCGTCAACGTGTATTCCCAGGAGGAGCTCGACCTTTCGAGCAAGAACGCCAAGCGCTACGTGACGAGCCACGCGAAGAAGGCGCTCGGCAACATGGACAGCAAGCGCGGCGAGTTCGCCGAGAACAGCATGTTCGCCGAGGAGCTGCGCAGCTACTTCCGCGGCCAGCGGGAGTTCATCGACCTGTCCGTCCAGGTGGCCGAGTACATCGTCGGCGAGCTGGGGCGCATGGAGAAGACCGAGTCCGCCGACCTGCTGGTGCTCGACTTCGAGGACGACCCCGACAACACGGTGCGGGAGATGACCGACGAGGAGGCCGAGGCCGCCTACGAGGCGCGCGGCAAGCGCTACTTCGCGTTCATGCTGCTGGAGGCCAAGCAGGCCTACATGCACGAGGTGGGCTACGGCGAGAGCGGCGCGCAGAGAAACGACATCGCGCGCCACCACGCCATCCTGCCGAACCCCTCGCAGAAGGTGCCGTCGTTCGCGGTCATCGAGTCGAAGACGCTGTCGGTGTCGTTCTGCGACAAGGAGCGCACCATCGCCGGCGAGAACCGCTGGCTCATCCCGGACGGCCTGCTGCAATGCTCGATGGAGGCGTCGAGCAAGGAGGTGTTCGACACGGTGACGCGCCTCGTGGAGGAGGTGGCCGAGGAGTACGGCGCCAACACGGCCGTGGCGGTGTCGAAGGCGAAGAGCTACGTGGCCGAGAACGCTGCGGAGTCCGACGAGCTGGCCCCGTGGGACCTCGGCGAAGAGGTGTTCGACGACGAGCCGCTGCAGAGGCGCTTCGAGGAGGCGCTGGCCGAGGAGGCGCTGCCCGAGCGCGTGGTGGTGGAGAAGAACGTGGCCAAGCGCGTGGCGAAGAACCACAAGATCCGCACCGACACGGGCATCGACATCACGTTCCCGGCCGAGTACGGCGAGAACCCCGACTTCATCGAGTTCGTGAGCGGCCCGAACGGCCTCATCAACATCGAGCTCAAGAACATCGGCCGCATCGAGAACCGTTAGCGCAGCGAGCGCGACGAGAACAGGAGCATACCCATGGCAGAATTCATCTACCAGATGTACCAGGCGCGCAAGGCGCACGGCGACAAGGTCATCCTCGACGACGTGTCGCTGTCGTTCTACCCCGGCGCGAAGATCGGCGTGGTGGGCCCGAACGGCATGGGCAAGTCGACGCTGCTCAAGATCATGGCGGGCATCGAAGAGGTGTCGAACGGCGACGCGCGCCTCTCGCCCGGCTACACGGTGGGCATCCTGCAGCAGGAGCCGCCGCTCGACGACGACTTGACGGTCATCGAGAACATCGAGCAGGCGTTCGGCGAGGTCAAGGCCAAGATCGACCGCTTCAACAAGATCGGCGAGGAAATGGCCGAGCCCGACGCCGACTTCGACGCGCTCATGGCCGAGATGGGCGAGCTGCAAGACGCCATCGACGCCGCGAACGGGTGGGACCTCGACAGCCAGCTGTCGCAGGCCATGGACGCGCTGCAGTGCCCCGACCCCGACATGCAGGTGAGCGTGCTGTCCGGCGGCGAGCGCCGCCGTGTGGCGCTGTGCAAGCTGCTGCTGCAGGCCCCCGACCTGCTGCTGCTCGACGAGCCCACCAACCATCTCGACGCCGAGTCGGTGCTGTGGCTCGAGCAGTTCCTGCGCACGTACCCCGGCGCGGTGCTGGCCGTCACGCACGACCGCTACTTCCTCGACAACGTGGCCGAGTGGATCTGCGAGGTGGACCGCGGCCAGCTCTTCCCCTACAAGGGCAACTACTCCACGTACCTCGAGACGAAGGCCGCCCGCCTGGAGGGCCAGGGCCAGCGCGAGGACAAGCTGGCGAAGCGCCTGCGCTCCGAGCTGGAGTGGGTGCGCTCGAGCCCCAAGGCGCGCCAGGCCAAGAGCAAGGCCCGCATCGAGCGCTACGAGCAGATGGCGGCCGAGGCGCGCTCGTTCGAGAAGACGAGCGTGTCCGACATCACCATCCCCGTGCCCCCGCGTTTGGGCGCGAAGGTGATCGAGGCGAAGCACCTGCACAAGGCGTTCGGCGACCGCGTGCTCATCGACGACCTGTCCTTCACGCTGCCGCAGGGCGGCATCGTGGGCGTGATCGGCCCGAACGGCGTGGGCAAGACCACGCTGTTCAAAACCATCGTGGGGCTCGAGCCCCTCTCGGGCGGCGAGCTGGAGATCGGCGAGTCGGTGAGCATCTCCTACGTCGACCAGAACCGCGAGGGCATCGACCCGAACAAGAAGCTGTGGGAGGTCGTGTCCGACGGCCTCGACTTCATGAAGGTGGGCGACCAGGAGATCCCCAGCCGCGCCTACGTGGCCAGCTTCGGCTTCAAGGGCCCCGACCAGCAGAAGCCGGCCGGCGTGCTGTCGGGCGGCGAGCGCAACCGCCTGAACCTGGCGCTCACGCTCAAGCAGGGCGGCAACCTCCTGCTGCTCGACGAGCCCACGAACGACCTCGACGTGGAGACGCTCGAGAGCCTGGAGGAGGCGCTGCTGGCGTTCTCGGGCTGCGCCGTGGTGGTCAGCCACGACCGCTGGTTCCTCGACCGCATCGCCACGCACATCCTGGCGTGGGAGGGCACCGACGAGAACCCGGGCACCTGGCACTGGTTCGAGGGCAACTTCGAGTCCTACCAGAAGAACCGCATCGAGCGCCTCGGCGAGGAGGCCGCCAAGCCCCACCGCGTCCACCGCAAGCTCACCCGCAACTAGCGCATCGCGCAGCGAGGCCCCGGGATCCCCGGGCCTCGCTGCGTTTCGGGGCGGGCGCGCTACCAGCGCTTGAGCGTGGGCAGCAGCGCGCCCATGAACGACACGGCCTCGTCGCGCGTGATGTGGCACGTCTCGGCCATGCCCGGGGCGCAGCGCTCGATGAGCTCCTCGAGCGTCTCGTCCCGGATGAACGAGCCGTCCGCGTAGCACCATGAGCAGAACTCGCCCGACGGCGAGCCGTCCGCCTCGGTACCGTGGTCCTTCTCCTGGAAGAACGGCATGCCGCAGCTTTGGCAGAAGTCGCCGTCGGGCATCTCCAGCAGCAGGGTGACGGGCACGTCGCAGGTGGCGGCGATGAGCTTGCACATGTCGATGCCGGGCGAGGTCTCGCCGTTCTCCCAGCGCGAGACGGCCTGGCGGGTGACGAAGAGCTTGCGCGCAAGCTCCTCTTGGGTGAGGTTCCGCTCCTTGCGGATGCGGATGAGGGCGTCTCCGATGGCCACGGGGGCTCCTTTCGTCGGGCTGATGCGGTGCGACCATTGAACCATGCGAGCGCGCCTGCCGTAAAGAAACAAAGCGTTGCGTCGCCCGCTCGCGGGCGTTTGCAGGTATGATGTCACGACGAGACGGTGGAGCCTGTCGGACGGCCGCGCGGCCGAGAAGGAGATGAGAGATGTACGTAGTCTGCCTGGATTTGGAAGGCGTGCTGGTGCCGGAGATCTGGATCGCGTTCGCGGAGGAGGCCGGCATCCCCGAGCTCAAGCGCACGACGCGCGACGAGCCCGATTACGGCAAGCTCATGAACTACCGCCTGGACATCCTCAGGCAGCACGGCCTGGGCCTCGAGGAGATCCAGCAGACCATCGCGCGCATCGACCCGCTGCCGGGCGCGAAGGAGTTCCTCGACGAGCTGCGCGCCACGACGCAGGCCATCATCATCAGCGACACGTTCACCCAGTTCGCCCAGCCCCTCATGGAGAAGCTGGGCTGGCCGACCATCTTCTGCAACGAGCTGGAGGTGGCCGACGACGGGTCCATCGCGGGGTTCCGCATGCGCTGCCCGGAGTCGAAGCTCACCACGGTGCGCGCGCTGCAGTCGTGCGGCTTCGACACCGTGGCGGCGGGCGACAGCCACAACGACCTGGGGATGATCCGCGCCAGCAAGGCGGGCTTCCTGTTCAAGAGCCCCGACTCCATCAAGCAGGACAACCCCGACCTGCCGGCCTACGAGGAGTACGGCGAGCTCATGGCCGCCATCGCGGGGGCCCTGGCGTAGCGAACGGGCCGACGATCTTCGGCCGAGGGAATCTATGGGCCCCAGGTGGGGCCCTGGAATGATGTCGGCTACAGGCTAGCGCTCCGGTTGCCGGGGGAGCTCCGCGCCGTGCGGGCGCTCGCGGGCGGCCGAGCGCAGCGCGGCGACGACGCTCGCCGCGACGGTTTCCGCTATGCCGGAGGCGAGGAGGGTCTGGACGAGATTGGCGTTGTCGGGAAGGTAACCGTCGTCGCCCATGAGTTCCAGCATGCCGCCCAAGGCGAAGCGGACCGTCGCCATCGTCTCGGCGCTCAAGTCCGATGCCTCGATGTCGAACAGATCGAACCAGGCGTCCAGGATCAGGTGCTTGAGGACGACCGTGAGCTTTCGCGAGCCGTGCTTTCCGGCTACGAGCCCGATTCGGTACGTTCGTTTCGAAAAGTCCGGCCTGCTTGCCAGGGCGGCCAGCTGGGCGCTGCTCGGCCCGTTCTCCATCTCGCCGCTCAGCAGGAGCATGCGGGCCATCTCGCGCAGGAGCGTGTGGTCGATGGCCTGGGCTGCCAGAGCGTGCAATCCCTCGAAGTGGTAGTAGAACGCGTTCTTGTTGACCTGCGCGCGCTTCGCGATGTCCCCGACGGTGATCTGATCGTACGGTTTTTCGGCGAGGGCGTCCCAAAACGCCTCTTCCATGCGCTCGACGGCGCTGGGCCCCTCCTGGTCTTTGCGCGGACGCGGCATTCCTTCACCTCAAAACTAGCCAATGAGTACAATATCAACCATTTTTATTAGACACAGCAACCAATAAAATAGCATCCTGAGGATAAGCGATGCTGCGGGCCCGGTCAAGCGTCCGCAGCGCATTCGAAAGGAGGCTTCCGATGCTCGAGAAGCTCGGGAACAAGAAGTACGCGGTGCCGTTGGCGATCGGCATCGTGGTGTCGTGCGTCATGTCGATCATGTTCTTTCCCATGGCAAACATGGAGATGAAGGAGCTGCCGTTCGCCGTGCTCTCGCTCGACGAGGGCGTGGAGACGCCGCAGGGCACGGTGAGCGCCGGCGACGCGATCGTCGAGAGCATCGTGTCCGCGACGGCGGCGGGTGACGGGGAGGATTCGCCCATCGCCTGGACGCGGGTGGGCAGCCAGGAGGAGCTGGACGAGGCGCTCGAGAACGGGGAGTTCTACGGAGCGCTCGTCGTGCCGGCCGATTTCAGCGCCCGTCAGGCCGCGGCGAAGCAGGCCGAGACGCAGGAGCTGATGGCCCAGGCCCAGGCGCTCATGGCCGCGCAGGCGCAGGGAGGGGTCGCCGCCGTCCCGGGCGAGGCCGCGGCGTCGGTCGCGTCCCCGGCCGCCGCCCAGGGTGCCGCCGCCGAGGCCGAAGGGGTCGAGGCCCCCGCGCTCAAGGTGATCCTCGACAAGGCGAAGAGCCCGCTCGTGGCAGATCAGATGGGGACGAGCATCTCCTCGATGTTCCAACAGCTGGGCGTCGAGGTTGAAACCGAGACGATTCATACGGGAGCCACGGCTTCCGCAGGCGACGGTGCCGCCGCGGCCAACCCCATGGCCGGCATGATGTCGCTCCAGCTTTCCATCATGCCCCTGTTCATGGTCTCGGTGCTGACGGCCCTCGTCCTGAGCCGCGTGTTCAAGAAGCGGCCCGGCGCGCCGCGCTCCGAGCGGTGGAAGTCCGTCGGGCTGCAGGCGGCCTACGCTGTCGCGGCATCGCTCGTCGCGAGCCTGTGCGTGTACTGCATCCTGCTGTGGATCGCGGGAATCGAGGCTCCCATGATGGACTTCGTGCTGTTCCTGTGGCTCGCCAGCTTCTGCGTGATGCTGCTGTTCATCGGAGCGTTCAACGTCTCCACGGCGCTCGGCGGGCTGGTGGTGATCGCGGGATTCGCCTTCGGCATGATGACGGGGACGCTGCCCTTCGAGGCCCTGCCGGCGTTCTGGCAGGACTGGGTGTACCCGTGGGCCCCGCAGCGCTTCATAGGCGAGGGCGTGCGCGCCGTCCTGTTCCTCGAGGAGGGGGCTTGGAATGCGGGCAGCCTGCCGCTGCTGGTCATAGGCGCGGTAGGTGCCGTGTTGGCCTGCATCGCCGCCCTCGTGCCGGGCGGGAAGGCCGCGAAGGAGGGTGCCGCCGCCTAGGCGCGCGCTTCGGGGCCGCGAGGAAGGGGGCGGGCTTCGGCGCGCCCCCTTCCTCGTGTGTGTCGATTCGGCGAACGACCGGCGGGGCGGAATGCTTCAAAACGGTGACCGCCCGGCTCCTCGTGGTAGTATGTTCCGGTTCAAACTGACCAAACACACGATCGAGGAGACAGACGTGCCATACAAGGTGAACGAGCCGGTGGGAGAGCCGAGGCGGGTCATCGACGACGAGCAGCTGAAGCGGATGATGGCGAACAACCAGCCGAGCTTCTTCGAGCGCAACCGCTACCGCCTCGTCACGCTCGCGCTCATCGCGATCAACGTGCTCGTGTTCGCGGTCGAGGTGCTGCTGTCGGGCATGCGCGTCGACGTATCCACGCGCACCCTCGTCGACATGGGCGCGATGTACGCGCCGCTCATCCAATCGCCCGTCGACCTGTACCGCTTCGTCACGCCCATGTTCCTGCACATGGACCTCATGCACCTCGGCTTCAACATGGTGGCGCTGTTCAGCGTCGGCGAAGTGCTCGAGCGCGTGCTGGGCAAGGGGAACTACCTCGCGCTGTACTTCATCGCCGGCATCACGGGCAACGCGGTGTCCTACGCCGCCGACGTGCTGCTGGGCGGCGGGCCCACCGTGAGCGCCGGCGCTTCGACCAGCGTGTTCGGCCTGTTCGTGGCCGTGGCGCTGCTGGGGTTGCTGCACAAGGGGAACCGCTCGTTCTTCGCGCAGTACAGCAAGAGCATGCTCGCCGTGATCGGCGTCAACGTGGCCTACACGCTGCTCGTGCCCAGCATCTCCGTGAGCGGGCACCTCGGCGGCGCGCTGGGCGGCCTCATCGCCATGTTCATGATCCCCGCGAAGAACCTGCGCGTGCCGACGCCCGTGCGCATCGTCGTGGCCGTGCTGTGGGTGGCGGCGCTCGTCTACCTGCTCGTCTCGCAGGGAGTGCTCGGTGTCTAGCGAACGCCGCGCCGCCGGCCTGCGGCCGGCTCAGCTGCTGGCGGTGGGCGGCATGCTGTTCTCGATGTTCTTCGGCGCGGGCAACCTCATCCTGCCGCCGCTGCTGGGCCTGCAGGCGGGCGGCGCGGCGATCCCCGCGATGGCGGGCTTCCTCGCGGCGGGCATCGGGCTGCCGGTGCTCGGCATCGTGGCGGTGGCCGTGTGCGGCGGCGTGCGCGAGCTTGCCGGGCGCGTGAGCCCGCTGTTCGCCTCGGTGTTCATCGGGCTCATGTACCTCACCATCGGGCCGTTCCTCGCCATCCCGCGCACTTCCTCGACCGCCTTCGAGATGCTGAAGCCCCTGCTGCCCGCAACGGACGCGGCCGGCCTCGGCGTCGCGGCGGCCGTGTTCTCCGTGGCGTTCTTCGGCGTGGCGTTCGCGCTGGCGCTGCGGCCCGGTTTGCTGTCGCGCGTGCTCGGGCGCTTCTCCGCGCCGGCCCTCATCGCGCTCATCGTGCTCGTGGTGGGCGCCTCGCTGCTGGGCGGCGCGGGCTCCCCGACGCAGCCGCACGCCCCCTACGACGCGAGCCCCGTGTCGCACGGCTTCCTCACGGGGTACCAGACCATGGACCTGCTGGCGGCGCTGTGCTTCGGCATCGTGGTGGCCGCGAACGTGCGCGAGCTGGGCGTGAGCGACCCGAAGCGCGTGGCGGGCTCCATCTCGGGCGCGGGCCTCATCGCCGGCGCGCTCATGATGGCGATCTACTGCGGGCTGGCGTTCGTGGGCGCGGCGATGGCGTCCTCGATGCCCGACGCGGCCAACGGCGCGTCCATCCTCACGGCGTCGGCGAGCGCGCACTTCGGCGCCGCGGGCACCGTCATCGTGGCGGCTATCTTCCTGCTGGCGTGCCTCAACGTGTGCACGGGGCTCATCTCGTGCTGCTCCGAGTACTTCTCCGAGGCCTTCCCGCGCATCCCGCTCGCGGCGTGGGCGGCGGCGTTCGCCGCGTTCAGCTGCGCGGTGTCGCTCGTGGGCCTCGACGCCATCCTCGCGTTCTCGGCGCCGCTGCTCGGCGCGCTGTACCCGCCGGCCATCGTGCTCGTGGCGATGGGCCTCGCGCACAAGCGCTGCGATAGGCTGCCGCGCATGTGGCCCTGGGCCGTGCTGGTCACTGCCGCCTGCAGCGTTGCCGTGGCGCTGCGCGACGCGTTCGCCCCGGGGCTCTGGCTGCCCCTCGACGCGCTCCCGCTCGCCGACGCCGGCCTCGGCTGGCTGCTGCCCGCGCTCGCTGGCGCCGCGATCGGCGCGGCGCAGTCGATGCGGGCCCGGCGAAACGCCGGGCCCGCACGGGGAGGGGATGCGGGGTAGCGTCTACGACGTGGCGCTTTGGATGTACTGGGCCGCGCTCTTGCCGCCGATGCGTCCCCAGGTGAAGCAGTTCGACAGCGTGAAGCCCATGTAGGCGGAGTTGCCGCCGGCCTCGCCGCCTACGAAAAGGCCGGGGATGGGCGTGCCGTCCGCTTTCACGACCTCGCCCGCCTCGTTTCGCGCGATGCCGCCGTACGTGATGATCTCGCAGGGCACGACGGGCAGGGCCGCGTAGGGCGGGTTGATCTTCGCCGTGGGGAAGCGCCCGAACTCCTGGTCGACGCCTGAATCGACCGCCGCGTTGTAGGCGTCGAGGGTTGCTTGCAAGCCGACCTCGTCCACCCCGAGGCTCCGCGCGAATTCGGAAACGTCGGCTCCCGTCGCGTAGGCGAGGTTTTCGCCGCGCGCGGTCTTGCCGTCGGTCGCGTCGATGGTCGCCTGGTCGGACACCATCCAGACGAAGCCCTTCCCGTCGCGGTGCATCTGGTCGAATACGGGGCCGTTGAGGTTCTGCGACATGTAGCCCTTGTCGTCCTCGTTGCAGAAGCGCGTGCCCGCCGCGCCGACGAGGATCATGTTGGCGAGGTTGGTGAAGCCCTTGACGTTCGCCGAGGCGGAGGTGCCGTCGTGCTCGCTCATGATGGTGTGGTCCTTCAGCACGCACATCATGTCGTTGGTGTGCGTGAGCCCCGCCCCGGCATTCGAAGCCGCTATCAGCCCGTCGCCTTCGCAGCCCAGGTAGCCTATTCCGAAGGTTCCCGCCTTCTCCGGATCGAGCCGGGCGGTGAGCTCGGGGTTCTGCGCATAGCCGCCGGTGGCGATCATGACGGCCTTCGCCTTGATGCGCAGCGTCTTCGACCCGCTTTCGGCGACGACGCCCTCGACCTTTCCCTCGCCGTCCAGGAGAACGTCCGTCAGCTTCGTGTCCTTCTTGATCTCGACCTCCAGCTCGTCGAGGCGCGCCGTGAAAGCATCGGCGAAGCCGGCTCCTCCGCCGTCGACCGTGTGCATCATCTGCAGCGGCCCGTAGTAGACGGCCACGTCGTCGATGAACGGGACGTGCACGCGCTCGGCGAGCCAGTCGATGGTCTTGCCGCAGTTCTCCACCGTGATCTTCGTCAGGGCGGGATCGAGGCGGTACGAGGCGTTGTTCATGAGGTTGGCGTACATCTCGTCGTAGGTGAGCTCGATGCCCTGCTTCTTCTGGATGGCGGTGTCGAACCCGGCGATCATGCCTTGCGACGTGGTGGTGGTTCCGCCTACGTTCGAACGCTTTTCGATGATCATGACGTTCTCGATGCCGCTGTCCTTCGCTTCGATGGCGCACGCCATGCCGGAGCCGCCGCACCCGCAAACGAGCAGATCGACCTCCTCGTCCCATGTCCCTGCCGCCGTCGAGGTGGCCGCTTCCTGCCCCGATTGGGGCGAGCAGCCGGCGATCCCCGCGAGCGCGAGGGCCCCTCCTCCCAAAGCGAGGCCTCCCAAGAAAGTGCGTCGTGATAGCTCGTGCATGTTCCCTCCCTTTCCTTGCGTGCGGCGCCGCCTCGCCGGCGTGCCGCTTCGTCCCCTTCGGCCGGTCGGGCTGCCGGTGCTCGCGCACCCGCCCCCGGTCGTCGTCGACCAGCATAGAGGCGCCGATTCGCGGCGTCTTCTTCCAAAATGGGTTGAATGCGGCGCGACCCAAAATGGGTTGTTTGGGTTTCGGGGCAAAATGAGGATTGCTTTCGGCCTTCCCTTAGGAGAAAGTGGACAGATGAGGGAGAGGGGGCCTATGAAAGCGCAACGCGCGCACGGATCTGCGTGCTCCACCGGGTCGTGGGTCTTTTTGGCGTGCGTCGTGGCGGGGTTCGCCTCGTTCAAGTCCGCGCAATCCGTGGCGTACGCGACGGCCATGTCTCCGGGCGGAACCCCGTTCATCATGCTGTCGAACCTTTCGTTCGCCGTCGTGACCTCGTTTCCCATCGTGGTCGCCTACTGCGTCGCGGTCGTCCTCGCCTACAAGGGGTGGATGCCGTCGTTCAAGCTGCCGGTCGTCGTGCCGGCCCTCCTCCTGGCGTCGGGAGGCGTGCTGTCGCTGTTCGGCGTCTTCGATGCGCTCGAGCCGTTCGTCCACCTCGTCGTCGTGTGCGTGATGTACGGCGTGGGCACCGCCTTGCTCACCTTGGCTTGGGTGGAGGTGTTCGCGTCGGTGGACGTGGTGAGGAGCATGCAGATGCTCGCTTCGGCCACGCTGCTCTCCGCTCTGCTCTCCAACGCCGTCATGCGCTTGCCGCCGTCGGCCGTCATGGTGTGCGTCGCCGCGCTGTCCCTGGCGGGCGTCGCGCTGTACCTGAAAGCGAAGCGGATCGTGCTCGCGAGCGAGGGACGGCCTTCGTTTTCGCCGGTGGCGGCGGGACGCTACGCGAAAGGGCTCGCGTCCATCAGCAACGGCCTGGCGGTGCTGCTCGCGCTCGGGTGCGTGGTGGGCATCCTGAACAGCTTCATGCTGATCGACGGGTACGCGTTCGAGGGCTCGGACAAGGCGGGCGGCCTCGGCGTCGTTCTGGGCTACTGCGCGTTCTTCGTGGTGGCCTATGCGATGCCGAGGCGGCTGGGCATGGAGCGCGCGTACCGCATCCTGTTCCCCGTGCTGGCCACGCTTCTGCTCGCGTGGCCCTTTTTGGGATTCCGGTTCGGCTATCTGTTCAGCGTGCTGTTCATCATGGGCTACCAGTTCGCGTCGGTGGGGGTCATGTACCTGATCGTGCGCGAGTCGCACGACCGCTCGCTGAACCCGTACGTGTTCATGGGCGCTTCGGCGGTGATGATCAGGCTGTCGGTGCTGGCGGGCGTGCTGATAGGCGGAGACGTGGCATCGCGCTCCTACGACTGGATCTCGAAGGCCATGCTGATCGTCGCCATAGCCATGTACGCGCTGGCGTTCGTGCTGCTGTACCTGTCGCGGGGCAGGAAGGCGGAGCGCGACGGGCGGAAGGGCCGGCGTTCCCGGCCGGAGCCGACCGACGACGAGGCGTTCCGCCGAAAAGCCGCCGAGCTGGGGAAGCGGTACGGCCTGACCGAGCGCGAGCAGGGAATCCTCTCGCATCTCGCACGCGGGCGCACGTCCACCTACATCGGGGAGCAGCTCTGGCTGTCCCCGAACACCGTGCGCGGCCATATCAAGAAGATATACGTGAAGCTGGACATCCACAGCAAGCAGGAGCTCATCGACCTGTTCCTCGATTAGGAGCGCCCGCCCCGCGGGCGCGGCGGCCGGGGCGGCGCGTTCTCGTTTACAATAGAGGGCGATGGGAGGATCGACGGGAGAGGAGACCATGCGGATTTCTTGGCGCGATTTCGGGTTCGGCTTGCAGTGGGCGTGGATATGCCTGTCGCTGCACAGCTCGGTGCTGTACGCGAACGCCTCCGACCCCTTGCAGGACGTGGGCCTCGCCTCGTTCGCGCAGCCGTGCGTCTCCGTCGTCAGCTTGCTGGCGCTCGCCCTGCTGTTCAGACGCGGGCGCATCGGCGAGAGCAGGGTCGCCTGCGGCATCGCGGCGGCTGGCGGCGCGCTGGGGACGGTCGCGGTGTTCGCGGGATCGACCGTCGGCTCGGCTGCGGGGCTCGCCCTGTTCCTGGCGGGGGTCGCCCTTTCGACGGTGGCGAACTCCATCGTCTTCATCATGTGGAGCGAGCGCTACAGCGAGTACCCCACCCAGGAGGCGATGCGCTACGTGTCGCTGTCCATCGCGCTGGGCGTGGGCCTCGCGATGGCGCTCGGCGCGCTCCCTCTTCCCCACGTCGCCGCCCTGGCCGTCGCCGCGGCGCTGCCGTGCCTGTCGCTGGCCGCGCTCCCGAGAAAGCGCGCGGAAGGGGAGGGACCTGAAGCGGGCGCGCCGACGACGGCCGGCTCCCCGGCGGACGCGCCGCCGACCATCGGCAAGCGCGGCTGCCCGCTCCCCCTGACGTTCATGGCGGGCCTCGTCATCTACGGCGCCGTGTTCGGCCTGATGTCCGGACTCTTCTTCTCCGACGCCGACGGGTTCTTGGACACGAGCGGGGTGGGGCTCGCGTTCACCGGCGCCACGGCGCTCGCCTTCGCGCTCGGCAGCTTCGCCTTCCCCAAGCACCTCCGCTTCGAAACGCTTGCCAAGATGGTCCTGCCCCTGCTGGCGGCCGGTTTCATCCTGCTGCCCGTGGGAAACGACTCGCTCGCGTACGGGCTCATGAAGGCGGGCGAGACGATGTTCGACATGGTCCTCTGGATCGTGATGCTCGACATCGCCGCCGCGTCGACGCGCTACTCGGCCGCCGCCGTGTTCAGCTGGGGGCGCCTGATCGTCCAGGCCGGCAGGGCGGTCGGGTTCGTGCTCGTGTCCACCATCGCGGCCGCGTTCTCCGTCGACGGCATGTTCCTCGCGGCCGTCGCGCTCGTCGTGGTGTACGTGCTGATCCTGGCCAGCAGCTTCGCGTTCGACGGCTCGTTCTTCCGCGTGCGCAAAGGCGGCCTTTCCCGGGGCGCGCTCAAAGCCGACGCCCGTGCGCGCTGCACGTCCATGCGGCAGCGCTACGGCCTGTCCCCGCGCGAGATGGACGTGCTCGAGCTCATCGCGCAGGGGCGCAGCGGCCCCGTAATCGCCAAGCAGCTCGTCATCGCCGAGAGCACGGTGAAGACCCACACCCACAACATCTACCGCAAGGTGGGCGTGGCAACGCGGCAGGAATTGCTCGACGTCGTGGACGGCGCGGATGTTTCGGACGAGAATCCGAACGCGTAACGCCTGGTAGAACCCACTCCATCCAATCGGGGGATGGCGGAATCCACCGGTTCCATCCAAAACTGGGATAGGCGGCCGCACGGGCGTCGCCTACGCTGCGCCTTGTCGTTCGCATGGAGGCGAACGGCGCCCGCGGATCGTCGCGGGCAGGAGTCAGCGCTACCCAGGAGGGAATTGCCATGAACGAAACGAAGGGATTGACGCGTCGAGGGTTCTGCACGGGAGCCCTCGCGGCGGGCGCCGCCACGGCGTTCGCGGGGCTGATGGCGGGCTGCTCGTCCACGGGCGGCCGGAAGGCCGACGGGGCCGACGCCGCCGACGGGGCGGGCTACGCCGACCAGGTTGCCGAAACCATCGATGCCGACGTGGCCGTCATCGGCGGCGGCATCTCGGGTCTCGCGGCCACGGTGCAGGCGGCCGAGTACGGCGCGTCCACGGTTCTGGTGGAGGTCGGCGGCGACGTGGGCGGCAACGGCACGGGCACGGAAGGCATGTTCGGCGTGAACAGCGACATGCAGAAAGAGCAGGGCATCGAGATCACGCTCGCGGAGATCGTGGCTCACGAGATAGACTTCTTCAACTACCGGATCAACGCGACGTTCTGGAGCGATCAGGTGGAGCGCTCGGGCGACAACCTCAACTGGCTCGTCGAGAAGGGCGTGGAGTTCTCCGGCGTCGTCGACGACTACGGCGGGGTCGGCCAGGTGCCCACGTTCCACTGGTACAAGGGCCTGGCGTCCGAGAGCTACATCCCGCCGATGAAGGCGAAAGCCGAGGAGTACGGCGCACAGATCCGCACGCAGACGCGCGCCCGCCAGCTCATCGTGGACGGCGACGGGGCGGTCACCGGTTTCTACGCCGAGCAGGGCGACGGGTCGATCCTGCAGGTGAACGCCCGGGCCGTCATCCTGGCATCGGGCGGATTCGGCAGCAACCGTGACCTGGTGGAGAAGCAGGGCATCGTGCTGGACACGGTGTCGCTGACCGGCAACCCCACCAACATCGGCGACGGTTTGGAGATGGCCCTCGAGGCGGGCGCCTTCGACAACCGCAACCATACCGCCTACCTCAGCAACGCGTGCCTGAACGGCATCCCCACGATGAGCGCGTTCCAAGTGGCCATCGACGGGTCGGGCCTGTGGGTGAATTCCGAGGGCGTGCGCTACACGAACGAGAACTGCGGCGCGAAGGCCATGATCTGCGCGTCGAACACGGTGCTGACGCAGACGGGATCGTACATGGTGTACGACCAGGCGGGCATCGACCGGCTGGCCGAGAAGTTCGAGAGCATGTTCGATCTGAAGGCCGAGCTCGAGGAATCGCTGGCCCAGGGGGCCGACGGGCTGTACTCGGCGGACACCGTCGAGGGGCTTGCCGGCGCGATGGGCATCGACAAGGCCGCGTTCGCCGCGACGGTCGAGCAGTACAACGGCTACTGCGAGCTGGGCGAGGACCGGTCGTTCGGCAAGGAGCCGGAGCTGCTCGCGGCCATCGAGACCGGGCCGTTCTACGCGCTCAAGCACGTCATCATGCTGGGAACCACGATGGGCGGCATCCTGGTCAACCGCGATTACCAGGCCGTGACCGCGGCGCGCGAAGCCATACCCGGGCTCTACGCCGTCGGCACCGACAGCTGCATGCTCTACGACGGCACGTACACCATCGAGGTGCCCGCCTCCATCGGCGGCCACAACCTCAACTCCGCGCGCACCGCGGTGAGGCACGCGCTGGGCAAGAGCTGATCGGCTCCCGATCCTCCGGGCGCATCCGCGCCTGCGAGGGCCCCTCCCGGACGCGGGCCGGCGCCGACTCCCTCGGGCGTCGGCCCGCCCCGCGGGCGCGGCGGCCGCTAGCTCTGCGGCTTCAGGGGGCCGTAGAAGTACGAGGCGGTGGCGCCGCCGTCTATGAGGACGTCCGTCCCGGTGATGAAGGCGCCCTGCGGGCGCATGAGCAGCTCGGCCACGTTCGCCACCTCGTCGGCCGTGCCGGCGCGGCCTGCGGGGCACTGGGCGAACATGGTGCGGTAGAAGTCGCCGCGCGGCCCGGCCAGCTCGTCGAGGGCGAGCGGGGTGACGATGATGCCCGGCGAGATGGAGTTGAGCCGCGCGCCGCGCATGCCCCACTTCACCGCCTCGGCCATCACGCGCTTCTCGTTGCAGCGCTTCGCCAGCTGGTAGGCGTGCAGCGTGTCGACGATGTTCTCCGGTTGGAGGATGTCCAGGTCCAGCAGCTCTTCGGCGGGCGTGGTGGCCAGCAGCTCGTCGACCTCGGCGCCGAGCGCGGGCATGCGGTGTCCCGACTGGCTCGAGATGGTGACGCCGGCGCCGCCCCGCTTGACGACCTTGCCCACCTCTTCCAGCAGCACGGCGGTGCCGTAGAGGTCGACCGCGAGGATGGCCTCGACGGGCGCCTGGCTGGGCGAGACGCCCGCCGCGTTCACGAGCATGGACACCTCGCCGCGCTCGAGCGCCTCGCCGACGAGGTCCCGCACGGAATCGCGCGAGGAGATGTCCGTTTCGAACGCTTCGGCGGCGAACCCCGCCTCGTTCAGGGTGCGGGCCGCCGCCTGGGCGTTCTCCAGCCGCTTGTCGCCGACCACGATGGTCATGCCGTACCCCATGCGCCGCGCGATGGCCAAGCCGATCTGGCCGGCGCCGGTGAGTATCATCACGTCGTTCATGCCGTGCTCCTTAGGTTTCGTCCTTCGATGTCGCCGAGGAGCATACGGCTTGGAGCCGACTCCAAGTCAAGAGGCGTTTTCGGAGCCCGCGCGCATGCGGGCGCACGGGCGCACGGGCTCCTGCGCCCCGCTACAGCCCCAGGCCCTTCGCCACGTTGGCGATGAAGTCCTGGACGTTCGTCACGATGCCGCGGGAGGCCAGCGAGCCGCGGTCGATGAGCTTGTTCACGGCGAACTCGGCGATGTCGACGCAGTAGAAGTACACCTGGCGCACGGTGCCGTCCTCCAGCACGCGGTACGACGGCGTCATGTTGCCCGTGGCGATGGTGTGCAGCATGGTGGCCATGCACACGACGGTGGTGGCTTTGCGCAGGTGGGCGCGCATGGCGTCCTGCGCCTCGTAGGCGTTGCCCAGCACGCACGGCAGCGGGCCGTCGTCGCGGATGGAGCCCGCCAGCACGTAGGGCACGCCCTTCTTCTCGAGCGCGTGCATGATGCCGCCCGTCACCTGCTCCTCCTCGATGAACCGGCCGATGGAGCCGTACAGCCGCACGCGGTTGATGGTGTCGAGGTGGTTGTAGTGGCCGAGCGGGCGGTTCTCCTGCGTCTCGATGTCCTGGCCGAGCGCCGTGTGGAAGTAGGATCCCTCCAAATCGTGCGTGGCCAGCGCGTTGCCGGCGAACACCGCGTCGGCGTAGCCGGCCTCGACGATCTTCGAGAACGCCGTGCGCGAGAAGCCGTTGAACGAGAACGCCGGCCCCATGACCCACACGATGTAGCCGTGCTCGCGCTCGTGCTTCAGCAGCTCGTACAGCTCGTCGTACTCGCGGGAGAACGCGGTCTCGCGCGAGCGTCCCAGGCGAAAGGCGAAGTTGTCGGCGTGCCTGCCGGCGTCGGCCAGCTCGCCCTCGTCGTCCGGCGCGGCGTCGAACCCGTTCGTGTGGACGTAGATGCCCTGCGCGCCCGACTCGGTGCGCCCGCACACGATGGCGTCGCCCGCGCGGATGTGGCGGAACTCGCGCACGAAGATGCGCCCGCCCTCGAAGACGGGCACGCAGTCCATGCGGCTGTCCTCCGCGAACAGCCACGTGCCGTCGATCTTGAAGTACTCGGGGTAGATGCTCATGGCGTGGTAGCCCTCGGGCGCCACGCCGTCCTTCGGCGCGGGGAGCAGCACGGCGTCGGGCGCGCCGGCCAGCGGCTCGCGGTCGAAGTCGGGCGCGGTGTAGGGGTTCAGTGCGAAGCTCATGGGCGGCCTTCTTTCGGGGTACGTCTCTCTCGGAGGGCGATTATAGCAGGAGACGGGGCGCTCGCGCCGCGCAGGCGCTCGCGCGGCGTGCCGCGCCCCTCCGGATGCGAGCCGCGTTCTTATCCCTGGAGAAGCGGCGTTTTGCGGTCATGCCGTTTTGCGCCCCGTCTTGCATAGTCCTCGAGAAATGCACCCTCGTGGCACGGAATACGCCTCGAAAAGGCAAGGTTCCCGAGAAATGCACCCTCGAAAGACGGGTTCGCTTCGAAATGCATGGCTCGAAACAACCGCCATCAGGCGCGATGCGTGGGACGGTTCCGATTTTTCTGGTCGTATGCTTTCAGAGGCGTGCCAAAGGGGTGCAAAACTCACGGACTTTGCTCGTCCGGACCTCGCAAGGCGGCGCATGCGGGTAGAATACGCATTCGAACATCGATCGAGATCCCCGGAGGCCTTCCCCCATGGTTGAACGCGCGCAGGATGCAACGACAGAGCCCGACGACGAGGCGTACCTTCCCGGTTCGCTGGGCCGGCTCGCGCCGACGTGGTGGGAGCCGGCCGAGGGCGAGCCGGCGCCGGAGCCGTGGCTTTCGCCCGATGCGGCGCTCGACCGCTTCCTCGACTGGACGACCGCGCGCGGCATCGAGCTGTGGTCCCACCAGGAGGAGGCGCTCATGGACCTCATGGTGGGCGACCACGTGATCCTCGGCACGCCCACGGGCTCGGGCAAGTCGCTCGTGGCGCTGGGGATGCAGTTCATGGCGCTGGCCACGGGGAAGCGCTCGTACTACACGGCGCCCATCAAGGCGCTCGTCAGCGAGAAGTTCTTCAACCTCGTGGAGGTGCTCGGCCGCGAGAACGTGGGCATGATCACGGGCGACGCGCACATCAACGCCGAGGCGCCCGTCATCTGCTGCACGGCCGAGATCCTGGCCAACCAGGCGCTGCGCGAGGGCGAGGCCGCCGACGTGGGCTGCGTGGCCATGGACGAGTTCCACTTCTACGGCGACGCCGATCGCGGCTGGGCGTGGCAGGTGCCGCTGCTCACGCTGCCGAAGACGCAGTTCCTCCTCATGAGCGCCACGCTGGGCGACGTCAGCGCCATCGCGGCGTCGCTCAAGGAGCGCACGGGCACGGACGTGGACGTCGTCGCCGACGCGCCGCGCCCGGTGCCGCTGTCGTACGAGTACGTGGAGATGCCGCTCGAGGGCACGGTGGAGCTGGCCCTGCGCAAGGGCGAGGCGCCGCTGTACCTCGTGCACTTCTCGCAGGACGCGGCGCTGGCCACCGCGCAGGCGCTGTCGAGCTACGGCGTGGCCTCCAAGGAGCAGCGCGAGCTCGTCAAGGACGCCGTGAAGGGCACGCGCTTCACCACGGCGTTCGGCAAGACGCTCAAGCGCCTGCTGGCGAGCGGCGTGGGCGTGCACCACGCGGGCATGCTGCCGCGCTACCGGCTGCTCGTGGAGAAGCTGGCCCAGCAGGGCCTCCTGCCCGTCATCTGCGGCACCGACACGCTGGGCGTGGGCATCAACGTGCCCATCCATACCGTGGTGCTCACGCAGCTCACGAAGTTCGACGGCTACAAGATGCGCCGCCTGCGCGCCCGCGAGTTCCATCAGATCGTGGGCCGCGCGGGGCGCTCGGGCTTCGACACCGAGGGCATGGTGATCGCCGAGGCCCCCGAGCACGACATCGAGAACGCGAAGCTCATGGCGAAGGCGGGCGACGACCCGAAGAAGATCCGCAAGGTCAAGAAGAAGCAGCCGCCCGAGGGCTTCGTCACCTGGAACAAGCAGACCTTCGAGCGCCTCATCGCGGCGGTGCCCGAGACGTTGAAGCCGCGCATGAAGATCACCCATTCCATGGTGCTGTCCGAGGTGGTGCAGGGCGGCGACGCGTACAGCCGCGTGCGTCGGCTCATCGAGGACTCGGCGCAGACCGCCGAGGAGAAGGCCGCGCTCGTCGTGCGCGCCGACGAGATATTCGAGACGCTCGTGAACGCCGACGTCATCGAGAGCGTCGAGGGCGAGGACGGGGGCACCGCGTACGTGACCACGGTCGACCTGCCCGAGGACTTCGCGCTCGACCAGCCGCTGTCGCCGTTTTTGCTGGCGGCGCTCGAGCTGCTCGACCCGGAAAGCGACACGTACGCGCTCGACGTCATCTCCATGGCCGAGGCCACGCTGGAGAACCCGCGCCAGGTGCTGCGCGCCCAGGAGCGCGCCGCGCGCGACCGCGCCATGCAGGACATGAAGGCCGACGGCGTCGAGTACGAGGAGCGCCTCGAGCGCCTCGCCGAGATCACGTACCCGCGCCCGCTCGAGGAGCTGCTGGACGCCGCGTTCGAGCGCTACTGCGCCGACGTGCCCTGGGCGCGCGACTTCCAGCTGGAGCCGAAGTCGGTGCTGCGCGACATGCTGGAGGGCGCGTCCGACTTCAAGGGCTACGTGCAGCGCTACGGCATCGCGCGCTCGGAGGGCACGCTCTTGCGCTACCTGTCCGACGCCTACCGCGTGCTCGACCGCACGGTGCCCGCGGACAAGCGCGACGAGCGGCTCGTGGACGTCATCGCGTGGCTCGGCTTCGTCGTGCGCTCGGTGGACTCGAGCCTCGTGGACGAGTGGGAGAGCGCCGGCTCCGCGGCCGACGCCGCGCCGCCGACGGCGGGCGACGTCGTGGTGGCCGACCGCCGCGGCCTCACCGTGCTCGTGCGCAACGCGCTGTTCCAGCGCGTGCGGCTGGCCTCGCAGGGGCGCGCGGCCGAGCTGGGCAAGCTCGACCAGGAATGGGGCTGCGGCGAGCCGCGCTGGCAGCGCGCGCTCGACGCCTACTTCGAGGTGCACGAGGCCGTCCAGATCGACGCCGACGCCCGCTCGACGGCCTACCTCGCCATCGACGAGGCGGACGAGGCGACCGACCGCGTGTGGCACGTGCGCCAGATATTCAGCGACCCCGAAGGCGACCACGATTTCGCCCTCGTCGCCGACGTCGACCTCGACGCCAGCCAGGAGGAGGGGGAGGCCGTGTTCAAGAACCTCCGCGTGGGCTTCGTGGAGGACCTGGGGGAGGAGCGGCTCGCCTGACGCGCGGCTCCGCCTCGCCTCGTGCGCGCCCCGGGCGTCTTCCGGTGCGCGCGTCTCCCCGGGCGCATGCGCCCCTTCCTCCCCGTCCTCAACTATATTTTGAACCGATTGATCAGGTCTTTGCTCCGTTGACTTTTTGCCATACTTAACACTTCGGTGTCTCTTCGCCTCGGGGCGAGGCGACCGGAGGTTTTTTGTGCGATAGGAGGAGACGGATGAGGAAGATCAGAGGGGGAGCGCGCGCCACGTTGCTGCTCGCTGTCCTGCTGCTTTCGTGCGCGTTGGCGGGCCTTGCGGGGTGCGCGAGCGCGAACGACGATAAGGGGACCGCGTCGAACGGCGAGACGCTGCGCGTGGGCGTGCGAAGCGACGTGGTGGGCTTCGGCTACCTCAACGACGACACGGGCAAGTACTACGGCCTCGAGATCGACATCGCCAACGAGATGGCCGAGCGCATGGGCTACGGCGCGGTGGAGTTCGTGAGCGTGCTGCCCGAGAACCGCAAGGACATGCTGCAGAACGGCGAGGTCGACTGCCTCGTGGCGTGCTACTCCATCGCCGAATCGCGGCAGAAGAACTTCGACTTCTCGCCGGCGTACTATTCCGACGACTCCATCGTCATGGTCGAGAACAGCGCGCTCATCGACGGCGTCGACGCGCTCGAGGGCAAGACCCTCGGCACCATGTCGGGCTCGAACACCGCCCCGCAGCTCGTGATCAAGCTGACGGAGGCGGGCTTCACGTCCGGCGAGGCCCTGTCGGCCAACGAGGACAACTCCGACGTCGTGTTCGACACGTTCCATCTCGTGCAGATGGCGTCGTACCAGGAGCTCAGCAAGGCGCTCGAAGAGGGCGCGATCGACGCCGCCTGCATGGACGGCAGCATCGCCAAGACCTACCTGGACGCCGACCGCAGCATCCTCGACTTCACGATCGACACGCAGGAGTACGGCGTCGCCACGCAGAAGGACTCCGCGCTCAGCCAGCCGGTTTCCGCCGCTATCCAGGGCATGCTCGACGATGGCACCATCGCCCAGCTGACGGATAAATGGGACTAGGGGAGGCCGCATGTCTACGAAACTCAAGGTGAAGATCGTCGTCCTCATCGCGGTGGCGGCCGTCAGCATGGCCGTCATGGGCGTGGTGCTGTCCACAATGCAGAACGACCTGTCGCTCGACGGCTACACGAGCGAGATGAAGCTCGAGGCCGACGCGCTTCCCGAGCTGCTGGAATCGGCGCAGGAGAGCGTCGACCAGAACACGGTCACCTACGACGAGATATTCCAGTCGAAGGCCGAGAGCGTCGCCTTCATGGCGAACAACAACGCGGGCTTCGAGGCCACCGATGCGAAGATGGCCGAGTACAAGGACCTCCTCGGCGTGGACAACGTCATGGTGGTCGGCCGCGACGGCAGCCTCATCGCGAAGGCGCAGGACACCCTCGCCAACTTCGCGTACCCGCGCTTCAACCAGCTGCGCACGGTGTTCGACGACGGCAAGCCCTCCCAGGCGGTGGAGGTCGAGCTGCCCGAGCAGAACTGGCTGCAGCGCTACTACGCCGCCGCCATCGACGCCGACACCATGGTGGTCGTCGAGCAGAACCCGGCCGAGCTGCGCGACCTCGTGGAGGTGACGGGCTCGACGAAGAGCGTGCTCGAGAACGTCGCCATCGGCCAGCACGGCTACATGTTCGCGGTGTCCGCCCAGGACTACCTCGTGGAGTACCACCCGAACTCGAACCTCGTCGGCACCGACGCCATCGACGGCGGCATCGACGTGACCGAGCTGGAGGACGGCAACGTCGGCTGGATGGAGCTGAACGGCGAGTCGCTGTACTGCAACGTGAGCAAGATCGGCGACCTGTACTACATCGCCGCCGTGCCCGAGAGCGACATGGCCGCCACCCGCAACATCACGGTGGGCGTCATCCTCTTCATCTTCTTCGCGGTGATGACCGTGGTCATCATGTACGGCATCTTCGTCATGCGCGAGGACGAGCGCCAGGGCTACGACGAGGGGCATTTCCGCACGGTGGGGCCGCTGCTGTACAACAAGGCCATCGGCCGGAAGGCGGCCGTGCTGTCGTTCGTGGGCTTCCTCGCCATCCTGCTGGTGACGTTCTACATGCAGACGCTGTTCGCGCTGTCGTCGGAATCGGTGGCCAACAACGAGCGCGTCGACGAGGTGGTCGAGACCATCCAGCGCTCCACTGACCGCATGGAGGACCTCAACGACCAGTACAGCGAGCGCTACCTCGGCAAGGCGCGCGTGGCCGGCTACATCATCGACCAGAACCCCGCGCTCGAGAACAGGGCCGACCTGCAGAAGCTGGCCGACGTGCTGCAGATCCAGTACGTGTTCACCTACGACGAGACCGGCACCATGGTGGCCACGAACTCCTCGTACGCGAACTTCGTGCTGAGCGAGAACCCGGACGACCAGTCCTCCGAGTTCAGGAAGCTGCTCCAGGGCGCCGACTCGGTGGTGCAGGACCCGCAGGCCGACGAGATCTCCGGCCAGCTGCGCCAGTACATCGGCGTGGCGCTGCACGATGCGGACGGCACCGCCAACGGCCTCGTGCAGCTCGGCATCCGCGCCACCCGCCTGGAGAACCTGCTGTCCAGCGTGCAGATCGACAGCGTGCTCGACGGCATGAAGTCGGGCGCCGACGGGTTCGCCTTCGCGGTGAACAAGGGCGACGGCACGTTCGCGTACTTCCCCGACCAGCGCCTCGTGGGCAAGCCCGCGCTCGAGCACGGCATGGCGGAGAACCAGCTGAAGGGCGGCTACTGCGACTACGTCACCATCGAGGGCGTCACGTACTACGCCTCGTCCGCCGAGACCGACGACTACTACCTCTACATCGCGGGCACCGAAGGCGAGCTCATGGCCGAGCGGGTGCCGTTGACGCTGACGACGGGCGGCATCGCGCTCGTGTGCCTCGCGGTGATCTTCCTGCTGCTGGCCTTCGAGCCGAAGCGGGGCTTCTCCGTGCCGAAGCGGCCCGAGGAGGAGGCCGAGTCGCGCATGTTCGACGTGACCATGCCGAGCGGCCGCAAGATCAAGACCGAATCCGCCGCCAGCCGCTGGCTCGACCGGTCGTTCAAGTGGAGCGAGCGCACGGCGGAGCAGAAGACGGCCGCCGTGGTCAAATGGCTCCTGGGCGCCTCGGTGATCGTGGTCTGCGTGGCCGTGGTGTTCCAGGACCGCTTCTTCGGCAGCGCGTCCATCTTCTCCTACATCCTGGGCGGCGAGTGGGAGCGCGGCCTGAACATCTTCGCGCTCACGGCGTGCATCATGTTCATCTGCGTGGCGATGACCGTGGTCACCGTGGTGCAGAAGCTGCTGAACCTGCTGTCCACGGTGCTGGGAGCGCGCGGCGAGACGGTGTGCCGCCTGCTGAGCAGCTTCATCAAGTACGCCACCATCATCGGCATGCTGTACTACAGCCTCATGCTCGTCGGCGTCGACACCACCACGCTGCTGGCCTCCGCCGGCATCCTGTCGATCGCCATCAGCTTCGGCGCGAAGGAGCTCGTCTCCGATATCCTGAGCGGCCTGTTCATCATCTTCGAAGGCGAGTTCCGCGTGGGCGACATCATCAAGGTGGGCGACTGGCGCGGCACCGTGGTGGAGATCGGCGTGCGCACCACGAAGGTGGAGGACGGCTCGCGCAACATCAAGGTCATCCGCAACAGCGACATCAGCAACGTCGTGAACATGACCAAGGAAGTGTCCTACGCCTCGTGCGACGTTGGCATCGAGTACGGCGAATCGCTCGAGCGCGTGGAGAACATCCTGTCCAAGGAGCTGCCGGCCATCCGCAAGCGCCTGCCGAAGGCCATCGACGGTCCCTTCTACAAGGGCGTGGTGGAGCTGGGCGACAACAGCGTGAACATCCGCATCGTGGTGCAATGCGACGAGTCGGACCGCGCGCAGCTCGAGCGCGACCTGAACCGCGAGATGAAGATGCTGTTCGACAAGTACGACATCAGCATCCCGTACCCGCAGGTGGTCATCAACCAGGCGAGCGAGTACAAGAAGGCGACGGCGGCCGAGCGCTTCCGCGCCGACCGCTTCAACGAGGAGCAGAAGGAAGTGGCGAAGGATCTCGGCAACGACGACGAGAACGCGTCGCGCTAAGCTCGCTCGAACGCACGGAATCGGGGCCCGGAACGATCGTTCCGGGCCCTTTTCGTTGCGGCGGCCGCCGCGGGCCTGCGGCTTGCGGTACGCTGGTCTCGACGCCCCCGCTGCGGCGAAACAGGGCGGTTCGCGCGAAACCATGGATTTCGGCGAACCTCGGCCCTCGCCGGCGCTACTAAGGGGTTGAACGGGACGACGGGAACGAGAGGCGGTGGCATGGGAGAGCGCGAAGCGGACGAGGAGCGGGCGCGCGCCGCCATCGCGCGCATGGCGCGCGGCGACGAAGGCGCGCTCGAGGAGCTGTACCGCCGCTACGCGCCGGCCGTGCTCGCGTTCGCCGCGGCGCGCCTGCCCGATCGCCAGCTCGCCGAGGAGGTGGCGGCCGATGTGTGGCTGGGCTGCTGGCGCGCCGCCCCCGCGTTCCGCGGCGACAGCCGCGTGCTCACGTGGCTGCTGGGCATCGCCAAGCGCCAGGTGTACGTGCGCATGCGCCGCGTCCGGCCCGTCGAGTGCGCGCTCGACGAGGTGGAAGGGCAGCTGGCCGACGAGGCGGGCGACCCCGCGGGCGCGCTCCTGGCCGAGGCGGGCGCGGACGAGATCGTGGCCGCGCTGGACGCGCTCGAGCCCGCGTTGGCCGAGACGGTGCGGCTCGCCTGGCTCCACGAGCTTCCTTACGCGGAGATCGCCCAGGTGACCGACGTGCCCGTGGGCACGGTGAAGTCGCGCGTGTCCCGCGCGCGAACCCTGTTGCAGAAGACCTTGGGGAGGCGGATATGAGCACGAACGGAACCGAGCCGCGCGCGGCGTTGCGCGCGGCGATGGAACGGCAGGAGCGTGCGTGCGCGGCCGACGTGCCCCCGTTCGCGCGCATCGCGGCGCGCATCGAGGAGGAGCCGTCGGTTTTCGAGGCGCCCGCCTGGCCGGCGCGCAAGAGCGCGCGGCTCGCGGCGAGCCTGGCGGCCGCGCAGGTGCGCGCGATGCCGCGGGCGGTGCTGCCGGCGGCGCTCGTCACGGCCGCGCTCGCGGCGGGCGCGGCATGCTTCGTCGCCGCGGGCGGGGGAGCGTCCGATGCCGCCTGGTGGTTCTCGGCGCTCCTGCTGCTGGGCGCGGCGCTCACCGTGACGGCGGCGCTCTCCGCCGACGCGGCCGACGCGCTGGCGCTGGCCATGCCGCTGGGGCCGCAGACGGTGCTGCTCGCGCGCTTGGCGGTGGTGCTGGGCGTCGACGCGCTCGCGGGCCTCGCCGCCTCGGCGGCCTTCGCCTGGTGGGGCGCGCCGCTGGAGCTGGGCGCGCTCGTGTCGTCGTGGCTCGTCCCCCTCGCCGCCGTCGCGGGCGCCTCGGCGTTCGTGGCCGTGTGGTCGAACGCGTCGTGGACGGGCGCGGCGGCCGGGGCGCTCCTCGTCCCGCTCGTGGTGCCGGCCGGGCAGGCGGCTGCGGACGGCGGCGCGTTCGCGGCGATCGCCCGGCTGCAGGGCGCCGTCGCGCCCGAGGCAGTGGCGGCGGCGGGATGCATCCTGCTCGCGGCTGCGGTGGTCACGGCGCGCCGGGCGCTGGTCGCGCATATGCAGGCAGCTTGAACCTGAGGAGGTTTCGCATGATTGCAGGATGTGGCAGCGGCTCCGGCCGCTTGACGGGGCCGGCGGTGCGCGCGCTCGTCGCCGCGCAGGCGCGGCGGGTGCGCGCCGTGGGCGTCGTCGTGCCGGTGGCCGCCGGCGCGTGCATCGCGGCCGCCGGCGCGTGCTGGGCGCATGCGGCGGGAGCGTCGTCTGCGACGATGGCGATGCTCGCGCTCACGCAGGTCTACCCCCTGACGGTGGGCGTCTGCACCGTCGCGGTGCTCGCGGGCGACCCGCTCGTGGAGGTGCAGGCGGCCTCGCCGGTGGAGTTCCGCGCGGTGCAGACGCTGCGCGCGGTTATTTTGCTGGCGGCGGGTGCCGTAGGCGCCCTTGTTATGTTCGTTCCACTGCAAGCGTTGGGCATTGTGTACCGCGATGTCGGGTGGATGGGCCTCGTCACGCCGGTGGGCGGCGCGGCGCTCATGGTGCTGACGGCGTACGTCGCCGCGGCGCTCGCGGGCTCTTCCCGGAACGCCTCGCTCGCGGTCGTGGCGGTTTGGCTGTTCTTCGCGCTCGTATGGGACCCGAACGTGCCGCTGCTCGCGTTGCAGCGCGGGCTGCCGCTGCTGGCGCTGCTCGCGGCGGCCGCGTGCGTCTGGCGCGCGCTGGGCGCGCCCGAGTACGCATGGAGGAAGTTGGGAGGCGCGCGATGAGGTTCTTGTCGCTGGCACGCGCCCATTTCCGCATGGCGGCGCGGCAGCGGGCGCTGTGGGTCGTGTCGCTCGCGCTCGCGCTGCTCTCGTTGGGGGTCACCGTGAACGACGGGCTTCCCTTCGAGACGGGCGACGTCGCCGACCTCGTGTTCCTGGCGCAGGTGCTGGCCATGCTGCCGCTCGTCGTGTACGCCGCGGCCTTCACCGACCTCGCCGCCGAGCCCGAGCGGCTCGGCGTCTCGGAGGTCGAGGCCTCGGCGCCCGTGCGGCCCGTCGCGCTGAGCGCCGCGCGCGTGGCGGGCGCGCTGTCCGTGATGGCGCTGCCCTCGGCCGCCGTGCTGCTGGTGTGCGCGGGCGGCCAGATGCTGCACGGCAACGCGTGGGCGCTGCCCCAGGCGATCGTGCTGCTCGCGGGCGTGGTGCTGCCGGCGGCCGCCCTCGCCGCGGCGCTGTCGGCGCTGGCGGGCGCGCTGCTGCCGCGGGCGCTGGCGCGCATCGCGGCGGTGGTCGCGTGGTTCGCGGCGCTGTTCGCGTTCTCGTTCCGCGGGGTGCCGGTGGACGGGGGCGGCGGTTTCCAAGTCCATATCGTCGCCGACCCGATCTGCCAGGCGTTCTTCGGATCGAGCCCGTTCCTCGACTACCAGGGCCCGGCCGTCGCCGCCACGCCCGTCGAGGCCGTCGCGCTGCTCGCGCTCAAGCTCGCCGTCGCCGTCGCGCTGCTGGCCGTGGCCGGCGCCATCGCCCGCAGGCGCACCTACCGGCGCCGCTGAGCGCGTCGCCGGCGGACGCATAGAAAGGATATCTCCATGTTCATCTCCCTCGACCACCTGGGCAAGGACTTCCCGAAGAAGCCGCGCGCCCTCGACGACCTCACGCTCGACCTGCCTTCCGGCATGATCGGGCTCATCGGCCCCAACGGCGCCGGCAAGACCACGCTCATGCGCATCCTCTGCGGCATCGTGGGGCCCACGACGGGGCGCGTGCTCGTGGACGGGCGCGACCTGTCCGAGCCGCGCAACCGCCGCGCGCTCAAGAAGTCCCTCGGCTACCTGCCGCAGGACATCGAGCCCTATCCCAACCTCACGCCGCCCGAGTTCCTCGACTACGTGGGCGTCCTCAAGGGCATGGACGACCGGCGCGCGCGGCGCCGCCAAGCCGACGAGCTCATCGAGCGCGTGGGGCTCGGCGATGTGCGCCGGCGGCGCATCGGCGGCTTCTCGGGCGGCATGCGGCGGCGCGTGGGCATCGCCCAGGCGCTCATGGGCGACCCGCGCCTGCTCGTGGTGGACGAGCCCACGGCCGGCCTCGACCCCGAGGAGCGCATGCGCTTCCGCACGCTGCTGGCCACGCTCGGCGGCGAGCGCACGGTGGTGCTGTCCACGCACATCCTCGACGACGTGGCGCAGACCTGTCCCTACGTATGCGTGCTGCGCGCGGGGCGGCTGCGCTACGACGGCGCCACCGCGGGCCTCATCGACGGCGCGCACGGCCGCACGTGGCTCACGCCGCCGCTCATGGCGCCCCCGGAGGGGGCGGTCGTGGTGAACGCCGCCACCACGGCGCAGGGGACGCGCTACCGCATCGTGTCCGCCGCGCCGCCGGCAGGGTCGGAGCCCGTCGAGCCCACCCTCGAAGACGGCTACATGGCCCTGAGCACCCGATGAGGTTTCGAGCGCCTCGCCGGGATCGCGGTTCGTGGCAGGTTTTGGGAGAAATTCGCCGCGTTTTCGCGTTTCGGGCCGACAGGCGTGCGAATGCACGTTGCCGACCAGGCCGTATGCCGTCGGCTTGAAGCCGGATTCCCGTTTTCGCGCTCGCAAAGGAGCTCCGACGACGAATTTCTCCGAATTTCCGCCACGAAGGACGCGTCCGGCGCGCACCGTTCGCGTTCGCGATGCGCTACCATGGGGGCGTGAGCGCTGTCGGGAAGGGAGCTGCCATGCGCGTGCTCGTGTTGGGCGGGACGCAGTTCGTCGGGAGGGCGGTGACCGAGGAGCTCGTCGCGCGCGGCTGGGACGTGTCCATCCTCACGCGCGGCATCCGTCCTTCGGCGCCTGCGGGCATCAACCGCTGGTACCGCGCCGATCGGCGCGACGCGTCGGGTTGGGGCGCGCTCGCGGGCGAGCGCTTCGACGCGGTCGTCGACGTGTCCGCCTACGCGGCGGCGGACGTGGAGCCGGTGCTCGACGCGCTGCGCTTCGACGACGGCGCGCGCTACGTGCTCGTCAGCTCGGGAGCGGTGTACCGGCCGAGCGATCGACCGCTCGCCGAGAACGCGCCGACGGGCGAGAACGAGCGCTGGGGCCCGTACGGGCTGGGGAAGCTCGAAGCGGAGCGCCTGCTCGTCGATCGCCAGCCGCGCTGCGGCTACGCGCTCTCCATCGTGCGGCCTGCGTATCTGTACGGGCCCGGCAACAACCTGTTCCGCGAGGCCTACCTGTTCGACCGGCTCGAAAGGGGGTTGCCCGTGCCGGTGCCGAGCGGCGGCGCGCGAACGCAGTTCGCGCTCGTCGACGACGCGGCGCGCATGCTGGCTGCGCTTGCCGAGCCCGTCCGCTGGAGCGCCGAGGCGTTCAACTGCGCGCATCCCGAGGCGATCGGTTGGGACGCCCTCGTTCGCGCGGCCGCCCGCGCGGCGGGCGTCGAGCCGTGCATTGCGCACGTCGGCTGCTCCGACGCGCTCGAGGCGCGTTCGTTCTTCCCGTTTCGCGACTGCACGTATCTGCTCGACGTGCGCAAGGCCGCGCGGTTCGGGCTGCCGTCTCCCCAGACCGCCCTCGAGGAGGGCATGGGGCGGACGTACGCCTGGTATCGCGAGCGTCGCCCGGCCCTTTTCGACCCCAAGATGGCCCGCATCGAGGAAGCCCTGCGCCTTTCGGAGCGGTGAGGGGCTTCCTCCCAAGCGTCCCTGCGCGCCGCGTCGTCGCCGCGCTTGCGCCCGCCGCGTTTCCCGAGGCGTGTTTTCGGGGCGAAATCGGCGGGTTGCGCGGCATCCGCGCCACGGCAACGGTATCATATCCCCGTACGAGAAAACGGGGGAGCGTGAGGCTCTTTGGACACGGAAAGGTTGACTATGGCGAAACTAGCGATGACCACGCCGCTCGTGGAGATGGACGGCGACGAGATGACGCGCATCATCTGGCAGATGATCAAGGACGAGCTGCTGCTCCCGCACATCGATCTGAAGACCGAGTACTACGACCTGGGCCTCGAGCACCGCAACGCCACCGACGACCAGGTGACCGTGGACTCCGCCGAGGCCACCAAGCGCCTGGGCGTGGCCGTGAAGTGCGCCACCATCACGCCGAACGCCGCGCGCATGGACGAGTACGACCTCAAGAGCATGTGGAAGAGCCCCAACGGCACCATCCGCGCCATGCTCGACGGCACCGTGTTTCGCACGCCCATCACGGTGAAGGGCATCGAGCCCTGCGTGCGCAACTGGGTGAAGCCCATCACCATCGCGCGCCACGCCTATGGCGACGTGTACAAGAACGCCGAGCTGGTCGTGCCCGGCCCCGGCACGGTGGAGCTCGTGTACACCGCGGCCGACGGCGCCGAGACGCGCGAGCTCGTGCAGAAGTTCGACGGCCCCGGCATCGCCCAGGGCATGCACAACCTCGACGCGTCCATCGAGAGCTTCGCGCGCAGCTGCTTCGAGTACGCCCTCGACATCAAGCAGGACATCTGGTTCGCCACGAAGGACACCATCTCGAAGAAGTACGACCACCGCTTCAAGGACATCTTCCAGGAGGTCTACGACGCCGAGTACGCCGCGCGCTTCGAGGAAGCCGGCATCGAGTACTTCTACACGCTCATCGACGACGCCGTGGCGCGCGTGATGAAGGCCGACGGCGGCTTCATCTGGGCCTGCAAGAACTACGACGGCGACGTGATGAGCGATATGGTGTCCAGCGCGTTCGGATCGCTGGCCATGATGACGTCGGTGCTCGTGTCGCCGCAGGGTTATTACGAGTACGAGGCCGCGCACGGCACCGTGCAGCGCCACTACTACAAGCACCTCAAGGGCGAGGAGACGTCCACGAACTCGGTGGCCACCATCTTCGCGTGGTCGGGCGCCCTGCGCAAGCGCGGCGAGCTGGACGGCCTCGACGACCTCGTGGCGTTCGCCGACAAGCTGGAGCGCGCCACGCTCGACACCATCGAGGCCGGCGAGATGACGGGCGACCTCGCGCTCATCACCACGCTGCCGAACCCGACGAAGCTCAGCACCCGCGACTTCATCCTCGCCATCGCCAAGCGCCTGGCGGCGTAGCGCGCCTGCGGGCAAACAAAATACGGCACGCTAGCTGGGGAAGCGCGGAGGCGCTTCCCCAGCGGCGTTTTCGCGGCGCACCGGCGAAGCCCGACCGCGCCCGCCGCGCCTGCTGCGCGCGTTCGATTGACGAAACCTGCGCGAGCGTCAATCGAGGCTGACGGAGCGTCAACGGAGGGGGTATCATTGCTCGGGTTGTTTCGGGCGAGCGATGAGAGGAGCCGGCGGGCATGGGAAACGTACTGCGCGTGTTCAAGCGCGATGTGCTGCGGCTGCTCAAGGTGCCGCCGGCGCTCGTGGTGGTGGTCGCGCTGCTCGTGCTGCCGTCGGTGTACACCTGGTACAACGTCGTCGGATTCTGGAATCCCTACGACAACACGGGCAACCTGCGCGTGTGCGTGGTGAACGAGGACGCGGGCGGGTCGAGCGAGCTGACCGGCGAGCTGCGCGTGGGCGACATGATCGTGGAGGAGCTGCACGGGAACACCCAGCTCGACTGGGCGTTCGTCGACCGCGCCGCCGCCATGGACGAGCTCGACGCGGGCACGAGCTACGCCGCGTTCGTCATCCCCGAGGACTTCACCGAGCGGCTGCTGTCGCTGACCACCGGAAGCTTCGAGCAGCCCGAGCTCTCCTACTACGTGAACGAGAAGACGGGGCCCGTGGCCCCGAAGATCACCGACACGGGCGCGAGCACGCTCGACGAGACCATCAACTCCACGTTCGTCTCCACGGTGAGCGACGTCGCCGCCGACGCCGTCGACCAGGCGATCGGCGCGTCGGGCGACGCCGTGGAGGCGTCGAGGAGCAGGGCCGCTGCGAAGGTGGCGGGCGCCGTGCAGGTGGTGTCCGACGCGCGCGCCTCGCTCGGGGGCATCGTCGCGGCCACCGACGAGGCCCAGGCCAAGGTGGGCGGCTCGAAGGAGGCGCTCGGCCGCGCGCGCACCGAGATCGCCGCCGCGAGCGACGCCCTCGGCTCCATCGCGAGCATCGCCGCCCAGCTGCAAAGCGACGCGGCGGAGCTCTCGTCGGCGGCGATGCCCGCCGTGAACCGGACCGTCCGCGCCGTGTCGGAGGCGTCGGCGAAGGCGAACGGGGCCGTCGGCAGCATGGCTGCGGCGGTGGGCGAGACCCAGGCGGGCATCGGCGCGACCATCGTGCAGGGGCAGGCCGCCGTGGACGAGAGCAGGGCGCTGGCCGCCCAGGTGCGTCAGATGGCGCAAGCGCTGCCCGACGGCGACCCGGCCAAGGAGCCGCTCGTCGCCGTCGCCGACGCGCTCGAGCAGCGCGCGGACGACGCGCAGGCGACGCTCGACGGCCTCGCCGAGGCGAACGCCCAGGCGGGCGACCTCGCGCAGGAGGTTTCGCGGGCGGGAGCATCCTTCGACGCCGCGACGCAGGGGGCGGCCGGCGCCGCAGGCGCGTACGCGGACGGCCTGTTCTCCACGACGGTGCCCACGGTCAACGGCAGCCTCGCGCAGCTGAGCGCCGCGTCGGCGTCGCTGTCGGCCGCCGTGTCGAACCAGCGCCTGCTGGTCGACCAGACCGGGCTCGTGCTCGATCAGCTGGCCTCCACGCTGACCACCGCCCGCGAGGCGCTCGGCCAGACGGACGCCGTCCTGGCCGACCTCGAGCAGGGCCTCGGCACCGTGCAGACCGACGTGCTGGCGCTCGGCGAATCGGGCGCGCTCGCGCAGGCGTTCGGCGGGGGCGGCCTCGACGCGGCCAAGATCGCCGACTTCATGGGGTCGCCCACCGAGCTGGTCACCGAGCAGCTCTACGAGTTGAACGCGTACGGCTCGGCCATGGCCCCGCTGTTCATGAACCTGACGTTCTGGATCGGGGCGTTCATGCTGCTGGTCATCATGAAGCAGGAGGTGGACGGCGAGGGCGTGCGCCACCTCACCGTGACGCAGCGCTACCTCGGGCGCTTCCTGCTGCTGGCCGTGATGGCCGTGCTGCAGGCGGCGATCTGCTGCGCCGGCGTGCTGGCCATCGGGGTGCAGGCCGCCGACGCGCCCGCCCTGTTCTTCGCGGCCGCCGTGGCCTCGCTTTCCTACCTCAGCATCATCTACGCGCTGTCGGTGACGCTGCAGCACATCGGCAAGGGCATCTGCATCGTGCTCGTGTTCGCGCAGATCCCCGGCGCCACGGGGCTGTACCCCATCGAGATGACCTCGGGGTTCTTCCAGGCCGTCTACCCGTTCTTCCCCTTCACCTACGGCATCTCCGCCCTGCGCGAGGCCATCTTCGGCTTCTACGGCTCGCAGTACGCGGACGCGCTGGGCATGCTGGCGCTGTTCTTCGCGCTGTCCATGGCCTTCGGCATCCTCGTGCGGCCGCTCATGGCGAACGTCAACCGGATGGTGGCCTGCCAGGTGCGGGAGAGCGGCCTCTTCAACGGCGAGGACGTGGAGATACCCGCGCGCCCGTACCGCGCGTCGCAGCTGTTCAGGGCGCTGTCGGACAAGGAGGAGTACCGCGAGGAGCTGCGGGCGCGCACGATGCGCTTCACGCGCTGGTACCCGCGCCTCATCCGCGGGGCGGTTGCCCTCGGGCTCGCGGTGCCCGTCGCGCTCACGGTGGTGTTCGCCCTCACGCCCGCCGAGAAGGTGTGGCTGCTCACGGCGTGGCTCGGGTGGCTCGTGGCGGTGTTCGTGTTCCTCGTGGTGGTGGAGAGCCTGCGCGCGGGCCTCGCGCGCCAGATGAGGCTCGACGGCATGAGCGACGAGGGGCTGCTGCAGCTGGGCAGCGCGCGCAACCGGATGGCGCGCTCGTCCGACGACGGCGCCGACGGCGGGGCGCCGGATGCGCCCGGCGCGCCCGACGCCCGGGACGCGGAAGGGGGCGTGGCGCATGGGTAACGCGGCGCGCATCGTGCGCAGCGACTTCAAGAGCCTGTTCGCGAACGTCATGAGCACGATCATCGTCGTCGGCCTCGTGGTGATGCCGTCGATCTTCGCGTGGTACAACGTCATCGCGTGCTGGAACGTGTTCGACAACACGGGCAACCTCACCGTGGCGGTGGCGAACGTGGACGACGGCTACGAGAGCGAGCTCGTGCCCCTGCGCGTGAACGTCGGCGAGCGCGTGGTGTCGGCGCTGCGCGCCAACGACGAGATCGACTGGACGTTCACCACCGAGGAGGACGCGGTGGACGGCGCGCGCTCGGGCCGGTACTACGCGGCCGTGGTCATCCCGGAGGGCTTCAGCAAGGACATGCTGACGTTCTACTCCGACGACGTCCAGCACGCGAAGATCGTCTACTACGCCAACGAGAAGAAGAGCGCCATCGCGCCGAAGATCACCGACAAGGGTGCCGACTCGGTGTCGTACCAGGTGAACGAAGTGTTCGCCCAAACGCTGTCCGAGGTGGCGCTCGGCATCGCCGAGTCGGTGTCGAGCTTTGCCGACGAGGCCGACGCGGACGGCCGCATCGCCGCCGTGTCCGGGCAGGTGCGCGACATGGGCGCGCAGGCGGACCGCATGGCGTCGGTGCTGGAGCTGTACTCGTCGCTGGCCGGGGCGTCGCAGGCGCTCGTGAGCGACTCGGGAAAGCTCGTCGCGTCCGCGCAGGGCGCGGCCGACGACGCCGGGGCCGCGGCATCGCAGGGAACGTCGTCCGCCTCCGCCATGGTGGCGGCCGTGAAGGGGTCGGTCGACGACCTGTCGGCGGCGCTCGGCGCGAGCGACGAGGCGTTCGCGGAGGTGTCGGCGGCGTCCGGCGCGCTGTTCGACGCCGCCTCGGCGGGCGCCGAGCAGGGCGCGGCGGGCCTGCGCGGGCAGGCCGAGGCGCTCGACGCGCAGATCGCGCGGTACCGCGACCTCGTCGCCCAGCTCGAGGAGCTGCGCGGCTCGCTGCCGTCCGAAAGCCAGCCGGCGCTCGACGCCGTCGTCGCGCGGCTGAACGCCGTCGTCGGGCTCATGGAGGGCATGCGCGACAACCTGGCGGCCGCCGCCGGCAAGCTGGAGGCGGGCAACGCCGACGTGCAGGCCGAGCGCGCGGAGGTCGAGCGCCTGGCGGACGAGGCGCGGCAGGGCTCGGAGGCGCTCGCAACCTCGTTCGACAGCGGGCTGAAGCCGAGCTTGCAGCAGCTCGCGGACAGCGCGGGCGTCCTCGCGGCCGCCCTGGGCGACGGCCTGGACAGCCTGCGCGCGGCAGGGGCCGACCTGTCCGCGTCGGCCGGCTCGGCCGCCGACGTGCTGGGCGGCGCGAGGACCGAGGTGGACGCGGCGGCGCAGAAGCTGCGCGAGACGGCGCGCGAGCTGGACGCGCTGGGCTCCGCGGTGGACGAGGCTCTGGCGGCCGGCGACGCGGGCGCGCTGCGCGCGGTGCTCGGCGCCGACGCGCAGCTGCTGTCGCGGGCGCTCGCGGCGCCGGTGGGCATCGAGCGCGAGGCCGTGTTCCCGGCCGAGAACTTCGGCTCGGCCATGGCCCCGCTCTACACGACGCTTGCCCTGTTCATCGGGTCGCTCTTGATCCTCGTGGTGGTGAAGCCCACGGTGTCCGAGCGCACGCGCGAGCAGCTGGACGACCCGCAGCCCCGCCAGCTGTTCATGGGGCGCTTCGGCGTGCTGGCCTTCCTGTCGCTCGCGCAGACGACGGTGATGGGCCTCGGGAACCTGCTGTTCCTGCAGGTGCAGGTGGCCGAGCCGCTGCTGTTCATGCTGTGCTTCTGGATCGCCGGGCTCGTGTTCACGTTCCTGATCTACGCGCTGGTGGCGGCGTTCGCGAACCTCGGCAAGGCCGTGGCGGTGCTGCTGCTCATCATCCAGGTGACGGGGTGCGGCGGCTCGTTCCCGCTGCAGCTGCTGCCGCCGTTCGTGCAAGCCCTGAGCCCCTGGCTGCCCGCGACGCACGTGGTGAACGCCATGCGCGCGGCCATGTTCGGCACGTACGGGGGCGACTTCTGGACGGAGATCGGGCTGCTCCTGCTGTTCCTGATCCCCGCCGCGCTCGTCGGCCTCGTGCTGCGAGGCCCGCTTGCCAAGTTCATGACGTGGTACGTCGAGCAGGTGGAGTCCTCCAAACTTGTGGGATAATCGTGCGGAAGAGATGAGAGAGGAATTCCGCATGGCACGAACCGGCGTACCGTCGACGACGCGTCGCACGCTCCACTACTTCTGGTTGGTCACCCGAAAGCACCTCGGGCTGTTCGCCGCGCTCATGACCGCGACGTTTCTGTTCGTGGCGCTGCTGTCGTACGGCAACCCCTACGTCATGAGCCTCGTGGTGGACCGCGTGAGCGCGGGCTCGGTGGCTCCCGACGAGGTGTTCGCCGTGTTCGGGCCGTACATCGCGGCGCTCGTCCTCATCAACGTGGCCGGTCAGGCGGCCAGCAAGGTGCAGGACTACACGATGTACCGGCTGGAGATCGCCGCCTCCTACGACCTGGCCACCATGTCGTTCGACGCGCTGTCCAACCAGTCGATGTCGTTCCATTCCAACCGCTTCGGCGGCACGCTGGTCAGCCAGACCACCAAGTTCATGAGCGCCTACCAGCTGCTGCTGGAAACTCTCACGTTCCCGTTTCTGCCGGTCGTCTGCTCGGTGGTGTTCACCTGCGCCATCCTGGCGCCGCGGGTGCCGGTGTACGTGGCCATCCTCATGGTGCTGCTGGCGGTGTACGCGGGCGTGTCCTACTTCATGTACAAGCGCATCCTGCACCTCAACGAGCAGGCGGCCAGCGCGCAGAACCAGCTGTCGGGCGAGCTGTCCGACTCGGTGGCCAACATCCTGGCGGTGAAGACCTACGGGCGCGAGGACTACGAGCGCGGGCTGTTCGACCAGGCGAACCGCGAGGTGGTGGCGCGCGACTCGAAGCGCATGTGGGCGTCGCTCACGCGCGGCATCGTCACGGCGTGCATCACCATCGCCATCATGAGCGTGGTGGCCGTGTTCATCGCGGGCGGCAACGCGTGGTACGGCATCACGCCGGGCACGCTCGTGGTGATGTTCACGTACACCTACACGGTGACGAACCAGTTCAACTTCATCAACAACGGCCTGCAGCGCTTCAACCGCGCCTTCGGGGACGCCAGCGGCATGACCGTCATCCTCGACGAGCCGCGGCTCGTGGCCGACAGGCCGGGCGCGCCCGAGCTCGAGGTGCGCGAGGGCGCCATCGACTTCGAGGACATCGGCTTCTGGTACACCGACGGCGACACCCGCACGCGGGTGTTCGACGACCTCGACCTGCACATCCCCGCCGGTCAGCGCGTGGGCCTCGTGGGATCGAGCGGGGCGGGGAAGACCACGCTCACGAAGCTGCTGCTGCGCCTGTCCGACATCCAGGAGGGGCGCATCCTCGTGGACGGCCAGAACATCGCCGACACCACCCAGCAATCGCTGCGCCGCCAGATCGCCTACGTGCCGCAGGAGGCGCTGCTGTTCCACCGCTCCATCGCGGAGAACATCGCCTACGGGCGGCCCGACGCCACGATGGAGCAGATCCGCGAGGCGGCGCGCCAGGCGAACGCCTTGGAGTTCATCGAGCGGCTGCCGCAGGGCTTCGACACCGTCACGGGCGAGCGCGGCGTGAAGCTGTCGGGCGGGCAGCGCCAGCGCATCGCCATCGCGCGGGCGCTTCTGGCCGACTGCCCGGTGCTCGTGCTGGACGAGGCCACGAGCGCGCTCGACTCTGAGAGCGAGCAGCTGGTGCAGGACGCGCTGGCCACGCTCATGCGCGGGCGCACGGCCATCGTGGTGGCGCACCGCCTGTCGACGGTGGCCAGCCTCGACCGCATCGTGGTGCTCGACGGCGGCCGCGTGGTGGAGGACGGCCCGCACGCCGAGCTCATCGAGGCCGGCGGGGCCTACGCGAACCTGTGGAGCCGCCAGACGGGCGCGTACCTGGAGTAGGGGCCGCCCGGGGCGCGCTCGGGCGCCGGGGGGCGTCGCGCCCGCCCGTCCTGCGCGCCCCCGCGCCTCGGCCGCCTCGGGTCCCCGGCCGCCCGCCGCCCCGTGCCCGACCCGCGGCCGACCCGCGTCCCGCGCCCCCCTGCGCCGCTCGTCGCTCCGCGCCCTCCGCCGCGCTCCGGGCGCGCCTCCTATGCAAATTCTTACAAGTTTCTGCATAAAAGGGGTTACATATCCGGTTCGAACCGCATATACTGCGAGCAGTCCTTTAAAAGCGGTACAGAGAGACCGACAAGGTAACACCCCAAGCGTTCAGCTGAACAAGAACGCGAACGAGTCGAAGCCTTTGTCTGTCGCGGAGGCTTTTTTCATGCCCTCGCGCGGACGCCGCCAACTCGGGGGCGACGCGGACGCCCGGCCTTGCCGGAGCGGGCGCGGAACCCGGCGGTACGCAGGTCCGTCTGTACGCACTCGAACAGAAAGGGTGTGTATGAACGACGCAGCAACAGTCAAGACCGTCTGCATGGACGCGGACGAGATCGAGCGGTCGTTGACGCGCATTGCGCATCAGATCCTCGAGGCGAACAAGGGCGCGGACAACATCGCGCTCGTCGGCATCGTGACGCGCGGCGACCTGCTCGCCAAGCGCCTGGCCGAGAAGATCGAGCAGATCGAGGGTACGAAGGTGCCGCTCGGCAAGCTCGACATCAGCTTCTACCGCGACGACTTCGCGACGCATCTCGCTCCCGAGGTGCACTCCACCGACATCTTCTTCGATCTCGACGGCAAGGACATCGTCCTCGTGGACGACGTGCTGTACACGGGCCGCACCATCCGCGCCGCGCTCGACGCGCTCATGGACATCGGCCGCCCGGCCACGGTGCAGCTGGCCGTGCTGGTGGATCGCGGGCACCGTCAACTGCCCATCCGCGCCGACTTCGTGGGCAAGAACGTGCCGTCCTCGGCGGACGAGAACGTGCGCCTCTTCCTGGAGGAGACGGACGGCAAGTCCGAGGTCGAGATTCTGGAAATCGCACCGGGCTCCCGCGCGGGTTCGGCACCGCTGGGAGGTGAATAGGGCATGGCCTTCAATCACAAGCATCTGATCGATATCACGGAGTACTCTGCCGAGGATATCATGACCGTCCTCGAGACGGCCACGCGCTTCAAGGAAGTCAACGAGCGCCGCATCAAGCAGGTCCCCACGCTCAAGGGCGTCACGGTCGTGAACATGTTCAACGAGCCGTCCACCCGCACGCGCTCCTCGTTCGAGATCGCCGAGAAGCGCCTGAGCGCCAACAGCCTGAACTTCGGCGGCAGCTCCACCTCCACGGTGAAGGGCGAGAGCCTCGTGGACACGGTGGAGACGCTGTGCGCCTACAAGATCGACATGATCATCGTCCGCGACAAGCACGCGGGCGTGCCCCGCAAGATCGCCGACGTCTCCGGCGCGCACGTCATCGACGCGGGCGACGGCAAGCACCAGCACCCGACGCAGGCGCTGTTGGACCTGTACTCCATCTGGGAGGTCAAGGGCGACTTGGCCGGCCTCAAGGTGGGCGTCGTGGGCGACATCGGCCACTCCCGCGTGTGCGGCTCGCTCATCCCCGCGCTCAAGATCATGGGTTGCGAGGTGACGGTGGTTGCCCCGCCGACGCTGCTGCCGGCGCGTCCCGACATCCTCGGCGCCGACCACGTCACCACGAAGCTCGACGAGGTGCTGCCCGACCTTGACGTGGTGTACATGCTGCGCATCCAGCGCGAGCGCCTCGAAGGCGCGCCGTACCCGTCGCTGCGCGAGTACAACATGCTGTACGGTCTCACGAAGGAGCGCGAGCCCCTCATGAAGCCCGACGCCCTCATCTGCCATCCCGGCCCCATCAACCGCGGCGTCGAGCTGGACAGCTACATGGCCGACCATCCGAAGCGCTCGGTCATTCTCGATCAAGTCTACGCCGGCATCCTCACGCGCATGGCGGAAATGTATCTTCTTCTGGGAGGGAGCGAAGATGGCCTTACTGCTTAAGAACGCCCATGTGATCGACCCGCAGGTCGGTCTGAACGAAACGGCCGACATCCTCGTGCGCGACGGCAAGATCGTCGAGATCGGCCAGAACCTCGCGATGGAGAAGGGCGTCGAGCGCGACCTGGGCGGCAAGATCGTCGTCCCCGGCCTCGTGGACATCCACGTGCACCTGCGCGAGCCCGGCTACGAGACGAAGGAAGACATCGCCTCCGGCACGCGCGCCGCGGCCCACGGCGGCTTCACGGCGGTGTGCTGCATGCCGAACACGAAGCCCGTCATCGACAACGCGGTGGGCGTCGAGTACGTCAAGGCCCGCGCCGCGGCCGTCGGCAAGTGCCGCGTGCACGTGGCCGGCTCCTGCTCGCAGGGCCTTGCGGGCGACACGCTGTCCGAGATGGGCGACATGGTGGCCCACGGCGCCGTCGCCTTCACCGACGACGGCCGCGGCGTGCAGGGCGCGGGCATGATGCGCCGCGTCATGGACTACGCCGCGCAGTTCGACCGCGTGGTGATGAGCCACTGCCAGGACGAGGACCTCGTCGGCGCCGGCCAGGTGAACGAAGGCGTCGTGTCCACGCGCCTCGGGATGCTGGGCTGGCCGGCGGAGGGCGAGGAGATCCAGATCGCCCGCGACATCGCCATCTGCCGCCTCACGGGCTGCCCGCTGCACGTGCAGCACCTCACCACCGCCCGCGGGCTCGAGCTCGTGCGCGCCGCGAAAGCCGAGGGCCTGCCCGTCACCTGCGAGGTCACGCCGCACCACCTGTTCCTCACCGAGGACGCCATCGGCGACGACTACAACACCTTCCTCAAGGTGAACCCGCCGCTGCGCACGGCCGACGACGCCGCCGCGCTCGTCGAGGGCGTGAAGGACGGCACGGTGGACGCCATCGTCACCGACCACGCGCCGCACAACGACTTCGAGAAGAACGCCGAGTTCGAGCTGGCGCCCTTCGGCATGATCGGCCTGGAGACGTCGCTCGCGCTCGTCATCACGAACCTGGTCGCGCCCGGCATCATCAGCTGGGAGCGCGCCATCGAGCTCATGGCCGCGAAGCCCCGCGAGATCCTGCGCGTCGAGCGCGTGGCCCTCGAGCCGGGCGCGACGGCCGACCTCACGGTCATCGACCCGGACGCCGCCTGGACGGTGGACGCGGCCGACTTCCTCTCGAAGGCCGTGAACTCGGGCTTCATCGGCGCCGAGCTCACGGGTCGCGCCACCGACGTCTACGTGGGCGGCTACGCCACCCTCGAGGACGGCGCGATCGTCGAATAGCGCGAAAAGCGCCTCATCGCGGATACGACAGCCTGCGCCGGAACCGTCCAGCGCAGGCTGTTACGCTGTTGCGGCGTCGCTTTCCTTCTGCATCTTCTCCACGATGAGGGCGGCGTCCTTCACCTTCTCGGCGCATTTGAACGGCACGGGGCGCTCGCCCTTGAGCACGTCGAAGCACGTGACGCCGTGGTACTTCTGCTCGAACTCCCCCAAAGCCGCGCGCACCTTGCCGAACACCACCGCGCGACCCTCCAGGTCGCCGGGCACGCCGGTGCTGTACCGGTGGCTGACGATGGCGGTGGCGGAAACCATCGCCCCGCACATTTCCTGGGTGGCGGCGAACCCGCCGCCGTACCCCTCGGCCAGCTTCAAGGCCGCATCCTCGTCCAGGCCGAGCTCGTCGGCGAAGGGCACCAGCACCGATTGGGCGCACGTGCATCCTTTCGCATACAGCCTGACCGCTTCCTTCGCCTTGTCTCCCACGGGAACACCTCGCTTGGCTCGTTGCCGTCTGTGCCTCCCATGATAGGAATCGCGGCGGAAAACCGCAACAGAAACCTGGCAGAAGGATCAGCTGCGCGCACCGTGCGCACGCGACGAGCGCACGGTGCGGCGAGGACCGGCCGTCGAGCAGCAGGTAGGTGTCGGCCTTGCCGTCGGCGGAAAGCGGTTCCGCCATGGCGACGCACCACCTGCGGGTTCGCGCTGGCGCGACGGCGCTTGGGCGGCGCGGGCGGCCCCTTACGCGCGCCGGTCGCCCTCGCTCGCCGCCGGCGAGCCGTTGCGGGCGAGGAGCATGAGCTCCTGCTGCGAGTGCACGCTGCATTTCGAGAAGATGCTGCGCACGTGCGTGCTCACCGTGTTGATGGACACCACGAGCTCGTCGCGGATGAAGGGCCGGCTGCGACCGGCCAGCAGGAGGGCGGCCACGTCGGTTTCGCGGCTCGTGAGGCCGTAGGCCGTCTGAAGGGCCTGCGCTTCCTGCCGGTGCAGCAGGGCGATGCCGCCCTCGCCGCCGCCGTCGGCTGCGTCGGCGCGCATCCCGTCGCGGTCGCCGTCGCGCGCGGCGCTCGGCCGGTCGAACAGCCAGGCGGGGTTGAACCCGGTGACCATGGCGGCGAAGATCACGGCCGCCATGAGCGCGATGGACACCTCCATCATGCCGTGCGCGTCCATCGACTCCACCACGTACAGGCCGACGACGCATCCGGCGAAGATGCCGAGCCCCTCGCCGAACGCGTAGGCGCCGAGCAGCCGCAGGGCGTTGCCGTGCGAGCGATGCAGGCGCTTGCACATGCCCACCCAGCTGCCGAACTGCACGCCGAACATCCCGAGGAAGTTGATGGCGTAGGCCAGCATGCGCAGCTCGGCGTTGTCGTAGTCGGCGAAGATGGGCAGGTAGCTGAGCATGAACAGCGGCAGGCTCCACCGGTAGGCGAGCGAGATGTTCAGGTAGCGCGACATGCGCAGGCACAGCAGGAACATGGCGAGCGACAGCACGCAGGCGCACGAGAACGGCAGCAGGTAGTGGGTGAAGCGATCCCCGGTGAGGCTCGGCGTCGATATGATGCGGAAGAACGCCACCTGCACCCACGATACCGCTATGAGCGTGGCGAACGAGAGCAGGCCCTGCCGGCCGCCCTCGTCGCGTTCCGGGCGGCCTCGCCCGGCCCTCGGGGTTTCCGCGCGCTCGGCGACGTTGCTGCGCACGGCAAAGAACGTCGAAGCGGCGATCATGAGGGCGAGCGCGACGAACATGGGCACGTGACCCTGCTTCGTCAGCAGCAGCACGAAGTACAGGGCGAAGGCCAGCGTGAACGACAGCGGGATGGCGAATTCCGCGTACGCCTCGTCGTAGGAGCCGAGGCGCGCGCCCCACAGCATGATGAACAGCGCGATGGCTGCGCCGGTCAGCGCCCCGCCGAGCGGGTAGAGCTGCCAGAACAGGCCGGGGAAGTCCGCCCAGGCGGTCATGGTGACGTAGTTTCCCACGACCGCGCACGCGAGCGCGAGCGCGCCCAGGACGCGCCCTTTCAGCAGGCGGTCGGGCATCGGGACGAAGCGGGCGGCCACGATGCCGGCGATGCCTCCCAGGGCTTCGAAGAGCCCGCTCACCATCCAGACGTGCTCGAGGTTGTACACCGTCGTCACGCCGACCGGCGAGTTCTCGTAACTGGCCAAGCCGCAGCCGAACAGGCTGCAGTACACCCACGCGAGGAAGAGCGCGAATCCTAGGGTTTCGCGCAGGTATGGCGATTTGTAGCGAGCGCAGTATTCTCTCATGGTTCCTCCCGCGCACGATTATAGGGCATCGGGCGGCCGCGCCTCCCGGGGATGGAAAGCTCACCACCTCGGTTGTAATTCTCTGACCAGGCACGATGCAAAACTCACTTGATCAGGTGAGGCTCGATCGCCCGATTTTCCCGCCAAAAATCCCTCGACTAGGTGATGAAGCGCCCGCTGCGGGGGCGCTAGACTCCGCACTCGGAGAACCCCGAATGTCGAAGGAGGAGAACGAATGGGGGACATGAACATGGATCGACGCACGTTCGTCGAGGCGATGGGGGCGCTCGGCGCGCTGTCGCTCGCAGGCGCGAGCCTGGGAGCGCAGCCGGCGGTCGCCGTCGCCGCCGAAACCGCTTTCCCGGAACCCGGGACGGGCAAGCCCATCGAGGCGCGCATCGATCCCGAAACAGGGGACGTCGCCGTCAACGAGGACGTGATCGTGCGGTACTCGGGCTGCGTGGGGTGCTACAGCTCGTGCGGCAACCGCGTGAAGCTCGACCGGGCAACCGGGCGCGTGCTGGGCGTGGGCGGCAACCCGTACAACCCCGCGTGCGCGTACCCGTACCTGAACCACGAGGAGCCGCTCGAGGAGGCGTACCGCTCGATGAGCTACGCCAACGGCAAGGGCAACCTGCTGCACGGCACGGTGTGCGGGCGCGGCAACGGCACGCTCGACGCCGTCAGCCAGCCCGATCGCATCACCGTGCCGCTCAAGCGCGCCGGCAAGCGCGGCGAGGGGAAGTGGAAGCCCATCGGCTGGGACCAGCTTATCAAGGAGGTGACCGAGGGCGGCAAGCTGTTCGCCGACATCGGGGAGGATCGCGACGTCGAGGGGTTCAAGGCGCTCTGCGACGCGTCGACGCCGATGAACGCCGAGCAGCCCGATCTGGGCCCCGTGTCGAACCAGCTGGTCATGCTGGGCGGCCGAGCCGACGGGCGCGGCGCGTTCAGCAGCCGCTTCGCCGCTTCGTTCGGAACGCTCAACCAGTACGGGCACGTGTCCAGCTGCGCCGGCGCCAACGGCGCGGGCTCGCTTCTGCAGGAATCGGTCAACACCATGATGCCCGACCCTGAGGAGGCGGAGTACGCGCTGTGGTTCGGCGGGTTCCCCGGAGCGAGCGGGATCAACTTCCAAAGCTCCGCCAAGCGCACCACGAAGAACCTCGCCGCCGGCAAGCTCAAGATCGACGTCATCGACCCCACGTTGGCGAACGGCGCCGTGACGCCCACGATGCCGGGCATCAACTGGGTCCCCATCAAGCCGGCCACGAACGGCGCGTTCGCTTCGGCCCTGACGCGCAGCATCATCGACGGCAAGCGCCACAACGCCCGGTTCCTGGCGTTCCCCAACCAGGAGGCCGCCGTCGCGGGCGGGTACGCCTCGCACACCAACGCCTCCTACCTCGTCATCGTCGACGAGGGGCATCCGAACCACCGCAAGCTCATGCGCGCGGTCGATGCCGGCATCGACGCTCCCGAGGCCAAGGACAAGGCCGGCAAGCCGGTGGAGCAGTACGTCGTCGTCGACGCGGCCACCGGGGAGCCGGCCTTGCACTCCCAGTGCTCCCAGGGCGCGCTCGAGTACGAGGGCGAGGTGAACGGCGTCAAGGTGCGCACGGGCTTCCTCCTGCTCAAGGAGACGGTGAGCGCTTACACGATGGACGAGTACGCCGAAATCACGGGCGTTTCCGTCGACGAGCTCGAGCGCATCGCGAAGGAGTACGCCTCCCACGGCGTCAAGGCGTGCATCTGGGCCAACGGCGGTTCCTGCATCGCGGTCAACGGGCTGGACGCCTCCATGGGCACGGTCGTGCTGCGCGCCCTCATCGGGTCGAACCAGATGACCGGCGGCAACGTGCCGTACAGCATGACCCCCGTGGCCATGGGCAACGGCGCGCGCTACAAGCTGAACGACATCGAGGGCAAGCCGGACGTGTCGGCCAAGAACGCCACGGCCATCGCGCGCACGGGCAAGGCATGGGAGGGCACGGCCGAGTACGCCAACCGCGTCGCGGCCGGCGAGAAGGATCCCAAGCCGGCGCTGCCCTGGTACCCCAACGCGCCGCTTTCGGACGCCCAGACGCTCATGTCCATCGTCAACCGCTACCCCTACCAGGCCAAGATCCTCACCACGTGGATGAACAACGTGCTGCAGGCCACGCCGGGCGCGATGCGCGACGAGGTGATCGACCGGTTCAAGGATCCGGCGTACGTGCCCCTGCATATCGCCTGCGACCTCGTCATCGGCGAGGGCACCCAGTACGCCGACTACGTCGTGCCCGACGTCAGCCAGTACGAGAGCTTCGGCATCCCCCAGGTGGGGACCGCGTTCACGGGCTACGGCAGCACGGTGCGCTGGCAGGTGAAGGAGCCCGAGAGCATCCGGCTCGACGACGGCCGCCATGCGAGCTGGGAGGCGTTCCTGGCGGACGTGGCAAAGGCGTGCGAGCTGCCCGGTTGGGGCGAGGGCGCCATCAAGGACGTGGACGGCAAGGCGTGGCCGCTCGACGACGCGGTCGATTACTACCTGAAGGCGGTGGCGAACCTCGCGTACGGCGAGACGCCGGTCGAGGACATCGCGCCCGAGGAGGCGCGCCTGCAAGGCCTCGACGAGCTTCCGCCCGCGTTCGCCGACGCGGTGTCGGCTGAGGAGTGGCCGAAGGTGCAGAGCGTGCTCTCGCGCGGCGGGCGCTACTGGCCCATGTCGTTCATCTTCGGGGACGACGGCCGCAGCAAGTGGTACAAGGACAACTACTGCGCCTTCGTGTACAGCGAGAAGCGCGCGCTCGCGAAGAACTGCTACTCGGGCGAGCGGCTGCCCGGCACGCTGCACTACCGGCCCCAGACGTTCAGCGACCTGTCGCCCATGACCGAACGGTTCTCGATCGACGAGTTCCCGTTCACGGCTTCCGAGCACAAGCCGCGCTTCCGCTCGGTGTCGATGCTGGCGAACAGCCCTATCATGCGCGACCTGTGCGATCACAACTACATCGAGATCAACGAGGAGGACGCCGCCGCCCTCGGCATCGCCGACGGCGACGAGGTCAAGATCACGAACCCGATCGGCGACGTGAGCACGGGCGAGGCCATGGTGCGCGCCGGGCAGGTGAAGGGCGCGTTCAGCTCGTCGTTCGGCTACGGGCACCGCGCTTACGGCGCGCAGGACGTCGAGGTGGACGGAAAGCTGGCGAAGGGCAACCCCGCCATCGCCGCGGGCGTCTACGTGACGACGATGCTCGATCCCACCGTCACGGCCGACGGCGTGCTCGGCATCATCGCGGACAACGACGCCTCATGCCCCGGGCGCTCCGGCGGCATGTTCAACATCGAGAAAGCGTAAGGAGGAGCTCCCATGAGCGAACGGAGATTGGGGATGGTCGTCGACCTCGCGCTCTGCATCGGCTGCAACGCGTGCGCGGTGGCCTGCAAGCAGGAGAACGACGTGCCGCTGACGAAATTCAACACGTGGGTGGAAAGCTGGGACGTGGACGACGGAGGGCGCATTCGCCGCGCCAACCTGCCGAAGCTGTGCAACCACTGCGCGAACCCCGCGTGCGTGCACGTATGCCCGACGGGCGCCAGCTACGTGGACGCGGACGGTTCGGTGCAGGTCGATGCCGGCAAGTGCATCGGCTGCAAGTACTGCATGGCCGCCTGCCCCTTCGGCGTGCGCTACGCCAACGAGGAGACGGGCGACGTGCACAAGTGCACGTTCTGCCACCACCGCACGGCCAACGGGCTGCTGCCGGCTTGCGCCGGGACGTGCGTGACCCATGCGCGCGTGTTCGGCGATCTGAACGACCCCGACAGCGACGTCTCGAAGCGGCTGGCCGCGGCGGACGACGCGGGCGTGCTACTGGCCGACATGGGCATGAGCCCGTCGGTGCACTACCTGGGCTTGGACAAGACGATGGCGATGGAGCGCGTATCCGCCGTGCACAAGGGCGGCAACGTGAAAACGCCGTACGAGGGGAGGCTGTAATGGTGTGGGACGGTATCGTCGCCTGCGACCTGTTCTTCGCCGGGTTGGGCGCGTGGGCGTTCGTGTTCACGGTGCTGGCCGGCGGCAGGGGCGCGGCGGCGCGCAAGGTGAAGCTGATCGGCATGGGGACGGCGTTCGTCGCCGTGGCGCTCGGCGCGCTCATCCTGGCGGTGGACGCGCGGGGCGGGCTTTTGAACCCGCTGCGCTACCTCAACCTGCTGGGCAACTTCGGGTCGGTGATGACGTGGGGCGTGGTGCTGATCAGCCTGTTCCTGGCGACGGCGTTCGCCTGCCTCGTGCTGCTGGCGCGGCGCGAGGATCCGCCGCGCGCCCTCGAGCTCGTCGGGTCGGCGCTGGGCGTGGGCGTGTCGCTGTACACGGGCGTGCTGCTGAGCACCGCCCCGGCGTTCCCCCTGTGGAACATCACCGTGCTGCCGGCCGCGTTCGTGGTGTCGGCCGCTTACACGGGCTACGCGGCATACGGCCTGGCTGCGCGCTTCGCGGGCGCGGAAGGCCAGGCTGCGCCCGCGTGGATGGGCAAGGCGGGCATCGTGCTCCCCGCGGCGGAGGCGCTGCTGGTCGCCGCGCTCCTGGCCGTGGTGGCGGCGACGCAGGGCAGCGCCGCCCCGTCCGCGGCGGCTTCCGTGGCCCAGCTGCTGACGGGCGCGTACGCGGCGGCGTTCTGGGGCGGCGTCGTAGCCGTGGGATTGGCGGCGCCGTGCGCGCTCGCCGTCGTGCGCGGCAGGCGGGGCGTTGGGGCGCCCGGCTGGATGGGCCCGGTCGAATGGGCCTGCATCCTCGTCGGAGGCCTCGCGTTCCGCTACGTCGTCGTGATGGCGGCCGTGCCGCTGTTCGCCTAAGGGAAGGGGGTTCGAAGATGAACGAGGAGAAGCCGTTGGCGGCGGATGCGTGCCGGGGGTTCGCCGTCATCGCCCGCGCGTGCGCCGCGGCCCTGGCGAGCGAGCCTGACGAGGAGGTTGTCGACAGCGTGCGCCGGGCGGCGCGGGCGGTGGGCGACGCGCGGTTCGATGGGACGAGGGCCGATGCGGTTCTTCGGCAGCGCTACTACGACCGGTTCTTCGTGTCGGCGAGCCCCTTCTTCCTGCCGCTGTGCGAGAGCAGCGTGCGGGGCGCGGCGGAGGAGGGCGGGCGCCTGAGGTACGCGCCCGCCGGCGGCGCGCGGGCCGATCACGTGCTGGCGTGCTATCGGGCCGCGGGCTTCGAGCACCGCGGCGTCGGCGGCTTCGATTTGGCCGTCAGGACGCTGAAGCCCGACTCGATGGTCGCCGAGCTGGCGTTCATGGCCTCGCTCGCCGAGGCCGCCGCGAACGACGCCGAAGGCCCCGCCGCGGCGCGCCGGTCGGCCTGCCTGCTGCGGCAGTTCGCGCGCGAGCACGCCGTCGGCTGGTTCGCCGCGGCGGCGCGCTGCGCCGCGCGCGCCGACGACGATTTCTACGCCGGCGTATGCGCCTTGGCGGCGCGGGCCGCGGAAGCCGTCGCCTGAGCGAGCGGGATGCGGGAGGGGCGCGCGATGCGCCCCTCCCTTTTCGTGCGCGCGGCGCTTAGACAGCGCGGCCGACGTCGTTGCCGGCGCGGATGGCGAGCGCGATGTTGAACGGGGCGTCGCAGTCGCCGATCGCGTAGGTTTCCGCAACCGACAGCCCGTCGAGCAAAGACGTGTTCGGCACCATCTCGGCGCCGTCGACGATCGCGTCGCAGTCGACGGTCACCTCGGTCCCCACCTCGGTCGCGATGACCGCCTTGCCGCCCGTGGCCTCCTTGATCGAGGCTTCCGGCCACACCTTCACGCCCAGGGAGTACAGCGCCGTGGTCATGAAGCGCATCGCGTGCTGGGATTGCTGCATGTCGAGGTCCGCGTTGGCGTGGGGCGTGACGATGGTGACGCGCTTCTTGCGCACGGTCAGCCACAGGGCGCAGTCGAAGGCTTGGGCGTTCGAGCCGTACACTACGACGTCGTCGCCCAGGTCGGCCGTCATGAACGAGTCGAAGTCCACGACGGGCACGTCGCCGGCGATGTCGGCTTTGTCGCGCGTTCCGCCTACCGCCAAGATGACGGCGTCGGGAGCCTCGGACTCGATGAACGCCCGGTCCACCTCCTTGCCGGTGGTGACGTTCACGTTGGCGAGCTCGAGCTGGCGCTCGAGGTAGGCGGCGAGGTCGTCGAGGTTCTCGTGGGGCCCCTTCACCATGCTCGCGAACGACAAGAGGCCGCCGAGCGTGCCGCTCTTCTCGTACAGCGACACCTCGTGCCCGCGCGCCGCGGCGATGCGCGCCGCCTCCATGCCGGCCGGCCCGCCGCCGACGACCATGACCTTCTTGGGCGAGGACGCGGGCTCGAGCTCGTAGGCGGCCGGCCCGTTGTCGGTCATCACGCGCTGCGTGAGGGCGTTCACCCGGCAGTAGCCCATCATGCGGTTCAGCTCGTTGCTCCCGATGTGGCAGTGCAGGCAGCGCGTGCAGGGGGCGATCTCGTCGGCCCGCCCGTCGCGGAGCTTGGCGACGTACTCGTTGTCCACGGTCAAAGGGCGGGTCATCATGAAGAAGTCGACCTTGCCGTCGGCGAGCGCCTGCTCGAAGAAGTCGGGCGCGTGCGCCGGGTCCATGTAGGTGACGGCGCCGCAGGGGATGTCGACGGCCTCCTTGTAGCGCGCGACGACGTCGAGCAGCATGCCCGCGCCGCTGTGGTCGGCGATGAGCGATCCCTGGAAGTGGCGGCTGAAGTCCCATTGCGTCCCGTAGCCCGTCGCGCCCTCGATGCCGTACAGGATGAAGTACAGGTCGCTCGCGAACTGGCAGGGATGGTTGCCGAGCGGCCCGAGGCGCAGGTGCAGCGAGTCGCATCCGGCGGCCTCGAAGAGCTTGGCGAACTCGATGCCCTCCTCGATGGTGATCACGAGGTTGCTCGGCGCGGTCAGGGTGTTGTCGAGGTCCATGAGCGTCGCGTTGTTGGTGAGGTTGTCGTTCTCCTCGACGCAGTCGATGAGCATCTGCACGGCGAAGTCGTCGCCGCACGCCTGCTTGATCTTCTCGATGCACTCGGTCGCGAAGCGGGCGCGGTCCTCCAGGCTGCCGATGCCGTACTGGTCCGTGCGCGTGTTGTGGAAGCGCGAGAGGAAGTGCTCGCCGATGTTGAAGCCCGCCGCGTTGATCTCGAGCGCCTTGAAGCCCATGGCCTGGATGGTTCGGGCGAGGTCCGCGGCGACGTCCTCGAAGGCGAGGATCTCGTCGACGGTGAGCTCGGCCACGTCGGGCGCGAACTGGGCCCATTGCAGGCCGAGCGAGGCGCCGTACCGGGCGCATTCGTCGACGAGGCGCTTGCAGAACTCCTCGGCGTCGGGCGCGGCGGCGTCCCCGGTGATCAGCGACACGAGCTCGCCTTCGACCCAGATGATCTCGACGCCGCCCTTCGCGAGGTTCACGTAGTACTGGAAGAACTCGTCGGTGAGCCCGCCCAGGTACGTCGCCGAGCCGGCCGCCGACTTGATCATGCGATGGCTCGATTCCATGGCGCCGATCTTCACGGGCGAGAAGAGCGTCGAGAAGTCGGTCGTGCTCTGCCGGTAGTCGTAATCCTGCGGGTTGAGGTACGCGGCCGCGATGAGCTCCGCGCCGTCCGCCCCGGCGCCCGAGCCGGCCGTCGCCGCGTCGCCGGAGGCCTTCGCCCCGGAACCCGCGTTCGGCGCGCAGCCGACCAGCCCGGCGCCTGCGGCGGCGATGCCCGCCGCGCCGAGACCTGCGAGAAAGCCCCTTCTCGATACTTCGATTCCCATACGTCCTCCTCTTGTCGTGGTCCCTCGAGCGCCCCGATCGCCCTCGCGTCGTGCCGATGGCCGCCGGCGGCGCTCCCTCGCCCGATGGCGATAGGGAAAGGCTACGGAACGGGAGGGGGAAACGCCTCACATACGCCATGTGAAATGCGGGAAACGGGCCTCCGATTTGCCACATGGCGCGGGCGATTTTGGGAAGAGGCGCTACAATGGGGCGAACGAAGGAGAAGGGGAGGATCGCTTGGTGCGTGCACGGTGCCGGATGCCTGTCAAGGCCGTGCGGCAGGGGCGGAGGGGGTAGCGTGAAGGATCGTGTGATCAGATGCCTCGGCCTGTCCTCGGTTCTGCTGATCGGGGTGCTGACCATCTGGGGCGGGCTGCCGCTGGGCGCGCTGACGCAGCTGGGGCTGTCGGAGATACTGAAGTGCTGGTCCATCCCCCTGTCCATCGCGCTCGGGCTCGCGTTGAGCGCGGCTCTGCTGAAGCGGGACCGCCCCACGGCGCGCTTCCTCGCCGCGGCCGCGGTGGCGGCGGGCGCCTTCGTGGGCGGCGGCTACGCGCTGCTTCTCCTCGGGCCGGGAGCGCTCGATCGGACGATCGCCGCGGTGGCCTCCTCCGTCCTCGCGGGAATCGGCTACGGCCTGTTCTCGCTGCTGTGGCAGCACGTGCTCTCGCGGCTCTCGTTCGACGACATGACCAAGACCCTGCTGCTCTCCTTGGCCATGGGGTCGGCCGAGTACCTGCTCCTGTTCGCGATCTTCGGCGGGCGCCTCTGGACCGCGTTTCCCGCGCTCGTCGTTGCGGCGGTCGTCCTGTGCCTGCTCGCGTTGCGCGCTCCGGCCGCCCCCGCCGACGACGGCGCGCGGCGGGGCTGGCGGGGAGCCGGGCTGCGGGATTTGGCGAAGGAGGTCGGCAGCCCGCTGATCTGCGTGTGCGCCATCGCGTTCGCGGTCGCTCTGACGAGGACCATCACGCTCGACGGGATCGAGAACTCCGATGCGATCAACCTCGTCGCCAGCGGGTGCATCATCGCCGCCTCGCTGATCCTGTACGCGGCCTGGTACGTGCCCGGCGGGAAGCGGTCCGTCTTCAGGAAGCTGAGCATACTGGGGATGTACCGCATGTTCTTCCCCGTCGTCGTGACCGCGCTCCTCGCGCTTTCGATAGCGGGGGACGTGCTCGCCCTTCCCGTGGCCACCCTGGCGTACGTGCTGTTCTCGTTCGTCGCGGTGTTCATGATGTCGACCAGCGTCACCATCGCGCGGCGCTACGGGCTGTGGTCGCCCTACGTGTACGGGGCGTTCGCGGGCGCGACCTACTTCGCGTTCGCGGGCGCGACGGCGCTGGGCGCGTGGGTGTACTACCCGCGAAGCTTCGGCGCGGCCACGCTCCCGGTGATCGTGCTCGTGGTGTTCTACATCCTGGCGATGTCCTACGCGGCGATCCAGGCGCGCAGGAGGGGCCTCGACGAGCGCGCGGGGGTCGCGGCTGCGGCGGGCGACGAGCCGCAGGGGCCCGCCGCCGTCCCCACCGTCGTCGACGAGGTCGCGCAGCGATGCGCCTTCCTGGCGCAGGAGGCGGGGCTCACGAAGCGCGAGCGCGACATCCTCCTGGTGCTGGCGCGAGGCAGGGACGTCCCCAGCATCGCCAAGCAGCTGTACATCTCCGAGAACACCGTCCGCTCGCACAGCAAGAGCATCTACCGGAAGCTGAAGATCCACTCGAAGCAGGAGCTGCTCGACCTCCTCGAGACCGTCCCGGTCGACCGCGGGTAGGGCGCTGCCGACCGGGAAGGGCGCGGTCGGCAGCGCAGGGGAGGGCGCGGTCGCCCGCTGTCGTTACGCTTCCGGGAACAGCCCTTGGGCCAGGGCGAGGCCCTGCGACATGACGGCCACGCCGGCCGGCCCCTTCGCCGTCTCGCCGATGGCGTAGAGGCCCTCGATGGGCGTGCCGTCCTCGCGCAGCACGGCGTAGTTGTCGGCCGGGTCGTTCACGAGGCCGCCCGAGGTGATGTGCATGGCCCAGGTGCGGGGGCTCGCGTAGAACGGCGGGTTCTCGATGGGGCTCAGCTCCGAGAAGTTCGTGCGGCCGAAGTCGGGATCCTCGCCGGCCCGCGCGATCTCGTTGTAGCGCTCGACCGTCTCCTTGAGCGCCGCGCCGCCGCAGCCGATCTGCTCGCCCAGCTCCTCGATGGTGTCGGCGCGGTAGAGCTGCCCCTGGTCGATGAGGCTTTGCAGGTTGTGGCCGTAGCGGTTGACGTCGCCGTTCACGCGGCTCGTGTCCTGGTCGCTGATCATGAACATCATCTGGTCGGTCTGCGCCATGATGTTCTCGGTCATGGTGTAGCGGTCGAGCACCTCGTTCATGAAGCGCTTGCCTTCCTTGTTCACGATGACGCAGTCGATGTCGTCTCCCACGGTGGTCTCGTCGGTCGCGTTCTTGCAGTCGGCGAAGGGGAAGGGCATCTGCAGGTGCATGTTCCCCACGGCGGCTCCCACCGCAAGGCCCATCGTGATGCCGTCGCCGTGGTGACCGTAGGCGTTCGTGGTGGGGATGGCGCTGTTCTCGGGCCAGCTCCATATCTTGTTGTACGCGCGCAGCATGTCGGGGTTGCCGGAAAACCCGCCGGTCGCCAACGCGACGCCCTGCGTTCCCCTCACCCGGTACACGGTGCCGTCCTCGGCCTGCGCCACGACGCCCGTCACTCGGCCGTCTTCGACGATGAGCTCGGTCGCCGGGGTGTTCAGCAGGACCTCCACGGGATAGCCGTTCCGGTCGATCATGTCGTTGTACAGCTCGAAGTAGCTCTGCCCGCACACGCCCTCGGCCGGCACGGCCCAGCGCGGCCACGGGAACCCTACGATGCCGACCACTTCCTTGAACGAGAAGCCCTCGGCGATCAGCCAGTCGCCGAAGTCGACCTCGCGCTGGCAGACGCGCAGCGAGCCCTCGTAGCCCTCGCCGGACGGCAGCGTGTACTCGAGCGGTTGGAGGTACTTCGAATCGAACACCTTCTTCGTGCCGCTTGCCTGCCAGTCGGCCCATTCCTGCTTGAGCGCGGCCAGATACGACGGGTCCACGGCCGATCCGTCCCCGGCGGCCAGCTTCTCCTCGAGTTCCTGGATCTGCATGTCGGTCATGTCGGGCCGCAGGTCTGCGGGCGAGCCTGCGTACTCGAGGTAGCCGCCGCACACCAACCCGTTTCCGCCGATGTTGCAGCTCTTCTCGAGCACGACGACGTTCGCCCCGCGCTGGGCCGCGCCTACGGCCGCCACCATGCCGGCCGCGCCTGCGCCCACCACCACGAGATCCGCTTCCAGCTCCCTGGTCTCGGTGGAGCGCGGCGTCGGGGTGTAGTTCCCCTTGAGCTTGCCGGCGTTGCCCCCCGCCTGCTTCACGCAGTCCTCGACGGCGGCGAGGATCGCCGTGCTCGTGAGCGTCGCGCCCGTGACGGTGTCCACGCCGAGCGACTGGTGCTCCACGATGCGCGCCGGCACGTCGGCGACGGCGCGGTCGCAGATGTACTTCGTCTCCTCGAGCTTCACCACGTCGACCTTCTCGATCGCCTTGTCCGAGAACGCGACCTCGACTTCGACGGGCCCGAACTTCCCTTGCCCGCTGGCCGAGTAGGTGCCGGCCCGGTACGCCCCTTCGGCCCCCTCGGCCTTGGGCGCGCAGCCCGCGATGCCGAAGGCGGCGACGGTGATGCCGGCGATCGTGGCCGTCCTGACGAAGGCGCGGCGCGAGATCGGTGCTTGGTTCATGATGGTTCCTCCCTTTCCTTGGGGCACGGCGTCGTGCCCGGCGTTCGATGCCGCGCCCAGTATGCGCATCCCGCCGATCCCTCCGCATCCACCTCGCCTCGATTTCGAGGGTATTGTTGTAACCTGCCCTGTAACCCGTCGGATCGCGGGCGATTTCACCCTCGCTCCCGCGCCGCGCCGCGCGCTCGGTCTGCTACCATGGCCGCATGGGCTACGGCGATCGGGGACAGAGCAGGCAGGGGATGGACGACGAGGGCGCGTTCAAGGGCCGCCGTCGCGTCGCCGAGCTGCGCTATCTCTCGCTGTGCTTCTTCGGGTTCGCGTTCATCCGGGCGTGGGACGACGTCGCGTTCTTCCGGTTCGCCCAGCTGTTCCCCGCCAGCGCGCTCGTGGGCAAGGACTTGTTCATCCTCGTGATGGTGCTGGCCGTGTTCCTGCCGGGCGTGGTGTTGGCGCGCAGGATCGCGCCGCTGTACCGTCGACGCGCGCTCGTGAACCTCTCCGTAGGCGCTTTGACGGCGTCCACCGCGGCGTCGTTCGCCGCGACGGCGGTTCCCGGCGCGCACGAGGCGCTCGCCGTCGCGGCCGTCGTTGCGGGCGGCGTCGGCGCGGCGCTGTCCATCCTGTTGTGGGCCGAGCTGCAAAGCTGCTTCGACCCGTTCCATATGGTGCTGTACGTGTCGGGGTCCTTTTTCCTGGGGTCGGTTCTCGGATGGCTCTGCATCGGCCTCGATCCCGTCCGCTCCGCAGCGGTTCTGCTGCTCCTGCCCCTGCTCTCGCTCGCCTGCATGAAGGCGGGGTTCCGCAAGATCCCGGTCATCGACCTGCCCAAACGCTCGTGGAGCACGGTGCGCTTTCCCTGGGGGCTGATCGTCGTGCTCGGCATCTACCAGTTCGTGTTCGGGCTGCGCGGGGGTTCGGCGTCGTTCGAGGGCGGCATGCTGATCGCGGGCACCATGGCGGTGTCGGCGGCGCTGTTCGCGGCAGTGTACTTCCTTTCGCACCGCTTCGACTTCACCGCACTGTTCCGCACGCCGTTCGTGCTGGTCACCTGCGGGCTGCTCATGGAGTTGCTCGCGTTCTCGGTGGGCAGCGCCGTGGCGGGCTTCTGCATCTCGGCCGGGTACGCGCTCATGTTCCTCGTGCTCACCATATTGCTGTGCGACCTCTCGCACCGCTACGGCACGTCGGTGCTCGTGCTGTGCGGCGTCCAGGAGCTCACCACGCTCAGCATCGTCGGAGGGCATGCGACGGCGGAGGCGATGAACGAGGGCTTGCTGCCCGTTTCGCTGAACGACCCGCTGGTGACGGGCGTGCTGGCCATCCTGGTGGTGCTGGCGACGGTCGCGTTGCTGTCGGGGGAGCGCCGCTCGCGCGAATGGGGCGCCACGTTCTTCGGCCTGCACGAGAAACCGCACGACGACTCGCTGGCGGAGCGCTGCGACGAGGTTGGCCGCAAGCGCGGCCTCAGTCCGCGCGAGCGCGAGGTGCTGCAGCTGCTCGCGGCGGGGAAGGGGTCGGCCTACATCGAGCGCGAGCTGTGCATCGCCAACGGCACGCTCAAGTCGCACACGCGGCGCATCTACCAGAAACTCGACGTGCACAGCCGCGAGGAGCTCCTCGCGATGGTTGCGCCCGTTGAGGAAGGCGCAGGCGAACCGCCCTCCCGCGCCTGAGCGGCCGGCCGGCGGAGGCGCTTCACTCTGCCGCGGGGGCGGGCTTGGGGGCGGCGCCGCCGCGGGCGAGGTCGATGAGCTCTTGCTGGGAGTGGACGTCGCACTTCGAGAAGATGCTGCGTACGTGCGAGCTCACCGTGTTGATGGACACCGTCAGCTCGTCGCGGATGAACGGGCGGCTGCGGCCCGCCAGCAGCAGCGCCGCCACGTCGGTCTCGCGCTCGGTCAGCCCGAAGCGGCTCTGGAGGTCGGCGGCCTCCCCTTGGAAGATGGCCTCGAGGTCGGCGCACGGGTTCGCGCCCTCCTCCGGCCCCTCGGCCCGTCGGCGGCGCGCCGAGGGGCTGCGGTAGAACACCCAGCTGGGGTTGAAGCCGGTGGCCATGGCCACGAACACCACGAGCGACATGAGCACGAACGACAGGGTCATGATGCCCTGCCCGTCGAGCGCCTTCACGGCGACGAGGCCGATGAGGCTGCCGACGAAGATGCCCGCGCCCTCGCCCAGCGCGTAGCGGCTGAACAGGCCCGTCGTTTTGCACCCCATGCGGCGCAGGTACTTGCACGCCCCGATCCAGCAGCCGAACTGCACCCCGAACATCCCGAGGAAGTTGATGGCGTAGGCCAGGATGCGCAGGCCGGGGTTGCCGTAGTCGACGATGATGGGCACGTAGCTCAGCATGAACAGCGGCAGGCTCCACCGGTAGGCCAGCGACACGTTCAGGTAGCGCGACATGCGGATGCACAGCAGCAGCATGGCCAGCGACAGCACGCACGCGAACGAGAACGGGATGAGGTAGTGGGTGAACCGGTTGCCCGACAGCGCCGGCGTCGAGATCACGCGGAAGAACGCGATCTGCACCCACGAGGCGAACGCGAGGATGACGAACGAGCGCATCCCCGGGTTGCCGCAGGGCGCCTTCCCGGCGCAGGGCTCGGCGGCCTCGGCGGACGGCGCGGGCGCGTCCGTGCGGGCGAGCCGCATCGAGGCGAAGTTCATGACGATGACGAGCGCCAGCACCACGAGCCCGCTCTCCTTGGTCAGGAGGATGACGAAATACAGCAGGAACGAGATGGTGAACGAGCAGGGGATGACGAACTCGAGCCGCGCCTCGTTGAGGCGGCGCAGGCGCGCGCTCCAGATGACGGTGAACAGCACGATGGCGAAGCCGGTGAGCGCGCTGCCCACCACGAACACGCGGTCGAACAGCACGACGCGGTCGTACCAGGCGAGCCAGATGAAGAAGGCGCCCGCCGCCGCGAGGACGGCGGCCGCGAGCGCGACGTGGCGCCGTTGCAGCAGCTCGTCGGCCTGGGGCAGCTTGCGCGCGACGACGATGCCCGCGATGGCGCCGACGGCCTCGAACAGCCCGCACATCATCCAGATGTACTCCAGGCCGTACGACGAAGGTGCGCACATGAGCGTCTCGTCGACGGTGGCCAGGCCGCACCCGAACAGCGCGCAGTACACCCACGCCAAGAACAGGGCGAAGCCGACGGTCTCGCGCCAATGGGTCGACAGGTTCTGCCGGAAATGATCGATCATACGCCCTCCCTCGTACGGGTAACCAGTATAGCGTGCGACCGGTGGGGCGCGCCGGTCATAGTTACGTCTCACCTGATCGTTGACCTGGGAATACGCAAATTTCACCGGATTAAGGTGAGACGCTTTTCCCGGTTGCGGGACGGGAAAACGCCTTGATCAGGTGATGATCGCAGCGCCTCCGGCCCGTACGCTTTCCCCGTCGCGTTTCCAGACGAGAGGAAAGCAAGGAGGAGGATATGGGACAAGCGAACATGGATCGACGGACGTTCGTCGGGGCGCTCGGCGCCCTGGGCGCCCTGTCGGTCGCCGGCGCGGGCGCAGGGGCCCTGCCGTCCGTGGCGGTGGCCGCGGAGTCGGAGTTCCCGGCGCCCCGGACGGGCAAGCCCATCGAGGCCGCGGTCGATCCCAAGACGGGCGCGGTGTCCGTCAACGAGGACGTGATCGTGCGGTACTCGGGCTGCGTGGGCTGCTACAGCGCCTGCGGCAACCGCATCAAGCTCGACCGCGAGACGGGCAGCGTGCTGGGCGTGGGCGGCAACCCGTACAACCCCGCGTGCGCGAGCTCGCCGCTCGAGTTCGGCGCGCCGCTCGAGGACGCGTACCGCTCGATGAGCTACGCGAACGGCGGCGGCAACGTCACGCGCGGCACGGTGTGCGGGCGCGGCAACGGCACGCTCGACGCCGTCAGCCAGCCCGAGCGCATCACGGTGCCGCTCAAGCGAGCCGGCAAGCGCGGCGAGGGCAAGTGGAAGCCCATCGGCTGGGACCAGCTGATGCGGGAGGTGACCGAGGGCGGCAAGCTGTTCGCCGACGTCGGCGAGGACACCGTCATCGAGGGCTTCAAAGCGGTGCACGATCCCGAGACGCCGATGAACCCCGAGCAGCCCGACTTGGGACCCAAGTCGAACCAGATCATCGTGTGGAACACGCGCGCCGATGGGCGGCGCCTGCTGAACACTCGTTTCGGCCAGAGCTTCGGGAGCGTGAACATATTCAGCCACAACTCCAGTTGAGGCGCTGCCGGCGGAGCGAGTTCGCTCTACATGAACGCTAAGAACGGCTGCAGCGTCGACATCGACGAGGCGGAGTACATCCTCTGGAGCGGTGCGTTCCCGGGCGGGAACGGGTCGAACTTCCAGTACATCAGCAAGCACGTCACGGAGAGGCTGCGCACGGGCAAGCTCAAGATCGACGTGGTCGATCCCACGCTTTCCAGCGGAGCCGTCACCCCGACGATGCCGGGCATCACCTGGGTGCCCATCAAACCCACCACCAACGGCGCCCTGTACGCCGCCATCGCGCAGATCATGATGCGCGACGAAACCTACGATGCCGACGTGCTGTCGTTCACCACGCAGAAGGCGGCGGAGGCGGCGGGCTACGGCGCGTTCACGAACGCGAGCTACCTCGTGATCGTCGACGAGGGCCATCCGAACCACCGCAAGCTCATGCGCGCGGCCGACGCCGGCATCGAGGTGCCCGAGGAAGAAGTCGCCGAGGGTGCGATGCCGACGCAGCATTACGTGGTCATCGACGCCGCCACCAACGAGCCCGCGGCGCACGACGCGTGCGAGCGCGGCGTGTTCGACTTCGAAGGCGAGGTGAACGGCGTCAAGGTGCGCTCGGGGTTCTCGTGCATGAAGGACACCGTCGGCAGCCGCACCGTCGAGGAGTACGCCGAGATCACCGGCATCCCCGCATCCGAGATCGAGCGCATGGCGAAGGAGTACGCCTCCCACGGCGTGAAGGCCACGGTGAACGCGGCCGCCGCCTCCACGGCCGGCGTCAACGGCTTCGACACGCCGAACGGCCGCGAGGTGCTGCGCGCGCTCATCGGCTCGAACCAGATGCGGGGCGGATCGTTCCCCACCGGCTCCCCGGTGACCGACGGCAAGGGCGTGCGCTACGACCTGGCCACGGTCAAGGGCGCCCCCGACGTCACCACGAAGAACGCCGCGATGATCTCGCGCGGCAGCCGGGCTTGGGAGAAGACCAAGGAGTACGCCAACCGCGTGGCGGCGGGCGAGAAGGACCCCAAGCCGAAGATGCCCTGGTTCACGAACGCCCCGCAGTCGGACAGCCAGGCGCTCATGTCCGCGGTCAACCAGTACCCCTACCAGTGCAAGATCATGCTCACCTGGATGTGCAACGTCATCCAGGGAACGCCCGGCGCCATGCGCGACGAGGTGGTCGAGCGCCTGAAGGACCCGTCGGTGCTGCCGCTGCACATCGTGTGCGACGTCGTGATCGGCGAGATGGCGCAGGTGGCCGACTACATCGTGCCCGACGTGACGCAGTACGAGAGCTTCGGCCTGCCGTCGAGCGGCGCCTGGGGCACCACGGTGCGCTGGCAGGCGAAGACGCCCGAGACCGTGCAGACGGACGACGGGCGCTACGCGTGCTGGGAGACGTTCCTCATCGACGTCGCCAAGGCGTGCGACCTGCCCGGCTGGGGCGCGGACGCCATCCCCGACGCCGAGGGCAACCTGCACCCGTTCGACACGTCGGCCGACTTCTACCTGAAGGCGGTCGCGAACCTCGCCTACGCCGAGACGCCGGTGGACGACATCTCGGCCGAGGAGGCGAGGCTGCAGGGGCTCGACGAGCTGCCCGCCGACTTCGAGGCCGCGGTGAGCGCCGAGGAGTGGCCGAAGGTGCAGCATGTGCTGTCGCGCGGCGGCCGCTACTGGACGTCCGAGAAGATCCGCGGCGAGGACGGGCGCTACGCGTTCCTCAAGCCGTTCGAGACGTACATCTACAACGAGAAGCGCGCGCTGGCCACGAACTGCTACTCCGGCAAGCGCCTCCCCGCCACGCTGGGCTACAACCCGCAGGCGTTCGGCGACCTGTCGCCCATGACCGACCACTACTCGGCCGAGGAGTTCCCGTTCACGGTGTCCGAGCACAAGCCGCGCTTCCGCTCCGTCTCCATGCTGTCGAACAGCCCCATCATGCGGGATCTGTGCGCGCACAACTACATGGAGATCAACGACGAGGACGCGGCGGCCCTCGGCATCGCCGACGGCGACGCCGTGCGGGCGACCACGCCCACCGGCGAGGTGACCGAAGGCGTGGCCATGGTGCGCGGCGGCCAGGTGAAGGGCGCGTTCAGCCTGTCGTTCGGCTACGGCCACGACAACTACGGCGCGCAGGACGTCGAGGTGGACGGCCAGCGCGTCGAAGGCAACCCGGCCATCGCGGCGGGCGTGCGCACGAAGATGATGCTCGACCCGCTCGTCTCGAAGGACGGCGTGTACAGCATCCTGGCCGACCACGACGCGTCGAGCCCCGGGCGCTGCGGCGGCATGTTCAAAATCGAGAAGGCATAAGGGAGGTGTGGGATTATGAGCGAACAACGATTGGGCATGGCGATTGACCTGGCCCTCTGCATTGGATGCAACGCCTGCGCCGTAGCCTGCAAGATGGAGAACAGCGTGGTGCTGGGCCACTTCAACACGTGGGTGGAAAGCTGGGACGTGGACAGGGACGGCGACGTGCGCCGCGCAAGCGTTCCCAAGCTGTGCAACCACTGCGCGAACCCGGCGTGCGTGAGCGTGTGCCCCACGGGCGCCAGCTACGTGGACGCGGACGGCTCGGTGCAGATCGACACCGGCAAGTGCATCGGCTGCAAGTACTGCATGGCCGCGTGCCCTTACGGCGTGCGCTACCTCGTCGAGGAGACGGGCGACGTGCACAAGTGCACGTTCTGCCACCATCGCTCCAGCAACGGGCTGCTGCCCGCGTGCGTGGGGACGTGCGTGACGAAGGCCCGCGTGTTCGGCGATCTGAACGACCCCGACAGCGACGTGTCGAAGCTGTTGGCCGAGGCGGGCGGCGGCGAGGTGCTGCTGGCCGACATGGGCATGGAGCCCTCGGTGCGCTACGTCGATTTGGAAGAGACGATGGCGCTCAAGCGCGTGTCCGCCGTGCACAAGGGCGGCAACGTGCTCACGCCGTACGAGGGGAGGCAGTAATGGTTTGGGACGGAATCGTCGCCTGCGACCTGTTCTGCGCGGGCCTGGGCGCCTGGACGTTCATCTTCACCGTGCTGTCGGCGGGCAGGGACGAGGCGCACCGCACGGCGAAGCTCGTCGGCGTCGTCGCGGCGTTCGCGCTCGTGGCGCTCGGCGCGCTCATCCTGGCGGTGGACGCGCGGGGAGGCCTGTTGAACCCGCTGCGCTACCTCAACCTGCTGGGCAACCTCGGGTCGGTGATGACCTGGGGCGTGATTCTCATCAGCCTGTTTCTGGTGGGCTCCTTCGCGTGCGGCTTGTTGCTGCTGATGAAGCGCTCCGCTCCCCGGGCGCTCGAGGCGGCGACGGCGGTGCTGGCGGTGGGCGTGTCGTTGTACACGGGCGTGCTGCTCAGCACCTCGCCGGCCTTCCCGCTGTGGAACATCGCGGTGCTGCCGGCCGCGTTCGTGGTGTCGGCGGCCTACACGGGCTATGCGGCCTACGCGCTCATCGCGCGCTTCGCCGCGCCGAAGGGCGACGCGCTGCCGGCCTGGTTCGGCCGGGCGGCCGTCGTGCTGCCGGTGCTCGAGGCGGTTGCGCTCGCGGCGCTCGTCGCGGTGGTGTCGGGCACGCAGGGCAGCGGCGCCGAGGCTGCGGCGGCGTCGGTGGCGAACCTGCTCGGCGGTTCGTGCGCGTTGGCGTTCTGGGGCGGGACGGTGGCCGTCGGCCTCGTCGCGCCGCTCGCGCTGGCGGTCGTGCGCGGCCGCCGGGGCGCGGCGGCCCCCGCGTGGATGGGCGTCGTCGAGTGGGCGTGCATCCTCGTCGGCGGGTTCGCGTTCCGCTACGCGGTCGTGGTGGCCGCGGCGCCGATATTCGGCTAGGGAAGCGGAGGGATTGCCATGGGCGATACGGGGTTCCCTTGCTTGGAGGATGAGCTGCGCGGGTTCGCCGCCGTGGCCGAGGCGTGCGCCCGGGCCCTGGTGAACGAGCCGTCCTCCGACGTTGTGCGCGACGTGCGCCGCGTGGCGCAGGCGCTGGGCATGACGCGGTTCGACCGCGTGGAGCCCGGCGCCGCCCTCCGACAGCGCTACTACGACCGGTTCTTCGTGTCGGCCGGCCCGCTGTTCGCGCCCCTCGTGGAAAGCTGCGTGCGCGGGGCGCAGGTGCAGGACGGGCGCCGCTCGTTCGGCGTCGCGGGCGGCCCGGCGGCCGACCACGCGCTGCGCTGCTACCGGGCGGTCGGGTTCGACTACCGGGCGCTCGAGGGCTTCGCGCCCGCCGTGGCGCAGCTGCGGCCCGACTCGATGGCGTGCGAGCTGGCGTTCATGGCCTCGCTCGCGCGATGCGCCTGCGAGGGCGGCGACGACGCTGCGGCTGCACGCAGCGTCGAGCTGCTGCGCCGGTTCGCGCGCGAGCACGCCGCGGGCTGGTTCGGGGCGGCCGCCGAGGCCCTGCGCCGCGCCGACGACGATTTCTACGCCGGCGTGTGCGCCCTCGCCGCCGAGGCGGCGGACATCTGGGCGCAGTGAGGCTCCCGCGCGGCCGCACGCGGGCGATGTGAATCGCTAAAACTGCATATTTATATTCCAAATGTCGAAAATACTGCATTTCTTGTTCTGAAAACTCGCAATAGGCGTATACTACCGAACAACCTTTAAGGCGGTACGGAGAGACCGACAAGGCAGGTAGCGCACCTTTCCGCATTTCCAGCACTCCGTCGAGGGACGGGGTGCTTTTTTGTACGCGTGCGCTGCACACACGGAAGGATGGAAGCTTGAGCGAGATATCGAAGCGGCTGATGAAGGGGGCGTCGAAGCCCGTGGGCGCGCCGGCGGCCCTCGTGCTCGAGGACGGCGCCGTGTTCCGCGGCACGTCGTGCGCGGCAGCGGGGGAGGTGTTCGGCGAGATCTGCTTCAACACGTCGCTCGAGGGCTACCTCGAGGTGATCACCGACCCGTCGTACGCGGGCCAGATCATCGCGATGACGTACCCCCAGATCGGCAACTACGGCGTGAACGAGGACGACGCGCAGTCCGACGAGCCCGCCCTGCGCGGCCTCGTCGTGCGCGACCTGTGCACGACGCCGTCGAACTGGCGCAGCGCGCAGAGCCTGCCCGACTACCTGCGCGCGCACGGCGTGGTGGCCGTCGAGGGCGTGGACACCCGTGCGCTCGTGCGCCACGTGCGCGACCGCGGCGCGCAGCGCGCCGTGCTGTCCACCGTCGACGTCGACGAGGCCAGCCTCCTGCGCAAGGTGCGCGAGAGCGCCTCGCTCGTCGGGCAGAACCTCGCGGCCACGGTGTCGTGCGCGCGCCCGTACCGCTTCGCGGCCGACCGGCTGCCGGCCTCGCAGGCGTTCGCGCTCGCCGCGCCTCCCGCGCCCCGGTTCAAGGTGGCGGCCTACGACTGCGGCGCGAAGCGCTCCATCCTCGAGAACCTCGTGCGCGCCGGGTGTGACGTGACCTGCGTGCCGTGGGACACCCCGGCCGCCGACGTGCTGGCGCTGGCCCCCGACGGCGTGTTCCTGTCGAACGGCCCGGGCGACCCCGAGGCCGTCGAGGGCACGTTCACCCAGGTGGAGCAGCTGCTGGGCAAGGTGCCCGTGTTCGGCATCTGCCTGGGGCACCAGATGATCGCCAAGGCGGCGGGCGCGGCCATCGAGAAGCTCAAGTTCGGCCACCGCGGCGGCAACCACCCCGTCATGAACCTGCGCACGCGCCGCGTGGAGATTACCGCGCAGAACCACGGCTTCGGGCTCGTGTTCCCCAGCCTGGGCGCGCTCGTGCCGGAGCTGTCGGGCGGCGTCGCCGCGCACGAGGGCGACCTGCGCTGCTGGGTGGAGCGCGGCGTCGCCCCCGTCGTCGCGAACGAGCGCTTCGGACGCATCCAGCTCACGCACGTGAACCTCAACGACGGCACGGCCGAGGGCGTCGCGTTCCTCGACATCCCCGCGTTCTCCGTGCAGTACCATCCCGAGGCCTCGCCCGGGCCCACCGACGCCCACTACCTGTTCACGGCGTTCGCGCGGCTCATGGAGGGACGCGCCGACTACCTCGATATCGACATCGCCGAGGATCGCCTGGCCGGCTGGTCGTTCGCGGGGCGGAAGGAGGCCTCCCATGCCTAAGCGCACCGACATAGACACCATCCTCGTCATCGGCAGCGGCCCCATCGTCATCGGGCAGGCGTGCGAGTTCGACTACTCGGGCGCGCAGGCGTGCAAGGTGCTGAAGGCCGACGGCTACCGCGTGGTGCTCGTGAACAGCAACCCCGCCACCATCATGACCGACCCGGGGCTGGCCGACCGCACCTACGTCGAGCCCATCACCGTCGAGTTCGTCGAGCAGGTCATCGCGAAGGAGCGCCCCGACGCGCTGCTGCCCACGCTGGGCGGCCAGACCGGCCTCAACACGGCCGTCGAGCTCGCGCGCGCCGGCATCCTGGACAAGTACGGCGTGGAGATGATCGGCTGCGACCTCGAGGCCATCGAGCGCGGCGAGGACCGCAAGCTGTTCAACGACTGCATGGCCGAGCTGGGCATCGAGACGGCGCGCTCGGGCTACGCCTACTCGCTGGCCGACGCCGAGGCCATCGTGGCCGAGCTCGGCTACCCCGTGGTGCTGCGCCCCTCGTTCACGCTGGGCGGCGCGGGCGGCGGCATCGCGCACGACGCGGCCGAGCTGCGCGAGATCGTGGGCCAGGGCCTGGAGCTGTCGCCGGCGGCCGAGGTGCTCGTGGAGGAGAGCATCGAGGGCTGGAAGGAGTACGAGATGGAGGTCATGCGCGACCATGCCGGCAACGGCATCATCGTGTGCTCCATCGAGAACTTCGACGCCATGGGCGTGCACACGGGCGACTCCATCACGGTGGCGCCTGCGCAGACGCTCACCGACGTGGAGTACCAGCGCATGCGCGCGGCGTCGCTGGCCATCCTCGAGAAGATCGGCGTGGAGACGGGCGGCTCCAACGTGCAGTTCTCCATCAACCCCGACAACGGCCGCATGATCGTCATCGAGATGAACCCGCGCGTGTCGCGCTCCTCGGCGCTCGCGTCGAAGGCCACCGGCTTCCCCATCGCGAAGGCGGCGGCGAAGCTGGCCGTGGGCTACACGCTCGACGAGATCGTGAACGACATCACGAAGGCCACGCCGGCCTGCTTCGAGCCGTCCATCGACTACTGCGTGGTGAAGGTGCCGCGCTTCGCGTTCGAGAAGTTCCAGGGCACCGACGACACGCTGTCCACGCGCATGAAGGCCGTCGGCGAGATCATGGCCATCGGCCGCACGTTCGAGGAGGCGCTCGGCAAGGCCATGCGCTCGCTCGAGAACGGGCGCGCGGGCCTCGGCGGCGACGGCAAGGGCGACGAGGCCTCCGCGGGCGACGAGGCGCTCGAGGACCTCGTGGCGCGCCCCACGGCCGAGCGCATCTTCTACCTCGCCGAGGCGCTGCGCCGCGGCTGGACGGTGGAGCGCGCGAGCGCGGTGAGCCGCGTGGACCCCTTCTTCGTCGCGCGCATGGCCGACATCGTGCGCGTGCAGGAGAACCTGCGCGGCACGCCGCTCGACGAGCTCGATGCCGACGCGTTCCGCCTGCTCAAGCGCATGGGGATGGCCGACGCGCAAATCGCGCACCTCACGGGCTCCGACGAGCTCACCGTGCGCACGTGCCGCAAGATGCTCCACGTGGTGCCGGCGTTCAAGACCGTGGACACCTGCGCGGCCGAGTTCCCCAGCGCGACGGCCTACCACTACAAGACCTACGACGCCGACGAGACGGAGGTGGCGCCGAAGACGCGCCGGCGCGCCATGATCCTGGGCGCCGGGCCGAACCGCATCGGCCAGGGCATCGAGTTCGACTACTGCTGCGTGCACGCGAGCTACGCGCTTGCCGAGGCCGGCTTCGAGACCGTCATGGTGAACTGCAACCCCGAGACCGTGTCCACCGACTACGACACGTCCGACAAGCTGTACTTCGAGCCGCTCACGTTCGAGGACGTCATGGACATCGTGGACGTCGAGCAGCCCGACGGCGTGGTGGTCACGCTCGGCGGGCAGACGCCGCTCAAGCTGGCGAACGCGCTGGCGGCGGCCGGCGTGCCCATCATGGGCACCTCGCCGGAGGCCATCGACCTGGCCGAGGACCGCGACCGCTTCGCCGCCGTCCTCGACGAGCTGAACATCACGTACCCGGCCGCCGGCATGGCCTCCACCTATCAAGAGGCCTGCGTCGTGGCCGACCAGATCGGCTTCCCGCTGCTCGTGCGTCCCAGCTACGTGCTGGGCGGGCGCGGCATGGGCATCGTTTACGACGGCGCCCAGCTGGAGAAGTACATGGCCGAGGCCGCGAAGATCTCGCCCGACCACCCGGTGTACCTCGACCGCTTCCTCGAAGGGGCGGTCGAAGTGGACCTCGACGCGCTCTGCGACGGCGACCGGGTGTACGTGGGCGGCGTGCTCGAGCACATCGAGATGGCGGGCATCCACTCGGGCGACTCGGCCTGCTGCACCCCGCCGTTCGCGCTGTCCGAGGCCGTGCAGGCGCAGCTGCGCGCCATCGCGCGCCGCTTGGCGCTGCGCCTGGGCGTGGTGGGGCTCATCAACATCCAGTTCGCCATCAAAGACCAGGTCATCTACATCATCGAGGCGAACCCGCGCGCCAGCCGCACGGTGCCCTTCACCTCGAAGGCCACGGGCGTGCCGCTGGCGAAGGCGGCCGCCCGCATCATGGCGGGGGAGAAGCTGGCCGACTTGGGGCTGCCCGAGGACGACCGCCGGCTCGAGCACTTCAGCGTGAAGGAGGCCGTCATGCCCTTCGGCCGCTTCCCCGGCGCCGACACGGTGCTCGGCCCCGAGATGAAGTCCACCGGCGAGGTCATGGGCATCGCCCGCACCTTCCCAGCGGCGTTCGCGAAGACCCAGCTGGCCATCAGCTACGCGTTGCCCGAGGGCGGCACGGTGTTCATCAGCGTGTGCGACCGCGACAAGCGCGCCATCGTGTCCATCGCCCGCGACATCGCGCGCCTGGGCTTCCGCATCGTGGCCACGGGCGGCACGGCCCGCGCGCTGCGGGCGGCCGGCGTGGCGTGCGAGCAGGTCAAGAAGATCCACGAGGGCGAGGACAACGTGCGCGACATGATCGCCGCGGGCGACGTCTCGCTCATGATCAACACGCCCTTCGGCCATGCCACGCGCGCCGACGGCTACGAGCTGCGCCTCGAGGCCGTGAAGCACGGGGTGACCCACGTCACGAACCTCGCCGGCGCCCAGGCCATGGTGGCCGGCATGGAGGTGGCCCGCGCGAACGGCCTCACGGCCGTGGCCCTCCAGGACCTCCCCCAATGGGAGCCCGTGGGGTAGAGGGGCGTTGCATCCCGGGCCGGTTCGCGCGTCGAACCGGCCCGAGCGGTCGAACCTCCGAGCTCTCGCACAGCGCCACGGCCATGGCGTACGCTTCCTCGCATTCCCGGGGGAAGCGCTCGGCGCGCACGCGCGCCTTCTCGCGCTCGTCGAAGTTCGAGGCCGCGTAGCGCGCGTAGTCGTCGAACTGGTACGCGTCCGCCGCGACGACGTACGCGGACGGGCCGCCCAGCAGCTCCAGGTACGAGCGGTTCGCCTCGAACAGGGCGGGGTAGCCGGCCCGTTCCACCAGGTCGTGCGGCATCCCCATCGTGTAGGCGAAGCCCGTGGCGATGCGCCCCTTGAAGCAGCGGCGGTCGGCGACGTCGTAGGAGAGGCTCGGGAACACGAGCCGCTCGAGCAGCGACTTCATCGCCCCGGTCACGCCGCCCAGGTACATCGGCGACCCCAGCACCACCACGTCGCTTCCCAGCGCCTCGTCGAGCAGCGGCGTCGCGTCGTCACGCAGGGCGCAGCGCCCCTCGGTGCGCGCGCCCTTCCGCTTGCAGGCGAAGCAACTCGCGCATCCCGAGAAGGAGAGGTCCCGCAGGTGCACGAGCTTCGTCTCCGCCCCGCGCGACGCCGCGCCCGCGAGCGCGTGGCGAAGCATGGTTGCCGTGTTCGCGCCTCGTCGCGGGCTCCCGTTGATCGCGAGCGCTTTCATCCCCGTCATCCCTCCCTGTGCCGACCCCTGCGCGGATGCTATGATTGTCGCCGGGCGCGGGCGTCGCGGCAAGTACGCACAATTCCGTGCCCTGGGAGCGCGCGTCGAAAGGGGAGGCCATGGAGTCGGAAGCGGGAAGCCTGTACGACGGGTCGTGCGAGGTCGTGGCGGCGCTCGACGCGATCGCCGGACGCTGGAAGCTCCCCATCCTGTGGCGGCTCGCCGCGGGCCCCGTGCGCTACAACGAGCTGAAGCGCCTCGTGCGCGGCGTGACGAACACGGCGCTCACGCGGGCGCTGCGCGAGCTGGAAGCCGACGGCCTCGTCGAGCGCACTGAATATCCCGAGGTGCCGCCGCGGGTGGAGTACGCCCTCTCGCCGGCCGGCCGCGCCCTCGAGCCCTCGCTGGAGGCGCTCGTCTCGTGGGCCGGGAGCCGCGCGAGGGGCGGCGTCGAGGTGCGGAGGCTCGCGCCCGACGACGACCGGACGGCGGTGGCGCAGGTGTACGTGCGCACGTGGCGGGCGGCGTACGCGGGCATCGTCGAGCAGGCATTCCTCGACGCGCTGGAGCCGGGCGCGTGGGCGGCGTCGCTCGAGGAGCGCGCGGGTCGGACGTGGGCGGCGTACGCGGACGGCGGCGTGGCGGGCGTGTGCACGTACGGGCCGGCGCGCGACGAGGCGCTCGCCGGCTGGGGCGAGGTCGTGTCGCTGTACGTGCTGCCCGAACGCGGAGGGCGCGGCATCGGATCGCGCTTGCTGGATGCCGCGCTCGACGCGCTGGCGGCCGAGGGGTTCGAGCGCGCCTACCTCTGGGTGCTCGAGGACAACCGCGGCGCCCGCGCCTTCTACGAGCGCCGCGGGTTCGCGCCGAACGGCGACGTCATGGAGGTCGAGGTAGGCGGAAGCCCCTTGCGCGAGGTCAGGTACGTGCGCGGCCTCACTCGTCGATCATGAGCTGCCAGGACACGCCGAAGCGGTCGGTCACCATGCCGTACAGCGGGCTCCAGAACGTCGTCTGCAGTTTCATGTCCACCGTTCCGCCCGCCTTGAGTCGGTCGAAGGCGCGGCTCACGTCGGCGTCCTTCTTCAGACTCACCACGGGGCTGATGTTGTTTCCCTGCGCGAACGGCATGCCGCTCGGCACGTCGCTGAACATGACGTTCGTGCCGCCGATCATCATGCTACAGTACATGATCTTGTCGCGATCCTCCTCGGAGACGACGTAGGAAGGGTCGGGCGGCATCTCGCTGAACGTCATGAGCCCTTGCACTTCCGAATCGAACACGTGCGCGTAGAAGTCGACGGCTTGCCTGCAGTTCCCGTCGAAGTTGATGAACAATGAGAATCCCATGATGAAGCTCCTTTCCCGTTCCTTCTAATCCCATACCATCTGCCAGGTCACGCCGAACCGATCGGTCACCCAAGCGACCTTGCGCAGATCCATCACCGGCTCGGGACCCATCATCACGGCTCCGTCCTGCGACAGCCCGGCGAACGCGCGGTCGAACTCGTCTTCGTCGGCGCATGCGAGGAACAGCGACGTCGCCCAGCTGAACGCAGGCGCGGGGCTCGCGGCCTGCATGTCCATGAACAGCAGGTTCGCATCGCCGATCGAAAGGGAGCCGTTCAAGACGGTGCCCTCGTCCCCGTTCGGCGCGCCTTCGCCGAACAGCGCAAGCGATTCGATGCGCGCTCCGGGAACGGCGGCCGCGTAGAACTCCATCGCCTCCCGGGCGTTGCCGTTGAACGTGAGGAACGTGCTGAGACGCTGGGTGGGAAGGTGCATGGCGCACCGCCTTTCTCGTTCGGGCGCGCGGTTGCGGCCGCGCGCGAACCGGTCTGCCTCCATGATCGTGCGCCTCGATCGCCGCGCCCCGACGATCGAGGCGTTGTTGGCTGCCCGTCAGCGAACGAGCGCCGGGCCGCCATAAACCGGAAACGCCGGCCTGGCCAGCTCGACGGCGATCCGAACTACGTGTCCACGGAGGCGACGGCGGACGAGCTCATGTCTTCATCGCCGAGCCGTTGCTCAGCCGGTCGCCTCGTCGCGTACGAACGCCACGAGGCCGCATTCGTAGGGGTGGTCGAGGAAGCGCACCTCGCCGTCGGGCTTGAAGCGCAGCATCTTGAGCACGATGGCGAGGTCGCCGCCTCCGCTCAGGGTCATGAGCAGCCCGACGGCCAGCAATCCCGCCGATCCGCTCGCGTACGCCGCGATCACGGGGAGCGGGCCCAGCACCACGGTGGGAGCGAGCGCGCCCACGACGTAGGCGCGCTTCGACAGGGGTTCGTCGCACGTGCAGTACGGCGTCAGGTACTGCCATATCACGCCGAACGAGACCGATTTCCAGCCGCCCTTCGCGCATGCGCTCCACGCGATGCCGTGGACGAGCTCGTGGAACACGACGAGCGCGAAGAACGCGGCCAGCACGAGCAGCGTGCCGACGAGGTCGAACGAGAAGCTGAGGGTCGGATGCAGCAGGAAGAACCCCGCGCCCAGCACGACGGCGAGGGGGAGCCCCAGCACGAGGGCCTGGACGTTGGCCGACACCACGCCGAGGGTCAGCGGCTGCGTGCGGAACCCCTGCGCCTCGAAATCGGCCTTCGCCCGCTCGAACGCTTCCTTGCGGGCCAGCTCGGCTTTCGTCAGCTTGCGCTCCTGGTCGGCCATGCCGCTTCCTTACGCCTTCGGGGACTTAGGAGACCGAGGGGACTTCGGCGGCTTGGCCGATCCGCGCTTGACGGAGAGGCCGAGCCCCGCGAGGGCGTCGTGGACCGAGCGGGCTGCGGCCTCTGCCCGGGCGGCGTCGAGGCCGCGCTCGTCGACGACGGCGCGCACGGCGCGCGCGTAGTCGCGCCGGCAGCGCTCGTTGAGCTCGGTCCAGTTCACGTGCGCGAACCCGTCGGCCACGGCGCGGTCGAGCGGCAGGCGGCCCTGCTCCATGAGCACGGCGATGACGGGGTAGCCCGCGTAGCCCTGCCAGTACGTGGCGTTGTCGTTCGAGGAGTAGGTCGAGCCGTCCTCGCTCCAGGCGACCGTGTAGGCCTTCGCGCCGTTCGACGAGACGACGGTCGCCTGCCGCTCGTCGGGGTGCAGCGTCACGCGGCCGTCGGCGACGGCGCTCAGGGCCTCGTACACTTTCTCGATGGGCGGCAGCTTCTCCACGGAACTCCTTCGGTCGCGGTGCGTCATGCTCTCAGGGGCAGCATGATACCAGATGATAGAATGGCACGACGAACGTCGATGCAACCGCCGAAGAAGGAGCGCCCGTGACGCTGTACGACGACCTGCACGAGCTGATGAGAACGCCCGAGCTGTACGAACGTACCGGCGCGGCGTTCTGGGACGACGAGCATATCTCGCGCGGCATGCTGGCGGCGCATCTCGATTCCGCGTTCGAGGGTGCCAGTCGCAGCTTCGCGTTCATGGACCGCTCCGTCGACTGGATACGCGCCACGGCGCCTCCGGCGACGCATCCGCGCCTGCTCGACCTGGGCTGCGGGCCCGGGCTGTACGCCGAGCGCTTCGCGCGCGCGGGCTATGCGGTGACGGGCGTCGACCTCTCGCCGCGCTCGCTCGGCCATGCGCGAGGCTCCGCGGACGAGCAGGGCCTCGCCATCGACTACCGATGCCGGAATTACCTTGAGCTCGATCTGGACGGGACCTTCGACATCGCCGTCATGATCTACTGCGACTACGGCGCGCTGTCGGCCGACGAGCGCCGCGTCGCGCTGCGCCGTGCCCGCGAGCGTTTGCGGCCGGGCGGCGCACTCGTGCTCGACGTGTTCTCGCAGCGCAAACTCGAGGTCTTCGAGGAGCGCACGACGTGGGAGGAGCATCCCGCAGGCGGGTTCTGGAACCCGGGCCCGCACCTCGAGGTGCAGCGATGCGTCCGCTTCTCCGACGTCGTGTCGCTCGAGCAGGTCGCGGTGATCGCGCCCGAAGGCGCGACGGCCTATCATCTGTGGAACACGTACTTCGCGCCCGCGACGCTCTCGGCGGAGCTCGAGGCGGCCGGTTTCGAGGTTGCGGAGCTGGTCGGCGACGCGGCGGGCGCGCCCTTCGACGACGCGAGCCCGACGATCTGCGCGGTCGCGCGCAAGCCTGCGACCGGCGAGGACGGGCGATGACACGAATCGTGTCTTGCCGGAGCGCCGCGGCTCCGCCATCTTGGGAGCCTGAAAGGGGGCGCGTCTTGTGGATTTCGGAGAGAAGCTGAAAGCGCTGCGCATCGAGCGCGGCCTGACCCAAGAGCAGCTTGCCGCCAAGCTGTACGTGTCGCGCACGGCCGTGTCGAAGTGGGAGACGGGCGGCGGCTCGCCCAACCTCGACTCGCTGCAGGCCGTCGCGCGCCTGTTCGACGTGTCGGTGGACGACCTCCTGTCCACCGACGACCTCATCGTGCTCGCCCGCGACGAGCGCCGCTCGTCGGCGCGCAGCGGCGGCATGCTGTCGTTCGGCCTGCTCGACATGCTGGCCGTCGTGTTCGCGTTCCTGCCGCTGTACGGCGTGGACGACGGCTCGTTCGTGCGCATGGCGAGCTTGGCCGACTACGGCGCGTCCGTGGATTTCGGCGTGTCGTTCGCCGTCATGGCGGCGGCCATCGTCTCGCTCGTGCTCGTGGGCGCGGTGGAGGTCGCGCTGGCCGTCGCGGGGCCGCGCCGCGCGGCGCGCGTCGTCGCCCTCGTCGGGTTCGCGGTGCAGGCGGTCGCCGTCGATCTGTTCGTTTCCACCATGCAGCCCTACGCAACCACGCTCGCGTTCGCGCTATTCCTGGCGAAGGCCGTCGTCGGCTACCGTATCCTGCGCTCGTAGCCCCTGGTCGGCGGCGGAGGCCACGGACCGTGTCGCCCGTGCGACGCATCGTGGCTTGCCGCCGGCCGACGCGCATCGTTTCATGGAGGCTCGGCGGGGCTCGCAAGGATCCCCGCGACATCCGTGAGACGAAAGGACGGCTCGATGGAAACGACCCTGATGGCCGCGTGGCTGAACGATGCGTTCGCCGCGTTCGATACGACGATCTTGGGGGCGCTGCACGCGCTCGCAGAATGCGGGGGCTTCGCGCTCACGCCGCTGTTCGAGGCGGTGAGCTTTGTGGGCGAGAAGGGCGCGTGCTTCTTCGCGCTGGCCCTCGTGCTCATGGCGTTCAGGCGCACGCGACGTGCAGGGGCGGTCATGTTCGTCGCCATCTGCCTGGGCGCGCTCGCCACCAACATCGTGCTCAAGGACCTCGTCGCGCGGCCGCGGCCGTTCGAGTCGTCCGCGCTCCTCCTCGACTGGTGGCGCTTCGCCGGTGCCGCGCCCGAGGACGGGTTCTCGTTCCCCTCCGGGCACATGACCGCGGCCTCGGCGGCGATGGTGGCGCTCATGCTGGTGTGCCGAACCTGGAAGACGGTGCTGGGCGGCTCGCTCGTCATGCTGGTCATGGGCGCGGCCCGCTGCTACCTCGTGGCGCACTATCCCTCCGACGTGCTGGCCGGTTTCCTCGTGGGCGCGCTCGCGGCCGTCGCGGCGTGGCTGCTCGTATCGCTCGCGTTCCGCTGGCACGAGGAGCGCCGAGCCGCGCGCCCTCGCCACGCCTGCGCTCCCGTGCGCCGCAGGCGGTAGGGGCTGCCGTTCGCGCCGTCCGTCGCGCCGGCGGGCGCATCCGCGCCCCCGGCGTGCACATTCCTTGCATTTTGGCTTGTCAGCCGTGCGTCGCGCGCGCAGATGATACAATCGACGGCCGAGAGACGAAAACGCGCGGCGCCGCTCGCGAGGGCGGCGGCGAGGAGTGAAAGGCAGGAACGTGGCACTCGTCAACGAACGGGCGCGCATGCGGGGGAACGCGTGCGTGGGCCCGAACCTCTACCTCATGACGCTCGACGCGCCCGACATCGCGGCTTCCATCGAGCCGGGGCAGTTCGTGCACATGCTGGTGCCGGGCATGGAGGCGCACATCCTGCGCCGCCCGTTCTCGGTGTACGCGCGCGACGCGCACGCCGGCACGCTCGAGATCCTCTACCAGGCGGTGGGCTTCGGCAGCGCGCACATGACGGGCCTCGCGGCCGACGGCCCGCTGGCAGGCGATGTCGAGCTCGTCGGCCCGGTGGGCCGCACGTGGCAGCCGGCGCCCGACGCGCGGCGCGCCCTGCTCGTGGGCGGCGGCGTGGGCGCGGCCCCGCTGTTCATGCTGGCCGAATCGCTCGTGAGCGCAGGCGTGCGCACGGACGTCGTGTTGGGCGCGCAGACCGAGACCGCGCTCACGTGCCGCGCGCGCTACGAGGCGCTGCTCGACGCGCCGCCGCGCTGCGCCACCGACGACGGCAGCTTCGGCCGCGAGGGCTTCTGCACCTCGCTCGTCGCCGAGGCGCTGGCCGAGGCCGCCGAGGCGGGCGAGCCCTACGGCTACCTGGCCGTATGCGGTCCCGAACCCCTCATGAAGATCGTGGCCGGCATGGCGGCCGAGGCGGGCGTGCCCTGCGAGGTCTCCCTCGAGAAGCGCATGGCATGCGGCGTCGGAGCCTGCCTTTCGTGCGTGGTGGACACGGTGGACGGCAAGCAGCGGGCGTGCGTCGACGGCCCCGTGTTCGATGCGCGGAAGGTGGTGTGGTAGATGGCCGGGATCGAGAACGCGCTGCCGCTCACGACGGCGCCGACGAACGTGGCGCTCGCCGTGAACCTGGGCGGCCTCAAGATGAAGAACCCCGTGACCGTGGCGTCGGGCACGTTCGCCGCCGGGCGCGAGTACGGCGACTTCGTGGACGTGGCCAGCCTGGGCGCCGTCACGACGAAGGGCGTGTCGCTGAGGGGCTGGGAGGGCAACGCCAGCCCCCGCATCGCCGAGACGCCCTCGGGCATGCTCAACTCCATCGGGCTGCAGAACCCCGGCGTCGCGCACCTGAAGGAGTGCGACCTGCCGTGGCTGGCCGAGCGCGGCGCGACGGTCGTCGTGAACGTGTCGGGCCACAGCTTCGACGAGTACGTCCAGGTGATCGAGGCGCTCGAGGACGCGCCGGTGGACGCCTACGAGGTGAACATCTCGTGCCCGAACGTGGACGCGGGCGGCATGACCATCGGCACGTGCACGGACAGCGTGGAGGCCGTGGTGGCGCGCTGCCGCGCCGCCACGAAGCGCCCGCTCATCGTGAAGCTCACGCCGAACGTCACCGACGTCTCCGAGATCGCGCGCGCCGCCGTGGGCGCCGGTGCCGACGCGCTGTCGCTCATCAACACGCTTCTGGGCATGGCCATCGACGCGGAGCGCCGCCGCCCGCAGCTCGCGCGCGGCGTGGGCGGGCTGTCCGGCCCCGCCGTCAAGCCCGTGGCGCTGCGCATGGTGTGGGAGGTCCATCAGGCCGTCGACGTGCCCATCCTGGGCATGGGCGGCATCTCGTGCGCAACCGACGCGGTGGAGTTCATGCTGGCCGGGGCCACGGCGGTTGCCGTCGGCACCGCGAATTTCGTGAATCCGCACGCCACGGTTGAAATCATCGACGGAATAGCGCAGTATTGCGAAAGGCACGGCATCGACGACGTGCGGCAACTGATAGGAGCTTTGGAATGGTGAGTTCGTTCGAAGAGGTGCCCGCGCGCGACCGCGTGATCGTGGCGCTCGACTGCGGCATCGAGGAGGCCTTCGATCTCGCGGACCAGCTGCAGGGCAAGGCGACGTGGATGAAGGTGGGCATGACGCTGTTCTACGCGAACGGCCCGGCCATCGTGTACGCGCTCAAGGAGCGCGGCTTCAAGGTGTTCCTCGACCTCAAGTTCCACGACATCCCGCACCAGGTGGAGGGCGCCGCGTACGCCGCCGCCGGCAGCGGGGCCGACATGCTGACCATGCACACGGTGGGCGGCGTCGACATGATGGCGGCGGCCCAGAAGGGCGCGGAGCGCGCGGCGGCCGAGTACGGCCACGACGTGCCGGCGACGCTGGGCATCACGGTGCTCACCAGCATGAACGACGCGGCGCTGGCCGAGACGGGCGTGAGCCGCGCCATGGCCGACCAGGTGGTCGTGCTGGCCGAGCAGGCGAAGCGCGCCGGCATCTCGGGCGTGGTCGCCTCGCCGCAGGAGGCCGCGCGCCTGCGCGACATCCTGGGCCCCGACGCCTACATCGTCACGCCGGGCGTGCGCCCCGCGGGCAGCGACAAGGGCGACCAGAGCCGCGTGGCCACGCCGGCCCAGGCGTTCGAGAACGGCGCGTCGCACATCGTCATCGGACGTCCCATCACGCAGGCGGCCGATCCGGCGGCCGCGTTCGCGGCCATCGTGGCGGAATTGTAGGCTTTCGTCGGCGTTGCCCGTCCGGTCAGGTAAAATGACGGTTAGGCGACGAACTATCGACAAAGGGCCCAACTGCTTCTAGAATGTGTGACCGCGCGCTGAAATTTTTGGGATTTGTGGTAAAAGACAAGGTGAAGTGGGCGAATGCGTGATAGTATCACGACATCGCTTTTGGAACAGAAGGAGAGAAAACGATGGCTATTCCTCAACTCAGCCCTGAAGAGCGTCAGGCGGCTTTGGAGAAGGCGAAGGCGGCTCGCATCAAGCGCGCCGAGGTTCGCGACGACCTGAAGTCCGGCAAGCTCACGCTCGAGAAGGTTCTTGAAATGAAGAACGATCCGGTTGTGGGCCGCATGAAGGTCTCCACCCTCATCGAGACGCTTCCCGGCTACGGCAAGGCCAAGGCTGAGAAGATCATGAAAGAGCTTCAGATCGCCGAGAGCCGCCGCCTGCGCGGTCTGGGCGAGCGTCAGCAGACCGCCCTGCTGGAGCGCTTGGGCTAATCGCGTCCATGCGCCACGGCAATCTGTTCGTCATTTCAGGGCCATCGGGTGCCGGTAAAGGCACCTTGGTGGCCCGACTTGTGCGCGAGGTCCCCGATGCATGGGTGTCCATGTCGGTGACCACGCGCGCGCCGCGCGAGGGCGAGGTGGACGGCGTCCATTACCGCTTCGCGTCCTCGGAGGAGTTCCAGCAGCTCGTCGCATGCGACGGCCTGCTGGAATGGGCGACGTACGGGGGCAACTGCTACGGCACGCCCCGCGCCACCGTCGAGGAGCACATCGCACGCGGCGATCAGGTCATCCTGGAAATCGACGTCCAGGGAGGGTTCCAGGTGCGCGAGAAGTTTCCGGCAGCGCACCTCGTCTTCATCGAACCGCCTTCGCTCGACGTGCTCGAAGCGCGCCTGCGCGGACGCGGGACCGAGAGCGACGAGGCTATCGCGACCCGCATGGAAACGGCGCGGGTGGAGCTTTCCCGCAAAATGGAGTATGATATACGGCTGGTAAACGACGATTTGGACGAAGCCGTCCGCGCATTGGTGGGCTACGTCAACGAACAAGCCGAGAAAATACGAGGTTAACACGCATATGAGCATTATCGAACCGAAGATCGACGTCTTGTTGAACGAGACCGACAACGATCGTTTCCTGCTGTGCGCTCTCGCTTCGAAGCGCGCGCACGACATCAACGACATGATGCGCGGCCAGCGCGACCGCGCCATCCAGCTGCAGACGGCGGTCGAGATCGCCCGCGCGGCCGACAAGAAGCCGCTGTCGCTCGCCTTCAACGAGGTCGCCCGCGGCGAGGTGTCGTACGATCCGAACTCCATCGACGTCAACTACCACTAGGCCCTCGCTCGCCGATCGGCCTGAATCGCGTCATTCAGCCGCGCCGGGAACCCCGGCGCGGCTTTGCTGTGTCCGCATCCGGAAAGACAAGGTCCGTCCATGACTGAATTCCAACGCATCTGCCTGGTCCATTACCATGAGATCGGGCTCAAGGGCCACAACCGCTCCACGTTCGAGATGAGGCTGCTCAAGAACCTCGAGGCGCTGTTGAAGCCGTTTCCCGTGGTCACGATCCACCGCATCGCGGGGCGCCTGTGCGTGTTCCTGCGCGAGGGCACCGATTGGGAGACGGCCAAGGAGGCGGCCGACGTCATCGGCAAGGTGCCAGGCGTGGCGCGCGTGTCGTGCGGGTTCAAGTGCGAGCGCGACCTCGATGTCATGACGGAGGCGGCGCTCGCCGCCATGGCCGAGGCGGGACCGTTCGACACGTTCAAGGTGGCGGCGCGGCGCAACCACACCGATTTCGCCACGGGCTCGATGGATATGAACCAGATCATCGGCTCGGCGCTGTGCGCGGCGTACCCCGACAAGGCCGTGAAGATGAAGAAGCCCGACCTGACCGTGGGCGTGGAAGTGGTGCAGAACGCGGCGTACGCGTACGCGCGCTCGCTGCCGGGCGTGGGCGGCCTGCCGGTGGGCAGCTCGGGGCTGGTGATGAGCCTGCTGTCGTCGGGCATCGACTCGCCGGTGGCCACCTGGAAGCTCGCGCGCCGCGGCGCGGTTTGCATCGGCGTGCACTTCTCGGGGCGCCCGCAAACGTCCGACGCCAGCGAGTACCTCGTGGACGACATCGCGCAGGTGCTGGAGCGCACGGGCTGCATCGCGCGCGTGTACACGGTGCCGTTCGGCGACTACCAGCGCGAGATCGCGCTGACCGTGCCGCCCGAGCTGCGCGTCATCATGTACCGTCGCCTTATGTTCAAGGTGGCCGAGGAGCTGGGACGCCGCGAGCGCGCCGGCGCGCTCGTGACCGGCGAGAGCCTGGGCCAGGTGGCCTCGCAGACGCTCGACAGCATCCGCTGCACCGACGCGGCGGTGGACATGCCCGTCTTCCGCCCGCTGATCGGCACCGACAAGCTGGAGATCATCGCGGAGGCCGAGCGCCTGGGCACCTTCGAGATCTCGTCGCAGGATGCGCCCGACTGCTGCACGCTGTTCATGCCGCGCAGCCCCGAGACGCACGCCAAGCTTTCGGCAGTGCTCGAGGCCGAGGCGCCGCTGCCCATCGAGCGATGGGTGGCCGAGATCGCCGATGCGGCCGAGGTGCGCGACTACGCGTGCCCCGCCTACAAGCCGAAGAAGAAGCGCGCCTCCTAAGCGCGCGGACCGCAGAGGCTCGCAAGCGGCGCCCCGGGAATCCCCGAGGCGCCGCTTGCGTTGCGCCCGGAGAGCTCCCGCGCTTCGCTTCTCGCGATCTCGCGATCTCGCGATCTCGTGCTTCCGCGCCTCGTGCCCCGCGCTCCCGCGTTCTGCATCTCGCGTGCGTCATCTTGCGCTCGCCAACACGCGCCGCGCGGCCGGCGCAAGACCTGCCGCGCCGCCGGCGCGGAATGTTTCACGTGAAACATCTGTTCGCAATGACGATCAGCGCCCATCGACGTCCGTTCGGCGTGCAGCTTCTGGGAAACGGCGCTCGGACGTGCGCTGACGTCCCGTCGCGCATCTTCGCAACGCGATCGAGGAAGTCCTCTCCCTCTCTCCCTCCACCTTGTTTGCGCGGTGGGATTCCACATGGCGGGATGCGATGTTTCACGTGAAACATCTGTTCTTATGCCTTGAGACGCGCAGGGAGCCCGACCGGGGCGATCCGTTCGCGTGGTATCCGCGTGGGATCCGCCGGTGCGGGACGTGGAAACCGCGTTGGATCGGCGTCGGAGGCGCGTGGGATCGGCGTTGGACGCGCGTGGGAAGCGCGTGCGAAAACCCGGCGCGTTTCGCTAGATCTGCGCCATCGGCGCGTAAGACCGGGTCGCTATCATGGAAGGGAGGAGACGGCGGCGGCGCGGGAGGCGGCATGGGGTTCGTGGAACAGGCGGAATCGTGGCGGGCGAAGGCGCACCTGAGCGGCGTGCGCCTCCCGGTGCTCGTGGGCGTGACGGCGCTCGCGGCGATCGTGCTGATCGCGGCGGGCACCGCGCTGGTCAAGGTGGGGACGGCGGACGGGTTCTCGCTGTCGCGCGACGAGGGCGTGCTGGCGGCCGACGGCGACGCCGGCGCGGGGGAGGGCGCATCCGAGCCCGCGCCGACGATCGTCGTGCACGTGGGCGGCGCCGTAGCCGAGCCGGGCGTGCGCGAGCTGGAGGAGGGCGCGCGCGTGCAGGACGCGGTGGACGCGGCCGGCGGGTTCGCCGAGGGGGCGGCGCGCGACGAGCTCAACCTGGCGCGCGTGCTCGTGGACGGCGAGCAGATCGTCGTGCCGTCGCTGGAGGAGGCGGACGCCGCCGCAGGCGCGGCGCCGGACGGGGGAGGCGGCGCGACCGGCGCGTCCTCGGCCGGCGGCAAGGTGAACCTCAACAGGGCGACGGCCGCCGAGCTCGACGCGCTGCCGGGCGTGGGCCCGTCGACGGCCGAGAAGATCGTGGCCGACCGCGAGGCGAACGGGCCCTTCCGCACGGTGGAGGACCTCAAGCGCGTCTCGGGCATCGGGGACAAGAAGTTCGCCGACCTGGCCGATCTCGTATGCGTGGGGTGAGCCGGCGCGCCGCGGGGGAAGGGCCGGCCGCGTTTCCCCCGCGCCCGGCCCTTCCCCCCGTCCTGGGTTGCGCGCTCGCGCTGTGGGCGTCGTGCGCGGCGGTGCTGGCCGCGTCCGAATCCTGGGACGCGCCCGCGTGCGTCGCCGCAGGGGCGGCGGGCGCGCTCGCGAGCGTCGCATGCGCGCTCGTGCTGTGGCGGTTGCCGGCGCCGCTTGCCTGGGCGACGCTGCTGGGCGCGGCGCTCGGCGTCGCCTGCGCGAGCGGATGCGCGGCGGTGCAGCACGAGGCGCAGCTGCAGGGGGACGGCGTTTCGGGCCGATGGCGGTTCGAGGCCGCGGCGGACGGCTCGGCGGGCCTCTACGGCGCGACGTGCTTCGCGAACGTCGATGTGCCCGGCATCGGCGCGACGCTCGTGCGGCTGCGCTTCGACGCGGACGCGGAGGCGCCGCGCTACGGCGACGTGTTCGAAGCCGACGTCGCGTTCTCCGCGCCCGCGGGCGCGTCGGCGTCGTACTGCTGGCGGCAGGGAGCGGTGCTCGAGGGCACCGTGCGCCAGGCGCAGCCCTGCGAGCGAGCCGATGCGCTCGGCGCGCTCGCAGGGCTGCGGAACCGGGCGATCGACCTGCTCGCCGAGGAGGGGCGCGGCGACGGCGGCGCCGTGCTGGCGGCGCTCGTGTGCGGGTGGCGCGGCGCGCTCGACGAGGGAGACGCGTACGTCGCGTACCAGGCGAGCGGGCTCGCGCACCTCGTGGCGGTGTCGGGCGCGCACCTGTCCATCGTCGCCGGGTGCGCGGCGGCGCTGTTGCGCGTGCTGCGCGTCCCCCGGCGCGCGGGGATCGCGGTGCAGGCGGCGCTCCTGCTGTGCTTCCTCGTGCTGGCGGCGGCCCCTCCCTCGGCCGTGCGCGCGGCCGTCATGGCCTTCGCCGGCATGTTCGCGTTCACGGCGCGCCGCCGGCCGGCGGCGCTCAGCGCGCTCGCCGTGTGCATGATCGGCTGCATCGCCCTGGACCCGCGCACGGCGCTGTCGGTGTCGTTCGCGCTGTCGGCGCTCTCGACGCTCGGCATCGTGCTGTTCGCCGGGCTCTGCCAGGCGTGGATCGCGCGCTGCCTCCCGCGCGCGCCGCGCCTCGCGCGGGAGGCGCTCGCGCTCACGGCCGCCTCGAGCCTCGCGGCCACGCCGCTCGCCGCGTCGCTGTTCTCGCAGCTGCCCCTCGTGGCGCCGCTCGCCAACGTGGCGGCCGCCCCGCTGTTCCCGCTCGTGTGCGCGGGCGGCCTCGTGGCGGTGCTGGGCGGCGTCGCCGTTCCCGCGGCGGCCCCGGCGCTGATCGGGCTCGCGTCTCTCGCCGCCGCCGCGCTCACCGCCGTCGTGCGGGCGCTCGCGAGCGTTCCCCACGCCAGCGTTCCCGCGGCCGTGCCGCTGGCCGCCGCGCTCGCGACGTCGGCGGCGTGCGCGGCGGGGCTGTGGCTCGCCTGGCCGCGTCCGAGCCGCCGCCTCGCGCTGGTCGCCGTCGCTGCGACGGCCTGCGCCCTGGCGGCCGCCGTCGCCGTGGCGCCGCGCCTCGCGGGCGACGAGATCGTCATGCTCGACGTGGGCCAGGGCGACGCGTTCGTCGTGCGCAGCCGCGGGGCGGCCGTGCTCATCGACACGGGCAACCAGGAGCGCCTGCTGCGCGAGGCGCTGGCCCGCCACGGCGTGTACCGCCTCGACGCGGTGGTGATCACCCACGGCGACGACGACCACATGGGCGCGCTCGCCTCGCTTGCGGGCATCGTGGACGTGCGGCGCGTGCTCGTGGCTCAGGATGCGCTCGCCTGCGGCTGCGCGGCGTGCGAAGGGCTGGTCGCCGACGCCCGTGCGCTCGCGGGCGAGGGGGGCGTGGCCGGCCTGCGGCAGGGCGACGTGCTCGAGGTGGGCGCGTTCGACCTTCGGGTGGTATGGCCCGAACGGTTCGTCGACGAGGGCGGCAACGCCGACAGCGTGTGCCTCGTCGCCGACGCCGACCTCGACGACGACGGCGTGCCCGACTGGCGCGCGCTGTTCACCGGGGACGCCGAGCGCGAGCAGCTGCGCGCGCTCATCGACGCGGGGCTCGTGGGGGCCGTCGACGTCTACAAGGTGGGGCACCATGGGTCGAAGAACGCCCTCGACGACGAGGAGGCGGCCGTCCTCGCGCCGCGCGTCGCGCTGGTCAGCGCGGGCGCGAACAACCGCTACGGCCATCCGACCGACGAAACCCTCGCGCGCCTCGACGCGGCGGGCGCGCGCATCTGCCGCACCGACGAGCAGGGGGATGTTTCATGCAAATTGGCCGACGACCGGATCGACGTCCGGACGCTGCGCTAGAATGGACGGCATGGCTACCCAGAAGAAACAAGAAGCGCCGCTGCTGCCCGTCTACCTCATCGTGGGCGAGGATGCGCTCAAGCGCGATACCGTCATGAAGCGCCTCCGCGCGCGCCTGTCCGCGATGGGCGACCTGTCGTTCAACGCCGACGAGTTCAACGGCGAGACCGCGCTCGGCGGCGACATCGTCACGGCCTGCAACACCGTGCCGTTCGCGAGCCCCGTGCGCCTCGTGGAGGTGCGGGCGGCCGACAAGCTGAAGAAGGCCGACGCCGAGGAGCTCGTGGGCTACCTGGGGTCCCCGAACGAGACCACCGTGCTGGCGCTCGTCGCCGAGAAGCTGGCGAAGAACACGCGCCTGTACAAGGCGGTGGTCGCCTGCGGCAAGACGGCCGTCATCGACTGCGCGCCGCTCAAGCGCTACGAGCTGCCCAAGACGGTGCGCTCGATGGCCGTGGGCCACGGCGTCACGCTCACCGAAGGCGCGGCCGCCAAGCTCGTGGACCTCGTGGGCGAGGACACGGTGCACCTCGACAGCGAGATCAAGAAGATCGCGCTCGCGCATCGCGGCACCGACGCGGTGAACGAGCACGAGATCGTCGAGATGGTCAGCCGCACCGCCGAGGTGAAGCCCTGGGAGTTCGTCGACGCCTTCGCGGCGCGCGACGTGCGCAAGTGCCTGCTGTACCTGGGCCGCATGGACTCGGTGTCGCCCCACGCGCTGCTCGCCATGTGCACCACGCGCCTGCGCGAGCTCGTCTGCGCGCGCTCGATGGCCGATCGCGGCAACCCCCGCGGCGTGGCGGCCGCCCTCAAGGCGCCCGACTGGCGCGTGAAGAACCACGTGAACTGGGCCCGCGGCTTCACCGCCGCCGAGCTGCGCCGCGCCATCGTCGCGTCCCGCGACACGGAGCGCGCCATGAAGAGCGGCACCGACCCCCGAAGCGCCTTCCTCGACTGGGTGCTGCACGTCACCGCGCGGCGCATGGATACGTACGGAAACGCGTGAAGACAGAATAGGAGAGGGCATGCTTGATGGTGTTATCGAGACGAATAATCTGAGCGTACGCGAGTTTAAGGAACTGGCTATGCAGTATGCTGCCGGATTGTCGGGATGCGACATACCCGATCTCTACAGGGTGACGGACGGCAAAGCGGTGGGAACCTACGTGGAAGCCGGATTTAAAGAATTTCTCATCACCGAGAAGGGCGCGGAAGTCGTAGGTGTCGGCAATGCGGCAAAGGGAATAGATTTCCCAAACCTGAACGTGGATCTGAAGGTCACATCTTGCAGGCAGCCCCAGTCTTCTTGCCCCTTCAGGAACGCAGAGCAGAAAATATACGGACTTGGCTTCCATCTTCTGGTTATGGTGTATTGCAAAAAGGACGACGATAAGAAGAAAACGTCGCGCCTTGATTTCGAGCATGTGATATTTATCGAAAAGGAGAGAACGTCGGATTACGTCCTCACCAATGCGATCCGGAACATTATCGACGACCCGCTTTCGTCTAGGGAAGCCGCTATTGCGGACATCGACGGGCTTTTACAGGATAAGCAACTGCCTCTTGAGGAAATAGCTCGATTTGAACTGGCTCAACGTATTTACGACGATAAGCCGGAACTGGGATGTCTCACGATCTCGAACGCCCTTCAATGGAGGCTTCAATACGCTCGTGCTATTGATTTTGCTAGCAGGCAAGTTTTGCATGGGATAGAGGCGCTTTATGGCTAATGATGAATTCGGCGACTTCCAAACCCCGTTCGAGTTGGCAGATGCCTGTCTTGGGGCGATGGCGAGAGTGCTCGGTTTGCGCAGGGACGAGCCGTATAGAGTACTGGAGCCGACGTGTGGGACAGGTTCCTTCATGCGTGCTTCAGCTGGGATTTTCCCTCGTTCGGAAGTGATTGGCGTAGAGATCCAGGGCCGTTACGCGACAAGCGCCGCTCGATATGGTAGCGTTATCAGAAAGAGCATTTTTGACGTGGATTTCAGGGCAGAACTCTCTTGGAAAAATTCCGGCCCTTTGATCGTCATCGGAAACCCTCCATGGGTGACCGCTACCGAGCTCGGTCGTTTGGGGTCTGCGAATTTGCCGAAGAAGAGCAATTTCAAGGGCAAGGCCGGCCTTGACGCCTTGCTCGGCGGATCGAACTTCGATATTGCCGAATACGTGATCCTGCAATGCGTAAGCAAGAACCTGAACCAATCGTTCACGCTCGGCATGCTATGTAAAACCCAAGTAGCGAGAAACGTGATGGAATACTCCTGGAAGGAGCGCATCCCCGTCGTATCGTCGGCGATTTTCAAGATCGATGCATTGAAGTGGTTCAAAGCCAACGTCGACGCGTGCTGGTTCGTGATGGAATGCGCGCCGACGACCGCTTGTTGCTACCGAACGAGAATCTACGAATCGCTGAGCGAAACGCATAGCGAAAGAAACTTTGGGATCGTCAACGGAAGCTGGGTTTCAAACATCGCGCTATACGAATCCAGCAGCCAAGCCGATGGCACGTGCCCGTACGTATGGCGTTCTGGCTTGAAGCACGATGCGGTGAACGTATTAGAGTTGACTCCCTCCGAGCCGACGGTCAACCGGTTGAGCGAACCGGTTGACGTTGAACAGGAATACGTATTTCCTTACCTGAAGGCTACCGACGTTCACAAGGGAGCGGTCACGAAGAGCAGGTTCATGGTGATCGTGCCCCAAACAGAATTCGGCGAGGACACCGACAGGCTACGATCTGTCGCCCCCAAGCTATGGAATTATCTTGATTCGCATGGCGACGTCCTCGATGGCAGGCGATCGTCCATTTATCGGAAACGACCTCGGTTCTCCGTTTTCGGGCTGGGAGATTACACCTGGGCGAAATATAAGGTAGCCGTCTCGGGATTGCATAAAACGGTGGATTTCCGTCTCATCGGGGATATCGGCGGCAAGCCGGTCGTGGTGGACGACACCTGCTATTTGCTACCGTTCGACGAACCGTGCGAAGCGGCGGTCGTGTGTGCGTTGCTCAATTCGGAGGCGAGTCGTGCCTTGATCGAGAGCCTGGTGTTCTGGGATTCAAAAAGACCCATTTCAAAGAAGCTGCTTTCGAGGATAGACGTCAGCAAGATTCCTGCTCCCAAAGAAGAGGTTCTTGAAGAAGCGGCACGATTGTCCGAAGAAATTGGCGTGCATTGCGATGCGTGGTTCTTGGATCGTGCGTATGACAAGATCCGCGGCTCGGCGGAGGAACGAGCGACCGCGCGTTTACTTTGACGCTTCTGCTTTTCCTCCCCGGAACGCGAGAAGGCCCCGGATTTCCGGGGCCTTCTCGCTCTTGATATGCGGACGGATCGCAGGGGCGAGTGCCGTATGCGCAATCGTTGTTATTCGGCGGCAGCTTCCTCGGCGCCTTCGGCAGCCTCGGCCTTGGCGGCCTCTTCGGCTTCCTTGGCCTTGCGCTTCTGAGCGGCGGCCTCTTCCTTGAGCTGCTTCTCGCGGCGCTTGGCCTTCTCCTTGGAAGCGGCTTCCATCTCGGCGACGCGCGCAGCCTTGCGCTCGGCCTTCTTGGAGCCGGTCTTCTGCTCCTTCTTGGCCGGCGCCACGTACGCGGCGCGGTCGGCGTCGGTGGCAACCGTGTTGGCCAGGACCATGATGCCGCTCTTGCGGTTCGCGGCCTGGTTCTTGTGGATGACGCCCTTCGAGGCGGCCTTGTCCATGAGGCGGCACGCGGCGCACGCGGCGGCGTAGGCCTCGGCACCGTTGCCGGCGGCGACGGCGTCCTTCACGCGACGGGTCGCGGTCTTGAGCTCGCTCTTGACCGCGCGGTTGCGCATGCGGGACTTCTCGTTGGTGATGATGCGCTTCTTCTGGCTTTTGATGTTCGCCATAGGTGATGTTCCTCCAATATGAAAACCTATCGAATACCGTGCGTTTCCGGCGGCGCAAGCGCTCTGCGGTTCGAGATACGGCGGCACGGTGACGACAGCCTCGCATGCGGGCCCCGAGGGGCATGGCGCGCCCGCGCAGGCGGGCAGCCTTCGATGCATGGTGAAACAGGCGGGATTTCTCTGTTTCGCGGACCAATCGGTCACCGACACTACGATTCTCTAAGCGCAGCCACGTCTGCAGATCGGCGATGAAACCATCGCGCGAACGTACGTGCCGGATACACAATGCGATAGAATAGCAAACGTTGACCGCTTTTTCACGCACAAATGGAAAATCGTGCGCGATTCTCCATCAACCTGGGAAAAGGAGCCTGCCATGCCCCGTGCCGCCCTCAGCTCGCCGATCCGCCCCCTCGCCCCGGCCCTCGCGCTGTCCCTCGCCGCCGCAACGGCGCTCGCCGGATGCTCCGGCGCGTCCCAGCACCAGGTGATCGACGCGAACGAGGCCTGCGCGACGTGCCATTCCGAGGAGAAGCCCTCCTACGAGCGCGCGGAGGATCCCGCGGGGACCGCGCAGAGCGGGACCCAGGTGCGCGTCAAGGCCCCCGACGCCGCGGCCGTCGTGGTGGCCGAGCCCCTGTTCACGTCCGAGGACGGCGCGCGGTTCGTGCCCGTCCAGGTGAGGACGGCCTCCCTGAGCGGGGGAGAGGCCGCCCTCGAGCTCGACGACGGCCTTTGGGCGCTCTGCGTGGACGACGGCGACGCGGCCCGGGCGCAGCTCGTGCGGGTCGATTCGGCGAGCGACGCGGTCGCCGTCGTGGAACTGTAGTGCGAAAACCCCCTGCGCCGTGCGCGAATGAGGTAGAATAGGCTCCGTTTCCCCGAAGCGCCCGCACGTCAGCGAGCGCGCACGACGTGAAAGACAGGCTATGACCACCGATCCGAACTTCATCCGCAACTTCTCCATCATCGCGCACATCGATCATGGCAAGTCGACGCTGTCCGACCGCATCCTCGAGCTCACGGGCACCGTGGCCAGCCGCGACATGCAGGCGCAGCTGCTCGACAGCATGGACATCGAGCGCGAGCGCGGCATCACCATCAAAAGCCAGGCGGTGCGCGTGGACTACACGGCCGACGACGGCCAGACCTACCAGTTCAACCTCATCGACACGCCGGGCCACGTGGACTTCACCTACGAGGTGAGCCGCTCGCTGGCCGCGTGCGAGGGCGCCGTGCTCGTGGTGGACGCCACCCAGGGCGTCGAGGCGCAGACCGTGGCGAACGCCATGATGGCCATGAACGCGAACCTCGAGATCGTCCCGCTCATCAACAAGATCGACCTTCCCGCAGCCGAGCCCGATCGCGTGCGCGAGGAGATCGAGGAGGGCCTCGCCATCCCCGCCGACGACGCCGTGCTCGCCTCGGGCAAGACGGGCGTCGGCGTGCACGACCTGCTGGAGGCCGTGGTCTACAACATCCCCGCCCCCGAGGGCGACGCGGACGCGCCCCTGCGCGCGCTCATCTTCGACTCGTACTTCGATCCGTACCGCGGCGTGGTGGCGCTCGTGCGCGTGGTGGACGGCTCCATGAAGAAGGGTGATCGCGTGCTCATGATGGCCACGGGCACCGAGGTGCTCGTGGAGGAGGTGGGCGCCCGCCGCCCGGCCGAGATCCCGCTGCCGACGCTGTCGGTGGGAGAGGTGGGCTACCTGGTCACGGGCTTGAAAGACGTGCGCCAGGTGAAGGTGGGCGACACCATCACCGCCGTCAAGGGCGGCGTGTCGCAGCCGCTTCCGGGCTACCGCGAGGCCAAGCCCATGGTGTTCACGGGCCTGTTCCCCATCGAGGGCGACCAGTACGAGCCGCTCAAGGAGGCGCTCGAGAAGCTGTCGCTCAACGATCCGGCGCTGGCCTGGGAGCCGGAGAAGTCGCACGCGCTGGGCTTCGGCTTCCGCGTGGGCTTCCTCGGCCTGCTGCACATGGAGGTCATCAAGGAGCGCCTTGAGCGCGAGTTCGGCCTCGACCTGCTGGCCACGGCGCCCAGCGTGGAGTACCACGTGTACCGCCAGGGCGGCGAGATGATCTCGCTGCACTCGCCCCAGGAGATGCCCGATCCCGGCGAGATCGAGCGCATCGAGGAGCCCTTCCTCAAGGCGAAGATCCTCATCCCGCCCGACTACGTGGGCGCGGTCATGGAGCTGACCACGGCGCGCCGCGGCACGTTCGTCACCATGAACTACCTGTCGCCGACGACGGTGGAGATGCTGTGGGAGATCCCGTTGTCGGAGCTCATCATGGACTATTTCGATAAGCTTAAGTCCAACACGAAGGGCTACGCCTCGCTCGACTACGACTTCGACGACTACAAGCCCTCGAAGCTGGTGAAGCTGGACATCCTGCTGTCGGGCAAGCCGGTGGACGCGCTGTCGTTCATCATCCACAAGGACAAGGCCTACGATCGCGGCCGCGTCCTCACGGAGAAGCTGCGCAGCATCATCCCGCGCCAGATGTTCGAGGTGCCCATCCAGGCCGCCATCGGCGGGCGCGTGCTGGCCCGCGAGACGGTGAAGGCGAAGCGCAAGGACGTGCTGGCGAAGTGCTACGGCGGCGACATCAGCCGCAAGCGCAAGCTGCTGGAGAAGCAGAAGGCCGGCAAGAAGCGCATGAAGAACATCGGCAACGTCGAGGTCCCGCAGGAAGCGTTCATGGCCATCCTGAAGGTGGACGACTAGCATAGGATAGGTTGGAGCATGGCACGTAAAGACGACTACGACTGGTTGGACGACCCGTTCGACGACAAGAAGACGAGCCGCCAAGGAGGCATGGGCGGCGGTGCGAAGGCCGCGCTGGGCTGCGGTTGCCTGCTGGCGATCGTGGGCATCGTCGTGCTGTTCCTGTTCGCCGCCGTCAACATGATCGACATCCTGGCCGCATAGGCGCCGGGGAAAGGACCTGCCATGAAAACCAACGCCGTCATCGACGCCATCCTGTCCCGCCGCTCCATTCGCGCCTTCTCGGACGAGCCGATCGCGCGCGAGGACCTCGAGGCCATCGTGGCCTGCGGCCAGTGGGCCCCGTCGGCGAACAACCGCCAGGAGCAGACGTTCGTCGTCGTGGACGACCGCGCCCGCATCGCCCGGCTGGCCGAGACCGTGCGCTTGACGCTCGGCCGCGCAGCGTACGATATGTACGCGCCCCGGAGCATCGTGATCGTCGCGCACGCGAAGGGCGCGCCGTTCGGCCGCGAGGACGACGGCTGCGCGATGGAGAACATGATGCTGGCCGCGCACTCGCTGGGCATCGGCAGCGTGTGGATCAACCAGCTGCAGGACGTCTGCGACGAGCCCGCCGTGCGCGCCGAGCTCGACGAGCTGGGCGTTCCCGCCGACAGCGTCGTGCACGGCGTCTGCGCGCTGGGCTACGCGGCCGCCGCGGGGCGCTCCCACGAGCGCACGAGCGACGTCGTCTGGGTCGGGTAGGGCGCCCGCTTGGACCTGCACGCGTTCTTCCAAACACACCGCCTGCTGCTGGCCCCGATGGCGGGCGTGAGCGACGAGGCCTTCCGCGCGCTCTGCCGCGAGCAGGGCGCCGACCTCACGTATACCGAGATGGTGTCGGCCAAGGGCCTTTCCTACGCGAACGAGAAGACGCGGCACCTGCTGCGCCTCGCGCCGGGGGAGGACCGGGTGGCCGTGCAGCTGTTCGGCCACGAGCCCGACACGATGGCCGCCCAGGCCGCGTGGATCGAGCGCGAGATGGGCGCGTCGCTGGCCTACCTCGACGTCAACATGGGCTGCCCCGCGCGCAAGATCGTGTCGAAGGGCGACGGCTCGGCGCTCATGAAGGACCCCGCGCTGGCCGCCTCCATCGTGCGCGCCGTGGCGCGGGCCGTGGACTGCCCGGTCACGGTGAAGTTCCGCCGCGGCTGGTCCGAGGGCGTCGAGACGGCGCCCGAGTTCGCGCGCCGCATGGAGGACGCGGGGGCGATGGCCGTGGCCGTGCACGGGCGCTACGCCGAGCAGCTGTACCGCGGCAGCGCCGAATGGGACGCCGTCGCGCGGGTGAAGGAGGCCGTGGCCGTGCCCGTCATCGGCAACGGCGACGTGAAACGCGGCGCCGACGCCGCGGCCCTCGTCGCCCGCACGGGCTGCGACGCCGTGATGATCGCCCGCGGCGCCGAGGGCAACCCGTGGCTGTTCGCGCAGGCCAAGGCCGCGCTTGCGGGAGAGCCCGAACCCGACGCGCCCGGCGTGGAGGAGCGCATCGCGCTCGCGCGGCGCCATGCGCGGCTGCTCGGCGCGCGCGAGGGCAAGAACATCGTGCGCATGCGCAAGCACGCCGCCTGGTACCTGTCGGGCCTGCCGGGCGCCGCCGCGGCGCGCGGCAAGATCAACGGCTGCGTGTCGGTGGAGGATTTCGACGAGGTGTTCGACGAGCTGCTGGCGTGCGCGCGCGAGCACGCCGCGGCTCACGAGTGAGAAGCGAGGAGCACATGCCGCACGATCCGTACAAGGCGCTCTACCTGCATCTTCCGTTCTGCGTGAAGCGCTGCGCCTACTGCGACTTCGCCACGGCGGCCGTGCCCGCCGGAAGCCCTGAGATCGACGCGTACGTGGAGGACCTCAGCCTGCAGATCCGCCGCAAGGCGAAGGAGGGCGAGCTGGGCGCGCTCGAGACGGTGTACCTCGGCGGCGGCACCCCGAGCCACGTGGGCCTGTCGGGCCTGTCGATGCTGCTGTACACGCTGTCGCTGTCGATGCACCTCACGCCCGAGGTGGAGTGCACGATGGAGGCGAACCCCGAGAGCCTCACCGAGCGCATGGTGCGCGACATCTGGGCGCTCGGCGTGAACCGCCTGTCCATCGGCGTGCAGAGCTTCGACGACGAGGTGCTGCGCACGCTCGGCCGCGCGCATTCCTCCGACGACGCCCGCCGCGCCGTCGAGGCGGCGCGCACGCGCTTCGACAACGTGAGCCTCGACCTCATGTGCGGCATCCCGGGGCAGAGCGAGGCCAGCTTCGAGGCCGGCGTGCGCGAGGCGGCGCGCCTCGGCGCGACGCACGTGAGCGTGTACCCGCTGACCATCGAGCCGCACACGCCCTTCGACGCCGCGGTGCTGGCGGGCGAGCTCGAGGAGCCCGACGACGACGTGGAGGCCGCGCACATGGAGATCGCCGCGCGCGTGCTGGCCGAGGAGGGCTTCGAGCGCTACGAGGTGGCCAGCTACGCCCGCCCCGGCTACCGGTGCCGCCACAACATCGCGTACTGGACGGGCGTGCCCTACCTGGGGCTCGGCCGCTCCGCCGCCACGATGACGCAGAACGCGCAGCGCCGCATGCGGTGCAAGGACGGCGCGGTCACCGACGACCTCGACCCGCGCCAGATGGCCGCCGAGGACCTCATGTTGGGCATGCGCATGACCGACGGCGTGTCCGACGAGCGCGCCGCCCGCGCCGCCGAGCTGCTGCCCGAAGCGCCCGCGACCCTGGCCGCCCTCGAGGAGCGGGGCCTCGTCGAGCACGCGGGCGGCCGCTGGCGCCCCACCGAGCGCGGCTGGCTCTGCGGCAACGAGCTGTACGGCGACCTGTTCGACCTGGCGCCCTGAGCGTTGGGCGTTTCGCGCTTCCGCTTTCCCTCCTCGGCGAGTTCGTCCCCTTGCAGGGATGGTGGGACTCGCGGCGGCGCGAGGATCGCCTCGAAGCAACCAATTTTTTCGTTTTGCGGCGATTCGAGCGTGCGTAGAGGCGGGTTTTGCTCGCGGTTCGGTCGTGCTCTGCGCATAAGCCCAGATCGCATATGCCGTATATGGCATATGCTCTGGAAAAACGAGCTTCCGAGGCGCGCAAAACGAAAAAAATGGCTGGAACCCGCTGATTCGCGTGCCGTGGCTGGCCGAGGAGCCCGCGGGTCTTCCGGTCGGCGCGCCTTGGAAGGTCGCGATCTGCGTACGTGCGTCCCATGTGCAGTAACCGTCGAGTTTCTTCACAATTTCAAGCTGTTGTTAGCACTCTCGGCTTTCGGCTGCTAATATGATGCGTTACTATGGTTCGGGTTCGGGGAATACCGACTGGTGAGAGAGGCAGGTGGAGGAGCGTGCTTTCGGATCGAAGGCAACGGGTGCTGAGCGCCCTCATTGAAGAATACGTCGCGCGCGCCCTGCCCGTGGGGTCGCGCACGCTGACGGAGCGCTACCAGCTGGGCGTGAGCCCGGCCACGGTGCGCAACGAGCTGTCCGTCCTCGAGGACGGCGGCTACATCACGCAGCCGCACACGTCCGCCGGGCGCATCCCGACCGATTTCGGCTACCGCGCGTTCGTCGACAACCTGCTGCAGTCCGACCTCGCCGCCGGCGACGACCGCTACCGGCCCGTCGTCGACCAGCTGCGCCGCAGCGCGAGCGAGCTCGACGCGCTGCTCGAGCAGACGTCGTCGGCGCTCACGCGCCTCACCGACTGCCTGTCCATCGTGCTGGCGCCGTCGGTGCTGAACCTGCACATCAAGCAGCTCTCGCTCATCTCGCTGTCGCCGCTGCGCGCCCTCGTGGTGCTCGTCACCGAGGACGGCCAGGTGTTCAACCGCCAGATGGAGTTCGCCGAAGAGGTGGCCCCCGACGACCTGGCGCGCGTGCAGCGCTTCCTGAGCGAGGTCATGGGCGGCAAATCGCTGCAGGAGATCGAGGACGGCCTGGGCGAGGGCATGGTGGAGGCGTTCCGCGACCCGCTCGTGCGCATGGCGCTCGACGAGGTGCTGTCGTGCCTGCAGGAGGGCGACGCGTCGCGCACGCACCGGCTGGGCGTCAGCTCGCTTCTGACGAAGCCCGAGTTCAGCCAGTCCCAGGCGCTGCTGCCCGTCATGCAGGTGCTCGAGGACGACACCGTGCTGCTCCAGATCCTCGACGACGCCGCCCGGCGGAGCGCGGGCGTTCCCAGCGTGCGCATCGGGCGCGAGAACGACGCGGCCGCGCTGGCCGGCGTGTCGGTGGTGGCCAGCCGTTACGGGCGGGGCGCGTCGGCGGGCGTCGTGGCCGTGGTGGGCCCCACGCGCATGGACTATTCCAAGGTGATACAGGCGGTGCGCATGGCAAGCGCGGCGCTGGAGGACGTATAAACGACACGTGGAGGCGGCGCGTCCCGCGCCGTCCGTGAGGAAAGGTTTCGAAAGCAAGATGGCGAAGGATCTGTACGAAGTTCTGGGCGTGTCCCGCGAAGCAACCGAAGACGAGATCAAGAAGGCGTTCCGTCGGCGCGCGCGCGAGCTTCATCCGGACGTGAACAAGGCGCCCGACGCCGAGGACCAGTTCAAAGAGCTGAACGAGGCCTACGACGTGCTGTCCGACGCGCAGAAGCGCGCCCAGTACGACCGCTTCGGCACCGTTCCCGGCGCGGCCGGCGGCGGCAGCCCCTACGGGGGCGGCGGCTACGTCGACTTCGAGGACCTGTTCGGCGGCGGCTTCGGCATGGGCGACATCTTCAGCTCCTTCTTCGGCGGCCAGGCCGCCGGTCGCGCCCCGATGCGCAAGGAGGGCCGCGACATGGGCGTGGGCCTGCGCCTGACGCTCGAGGAAGTGGCCGCCGGCGCGAAGAAGGAGATCGTGTACGACCGCCTGGCGCCGTGTCCCGACTGCGAGGGCTCGGGCCTCGGCCCCGACGGGCGCGAGATCACGTGCCCCGACTGCCACGGGCAGGGCCGCGTGGTCACCATCCAGCACACGTTCCTCGGCGACATGCAGACGGCCACCACGTGCAAGACCTGCGGCGGCACGGGCCACACCATCGAGAACCCGTGTCCCGAGTGCGAGGGCCAGGGCCGCGTGCCCGACCGCCAGCGCGTCACCGTGGAGGTGCCCGTGGGCATCCGCGACGCGCAGCAGCTGCGCCTGTCCGGCTTCGGTGAGGCCGGCATGCACGGCGCCCGTCCGGGCGACCTCATCGTCACGTGCCGCATCCAGCCGCACGAGTTCTTCGAGCGCGACGGCGACAACCTGCACGCCCGGGCGAACGTGTCCATCGTGCAGGCCACCCTGGGCGCCGAGATCGAGATCGACGGCATCTTCGAGGGCGAGAAGGTGCAGGTGCGCATCCCCGAGGGCTGCCAGAACGAGCAGGTGGTGCGCGTGAAGGGCTTCGGCATGCCGAAGTTCCGCAGCGAGTCGCGCGGCGACATGTTCGTGCACGTGAACGTGGTGGTGCCCAAGAAGGTGACGAAGAAGCAGCGCGAGCTGCTGGAGCAGCTGGCCGAGGAGCTGGGCGAGAACGTGGCCGACGAACGCACCCCGCTCCAGAAGCTCCGCGACGCGTTCAACTAGCGGATCCGCGATGTCCCTTCAGCATTTCTACCTGCGCGACCAGGTCCTGGCCGACGAGGAGGCCGCGGCGTTCCCGCTGCGCCTCGAAGCCGACGACGCGAAGCACGCCCGGGTGCTCAGGCTGGCGCCGGGCGAGCGCATCGCGGTGGTGGACGCCGCGCAGGACTACTTCGCCTGCGAGATCGTGGCCTTCGACGACGCGCTCCCGGTCGTGCGCATCGCCCAGCGCTTCGAGCGCGCCGGCGGGGGCCCGGCGGTGGAGCTCGTGCAGGGGCTGGCCAAGGGCGACAAGATGGAGACGGTGATCCGCCACGCCACCGAGCTGGGCGTGGCCGCGTTCGCGCCGCTGGCGTGCGAGCGCTCCATCGTGCGGCTCGACGCGCGCAAGGGCGCGGCGAAGGCCGAGCGCTGGCGCGCCGTCGCGAAGAGCGCCGCCATGCAGTCGGGGCAGCCGGCCGTGCCCGACGTGCGCGAGCCGGCGGGGCTGGGAGAGACGTGCGCGCTGCTGGAGACGGCCGCGGCGGTGCTCGTGTGCTGGGAGGAGGCTCCCGGTACCTCGCGGCTCGACGCCGCGCTCGACCGCGCGCTCGGCGACGGCCCGGTGCCCGAGGGCGCCCGCGTGGCCGTGGTGGTGGGCCCCGAGGGAGGCCTGACCGAGCGCGAGGTGGAAGCGCTCATGGCCTGCAATCCCCGCGCCTCGCTCGTGTCGCTCGGCCCGTCCATCCTGCGCACGGAGACCGCCGGCATCGTGGCGCCCGCGCTCGTGCTGTACGAGCTGGAGCGGCGCGCGAGGGCGGGCGCGCGATGAACTTCGCCGTCGTCAACCTGGGATGCAAGGTGAACCGCGTCGAGTCGGACGACGCGGCGGCGCAGCTTGCCGCCTGCGGCGTCGAGACGGCTGAGGCGGACGCCGACCTCATCGTGGTCAACACGTGCACGGTCACCGGCGAGGCCGAGAAGAAGACGCGCAAGGCCGTGCGCCGCGCCCTGCGCGCGAACGACCGTGCCCGCGTCCTGGTCACCGGCTGCGCCGCCGCCATCGATGCGGCGTTCTACGAGGCCCTCGACGACCGCGTCGCCGTGGTGGGGAAGGCCCAGCTGCCCGATGCGATACGGGACTGGTGCGAAGCCTGTTCCTCCCAGGGCTCCGCTGGCGAGCTCGCCGGTCCTGCCAACGTCCCCGCCGCGCAAGCCGAGGGGCCTGCAGGTTCTTCCCACGGCGCGTCGCGCGAGGCGTTCTCGTCGAACGTTGCGCCCCTGCTCCATATCGGGTCCGGTTTCCGCACGCGCGTGGGGGTGAAGGTGCAGGACGGGTGCGACAACGCGTGCACGTACTGCATCGTGCACGTGGCGCGCGGGCGCGCGACGAGCCGCCCTGCCGACGACGTCGTGCGCGAGTGCGTCGCGTACGCGCGGGCGGGCGCGGGCGAGATCGTGCTCACGGGCATCAACCTGGGCTCGTACTGCGACGGGCCGAAGCGCGACCCGTCCGCCACGCGCCTCGCCGACCTGCTGCGCCGCCTCCTCGACGAGACGGCCGATGCGCACCGTCCCGGCGCGTTCCCCGTGCGCTTCCGCATCTCGAGCGTCGAGCCGCGCGACGTGGACAACGCGCTCGTCGACCTCCTCGCCGCGACCGACGGCCGCGTCTGCCGCCACCTGCACCTGCCGCTGCAGGCGGGAAGCTCGAAGGTGCTGCGCGAGATGGCGCGCCCCTACGACGCCGAGCGGTTCCTCGCGCTCGTGGAGCGCCTGTACGCCGCCGTGCCCGCGCTCGCGCTGTCCACCGACGTCATCGCGGGCTTCCCCGGTGAGACCGACGCCGAGTTCCAGGAGACGCTCGCCCTGGCGCGCGCCTGCCGCTTCGCCAAGATCCACGCGTTCCCGTACTCGCGGCGCGCCGGCACGCCCGCCGCCGCGCGCGCCGACCAGGTGCCCCCCGAGGTCAAGGCGGCCCGCGCCGCCGCGCTGCGCGCCCTCGGCGACGAGCTGCGCGCGGCCGAGCGCGCGCGCCGCGCCGGAACCGTCGAGCTCGCCCTGGTCGAGGAGGGAGGCGTCGCCATGTCGGAAAGCTACTTCGAGCTGCCCGCCCCCGCCGGGGCCCCGCAGGGCGCGCTCGTGAAGGTGACGATGTAGCCTCGCCGTCCCGGCCCCGCGCCGCCGCCCGCCGTGCGCCCCTGGGGGGAACATGGTGTGCGTATGGGGAGCTTCCCCCGTAGGATTCCTCCATAGGATCAGGTGTGCTATGGTTTTCAGGATAGCTGGAGCGGACGGGAGGCGCCGATGGCCGATGACGAAGCGCGCGAGCGAGCGCGGAGAAGGCTCGAAGAGCGTCAGGCCCGCATGCGCGGGGAAGCGCCCGCCGGCCGCGACGCGCACGAATCGCACGAGCCGATCAGCTCGGGCCGTCTCCGTTCGAGCCGTCCCGGAACGGGCAACCGGCACTCGTGGGAGGCGCGCGGCCCGGAGCCCCTGTTCGCCCTCTCCGAGGCTGCGACGAACCTCGTGCGCGCCGTCGGGCTCAAGCGCTTCGCGATCGCGGTCGCCGCGATCGCGCTCGTCGTCGCGCTCGTCGCGGGCGTCCGCGGCTGCATGGCCGCCGGCGCGGCCGCGCCGGCGCCGGACGAGACGGACCAGACCCCCGTCCAGCAGCAGGCGCAGCGCGACCCCATCGACGAGGACGAGCTCAAGGCCGTGCTCGGCGACGAGCTGGCCGCCCAGCTCGTCCAGGCGGCCGAGACGAGCGACGACGTCGCGTGGATCGCCGCTCATCCGGACGCCTACGCCGGCGACGGCGAGGCCGTACAGCACAAGCTGCTCAAGCTGGCCGCCGTCGAGCCCGAGGCCGTGCCCTTCGTCCGCACGTTCCCCGACGCCTATCCCGCCGAGAGCGCCCTGGGCACGGACGACCCCGCCTCCGGCGAGGTGCCGCGCCTCTACCAGTGGGATTCCCGCTGGGGGTCCACCGTCTACAGCTCCACGGCGTTCGCGCTGACGGGCTGCTGCCCCACGTCGCTTTCCATGGTGTACCAGGGCCTCACGGGCAAGGGCGACCTCTCGCCCTACGACATGGGCAAGCGCGCGAGCGACGGCGGCTACGAGACGGCCTTCGACGGCACCGACGCGACGTTCCTCGTCAACGAGGCGGCCTCGCTCGGGCTCTCCTGCGAGGCGCTCGCCGCCGACGCCGACAGCGTCCGCTCCGCGCTCGAAGGCGGCGCGGTGCTCATCTGCAACGTCGGCCCCGGCGACTTCACCGACAACGGCCATTTCTTCGTCATCACGGGCATCGACGACGAGGGGAACCTCGTCATCAACGACCCGTACTCGGCGGAGCGCTCGAACAGGGCCTGGGACGTGGACACGGTGCTCGGCCAAACGATCGGGCTGTGGGCCTACCGGCTCGCGTGACGCGCCGCCGTTCCCGCCCGAAATTGAGCACCTGCACTATATTCCCTTGTCGGTTCGATGACATCGCGGCCGGTCGCAGCCGTACGTGCTACAATGCTCCCATGACAGACCAAACGCAAATCACCCTCACGGCCCCGCAAAGCGTGAACATGGCGCTCATCGTCGGGCCCGCGGACGAGATCCTCCACGTCGTGCAAGACGCCTTCGCCTCGCGCATCACGGTGCGCGGCGACACCATCGAGCTCGTCGGCGACCCGCTCGAGGTGCAGTCCCTCACGGCGCTGTTCTCCGACCTCATCAAGCTCGTGGAAGGCGGCGACGAGCCCACGCTCGAGTACGTGCGCCACGCCATCGACCTGCTGCGCACGGCCGAGTTCAGCCCGCAGGCGCTGCGCGAGGACATCCTGCTCACGTACCGCGGCCGGGCCATCCGCCCGAAGACGGCGGGCCAGAAGCGCTACGTGGACGCCATCCGCGAGCACACCATCACCTTCGGCATCGGGCCCGCGGGCACCGGCAAGACCTACCTCGCCATGGCCATGGCCGTGGCCGCGCTCAAGCGCAAGGAGGTCGGCCGCATCATCCTCACGCGCCCCGTGGTGGAGGCGGGGGAGAGCCTGGGCTTTCTGCCGGGCACCCTCACCGAGAAGGTGGACCCCTACATCCGCCCGCTCTACGACGCGCTGTTCGACATGACCGACATGGAGCGCGCCACGCAGCTCATCGAGAGCGGCGTCATCGAGATCGCCCCGCTCGCGTTCATGCGCGGGCGCACCCTGAACGACAGCTTCATCATCCTCGACGAGGCGCAGAACACCACGCCCGAGCAGATGAAGATGTTCCTCACGCGCCTCGGCTTCGGCTCGAAGATGGTGGTGACGGGCGACGTGACCCAGCTCGACCTGCCGCGCGGCATCTCGGGCCTCAAGGGCGTGCGCGCCATCCTCGAGGACGTCGACGACATCGCGTTCTGCGATTTCACGGGCAAGGACGTGGTGCGCCACTCGCTGGTGGCGGCCATCGTCTCGGCCTACGATCAGGCAAGCAGAAAGGCTTGAGAACCATGGATATCCAGATCAACTACGACTATCGCAAAGAGGACCTCGAGAAGCTGCCGCTGCACGAGCTCACCCAGTTCGTGCTCGCGCGCGAGGACAAGCCCTTCAACACCGAGGTGTCCATCAGCTTCGTCACCGACGAGGCCATCGCCGAGCTCAACGAGCGCTACCGCCACAAGGAAGGCCCCACCGACGTGCTGTCCTTCGAGTGCGACGGCGTGGACGACGACCTGTCGGCCATGACGCTGGCCGAGGACCCCGTCTTCGAGCTGGGCGACGTCATCATCGCCCCCGACGTGGCCTCGCGCCAGATGCGCGAGTTCGGCACCACGTTCGAGGAGGAGATCAGCCTGCTGCTCGTGCACGGCCTGCTGCACCTGTGCGGCTATGACCACATCGAGGACGACGAGGCCGAGGTCATGGAGAAGCGCGAGGCGGAGATCCTCGAAGCTTGGTCCAAGCGCTAGGCTCGGGGGAGGGGCGGGATTGCATGGACGCGACCAACGCCATGGATGAAGACGATCGCACCGAGGGGTCGCCGTCGCCGGAGGGCGGCGCGCGCGACGACGGTCGGTTCGTCCGCAACCACGCGGACAAAGGCTCGCGCGCTCGGTTCTCGCTCGGGCGCGCGTTTTCGTGCGCCTGGGAGGGCATCGCCTACACCACGCGGACGCAGCGCAACATGAAGATCCACTTCGCGGTGGGCGCCGCGGCGGTCGCGCTCGGCATCGCGCTCGGCATCGACGCGCTGTCGTGGGCCGCCATCGCCATCTGCATCGTGCTCGTGCTGGCCGCCGAGTGCCTGAACACGGCGCTCGAGTCGGTGGTCGACCTCGTGTCGCCCGACTACGCCGAGCTCGCCAAGCACGCGAAGGACTGCGCCGCCGGCGCGGTGCTCGTATGCGCGCTCGGCGCCGTGGCGGTCGCCGCGGCCGTGTTCCTCCCGCGCCTTCTGGCGCTTCTGAGCTGATACCGAGAAAGGTTCCATCGATGACCGATATGTTTCCCCCGAAGGACGAATCCTTCAAATCCGGGTTCGTCACGCTGGTCGGACGCCCGAACGCAGGCAAGTCGACGCTGATCAACGCCATCATGGGCAAGAAGATAGCCATCACGTCGAACACGGCGCAGACCACGCGCCACCGTTTCCGCGCCGTGCTGACCCGCGACGAGTTCCAGCTCATCCTCGTGGACACGCCCGGCTTGCACAAGCCCCAGGATGCCCTCGGCGAGGAGCTGAACACGTCCGCGCTCAAGGCGCTCGAGGACGTGGACGTGGTCGCCTTCCTCGTGGATGCGTCGAAGCCCGTGGGCACGGGCGACGAATGGGTGGCCGCGCAGCTCGAGCGCACGCGCTCGAAGAAGATCCTCGTGCTGTCGAAGATCGACCTTGTGGACGGCGAGCAGCTGGACCGCCAGCGCTTCGCGGCCGCCCAGCTGGGCGATTGGGACGCCGTCGTGGAGCTGTCGAGCGCCACGGGCGAGCACGTGCAGGACTTCGTCGACGAGGTGGTGGCGCTGCTGCCGCCGGGACCGGCGTGGTTCCCGGCCGACATGGAGACCGACCAGCCCATCGAGGTGGTGGTGGCCGAGTTCATCCGCGAGAAGATCCTGCGCTCGTTCCACGACGAGGTGCCCCACGCCATCGGCGTGCACGTGGAGGAGATGGAGTACGACCGCAAGAAGGACCTCTACCGCATCTACGCCATCGTGTACGTGGAGCGCGACAGCCAGAAGGGCATCATCATCGGCAAGAAGGGCGCGGCCATCAAGCAGATCGGCACCGAGGCGCGCGCCGACCTCGAGCAGCTGCTCGGCTGCCGGGTGTTCCTCGACCTGTCGGTGAAGGTGAAGAAGAACTGGCGCCGCGACGCCAGCCAGATCCGCCGCTTCGGCTACGGCGAGGGCGCGTAGGAGGCCCCGTCTGCCCGGTCGCCGCGGCGAAGGACGGCGAGGGCCCGGAGGCCTTCGCCGCGGCCGAGAGGGCGGGATTTTTTGCAGGTATTGTCACGAAGCGCGCAATCGGCGCGTTGTCCGCCTGCGCGCGGCCCGTTTTCGGCTACAATCTCAGAAGGTGCCGTTTGCGCGAGGGAGTAAGCCAGCATGATCTGTCCGAACTGCCAATCCGATAACAAAGAAGGCGCGAAATTCTGCAACGAGTGCGGGTTTCCGCTGACCGGCCGCATGGCGGCCGTCGCCGCCGCGTCCACGAGCGATGCGACGCTGCGCTCGATCGCGGCCGACGAGGTTCCCGAGGCCCCCGAGGCCCCCGAGGACGACGCGGTCGAGGCGGCCGAGGCGGCCGACGCCGCAACCGACGGACTCGACCCCGACTTCGAGGGCGTCGTGTCCGCCGACGAGCCCGCGCCCGCCGACGAGCCCGGCACGTCGGGCCCGCTCGACCGTTCCAGCCTTCCCGCCATCGACGTGGCGGGCGTGAACGTCGACGAGAACGGCAACGCGTTCGACTTCAGCTCCGTCGGAGACGACGAGGCCGCGCGCGCTGCCGATGATCTCACGCCGTTCGTGCCTCGCCGCCCCGACGAGGAGCCCGTTTCCGGCCGCTCCGACTTCTCGGGCTTCGACGAGTGCCTCGTCGACGCGGGCTACGTGCCGCCGAAGAAGTCGTGGGGCCCGGGCGACACCATGGAGATGCCGCGCATCGAGGGCCAGGCCGCCCCGAAGCAGAAGGAGTTCCGCGCGCCCGACGCCAACCAGAAGAAGGGCGGCAAGGGCAAGATCGTGGCCATCGTGCTGATCTGCCTGCTGGCCGTCGGCGGCGCCGCGGCCGGCGTCACGTACTACCTGGAGCTGTGGGGCGGCAAGATGCTGCCCGACGTCGTGGGCATGACGCAGTCCGACGCCGTCTACGTGCTGGAGTCCAAGGGATTCGCCGTGCACGAGGAGAAGATCAAGTCCGACGACACCGAGGGCGTCGTGCTGCTCATGGATCCTACCGCAGGCGCGCGCGAGGAAACGGGCTCCGAGGTCACCATCCACGTCTCCGAGGCGCGCACGATCCCCGAGGCCGTGGGCAAGCAGCGCGACGAGGTGGCCGCCCAGCTCGAGAAGGACGGCTTCGACAACGTCACGTTCGTCACCGAGAAGTCCGACGAGCACGAGGGCCTCGTGCTGGGCATCATCCCCGAGGCGGGCTCGAAGGCGAAGGCGAACACCGAGATCACCGTCACCGTGGCCGTGCCCTACACCGTGCCCGACGTGGCGAACAAGACGTGGGACGAGGCGTCCAAGCTGCTGCAGGACGAGGGGTACGAGCCCGTGGCGAGCTACGTGTACGACGAGAGCGTCGCGCCCGGCACCGTGCTGGGCACCGACCCCGCGGCCGGCGCGAAGGCCGATTCCGGCTCCACGGTCACCGTGTCCATCGCGCTGTCGCGCGCTTCCGAGCTGGAGCAGGCCGCGCTGTCGTACCTCGGCGGCGTGCAGGGCTCCGGCGAGCCCATCACCATCGGCGGCACGGCGTACCTGGTGGATTCCGTGGACGCGGTGAAGTACGAGGGCAACGAGACCACGTCGTTCACCATCACGGGCAGGGCGGTGACCTCGCTCGACGGCGAGACCGTGTACGGCTCCTCGAAACAGAAGAGCGGCGCCATCGTCTGGACGAGCGACAACGCCATCGCCAGCATCTCGTAGGCGCGCGTGTCCCAGCCCACCTACGGCGCGCGCGCCATCGTGCTGCGCAAGACGAAGCTCGGCGAGAGCGACCTCATCGTGACGATGCTCGCCGAGGACGGCTCGCAGATGCGGGCCGTGGCGAAAGGCGCGCGCAAGCCCGCCAGCTCGTTCGCGGCGCGCCTCGAGCTGTACTCGGTGGCCGACGCGCTCCTCGCGCGCGGGCGCAGCCTCGACATCGTGAAGGAAGTGCGGCTCGTCGAGAGCAACGAGCGCCTGCGCCGCGACATCGAGCACGCCTCCGGCGCCGCGCCCATGGCCGAGCTGCTCGACCGCGTCACGCAGATGGGGCTGGAGAACCCCCGCCTGTTCGCGCTCACGCGCGCGGCGCTCGCCAGCTTGGGGCGGGTGGAGGCCGCGCAGGTGCCGGCCGTGTGCGCCGCCCACCTGCTCAAGACGCTCGCGTTCGCGGGGCTGCGCCCCAGCCTCGACGTGTGCGTGGGCTGCGGGCGCGACGTGCCGGCGCCGGCGGGTTCGTCGGACGCCCTCGTGCCGCTCTCGTACCAGGAGGGCGGGGTGGTGTGCGCCGCGTGCCGGCCGAACGTCGAGACGGTCCTCGTGCCGGCCTCCACGCTGGCGTGGTGCCGGGCGCTGCTGGGCTCCACGTTCGCCGAGATCGAGGCTCTCGAGGTGGACCTTTCCGCCTCGTTCGCCGTGCTGCGCTTCTGCCAGCAGTGGGTGCACGAGCACGTGGGGTCGAACCTCAAGTCGCTGAACTTCCTGTTCACCTGCGGATTGTTCTGAGAAGGCGCGGGCGGGGCCCGCGTGGAGATTGCACATCGAAGGAGAGGGCCATGTACCAGTACACCCCGCGCGGCGTCTGCTCGCGCGCGATCCACATCGACCTGGACGGCGACAAGGTGGCGCGCGTCGAGTTCGTCGGCGGCTGCAACGGCAACCTCAAGGCCGTGTCCAAGCTCATCGAGGGCATGACGGTGGAGGAGGTCGCCGCCGTGCTCGAAGGCAACACCTGCGGCCGGCGCAGCACCTCGTGCGCTGACCAGCTGGTGAAGGGGCTGCGCGAAGCGCGTCAGGCGGCCGTGTAGGCCCAGATCGCGCGGCACTGGCCGAGCACGGTGTCGAAGTCCCAGGCCTTGCCCGTGCGCTCGGGGCTGTTGGGGTCGCGGATGAGCAGGCGGCCCTGCTCGTCGATGCCGGTGAGCACGATGAAGTGGCCCGTGCTGGTGAAGTCGCCCGGCCCCACGCTGCATACGACGGGGGAGCCGGCCAGGAGGGCGCGGCGCACGCTCGCCTCGTCGGCGGGCACTTCCTCGGCGACGAGCCCCAGCTCGGCCGCGCCGTCGGTCATGAACGCCCAGGCGGTGCCGTCGGGCGTGGCGCAGCCGAGGCGCTCGGAGAACGCGCCCATGTCGGCCGGGGTCATGTCGGTGCGGCCGGTCAGTGCGACGTACACCATCGTCAGGCACGTGGGCCCGCAGCCCGTCGTGCCGAACGAGTCCCCGGCGTAGGCGGCGCTCGCCCAGGCGGGGTCGCGCTGGTACAGCGCCGGCACCTCGCCGGCCTTCCAGGCGCTCTGCGGCGTGGACTGCGGCTCGGAGGAGGAGGTCCCGCCCGCCTGCGCGCCGACGACGACGCCCGTCAGGGTGCTCACGGCGTACCAGCAGGCGCCGCCGAGGGCCGCCAGCAGCACGAGCACGACGGCGAGCTGCCCCGGCGTGCGCGCGCGGATGCGGTGCGCGCCGGGTGCGGCGTAGGCGCGGTTCGGGGGAGCGACCATGCGGCGGGTCGGCTGCGCGCGGTAGGCCTGGCGGCTCGGATGCGATCTCGCGTCGAAGGAATTCGTGTACGGCATGGGAGCCTCCTCGAAAGCGTCGGATACAGGGATGGCGAGGCGTCGTCCGAGGCGCTGCCCCGGACGACCTCCGGCCCGCTCGCAGCGCGCCGTCCTCGCCGTCAAGTATCCCTCGGACGCGCCCGCCCCGTCCCAGAAGAAACGTCAACCGATTGCTTAAGTTTTCCTTAATCTTGCCTTGTCAGGGGCTCGGGCGCGCGCGGAGGCTTATACAATGGCACGAGACGGAGGGCGCAGGGCGCCCGGCGCGCCCGGCCGGGCGCGAAGACGAGCGAGGAGGAACGCGTGGAATCGAAGATGCGCATCGCCGTGTGCGACGACGAGCAGGCCATCGCCGACTTGGTGGGGCAGCTGCTCGTGGAGGCGGGGTTCTCCCCCTCGGTGTTCTACGCGGCGGCCGACCTGCTGGCCGAGCAGGCGGGCGAGCCCTTCGACCTCGTCATCCTCGACATCATGATGCCCGGCATGGACGGGTTCGCCTGCTGCCGCGAGCTCAGGCGCACGAGCTCGGCGCCCATCATCTTCCTCACGGCGAAGGACGAGGAGATCGACAAGGTGGTGGGTTTCGAGCTGGGGGCCGACGACTACGTGGTGAAGCCGTTCAAGCCCCGCGAGCTCGTCGCCCGCGTCCGCGCGCGCCTGCGCCGCAGCGCGGCGGCCGACGCGGGGAAGGCGGCCGACCAGGGCGTGCTCGAGTGCGGCGGCATCGCGCTCGACGAGAGCGCCTACGCGGCCACGCTGCACGGCGAGCCGCTCTGCCTCACGCCGAAGGAGTTCGCCATCCTCGCCTGCCTCATGCGCGACAGCGGCCATCCCGTGGCCTCGCGCGACCTGTTCGAGGCGGTGTGGGGCGAGGAGGCCAACGCCCAGAGCAACAACACGGTGATGGTGCACATCCGCCATCTGCGCAAGAAGCTGGCCGCCGTCGACTCGTCCCAGGAGTTCGTCGAAACGGTGTGGGGCGTCGGCTACAAGCTGGGCTAGGAGGAGGAAGCTATGGAGGCACCTGCGCGCTCCCAGGCGCGGATCGACCAGACGAAGCGGCTCTCGAACGCCATCCTGCGCCGGACGGTGGTGAACGTCATCCTGTTCATGGTCATATACCTCGTGCTGTACGGCGGCTTCATGACCGTGTTCGGCTCGACCGTGTCGAACGCCGTCTACGAGCTGCTCGACTACAACTACACGCTGCACACGATGCTCGCCAGCACGTTCATGATATGCTCGGCCATCGGCTTCGTGCTGGGCATCGTGCTCGTGGTGCGCTCGGGCATCAACCGGGGCCTGCGCTACTTCGACCTGCTGCTCGACTCGATGTCCGACATCCTGGCGAAGAGCGACGGCCCCGTCATGCTGCCGAGCGAGCTGGCGCCCACCGCCATGGCGCTCAACACCATCAAGGCCGCCTCCGAGCAGAACGAGCGCGCCGCGAAGGCGGCCGAGGAGCGCAAGAACGAGCTGGTGGTGTACCTGGCGCACGACATCAAGACGCCGCTCACCTCCATCATCGGCTACCTCACGCTGCTCGAGGAGTCGCCCGACCTGCCGCTCGACGTGCGCGCCCGCTACACGAACATCACGCTGGACAAGGCCTACCGGCTCGAGGAGCTGCTCGACGAGTTCTTCGAGATCACGCGCTACAACCTGCAGGCCATCCCCATCGAGCGCTCGCGCTTCGACGGCGCGCTGTTCGTGAACCAGGTGATGGACGAGTTCTTCCCGCTGGCCGAGGGGCGCCGCCTCGAGCTGGTCTACGAGGGGCCGGCCGAGCTGTCGGTGTTCGCCGACGCGGGTCGCGTGGCGCGCGTGCTCAACAACGTCATCAAGAACGCGGTGGCCTACGCCGACCCCGAGACGGACGTGAAGGTGCGCACGGGCCTCGTGACGGCGGCCGACGGCTTCGTGTGGTGGGAGCTCACGGTGAGCGACCAGGGCCGCGAGCTGTCGCCGCAGCACCTCGAGCGCGTGTTCGAGAAGTTCTACCGCGCCGACGAGTCGCGCGGGTCGCAGGCGGGCGGCGCGGGCCTCGGCCTCGCCATCTCCCGCGAGATCGCCCGCGCCCACGGCGGCGACATCTACGCTTCGAGCGACGCCGGCCTCACCTCGTTCACCATCTGGATCCCCCAAGGCCCCAGCGTGGCGCGCTCGTGACGCGGCCCCGCGCAACCCCGCACCGGTGCCGGAAAGAAGGAGCTGTACTATGATCGAGCTCGTCGCCTACGAGCCGCCGCTCAACGAGGCGCTGTTCGCCTTCCTCGGCCGCTGCCTGCCCGAGTCGGGGCGCTCGTTCGACCCGGAGGGGCGCCATGCGCACCTGATGCGCATCGAGGAGGCGTACGAGGCGCTCTGGTGCCTCGTCGAGGACGGCGGCGAGGTCGTGGGATGCGCGGGCGTGCGCGCGCTCGACGCGCGGACCTGCGAGCTGAAGACGCTGTTCGTGTTCGAGCGCCTGCAGGGCCGGGGCTGGGGCCGGCGCCTCGCCGAGCGCGCCGTCGCCTTCGCGCGCGAGCGGGGGTACGACGCCGTGCGCCTCGACACCGTCTCCACGAGCGCGAACGCCATCGCGCTCTACCGGCGCCTGGGCTTCCGCGACATCGACCGCTACGGCGGCAACCCGATGGCCGACGTGTTCATGGAGCTGCGTCTGTCCTGATGGCGGGGCGGCAACGGATCGTCGGCGCTTTGTGCGGAACCTGTGGGCGCCCCGTCGCCCGCTTGCCGCGCGCGCCGCTTGCCGCTACAATAGGCGGGCTGCGAAAACGCAGGCACGTTCCGCTTGGTCCGCATGTTCACCGCATGCCCACTCAGAGGGACGCGCATACGACGCACGCGGGCCCGGGCCGGGCAGGCGTGCAGGGAGCGGCGCCCCGAACGAGGCGCTGCGCACGAAAGGTGGAATAGCACATGGCCAGCAAACTCAGCATCAGCAAGGAGCGCACCGCCGAGCTCGTCAAGGAATTCGGCAAGGGCGAAGGCGATTCCGGCAGTCCCGAGGTTCAGGTGGCGATCCTCACCGAGCGCATCCGCAACCTCACCGAGCACCTCAAGGTGCACAAGAAGGACAACCACACCCGCCGAGGCCTCATGATGCTCCTCGGCAAGCGTCGCGGTCTTCTGAAGTACATCAAGAACCGCAACATCGAGGAGTACCGTACGCTCATCAAGCAGCTCGGCATTCGCGACACCATCTAGCGTATGAAAGCCCGCCTTGGCGGGCTTTTACATAGACGGCGGGCGGGACGCAAGGGCGCATCCGCTCGCGGCGGCGGGGGAACGGTAAGTACCCCGGCGCCGAAGAAGCTGAGCGGCACTAGGGCCGTTCAGGTGAAGAGAAAGAAAGCAACATATGGAAAAAATCGTCGAATCCTTCGAACTGTACGGAAAGCAGTACCGTTTGGAGACTGGCGAGCTCGCCAAGCAGGCGACCGGCGCGGTCGTCGTCACGCAGGGCGACACGACCGTGCTCGTCACGGCCGTCATCTCGAAGGAGGAGAAGGACTACGACTTCTTCCCCCTCACGGTCGACTTCATCGAGAAGATGTACGCGGTCGGCCGCATCCCGGGCGGCTACCTCAAGCGCGAGGCGCGTCCCTCCGACAAGGGCACGCTGACGGCCCGCATGGTGGACCGTCCCATCCGCCCCGGCTTCGCCGACGGCTTCAAGCGCGAGGTGCACGTCGTGTGCACGACGCTCGTCGTCGACAGCATCAACCCGCCCGACACCGTCTGCGTCATGGGCGCCAGCGCGGCCCTCATGCTGGGCGCGGCTCCCTTCGACGGTCCCGCCGCCTGCGTGCGCATCGGCCGCGACGTCGAGACGGGCGAGTTCATCGTGAACCCCACGTTCGAGGAGTCCGAGAACTCGGACCTCGAGCTGACCATCGCCGGCACGGCCGACTACATCTCCATGGTGGAGGCGGGCGCCGACGAGATATCCGAAGAGGACATGCTGGCCGCCATGACGTTCGGCCAGGAGGCCATCGCCGCGTTCTGCGAGGTCCAGCAGCGCTTCCTCGAGCGCGCGAACATCGAGCCCCGCGAGTGGCCCATCCACGTCGCCGACCCGGCCATCGCCGAGCGCGTCGCGCCGTTCATGGCCGAGATGTCCGCCGCGCTGCACGACGCCGACAAGCTGTCGCGCATGGGCAAGGTGGAGGAGCTCAAGGCCCGCATCAAGGAGGAGCAGTTCTCCGACGAGGAGCGCGCCGCCTGGAAGGGCGACATCGCCGCCGAGCTCAAGAAGCTCGAGAAGAAGGCCATGCGCGCCATGGTCATCGAGACGGGCGAGCGCGCCGACGGCCGCCGTCCGGAGGACATCCGCCCGCTGTACATCGTGCCGGGCTACCTGCCCCGCGTGCACGGCTCGGGCCTGTTCCAGCGCGGCCAGACGCAGGCGCTCTCCGTCTGCACGCTCGGCATGCTGAACGAATGGCAGCGCCTCGACACCATCGACCCCGCCGAGGGCAAGCGCTACATGCACCAGTACAACTTCCCGCCGTACTGCACGGGCGAGACCGGCCGCATGGGCGCCCCGAAGCGCCGCGAGATCGGCCACGGCGCCCTCGCCGAGCGCGCGCTGCTCCCGGTGCTGCCGAGCGAGGACGAGTTCCCCTACGCCATCCGCGTGGTGTCCGAGGTCCTCGAGTCGAACGGCTCGTCGTCCATGGCCTCCACCTGCGGCTCCACGCTGGCCCTCATGGACGCCGGCGTGCCCATCAAGGCGCCCGTGTCGGGCATCGCCATGGGCCTCATCAAGGAGGGCGACGACGTGGTCATCCTCTCCGACATCCAGGGCATCGAGGACTTCCTCGGCGACATGGACTTCAAGGTGTGCGGCACGGAGAAGGGCATCACCGCCCTGCAGATGGACAACAAGGCCCGCGGCCTGTCCGTCGAGATCCTCGCCCGCGCGCTCAAGCAGGCCAGCGAAGGCCGCGCCCACATCCTCGGCGCCATGCTGGAGACCATCTCCGCGCCGCGCGAGGAGCTCTCCGAGTTCGCGCCGCGCATCGAGACCATCCACATCCCGGTGGACAAGATCCGCGACGTCATCGGCTCGGGCGGCAAGGTCGTCCGCGGCATCCAGGAGGAGACGGGCGCCAGCATCAACATCGAGGAAGACGGCACCATCCACATCGCCGCCATCGAGGGCCCGGCCGGCGAGGCCGCGAAGGCCATGATCCTCGGCATCGTGAAGGAGCCCGAGGTGGGCGAGCAGTTCGATGGCGAGGTCGTGGGCATCAAGGACTTCGGCGCGTTCGTCAAGCTGACCCCCGGCAAGGACGGCCTGCTGCACATCTCCCGCGTGGCCAACGGCCGCGTCGGCAAGGTGGAGGACGTGCTGAACCTCGGCGACGTCATCAAGGTGGAAGTGCTCGAGGTGGACCCGAAGACGGGCAAGATCTCGCTCGACCGCCTCGACAAGCCCGACGCTCCCGAAGGCTCCGCCCCCAGCGGCGAGCGTCGCGAGCGCAGCGACCGCGGGGATCGCGGCGACCGCAACGGCGGCCGCGACAACCGTCCGGGCCGCAGCGGGCGCGAGGGCAACGGCGGCCGCACGCCGCGCCGTCGCCACGACGCGTAGCGATTCCGGCGCGCACGCGCTGCAAGGTTGATTGCGAAGGGGCCGCGCGCGGCCCCTTCGTCGTTGCGGGGGCGACGTTGCCCGGACAAATCGTGCCGACCGGGTAACGGGCGCGCAAACCCCGCCTTCGACGTGGTAGGATACGCACGGTAACGAAGCGAAAGGCAGGTAGCGATGATCAAGGTGGCAGTTGCGGGATGCGCGGGCCGCATGGGCAGGACCGTGTGCGACACGGTGCGCGCGGCGGACGACATGGAGCTCGCATGCGGCATCGACCCGCATAGGCCCGAGGTCGACTTCCCCGTGTACCCGACGGTGGCGGCGGCGCTCGAGTCGTGGGCGTTCGACGTGCTCGTGGACTTCACCCAGCCCTCCGTGGTCGCCGACAACCTGCGCGAGGCCCTTCCCGCCGGCATCGACTGCGTGGTGGGCACGACGGGCCTGTCGAACGAGACGCTCGAGGAGCTGGCCGCGCTCGCACCGGCGGGCACGTGCCTGTTCTACGCGCCGAACTTCACGACGGGCGCGGTGCTCATGATGGAGTTCGCGAAGGCGGCGGCGCCGTACTTCCCGGAGGCCGAGGTCATCGAGTTCCACCACTGCAACAAGAAGGACGCCCCCTCGGGCACCGCGGTGCGCACGGCGCAGATCATCGCCGAGGCGCGCGACGGCCGCGCGAGCGAGGCGCCGGGCAAGGAGACCGAGATCGAGGGCGCCGAGGGCGCGCGCGGCGCGCTCGTGGACGGCGTCCCCGTGCACTCGGTGCGCTCGATGGGCTACGTGGCCAGCCAGGAAGTGATCTTCGGCTCGCTGGGCCAGACGCTTTCCATCCGCCACGACTCGTGGGAGCGCACGTCGTACATGCCGGGCGTGCTGCTGGGCATCCGCAGCGTGGGCTCGTGCGAGGGACTCGTTGTAGGTTTGGAGAACTTCATGGCCTGACGGCCCGTCTCGTGTCATAATAGCCGTTCAGGCACTTGTTCGTGTACGATGGATGCGCGCTCGGCACTCGGCGGCGCGCGTGGAAGGTGAGGAGTCAGAGCATGTCGCAGCCCCGGTTCGGCCGAATGATCCCGGCCATGGTCACGCCCTTCGATGGGAATCGCGAGCTCGATCTCGACAAGGCTCAGGCGCTCGCCGCGCGCCTCGTCGACGGCGGCAGCGACTCCCTCATCATCAACGGCACGACGGGGGAGAGCCCGACCGTGTTCTACCCGCAGAAGATGGAGCTGTTCCGCGCCGTGGTGGAGGCCGTGGGCGACCGCGTGCCCGTCATCGCGAACGTCGGCGACAACTGCACGGCCGACACGGTGAACTTCGCCCGCGATGTGCAAGAGCTCGGCGTCGACGGCTTCATGTGCGTGGTGCCCTACTACAACAAGCCCCCGCAAGAGGGCATGTACCAGCACTTCCGCACCATCGCCGACGCGGTCGAGCTGCCCATCATCCTGTACAACATCCCGGGCCGCTGCGTGGTGAACATGGAAGCCGACACCACGCTGCGCCTCGCGCACGACTGCGCCAACGTCGTGGCCGTGAAGGAGGCGTCGGGCAAGATGGACCAGATCAAGGCCATCGTCGACGGCGCTCCCGAGGGCTTCGCCGTGTACTCCGGCGACGACGCCGCCACGTTCGACATCATGAAGCTCGGCGGCACCGGCGTCATCTCCACCATCGGCAACGTGTCTCCGGCGCGCATGAAGGAGATCGTGGATCTGTGCGCGGCCGGCGACTGGGAGGCCGCCGCGGCGGCCAACGAGCGCCTGATGCCGCTCATGACGGGGCTGTTCGAAACCTCGAACCCCATCCTCGTCAAGGAAGCGCTCAAGCTGCTGGGCTTCCCCGTGGGCGGCGTGCGCCTGCCGCTCGTGGACGCCACGCCCGAGCAGTCCGAGCGCCTGGCCGCCACCATGCGCGAAGTGGGCGTGCTCGACGCGTGAGCGCGACCGCCGAAACCGCTTGGACGCCGCGCGCGAGCGCTGCGCCCAAGCGGTTTCGCAAGCAAGGACCGAAGCATCGCGTGAAGCGGTGCATGACATAACCGCGATGTGCGGGCTTGCAGGTGCGAACGGATTTCCACCTGCGGCGAGACCAGCCGGGATACCCCGGCTCCTCGCATATGCGCCCCCCGTCGCCCGAGAAAAAGGAACGACATGGAAGAGAAGAACCCGCGCGCTCAGCGCGGAAGCGATCGCGCACGCACGGAGAACCGCACCGGCGGGACCCCGCGCAAGGGTGAGAAAGCGCCCCGCGCGAACGGTGGCGGCGAAAGCGGCCAGAACGCCGGCCAAAACGGCCAGAACAACAAGAAGACGCGCACGTACAAGCACGTGCAGCTCGAGCACAAGCGCCCGCAGCTGACGAAGGGCGAGCAGACCTCCCAGGGGGGCCAGCGCCCGGCGGACCGCAACGACCAGAGCGCGCGGCGCAGCTTCGCCTCGCCGAAGAAGGATCCGAACGCCACGCTCAAGATCATCCCGCTCGGAGGCCTCGACGCCATCGGCAAGAACATGACGGCCTTCGAGTGCAAGGGCGACATGATCCTCGACGACGCCGGCCTCATGTTCCCCGACGACAACCATCCGGGCGTCGACCTCATCCTGCCCGACTACACTTACGTGCTCGAGAACGCCGACAAGCTGCGCGGCATCATCATCACGCACGGCCACGAGGACCACACCGGCACGCTGCCGTACCTCATGAAGGACCTCGATCGCAACGTGCCCATCTACGGCACGAAGATGACGCTCGGCCTCATCGAGGGCAAGTTCGCCGAGCACAAGATCAAGAACGCCAAGCTCGTGGAGATCAAGCCCGGCGACCAGATCAAGCTGGGCTGCTTCACGGCCGAGTTCTTCGCCGTGAACCACTCCATCCCGGGCGCCGTGGGCGTGTTCTTCCAGAGCCCGGCCGGAAACGTCCTGCACACGGGCGACTTCAAGCTGGACCAGACGCCCATCGACGGCGTGAACACCGACTTCGGCGCGCTGTCGAAGTTCAGCGAGATCGGCGTCGACCTCATGATGAGCGACTCCACGAACGCGCAGAACCCCAACTTCACGCCGTCGGAGGCCGAGGTGGGCAAGGAGCTGGCGAAGATCATCGCGCAGGCGAAGGGGCGCGTCATCATCGCGTCGTTCGCCAGCCACATCCACCGCATGCAGCAGATCTGCGACGCGGCGGTGGCCAACGGCCGCAAGGTGGTGGTCACGGGCCGCTCGATGATCCAGAACACCGACATCGCGCGCCGCCTGGGCTACCTCAGCATCAGCGACACCGACCTCATCGACGCCTACGACCTCAAGGGCATCCCGCCCGAGCAGGTGGTCATCATGTGCACGGGCAGCCAGGGCGAGCCGCTCTCGGCGCTGGCCCGCATCGCCAACGGCGAGCACCGCACCATCACCATGGACGAGGGCGACACGGTCATCGTGTCGGCCACGCCGGTGCCGGGCAACGAGAAGGCGGTCACACGCGTCATCAACGGCCTGGCGAAGATCGGCGCGGACGTGTACGACAAGAACCGCGCCCGCGTGCACGTGTCGGGCCATGCCGGCGCCGAGGAGCTCAAGCTGGTGCTGAGCATCGTGAAGCCCAAGGCGTTCATGCCGGTGCACGGCGAGGCGACGCACTTGCGCGCCCACGCCCGCCTGGCCGAGGCCACGGGAGTGCCGGCCGACAACGTGTTCATCTGCGAGAACGGCGAGAGCCTCGAGCTGACGTCGAACGGCGTCGTCCGCGGCGAGACCGTGCAGAGCGGCATCGTGTTCGTGGACGGCCTGTCGGTGGGCGACACGTCGCAGGGCGTGCTGGACGAGCGCAACGCGCTGGGCTCGCAGGGCTTCGCGGCCATCGCCGCCGCGGTGTCGCCGAAGGGCAAGAACGTGGTGGGCAGCGTGCAGATCGAGATGCACGGCATCACGGGCGGCGACGACGACTTCCTCGTGCGCGACGCGCAGAACACCGTGAAGAGCGCCCTCGGGCGCGCCATGGGCAAGGGCGGCGGCCAGAAGGAGTGGAAGAAGGCCGGGCGCGACGCCCTGCTGTCGCTGCTGTGGGAGCGCACGAAAACCCGCCCCATGGTGATTGTGAACTTGCTCGAGGTTTAAGCTATAATGGCCGCATGCACCTTATGGGCGCATGCGGCCGTGCCATCGGCCGAAACGAACTCATGAAACGCAGATCAAACGCAGCATAAAGGAGTAGGGCGTGGCCCGACAGTCATCCAGCACCGCGAAGCCGAAACCGTCTTCCGCGGCGAAATCGAAGGGCAAGGCGGCCTCTCCCGCCGAAAAGCGGGCGAAGCAGGCCAAGGGCTCCCGCGCGCAGGCGGCGGAGGAGCCCCGCCTGTTCGACGAGCGCACGCGCCGCGACATCACGGGCGTGGCGTTCGCCGTGCTCGCCGTCGTGCTGTTCGTGGCGGCGGTGCTGCCCACGAACGCCGTGGTCACCTCGTTCGTCTCGTCGGCGCTCCACCTCACGCTGGGCCTGGGCGCCTATCTGCTGCCGTTCTTCCTGCTGGTCATCGGCGCCAGCTTCCTCGCGCGCTTCGACCGCGAGCGCGTGCCGCTGCGCGTGGCCGTGGGCCTCGTGATGATCTTCGTGGCCGTGCTCACCATGCTGGCCCTGTTCACGCCCGAGTCCGCGCCCGACGCCACCGACCGGCTGTTCCTGGCCGACGAGCTCGTCGCGCGCGGCGGCTACGTGGGCGCCGGCATCGCGTGGGTGGGCCTCAGCCTGTTCGGGCAGGTGGTGTCGTGCATCGTCATGGTCGGCGTCATCCTGGCCGGGCTCGTGATCATCGGGTTCTCGGTGTCGAAGCTCGTCGAGCGCGTGCAGGACGCGCGCCGGGCGCTCGTCGGCGAGGAGGGCGACGGCGGCGTGCTGGCCGCGCCGCCCTACGCCCGCGTGAGGCGCGAAGGAGGCGCGAAGGTGCCCGTGGTGCCCACGACCGGCGAGGTGGTGGAGGCGGGCGCGACGAACGTCCTGCCGCGCGCCAAGGACGCCGCGAAGGCCCGTCCGAGCAAGCCCCGCCGCGCGTCGCAGTCGCTGGCCACGCAGGTCATCGGCGGCCGCGCATCCGCCGCGGAGGAGGCGGTGGGCGAGGCCCCGCAGGCGCTCACGCGCAAGCTCGGCCGCAAGCACGACAAGGACGTCGGCCCTTCGTCGGCCCCCAAGTCGTCGGCCAGCTCCACGCCCCTGGCCGCGCCGAGCCCGGCGGACGGCTTCGTGCTGCCGCCCGCCGACCTGCTGGCCGTGTCGAAGAACTCCAAGAAGGACAAGGCCTCCGACGCCGAGCTGGCCGACACCGCCGCGTGCCTCCAGGAGACGCTCGAGAGCTTCGCCATCATGGCCGAGGTCGTGGGCTGGGTCGCGGGCCCCACCGTGACGCTGTTCAAGGTGGACCTGCCCGCCGGCGTGCGCGTGAGCCGCATCACGGCGCTCGAGCAGGACATCGCGCTCGCGCTGGCCGCGCCGGGCGTGCGCATCTTCGCGCCCATCCCCGGCACGAACTACGTCGGCATCGAAGTGCCGAACCGCTCGCGCCAAAGCGTGCTGCTCGGCGACGTCATCAAGGACGCCACCGAGGGCCCGCTGCAGATCGTCATCGGCAAGGACGTCGAGGGCCGCTCCATCATCTCCGACCTCGCGAAGATGCCCCACCTGCTCATCGGCGGCACCACGGGCTCGGGCAAGTCGGTGGCCATCAACGCCATGATCATGTCCATCCTCATGCGCGCCACGCCCTCCGAGGTGCGCTTCATCATGATCGACCCGAAGCGCGTGGAGTTCACGCCCTACAACGGCATCCCGCACCTGTACGTCCCCGTGGTCACCGAGCCGCGCGAGGCGGCCAGCGCGCTGTCGTGGGGCGTGGCCGAGATGGAGCGCCGCCTCAAGGTGTTCTCGAAGGTGGGCGCCCGCAACATCGGCCAGTACAACGCGAAGGTGCAGGCCGAGATCGCCGCCCAGCAGAGGGCTGTCGAGGCCGGCGAGGAGCCGCCCGCCGGCGAGATGGGCGCCGAGCTGCCCTATCTCGTCATCATCATCGACGAGCTGGCCGACCTCATGATGAACGTGGGCAAGGAAGTCGAGTTCTCCATCAGCCGCATCGCGCAGCTCGCGCGCGCGGCCGGCATCCACCTCATCGTGGCCACGCAGCGCCCGTCCACGAACGTCGTGACGGGCCTCATCAAGGCCAACATCACGAACCGCATCTCGTTCAACGTGGCCAGCGGCATCGACAGCCGCGTCATCCTCGACACGCCGGGCGCCGAGAACCTCATCGGCCTGGGCGACCTGCTGCTGTCGAAGCCCGAGTTCGCCCGGCCGCAGCGCATCCAGGGCTGCTACGTGTCGGAGGACGAGATCAACGCCGTGGTGGCCATGCTCAAGGACCAGGGCGAGCCCGAGTACCACTCCGAGATCCTGCAGACGAACCTCATCACGCTGGGCGCGTCGCAGCCCGACGGCTCGGGCGGCGGCGTCTCCGACGACGACCCGCTCATCTGGGAGGCGGCCGACATCGTGGTGTCGAGCGGCCTCGGATCAACCTCGAACATCCAGCGCCGCCTCAAGGTGGGCTATTCGCGCGCTGGGCGTATAATGGACATGCTGGAGGAAAAGGGCGTCGTGGGACCGCCGAACGGCAGCAAGCCCCGCGAAGTGCTCGTGGACGCCATGGAGCTCGAGACGTTGAAGGCCTTCGAGGCGCACGACGCGGCGAGCCCGGAGGAGTGACGAGGTGGCGCAGGTGACATTCGGAACCATTTTGAGAGAGGCCCGCGAGCGCAAGGGCTACGACCTCGCGACGGCCGCGCGGCGGCTCCGCATCCGGCCCGACATCCTCCGCGCCATCGAGGAGGACGACTTCTCGCGCATGCCCCCGCGCGGCTACGCGCGCAACATGGTGAACGCCTACGCGCGCCTCGTGGGCCTCAACCCCACCGAGATGACGCGCATGTACCTGGACGAGGCCTACGCCTACCAGGTGGGACGCGCCCGCAACGACGCGCAGCCCTCGGGCTTCGACATGGGCGGCACGTCGCGCACCGCGCGCTCGTCCGCGCGCCAGGGCGCCCGCCCCGCGCAGCAGGCCGACGAGCGCCCCCCGCGGCAGAACGCGCTCGGGCGCACCATGTACGACGATCGGCGCGACTACGGCCGCGACTACGGCACGCGCGGCGGCGGGGCAGGGCGCCTCTACTCCGAGGACCGCACGCACCCCAGCCGCCATGCGGCGCTGCCGAACGCCGAGTACACGAACTTCTACGCCGGGCCGAAGGCCTCGAGCGTCGTGCAGTCGAAGCTGCCGTTCATCATCGCCGGCGGCGTGATCCTCGTGCTGCTCATCGTGGTGCTCGTGCTGGTGTTCGGCAACGCCGGCGGCGCTTCGAACGACGATCTGACGAAGCTGCCGGTGACGGGCGTCACCGATCCGACGAAGGACGGCAGCGGCACGGACGGCGACGGCGAGAACTCCCAGCCGCAGGCCGCGCCCGCGGAAACCGCGCCGACGACCCTGAAGGTGACGTACTCGATCGCGAAGAACACCCCCGTGTACGCGGTCATCACGCAGGACGGCGTGGCGACGGAGAGCATGTTCTCGGGCGGCGAGGAGGAGACGGTCGAGCTCGCCGAGGGCGACGTGTGGACGTTCGCGGCCTGGGCGAGCGACGGCGTGACCATCACCGCGGACGGCGAGGCGGTCGCTTTCGACGGCTCCGACGCGAGCGGCATGCCGATGGCCACGGTGGACTTCGACGCCTACTTGGATCAGTGGTACGAAGACCATCCGGACGCGAAGAAGAAGGACGCGGGCAGCGCCGACGCGGGAGACGCGGATGCGGGCACGGGAACGGACGACGGCTCGACCGGGGCGTAGGAAACCCGCCGGTCGAGGGCGCCCGCTCGTCGTGGAGCGCCTCTGAAATTGCCGGTCTGAGCGCGAAAATGCGCTATGCTGTGAGCAAACGAAAATTCGGGCGGCCCGCAAGCGCGGGCCGCGTCGCACGGAAAGGAACGCTCATGGCCAAGGAATCCAGCTTCGACGTCGTGTCCACGGTCGACATGCAGGAAGTGGACAACGCCTTCCAGCAAGCGAAGAAGGAGCTCGCCCAACGCTACGACCTGAAGGACTCGGGCGCCGAGATCTCGCTCGACAAGGCGAACAAGACCATGACGGTGGCGGCCCCGGCCGACTTCGTGGCCAAGCAGGTCATCGACGTCATCGGCTCGAAGCTCATCCGCCGCGGCATCGACCTGGCCGCCGTGCAGTGGGCCGAGCCCGAGGCGGCCGCCGGCCAGAGCGTGCGCCAGAAGGCCACCATCGTCGAAGGCATCGAGAAGGACGTGGCCGGCAAGATCAACAAGGACATCAAGGCCGAGAAGTTCAAGGTGAAGGTGCAGATCGAAGGCGACAAGCTGCGCGTCAGCTCGCCGTCGCGCGATGCGCTGCAGGAGGTCATCGCGTTCCTCAAGGGCAACGATTACGGCCAGCCGCTCCAGTTCGTCAACTACCGCTAGGGCGGTCGCGCCATTATGACACGCTCATCTGACGCGGCGCCCGTCGCGTCCCGCGTCGCCTTCGTCACGCTGGGATGCGCGAAGAACGAAGCGGACACGGCGCACATGCGCGCGCGGCTCGTGCAGGCGGGATTCTCGATCGAGGACGATCCGGCCTGCGCCGACGCCGTGGTGGTCAACACCTGCTCGTTCATCCAGAGCGCCACGGAGGAGAGCCTCGAGGCCATCTTCGACGTGGCGGGGCTGCCCAACGTGGCAGCCGGCGCCGCGCTCATCGTGGCCGGGTGCATGCCCGCGCGCTACGGCGACGACCTGGCCGGCGAGCTGACCGAGGCGCGCGCGTTCGTGCCGTGCAGCCGCGAGGACGACATCGCCGCCGTCGTGGCCGACGCGCTGGGGCTCGACGGGCTTGCGGAGGGCGCCGAGGCGCCCGCAGCCCTGCCGGGCGCCGTGTCGGCCTACGTGAAGATCTCCGACGGGTGCGACCGGTTCTGCACGTACTGCACCATCCCGTACATCCGCGGCCGCTACCGCAGCTTCCCGCTCGACGACGTGCGCGCCGACGTTGCCGCCCAGGTGGCGGCCGGTGCGCGCGAGATCGTGCTCATCGCTCAGGACACGGGGCGCTGGGGCGCCGACTTCGAGGAGCCGTCGTCTTTGGCGGCGCTCGTGTCCGCGCTGGCCGAGGAGTTCCCGCAGACGTGGTTCCGCGTCATGTACATCCAGCCGGAGGGCCTCACCGACGAGCTGCTCGACGCCGTGGCCGGGCATGCGAACGTGTGCGACTACTTCGACATCCCGCTGCAGCACGTCGACGCGGGCATCCTGCGCGCCATGAACCGCACGGGCTCGCGCGAGGAGTTCCTGGCGCTCATCGAGCGCGTGCTCGCGCACGTGCCGGACGCCACGCTGCGCACGACGCTCATCGCGGGCTTCCCGGGCGAGACCGACGAGCAGTTCGAGGACCTGTGCTCCTTCGTCGAGGAGGGGCTGTTCGACTACGTGGGCGTGTTCCCGTACTCGCGCGAGGAGGGCACGCGCGCCTACGACCTGCCCGACCAGGTGGACGAGGACGAGAAGGCCGACCGCGCTCAGCGCCTGCGCGACCTGGCCGACGCCGTGTGCTGTCCGCGCATCGCCGCGCGCGTCGGGCGCGAGATGGACGTGCTCGTGGAGGGCTTCGAGGAGGACGGCCAGCTGTTCGGGCGCGCCATGTGCCAGGCGCCCGAGGTGGACGGCGTCACCTACCTCGCCGCGGGCGAGCCGGGCGAGGTGCGCCGCGTGCGCATCGCCGACACGCTGCTCTACGAGATGGAAGGGGAGTGAGCGCGATGACGCAAGGTCCCGTCCACGAGAAGCTGTGGACGCCGGCGAACGTGGTGACGCTGCTGCGCATCTGCCTCGTGCCGGTGTTCGTGGTGGCCATCATCAGCCCCTGGCCGGAGTACTTCCCGTTCTGGCCCGACGCCGAGGCGTCGAAGTCGTGGATCGCCGCCGGCATCTTCATCCTGCTGGCCGCCACCGACGGCCTCGACGGGTACCTGGCCCGCAGCCGCGGCGAGGTGACGAACTTCGGCAAGTTCATCGATCCTTTGGCCGACAAGATCCTCGTGGCGGCGGCGCTGCTCGCGCTCATCGAGCTGGGCGTGCTGCCCTCGTGGGTGGCGCTCGTCATCCTCACGCGCGAGTTCATCGTCTCGGGCATCCGCATGGTGGCGGCCAGCCAGGGCGTGGTCATCGCGGCCAGCTGGTACGGCAAGGCGAAGACGGTCACGCAGATCGTCGCCATCGTGCTGTTCATCATCAAGGACAGCGTGGTCATCGCCGACCCCGAGGGCGTGCTGCACAACCCGCTGTACCTCGTGTCGTGGCTGGCCATGCTCATCGCGGTGGCGCTCACCATCATCTCGATGCTCGACTACTTCGTGAAGGCGAAGGAGATCCTCGGGTTCACGCCGTCGGGCAAGCGCGCGAAGCGCGCGGCCGCGGCCGCCGGAGAGGCGGCACCGGAAGCGGATGCGGCCGACGGGGCGGGGGAGCGCGCGCTCGGCGCCGAGGAGGCCGCGGGCATCGCGCCCGAGGCGCTCGACGAGCTGGCCGGGCGCGTGCTGGAGGCGGCGCGCGCGGCGGGCAAGACCGTCGGCACGGCCGAGAGCCTCACGGGCGGCCTCATCGCCGCGACGCTCACCGACGTGCCGGGCAGCTCGGACGTCGTGCGCGGCGGCATCGTCAGCTACTCCTCCGACGTGAAGCGCGACGTGCTGGGCGTGGGCCGCGAGACGCTCGCCCTGTGCGGGGCGGTCAGCGAGGAGACGGCGTGCGCCATGGCCGAGGGCGCCCGGCGCGCACTCGCGTGCGACGTGGCGGTGTCGGTGACGGGCATCGCCGGGCCGGGCGGGGCCGAGCCGGGCAAGCCGGTGGGCACCGTGTGGATCGGCCGCGCCGACGCGGCCCTCACCTGCGCGCGCTGCTGCCATTTCCCCGGAACCCGCGACGAGGTGCGCCTGCTCACCGTGCGCGCGGCGCTCGAGTTCGCGCTCGAGGCGCTGGAAGCACGCTAGAACCGCGCGGGGACCGCGCGAGAGCCGCGTGGAAACCGCGTTGGATCGGCTGGCAGGAAACGTGGAAACCGCGTGCCTTCGGCATGGGAAACGCGCTGGATCGAAGGGTGCTGCGCGTCGGACGCGCGCCATCGGGACGTGATGCGGCGGCGTTATACTGGGGTTGCAAGCTTCTTTCGCGAAAATGCTTGACCGACAAACATATGTTCGTATAATGGTAAGCAGCAAACGCTCCGCGTCCTTGGCGCTCGCGGCAGGAAGAGAAGGAACCGCATGAACGAAGAAAAATCGAAGATGCTCAAGCTGACCACCGACCAGATCGAGACCAAGTTCGGCAAGGGCTCCATCATGAAGTTCGGCGAGGGCGGCCACGACCTCAACATCGGGGCGATTCCGACCGGTGCGCTGCCGCTCGACGCGGCGCTTGGCATCGGCGGCGTTCCGCGCGGCCGCGTCATCGAGGTGTACGGCCCCGAGTCGAGCGGCAAGACGACGCTCGCGCTCCAGATCATCGCCGAAGCCCAGGCCATGGGCGGCATCGTGGCCTTCATCGACGCCGAGCACGCGCTCGATCCCGTGTACGCCGCGCGCTTGGGCGTCGATATCGACGAGGTGCTCATCTCGCAGCCCGACACCGGCGAGCAGGCGCTCGAGATCTGCGACATGCTCGTGCGCTCTGGCGCCATCGACGCGGTCGTGGTCGACTCGGTGGCCGCGCTCGTGCCCCGCGCCGAGATCGAGGGCGAGATCGGCGACACCACGGTGGGCCTGCAGGCGCGCCTCATGTCGCAGGCGCTGCGCAAGCTGGCGGGGTCGCTTTCGAAGTCGAACACCACGTGCATCTTCATCAACCAGCTGCGCGAGAAGATCGGCGTGATGTTCGGCAACCCCGAGACCACGACGGGCGGCCGCGCCCTCAAGTTCTTCTCGAGCGTGCGCATCGACATCCGCCGCATCGACTCCATCAAGAAAGACGGCGAGATCGTGGGCAACCGCGTGCGCGCCAAGGTGGTCAAGAACAAGGTGGCCCCGCCGTTCCGCCAGGCCGAGTTCGACCTCATGTACGGCGAGGGCATCTCGCGCGAGGGCTGCATCGTCGACATGGCCGTGGAGGCCGGCGTCGCCAAGAAGAGCGGCGCGTGGTACACCTACGGCGAGGAGCGCCTGGGCCAGGGCCGCGAGGCGGCGAAGCAGACGCTCAAGGAGAACCCCGATTTGCGCGACGAGCTGGAGACGAAGGTGCGCGAGGCCTTCGACATCCCCATCATCACGCGCTCGACCGAGGAGGCCGACGCCCTCACCCCGGTCGCCAAGCCCACGAAGAAGAAGTAGCATGCCCGAGTCCCCGAGCGATCTCCGCGCCCGCCTGCGCGCGGAGATCGCCGCCATCGAGCAAGGCGCCGCGCCCGCTGCCGACGTCGCGGAGTCGTCCCGCCCCCATGAGGCACCCGCCCGCTTCCGCGAGACGCCCTCCCGTTCCCCTGAGGAATCCGCCCGTTTCCCTGAGGCGCCCGACGACCCGCGGGTTCACGCTGCTTTTCGCGCCGCATCAGGCAACCTCTCTGGTGCCTCCGGTGCTCGCAAAAAGACCCCTCGCTCCGATGCCGCCGAGGACGCCCGCCTCGCCGACCCTGAGGCCGCCTTCCGCAAGATCGAGCGCCTCTGCCTCGTGCGCGAGCAGGCCTGCGAGCAGCTGCGCCAGCGTCTCGCGCGCGACGGTTTCGAGCCCGAGGCCGTCGAGGCGGCGCTGTCGCGCGCGCTGGCCTGCGGCCTCGTCGACGACGCCCGGTTCGCCGACGTGCTCGTGCGCAGCCGCCTCGCCCAGGGGCGCGGTCGGCGCGGCATCGCGGCGGAGCTCGAGGGGCTCGGCATCGACGCCGACAGCGTCGACGCGCTCGCCGCGGGCGACGGCGACGACGCGGGCGAGGTCGAGCGCGCCCTCGCGCTGCTCGAGCGCAAGCCGCCGCGTGCGAAGAACCGGCGCGACGCCGCCTATCGCCGCCTCGCCCAGAAGGGCTTCAGCGCCTCGGTGTCGTCCACGGCGGCTCGGCTGTGGTGCGAAGCGAACCCCGCCGAGGGGTAGAGGCCCTCGTTTCCCCGGTATTCTGCGCCCGCTTTTCAGATTATTTCCTCTCAGGGCTTTTACAATTCGGGCACAACCTTTATCATATGGTATAGCTTGAATGATCGTACCTGATGAGGGTACTTCTTATAGACAAATTCATACGATGCCACCCGTATCGCGTGCGTTCGTTCATGCCCGGTTTTCCGGGATTTTTTATGCCTATGTCCCTTGAATGTAACGCTCTATCGGAAACTGAAACGAAAGGGGGAGCGTATGCCCGAATTCATCTGGCTGATCATCGGAGCCGTCATCGGCATCGCCCTCGGCTTCGTCGTCACCCGCTACCTGGTCAACGCGTCCACGAAGCGTGCGGCGCAGGAGGCCGAGTCCGTGGTGAACGATGCGAAACGACAAGCCGAAACGCTGCGCCGAGAGGCCATCATCGAAGCGAAGGACGAAGCGCTCAAACTGAAGCAGGATGCGCAAGCCGAGAGCAAGGAGCGCCTGCGCGAAGTGCGTTCCGCCGAGAACCGCATCTCGCAGCGCGAGGAATCGCTCGACCGCCGCGTGGAGTCGCTCGACGCGCGCGAGCACCAGATCTCGTCCATGCAGGGCCAGCTCGAGCGTCGCGAGCGCGACCTCGAGGAAGCCACGCGCGAAGTGAACTACCGCCTCGAGCGCGCCGCCGGCATGACGCCGGACGAGGCGAAGGCGGAGCTGCTCGACACGCTCAAGGACGAGGTGACGCACGAGTCCGCGGCCATCATCCGCGACGCCGAAGCCCGCGCGAAGGCCGAAGCCGACAAGAAGGCCCGCTCGATCCTCAGCCTGGCCATCCAGCGCGTGGCGGCGGACCACTCGGCCGAGACCACCGTGTCCACCATCCACATCCCCTCCGACGACCTCAAGGGCCGCATCATCGGCCGCGAGGGCCGCAACATCCGCTCGTTCGAGCAGCTGACCGGCACGAACCTCATCATCGACGACACCCCGGAGTGCGTGACCATCTCGTGCTTCGACCCGGTTCGCCGCGAGATCGGCCGCGTGACGATGGAGAACCTCGTGGCCGACGGCCGCATCCATCCGGCGCGCATCGAGGAGATGTTCGGCAAGGCCGAGGCGTTCGTGAACCAGCGCGTCCAGGAAGCGGGCGAGCAGGCCACGTTCGACACCGGCATCCACGACCTGCACCCCGAGCTCGTGCGCACGCTCGGACGCCTGCGCTACCGCACCTCGTACGGCCAGAACGTGCTGAACCACTCGCTCGAGGTGGCCTACCTCTCCGGCGTCATGGCCTCCGAGCTGGGGCTCGACCCCATCCCGGCCAAGCGCGCCGGCCTGCTGCACGACCTCGGCAAGGCGGTCGACCACGAGGTGGAGGGTAGCCACGCCGTCATCGGCGCCGATCTGGCCCGCCGTTTCGGCGAGCGCGCCGAGATCGTCCACGCCATCGAGGCGCACCACAACGACGTGGAGCCGTCCAGCGTGCTGGCCGTGCTCGTCCAGGCGGCCGACGCCGTGTCCGCGGCGCGCCCCGGCGCCCGCAAGGAGACGCTCGACGCCTACGTGAAGCGCCTCGAGAAGTTGGAGGAGATCGCCAGCTCGTACAAGGGCGTGGAGCGCACGTACGCCATCCAGGCGGGCCGCGAGGTGCGCGTGATGGTGGAGCCCGACACGGTGGACGAGGCCGCCACCACGGTGCTCGCGCACGACATCGCGCAGCGCATCGAGAACGAGATGCAGTACCCCGGCCAGGTGAAGGTCGTGGTCATCCGCGAGAGCCGCGCGGTCGGCGTCGCGAAGTAGGACGCGCGCGGCATGGCCGACGAAGCGCTCGAAGCCTTCATAGAGAACGTATGCGGCGATAGCCATCTCCGGGTCGAGGCCGACCTCGGGGATGGCTTCGTCCGTTTGAGGAGCGCCGAGGCCGAGCGCCGGCAGGCGGCGCACGACATCCGCTCCACCGAGGACATCGTCATCGAGATGCTGCGCAACGCGCGCGACGCGCACGCGAAGAGCATCTTCCTCGCCGTGTCCCGCGAGGGCCAGCGCCGCCGGCTCGTCATGATCGACGACGGCGACGGCGTGCCCGCGCCCATGCACGAGCGCATCTTCGAGCCGCGCGTCACCTCGAAGCTCGACAGCATGCACATGGACAAGTGGGGCGTCCACGGTCGCGGCATGGCGCTGTACTCCATCGCGGTCAACGCCGAGACGGCGTGCGTCGCGGCCTCGGATGCGGGCAAGGGCGCCGCGCTCGTCGTGGAGACCGACCTCGACCGCCTCGGCGAGAAGACCGACCAGTCGAGCTTCCCCGTGTTCGAGCGCACCGAATCGGGCAGCATCGCCGTGCGCGGCCCGAAGAACATCCTGCGCACCGCCTGCGAGTTCGCCATCGAATGCCGCCACGACTGCACCGTGTACCTCGGCTCGCTCACCGACATCGCGGCGACGCTCTACGCCTTCGGGCTGTCCTCGCTCACCTCCGCCATGCGCGCGTTCTGCACCGACGCCTCCGAGCTGCCGGTGGCCAAGCGCCTGTCCGTGGCCGTCGACCCCGCCGGCTTCGCCGACGAGGCCGAAGCGCTCGGGCTGCTCATTTCCGAGCGCTCGGCGCGCCGCATCCTGGACGGGGAGATCGCGCCGGTGGATGCGCTGGTCAACCGCGTGCGCATCGAGGGGGACGCCGAGCCGCGCCCGGTCGCGCGTCCGGCGAAGGCGCCGGCGGGGGATGCCCGCGGCCTCAAGATCGCGCCCGACGACCTGGACGCTTTCTCGCAGCGCATCGCGCGCGCCTTCTCCGACCTCGCGCGCGACTACTATCTGGAACCCGCGGTGAAGCCGGATGTGCGCGTGGGCAAGGACGGCGTGCGCATCCACATCCCCATCGAGAAGCTACGATGACGAACCCGCTTGACAACAGCATAGCCGCAGGTTGCGTGCCATAGCGTTAATGAGTAGAATAGCAAGAGCATAAGAATAACCTATCTATCGCACAACGGAATCCTATCGCAGCATACAAGCCATACCATACGGACTACCCAACGACAAAGGATAGGCATGTCCACTTCCGAACACAAGCCAGACGTTGGCTGCTTAAAGGTATCATCGAAGTCGTCGCCCGCCTCCGTGGCCGGCGCGATCGCCGGCATGGTGAAGGACGGCGTGAGCGTCGAGATCCAGGCGGTCGGCGCCGGCGCGGTCAACCAGGCGGTGAAGGCCATCGCCATCTCCCGCGGCTTCCTGTCGCCCATCGGCATCGAGATCGCCTGCGTGCCGTCGTTCGCCGACATCGTCATCGACGGCGAGTACCGCACCGCCATCCGCTTCACGGTGGACCCGCGCTACACGCGCGGCGTCGCGCAGCCCCTGGGCGACGATCCCCATCGTTCCGCCCCCGAGACCCGCTGAAACGAATCGCATGCATACTCCATTCACGAACTTGACGTTCTGCATCCGCACGTTCGGATGCCAGATGAACAAGCACGACTCCGAGCGCATCGCCGGCATGCTCGAGGGCCTGGGCGCGCTGCCGGTCGAGACCATCGAGGACGCCGACATCGTGGCGTTCATGACCTGCTGCGTGCGCGAAGCCGCCGACACGCGGCTGTACGGCCAGGTGGCCTCGCTCAAGAACATCCCGCTGCGCGCGGGCACGCCGCTGTCGAAGCGCGTCGTCGCCGTGGGCGGCTGCATCGGCCAGCGCGACGGCGAGAAGCTCGTCGACGAGCTGAAGCACCTCGACGTGGTGTTCGGCACCCACAACCTCGGGTCGCTGCCGCGCCTCTTGGAGGCGGCGCTCGCCGAAGGCGGCCACCAGGTGGAGGTGCTCGACGCCGCGTCGTCGTTCCCCACGGAGCTGCCCACGGCCCGCGAGCACGAATGGGCGGCGTGGCTGCCCATCACCATCGGCTGCAACAACTTCTGCTCGTATTGCATCGTGCCGTACGTGCGCGGGCGCGAGAAGTCGCGGCCCCTCGAGGACATCGTGGCCGAGGCCGAGCGCTACGTGGCCGCCGGGGTGAAGGAGATCACCCTGCTCGGCCAGAACGTGAACTCCTACGGGCGCGACCTGTACGGCTCGCCCCGCTTCGCCGCGGTGCTCGACGCGCTCGACCAGACGGGCATCGAGCGGCTGCGGTTCGCCACGAGCCACCCGAAGGACCTCAACGACGAGGTCATCGGCAAGTTCGCCACCCTGCGCTCGCTCATGCCGGCGCTGCACCTGCCGGTGCAGTCGGGCTCGGACGCCGTGCTCGCCGCGATGAACCGCCGCTACACGCGCGACCACTACCGCGGCCTCATCGCGAAGCTGCGCGACGCGGTGGGCGACATCGCGCTGTCCACCGACATCATCGTCGGGTTCCCCGGCGAGACGGCCAAGGACTTCGAGGACACGTACCGCCTCGTGGACGAGGTGGGCTACCATCAGGTGTTCACGTTCATCTACTCGAAGCGCGAGGGCACGCCGGCCGCGTCCATGGACGACGACACGCCGCGCGAGGTGATCCAGCAGCGCTTCGACCGCCTCGTGGACCTCGTGCAGGAGCGCGCGTTCGAGGCGAACCAGCGCGACCTGGGAAGCACGATCGACGTGCTGGTGGAGGGCGCTTCGAAGCGCGACGGGGGCCTGCTGGCGGGCAAGAGCCCGAAGAACCAGACCGTGCACGCCCCGGCGCCCGCGGACGTGCGTGCGGAGGATCTCGCGGGCAGCATCGTGCGCGTGCGGGTGGACGAGGCGAAGACGTGGTACCTCGCGGGCGAGGTCGTGGACGGGCGCGATGCGGCCCCGGAACGCTGATCCGGCCGCAGCGGGTGCGCCGTTCCCGTTGAGCGCCCCGGCGGCCTGCGTCGTCGGGCCCACCGCGTCCGGCAAGACCGATCTCGCGCAGGCGCTCGCCTTCGAGCTGGGCGGGGAAGTGGTCAGCGCCGACTCCATGCAGATCTACCGCGGCATGGACATCGGCACGGGCAAGCTGCCCGCGTCCGAGCGCCTCGTCCCGCATCACGGGTTCGACCTCGTCGACCCCGGCGAGCCCTTCTCCGCGGCGCTGTACCAGGAGTACGCGCGCGGCTGCTTCCGCGCCCTCGACGCCCGCGGCAAGCGCATCGTGCTGGCGGGCGGCACGGGCTTCTACGTGCGCGCGGCCGTCGACGCGTACGACTTCCCCGCAGGCGAGCAGGTGGGCAACCCCGTGCGCGACCGCTACCAGGCCGTGGCGCGCGAGCAGGGCGCCGAGGCGCTGTGGAAGCTGCTGGCCGCGCGCGATGCGGCGAGCGCGGATCTTATCCCGGCAGCCGACGTCAAGCGCGTCGTGCGCGCCTTCGAGCTGCTCGAGGAGGGCACGACCTACGCCGAGCAGCGCGCCCGGCTCGCGCAGCTCCCGCAGCTCGTGCCGGCCGTCTTCCTCGGCCTTGCCGTGGATCCCGACGCGCTGCGCGCGCGCATCGACGCGCGGGTGGACGCCATGGTGGAGGCGGGCCTCGTGGCCGAGGTGGAGGGGCTGCTGAGAAGCGGGTTCCGCGAAGGGGTCACAGCGCCCCAGGCCATCGGGTACAAGGAGATCGTCGACGCGCTCGACGGGCTCGTCTCCCTCGACGAGGCCGTCGAGCGGATCAAGCTGGCCACGCGGCGCTACGCGAAGCGCCAGCGCACGTGGTTTCGCAAGGACGCGCGCATCCGATGGCTCGACGCGACCGGGCGCGAGCTGCCGTCGCTCGTCGACGAGGCGCTCGGGCTGCTGGACGGCGGCGTTGCCTGACGGTTTCTCCAGACGGAAGGGCGCATGTGGTATGATACGGAGCCACAGGCAGGGTTCTGCCGTCGAACCGTTCAAGATCGGAGCACCTATCATGCAGACAGCACACGCGTTCCTCTAGCGGCCGCCGCCGCTTCCGACTGTCTCCGCGCGCCGACGCCGATGCCGGCGTGCTCGTCTTCGCATCGAAAGGTTGCATCCATGACGGAATACGAATCTGTTATCACGCGGGGCATGACCCCCGTCGCCGAAGAACGCCGCGAGCGCGCCGTGCTCGTCGGCGTGGACCGCCCCGGCTCCACCTGGCCCTTGGCGTCGTCGCTCGCCGAGCTCGAGCGCCTCGTGGACACGGCGGGCGCCGACGTGGTGGCCTCCACCACGCAGAAGCTCGACGCTCCCAACCCGCGCACGTTCGTGGGCACGGGCAAGGCCGACGAGGTGGCCGAGCTCGCGCGCGCCCACGCGGCCGATCTCGTGGTGTTCGACGACGAGCTGACGCCCTCGCAGCAGGCGAACCTCGAGAAGGCGATGGGCCGCGACGTGAAGGTCATCGACCGCACGGCGCTCATCCTCGACATCTTCGCCCTGCACGCCACCAGCAAGGAGGGGCGGCTGCAGGTGCGGCTCGCCCAGAACGAGTACCTGCTGCCGCGCCTGCGCGGCATGTGGGCCCACCTGGCCTCCAACCGCATGGGCGGCGGCGTGGGGTCGCGCTTCGGCGAAGGCGAGAGCCAACTCGAGGTCGACCGCCGCATGGTGCGCAAGCGCATCACGTCCATCAAGCGCGAGCTCAAGCACCTGGCCGAGGTGCGCGCCGTCCAGCGCGAGAGCCGCTACGAGAGCGGCATGTTCAAGGTGGCGCTGGCCGGCTACACGAACGCCGGTAAGTCGAGCCTGCTCAACCGGCTGACGAATGCGGACGTGCTGGCGTACGACAAGCTGTTCGCCACGCTCGACTCGACCACGCGCAAGTTCGAGCTGCCCGAGGGCCGTGAGATCACCATCACCGACACGGTCGGATTCATCCAGAAGCTGCCGACGACGCTCATCGAGGCGTTCAAGTCGACGCTCGACGAGATCACGGGCGCCGACCTCGTGCTGCACGTGGTGGACGCGTCGTCGGACGAGTACGAGGCGCAGATCGCCGCCGTGGAGGACGTGCTCGGCCAGATCCAGGCGCAGGATCTGCTGCGCGTGCTCGTGTTCAACAAGTGCGACCTGCTCGACGAGGAGCATTTCGCGGCCCTCAAGGCGCGCCATCCGCAGGCGCAGTTCGCGTCGGCGGCGACGGGGGAGGGCGTGGGCGCGCTCGTCGACCACATCGCCCGCGTCGCCTCGGCGCAGGACGAGCACCTCGACGTGCTGATCCCCTACAGCCGGGGAGACCTCGTCTCCATCGCGCACGAGCGCTGCCACATCCTCTCGGAGACGCACGAGGAGGCGGGCACGCGCATCGTCATGCTTGCGGGCCCTTCGTACGCCGGGCTGTTCAGGCCGTTCGTGCATGGCGGCGAGTAGGCCGTCCCCCTCGGGAGGGCGGCTGGCGCTCATCGGGTCGATCGCGCTCCTCGTGGCGGTCGACCAGGGCGTCAAGCTCGTCATCGCGCGGTGGGGGATGGGGTACAGCTTCCCCCTCGTCGGCGACGTCCTGCAGTACTATCCGACGGTCAACGAGAAGATGACCTGGGGCGGCAACTTCATCGAGGTGCTCAGCGTGCCGGCGGTGGCCATCGCCCTCAACGTGCTGGCCATCGCGCTGGCGCTCAGCGCGTACGCGTTCTACCGCGCGTCGGTGGAGAAGCCGGGCAAGGCGGCGGCCTTCGTGTTCGCCGTGGGCCTGGCCGGCTGCGTCTGCGGACTCGTCGACCGCGTGTTCTGGGGCGGCAGCCTCGATTTCCTGCAGGTTCCCGGAGCGTTCGTGTTCGACGTGAAGGACTGCTACCTCAGCGTCTCGCTCGCCGTCTTCGTCGCGCTGGCGCTTGCGCACGGCGACGCGTTCGACCTCCGGGCGTACGGCTCGTACCTGGCATCCCGGTTGAGGCGCGACGCCAAATAGAAACGCCCCGTCGCTTCCATCGAGCGGCGGGGCGTTTCGTTCGTTCGGCGTGCGACGTTACAGGCGGCGGAAGACCGCGACCACCTTGCCGGCGATGGCGCAATCGGTGGTGATGATGGGGTCCATCGTGGAGTTCTCCGGCTGCAGGCGGATGTGGTCGCTTTCCTTGAAGAAGCGCTTCACCGTGGCGCCGTCGTCGATGATGGCCACGACGATGTCGCCGTTGTTCGCGACGGGCTGCTCCTTGACCACGACGTAGTCGCCGTCGTTGATGCCCGCTTCGATCATGCTCTCGCCGCGCACCGACAGCAAGAACGACGGGGCGTCGCCCACGATCTCGGTGGGAAGCGACAGGGTGTCGGTGATGTTCTCCTCGGCGAGGATGGGCGAGCCGGCCGCCACGTTGCCCACGAGGGGCACGCTCACGATGTTGCTGAAGCTGGGCGCGACGACGTTGGTGGCCAGCGCAGCGTCCTCGAGCGGATAGGTGAGCGCGATGGAGCGCGACTTGAGCGGGTCGCGCTTGATGAGGCCCTTTTCCTCGAGCGCCTTCAAGTGCACGTGCACGGTGGAGGGGGAGGAGAGGCCGAGGCTCTGGCATACCTCGCGCACGGTCGGGCCGTACCCTTTCTCCCGAATGCACTCCTCGATGCAGTCGAGCACCGCTTGCTGGCGCTTCGTCACTTTCTCGGCCATGGATCGTCCTTTCGTCGCCGCTCTATCTTCTACCGAACAAATGTATGAAATTTCTATTGACATGAACCTTTGTTCGACCTATTATATACGCGAACAAAGGTTCTACGCAAGAGCAGGAGGGCATAAAATGAAGAATTTTGAGATGAAATACCCCGTCGAGGGAACCTCGGCCCTTCAACCGAAGCTCGATTCGGCACCTGCTCGGCAGGCGCGCATTATCGCGTTTCCCGAGCGCGCGGCCCAAACCGGGCGCGGCGCGCATGCGGGGCGCGGCGATGCGTCGTTCGCGTCCGCCGTGCGCGCGGGCACGGCGCAAGGCGTGTCGTTCGGCCGCGTGCAGCGTTGGCAGGCGGTCGTCGGCGGGTGCGTGTTCGCGGCGCTCGCGTTCGCCAGCTTGTTCATGGGGCTGTAGCGCCCGTCGTTCTCCCACGGCCCGCAGCGGCCGTTCCATAACCCACAGATGCTGCGTTTCTGTGGCTGCGTAGCGCCTCCGCCACCCCGGAGGCGCGTCCATTCGGGGGTTTACGCATTCCGCCCGCCGTGGTAGACTCGGCCGAGCAGCAACCGTGCCGTGCCGCCGCATCCGCAGGCGAGCGCGCGCCTCGCGAAGGAGACAAGGAACATGAAGCGATAACGAAAGCCCTCTTTTCACCCCTTGCAGGTATCCATCAGCCGCATCGGGTGCGCTTTCGCCATCGTTCTCGACTCCGCCTCGCGCTTCATCCGCTTTCCCAAGCCGCTTGGCATTCCCTTCATCGGCATCGCTGAACGCTGCACCGAGCCGCCCGTGCGCCTCTCAGACGGAGGTCGCCATGTTCGTTACCGCCCATCATCTTTCCCATACCTACGAAGGTGCCGACGAGCCCGCGCTCGACGACGTCTCGCTCACGTTCTCGAACGGCTGGACGGGCATCGTCGGGCCGAACGGCGCCGGCAAGAGCACGCTCGCGCGCTGCGTGTGCGGCGCGCTCCCGCCCGATCGGGGGTCGGTGTCGCCCCGGACGCGCGGCACGATATGCGAGCAGTCCACCGCGCTGCCCCCTGCGACGCTCGAGGAGTTCGCCTGCGACTACGGCTCGACGGTCGTGAAACTGCGCGCGCTGTTGGAAATCGAGGACGAATGGCTGTGGCGCTACGATTCGCTGTCCCATGGCGAGCGCAAGCGCATCCAGATCGCCTGCGCGCTGGCCGCGGAGCCGCAGGTGCTCGCCCTCGACGAGCCGACGAACCACCTCGACGCGCCCACGCGCGCCCTCGTCGCGCAGGCGCTCGCCTCGTTCAAGGGCGTCGGGCTGCTCGTGTCGCACGATCGCACGCTGCTCGACGGTCTCGTGCAATCGTGCGTGTTCGTCGAGGCGGGACGGGCTGTCGCCATCCCGGGCACCTACACGCAGGCGCGCCGGGAGCTCGACCTGCGCCAGGAGACCGTGCGCACGGAGCGCCGCCAAGCCCGCGAGGAGCTTGCCCGCATCAGGAACGAGAGCGCGCGGCGCGACGGGGTCGCCGCCCGCGCGTCGGCCCGCCGTTCGGCGCGGCACCTCGCCCGGCACGATCGCGACGGGCGGGCGAAGATCAAGCTCGCCGTCTATTCCGGGCAGGACGGCAAGGCGGGCAAGCTCTCGTCGCAGATGGACAAGCGCATCGAGGCCGTCGAGAAGCGCATCGAAGGCCTCGATGCCAAAAAGGAGGCCCGAGGCTCCCTGGAAACGGATGCCGCGCCCGCCGCCCGCAAGGTGCTCGCCCGCCTTCCCGCCGGCAGCATGCCGCTCGGCGCGGGACGCGCGCTGCACCATCCCGAGCTGTACCTGGGAAACGAGGACCGCATCGGGCTCGTGGGCAGGAACGGAGCAGGGAAGTCCACCCTGCTCAGAGCCCTCCTGCGCCGGGTTACGCTGTCGGAGGGCGTCGCGTACCTTCCGCAGGAGGCGGACGACGGCGAGGTGCGCGCGCTGCTCGACGAGCTGCACGGGCTCTCGCCGGTTGAGCGCGGGCGCGTGCTTTCCATCGTGGCGCGGCTCGAATCGCCGCCGTCGCGCGTGCTCGACGGGGAGGATCTGAGCCCGGGAGAGGTGCGCAAGCTCCTGATCGCGCGCAGCCTGCTCTCGTCGCCGCATCTCATCGTCATGGACGAGCCGACGAACCATCTGGATATCCGCTCGATCGAGGCCCTGCAGGACGTGCTCGGCGAATGCGCCTGCGCGCTTGTGCTCGTGTCGCATGACGAGCAGTTCCTCGACGCGCTCGTGAACGAGCGCTGGGTATTCGAGGTCGAACGGGCGAAAGGGGAGGTTGGGCTGGGGGATACGTATGTGCGCGCAGTTCGGTAGGGGCGGCGCGCACGGTTCGTGCAGGTTTTTTGCGCGAATCCGGTATGCCGATTGAACCACTATATATTGTATGTTAGGCTGAACCAAAATCGGCAAAGGAGCAAGTATGCGTTGTCCTTCCTGTGGCAATCCAGAGTCGAAAGTGGTCGACTCGAGGCCTTCCGAAGACGGCACGGCCATTCGCCGGCGCCGCGAATGCCTCGAATGCGGGCGTCGTTTCACCACGTACGAGCGCCTGGGCGACAATCCGCTCATCGTCATCAAAGCCGACGGCTCGTCGGAGGCCTACGATCGCCAAAAGCTCATGCGCGGCCTGCTCAACGCCGCCGCGAAGCGACCCATCGGGCCCGAGCAGATCGCCTCGCTCATCGACAGCATCGAGGCCGAGCTGCGCAACGCCTCGCGCAACGAGATCGGATCGAAGGATCTGGGCGACATGGTGCTCGTGCGCCTCGCCAAGCTCGACGACGTCGCCTACGTGCGCTTCGCGAGCGTGTACAAGGACTTCCGCAACGTCGAGGAGTTCGCCGCCGCATTGGAGGGATTGCGCTAACATGGAGCACGTATCGGTACCTTTGCAGCAGCTCGATGCCGAGCTGCCCGTTCCCGCGTACGCCTACGAGGGCGACGCCGGCGTGGATTTGCGCGCCACCTGCGACGACACGTTGAAGCCCTTCGAGCGCAAGCTCGTCCCGTGCGGCATCGCCGTGGCCATCCCGCGCGGCTACGCCGGCTTCGTGCTGCCGCGCAGCGGGCTGGCCATCAAGCACGGCGTGTCGCTGGTCAACGCACCCGGTCTGATCGACAGCAACTACCGCGGCGAGATCCAGGCCATCCTGGTCAACCTCGATCCGCAGAACTCGTTCGAGATCAAGCGGGGCGACCGCATCGCGCAGCTCGTCATCATGCGCGTGCCCGACGCCTCGTTCGACGTATGCGCGGAGCTGCCGGAGACGGAGCGCGGCGCGGGCGGCTTCGGCAGCAGCGGCGTGAGCCTGTAGGTCGTCGCGCCGTTTCCGCTCACTTAGAGTAACTCTAAGCAAGGACGAAAGGGGACGCCGATGGATGCGAGCGAGCACGGTGAAAGCGCCCGGAGCACGTTGCCGTGCTTCGGCATCAGCGAGGTCGCCGACATGACGGGCATTTCCGCGTTCACCATCCGCTACTACGACAAGTGCGGGTTCTTTCCCGAGCTGGCACGCGATGCGCGCGGCGTGCGCACGTTCTCGCAATCCGACGTGGCACAGCTGTACTTCGTCGACGCGCTGCGGAAAAGCGGCTTGTCCATCGAAGGCATCCAATACTACGTGAAGCTGCAGCGGCGCGGCACGTCGACGCGCGACGAGCGGCTGGCCATCGTACGGGCCCAGGAGACGGTGCTCGAGTACCAGCGCGCGGAACTCGACGAAAGTTTGAAGCGACTGAGCGCCGCAGGTGTGGAATTGTCGACGGATCGGGGTCCTCGATGACCTTCATGGTATAGTACTCGCCAGATCCGGTTGAAAAAGCGCGATTTCCATGACCTAGGACTCGTCCGAAGGCAAGATAGGGCCTTAGAACGGCTCTCAGAGCCTCGTTTATAAAACCCCAGGTCAGAGGCCATGAAATTTCGAGAAACAAGGAAGATGCATGACTGATAGCGAACATAGGCCGCCTGAGCCGCCTCCCGGGCACGATCCCGAGCGTCAAACGGAGCTCAACGGCGCTCCGGTGCCGTCTTCGAACATGAACGACCTACGCGAGCTGAAGAAGTCCCAGACGATGGTCATGGTGGCCAGCATCGCCGGGCCCGTGTCGCTGTTCATCGGCGGCGTTTTGCTCAGCGGCGTCGGGCTCGTCTGCGCCATCGTCGCGTTTCGCAAGCTCAAGAAGCTCATCGCGAAGCACACGGACGTCTCGGTGCTCGCGCAGCGCCTCAAGCGTTCGGCGATCGTCGGCATGGCCGTCTGCGGCGTGGCGTTCGCGCTCAACGCGATCTCGTTCTACCTGATGATGCCCGTCGTGCTCGAGATGATGGAAAGCGGCGACTACACGGGTGCCATGACGGATGTCGGCTCCGGTGCCGCCGGAACGTCCACCTGGGGATAGCAACCGCCGCCAAACCGCATACAACGCCGCAGGATACGCACCGATCCCGCGGCGTTTTCTTGTACCGCATATCCCACGATCAGCCCAAACGCCCCCAGCTCCCTCCCAAATCTCCTATTTATTGATAATATGTCTTATGTAAACCTAAGTAGGAATTCAGGATTTGCTTGACCAGAAGGGCTTGCCGAGCGGTAGGAACTGTTCGTCGAAGTGATTGTTCAAGATATTGGCGCCTGCCCCGTAGAAGCTGAGGAGCGAGATGACCAGCTCGCTGATCGCAGCAAGCGTATGCGTCGTCTCGTGGGCTACCCCAAAAGCACTCAGGGCCAAGCCGGCGAACAGGAAATCGATGGCGAGGAAGATGAAGAACAGCACCTTGGTGGTACGCAGCGCCCCTACGGTCATAAACGCGGTCAAGAGCAGGTATGCGACGAAGGCGACCCCAGTCTGATGCGGATCGAACGTCTCGGCGGCATAGGAGCCGAACATGCCGTTCGTCGTCGCCCATCCGAACGCCATAGCAAGCCAGAACAGCCCGTAAGCGATGAATGCCGTGCCGCCGAACGCGTTGTTCTTCCTCAGATCGATCAGGCCGGCGACGAGCTGGGCGCACCCTCCGAGCAGGATGGCCCATCCCATAAGGGCTGCCGTCCCGTCGGTAAAGCCGAGCTTCTGGGAGCAGGCGACAAGCGTGACGATTGCGAGTCCGAACAGCCCTAAAGCACTCGGGTCGGCCCACGAGCTTCGTTGTTCCATCTTCATCTCCCCCATGCTTGCAGCTCCTTTCGATTAATTCCTATTAAAACAGTAAATTTTGAGCAATGATACCGGCTCGCAAGCAACAAAGCGCGCCGATGGTTCCTCGACCACCGAACGTATCGGTATTGTCGGTGATCGCCCTCGCTGCGCTTCGACGATGAGTGCGATAATAATCATATGCAGCTCGGCTTGCTTCGACGAGGATCAGGAGCGCGTTAGTGATCGAAGAGAAGGCCGTGTTCGCGATGTTCGTGGTTTTCGATGCCGTGCTGGTGGGTTTCGGCATCATCGTATCGTTCAATCTCGTCCTGTTTCCCGTGCCGTGTACGGTGTTTGCATCGCCGTTTTTCTTGTTTTGCATGCAGGTGCGAACAGGATCATGGTGCTTCGGGATCGAAGGATTCCCGTGTGGACCATGCAGGTAAAAGCCGAACTCATCGAACGTATGAGGAAAGAATTCAAAGACGTGGTTAAAGACGTGGGACTTGCGAATGTCGAGCAGGTACGTCTCGTCAAAGAAGAATCGAGTACGATGTGCCGCTTGAATCCGTTGGCATCATAGCCGGAGCCGCGGCAACGCTGTCGGTCGCCCTCGTGCTGGCGGTGCATCTGGTCTGGCTCGCTGGCGAGCATTGGGGGCCCTTGCCGGCGAGCCAGCTTCGCTTGTTCATCGACGATCTGTCGAGACTTCTCGTCGAGGAGGCAGGGAAGCCCTCCCCTCGGCGATCGATGCGCCGCCGCTCCCTGCGCGCGCATCGATCTTAGAGTAACTCTAATGCTTGACTCCAACACTACTGCGCAGTACTATGTACTGGTAGTTGGTGATACTTACTAGCAAGGCGGTGGGCGGCGTGGAGCACTTGACGGAGATGCTGAAGGGCGTGCTGGAAGGGTGCGTGCTGGAGATCGTCGGCCGGCAGGAGACGTACGGCTACGAGATCACGCGCCGGCTGAACGAGCTGGGCTTCTCCGACGTGGTGGAGGGCACCGTGTACACCATCCTCGTGCGGCTCGAGAAGAACGGGCTGGTGGACAGCGAGAAGAAGCCGTCCACGATGGGGCCGCCGCGCAAGTTCTACACGCTGAACGATGCCGGGCGCGACGAGCTGGCGCGCTTCTGGACCAAGTGGGAGTTCGTCGCGTCGAAGATCAACGAATTGAAGGAGCTCTGACATGGGAAACCTGTCGCACTATATCAACCCCGCGCAGATCGTCAAGGACAAGCGCGAGTACCGGGCGATGGTGGCGCGCGTGAACGCGCTGCCCGAGGACTACCGCTACGCTTACAACAAGATCCAGCAGTACATGTGGAAGTTCGCAGCCGGCGGCGGCCTGGACATGGTAGCGCTGCAGGCGGACCTCCTCGAGCTGTTCGAGGAGGGCGCGTACGCGGGCAAGGGCGTGCTCGACATCACCGGCGAGGACGTCGCGGCGTTCAGCGACGAGCTGCTGGCGAACGCGACCACGTACACCTCGAAATGGCGCACCGACCTCAACGAGGACATCAGGAAGAAGCTGGGATCGAAGCGGCGCGATTCGGAAAACTGACACGCTCGGTTATCCGTTTGCCAACGAGCCCCTGACGGTCGGGGCCCGCGCTGCGTCGGGGACCCCCGCGCCGTTAGGATGGTCGCGAGGTGATTATATGAGCATACTGACGTATCAAGATTGGCGCGATACTTGCAACACCGAGCACATGTTGTTGCAGATGATGGGCAAAGTGAAGCTGGAGTCGATGGACCCGCAGCCCGAGTGGAAGCAGGTGGTGCTCGACGCGGACGCGGACGGGTTCACGACCGGGCTCATACCGGCGGGCGCCGACGGGTTCGAGATCAGGCTGAGCATCGCGGATGCGGAAATGAGGGCCGAGACCACGGCGGGCGATCGCGCGCGCTTCCCCATCAGGGGACGCGCTTCGGTGAGCGAGCTGTACGGTCGTTTCACGGCGATGCTCGAGAACGTCGGCCATCCCGTGGCCATCAACCCCATTCCGCAGGAGATGTACACCGACGTGCCGTTCGACCGGCAGGACAGCGCGCACGAATTCGACGAGAAGGCGGCCCAGCGCTCCTTCCGCCAGTTCCTGTTCGCGCGCGGCGCCCTGAGCGGGTTCGCGGCGCCCTTCCGCGGCAAGAAGATCCCGCCGTCGCTGTTCTGGGGCACGTTCGACCTGACGACGGTGCTGTTCTCGGGCAAGCCGTGCCCCTTCGAGCGCACCGCCTCCCTCGTGGAGCGGGTCGCCTTCGACGAGCAGTTCGTGGAGTGCGGGTTCTGGCCGGGCGACGACGCGGTGAACGACCCGTCGTTCTTCGTGCTGGCCTACCCCTTCCTCGAGGAAGGCTCGTCGGACGACGCGGACGTGCGGGAGGCCTTCTACGATGCCCAGAACGCGGAGTACTTCCTGCGGCTCGAGGACGCGCTGCGCTACGACGACCCCGAGGCCGCAGTCCGGCGCTTCTGCTCCTCCGCGTTCGACAGCATCATGCGGCGCCAAGGCTGGGAGCGTCGCGACTGGTTCACCGAACCGCTGCTGAACGCCTAGCCCTTCCCCACCGCCCCTTCCGCGCACGAGTCGCGCACCTGCCGCCCGCTTAGAGTTACTCTAAGCGGGCGGTTGAGGATGGACGATAGGCGTCCGAGGCAGTATGCTGGTACGATGCAAACCAGGAAGGGGAAACGATGAGATCCATCAAGACGATCATGGCGGCCTGCCTCGCCGCGGCCGTGCTGAGCTTCGGCGCGCTGTCGCTCGTCGGCTGCGGCCCGAGCGCGGAAGAGGTGGTGCGCCAGGGGGTCGCCGACGAGCTGGAGCGCCTGAAAACGCACGATGCGGCGCTGCTCGACGAGCTGGCTGCCGACAGCGGCGCCGACCAGCTGGCCGCGTACGGCATCGACGCGCAGACGTTCATCGCCGCCTATCTCGACGGTTTCGACTACCGCATCGACGAGGTGACGGTCGAGGGCGACGACGCCACGGCCACGGTCGTGCTCACCTGCAAGAAGTTCGACGCGTTCACGCAGGCGCTCACGGAGGCCACGACGGCCCTCGCCGAGGACGAGGAGACGGCCGCGCTCGACGGCGACGAGCTCAACGCGAAGATCGGCCAGGTGGTGCTCGAGGTGCTGGCCGGGGTGGAGCCGACCGAGTCGAACCCGGTGAAGCTGCCGTTCACGCGCACCGACAACGTGTGGAGCCCCGCGCCCGGCGCGGAGCAGGCGTTGTCCACCGCCCTGTTCGCCGGGTGACGGCGGACGGCCGGATCGGTTACGAACGGGATACCGATCGGTAACCGATCCGGCGTTGCACGACGCTCAACCGGGGGAACTGGTATCGTACGCATCACAGGACGATACCGCAGACTCGTTGCAAGGAGGAAACATGGGGTATGTGGTCTCCCTGCTATGCTTCATCGGCGTGCTCGGGTGCGTTTCGCTCGTCAGACGCCTCGCATAACGGGATGTTCATGAGAAGGGCCGGCTTCCGTCGGCCCTTCGTCGTGTCCGGGTCCGTGAGGGACCCTTCCTCCCTTCAATATTTGCTTGACACGCCGCGCGCGGCGCTTTTTCGGTCATGCTTCGCCTACTGTTTCCCAACGGGCCGGAAGCGTCGGGCCGCGCGGTCCGCATGCGCTGCGCCCGACGCGCTACGATGCCCGGAAAAGGAGGCTCGCATGGAGCGGAAGAAGAAGGTGCTCGTCGCGTTCGGCACGCGGCCGGAGGCGGTGAAGATGGCGCCGGTGCTGCGGGCGCTGGAAGCGGACGGGGCGTTCGAGACGGACGTGCTCGCGACGGCCCAGCATCGCGAGATGCTCGACCAGGCAGCAGACGTGTTCGGCCTGCGCATCGACCACGACCTGGACCTCATGCGCGACCGCCAGACCCTCGACGGGCTCACGGCGCGCATCCTGACCGCGGCGACCCCCGTGTTGGAACGCTCGGCGCCCGACGCGGTGCTCGTGCACGGCGACACGACCACCGCCTTCGCGCTGGCGCTCGCGTCGTTCTACCGGCAGATCCCCGTGGGCCACGTGGAGGCGGGCCTGCGCTCGGGGAACCGCTACTCCCCTTTTCCCGAGGAGATGAACCGTCGCCTAATCTCGCAGCTCGCCACCTGGCATTACGCGCCCACCGCGGGAAACCGCGCGAACCTCCTGGTGGAAGGCGTCGACCCGGCTGACGTCTGGGTCACCGGCAACACGGTGATCGACGCGCTGCTCGACACGGTGGATCCGGCGTACCGGTTCGCGAACGAGGAGCTGGCTGCCGTGGACTTCGAGGGCAGGCGCGTCATCGGCCTCACCTGCCATCGCCGCGAGAACCTCGGAGCGCCGATGGAGCGCATGTTCGCGGCCGTGCGCGACACGGTGGACGCGCATCCCGACGTGGAGGCGGTGTACCCCGTGCACCGCAATCCCGCCGTGCAGGCCGTCGCGTCGCGCGTGCTGGGCGGGCATCCCCGCATCCGCCTCGTCGACCCGCTCGACTACGCCGACTTCGGCAACTTCATGGCGCGCTGCTCGTTCATGCTGACGGACTCGGGCGGCGTGCAGGAGGAGGCGCCGGCCCTCGACGTGCCCGTGCTCGTACTGCGCGACGACACCGAGCGCCCCGAGGCGCTCGAGGCGGGCTGCGCCGCCCTGGCGGGCACGACCTACGCCGGCGTGCGCGGCTCGTGCGAGGCATTGCTGGACGATCCGGCGCTCCACGCGCGCATGGCGGCCGCGCCCGATCCCTACGGCGACGGGCGCGCCGCCGCACGCATCCGCGCAGCCCTCGCCGAAGCGCTCGGCTAGGCGAAGCGCGAGACCGCCAGGCCCATCTCGCGGGCGACGTCGTCCACCGACCGGTCCAGATGCAGCGCGTAGGCCAGCGCCATGCCCGCCTGGGGCAGCTCCACCTGGGTCGCGTCCAGGAGCGCCGACGCCTCGCCCGGCTGCGGCGCGTGCGGCGACCCTTCGCCGCGCAGCGCGCCGTCGAACCCTTCGACCAGGTCGGCCGTGCTGGAGTACAGGAAGAACACGGGGCCTCCCAGCACGAGCGCCAGCTCGGCGCGCTCGCCGACCGGCAGGTCGTCGTCCACTGCGACGATCCACCCCTTGCCGGCGTCCACGAGGGGCAGCGCCGCGAACCGCTCGGCCGCGCCGAGCGGGAGCCTTTCCATGAGCGCGGGCAGCACGAGGAAGGGCGAGGCGTGGACGAACATCGACTGCTGCTGCAGCGCGTACGCCTGCGTGAGGTGCCGTTCCTCCACGAGCCCCTGCGCGAGCAGCTCCTCGCCCAGCCGCACGCCGCGGTCGCGCGCGGAGCCCACGGCGTCCTCGAGATGCCCCGGCTCGACGAAGCCCTGCTCGAGCAGCGCGTCGCCGAGGAGCCGCCGGTAGCGTTCGAGCACCGAGGCGGGAAGGAACTCGTGATCGGTCTTGTTCCACGCGGGGCCGCCCTGCGCGTCCTCCTCGCCCGCCTCCTCCGCGTCGCCCCGGTGCTCGACGACGGGCGCGGCGGCCGCCTTGGCCTCGCGCCCGCGCAGCAGGACGTAGGCGATCTTCTGGCGCCACGCGCGAAACGTCGCGCACAGGTTGATGAGGTTGCCCCACAGGAGCCTGAGCGGGAACAGCGGCGGGAGCAGGATGGAGAACGCCATCGTCTTCCACCCGTACACGTTCACGAGCGCGCGCCCGCGCAGCACCTGGCGCTCCACCATCATGAACAGCAGGAACACGCACATCCACCACGAGAAGCTGAACAGCGGGTACATGACGGGCAGCCCGAGGCCGGGCGCGAGCGTCTGCACGAGGAAGTACGCGAGCACGGCGTAGCCGGGCAGCAGCACGAAGTTCGCGAACTTGGCCTTGAGGTCCTTGTACAGGAAGGTGCGCTCGGCGAACGTGAGCGCGCTTTTGCCGAACACGTCGCCCATGTTCGCGCTCTGCATGGTGATGCCGTACACCCAGCGCGCCTTCTGGCGCACGGCCGCCTTAAACGTGGACGGGAACAGCGAGCGCGTGGCGATGTAGTCCCACACGGTGCGCCCTCGCGCGTCGACGCGCGGCACCTTCTCCAGCACGTAGTGGACGCGGAAGCCCCGCATGCGCAGGGTGAGCGACAGCTTGTAGTCCTCGGTCAGGCTGTTGCGCGGCAGCAGGTCCTTGCCGTCGAACTCGTCGATGACGCGGCGCCCGATGGCGAAGCCCGTGCCGGCCGACGGCACGAAGCCCAGCTCGTCGCGCATGACCATGGTGCGGAAGTGGTGCTCGGCGAACTCGTCGGCGTACGTGGACGAGGTGAGCGTCTTGAAGAACTGCCGCAGCCGGGGCATGCGCTGCAGGGGGAACACGGGGAACTGCAGGGCGTCGTACTCGTCGATCAGGTAGTTCGTCATCTTGAACTCGTTGGGGTGCACCACGTCCTCGGCGTCGTGGATGGTGACGCTCGCGAAGCGCACGTCGTGCTCGCGCTCGTAGGCGCGGATGGCGCGCAGCGTGGCGTTGATGTTGTCGGCCTTCGACGTGGGGCCCGGCTCGTCGCCCACCACCGCCACGACGGTGCCGCCGTGGCGCGCCTCGAGCGCGCGGGCCACGGCCACCGTGGCGGCGTCGTTGGGGTACACGCCCAGGAACACCCGGTAGAGCGAGCGCGGGTACTGCGCGGAGGCCACGAGGTTGTCCACCACCTCCCCGATCACGGCGTCCTCGTGCCAGGCGGCGATGACGACGGCCAGCATCTTCGGCGGCTTCTCGTTGATGAGCGACAGTTTCACGCGCTTCTTGCCGATGCCGCGAAACAGCGCGAAGACGTCCCACAGCAGGTCGTCGGCGCCGAACACGATGAACGCGAGCGCCACGAAGAAGCCGATCCAGTAGACGACCTGCGCATCCATGCCCGCTCCTCTCTTCGTTCCCTGCGTTTCCCGCTGGATTGCCCGCCCGAAAACGCCGCCGTTGCAGTTCGTCCCCGATCGTCGCCCGCGCATCCGCCCGCAGGCGGGCGCGCGCTACGATGCCGTGAGGTATCCTCGAGGAAGGAGCAGGTCATGGCCGGTAGGAAAGGCGCAATCGCGTTCGGTCTCGTGTATATTCCGGTGGAGCTGTTCACGGCGACGCAGGACGACGCCGTGCGGTTCAACCAACTTGCAAAAGATAGCATGAAGCGGGTGCGCTACGTGAAGACGTGCCCCGACTGTAAACGAGAACTTGAACCTGCCGACATCGTGAAAGGCTACCAGTACGAGAAGGGCAAGTACGTGGTGGTGGACGATGCCGAGCTCGACGCCATCAAGACCGACGCCGACCGCGCGATGAAGATCGTGCAGTTCTCCGACATCGACGAGGTGCCGCCCCTCTACTTCGAGAAGCCCTACCAGGTGGTGGCCCAGCCCGGCGGCGAGAAGGCGCTCGAGCTGCTGCGCCGCGCCATGGTGGACGAGGGGAAGATCGCCATCGGCACGACGGTGCTGGGGAACTCCGAGACGCCCATCGCGCTCATCCCCCACGACGACGACCTCGTCATGATGACGCTGCACTACCAAAGCGAGGTCAAGGACATCCCGAAGACGCTCGCCCACCCCGACGTTGCCGACGAGGAGCTGGCCATGGCGAAGCAGCTGGTGGAGAGCATGACCGCGCCGTTCGACCCGGGCCGCTTCCGCAACACGTACCAGGAGAAGCTCATGCAGCTCATCCAGGACAAGATCGCGGGCAAGGAGGTCGTGGCCGAGAGCCACGAGGCGCAGCCCGCGAACATCATCAACCTCATGGACGCCCTGTCGGCCAGCCTCAAGGCCCGCGAGGGCGCGGGCGCGGGCGAGGAGCCGAAGGAGCCGCCGGCGAAGAAGCCCGCGCGCAAGCGGGCGTCGGCCTAGGCGCCCGCTTGCGCCAGCTCGCTCAGCGGCTCGAACGAGCGCGAGCGGGCGGACACCCAGATGCGGTCGACGTGGCCGTCCTCGAACGTGCGCTCGAAGCGCAGCCGACGCGGCGAGAGCGCCAGCCCGAGGGCCGTCGCGGCGACGGGCAGGAGGTTCACGAGGGCGAACAGCGGCGGGCCGTCCAGACCGTAGGCGTAGTCGAAGGCGGCCACGGGAAGCAGCGCCACGGCGCCGAACAGCACGTAGCCGGCGAACCCGTAGAGGATCCCCTGGCGCAGCCCCACGGCGGGAAGCGCGGCGACCATGGCCGCGAGCATGCCGACGAGGGCGATGCCGGATACGGCGGGGGTGGGAGCGGGAGCGGACGCCATCACCACTTCGGCAGCCACGAGGGCGCCGGCGATCGCTTCGGACACGAGAAGGCAGCGCAAGAGCAGCATGCCGCGCCGCGGCGCGGGCTTGCCCGCCACCACGCGCACCCCGACGAGGCGGCCGTAGGGACCGCCGGCGCGCACGCCCCATCTTTCCACCCAGCGGGAGAGCGCGCTCCCGCCGACCAGGACGAGCGCGACGATCGCCACGGCAATCCATTCCACAGCATATGCTCCGCCCATGTCAACCGCCTCCTCGAAGGATCGGCTCCGCATGGCGCCAGTATAGCATGCGGAGCCGCGGCGAGGGCTACTCCGAACCGGACGGCGGCGGCTCGGGCCACGCCTTCTTCACGACCTGGACCGAGGCCACGCCCACCGCGATGCCGATGACGGCTCCCACGAGGATGTCGGAGGGGTAGTGCACGTACAGGTAGATGCGCGAGAGCGCGATGAGGCACGCCACGGCGACGGCCGACACCTTGAGCGCCAGCACCGCCCTGCCCTTGCCGGGCAGGCAGCACAGCGCCGCCGCGGCGGCGAACGACACCATCGAGTGGTTCGAGGGGAACGAGTCGCCCGACGGCGGCGGGATGAGCAGCCCTGCGAACTCGTAGGCGACGAACGGCCGCGCGCGGCCGAACAGGGGCTTCAGCACGAACATGCCGAGGGCGGCCGTGACGACGACGGCCGCGAGCACGGCGATGCCGTAGCGGCGGTGCCGCGGCTGCGCGATGAGCACGGCGGCCGCGATCAGCCACACGAGGGCGAGGTCGCCCAGGTGCGTGGCCAGCAGCATGACCTGGTCGAGCAACGGCGTGCGCAGGTGCTCCTGGATGGCGTCGAGGATGGCGATGTCCACGCAGCCGCCTCTACGGCCGCTTCGCGCCCGGCGCCAGCCGCGCGAGCAGCCCCGTGCAGCCGGCGATCACGTCGTCGTACGTGGCGTCGAAGTCGCCCGTGTACCACGGATCGGCCACGTCGCGGTCGGAGTCGGCGAACTCCAGCAGCTTGAAGCAGCGGCTCTCGGCCTCGCGCCCCAGCTGGCGGCGCATGTCGCGCATGTTCGCCTCGTCCATGCCCACGAACAGGTCCCACTCCTCGGCGTCGGCGCGGCGCAGGCGCCGGGCGGTCTTGCCCGAGCAGTCGATGCCCTGCGCTTCCAGCACGGCGCGCGTGCCGGGGTGCACGGGGCTGCCGATCTCGTCGTCGTGCGTGGCGGCCGACGCGATGGCGAAGCCGTCGGCCAGGCCCCGGCGCGCCACGAGGTCCTTCATGACGAACTCGGCCATCGTGGAGCGGCAGATGTTGCCGTGGCACACGAACAGGATGCGGTACGGCGCGCTCATCGGCCCTTCCCTTCTTCCGGCTCGAGCACCTCGAGGTAGCGCTCGTACAGCTCGGGCATCGCGCGCTTCAGGCTGACGGGCTTGAAGGTGGCGGCGTCCACGAGGCAGTGGGTGCTGCGGCCCGTGCAGCACGGCTTCTCCTTGTCGAGGTCCTGGCCCTCGCGGAACACCTCGTAGGCGTACACGGTCTTCACCGGGCGCGACTCCACGATGCGCGTGCGCACGATGGCCGTGTCGCCGTAGCGCAGCGGCGCGCCGTAGTCGCATTCGAAGTGCGTGACGGGCGACATATAGCCCGCCTGCTCGATGTGGTCGTAGGGCAACCCGATGGCCTCGAGGAACCGCGTGCGCGCGTCCTCGAAGTACAGCAGGTAGTTGGCATGATAGACGACGCCCATCATGTCCGTCTCGGCATAGCGTATGGTGATTGGCGTGCAAACCCGCATGGTTCGGCTGTCCGTCCTTTGCAATCGGCTACAATGGTCGTATGAGGAATATCGTAACGTATATGGCCGAAGAGCAGCGCACCTTCGCGGAATCACCGTTTAACCCCGTGGACTCCCTCGTGTTCGCGACGCTCGCGTACTTCAACTACGAGGTGGCGCCCGGCATCGACCTCGCGTCGAGCGCGGGCGCCCTGCTGCACGACGTGGTGATGCTGTCCGACTGGGAGGCGCTCACCGCGCACAGCTGGATGGAGGACGCGAAGGACACCGAGGCGTTCCTGCACGTCCTGTCGGCAAGCCGCCGCATGCGCGACGTGCGCGCCTCGTTCTACGCCAACGAGCGCTCCGACGCGGTGGAGAAGCAGTTCTCCGCGGTCACGCTCACCTTCCCCGACGCCGACGGCCGGACGGCCTACCTCGCGTTCCGCGGCACCGACGGCAGCTTCGCCGGCTGGAAGGAGGACTTCAACCTCTGCTTCAAGGAAGTGATCCCCTCCCAGTGCACGGCTGCGGCCTACCTGTCGGGCGTGGCGTCGGCCCTGTCCTGCCCGCTCGTCGTGGGCGGCCACTCCAAGGGCGGCAACCTGGCCGAATACGCGGCGCTCGTGGCCGACGACCGCTCCTTCGAGCGCCTGCGCGGCGTGTTCAACCACGACGGCCCCTCGTTTCTCGACGACCCGTCGCCGCGCATCGACGACGAGCGGTTCTGCCGCCTGCTGCACAAGACCGTGCCCGAGTCGTCGGCGTTCGGCATGATCCTCGAGCGCCGCGCCGACTACCGCGTGGTGCGGTCCTCGGCCATGTCGGTGTTCCAGCACGAGCCGTTCACCTGGCAGACCGAAGGCGACGACTTCGTGTACCAGGAGGCCCTCAACCCCTCGGCCGTGTTCTTCGACGAAGCGCTCGACGCGTGGCTGCGCAGCAAGGCTCCCGACGAGCGCGAGCGGTTCATCGACACCATATACGACCTGTTCGCCGCCACCGAGGCGGGCACGTGGAGCGAGTTCCAGGAGAAGCTGTTCGCGAACACGCGGCGCATGCTGGGCGCGCGCTCGAAGCTGGACGCCGAGACGAAGAGCTTCATCTGGCAGACGCTCGGCTCGCTGGGCGGCATCCTGAAGGCCGAGACGGTCAAGCGGTTCAAGCCCGCCCCGCCCACCTGGCTGCCGCGCCGCCGCGAGACGTACGACCCCGAGAAAGGAACCGAAGCATGAGCGCACCCGTTGCGTACGGAAGACTGACCCCCCGCCTGGCCATGCAGCTGGCGGCGCCGCACACCTGGCCGGCCGCCATCCTGCCCGTGCTCGCGGCCGTCGCGGCCGCGGCCGTCACCGCGCCGGCGGTGTCGGTGACCATGGCGTGCGTGCTGCTGGTCATCTGCGTGCTCATGCAGGCGGCCGTCAACACGTTCAACGACTACTACGACTACGTGAAGGGCGCCGACTCGGCCGACGACAACGTCGATCCCACCGACGCCGTGCTCGTGTACAACAACGTGAACCCGCGCGCGGCGCTCGCGCTGGCGATCGGGTTCCTCGCGGCGGCGTTCCTCCTGGGCGCGTACGTGATCTGGGTCGCCGGATGGATCCCGCTCGCGCTCGGCGTGGCGGGGGCCGTCATCGTGGTGCTGTACTCGGCGGGCAAGACGCCCATCTCGTACCTGCCCATCGGCGAGCTCGTCAGCGGGTTCGTGATGGGCGGCCTCATCCCGCTGGCAAGCTATCAGGCGCTCACGGGCGTCTTCGACCTCCGCGCGCTCTTGTGGGCCGTGCCCACCATCCTCGGCGTGGGCCTCATCATGTTCACGAACAACACGTGCGACGTGGAGAAGGACGCTGAGTCGGGCCGCCGCACGCTGTCGGTGCTGCTGGGGCGCGAGCGGGCGCGGGCGCTCTACCACGGCGTCGTGTACGCGTGGGTGGTCGCCATCGTCGCGCTCGTGGCCGTGTTCTTCACGAACGGGCTCGTGGTGATGCCGTTCATGCTGCTGGCCTCCTATCCCCTGCTCAAGGCGCTGCTGGGCAACCCGCTGGCTCCGGCGGCCCGCATCGGCGCCATGGCGCAGGTGTGCAGCGTGAACATCGCGCTCGGCGCGTTCTACGCGGCGGCCATCCTGGCGAGCGCCGTCACGCTGACGGTGTAGGCGAAAGGGGGGCTGATTTCCGTGGAAGGAACCGTCATCGCCGCCATCGCGGCCTCCGGCGTCTCGCTCGTCGCGTTCGCGCTGCTCGCAACCATGTTCTGGCGGGGGCGCTGGCTCGTGCTGCTGGCGGGTTCCGCCGCCGCGGACCCCGAGCGCGACGAGGCCTGCCGCGCGCTCGGCAGGCGCATGGCCGCAGTGCTCATGGCGGCGGGCACGCTCATGGCCACGCTCGTCGTGTTCCTGGCCGGCGAGCTCGCCCGCAGCGCCGGCGTCGTCTCGGCCGCGTCGATGGCGAACAACGTGGCGTTCGTGGCGCTCGTCGTGGTCTTGATCTGGTTCTTCATCGTGCAGCGCCCGAACGACGAGCACGGCTCGCCGAAGGGCGGCGCCGCCCCGCGCCGGTCGAGCCTCGACCACCTGCACGCCGCCACCATCGTCTTCGTCGTGGCCGTGCTGGCCGTGGTGGGCGCGGTGGGAGCGGTGGCGGCGGGGTTGTAGCGCCGAAGCCGCGCGGCCCTACCCCTCGAACCTCACGACGAGGCGTCCGTCTTCGTAGCGGGCCCCTGCCACGGCGCGGCCGCGGGCCTCTTCCGGCAGCGGGATGCGGCGGCGCTGGTTCTTGAGGGCGACGACGAGCGCGTCGCCGTCCTGGCGCAGGTCGAGGTCGCGCTTGTCGAAGAACGGCACCGCGAGGGACAGCTCGAGCGCGCCGTCGACCTGCGCCAGGCTCGCCGTCTCGGCGCGTGCGAGCACGAGCGCGGGATCCAGGCCGTCGTAGAGCTCGTCGGCCGCCGCGCGCAGGCCGTCGAGGCCGCGCAGCTCGCCGTGGCGGAGCATGAGGCGCAGCACGGGCACGCCCGCGAAGCCCTCCTCGATCTCCTGCATCGAGGCGCGCTGCAGCTCGGTCCAGCGCTCGAAGTAGCCGGCCAACGCCTCGTCTGGGTACAGCCGGTTCGCCACGACCGCGTCCACGTTGTAGCCGTACAGGTGCAGCCATGCGAAGGCGCGCTTCGCCTCCTGCACCACGATGCGCTCGGCCGTGGTGACCACGCGCAGGCTGACGCGGTCGGCGTCCACGAGCAGCGCGCGCAGGCCCTCCAGCTTGTCCACGAGCGCCGACGCCTCGTCGAACAGCGCGTCGTCGGGCATCGGCATCTTCATGAAGCCCTCCAGGACGGGACGCCCCAGCTTGAGCGCCTTGCGCTTGAGGGGCAGCGCGTCCTCGATGAACGAGCCGAGGTGCTCGGGGTACTTGAGCAGCGACAGCGTCTCGCCCGTGGGCGCGCAGTCCACGACGAGCACGTCGTAGGCGCCCGCGCGCTCGATGTCGAGCAGGGCCAGCAGCGCGAACAGCTCCTCGAGCCCCGGGAACACGAGCAGCTCGTCGGCCTCGATGCCGGCGTCGGCATGGCTCGTCATGAGCGTGCGCAGGTAGCCCTGCAAGCCGCCCCACACGGCGCGGCCGGCTATCACCGGGTCGATCTCGAGCGCCCATAGGTTCTCGGCCACGGGCGTCGCCGCGCTGCCGATGGGCAGGTCGAACGCGTCGCCCAGGCTGTGCGCGACGTCGGTGCTGGCGACGAGCACGCGCTGCCCGCGCTCGGCCAGATGAAGGGCCGTGGCGGCGGCCACGCAGGTCTTGCCCACGCCGCCCTTGCCGGTGTACAGGATGATCCTCATGATGCGCGTCTCCGCTTCTACTCGATGACGATGGAGCGCAGGCCGCGCTCCCGCTGCTTCGGTTCCGGTTGCGCCGTGCGCTCTTCCCGCGACGGCGCATGCGGCGCGCTCGCACCCTCCAGCATGCCGAGGGCCGCCGCGGCGCAGGCCCGCACGGCGCACGCCGCCGCCTGGCGCGCCTCCGGCGGCACGAGCAGGGCGAGGGCTTCCGCCTCGAGCCGCTTGGCTTCCAGCATCTTGGCCGCGAACTCAGCGTTCATATCGTTCTCCTTCCTCGAAGGCGACGCGCAGCGCGCCGTCCTCCAGCCGCGCGCCCGCCACCTCGAAGCCCGCCAGCGCGTTCGGCAGCGGGATGCAGCGGGTCATGGCGCCGACGCGCACGACGAGGTCGCTTCCGGCCTGGTACAGCTCGAGCGCGCCCTTGTCCGCCAGCGGCAGCGCCAGCTCGAGCGTCCAGCCGTCGCCCGCCTTCTCGTAACGCTCGTGCTCGAGGGGCGGCGCGGCGGCGAACACGCCCTCGTCGGGCAGCTCGCCGGCCAGCTGCGCCACCCCGTCCATCCCGCAGATGTCGATGCCGTGCCAGGGGACGCGCGCGGTCGGCACGTCGGCGAACACCCGGGAGAGCTCGTCCATGCAGCGCGCCTGGACGTCGGCCCATTCGGCGAAGAAGCCCCGCGCCGCCTCGGCGGGCAGCACCCGGTTCACCACGAGGCCGTCCACGCGGTAGCCGAACAGGTTGAGGTAGAGGTAGTTGCGCTTCGTCTCCTCGACGACCATCTTCTCGGGCAGCGTCACGATGCGCACGGCGGTGCGCTCGCCGTCCTTCAAGAGCGTCTGCAGGTCGATGAGCCGCGCGTAGAGCCGCTCGATGTCCGACATGGCGTGCTTGTCGGGAAGCTCCACCTTGAGCACCTTCTTGGACAGCGGCGACAGCACGCGCAGCGCCACCTTGCCGAGCGGCAGCCACTTCTCGACGTACCAGCCCAGAAGCTCGGGGAACTTGAGCAGGGCCAGCGTCTCGCCCGTGGGCGCGCAGTCCACGACGATGGTGTCCCAGCGGCCGCTCTCGGCGTAGTCGAGCAGCTTGAGCAGGGCGAACAGGCCGTCGAAGCCCGGCATGGCGGGCAACTCGCCGCCGTCGCCACCGCGCTGCATGCTGGTGGCCATCGAGGTGACGGATCGCACGAGGTCGCCGTACTCCCCCTCCATGATGAGGTCGGCGTCGAGCTCCACCGCGTCGAGGTTGTCGGCCACGCGCACCTCCTCGGGCCCCACGCGCCGCGCCAGCACGTCGCTCACGCTGTGCGCCGCGTCCGTGCTGGCCAGCAGCGTGCGCTCGCCGCGCGCGGCCGCCTTCCAGGCGCTCGCGGCCGCGACGCTCGTCTTGCCGACCCCGCCCTTCCCCGTGAATATCCGAATCTGCGTCATCGTGCGTCCTATCTTCTTCAATCGAATTATTCCATGCTCGAACTATTGGTGCGAAAAAACGCGGCGTTGCCGCCGCCGTGCCCCGTGCGTCCCGCGTCGGCGGGATCGACGTTGTCCCGTGCGCCCCGCGCTCCTCCGCGCCCGGAGGGCGCGTGCGCCTACTCGATCGCGATGCGCTTCATGCCCGCCTTCGCGCTTCCGCGCCGCTCCCCTTCCCCGGCCCCGCGCTCGAGCAGCGCGGGCAGCCGCTTGACCACCTTGAGCAGCACGAGCCGCTCCTCGTCCGACAGGCCCTCGAACAGCGCTCCGACGAGCGAGCCGATCGTGCCCATGACCTCGGCCATCTGCCGCGCGCCCTCGTCGGTGATGCGCACCACCATCACGCGCTTGTCCTGGACGCTGCGCCAGCGCTGCACGAGGCCGCGCTTCTCCAGCCGGTTCGCGATGCCCGTGGCCGTGTTCAGCGGCACGCCCACGTACTCGGCGATGCGCGACATGGTGGTCTCGCCGGCGCGGTAGACGTGCACGAGCGCCAGCAGCTCGTTCTTGGAGCAGTCCATGAGCATCCCCTGCCACCGATCGGAGGAGAAGGCGTCCTTGCCCGCGTCGAGGAACTCCCAATAGAACTCCTCGGTCGGGAGGTTCGTCGCGCGCTCGTTCGCCATGGATTGCTTCCTTTCTCGAAGTAAATTGATTCTGCCACCGAATTATTCCGTTGTCAAGCTCGCGAGCCCGATGAGCCGACGAGCCCGACGAGCCGGCGAAGCCGCGAATCGTGGCAGGTTTTGCGAGATATTCGTCGTTTCCGCTTGTCGACGAAGGGTGCGCGAGGGCGAAGCGCCGGAGCGAATCGCCTATCCCCTGATCACAGGGCTGCGTCGAAAGAAACCGCGCGCCACGGCCGGGAATCGCGACGAATATCTCGCAAAACCTGCCATGAACCCCGTCCCTCGGTTCGCGGGGCGGCCGGATCGGCTTTCGCAGCCGCATGCAGTGGCCGGAACGGCGTGCGATACCGTATACTTTCAGGATAGGGAAACGACGAGGCGAAGGAAGGGGCCCATGGGCTACGATTTCGACGCGGTGCACGACCGCCGCGGCACGGACTGCGAGAAGTACGACGCCGGCATGCAGCTGAAAGGCCGCGACGACCTGCTGCCCCTCTGGGTGGCTGACATGGACTTCGCGCTCCCCGACGAGGTGCTCGACGACCTGCGCGCCGCCGTGGACCGCGGCATCTTCGGCTACGGGTTTGCGGGGACGCGCTACTACGACGCCGTGCAGGGCTGGTTCGAAAACCGCTTCGGCTGGAAGACCGAGCGCTCCTGGTTCGTGCAGACGCCGGGCGTGGTGTTCGCCATCGGCGCGGCCCTGCAGGCGTTCACCGAGCCGGGCGACGCCGTGCTCGTCCAGCAGCCCGTGTACTACCCCTTCGCCCAGCTCGTCGAGGCGAACGGGCGCGAGCTGGCCAACAGCCAGCTGGTCTACGAGGACGGGCGCTACCGCATCGACTTCGACGACTTCGAGAGGCAGGTGCGCGAGCGCGGCGTGCGCGCGTTCATCCTGTGCAGCCCGCCCGTCGGGCGCGTGTGGAGGCCTGAGGAACTCGAACGGGTCGGGCGCATCTGCATGGAGCACGACGTGGTGGTCATCGCCGACGAGATCCATGCCGACTTCACGCGCCCCGGGCACCGCCATCATATGTTCCCCCTGGTCGATCCTGCTTTCGAGGATCGTTGCATCGTGTGCACCGCCCCCAGCAAGACGTTCAACATCGCGGGGCTGCAGGTGGCGAACATCGTCATCCCGAGCGAGGGGCTGCGCCGCCGCTACCGCGACGTGCTGGGCAGGCTGGGTTACCTGGGCACGAACGTGCTGGCGATGGAGGCGTGCCGCTCCGCCTACGAGCACGGCGGCCCCTGGCTCGCGGAGCTCAAGGACTACCTCGAGAGCAACCTCGCCTACCTGCGCGACTTCCTGCGCGAGCGCATCCCGGCCGTCAAGCTCGTGGAGCCCGAGGGCACCTACCTCGCGTGGCTCGACTGCGCAGGGCTCGGCCTCGCGGACGAGGCGCTCGAGGAGCTGATCGTGGACCGGGCGCGCCTGTGGCTCGATGCGGGCAGCATGTTCGGCCCGGGATGCGGGCAGTTCGAGCGCGTGAACATCGCCTGCCCGCGCTCGACGCTCGCGCGGGCGCTCGAGCAGCTGGAAGCGGCCGTGCACGCGGCCGCCGTCGACGACGAGAAGTAAGGGAGACCCCCATGGAGATCGCACGTTTGGTGCTGGGCGCGCTGCTGCTGGCGGTTGCGGCGCTGCTAGCGGTGCAGCTGTACAACGGGCGCTGGCTGTTCCTGATCGCCAAGCCCGAGCGCACGAAGAAGGGCACGTTCTTCCCCGAGGGCACCGCCAGCACGGGCAAGCGGGCCTCGTGGGTCATGGTCGCCTGCTTCGCCGTCGTGGCCACGCTTATGGCCTTCGAGATGGGCAAGATGACCGGCGTGCCGGTGTTCGTGCAGGCCGCCACCGTGCTCAGCAACGTTGCGCTCGTGGCGTTCTGCCTGAGCCTCGTGTGGACGCTGTTCGCCGGGCGCAAGGAGCAGAACTACCAGGACCGCTTCAAGAAGGACGGCGTGCGCCTGCTCGTCCTGCTGCTGGGAGCCTGCGCGGCCATGACGGCCGTGTCGCTCCTGTTCGCCTGAGCGACGGAGCCGTAACGGGTCGACGACGCGCGCCCGCCGATCGGGGCGCGCCGTCGGAGGCGCGCCTCCCCCGTCGCTATGCTGGTCCGCGCAGGCGGACGGCGCGGAGAGAAGGTACGGGCATGCCGAAGGGAAGATTGGAAGCGTTCACCGACGCGATCATCGCCATCATCATGACGGTGCTCGTGCTGGAGCTGCACGAGCCGACCGGCGGCGACTTCGCCGCCCTGTTCGCCGAGTGGCACCGGCTGCTCATCTACCTGGTCAGCTTCCTCATGCTGGCCATCTACTGGAACAACCACCATCACCTGTTCCAAGCCGCGCGCAGCGTGAACGGCAAGGTGCTCTGGGCGAACAACTTCTTCATCCTCAGCCTGTCGCTGTTCCCCTTTGTCACGTCGTGGATGGGCGACTACTTCTCCGACTTCGCGCCCCAGGTGACGTTCGGCTTCATGGTGATGGCCGCCGACGTGATGTTCTTCGTCGTGGCGCGCAACCTGCAGCAGGTGGAGGACGGCAACGACGCGGTGGGCGTCTACTTCAACCGGTACTGGAAATCGTGGGCGTCGGTGGGGGCGAACCTCGTGGCCATCGCGCTCGGCGTCCTCGTGCGCCCCGAGCTCGTGTTCGTGGTGAATGCGCTCATGCTCGTGCTGTGGGTGGTGCCCGAGCGGCGCATCGAGCGCGCCGTGCGCTCGTAGGGCCGCCCCGGCCGGCCGGAATCGGAACATGCGGCAACGAATTCCTTAAGCGCGCCTTAAGTATGCCGGGCGCGGCGGGATCGCGCGCGCCTCCCTGGTAGCATGGGGCCTTCTTTCAGCTTGGGACGAAGGGGGCTTCGATGGAGCAGGCGGTTCTGACGGCGTACGAGGTGGCGACGGTGCTCGTCCCGTTCTTCGTCGCGTACGCGGCCGTGCGCGAGCACGCGCGCCGCACCGGTACCCAGGCGAGCGCGTTGCTGCCGGCGCTCGCGTTCGCGCTGTACCTGGCCGCGGTGCTGTACGTCACGGGCGCGGGCACGCTCTACGACCTGCTGCGCATCCTCGACGGGCGCGGGCCGGTCGTGAGCAGCGTGAGCCTCGTCCCCTTCGCCGACGCCGCCGTCATGGGCTGCGCGCTGAACGCCGTGCTGTTCGTCCCGCTCGGCTTCCTGCTGCCGCTCGCGTTCCGCCCGCGCATGCGGGCGGCGGAGGCCCTCGCGTTCGGGTTCGCGTTCTCGCTGGCCGTCGAGCTGAGCCAGCTGCTGAACAACCGCGCCACCGACGTGGACGACCTCATCATGAACACGCTGGGTGCCCTTGCGGGGTTCGCGCTGTTCAAGGCAGGGAGCCGCCTGCGCCACGGCCCGTCGGCGCCCCGCCGCCCCGCTTTCGCGCGCATGCCGGCGCTGCCCGGCCTCGCCGAGCCGGCGCTCTACCTGACGGTGGCGTGCGTGGGCCGCTTCCTGCTGTTCAACGACTACGGCGTCTCGGAGCTGCTGTACGGGTGGTGAGCCGCCGCGCGCAGGTCACGGCAGCTGGTCGGTGGCCTGGTCCACGAGGGTGATCAGCTCCTGGCGCGCGTGGATGTCGAGCTTGGCGTACACGTTGCGCGTGTGGGTGCGCACGGTGTTCCACGACACCTGCAGGCGCTTGGCGGTGGCCCCGGTGTCGTAGCCCATGGCCAGGCAGCGCAGCACGTCCTTCTCGCGGCGCGAGAGCCCCGCCTGCTCGGCCAGGGCGTCGATGGCCAGCCCGAAGCGCCCCTTCTTGCCCGCGTGCGCGTCGTCGTCGGCGCGCGGCCCGGGAAGCCCGTCGCCCAGCAGGTCGTCGAGCGAGGCCTCCCCCTCGGGCTTGAACAGCCGGTCGAACTCCTTCTCCGAGAACAGCACGAACGCGCACGCCAGCACGGCGAACGCCAGCACGAGGTACAGCACGATCGAGTTCGACGTGACCGCGATCTGCGGGAACAGGTGCACGCCCGCCAGCCATCCGGCGCCCGAGCCCACCATGAACATCCCGTACCCGAAGCCGAACACGAGCACGGACGAGATATGGCGCTGGTAGACCACGAACGCGAGGATGCACCACAGCACGAACTCGAAGATGGCCGAGAGGAAGGTGACGAGCGCGCTCCACCCGAGGTGCGTGACGCCCACGATGGGGCAGAACGCGATGAGCGCCACGACGGCGGCCATGATGACGGAGTAGATCTTGCCGAAGTCGAAGCGCTCCCCCTCCACGCCGATGGCCGCCGCCGCGAACACGAGCGCCATCACCATGCGCAGCAGCATGACGAGGCGCGTGTTGTCGAGCGTGACGTCGACCGGCGACACCTCCACGAGCATCGAGCGCAGCGCCACGACGACGAACGAGAACACGAACGTGACGGCGATGAGCTTCCAGAACGACCGTGGGAAGCAGGAGCGCCGCTCCTCGCGCAGCGCCTGCTCGCCCGGAGGCGCGATGAACGACAGCGCGGCGGCACCGGCGGCGACGAGGGGCATGCTCACGAAGGCGAGGATGCCGGTGAGGGACGGCCCGCCGGCGACGGGCTGCCAGGCGGGCGAGCCGATGACGGTGAAGTAGATGAGCGCGATCACCACGTGCGACAGCGCCGCGTACAGGATGGCCTTGCGCGGCGCGATGCCGCCGTAGAGCTGCCCGCACTTGAGGCCGACGACGGCCGTTCCGAGGCCCGTGCACGCGTTCGCGACGTAGAAGAGGGCGTTGATGGCCCAGTCCGGCAGCACCGGCGTGAGGTAGTACGGCCCGATGACGATGATGACGAGGCAGCCGAGGGACGCCACGGCCCCGCCGGCGAGCACCGCCTGGGGACGGTCGATCAACCGCCGCGCGCGCGGCGCGGCGCAGGCTGCGGCCAGCATGGCGATGCCGAACGCAAGCGTCGAGACGATGTACATCGTGGAGATGTTCGCGCCGTTCGTCTCGGTGTCCGAGAGCCAGGCGGTGCCGCTGTAGGCGATGTAGACCCACGCCATCCAGATGCCGAGCGCGAGGAACGGCACCGACGGGCAGGCCTTGACGAGCTTTTCCAGAAACGCCTTCATGAAAGCCGCCGACTCCCCCTCCCCCAAACGGACGACAGCTCGAACCGCGCGCTCCCCCTGCGAGCGTCAGGCGGCAGTGCGCCCGCGGCGGTCCCGCGCCGCGCGGACGAGCCGCAGGACGACGTACGCCGCGAACACTGCCGAGTATACCGCAACGCTCGCCGTCGCGGCAATGCCGCCGTGCAGCGCCGAAGGCGCCAGCATCAGCAGCAGGTGCACGTACACGAGCAGGAAGAACGGGTACGCCAGCTTCTGCACCTTCTTCCAGGACTCGGTGCGCATGCGCCGTTTCACCGCGTTGAACGACGTGACGCCCAGCACGACGAGCAGCGCCAGCAGCACGACGGCCACGACGAACGAGGCGACGACGTTCGCGTCCATCCGCCCGCCCGTCAGAAGGCGCGGCAGGTAGGTGGCGCCGTACACGGCCACGTGGCCGAGCGAGAGCACCCACGCCACGATGGACAGCTCGGCGCGCACCGCCTTGAGCCATCGGCACGGCCGCGAATCCTGCGGCAGCACGCCGACGTACATCACGACGACGAACAGGGCGAGCGGCAGCAGGCATTTCTGGACGAGGACGAAGAACGCGCTCCACACGTCGCGCGGCATGCCCCAGAACATGCCGGCCAGAAACGCGACGTCCACGAGCACGGCGGCCGCGTAGAACGCCATCGGGCAGGCCTTGAGGGGGTTGCGCAGCGCGAAGCAGGCGACGACCGTGCACGCGAGCACGAGGGCGAACGTCATAGCCTTTCCAACTCCTCCGCCATATCGTCGAGCACGCCGGCGTCGAACAGGAAGAAGCCCCTGCTCATCTTCAGGACGCCGCGGTAGAAGCGCGTCTTCACGAGGTGCAGCGCCAGCTCCTCGAAGCCGTCGAACCACGAGAGCACGTGGTCGCGCAGCACGGCCTGCGAGCATCGCACCTGCCCGAGCGCCGACGCGGCGTCGCCCGCCTCGAGCGCCTCGATCGCGCGCCTGGCCAAGACGGCTTGGAATTCGCAGATGAACGACAGGTGATCGTCGGGAAAATCGTAGCCCTCGCTCTTCCGCACGCCGTTGTCGCGGTACAGGCGGTGCACCTCGTGGTAGGACTCCTGGAACAGCAGCCCCTCCTCGCTCGTGAACACCGACTCGTAGGGCGTGGCGTAGCGCCCCTTCCACGACGAGGTGCCGGCGAACGCCCCGGTGAAGTCCACCGCCAGCTCCTGGCGCGTGCCGGAATGGCGCTTGGACAGCGCGCGCTCCATGTCGTGCAGGCCCTCGGCGACCAGCTCGTTCGTGCCGGCGAACGCGGCGAGGCCGCCTTGCGCTATGCGGTCGATCTGCTCCTGCGTCAGCGGCTTGTAGTAGAGCGCCGCCACCGCGTCGTAGAAGGCCGCGCGGCCGGCGAGCGCCGTCGCGATGCTCGAGGCGCCGTGCGTTTCCGTCGTCGTCATCGTGGTTCCCCTTTCTCGTGCGCTTCTCGCGTTCCCCTGCTCCGGATGCGCGCGACGGGCTCCCGGCAGGCCTTGGGAGGGAGGTTCGGCCTGCCGGGATGGCGCGCGCGACGCGCGCGGCCTAGGAAGCGGCCACGCGGTCCGTCGTCACGGGATCGTCCTGCCATGCCGCGGTGGACGCGGACAGGAGGTACACCGTGGCGGGCTTCAAGCCGTGGCTGTCGTCGAGCTGGTGCCGGTTCTCCTCGGCTGCCGCGGCGACGGCCTTCGCGGCCGGGCTGCTCGGATCGTCGAGGTCGCCGAAGGAGCGCGCGCCGCAGCAGCAGTTGTGCACGCAGGCCGGCTCCCAGGTCTCGTCCTCATGGCGCTGGAAGCACAGCGTGCACTTCTCCACCACGTTCGTGCTCGGGTTGAGCGTGCGCACGTTGTACGGGCAGCCCTTCAGGCACGACTCGCAGCCGATGCACTCCTCGGCGTTCACGAGCACCACGCCCGTGGCCTCGTCGCGGTACGACGCCCCCGTCGGGCACACCTCGATGCACCCGGGGTTCTCGCATTGCTGGCATTGCAGGGGCAGCCAGTACTGCTCGATGTCCGGGAAGGTCCCCGTGGGACCCACGGCGTGCACGCGGTTGTAGTACACGCCCAGGTCCACGTCGTTCTCAAGCTTGCAGGCCGCGATGCAGCCGTCGCACCCGCTGCAGCGGTCCAGGTCGATAACCAGGCAGTTTCTCATCAGAACACATCCTTCGTCTGAGCTTCGGACAGCATCTCCTCAGTCGGCAGGAACGGCGCGAACTCCTCGGGCTCCACCCACACGTTCGCGGGCTTCTGGGACTTCTCGATGCTCACCGTGAAGCCGCGGTTGGTGTAGGAGCCGTACACCTCGTTGAACGGCGCGTCGTTCTTCGTCAGCACGTTGACGTTGCACTCGCGCCATCCGGCCGTCGGGTTGGCTTGGGACTCGTCGTAGCACTCGGGATTCCAGAAGCGCTCCATCCACACGGTCTTGGGATGCACGCCTTCGGTGAGGTAGGCGCGCGCGTGCACCTCGCCGCGGCGGCTCGACACCTTCACCCAGTCCAGGTGCTCGATGCCCAGCTCGGCGGCGCTGGCCGGGTTGATGCGGATCTCCGCCGTGGGGAACAGCTCGCGCGAGAGCGCGGCGTGGCGCATGGTGCCGTGATGGAAGTACGGCACGCGGCCCGAGGTGAGCACGAAGGGGTACTCCTCGTCGGAAAGCGGGCTTTCCGCCGGCTCGATGTAGGAGCAGATGGGGCTGTAGTCCTCGCAGGGCTCCTGCGGCTCCGGATAGCAGAACGGGTAGCCCGTGCGCGCCAGCTTGAGCAGGATCTGGCAGTACACCTCGATCTTGCGGCTCTCGGTGCCGAAGCCCGCCGGCAGCCCGTCGTCCACCACCGTCTCGTGCTGCTTGTACTGGAAGTACTCCTCGGCCGGCGTGACGTAGGGCACGTACGTGTCGGCGTCCTTGACCAGCTCGTCCCAGCTGGGGGCGTGCAGCGTCTCGGCGACGGAGGCCTTGACCTCCTCCTCGGTCGCGCTGCCCAGGTAGCCGGGCTTGAGGCCGGGCAGCTCGCCGCCCATCTTCTCGGCGCACTTCGCCACCACCTGCGCGGCGGGGATGGAATGCGACACCGTCTCGCCGATGTGCACGCACTCGTTCTGCAGCCACTGGGTGTTGAGCTGGGTCATGTTCACCATGGGCTCCTCCAGCCACTCGCGCACGGGGAACACGAGGTCGGCGGCTTCCACGTGGAACGAGGTGAGCATGGGGTACTGCCCGATGATGTAGTCCACCTCGGGGAACACGTCGTACCACGACTTCGCGTTGCCCAGCATGGCCAGCTTGTTGCCCGACATGTCGAACCACACGCGCGGCTTGTAGGGCTCGCCCGTGGCGATGGCCTCGCGCACCGTGGGGATGTGGCTGTGGCACCACGCGTAGAGGCCCTTGTGGTCCTTCATGCCCAGACGGTCGACGAGCAGCTGGTTCGCCAGCTGCTGCTGCGGGTTCTCCTCCCCCAGCTTCTTAGCGCGCGCCTCGTTCTCGGCGTCGCTCATGCCCACGACCGCGCCGATGCCGTACATGTCGGAGAACATGCCGTCGAAGCCGTTGTTGTACGTGACCGGGCGCTTCGTGGGCTGCGCGCCCGCCGCGCCGTACTGCGTCATCGTGCAGCCGGGCTTGTTCACGTAGCCCATGATGGAATCGAGGCCCATGCAGCCGAGCGGCACCTGCGAGGCCGACTCGGTCATGTCGGAGGCCACGCCGTTGGCGATGCCCGCCACGGAGGCTTCGGTGTAGATCTTGATGGCCTCCTCGATCTTGGCGGCGTCGAGCCAGCAGTTCTCGGCGGTGCGCTCGAGGGTCCAAGGCTCGGCCTCTTCGCGATAGATCTGGCCGGCCGTCTTGTACGCGACGCCGTTGAATTCGCCCGTCCAGAAGATCTCGGGGTCGACCGCCGCGTCGGCGGGCGCGGAGAACTCGAAGGGCGCCACCGCGTTCGTCTTGAGGTCGTAGCAGACGTAGGCCGGGGTGTTCTCGGGCGTGGTCTGCTCGAAGTCGCCGAACAGCTCCTGCGCCTTCACCGGCAGCTTCGTCTCCGGGTCGATGAGGAAGGGCAGGTTCGTCCAGTACTTGGTGAACTCCTCGTCGTAGAGCCCGTTCTCGAAGATGTAGCGGAACCAGCACAGCAGCAGGCCCGTGTCGGTGGCGGGGCGTACGGGCAGCCATACGTCGGCCTTCTGCGCGTCGGGCGAGAAGTTGGGGTCGACGACGATGGTCTTCACGCCCTGGGCGCGCAGCTCGGCCATGCCGCGGCCCGATTCGGCCGTCTGGCTGACGGAGGGCTGGGCGCCCCACAGCACCACGACCTCCGCCTTGTTGTCGCTGCCCGTGCGGAATATCTCCTGCACGGCGTTGTCGGCGATGGACTGGTCGTTGCCGCCGTAGAACAGCTTCGACATGCTCCAACGCGGCAGGTAGCATTGGGCGCAGCCCGGCTCGAACACCGTGGGCGACCCGAACGCCATCGGCAGCGTCATGGCCTCCATGAACGAATAGGCGCCGCCGCCTCCGACGCTGGCGAAGAAGGCGTAGGGGCCGTACTTGTCGATGGCGTCGCAGATGTGCGTGGCCGCCTCCTCGACGGCCTCGTCCCAGCTGATGACCTCCCATTTGTTCTCGCCGCGCTCGCCTGCCCGCCTGAGCGGGTGCAGCACGCGCCGCGGGCTGTACATGGTGTGCAGCTGGTTGAGCCCCTTGATGCAGAGGCTGCCGCGGCTCACCGGCGCGTCGGGGTCGCCTTCCAGCTTCACGACGACGCCGTCCTTCAGATACGCGATGGCGGGGCACATCTGGATGCAGCCGTGGCAGGACGTCTTCATCCTCACGAGCTCCTCCTGCGCGCCGCCCGCAGCGGCGCCGTCCTCCTTCGAGGCCTCCTGCATGCAGCCGGCCATCGAGGCGCCGAACGCCGCCGTCGCGCCTACGAGGGCGGACGCTTTGACGAAGCTTCGGCGCGTCAACGTGGTTTCAGCCATGTTCTCTCCCTTTCTCCTCCTGGTAACGCTTCTACTCGCTTGCCTTCAGATCCTGCAAAAACGCCTCCCCTTCCTCCGTCAAGCACCATCCGTCGTTCCAGACCAGGGCGCCCGAGCGCTCCAGCTTGTCCACGAACACGCTCGGCTGCATCGTGCGCCGCGCGCCGTCGACGACGGTCTCCAGCACGGGGCGCCCGCGCAGCAGCTCGGCGATGTCGCCGTAGGAGCGCGGTTGGGCGCGCGCGAATTCGAGCAGCTCGACGTACGCGCCGGTGCGCTCGGGGGCCAGGTGCAGCAGCTCAACGAGCCGGGCGCGCGGCCGATGCCGCTCGACGAAGCGCCGGCCCGTCTCGGTGGCGCGATAGGACGTGACGGCCACCAGGTCGTCGGCCGCGTCCTCGTCGAGGCCTTCTTTATCCTGCGACGTCACGATCGCGCCGTGCGCGTCGCGCTCGACCCTCTCCAAGCCGCGGGCGCGCACGAGGTGCTCGGCCAGGCGGTACTGGTTCTGGGTGGCGGTTTTGAAGGCGGGCCAGGAAGCGACCTCCCGTTCGAGGTCGGCCAGCGTGCGCTCTTCGGCGCAGTACGCGAGCATGCGGTAGAGCACCTCGCGGTTGAGCGGATGGCGGCACACCGTGTCCTCGAGCGCGGCCAGCCGCTCTTCGACGGCGCCTTCGTCGATTCCGGTTTCGTCTTGCATGGCAGTCATGCACCTCCCCCTTCGCTGCATTCCTCCGATGGCTTCACTGTAGGCAGCGCGGGGCGGCAAAACTATCCGCACTCTGGATGAAAAGGGCGGGAAACGAGGCGGAAAGCCTCACGCATTTTGCGTGAACGAGGGGATTTCGGCCGGGAAAGCGGCGATTCGGCCGGCGAACGCGGCGGTTCGACGGGGAGCGCGAACCCGGGTGGGCGCAAAAGGGCACCCATGACAATGTTGCCCTTGGCGCACTCGGGACGCAGCGGGTCAGAGCATCTCGCGACCTGGGCATATGTCGGACGCCCTTCCGAAAACCTGGCGCAGGCGACCCAAACGCCGCCCAAAATTGTCATGGCGGCCCTTTTGCGCCCATCGCAGCAGGTGGCCCCCCGCCCCGTTCGCCCTTCCCCTGCCCGGCGTTGCGGGGGTATACTGCAGGAAAGGCCGGTCGAAGGGAGGGCGTCGTGGACGCGCGCGTGAAGCTGATCGTCGGATGCGTCGTCTTCATCCCCGTGATCGTGTTGTTTCTGGCTGCCTCGTGGAAGCAATGGCGCGGGAAGTGGCTGGGCTTTTCGGACTTCACCTTCAATTCCTACGAAGGCCGTCCTGCGAGTTTGCTGCAAAGGCGTCGAGGGAGGCGCTCCGCTCTCGTCGGCCTGGTGTGGGCGGTCGCGTGCGCCGGCATCCTCGGCATCTCGGCCTTCAGCGCGGCGAGCGGCTTTCCCGCGAACCTCGAATCGGTATCGGGCATCGCGCTTCCGCTTGCGATCGCAGCCGGATGCTCCTGGACCGGCGCAGGCTCGCGGCGCGACCGCAAGGCGGTTGAAAACGGCGCGGAGCTTGTCGGGGAATACGCGCTCGATACGCGCAAGGTCGTCTTCCTGGTCCTTGCGATGCTGGCGGTTCTGGCCGTCGAGATCGGAAGCTCCCTTATCGCTCCCTGGTAGGCTTACCTCCAGCGCACCTGCACGAGGTCGTCGAAGGTCGTCGGCAGCGCGGCGAGGTCGAACGTCGCCAGCAGCTCCTCGGGCGTGGCGGGGTCGCATGTGGGCGCGAGCCCGACGATGCCGGCGATGTGGCCGATGACGGCCGCGGGCGTCTTGAAGCGCGCGAGCAGCTCGTCGAGCGCGGCGTCGCGGTCGCGCTTCGACAGCCGCCGGTCGCGCTCGGCGACGAGCAGCGGGACGTGGGCGTAGGCGGGATGCGGCAGGCCGAGGAGCTGCTGCAGGTAGAGCTGCTGCGGCGTCGAGCACAGCAGGTCCACGCCGCGCACCACCGAGGTGACGCCCTGGGCCGCGTCGTCCACGACGACGGCCAGCTGGTAGGCGAAGGCGCCGTCCGAGCGCCGCACGAGGAAGTCGCCGCAGTCGCGCGCGAGATCCTGCTCGTAGGGCCCCTGCACCTGGTCGACGAAGGCGATGCGCTCGTCGGGCACCGCCAGGCGCTGCGCGGGCGTGCGCTGCTGCGCGCGGGCGGCGCGCTCGGCGGCGCTCAGGCCGCGGCACGTGCCCGGGTACACCGGCTTCTCGCCGCGGTGCGGCGCCGAGGCCGCGTGCAGGTCGGCGCGCGTGCAGAAGCAGGGGTACACGAGGCCGCGGGCGCGAAGCTCGTGATAAGCGGCGCGGTAGGCCTCCGTGCGGTCGTGCTGGAAGTACGGTCCCTCGTCCCACGTCAGCCCGAGCGCCTCGAAGTCGCGCTGCACCGCGTCGATGTGGACGGGCTTCGAGCGCTCGGCGTCGAGGTCCTCGATGCGCAGCACGACGCGTCCGCCCTGCGACTTCGCCACGAGCCATGCGACAAGCGCCGCGAACACGTTGCCCGCATGCATCCGCCCCGTCGGCGACGGGGCGAACCGCCCGACGACGGGGACGGATGGGGAGGCGGCGGTCATGCGGGGCCCTCTACTTCCTCAGGTCTTCCACGTGCTTGGCTTTGCCGGTGGTGCGCTCGATGCCGCCGGGCTCGACGAGCTTCGCCTTCACGCCCACGAGCAGCACGCCCTTGAGCTTCTCCTCGATGGAGCGGCGCAGGTTCTCCATGTCCTCGAACGAGTCGGAGAACGCCTCGGGCTTGAGCTCCACGTGCACGGTCATGCGGTCGAGGCCGCCGACGTTCTCCACGACGATGCGGTAGTGCGGCGTGACGCCGTCGATGCCGGCCAGCACGTCTTCCACCTGGGAGGGGAACACGTTCGTGCCGCGGATGATGAGCATGTCGTCGGAGCGTGCGCGCACCTTCTGCATGCGCGCCGTGGTGCGCCCGCAGGCGCAGGGCTCGACGACCACGCGGGTCAGGTCGTGCGTGCGGTAGCGCAGCACGGGGATGGCCTGCTTGCCGAGCGGCGTGAGCACGAGCTCGCCCATCTCCCCGTCGGGCACCGGCTCGCCCGTCTCGGGGTCGACGACCTCCCACAGGAAGTGGTCCTCGGCCAGGTGCTGCATGTCGCGCGAGGCGAGGCACTCCCCCGACACGCCCGGGCCCATGACCTCGGTCAGGCCGTAGTTGTCGGTGCACACGATGTGCATGCGGCTCTCGATCTCGGCCTTGAGGCCCGGGGGGCACGGCTCGCCGCCGAACAGCCCCACGCGCAGCGACGACTTCGCCCAGTCGTAGCCCATGCGCTCGCCCACCTCGCACACGTGCAGCGCGTAGGACGGCGTGGCCACGAGCACGGTGGTGCCGTAGTCCTCGATCATGGCGATGTGGCGCTCGGTGTTGCCCGAGCCGGCGGGGATCATCATGCAGCCGAGCTTCTGCAGCCCGTAGTGCAGGCCGAAGCCGCCCGTGAACATGCCGTAGCCGAAGGCCATCTGCGCGCGGTCGCCCGGCACGACGCCGGCCATCTGCACGAGGCGCATGATGCAGTCGGCCCACATGGACATGTCGCTGTCGTTGTAGCCCACCACGATGGGCTTGCCCGTGGTGCCCGAGGAGGCGTGCAGCTCCACCACCTCGTCGAGCGGCACGGCGAACAGGCCGTACGGGAAGGTGTCGCGCAGCACGGACTTGTCCGTGAACGGCAGCTTGCGCACGTCGTCGAGCGTCTTGATGTCGGCCGGGGCCACGCCCAGCTCGTCCATGCGCGCGCGGTACCACCCCACGCGCTCGTAGGTCCAGGCCACCTGCGCGATGAGCTTCTCCAGCTGCACGGCGCGGATGCGCTCGCGCGAGGCGCACTCGATGGCGGGGTTGTGGATGGGCAGGTCGGAGAAGTCGCCCGCCGCGGCGGCGGCCAGCGCCGCCCCCTTCACGGTCATGTCGGCCACGGCGCTCACCGGCCCTCTGCCGCGAAGGGGCGCGCGAGGTCGTCCTGCCCGATGAGCTCGACGGGCTCGCCCGCCAGCAGCTCCTCGGCGCGCGCGAGGTCCTTCACGGACAGCGCGATGTAGGTGGAGATGAGCGAGTAGCTGTACGTCACGTTGATGCCGCAGTCGGCCATGACGCCCATGACGCGGGCGAGCTCGCCCGGCTCGTCGTCGAGGCGCACGCACAGCACGTCGCTCTGCGTGGCCGCCGCGCCCATGTCCCGCAGCACGGCGAGCGCCTTGTCGGGCGCGTCCACGATGAAGCGCACGATGCCGTAGTCGCCCGTGTCCGAGGCGCTGTAGCCGCGCACGCTGACGTGCGCCTCCTCGAACGCGTCGAGCACGCGGCGCAAATGCCCGGGGCGGCTTTCCAAGAACACGCTGATCTGCTGCACGCTCATGCCCTACTCCCCTTCCCCGTCGGCGGCGGCGCGCGCGAACGCGAGGCCCGCACGGAACGCGGCCAGGTTGGCGTCGACGGTCTTGGGCGGCACGCGGCGCGCGACGACCCGCTCCCACGCCTCCTCCGTGAAGTCGAGGCGCGTGGCAAGCGCGCCCAGCAGCACCACGTTCACCGACTTCGGCGCGCCCACGCCCACGGCGATGTCGCTCGCCGGGATGAGCGTGGCGCCCGCCGCGGCGAGCGTCTCGTGCGCATGCTCGGGCATGGACGCGCGCCCGATGAGCACGGGCAGCGGCTGGATGGACTCGTCGGCCACGAGGAGGTAGCCCCCCTCGCGCACGTTGGGGAGGTTGCGCAGCGCCTCGGTCGTCTCGAACGAGACGACGCAGTCGGCGCAGCCCTCGTCGGACACCATGGACAGCACGCCCTCGCGCCCGAAGCGCACGACGGTGGTCACCGCGCCGCCGCGCTGCGACATGCCGTGGATCTCGGACACCTTCGCGTCGTAGCCCGACTCGAGCGCCGCGTGCGCCAGGAGGTCGGCCGCCAGGATGGTGCCCTGGCCGCCCACGCCGCACAAAAGGACGGTGACGGTATCGTTCGAGGTCATCATGCCAGGCTCCCTTCGTTTGCCGAGATAGCGGGTTCGGGTTGCGCGATGGCCTGGTAGGCGCAGTACTGCGCGCACTGGCCGCACCCGATGCACTGGGCGGCGTCGATGAGCGCGTGGCCGTTCGCCGGGTCCTTCGCGATGGCCGGGCAGCCCAGCGTCGAGCATACGCCGCAGGCCGTGCAGGCCTCGCCCACCGCGTACGCGGGCTCCCGATGCCGGTCGATGAGCACGCACGGGCTGCGGAACACAAGCACGGACAGCTCGTCCGTGGCCACGGCCTCCTTGAGCGCGCGGCGCACGGCTTTCGCGTCGTTCGGATCGATGGTGCGCACGTCTTCGACGCCGATGGCGCGCACGACGCCCTCGAGGTCGAGCTCGCGCGAGGGGCGCTTCTGCAGCGTCTCGCCGTTGAAGGGGTTGCCCTGGCGGCCCGTCATGGCCGTCGTGCGGTTGTCGAGCACGCAGATGGTGCCGCCGCCCTGGTTGTACACGGTGGAGATCAGCGCCGACAGGCCCGAGTGCGCGAACGTCGAGTCGCCGATGACGCCCACGACGGGACGGTGGTCGGTGCCGGCCCAGGCCAGCTCGAAGCCGTGCGACATCGACACCGAGGCGCCCATGTCGATGGTGGTGTCCATGGCCGACAGCGGCGGCAGCGCGCCGAGCGTGTAGCAGCCGATGTCGCCCGTGACGACGGCCTTCATGCGCGACAGCTCCTTGAACACGAGGCGGTGCGGGCACCCGGCGCACAGCGCCGGCGGGCGGCCGGGAAGGCCGGCGGGCAGCGGCTCGTGCGCGGGCTCGTCGTAGCCGAACGCGGTGCGGATGAGGCCGGGCGTCAGCTCGCCGTCGCGCGGCAGCGGCCGGGCGAACGCCGATACCTCGATGCCCAGCGCGCGCACGCTCTCGGCGAGGTACTCGGAGGCCTCCTCCACCACGTAGAGCGCCTCCACGCCGTCGGCGAAGTCGCGCAGCGCGCGCTCGGGCAGCGGCCAGGTGAGGCCCAGCTTGAACACGGACGCCTCGGGCAGCGCCTCGCGCACGTGCTGGTAGACGGCGCCGGAGCACACCACGCCCGCCGCGCTCCCGCGGCGCAGCACCTCGTTGTACGGGCACTCCTCGGCCCAGGCGCGCAGTGCGTCGATGCGCTCGAGCTGCACCTTGCGGCGCGGCTTGGCGAACGCGGGCATCATGACCCACTTCGCGGGGTCGCTCTCGTAGGGCTTGAGGGCCGTCTCGGCGCGCGCGCCCGGCTCGACCGGCGTCTTCGTGTGCGACACGCGCACCGTGGAGCGGATGAACACCGGCACGTCGAAGCGCTCGGACAGCTCGTACGCCTCGCGCGTGAAGCGCAGCGCCTCGGCCGAATCGGCGGGATCGAGCATGGGGATGTGCGCCGCGCGGGCGTACCAGTGGGAGTCCTGCTCGTTCTGCGACGAGTACATGCTCGGGTCGTCGGCGGCGAGCACCACGAGGCCTCCCCCGACGCCCGCGTACGCGGCGGTGAACAGCGGGTCGGCGGCCACGTTCACGCCGACGTGCTTCATCGTGGTCAGCACGCGCGCGCCGGCGGCCGACGCCCCGATGCCCACCTCCACGGCCACCTTCTCGTTGACGCACCATTCGGCGTACACGCCGTCCTTCTTCGCGAACGCCTCGAGCGTCTCCGTCGACGGCGTGCCGGGATAGGCCACGCCGATACGCGCGCCCGCCTCCCATGCCCCCTGGGCTATTGCCTCGTTGCCTGACATCAATTCCATGAGCGAACCCTTCCGTGTAATGACCCACGTTGGGATTATACGGCAACGCGCGCCGCCCGCCCCGGTCAAACGATCGAAACCGGGTCGAACGGGTGCATCCCGCGTCCCCGTCGGCGCGCCGGGCCCGAACGGAGGTTGATGAAACCGACGATAGGTAAACCGGTGCTTTTGTACTATTATGAACGCAGGTGTTTCCAAGGGCAGGCGTCGTCCTGATACGGTTCAAAGGAATCGGATGCGAAACGAGCGTAGGCGTACCTCCATAGCGGCGAACTCGTTCGGACTTGCCCTTGCGGCGTTCGCGGCGGCGTGCGTGATCATAGGCATCGCGTGCTTCCAGTACTACCATCAGCTGCAGAACACGATCCGCGACGAGAGCAGCGGCTACCTGCACGAGATCGCGCAGCGCGTCGGCGACAACGTCGACCGCATCATCTCCGACAACTACGCGAACCTCTACACCGTCGCGGCCCTGGTCGAGAAGTCCGACACGGGCACCTACGACAGCGTGGCGGCCATAGCGGCGAGCCAAAGGCGGTACTGGAGCTTCGAGGACCTGATCTTCATCAACGAGGACGGCAAGGCCTACAACTCCTCCGGCGACCCCATCGCGCTCAACAACGACGACACGTTCACCACCGCCATCGTCGAGCGGCGGGCCAGCGTCTCGAACACGCAGATGGTCGACGGCAACGAGCGCATCCTGCTGTCGGTGCCGCTCGACGGGCTCCTCCTCGCGGGCGAGCGCATGGCCGCCGTCGCCGCGAGCTTCGACCCCGCCTCCTTCGACCAGACGCTCGCCATGGACTCGTTCGACGGCGAGGCGTCCTCGTGCATCATCGACAAGGACGGCACCGTGGTGGTGCGGCCGTCCAACTCGGCGGGCATCGACACGGGCTACAACGTGCTCACGACCATCTCCGACGCGACCATCGAAGAGGGCGGCAGCATCGACGCCATGAAGAGCGCCATGCAGGACGACCGGGCCGGCCAGGTGGCCTTCTCCGCGAACGGCACGCGGTACTACGCCGTGTACACGCCGGTGGACCCGCAGAGCTGGTACCTGCTCACGTTCGTGCCCTCGAGCGCCGTGAACGCCCGCTCGGACATGCTGCTGGAAACGACGATCATGCTGTGCGGCCTCGTCACGCTGGCGTCGGCCGGGCTCATCGCCTTCGTGCTGTTCACCACGTCGCGCAACAAGCGCCGCCTCGAGCACATCGCCTACGTCGACGACGTCACGGGCGGCAGCACCGTCGAGCGGTTCTTCGAGCTGGCGAACGCGTCCCTCTCCTCGCCGTCGGCGCCCCGCCAGGCGCTCCTGTTCTCCAACATCGAGAAGTTCAAGGTGCTCAACGAGCAGTACGGCGAAGCGGAGTGCGACGACATGCTGCGCATGCTCCATAGCGTCATCTCGAAGGACCTGCGCTCCGGCGAGGCCATCGGGCGGCAGTCGGCCGACAACTTCGTCCTCCTCGTCGACTACGGGGGCGAGGACGCGCTGCGCGAGCGCATCGCCACGTGGTACGCCTCCGCCGAGGCGTTCGCCGCCGTGGAGCACCCGGTCTGGATGCTGCCCGTGGTCGAGTTCGGCGTGTTCGTCATCGACGATGCGGGCCTGCCGTTCTCCACGATGATCGACCGGGCGAAGCTCGCCCTGCGCGAGAACCGCAACGCGATCAACGGGCGGGTGCGCTACGCCATCTACGACGACGAGGTGAGGCGCCGGCTCCTGCGCGACAAGGAGCTGGAGGATCGGATGGAAGCCGCGCTTGAATCCGGCGAGTTCGAGGTGTACCTGCAGCCGAAGTACCGCCTGCCCGAGCGCGCGGTCGGCGGCGCCGAGGCACTCACGAGGTGGGCGAACGCGCCGGAGGGTATGATCTACCCCGACGAGTTCATCCCGCTGTTCGAGAGGAACGGCTTCATCGTGCAGCTGGACCTCTGGGTATTCGAGGTCGTCTGCCGCCGCCTGCGCGCGTGGATCGACGCGGGGCTCGAGCCCCTGAAGGTGTCGGTGAACTGCTCGCGCGTGCACCTGCACAACCCGAACTTCCTCGATGCCTACTGCGTCCGCGCCGAGCGCTACGGCATACCGCGCGGGCTGGTGGAGATCGAGCTGACCGAGAGCGTCGTCATGGAGGACTCCCAGCGCTTCGTCAGCATCATCGACGCGATCCACGCGGCCGGGTTCTGCTGCTCGGTGGACGATTTCGGCAGCGGCTACTCCTCGCTTAACATGATCCAGGCGCTTCCCGTTGACACCATGAAGCTCGACAAAATATTCTTCCGGGACGAGGAGGGCGGCGACGGGCGGCGCATGGCGTCGGTCGTGGAGAGCATCGTCGGCTTGGCGAAGTCGCTGTCCATGGAGACGGTCGCCGAGGGCGTGGAGCATCCGGAGCAGGTGGACATGCTCGAGCGGTTCGGCTGCGACTACGTGCAGGGCTACGTGTTCGCCAAGCCGATGCCCGTCGCCGACTTCGAGCGCCTGGCGTTCGGGAAGGAGGTGCGGCCATGAGCGGGCGCGCGGGCCGCGGGCTGCGCTGCCTCCTGTCCGCCGCGCTGGCGGGCGCGCTCGCGCTGCCGCTGGCGTCGTGCGCGGCGGACGGCGAGCGGGCGCAGGAGGACGTGCTGACCCAGAAGGCGACGGAGGACGGGCGGCAGCGGGTGTCGGTGCTCGTGAAGTACGCCTTCACCATCGACGGCTTCGAGCGGGCCGTGGAGGAGCGGTTCCCCGATATCGACATCGTGCAGGTGGGCAACTACACCCGCGACATGGGCACGGCCGAGTACGAGGCGCGCCTCGCGCACGACGACATTCCCGACATGGTCATGACCTGGCCCTACGAGATCGGCGAGCAGTACTGGGAGGACGAGCTGCTCGATCTGGCGGGCATGGGGTTCACGGACCGCTACAACCTCTCCATGCTGGACGACCTCTCCCGCGACGGCAAGCTGTACTACCTGCCGGGCCCCGCGCAGGTGCGCGGCCTCGTGTACAACAAGACCCTGTTCGAAGAGCGCGGCTGGGAGGTCCCGACGAGCTACGACGAGTTCAAGGCCCTGTGCCGCACCATCGAGGCGAGCGGCATGCGCTCGCTGCAGCTGGGGCTCGGCAACGCCGAGGTGCTCGACACCGCCTTCACCGGGTTCGGCTTCGCCGACTGCTACAGCAAGCCGCTGGACAAGCTGTGGATCGGCTCCTACGACGACGGCGAGGGCAGCTTCGGCGACCATTTCGGCCCGGCGCTCGACACGTTCCAGGACCTCGTCGACGAAGGCATCCTCAAGCCGGGGGACCTCGACGTCACCTACGCCGACCGCGAGACGATGTTCTTCGGCCGCGAATGCGCCATGATCGAGGATTCGGCCCTGATGGCCCACCTCGGCTCCACCCTGTGGGGCAGCTCGGACGAGTTCGCGCTCATGCCCTTCTTCAACCCCGGCGACGGCGGGGACTGGGCGCGCCTGTACATGGTGTGCTACATCGGCCTCTCCAAGCACCTCGCCGAGGAGGGGAACGCCGAGAAGTACGACCTCGTCATGAAGCTGATGGACTACATCAGCACCCCCGAGGGCCAGGAGGCGCTCATGGCCGACACCGGGGCCATGTACTCGAGCCTCGTCGGGATGGGCGCGCCCGACACGCCCGAGATCGAGGCCCTGCAGCCCGCGCTGCAGCACAGCCGCTACGGCACCTTCCCCACGCTCGAGAACGCGCAGGGCGCCCTGCGCGAGGGGCTGGCGGGCATGGTGCGGGGCGATCTGGACGCCGAGGACGTCGCGCGCATGGTGGACGAGCAGAACGCCGCTCCCCCGGTCGCGGAGGAGCCCGCGGCCATCGGGCGGGCGGCGCAGGACTTCTCGCTGACGGACACCGGCGGGTTCGTGGCGGACGCGCTGCGGGAGGCGGCCGGCAGCGACGTGGCGCTCTTCCTCGACAACGGCAAGGACGGGCGCTACAACGGCAAGGGGATCAGCGCCCGCTTCTACGAGGGCGCGATCACCGAGACGGACGTCGGGCGCGTGCTCCCCGACCTCAAGCACGGCGAGACGGGCACGCTCTGGGTGGTTTCCATGACGGGCGCCGACCTGCTGGAGACGCTCGAGCGCTCCATCACGGTGGACAGCGACCAGGGCGGGTGGTTCTACTACTTCTCGGGCCTGCGCATGGAGTACGCGCCCGCCGCCGAGCCGGGGCAGCGCATCCGCTCCATCGAGCTGGCCGACGGCGGCGCCGTGGATCCCGAGCGGGCGTACACCGTCGCCGTCATGGACGAGACGGTGCCGGACGAGGCCGTCTCGTCGTGCGAGGAGACCGGCAGGAGCATCGAGGACGTCCTCGAGGAGGCGGTGCGCGGCGCCGGCACGATCTCGCCCGCGCAGGACGGGCGCCTGAAGATCGTCGAGCCCTGATAACGCGACGGGCGGCCCTCAGGCCGCCCGTCGTAGAACGTCGGATGCCGAACGCCGCGCGATGCGGGCTCGCGGCGGCTACTCCTCCTTGTAGACGAGGCAGAAGGCGCCGATCTGGATGACGTCGCCCGAGGCGAGGCGGCGCGTCTCCACGCTGTCGTTGTTCACCCACACGCCGTTGAACGAGTTGGCGTCGCGGATGACGTAGCCGCCGTCGGAGGGCTCCACCGCAGCGTGCTCGCGCGACACGGTCATGTCGTTGAGGAACACGTCGCACTGGGGGCTGCGGCCGATGGTGAGCGCCTGGTCGCCCAGCTGGTAGGCGACGCCGGTCTGCGGGCCGCGCACCACGTGGAGGGCGGCGGCCGCCTGGGGCGCGGCCGCGACGGGCAGCGCGTCGTCGCCGAACGACACGGGCTCGAAGCGCTGCGTCGACCCGAGCAGCTTGAACCCGCAGTGCGGGCAGGCCGCGGCCTGCGAATCGATGGGGTTGTTGCATACGGGGCACATGCTCATGGCGTATCCTCTCTTCGTTCCGGCGCTAGGCGGCGGACGCGGTTTTGTCGATGACGAGCGGCGTCTCGTTCAGGGTGACGGACTGCGCCACCTGCTGGCCGCCCGAGAAGCTGCGGAACAGGCGGTCCCACCACACGCCGACTCCCTCGAAGAAGTCGGGCGCGTCCAGGTCCTCGCATGCCACGAGGTCCATCGTGGCGATGACGGCGTTGCGCTGCTTGAAGGTGATCGTGCCCACCTTGTCGCCTTCCTTCACGTTGCCCGTCAGCTCGTCGAACTCGAGCGACTGGCTCACGTTGCCGTTCAGGTCGAAGATGGTGACGGCTGCGGCGGGATCGCGCAGCGTCGCCTTCACCGTGGCGTCGATCCACCCGGCGTGCGCCACCTCGGCCACCACCGGCACCTCGGTGCCGTTCATCGTGGTGGTTTCGGGGCTGTTCGCCAGCTGGTAGGATATCTCGTGCTCGTACACCCACTCGCACAGGTTCTCGGCGTCCTGGAAGCGCTGGGCCTCGGAGGACGAGTTGATGACGATGGCGTACAGCTCGCGGCCGTCCTTGTTGGCGGCGCCTGCGAACGACGGGCCCGCCAGCAGCGTGACGCCGGTCTTCACGCCGACGGCGTACTCGTAGATGTCGAAGAAGCCGTCGGTGGTCTCGAGGTAGATGTCGGCTTTCGTGCCGTCGGCGCGCGTCACCTGGATGGTGGTGCTGCCGCCGCCCACGGCGGCGCGGAACGTGTCGTTGGTCATGGCGTACTGCACCACCTTGGCCACGTCGGCGGCCGTGCTGTGCAGGTTGCCCTCGTAGGCGTCGAAGTCGAGGCCGTGGGGGTTCTCGTACACCGTATCGGTGCAGCCCAGCTCCTGGGCCTTGGCGTTCATGGCGTCCACGAACACGGCCTCGGGGTCGGCCGCGCCCGGCTCCATGAGGGCCCCGATGGTCTCGGCGATGGCCACGGCGGCGTCGTTGCCCGAGGGCACGAGCAGCGCCTTGAGCGCCGCGTCGAGGTCCATGACGTCGCCCTCCTGCAGGCCCGCCGACGACTCGCCCACGGCGGCGGCCGCCGCGGACACGGTGATGGGCGAATCGAGCGACACGAGGCCGCTGGCCACGGCGTCGAGGGCCACCACGCCGGTCATGATCTTCGTGATGGATGCGATCTGCGTGGGGCTCTGGGCGTTGCGCTCGAAGTACACGGTGCCGTCGGCGCCCATCACGATGGCGTACTCGGCGTCGATGTTCGGGCACTGCGCCACGGCCAGGCCGCGCGCGTCGACGGTCTGGCCGTAGACGACGTCGGCCTTGCGCACGTCGGCGAAGGCGAGCGTCGGCAGCGCCGCGCCCGAGAACGCGAGCGCGCACGCGAGCATGCACGCCAAAAGGCGCGCATGCTCGACGGATGCGAGATGCTTGAAGATGTTAGTCAATGCGGTAGATATCCTCCGGTCGGACCGGCTCGAAACCGGCTTCGGTCAGCTTCTGCTCCAGGTCGTCCGTGGCGTCCACCTTGAGCACGTCGACGGCCGTGTCCGCGTTCACCGAGAAGCAGTACCCGTACTCGATGTTCGCGTCCTGCTCGTCCATGAACTCGAGGAGCGAGGCCAGGCCGCCCGGCACGTTGGGCACGCGCACGCCGAGCACCGGCGTGACGGTGGCGCGGTAGCCCTGGCCGCGCAGCGCCTCGGCCGCGGCCTCGGGCGTGTCGGTCAGCATGCGCGCCACGCCGAAATCCGCGGTGTCGGCCAGGTTGAGCGCGTGCATGTTGATGCCGGCATCGGAAACGGCGCGGCAGGCGGCCGCGAGGCGGCCCTTCTCGTTCTCGAGGAAAACGGTCAGCTGCGAAATCATGCCTTCTTCCCTTCTCTCAGGTCGATGATGCGCTTCGCCTTGCCCTCGCTGCGCTCGATGGTCTTCGGCTCCACGATCTTGATGTCCACGGCGATCTGCAGGTTGCTCTTGAGCTCGGACGCCAGGCGGCGCTTGAGGTCCTCGAGCTTGCGGATCTCGTCGAACGGGAACTCGGGAACGGTTTCCACGTCGAGCTCGACGTGGTCGAGCGGGCCCTTCGAGGTGAGGATGATCTGGTACTGCGCCGCGATCTCGGGGAAGCTGACGATGACCTGCTCGATCTGGGACGGGAACACGTTCACGCCGCGCAGGATGAGCATGTCGTCGGTGCGGCCCACGATGCGGTCGATCTTGCGGTGGGTGCGCCCGCAGCCGCACGCCTCGGGGATGATGCGCGTGACGTCGCGGGTGCGGTAGCGCACGAGCGGGCAGCACTCGCGGGTGAGCGTGGTGAACACGAGCTCGCCGTAGGTGCCGTCGGGCACGGGCTGCAGCGTGTCGGGATCGACGATCTCGGCGTAGAAGTGGTCCTCGGCCACGTGCAGGCCCCTCGACTCGGCGCACTCCATGGCGACGCCCGGCCCCATGACCTCGGACAGGCCGTACACGTCGCAGTACTGGATGCCGAGCTTCTTGCGGATGTCGTCGCGCATGCTCTCGGAGGCGGGCTCGGCGCCGAAGATGCCGGCCGAGATCTTGAACTCGGCAGCCGGGTCGTAGCCCATCTCGATGGCCGTGTCGGCGATGAGCAGCGCGTAGGACGGCGTGCACGCGAGGATGTCGGTGCCCAGGTCCTTCATCATCTGGATCTGGCGCTTCGTGTTGCCCGAGGAGGTGGGGATCACCGAGCAGCCCACGGCCTCGCCGCCGGCGTGCGCGCCCAGGCCGCCCGTGAACAGGCCGTAGCCGTAGGACACCTGGATGGTGGAGTCGGCGTTGCCGTTCACCATGTAGATGCCGCGCGCGAAGCAGTCGCCCCAGTTCTTGAGGTCGTTCGCGGTGTGGCCCACCACGGTGGCCTGGCCCGTCGTGCCGGAGGACGCGTGGATGCGCGCGACGTCCTTCTGCGGCACGGCGAACAGCCCGAACGGGTAGGCGTCGCGCATGTCCTGCTTGACGACGAACGGGAACTTCGCGAGGTCCTCGAGGGTCTTGAGGTCGCCTGGCTCAGCGCCGGCGTCCTTGAACGACTGCTGGTAGAACGCCACGTTGTCGTAGGCGTGGCTCACGGTTTTCTTCATGCGCGCGAGCTGCAGGTCGCGCAGCTGCTCTGCGGGCATGGTCTCGATGTCTGGCTGGTAGTACACCTTGAAGATCACCTCTCAATTGCTCGTGACGTTGGATGAAGAGCCCTCCGTCGCAGCGTCGCCCTTGTCTTCGTTCACGGATTTCGGCCCTTCGACGACGACCTCCGTCACCGGATCGTACACGGAGCCGAACGCGTCCTCGTGCAAAACGGCGCCGTCGGCGTCCTTCACCGTGCGGATGACCGTGATGGTGCGCCCGTCGGTGCCGCGCGTCTTGACGTAGCTCGTGTTCGGCGCGAGCGTCTCGTCGACCTTCGTCCTGGTCGCGTACTTCTCGCCCTCGCCCCAATCGCCGGTCGTCGTGGACACGAGGTATCCGGGATCGACTCCGTACAGTGTAGCGGTTACGGACCCGTCCACACAAGAAAGACGCACCAAAACATCGCTGGCGGAATCGTTTTCCCATACGAGGTCCAAATCGGGCCAGCTGACCGCCGCGTCGCGCCCCGTGGGATAGCTGGCGATGTACAGCGAATGGTTGTGCCGCGTGAGCACGGGGAATCCCGCGTCGTACACGGCGTTGAACATGGTGGTGGCCACCTGGCAGATGCCGCCGCCGATGGCGTCGTCGTACTCGCCGTCCACGATGGCGCCGGCGCCCTGGAAGCCGCGCTCCTCGGTGCTGCAGTCCCCCGCCGTCCCGTTGAACGACCAGCTGCCGCCCGGCTCCACCACGGAGTTGCTGAGGAACTGCGACACGAGGGCGATGTTGTGGTTGCGCGCCTCGGTGCCGGGCCCGGTGGTGTACTCGGTGGTGTAGGAGGCGATCGTGCCGATCACGCCGAGGTCCATCGCCTCGTCGAACGACATCGTCTCGGGCGCCGGGCCCGACCCGATGCCCACGTCGACCGGCTCGCCCGCGCCCGTCCCCGCGCGCGCCTTGCCGCCCTCGCCGAACAGCGCCGCGTCGAGCTGCGAGACGGCCTCGGCCACGAGCGGGATGGTGCCCGTGCCCTCGGTGCGCACGCTCACCTGGTCGCCGTCGACCTCGAAGGTCGCGCGCAGCTTGTCGCCTTTGCTCACCTCGGCCACGTGCGCCAGCAGCGCCGGCTTAGCCTCCGCCGCGTCCACGAACGCCACGAGCGAGGAGCCCTCGACGCGCGTGCCCACCCAGGCGCCGATGTCGGCGGCCGAGGCGCTCCAGGCGGCGCCGTCGAAGGTGAAGCGGGCGCCGTCGGCGATGGCGGCGTTCACGGCGTCGCACGCGGCCTGGGCGGCCGCTTCGTCCACGCGCAGGGGCGCGTACTCCGTCTGGGCGACGAACGACCCGCGGCCGTCCTCCTGCCCGAGGAAGATGCCGTCGAGCGTCCGCTTGAGCGCGTCGCGGTTCACCATGGAGCCGTCGTGGCCCGCGGTGACCGCCGCCGTGCCGTCCTCCACGGCGATGCCGTAGTCGACGCGCGGGTCGCCGATGGCGGCGTCGATGTCGGAGGCGAGCTCCTCGACGGCGGCGTCCGCGTAGGCGGCGCGCGGCTCGAGCTCGCGGCCCGAGACGAGCGCGCCGAGGCGCGCGAGGACGCCGCCGTCCTCGCGGCCCACCGCGAGCGCCTCGGCGGCCAGCTCGTCGGCGGGCACGCGCGCCTCGAGCGACGCGGCGTCGGCCGTCCAGGCCTGCTTGTTCGCGCGGGCCTCCTCCACCGCCAGCTGCTCGGCCAGCGCGGCGTCCTGGGCCGCGGCCAGCTCGTCGGCGATGCGCGAGGCGGCCTCGTCGTTCGCGTAGACGGTCACGCCGCCCTGGGCCAGGCGGGACCCGTAGATCTCCTCGATGAGGGCGGCCAGCTCGTCGGCCGTCTTGCCGGCGGCGTCGATCTCGCCCACCCGCACGCCGGGATAGGCCTTGCCCGCGTTCACGCCGAAGTCCACGAGGCCGCCGACGAGCACCACCGCCGCCACCACGACGACGGCGAGTGCGACGCGGCTGCGCGCCACGAGGCGCGCGAGCGCGCGCAGCAGCGCCGCCAGCCCCGTACCGACGAGCGCGAGAAGCGCCAGCAGCGCGCTCCCGACGGCGCCGAGCACGCGGAGCACGGGGCCGCGCCCGCCCGCGGACGCGGAACGCGGGGCGTCCTTCGTCCAGACGGCGGGGGTGTTGTAGGAGCGGGAATCGCTCGGGCGCCGCGCGGAGGCGCGCGACGGGGCCGCGGCCTTGCCCGCGTTCGGGCGGCGCGCGGACGCGGGCGCGCTCGACCGCCGTGCGGGGGCCGAGCCGCGCTGGGAGGCGCGACCGTACGAGTCGCGCTGCGTCGACGGCGCGCGACGGGCGGAGTCAGGGCGTCCGGTGCGATCCGCGCCCGTTCGTCTCGGCGTCCGGTCGGCCATGGGCTACCGGACGCTTTCCGCCTGCACGGCCCGGGCGGCGCGCACGTTCCGCAGCGCAGCGGCGATGTAGTACGCCGTGGTGGCCAGCGCCAGCGCGAGGCCGGCGTACACGAACCAGATGCCCCACGAGCAGGGCAGCGCGTTCAAGCCCGGCAGCCACGCCGCGTCGACGAGGCCGAGCCCCGGGACGAGCGGCCAGTTCAGCAGCAGGCCGGCGAAGCCCACGAACAGGAACGTCGTGGCCACCTTGCCCGGGAAGATGACGGCCACGCGCACGTGGAAGCGCTTGAGCAGCACCGCGCCGCCCACGAGCAGCAGCAGGTCGCGCACGAGCACGACGAGGATGATCCACAGCGGCAGGCGCCCCACGAGGAACAGCCCGCACACGCCCGCGATCATGAGGATACGGTCGACCGCCGGGTCGAGCAGCTGGCCCAGGCGCGACACGGTGTTCGTACGGCGCGCGATCTGCCCGTCGATCCAGTCGGTGCCCGCGGCCAGCGCGTACAGGAGCGTGGCGACGATGTTGTAGCCGTTGAACAGCAGCACGAGGAAGATGGGCACGAGGCATAGCCGAACGAACGATATGACGTTCGGCACGGTGAAGATGCGGTCGCTCACCTGGTCGGCTGCGCAGCCCTCATCCTTACGTCCCATACAGGCATCCTTCCCTTCCATACGCGTCCCTCGACGCAAAAACCGGGCCCAGCGCTCAGGCCCGGTCGAACGTGATCCGATAGTCCACCATTCTAGCAGGTTTCCCCCATCCCCCGCCCTTGTTTCACGCTTCAACAGCTTTTCCATTCGCCGGAGCATGCCGGCTCGCTACCGCAGCGCCACCTCGCGCAAAACCTCTTGCCCCGAGCGGTTCTCTTTGACGCAGAACGACAGGGCGGTATGGAGCCCCGCCCCGTCCAGCACCGCCTTGAGGCGGGGCTCGCATTGCAGGGACCGGGCGTTCTCGTCAACCGAGAAACGCGCGCCCATCTCGCGGAGCAGCCGCTGCGCCTCGACCGCCTCGCGTCCGAACACCTTGCAGGCCTTCAAGAAGAAATCGTCGGCGTCGAGGACGTACCCGTCCTTTCTCTGAGCTTCAAGGGCGTGGGCCGCGAACATCTCGGCGCGATGCTTGTTCGCGAGCGAGCAGTAGTGCACTCCCATGCCGAGACGCGCCTCGCACGCGAAATCGAGGAGCCGCAAGCATTCCAGCTCGCTTCCCGCAACGGGGAGTCCCCCGGCGTAGCCGTAGGGGTAGAGCACCTCGAGCGGAGGGTTGGCGATCAGGTACCCTCGCCTCTCGAACGCCTCCCAAGCAGTGAAGGGGAAGCAGAACTCGAGGAGGTTGATCGAATCGACTCCTCGACGATCGAGTTCGACCATGAGGTCCCTCATGTACTCGAAACTGTCGGGGAACACGGGCATCTCGACCGCGACGAATGCGAGGAGCCTCTTCGCTTCCTCCACGCGATCGAGCAGGTGCGCCTGGGCCTCGGGCGGATCGTCTTGCTTGAAGCTGAAGCGGATCTCGTCCAGCCCGCACGAGCGGAGGCGTTCGACATCCCCGTCTGCAAGCAGGTCCCCGCTGGTGTACAGCCGCGTCCACGATGACGGGAACAACGTTTTCGCCCGCTCGAAAAACGAGAAGGCCTCTTCTTTGAGCAAGAGCGGCTCACCGCCCGAAAGGGCGATGTGCTCCAACCGAACGCCCCGGTCGAACACGTCTTGCATCTCCTCGCGCCAAGGGCGCTCAGGTTCGGGTGCGCCTGCGGATTCGGAGTTGAGGCAGAAGAAGCACCGCCGGTGGCACCGAGCGGTCAGCTCGAACGTTTTGCTGCGGCGAGCCGTCACGCAATCCCGGCAGGCGGGCGACACGCGCCCCCTTCTCAGGCTCGCGCCGCGATACCATCGCTCCACGCCCTTTGCGGCCACGCTCTCCCGCAAGCCGTCGGCCTCCCGAGCGCCCTCGTTTCGACGGGCGAAGCGAATCCCCCGCGCTTCGAGCCGCTGCACGAACTCGGCGTAGGCTTCGTCGTAGCGCGCGCGGGCCTCCGCAAGCTCAAGCGGCGCGGTTTCGGCATCGGCGTCCTTCGCTGCCGCGCTCATCGCTCGCCTTCTCGCACGGGTGCGTCGACGTCGTCTCCGGCAGGATCGTCGAGGCGGTATCCCACGCGCCAGACCGTCGTGAGGTAGCGCGGCTTCGAAGGGTCGTCCTCGATCTTCTCCCTGATCCTGCGAACGAACACGGCGACGCTGGTTATCTCGCCGACGTAGTCTTCGCCCCACACCTGCTCGATGATCTCCTGCGTGGTGAACACCTGGCCGATCCGGTTCGCCATGATGGAGAGGATGAGGAACTCCTTGGGCGTGAGGTCGACCGCCTCGCCGCGAAGCGTCACCCGTTGACGCTTGAGCTGGATCTCGATATCCCCTATGCGGACGACCGCCTTCCCGCCCTTTGGGCGGGCGTCCGCGCTTCGGCAGCTCCGGCGAAGAAGCGCCTCTATGCGAAGCATCAGCTCTTCTTTCGCGAAGGGCTTCGTGAGGTAATCGTCGGCCCCCGCTTTGAACCCGACGCTCTTGTCCACGATATCGCCCTTCGCCGACAGCATGAGGATAGGGACGTCCTTGTCGATGTCCCGTATCTCCGTGCACGTCTGGAATCCGTTCTTGCGCGGCATCATGATGTCGAGTATGACGATATGGGGATGTTGCGCCCCGAACACCTCGAGGGCTTCGACTCCGTCCTTCGCCGAGCAGAACCGGTACCCCTCTTCCTCGAGCAAGCTCGCTATCCCGTTGACGATCGATTTCTCGTCGTCGACGACCAGCACCAATTCGTTCATCGACGCTCTCCTTCCCCTGGTTGCCCGACGGTGGTCGGCAACGAGAACCCGAATTCGGAGCCGACGCCGGGCTCGCTTTCGACGAACACGCTCCCGCCGTGCAGCTCGACGATCTCCTTGACCACGCACAGCCCGAGACCGCTTCCGTTGTACCCTCGCGTGGTGGAATTCTCGATTTGCGTGAACTTGTCGAAGACGCGTCCCAAATCCTCGCTCTGTATGCCGATGCCGGTATCGCGAACCCGCACGATCACGGCATCGCTCCCTTCGTCGACCGAAACGCCGATGTCGACGCTTCCCCCTTCACCGGTGAACTTGATCGCGTTGGTGAGGAGGTTCTCCAGCGCATGGCGGAGGCGCTCCCAGTCGCCGCGGATGATGGGCACGTTTCGATCGACGACGCTTCGCAGCGCGATGCGCTTCAGGTTCGCCATGGACGAGACGGAGGACTCCACGAAGTTCACGATGTCCACGAGATCGACCTCTTCGACAATGAGATTGCCGTGGCCCGCCTGGATCGCCGCCATCTCGAGGGTGTCGTTGATCATGTTCAGCAGCGCGACGGTGTTGCTCTTCAGCTCCTTGAGGGCGTTTCGCTCCTTCGCCGATTCCATGCCGGAATGCTCGAGAACCGAAACGAAGGTGAGGATGGCGGTGAGCGGCGTCCTCAGCTCATGGCTCATGACGGCGAGGAAGTCGTCCTTGTACCGGTTGTCGATCACGAGCTGCTTGTTGGCCTGCTGGAGCAGGTCGTTGCTCACCTCGAGCTGCTTGCGCTGCCGCTCCAGTATCTCGTTTGCCTGGCGTATTTCCTCGGTTTTGTCGGCGACCTTCTCCTCGAGGCCCGCGTACGCCTCCTCAAGCTGGCGCGCCATCGTCGTGAAGCGATCGACCAGATCGCCGAGTTCCCCCTGCGCGCGCGTGGAATCGAGGGACACGTCGAGCTTCCCGTCGCTCATGTCGGTGGCGGCGACGGCGAGCTTGGCGAGGGGCTTCGTGATCACGGTGCGGATGACGGCGAACAGCGTGACGGCGATCAGCACGATCAGTATGGCGAAAAAGCAGATGGTGACGATCAGCGTTTGCTCCTGGTCCTCGATGTAGGACGTCGCCGGGATGATGATGCTGATCGCGCCCGCGAGATCGCCTTCCTGGAGCCCCTCTTTGGGGTAGCCGGTCACGTCGATCTCCCCTTTCGGCTCTCCGTGGCATTGCAGGCAGCTCTGCTTGAGGGGGATCGCGGAAACGTACCGGAACACCGGCTTGTCCTCGTACGTGGTCATCGAGTAGTACTCGGTCTCGCCCGACCCGTCGCGGAAAAGGGCCAAGGCGGCCGATTCGAAGTCGTCGGGTCGATCGAACTTGTTCCTCACCTCGACGTTGGTGTACCTCACCGTGTAATCGCTGCCCGCGGAGAAGATCGCCCCGACGCCTTTGCCCACGATCGAGCAATAGAGGCCCTTGAAATCGTAGTTTCCGTCGCTGTCGTAATTGATGGTGTCCTGGTTCACGTCGAAAAACTGCCAAACCGCGTCCATCTCCTCGGTGAAGGCCCGGGCCTGGGACAGAAGCTGGCTCTCCGCCTGCTCGGAATGCTGTTCGGACGAGAACGCGATGTAGCAGAGGAGGGCGACGAGCACGACGCTCAGGAGCACGAACACGAAGAACGTGCCGATGCGAAGCCTCCTCAGCCGGTTCCCCATCGTTCCTCCCCTGGCCATGTGCGTCCTTTCGATGCGCTAGCACCTGCAGGCATCAAGCTTTACCGATTCCCCCAGCGCGGCTATCGTCCGGTAAAAAGGATGCCGCGCGTTCGCTGCAAGTGTATCAAAAAACGCCGCGAACCAGCGGTCCAAGTGCGCATGGACGAATCCGTCGAGATGCCGGGCCCATACCTGCCGGCTTTCCGGCTGCATCGCCTGGGCAAGCCGGGAGCAGAGGTATCCGGCGAACTCACACTCGAGGCGCATGTGGTCGGCCGATTCCTGCAGCGCCAGGGAGACCCCCGCCGCCTCGTAGCGGTTTCGGGCATCGGCCGCCTCTTTCGAGCGGATGAGGACGGAGCCGAACTCGGGCGCGTCCTCATCCGCGTTCAGGAAGAGCGTCTCCCATGGAGGCACCAGCGCTCCGCGCGGAGCGGAGAACAGGCGGGTGTACTCGCGCCGCAAGCCGCCGAGGAAGTCGGGGTCGCCGATCGTGCACGAGAGGTCTTCCAGCGATCGCTCGACCCGTTCGGCGAGGCTTTCCGAAAACGGCATGCAGGCAAGCAGCTCGCCGACCTCCGCCGCGAAGGAACCGTCTTCGATCGCCTCGACCATGGCCGCATCGGGGCAGGTGAGCCCTCTTGCGAGCATCTGGAAGAGGGTCGCGCTGCCGGCCGAGGGCTCGTTCTTTTCGTCGATCATAGATCACTCCTTAAAGCGGGCGCTTGGATCGAATCGCCAAGCGCCCGAACTCGGTCGTTGCGAAGCGGCGTGCTACTGCAGGTAGTAGACGGAAGGCTCCGCGCCGCTTTCCTCGCCAAGGCGCACGCAGTCGCGGCCCTTCGCCAGCGCCTTGCTCGCATCGCTGTCGGGATCGTCCAAGTCGCCGAAGACGCGGGCATGCATGCTGCATGCGCGCACGCACGCGGGTTCCTTGCCGCGTCCCAGGAGGTTGGAGCAGAGGGTGCACTTCTCGGCCTTGCCGGCCTTGTGCTCGGGCGCGTCCCACTGGCCGAGCGCCACCTCCTGGTAGTACTCCGGTTCGTCCTGCATGATGGTGCGCACCTCGTAGGGACAAGCCGTCAGGCACGTGCCGCACCCTATGCAGAGCTCCTGGTCGATGAACACGATGCCGTCCTCGCCCTTCTGGCTCGCTCCCGTCGGGCACGACGCCACGCACAACGGCTTGCGGCAATGCTGGCACGCCTTCGGGAAGAAGCGCATGGCGTTGTCGGGCCATTCGCCCGACGCGGTGTCGCGCGTCGCTCCCCCTTCGGTCAGCACCGTGTTCCACCAGACGTTGTTCGGGAGGTTGTTGTTGAGCTTGCACGCGATCGCGCACGCGTTGCACCCATAGCATCGCTGCGTGTCGATAACCATTCCGTATTGCATCGCTTACGCCTCCTCGTACGCTTCGATTTGCACGCGAACGTCGAAATAGCTCGAGTTGTTGGTAAAGTCGTCGCTGTTGGTCAGAGAACTGAGGTACTGGTAGTGTCCCTTTTTAAAGTAGTCTTCCGACCATCCGTGGAACAGGCTCGTCACGCCCGGCATCATGGCGCTATCGTATTTCGCACGAACGACGATTTCCCCGCGATCGTTGAACACCCGCAGGTAGTCACCATCGACCACTCCTCGCTCTTTCGCGTCGATCGGGTTGATATGAATCTCCGGCTCGGAGATAATCTCGTGCAGCCATGGCGCATGGTGAAACGTCGTCTGCGTGCCGTACTTCGTATGCGGCGTGAGAAACACCAAGGGAAACTTCTCGGCGAGCGGACTGCTTTCAAGCACTTCGGCCGTTTCGGCAAAATCGGGGAGGCCGTAAACGAGCGGATCGATCTTTTGGCCGTAATCAACATAGGGAGTTGGCCGGTCGAGCAGGAAGTTGACTCGGCCGTTCTCGGTTGCGTACTTGCCGTCCGCCGGAGAGAAGGAGACGTCTTCAAAAATCTTGATCGTCTTCTTTTCCACCAGATCCTCGTACGTGCAACCCGCATCTCTGTTGCTGTCGCTATCGAAGGCCTGGGAGAGCTGATCCCGATCGGTTCCTTGGAAGTACTTCTCAACCCCCATCTTCTCGGCGATCCTGCGCGTGACCTCGTAATCGGAGAGGCATTCGTAAGGAGGTTCGACGGCCTTTTCGGCTATTCTCGTGTAAGGGCACGCCAAACCGGCGTTGATCACGTCGTCGCGTTCCCACCAATGGCAGACGGGCAGCAAGAGATCGGCGTATTTGCACGAGTCGGTCATACGGATCTCCGCAACGGCCACGAAGTCGAGCTTCTTGAACACCTGCTCGAACGCTGCTCGATCGGCAGCGCTGCCGATGATATTGCCGGCATAGGTAATGAGGCCTTTGAGCGGGATGCTCTTCTCTCCCAGCTTTCCCGTTTCTACAACATCGAGGATTTTATTGTCGGGAATCGACGGACCAGGATTCCCCGTCTTCAGCCATTCGCTGTTCGTCGGACCTGTACCGAACCAGTTCGAGATAGCGCATCCGTTCTTCCCCATATTGCCCGTGACCATTACGAGCGCGTCCATGGCAAGATGCGTTTGCGGAGAGTTCTTGTAGTGAGCATGGCCATTGGCTTTCTGAATCATCGTCTTTGTCGACGTGATGACCCTTGCCAGCTCCTCAGTTGTAGCAACGGGGATCGAGGTTATCTGCTCGCAAACCTCCGGAGGATAGGCATTGGCTCTTTCCTTGAGGAGGTCGAGGGCGGTTCTGACGGTTATTCCTTCGATCTCGAACGTACCCGACAACGTTAAATTGAGGGGATCGGATACTTCGTCGATAGGCTTTCCCGAATTGCTCGAAGAATCCCAAACGTATATACGATCGGAACCTCCTTCTTTAGCAGCGATCCCGAGATCACTTTCGCGCAAGCATGTTCCATCCTCTTTGACCAGATAGGGTGCGCAGCTACTCGAGCGGAGGAACTCCACGTCCTCCCATCCGTTAGCGAAGATCACCTGCATAAGAGAAAGCGCAAACACCGCATCAGTTGCAGGCTTGATCGGGATGTATTTATCGCTCCGCAAAGCTGTAATGGTAGCCTGAGGCCCAATATAGTAGAATTGGGCACCGTGGTCCTCCTTTGCGTCGTTTGCAAAGCGCCACACATTCCATCTTGTTTCGGCGACGTTGGCGCCCCAGAACACGAACGTTTCGCACTCGCGCAACGAAACCGGCGTACAGCTGCTCGAGCCGCCGCTGTCAAGCTGCATGACCTTGATAGTGGCCATATCGCCACCGGTCAAGACCTGGCAAGCGCCGAGCGAGCGCAGCAGTCGACCCCACGTGCCGAAACTGTGTCCACTCAGATAACCGGTCGAGCCGTACGTTTTCCAAAACGCCATGCCCTCGGGCCCTACTTCGTCGATGATCGCCTGCCACTTGGTTGCGATCAGGTCGATCGCCTCGTCCCAGGAGATCTGCTCCCATTCCGGCTCGTCCTCCTCCTTGGAGTTGACGCGCTTCATGGGGTACTTGAGGCGGTCGGCATCGTAGATGCGCTGGATGTTGAGCAGGCCGCGGTTGCAACCGCCCCGGTGAACGTTTTCGGGATCGTCATCGTAGCAGTGCGGTTCGGCGTTGACGATGTAGCCGTCGCGCACCGTCACGTCCCAGGCGCAGCTCCTGCCGCAGTTGCCGTGGCAGCTGTTGAGGTAGACCTGCTCTTCGGGAGCCTTCTTCTGCCCTCCCTCTCCCGCTTCCTCCGATGCCTTCGGCGAGCATCCTGCGGCCGTGCCGGCGGCGACGAGCGCGCCGGCGAACGCGGCGCCCTTGACGAACCCGCGCCGCGTCACCGCGGGCCCCTGCTCCTTCACCATGCGAGTCTCCTTGCTTTCATTCATGATTTCCCCTTTCAGATCATCGCACAATCAGGATAGGACAGAGCTGCCGATCCGTTCCATTCTGAGCGAGTAAGATGAAGTTGAGATTCCGAAAGAAGTCTTGTCGTGCGTTAATCGTGGACCGACGCGAATACAATTAGAAGCGATGCGAGGAAGCGGCTACCCCGCATCCCGACCGAGTCCCGCCAGGGCGACACGCGAACCGTCGGATTCTAAGCAATTTTTTCGTTTTGCGAACGTTTTCGACGGAGGTGAAGGGAGGTCTGCGTTGCCGAGAAAACTCCCGATCCTCTCACCTGGGGAAACGCGAAACGCATTTTCCGAATCTCTCAGCCCTGCGCGCCATTTGTTCGCAAAACGAAAAAATTGCATGCTTCGGGCCGATTCGCGTGTCCGCGGCGGGCGAGCGCGCATGCAAACGCAAAAGCAAAGCAGCCCCGTCCGAATCGACTCGGACGGGGCTGCTCGAGGGCGATCGCCAGGCGGCGCTTAGGCCGTCTTCTTGGTTTCCGGGACCTCGAAGGCGTCGACGTGCTTGCTCGTCGCGGGCGGGGTGTACGTGGGCTCCATGGTCAGGCAGTCCTTCGGGCACTCGCGCACGCAGCTGCCGCACTGCACGCAGCGGAAGCGGTCGATCGTCCAGGTGCGCGCCGGCTTGTCCACCGTGATGGCGGCGCAGGGGCAGCGCTTCTGGCAGATGCCGCACAGGATGCAGCGGTCGACGTCGTTCACCACGTGGCCCTTGAGGCCCGGAGGAGGCGTTTTCGTCTGAACGGGATACAGAAGCGTCTCGGGCTTCTTGAACAGGCCCCCGAGGGTCATCTTTCCCAGCTTGAAGCTTCCCATGGTCCTCCTACCTTTCCGTGCAGCTGATGCAGGGGTCGATGGTGAGCACGATCATGTTGACGTCGGCCAGATCGCAGCCGGCCAGCGCCGTGGCCATGCCGGCGAGGTTCTGCGACGTGGGCGTGCGCATGCGCATGCGCTCCAGGTTCTTCGAGCCGTTGCCGCGCGCGTAGTAGTAGCACTCGCCGCGGGGCTGCTCCACCACGTTGGCCGCCTCGGCGCCGGCCGCGGGCGAGCCCTTCACGTCGACGGCGATGTCGCCGGCGGGGATCTTGACGATCATCTCCTCGATGATGTCGATGGACTGCAGCACCTCGAGGGCGCGCACCTTCACGCGGGCGTAGCAGTCGCCCTGGCCGTCGAGGATGGGCTGGAAGTCGTTCAGGAAGCCGTAGCCGCCGTTGCCCAGCATGCGCACGTCGTAGTTCACGTTGGAGGCGCGGGCGAACGGGCCCACCATGCTCTGGGCGAGCGCGTCCTCGTGGCTGATGTAGCCCACGCCCACGGTGCGGTTCTTCACCGACGTGTCCTTGAGGAAGGCGTTGCACAGCTGGCGGTAGTCGTCCTTGATGCCCTCGAGCACGCGCTTCATCTCGGCGAACTGGGCGTCGTCGATGTCGCGGACCACGCCGCCCACCTTGACGACCGAGAAGATGACGCGGCCGCCCGTGGTCTTCTCGAAGATGTCGAGCACGCGCTCGCGCAGGCGCCAGCAGTGCATGAACAGGCTCTCGAAGCCGAACGCGTCGGCCGCGAGGCCCATCCACAGGACGTGGGAGTGGACACGCGAAAGCTCGTGCCAGATGACGCGCAGGTACTCGGCGCGCGTGGGGATCTCGACGCCCATGAGCTTCTCGACGGTCTCGGCGTAGCCCATGGAGTGCCCGAACGCGCAGATGCCGCAGATGCGCTCGGCCACGTAGATGAACTGGTTGTAGTCGCGCGTCTCGACGAGCTTCTCGAGGCCGCGGTGGATGAATCCGATCTGGGGAACCGCCTCGATGACGGTCTCGTCCTCGACCACGAGGTCGAGGTGCAAAGGCTCGGGCAGCACCGGGTGCTGGGGGCCGAACGGGATGACGGTCGCCTTTCCCATGCTACTCTCCTTCCTTCTCAGCGGCTGCTTTCGCCGCTTCGCGCGCGGCCTTGGCCTCGAGCGCCGCCTTCACCTTGGCGGCCTTCTCCGGGTCGAGGCCCGCGATCTTCTCGTCGGCGGCCGCCTTCTTGGCTGCTTCCGCCTCGGCCGCGGCCTTCTTGGCCTTCGCGGCGATGCCGGCCCGCACGCGGGCCACCTTCTCGGGATCCATGCCGGCCAGGCGCGTCTCCAGATCGTCGTCGCCGGACGGCTCGATGACGCCCTCGCGTTTCGGCTTCGCGTCGGGATGGTCGGCGACGAACGACGCGTTGGCCTTCGCGGCCTTCTCCGCCTTGGCGGCGGCGAGCTTCTTGGCCTTCTCGCGGGCGGCGTGCTGCTCGGGCGAGACGATGGTCATGGGCTCTTTCTGCGCGAGCGCGTAGAAGTTGCCGCCGAAGTCGATGGCGATGCCCTTGATGTCCACGCCGAACAGGTCGTGCGCCTCGTTCTCGAACACGAACGCGGCCAGGAACTGATCGGTGACGCTGGGCACGACGGTGCCCTTCTTCACGCCTTTGATCTCGTGGTTCGCCAGCACGCCGTCCTTCATGAACGAGTAGACGAGGTCGATGCCGTCCTCGGTGTTCACGCACAGCATCTGCACGAAGCGCGCGCCCTCGGCCTTCTTCTCGGCCGCGAGCGCCGGCAGGCCCTCGACGGTCAGGGGGATGAACTCGGATTGCAGGGTCATGATCTAGGCCCCTTTCTTCTGTGCCTGCAGGGCTTTCGACTTCTCTTCCAGGATGCCGAGGCCCTGCACGACCGCGTCGATGATGGCCTCGGGACGCACGGCGCAGCCGGGCGCGTACACGTCCACGGGGATGGCCTGGTCGACGCCGCCGATCACGTTGTAGCAGTCGTGGAAGATGCCGGCCGAGCATGCGCAGATGCCGCACGCGATGACCACCTTCGGCTCGACCATCTGGTTGTAGATCTCCTGGACCACGCTGATGTTCTGCTCGTTCACGCTGCCCGTGACGAGGAAGATGTCGGCGTGCTTGGGGTTGCCCGTGTTGATGATGCCGAAGCGCTCGACATCGAAGCCGGGGCACAGCGCGGCCAGCACTTCGATGTCGCAGCCGTTGCAGCTGGAACCGTCGTAGTGGATGACCCACGGTGATTTGGTTGCATACGTCATAGGTGCAGCTCCTTTACAGGTAGGCCAGGAACGCGATGTTCACGCCGCCCGCGACGAGGGCCACGCCCCACGCCGATGCCAGCAGGGCCTGCCACTTCACGCGAGCGAAGTTGTTGTCGATCCAGATCTCGAGGAAGTACACGAGCGCCACCACCACGAGCGCCAGCACGATGGACAGCGGGTTGCCCCAGAGGAAGAACAGCGCGGTCCAGCCGAGGAACAGGATGTTCTCGCACCAGTGCATGATCTCCACCTTCGCGAGCGTCTTGCCGCTCATCTCGGTGGTGATGCCCTTGACGATCTCCTGGTGCGCGTGGTGCGAGTACGACAGGTCGAACGGCGACTTGCGCAGCTTGATGGTGAGCACGAACAGGAAGCCCAGGAACACGAGCCAGATGTTGGTGACGACGGGCATGTCGAGGAAGAACACGCCGGCCGAGTTGAACGTGCCGGCCGCCATGTAGAACGCCACGGCCATGAACAGCACCATGGGCTCGTACGCCATGACCTGCAGCGTCTCGCGGTTCGCGCCGATCTCGGCGTAAGGCGAGCGCGTGGAGTACGCGGCCACGATGAAGAACAGGCCCGACAGCGTGATGACGAAGACGCTCATCAGCAGGTTGCCGCCGGAGAAGAAGATGCCGCCGGCGATGAGGGTGAACACGAGGGCGCACGTGATGTAGGTGCCCTCGGTGGAGTTCACCGACACGTTGTCCTTCTCGATGAGCTTGCGCACGTCGTAGTACGGCTGCAGCAGCGGGGGCCCTACGCGGCCCTGCATGCGGGCCGAGATCTTGCGGTCGAGCCCTGCGAGCAAACATCCCAGGACCGGCGCGACGATGGCGAAGACGAGGGTGCCGATGAGAGCGAACAGCATGGTCATGTCAGATCACACCCTTTCCTAGAACAGTCCCGGAACGCCCACGGCCGCCGCCGCGAATGCGATCACGATGATGATGGTGCAGCACGCGGTGCCGAAGGGCGAGATGCGCTTCTCGCCGAAGATGCCCTCGAGGTACCAGTTGCGCGCCGAGGCGGTGGATTCGCCCGACAGCGAGTTCGAGAACGTGCGCTCGGCGTTGTCGCAGCTCACGCCCGCCAGGTAGATGTCGACCTTCTTGGCCTTCGAGCGGCCGAGGCCGGCGAACAGCACCACGGCGATGAACGCCGACAGGATGGAGGCGATCCACAGGTTGGACGAGGAGATGTCCTGCCCGACGGTGCCGAACACGCTGTAGATGTAGGGCTCCACCACGGTCCACGAGATGATGGGAAGGCCCACGCAGCACAGGATGACGAGCACGGCCATGACCATGATGGCCACCCACTCGCTCGTGTGCACCTTGACCTCGACGTTCTCGGGGCGGGCGGCGATGCCGGAGAGCTTGCCCAGCCACTTCGCCCAGAACATGAACGTGGCCGCGGAGCCGAACGCCAGGATCACGATGAGCGCCACCTGGCCGGTGTCGGCGAAGGAGACGAGCGTGGCCCACTTGGCCAGCAGCATGCCGAACGGGGCGATGAACATGCACAGGATGCCGAGCATCATGAAGCGCGCGAGGCGCGGCATGCGCTCGAACAGGAGGTCCATGTCCTCGATGTCGCGGCTGCCGATGTGGTGCTCGGCGGTGCCGACGCACAGGAACAGCAGCGACTTCGCGATGGCATGGAACAGCACGAGGAAGGTCGCGGCCCACACGGCCTCAGGCGTGCCGACGCCGGCGCAGGCCACGATCAGGCCGAGGTTGGCGATGGTCGAGTACGCCAGCACGCGCTTGGCGTTGGACTGCGAGATGGCCATGAACGAGCAGAACAGGAACGTGAGACCGCCCACGAGGATGACCATGACCGACGGCACGGGGCACGCCATCATGATGGGGGCCAGCTTGATGAGCATGAACACGCCGGCCTTCACCATCGTGGAGGAGTGCAGCAGCGCCGAGGTGGGCGTGGGCGCCACCATGGCGCCGAGCAGCCACGTGTGGAACGGCATCTGCGCGGCCTTCGTGAGGCCGGCGAACGCGAGCGCCGTCACCGGCAGCACGACGAGGCCGGGGTTGGCGATGCCGATCTGCAGGAACTCGAGGAACGACAGCGTGTTGAACTGGATGGCCATGACGTACAGGGCCACGAGGAAGGCGATGCCGCCGAGGATGTTCATGATGATCTGGCGGAAGGCGTTCCTGATGGCCTCCTCGGTGCGCGTGAAGCCGATGAGGAGGAACGAGCACACCGTGGTGATCTCCCAGCCGGTGAACAGCCACAGCATGTTGTTCGAGAACACGATGAGGAACATCGCGGCCAAGAAGACGAACATGAGGGCGAAGAACGTCGGGCGACGGTCCTTCGCGCCCTCGGGCTCGTGCGCCTGGAAGTCCTCCATGTAGCCGAGGGCGTACACGCAGATGCCGGAGCCGATGACGCCGATGATGAACGCCATGAGCAGCGACAGCGAGTCGAGGTAGAGCCCCTCGGTCACGAGGATGTCGTGGGCGAAGCCGAACTCGAACACGAGCGAGCCCACCACCTGGACGAGGGCGAGCACGCAGGCCCACACGTTCTTGTACTTGATGCCGAAGAACAGGATGGCGACGGCGATGAGCACGCTGACGGCCATGCAGATGTAATCGACCACCGGGGAGTAGAAATCATACGTTATCCACGGAGCTCCCAGATAGGATACGACGAGCCACACCGACGCCAGTCCGATGACGAGCGCGGAGGCGCCCACAATCACGTTTCTCGCCCGGTTGTTGCGCACGACTAGCAGAACGCCAGCAACGACCAGCGGGAAAAGGATTAAAAACCCGAGCATAGCCACGTAGCTTCCCCCTTTACCTTTACCGATTGCACTTGAACAATAGAAGCGAGCGATATCGCCCGCTTCGCCACTCTACCAGAGAAAAGCGCACGGTCGGATGACAGGGCCTTTCCGGAGGCGATTGCTCGGTAAAAGGGCGTCAACGGTGAATACGGACGCGCCCAACGGCGAAATGCCCTTGGCGAACGGCATCCCGTCGCCCGTTCGTTTTCCGCCTGTCACCTCGGCTTCTTCAATTGTGCACGTGCACAACATCAATGGCGCGATAGCCGTGCGCTATGGCCGTTGCGAGGCTTTCCGCCGCTCCCCCGCCTCCAGCTTGCGCAAGCGGCGCCACTCGAGCGCGAGGAAGCCCGACACGAGCAGCGTGGAGGTGATGTCGGATATCGAAGGGGCCAGCCACACGCTCTCGAGGGCCGTGATGGGCAGCACCTCCGGCAGGAAGATCGGGCAGAACACGAGCAGCGGGATGAGGAACAGGATCTGGCGCGTGAGCGTGAGCACCGTGGCCTTCACCGCCTGGCCCGTGGCGTCGAAGTAGTTCGAGCCGATGGTCTGGATGGGCAGGATGGGGATGAACAGGAGGTACAGCACGAGCGCCCACGCCGTCTCGCCCATGTATTGCTCGGGCAGCCCGAAGAGGTGCGCGTACATGTCGGGCGCGAGGATGACCGTGGCCCACAGGGGCGTCGTGATGGCGATGCCCAGCACGATGGCCTGCACGAGCACGCGCTTCATGCGGCCGAACGTCCGCGCGCCGTAGTTGTAGCCGATGATGGGCTGCGCGCCCATCGAGATGCCCATGGCCGGCATGAACGTGAACAGGCCCACGGCCGACAGCACGCGCATCACCGCCAGCGCGCCGTCCACGCCGAGCGCATCGGAGGCGCCGTACAGCACGAGCAGGTTGTTCTCGATCATCGACGACACGGCGAAGCCCAGCTCCATGACGCAGGGTGCGATGCCGAGCGCGCAGATGCGCAGCGCGATGCGGGGGTCGAGGGCGATCGAGGGGCGCCGCAGGGGCATGGGCGAGTCCTTCTTGAGGAAGAACTGCATCACGAACAGGGCCGACAGCGCCCACGAGCACACGGTTGCCAGGCCCGCGCCGCGCATGCCGCCGTCGAGCACGATGATGAACAGGTAGCCCAGCACCACGTTCGCGCCCGTGCCGATGAGCATGGAGCCCAGCGCGCGGTTGGGGTGGCCGGCCGTGCGGATGAAGTTGTTCATGCCGAACGCGATGAACTGCAGCGGGCAGCCCGCGACGATCATCGTCATGAAGTCGAGCGCGAGCGGCAGGACGGAATCGTCGGCGCCCGAGTAGCGCAGGATGGGCTCGAGCGCGAAGAACGCGACGACCCACAGCACCACGGTGGCGACGAGCAGCAAGACGAAGCTGTTCCCCACCACGCGCTCGGCCACGTCCTTCCTGCGCTCCCCCAGCTTGATGGCCGCCAACGCGTTGCCGCCCACGCCCACGAGCATGGCCACCGCGATCATGGCCGTCATCATGGGGTTCGCCACCGTCGTGGCCGCCAGGCCGTCGGCCCCCACCGCGTGCCCCACGTACACCGCGTCGATGACGTTGTACAGCATCTGCACGAGCACGCCCACCACGGCCGGGATGGAGAACTCCAGCAGCAGCTTGAACGTGCTCTCCGTGCCCAGGCGGTCGATCTTCTGGTCGCTCTTCGGCGCGAGGGCGCCGTCCGTGCTCTCTTCGGTTCCGTGCATGTTTCGCTTCGCTCCATACGTGCGCGAGCATGCGGCCCGCCGCGCGGCGGGCCGCAACGGGCGGATCGTCGGGCGGGCCGCATGCTCGATGGTTTCCCGGGTTGTCCCGGCAGACGGGCTCGCCGGCGGAGCAACCCGCGAGGGGCTCGACGCTCGGCAAGGCTCGGGTCATCCCGAGCGAGCACCAGTATACGTGACCAAGCCGCTGATCACAACCCGGAAGCCCGCCTGCGGACGCAGCCTACGAGCGCGCCCGCCGCGCCGCGTTCTTCGCGCTGCGCCGGCCGGTGGACAGCCCGATGCCCTGGCAGGACGAGGGGATGGAGATGCCGTACGTCTCGCCCTGGAACCCTCCGCACTCGAGCCCGGCGGCGTAGAGCCCCTCGATGGTCGAGCCGTCCTCGCGGATCACCTCGCATTCCGAGTTGACGTGGATGCCGCCGAACATGTTGACGTTCGAGCCGACCACGTGGAAGGCGTAGAAGGGCGGCGTCGACACCTTGTGCGTGAGGTACTTGGGGTCTTTGCGGTGGATCGCATCGACCTGGGCGTCCACGACGCCGTTGTATTCGTCGACGGTGGATTGCAGCACCGCGGGGTCGATGGACAGCTGCTCGGCGAGCTGCGCGAGGGAATCGGCTTTGAATATGGTGTCCGTGCCGCGTTCGAGCTCCCTCTCGAGCTCGGCGGGCGCCTCGCTCAAAGCCGTGCCGCGCGGGACGTAGAAGCCCCAGCCCACGTTGGGGTCGCCGTGCTCCACCAGCGTGTCGAACAGGTCCTGGTCGACGATGGAGTACGACACGATCTGGGTGTCGAGCGCGTTCGGGGCGGTGATGACCTTGCGCACCTGGCCCTCGTCCATGTAGCGGACGCCGTCCTGGTTCACCCAGAGCGCGATGGGGTTGCACGCGCCCAGCGCCGCCAGCTGCGACGTCAAGCCCAGCGGCTCGACGGTGGTGCCCACGATGGGGGCCATGAGCCGGTAGCACGCCCCCATGCCCGCCTCCATCGCCATCTTGATGCCGTCGCCCTCGATGCCCTGCGCGCCGCACCACATGTAGTGCTTCGAGCTGCGCGAGGTGTGCTCGTCGAACATCTCCCAGTTCGATCCGGAGCTGCCCGTGGCGAGGATCACGGCCTTCGCCATGACGTCGACCACGTCCTTGCCGCTTTCCGCCTGCACGCCGACCACCGCGCCGTTCTCCACGATCAGGTGCTTCGCGGGCGTGCTCAGCCGCGTCTCGACGCCGGCGGCCCGCGCGGACTCCTCGAGCTTGGCGATCATGTTCGCGCCGCGGTGATCCTTGTACAGGTGCTGGGTCCGCAGGTTCCCGTAAACGGCCTCGTTGAGGCCGACGAACTCGACCCCCTGGTCGATGAGCCACAGAAGGTTCTCCTCCGCGCCGTCGAGCACGCCCTTCCACAGGGTGTAGTCCACCTTGTACTTTTGGAACTCCATCTCGATGGCCAGCAGGTCGGCCAAGTCCCCCGTGACGCCGGCCTCCTTCTGCAGGTCCGACCCCATGCCGAATACGCCTTCGGCGAAGTTCGAGCCGCCGCCGAGGATGCTCTGCTTCTCCAGCTGCACCACCCTGGCGCCCTCCTCGGCCGCCGTGATGGCCGCCGACATGCCCGCGATGCCCGAGCCCACCACCACGACGTCGGCCTCGACGGTCTCGGTCGCCTCCTTGAGGACGCTCGGCGCGCCTTCCTGCCCGCCCGCGGCGGAACCCTTCGGCTCGGCGGCCGAGCATCCGGCCAGGCCGGCCATCATCGTCGCCGCGCCGACGCCCATCCCCATGAGCAGGTGCCGCCTCGACAGGACCATTCTCTCCTCGCCCATTCCATCCTCCTTGTCGTCGTTCCTTCCAACGATCCCAGCCTACGCGCGCCGGGCACCGTCGAACAGCAAGGAGTTCTTGCGGCCGCCCCATCGAAGTCTTGCGGCCGCAGGTGGGAGGCGTCAAGGGCGCGCGGCGCCGTTCTCCTCGAAGAAGCGGTCCGGGTCGTTGCGCCGCATGTACGAGGAGAAGGACTGTCTGAGCAGCCGTTGCATGAAGCGCAGGAACGCGGAGGCCTGGGCGTTGCCCGCCCCGCCCACGACGCCGGTCACGAACGAGGCCTCCGGCCTCAGCTCCACCGCGACGCCGCCGGTGGGCTGCCGGTTGCGCTCCCGGAAGATAACGGGGAACGAGCCGAACAGGCTCACCATCCCCTGCTCGCGCACCGCGGCGTCCAAGAGGTCGGGGTTGGTCACCTTCATCCCGGGCTCCCCGTCGCCCGCGCGCCCCAGGTAATGGCGGATCATCTGCTCGAGGAACGCGTCGTTGTGGCACGCTATCTTGTCCATGTCGAGGTCGGACCACCGCACCCACGGCTTCTTGGAGTAGGCGCTGCCGTCGGCGCAGCGCAGCATGAAGCTCGACAGGAGGAACGGCTCGAAGAATCCGGGGTCGTTCAGCACGGCGTCGAGGAAGCCCGGCGGAAGGTCGCCCGCCACGATGCCGAGGTCCATGGGGAGGTCGAGCACGTACAGGGTGCCCGCGTCGAGGCGGTCGTAGCGGCGCGCCATGTCGTACACGCTCGCCTCGACGAGGTCGACGACCCGGTCGTCGTCCCCGATCCTCCCGAACTCCTCGATGACCGGGGCGAGGGTTCGCTTCGCGAAGGGCGACACCACCACGCGGAAGCGCTCGCGCGAAGCGGGCGAGCCCCCCTGCAGGGCGGCCACCGATTGCAGCCTGCGATAGGAGCCGACCACGCGCTCGGCTTCCGCCGCGACGGCCTCGCCCTCCTTCGTGAGCTCGAGCGCGGCGCCCGACCGGTCGAACAGCCGCACGTCGAGCTGCTTCTCCAGCGCGATGATGGCGGCGCTCGCCCCCTGCGGCGTGATGTAGAGCCGCTGGGCGGCCTTGGCTATGGACTTCGATTCGGCGACGGCAAGAAACAGCGAGAGCGACTCCATCTGCATGCTGCACCTCGATGCGGTCGGGACGGCAAAAGAACGGCTGATCGACACGGTAGCATACGCCGCGCCGATCATAAAGGATGACGCGCGCCGTTCGGTTTGCCCGCCGACCCCGCCGCGCAACCTCAGGGGAGCGGGAGGCGGACCTTCACCTCGGTGCCCTCCCCCGGCCTGCTCTCGATGCTCAGCGATCCCTCGTGGATCTCGACGATGCGGCGCACGAGGCTCAGCCCGATGCCGTTGCCCTGCGTCGCGCGCGATTCGTCGCCCTGGAAGAACCGGTCGGCCGCATGGCGCACGGTGCGCTCGTCCATGCCGCACCCCTCGTCCGAGCAGGCGAACGCCACGCAGCCGTCCTCCCGTCCGAGCGACACGGCTATCGAGCCGCCCCGCGGCGTGAACTTCACCGCGTTGTCGATGATGTTGATCCACGCCTGCTCCAGCAGGCCCGCGTCGCCTTCGACCTCCGTCTCGTCGAGGTCGATGCGGAGGTCGAGCGACTTCTCCTCCACCCGCCGCTCGAACACGAGCACGCTCAGGCGCACCTGCTCGGCGAGGTCGAACCGCGAACGGTCCGCGACGATCTTCTGCCGCTCGAGGCGCGACAGGTCCAGCACGTCGTTCGACAGCTTGGCGAGCCGGCCCGACTCCTTGGCGATCACGCGCAGGTACTCGCGGCGCTCCCCCTCCGTCAGGCCGTCGTTGTAGAGGAGCTCCTCGGCGAACCCCTTGATGGAGGCGATGGGCGTCTTGAACTCGTGGGAGAAGTCGTTCGCGAAGTCGGACCGCAGCAGCTCGACGCTCTGCAGCTCCTCGGCCATGCGGTTGAACCCGTCGGAAAGCTCCTTGAACTCCGCCGGCCGCCTGATGTCGAGCCGCACGTCGAAGTGCCCGTGCGAGAGCCGGTCGATCCCCTTCGAGATGGCGTGCACCGGCTTGAGCGGGAAGCGGGTGAGCACGAGCGACAGCAGCGTGCCCAGGAGGGTGCAGGCCACGAGCACTTCCATCATGATGCGGAAATCGGGATCGTCCGGCGAGGGCGCGCCGACGACGAGCACCGTGATCGCGAACACGATGGCGACGGACAGCAGGAACGCCGCCATGAAGGCCAGCGACAGGATCAGCGACAGGCCGACGCGCCGCAGCAGCCTCACGGCCGGCCGCCGTCCGCGTGCACGACCGCCTTGTACCCCAGGCCCCGAACCGACGCCAGCTCGAACTCGGGGTAGCCTTCGAAGCGGCGGCGCAGGCGCGTGACGTGCACGCTCACCGTGCCCTCCTGGCTTTCCGAGTCCACGCCCCACATCTCGTCCATGAGCTGGCGGCGCGTGAACACATGGTTGGGGTACGACAGCAGCTTGTGCAGGAGCTGGAACTCCTTCTGCGGCAGCGTCTGGCGATCCTCGCCGCGCGTCACGGTGAGCGTGTCGGCGTTCAGCGTCACCGCGCCCACCGTCAGCCTGCGCTCGCTCGCGATCTTCGAGCGCCGCAGCAGCGCCCGGATGCGCAGCAGCATCTCGTCGAAGTCGACCGGCTTCGTCAGGTAGTCGTCGGTTCCGGCGAGGAAGCCCGCCCGCTTGTCCGCCGGCAGCCGCTTGGAGGTGACCATGAGGATGGGCAGGTCGATTCCCGAAGCGCGCAGGTCGCGCGCGAACGAGAGCCCGTCCTTCCCGGGCAGCATGACGTCGAGGACGATCAGGTCGACGACGACGTGGTCGAACGCCTCCAGGGCGCGCGAGACGTCGCTCGCGGGCAGCGCGGCGTATCCCGAGCGCTCGAGCACGGAGCACATGAGCCTGCGCTGGCTGTCGTCGTCCTCCACGACCAGTATCCGCACCATGGGCTTGCCGCCTCTCGTCGTCTCCGCCCCGTCGGCCGCCATTGTCGCACGCGGCGGTGAAGCCGTTGTGAAGGCGCGGTTCAACGACAGTTAAAGAAGCGCCGATAACCTGGCGGGGACAACATCCGCTCGATACCGTTCGAAGGACGTGAAGCAATGCTTCAGCTCAGGAACATCGCCAAAGACTACCCGGTAGCCTCGGGGGCCGTCCATGCCCTGAAGGAGGTGACCGTCGACTTCCGCAGCAACGAGTTCGTGGCGGTGCTGGGCCCGTCGGGATGCGGGAAGACCACGCTGCTCAACATACTGGGGGGCCTCGACGGCTACACGTCGGGCGACCTCCTCGTCGACGGCCGCTCGACCGCCGGCTACGAGGACGCCGACTGGGACGCCTACCGCAACCACAGCGTGGGGTTCGTGTTCCAAAGCTACAACCTCATCATGCACCAGAGCGTGCTCGCCAACGTGGAGATGGCGCTGAAGATATCGGGCGAGGGCGGCTCCGACCGGCGCGCCCGCGCCACGGCGGCGCTCGAGAAGGTGGGGCTGGGCGACCAGCTGGACAAGAAGCCCGCCATGCTGTCGGGCGGGCAGATGCAGCGCGTGGCCATCGCCCGGGCGCTGGTGAACGACCCTTCCATCATCCTGGCCGACGAGCCCACGGGCGCCCTCGACTCCGAGACGAGCGTCCAGATCATGGACCTGCTGGCGGAGGTGGCCTCGGACCGCCTGGTCATCATGGTCACCCACAACCCGGACCTGGCCGAGCGCTACGCGTCGCGCATCATACGGCTCAAGGACGGCCGCGTCGTCTCCGACACGAACCCTCCCGCCATCGCCTCGTCGCGGGCGGGGAAGCCGACGGCGAAGCCGCGGCGCACCAAGCTCGGGTTCGGCACCGCGCTGGGCCTGTCGCTGAACAACCTCGTCACCAAGAAGGGGCGCACGCTGCTCACCGCGTTCGCCGGGGCGATCGGCATCATCGGCATCGCGCTCATCCTGTCGCTGTCGACCGGCATGAACGACTACATCTCCCAGCTGGAAACCGACACCATGGGATCGTATCCCATCGAGCTCGAGAAGGAGACGTTCGACCTGTCGAGCATGATGGCGTCCGGAGGCGCGCCGGCCGGCCGCGACGACGGGGAGGCGCCCGCGGGAGACATCGTCTCCAACAACATCGTGGCCGACAGCGTGGAGCGCAGCGAGCAGATGAGCGCCGTCAACGACCTGGGCGCCTTCGACGCGTACCTGAAGGCGAACTACGGCGAGGTGGAGGGGTCGCTTTCCGCCGTCGAGTACCGCTACGGCCTGACGCCCCAGATCATGCGCCTGGACGAGAACGGCGACGCGGTGCAGGCGAGCCCCTCGTCCCTCACGGGCGATTCGGAGTCCGCGGGCCTCCCCTCCGCCATGGCCTCCGCCTCGCCCGTCGGCGCCGTGGCGTCCTTGGGCGGCTCCGCCAGCTCGGCTTGGGCGCAGCTGCCCGACGACGAGGCGCTCCGCGAGGCGAGCTACACGCTCGAAGCGGGCTCGTGGCCCGCCTCCGCCGGCGAGGCGGCCCTGGTGATCGACCGGAACGGGCAGGTTTCCGACTACACGCTGTACACGCTCGGCCTCATGGACGCGGATCGCATGGACGAGCTCGTCGCCGCGGTGGAGAACGGCGAGGACTACGACGACCCCCAGGAGAGCTTCTCCTACGACGACGTGCTGGGGCTGGAGTTCACCGCGCTCGCGCCGTGCGACCGCTATGCGAGAACCGAGGGCGGCGCCTGGGTGGACAAGGGCGGCGACGGCGGGTTCCTCGCCTCCAAGATGGAGGAGGCGGGCGTCCCCGTGCGCATCTCCGGCGTGCTCAGGCTCACCGACGATTCGCAGGGGAGCAGCGGCGTCGCGTACACGGGCGACCTCGTCGAGCGCCTCATGGACGAGACCGCGTCGAGCGCCGTGGTGCGCCAGCAGCTCGCCGATCCCGACACGAACGTGCTGACCGGCGAAGCGTTCGACGGCGGCGAAGCGGACCCGGCCGCGGAAGGCGCGGCGACCCTCTCCCCCGCGGACGCGGGAACGCCGGACGCGGGCGAGGCGGCGGCCTCCCTGTCCGACGACCAGCTGGCGGCGTTCGCCGCGCGGATGTCGGACGACACGCCGTCCACCTACGAGGACGTCCTCGAAGCCCTGGGGTACTGCACGATCGACCAGCCTTCGGGCATCGCCCTGTACCCGGCGGACTTCGAGGGCAAGGAGACGATCGAGGGTTTCATCTCCTCCTACAACGACCAGGCGGGCAGCGATGCGGAGAAGGTGACCTACACCGACATGGTGGGAACCCTCACGTCCTCGCTCACGACCATCGTCGACACGGTCAGCTACGTGCTCATCGCCTTCACCGCGATCTCCCTCGTCGTGTCGTCCATCATGATCGCCATCATCACCTACATCTCGGTGCTCGAACGCACGAAGGAGATCGGCGTCCTGCGCGCCATCGGCGCTTCGAAGCGCGACGTCACGAGCATCTTCAACGCCGAGACGTTCATCGAGGGCCTCGCTTCCGGCATCATCGGGGTGGGCGCCACGCTGCTGATCTGCATTCCCATCAACGCCGTCGTCAGCTCGCTGCTGGGCGTGGACGGCATCGCCTCGCTCCCCGCCGCCTACGCGCTGCTGCTGATCGCCGTCAGCGTCGCGCTCACCCTGGCGGCCGGCTACGTGCCCGCCCGCATGGCCGCGAAAAAGGACCCCGTCGTCGCCTTGAGGAGCTAGCGGCGGCACGCCCGGCGAAGGCGGGAAACGCTCCCGCCTTCGCCCGCGGCGTCCTTACGCGGCTCCGTACACCAGCACTTGGGCCACCAGCAGGATGCCGCCGAAGATGAGCACGAACAGCACCATGGGCCACACGAACTTGAGCCACTTGGAGTACTTCATGTCCAGCATGGTGAGCGTGGCCAGCACGAGGCCGGTGGGCGCGAGGTAGAGCATGGCGTACTGGCCCCACTGGTAGGCGCACACCACCACCGAGCGCGGGATGCCCACGGTGTCGGCCAGGGGCGCCATGATGGGCATGGACAGCACGGCCAGACCCGACGACGAGGGCACCACGAAGCCCAGCAGGAAGAAGATGAACATCATGACGATGATGAAGATGGGGCCGGTCATGCCCTGCACGAGCCCCGACGACCAGAACAGCAGCGTGTCGGAGATGAGCCCCTGCTCCATGATGAGGTTGATGCCGCGCGCGAGCCCGATGATGAGCGACACGCCCACGAGGCTCGACGCGCCGTGGATGAACGCGTCCACCACCTTCTTCTCGGCGATGCCCGACAGGAACATGATGATGATCGCGATGGCCAGAAACGATGCCGCCATCTGAGGGAACCACCAGCCCTGGCTCACGACGCCCCACACCATGATGGGGAACGCCGCCACGAACAGCACGAGGATGGCCTTCTTCTTCAGCGTGAAGCCGCTCTTCCTGGCCTCTTTCGTCTCCCCCGTCTCCACGTTGTACAGCTTCGCGAACTTCTCGCGATCCTCGTAGGTGTAGGAGAACGTCGGGTCGGCCTTGATCTTGCGGCTGTACCAGTAGAGGTAGGCGATGACCACGACGGCGCCCACGATGCAGCCGGCGATACGCCATTCGATGCCCTGCGTGAAGTTCACGCCCGCCGCGTTCGAGGCGATGACCACGGAGAACGGGTTGATGGTGGAGAACGTCGTGCCCATCGAGCCGGCCAGGAAGATGGCGCCCACGCAGATGATGGAGTCGTAGCCGAGCGCCAGGAATATGGGCACGAGGATGGGATAGAAGGCCACGGCCTCCTCCTCGAGGCCGCAGGTGGTGCCGCCAAGGACCATGAGGGCGCTCACGAGGAACACGAGCAGGAACTCGTGGCCCTTCGTCTTCTTCGTGAGGGCCATGAGGCCCGACTCGAACGCGCCGCTCGCGTTCACGACGCCGATGAGGCCGCCCAGCACGAGGATGAACACCATGATGTCGGCGGCCTCCACCGTGCCCGACACCATGCTCACCGTGATGTCGGCGATGCCCTTGGGCTGCTGCTCCAGGCGCTCGTAGGTGTTGGGCACCGAGATGGGCTTGGACAGCGCGCCGGACGTGAACTGGTCGATGCCGATGTTCACGCCGATGGCGTCGAGCTCCTCCTGGGTGGCCGGGATCTCGCTGACCTCGCCTTGCGGGCTCGTGATCTGCAGCGTGCCCGCGTCGGGGTTGTACGCCAGCTTCGCGTACTGGCCCGCCGGCACGAACCAGGTGGCGGCCACCGCGACGATGGTGAGCGCGAACAGGATGGTGAACGCGGTGGGGAAGCTGAGCTTCCTCTTCTTCTTGGGCGGGTCCTCCTTGGGCGAGGCGGTGCTGGTGGGCAGTGCGGCTTCCGTCGACATGCGCTGGTCCCCTTTCGTCTACCTTCGTCGTTTCGTTCGATACGCTTCGGACGTTGGCCCCATCGTGTCGCGCGAGCGGGTGCGCGGGCAGTCCTAACCTGGTGGTAGGAGCGGGTGTATTTCGGTTGTAGGGGCGTTTGAGCTGGCGCGTTGCGGCGAATCGTCTATACTGTTCGAGACGTGCGCCCCTCGGGGCGCGTGGTGCCGACGACGAACGAGGACGCGCATGGATCTGGGGCTCGGGCTTTTCTACTACACGCTCATCGTGCTGCTGGCCGTCATCCTGACGGCGGCGACGTGCCTCGCCTCGTACTTGGTGACACGCAACAAGGCGTACCGCTACGCGTTCGCCGGCTTCCTGTTCTACTTCTTCGACGTGGCGCTCGTGTTCCAGGACGACTTCCTCATGCAGCGCGCGGCCGAATCGTCCGCCTCCCCCTTCTTCATCGGCAGCCCCGTGGCCTCCATCCTCATCGGCGGCGGCGCGCTCGTGTCGTTCTGGCTCGTGCTGTGCGAGTACCTGGAGGAGCGCAGGCCCGCGGTGCGCTACGTCCCGGGCGCCGTGTTCGCGCTGGCGAGCGCCGCCGTGCTGCTGCTCGTGCCCGCGGGCAACGGCCAGGAGTTCCTGTTCTACAGCATGCGCGAGGCCCTGCTGTACGCGATGCTCGTCTACCTCGCCGCCCGCTACATCGGCACGCGCGACGACGTGCTGCGGCTGCGCATGCGCCGCCACCGCGCGCTGTACGGCGCGCTTTGGGCGCTCGTCACGTGCGTGCTGCTGGAGAACGTCGTGTTCCTGCTGATCATCGACCCGCACGTGGCCGGGGGCCAGGCGCTGCCCTTCTTCCCCGAGCGCAACTTCGCCGAGAACGCGCTCGTGCTGTGCTGCGCGTTCGCGGCCTGCACGGGCGCGTGGAGGAACCTGTCGCTGCGGCGCACCGAGCCGCCCACGCAGGGCGGCGCGTCGCTCGAGACGTTCATCGACCAGAACCTCGTGGCCTACGCGGCGGCGCGCCAGCTGTCGAAGCGCGAGGCCGAGGTGCTCAGGCTCGTGCTGCTGGGCAAGGACAACCAGAACATCGCCACCTCCATGCACCTCGCGCCGAGCACCGTCAAGGTGCACATGCACCACATCCTCCAGAAGGCCGAGCGCTCGAACCGCAAGGAGCTCATCCAGGATTTTTGGGAATTCTCCTAGGAATCTCGCCCGCGCTGTCAGGATTCGGGCCTCTGGATCGTATCGCAGGTGAAGCGACGTTGCCCGAAGGACGACAGGAAACGGACCCTTATGCGCAAGCGACAACCCGATAGCGAAGCGGAGCGGCTCGTGCGCACGTACGCCGACCTCATCCTGCGCCTGAGCTACACGTACCTCAAGTCCACGCACGACGCGGAGGACATCTGCCAGAACGTGCTGATCAAGCTGCTGCAGGGCGGGCGCGCGTTCGAGAGCGCCGAGCACGAGCGCGCCTGGGTGGTGCGCACGACGGCGAACGCCTGCAAGGACGTGCTGCGCAGCGGGCGGCGGCGCACGTCGGTGGCGCTCGACGCCGCGGCCGAGGCCGCCGCGCCCGAAGCGCCGGACGACGACGTGCTGGACGCGGTGATGGCGTTGCCGCAAGCGTACCGGGAGGCCCTGTACCTGCACTACTACGAAGGGTACACGGCGCGCGAGATCGCGCAGATGACCGGCCGCACCGAAGACGCCGTCGCAGCGCATCTGAGCCGCGGGCGCGCCAAGCTGCGCGCCGCGCTGGAAGGAGCAGACGATGATCGATGAGTACCGGAAAGCCCTCAACGAGCTGCGGTTCTCCCCCGAGGCCACGCGGCGCCTGGCGCAGGCCGTCGAGGCCGCGGCCGCGCCCGAGCGGCCCCGCCGCACGTCCCGCCGAACCCGCACCCTCGCGATAGCCGCCGCCGCCGTCCTCGCCCTCGTGGTCGGCTGCACGGCGTACGCCTCCGGGATGCTGGATCGCCAGAAGCCCGCGAAGGCGGAAACGCCTCCGGCGACCGAGGTGGTCGACGGCGTCGGTCGGCCCGTCGCGCAGGCGTCCTCGAACGGCGTCACCGTCACCGCCGAGGCTATCGTGGGCGACCGGTCCAACTACCTCGTCGTGCTGACCGTCGCGAAGGACGACGGCACGGCGTTCGAGGGTATCCGGGAGAACGAGGACGGCACGCTGGCGCTCACGTTCGGGAACCTGGCAACCGTCACGATCGACGGGGCTCCGTCGCGCGGCACCACCTCGTACTTCTTCGACGCCGACCCCGACGACAACGCCATCCAGTTCGTGAAGGCGAGCACCATCGACACGCACGGCGGCGGCAGCTTCCTCGGCAAGCCCGTGCGCGTGAAGCTGCTCGACCTCATGGCGCTCGACGAGGACGGCGAGGCGCGAACCCTCGTGGAAGGCGCTTGGAGGATGAGCTTCCTCGCCAACTGCGCCGACCTGTCGAGAAACGTGCCGGCTGGTCAGACGTTCGCGTTCGACGAGGGCACCGCCACGATCAACGCGATCACGATCTCGCCGTTGAGCCTGTCGGTCGACCTGATGATCGACTTCCCGATCGAGGTGAACCCGATCGGCTTCGACACGCCGCAATCGAAGCGCTTGCAAGGCCTGCCCCTGACGGTGAACATGAAGGACGGCACCGTCGTCGACGCGACGCAGAAAAGCGGCGGCGCGGTCGAGGTGGGGGAGCATACGACGGTCACCGACAAGTCCCTGATGTTCGACCGGTTCCTCGACCTCGACGAGGTGGCGTCGATCACGGTCGGGGGCGTGGATATCCCAATGCCGTGAAGCGCGAAAAGGCCGGGAGCGTCCGCTCCCGGCCTTTGAGGCGGCGGCGCTAGGCGCGCTTGCCGGTCAGCACGTTGATGATGGCGATCAGGATCACCGAGCCGATCAGCGCGACGAGGAACGACCAGAGGTTGAACCCGGTGAACCCTGCGGCGCCGAAGAAGCTCATGACGAAACCGCCGATAAGGGCGCCGACGATGCCCGTCACGATGTTCTTGATGAGGCTGCCGTCCGTCTTCATGATCATGTTCGCGATCCAGCCGGCCAAGCCGCCGATGATGATCCATACGATGATGCTCATATCCGTATCCTTTCTCGGATGCTCGTAGATGATGAAGGAAAGGATAGACGAGCAGCTCGATGAGAACAGCCTGACCAGAAAGCCGTATGCGGCCCGTTGGCGGTTGGATGCCGCTCCGTGACTCCGTGATCCGCGCCGTCATGCAAAAAGGGCCGGAGATCGCTCTCCGGCCCTTCCGTTCAGCTGGCGGTGCGGCAGGTTACTTGACCGGCGGGGTGCCCTCGGCGTTGCCGAAGATCGCGTCGATCTGCACGAGCGCGTCCATCGGGAGCGCCGCGGTGCCCACCGCGCGGAACGCGGGAGCGCCGGTGAAGTAGCGGGCGCACACGTCCTCGACGGCGGCGAGGTCGTCGATGTTCTTCAGGTAGACGTTCAACTTGACGGCGTCGTCCATCGTGTGGTCGACGTTCTCGATGATGGCCTTGATGTTCTTGCACGCCTGCTCGGCCTGCTCGGCAACGCCGCCGGCGACGAGCTTGCCCGACGCGGCGTCGACGCCCAGCTGCGCCGAGATGTTGTTGTAGTGCGAGAAGGCGACGCTCTGCGTGGAGAGCGGGCTCGTGGGGGCCGCGTCGGTGTCGTTCGCCTCGATGATGAGGCCGTGACGGGCTTCCACTTCCTGCGGCGGCGTGCCGTCGCCGTGCGACACCACGGCCTCGATCTGCACGAGCGCGTGCATCGGCAGCTCGGCGACCTCGACCACCGTGCGGGCGGGCACGTAGGCCACGGCGCGGGCGATGCCCGAATCCGGGAAGAAGCGCGTGTACACGTCGTTCACGGCGTCGAGGTCGGAGAGGTTCTTCAGGAAGACGGTGACCTTGACGATGTCGTCGAACGGGACGTCGATGCTCGTGAGGATCGCCTTGATGTTCTTCAGGCACTGCGCGGCCTGCTCGGCCACGCCGCCGACCACGATCTGGTTCGACACGGGGTCGATGGGCAGCTGCGCGGTGACGTTGTTGTAGTGCGAGAAGGCCACGGTCTGGGAGGACAGGGCGTCGTAGGGGGCGTTGTGCGTGTTGTTCACGTACTTCACGAGGTCGCCGGCCTGCGGCTCGTTGGGGATGGTGCCCTCGCCGTTGGTCAGGAGCGCCTCCACCTGCACGAGCGCGTCCATCGGCAGGGCCGCGACGGCCATGACCGTGCGGGCGGGAACGTAGGTGGTGAAGAAGGCGCGGTACACCTCGTCGACGGCCACCAGGTCGCGGATGTCGCGCACGAAGACGGTGATCCTGGCGACGTCGTTCAAGGAGTGGTCGATGCTCTCGACGATGGCCTCGAGGTTCTCGAAGCACTGCTCGGCCTGCTCGAAGATGCCGCCCTCGACGAGCTCGCCGGTCTCGGGGTCGATGGGAAGCTGGGCCGAGATGTTGTTGTAGTGCGAGAACGCCACGGTCTGCGCATGACGGTCGCTCTGCGGGGCCTCTTCCGTGTTACGAGCCAAAACTACGTTATCACCGCTCATAGATCGTATCCTCCTTTTGAGTGCTTCGCTTGCCGCTCCGTAGGAGCGCTCCGAATGTCCGGAAGACCGTAGTATAACGTTTTGTGCAGGTGCACAATTCATTTCTGGGAAGATTTCCTCCCGCCGGGAAGGCGCCCGCCCGACCGTTCGCCGCGAATAGTGGAAACCCCTCCCCCGCCATGCAGAAAACGGGGTCGAAAGGCGCGTTTCATGCAGGATTATCGCGCCTACCGTTCACCGATTGCTATCCCGCCCCGTCACCTTCCGATCACACGATGCCCACGATTTCGCCATGAGCGGGCGTTTACCCCCGGTCGGCGATCAGGGCGATCAATTCCTGCTTGCTGTGGATGCCCAGCTTCGCGTAGATGCTCTTGATATGGGTCTTGACGGTCGATTCGGACACGAACTGCATCGAGCTGATGACGGGGACGCTGCGGCCCTGCGAGTACAGGGCGGCCACCTCGAGCTCCCGCTGGGTGAGGCCGAACTCGTCCTGCAGCGCGGACAGCGCGCGCTCTTCGGAGTCGGCGTTGCCGGCCGGCGCGCCGGCCTCCGAGGGGCCGCGCCGCTCCTTGCGCCAAACGACCAGCGCCAGGGCGACCACCGCGACGAGCGTGACGAAGGCCAGGGCCGCTATCGCGATGCGCGACATCGCGAAGCTGTCCCACGAGAGGCTGGCGCCGAGGATGGGCTCGGAAAGGAGCCTGCCCAGGATGTTGGGGAGCGCGAGGAAGACGCTGATGATCACCGCGTAGCGGAAGAACGGCGGCAGGCTCCGCTCGATGGACGTCTCGATCAGGAAGAGGAGGATCTGGACGTGCAGGACGGACTTGCCGACGATCATCACACCGAAGGCGACCGCGGGGTCGCTGACGAACGCCAGGGACACGAACAGGACGACCAGGCTGCCGACCACGATCAGGAAGAAGATCGCGTCGAGCTGCTTCCTGATCGCCGGCATGGAGCTGAGGACGAGGATGAGGACGATGATCCCGACGATGACGAGCATCGAGGAATCGGCCGTGTAATAGGTGTAGTCGAGCGAGTAGAAGAACGGCTCGAGCACCCCGAAGAAGAAATTGAACACCATGAGCGCGAGCAGCTCGGTGATCACGCTGACGCTCCTGGTCGGGAAGAGCGCGTAGAGGATCCTGCCCGTGCCCTCGTAGCCCGCGGTCGCGTTCCGCACCGAGGGAAAGGGCTCGAGGGGCTTTTCCTGGACGAGGAAGAACAGCGCCGTCGCCACCATGTAGGCCCACAGCATGATCTCCCTGAACCGCTCCTGCGGCATGTCGACGAGGAGGTGGACCGCGGGCAGCAGGGCCGTGGCCGCGGCGAGGGAGATCAGCAGCCCCCGTCGGGCGCGGTCCAGCCGGAACGCCGTGAACGACGAGATGGCCAGCAGGGCCATCAGGCCCGACATCCCGCCTTGCACGATGTCGATCAGCACGAGGGGGACGTCCGCGAACGGGGAGAGGGCCAGGATGCCCGAATACACGAAGAACACGAGCACAAGGGCGTGGTACACCGTGGCGAGGCTCAGGCTCCGGTAGTACGAGACGATTCCGGGGACCAGCATGAACAGCCCCTTGAACAGCGCGACGAGGGTCAGCGAGCACACGTTGCCGCCGACCGCCTGCAGCTGCAGGTAGTAGGAGGCCGTGTACTCGGAAACGTAGGCGCATATCAGGATGATCAAGGAGAATCGGGGCAATCGCATAGGGGCATCTCCGGGAATCGGGTTCGCAGCATACGGCTATTCTAAGCGTTCCGCACGCTCCGCTTCCACGGTCTTCCCGGTTATTTTCGAATCTCCCCCTCCGGGAAACGGGTTCCCCCGAAACAGGGGAGATTCCCTTTTGCCCGTTTCACGCGATGGGAACGCTCCCCCTCCGCGCGCATGCTGTGCCTCGGCGATGCGGGCCGCGAAGGCCCCGCATGCGAACAAGCGAAGCAAGGAGGAACGATATGAGCGAGAAGGACATGCAGGGAGAGCCGCGCGGAGGCCTGTCGCGGAGGAGCTTCTTCAAGGGGAGCGCCCTGCTGAGCGCGACCGTGCTGGGCGGGTCGGCGCTCGCCGCATGCGCACCGAGCGCCGGCGGTTCCGATTCCACGGCAGGCGCGACGGAGGGCTCCGACCTGGGCGAGGCGGCCCCCATCGCGCCGGTCGACCCGCCGGCGGAGTGGAGCGCCGAGGCCGACATCGTGGTGGTGGGCACGGGCGGCGGCGGTTTGGCCGCGACGCTGCTCGCGCGCGACAGGGGCGCCACCGTCATCACGATCGAGAAGGACCAGACCCCCGGCGGCGCGACGAAGTGCGCCGGCGGGTTCGCGTCGCTGCCGGGCGGCTCCACGATCCAAGACGAGATGGGATACGCGTGGCCCGTGTACCCCTACAGCAGGAAGGAGCTGGTCAACCGCCTGCGCGAGCAGTACCAATCCTCCAACGACGACCGCCTGGTCGGCACCATCGCCGACTACTCGGGCATCTTCCTCGACTGGGCGGTGCTCGAGCACGAGGCTCCGATGGTGGCCGTGGCCGGAGGCAGCGCCTTCTTCCCCAAAACGCTGGCCGAGGGCAAGGTGACGTCGTACATGGCCGTGAAGGAGGTCACCGACTACTTCTACCAGCAGGGCCAGGAGGCCGGGGCCGACTTCCGCATGGGCACGAGATGCGAGAACCTCGTCGTGGACGGCGGGCGCGTCGTGGGCATCAAGGCCAAGGACGGCAAGACCGACGAGGAGCTCTACTTCAAGGCGCGCAAGGGCGTCGTGCTGTGCGCGGGCGGCATGGGCATGAACTGGGACATGCTCAAGGAGTACATCCCCACCGCCTACAGGCACGCCGCGTACGGCGGCCCCACGCCCAGCCACACGGGCGAGTGCATCCGCATGGCCGTGGGCGCGGGCGCCGACATCGCGGGATGGGATTCCTGGAACTGCTGGGAATCCGCCCCCGACAACGGCACGCGCGAGTGGCAGCCGTTCTGGGGCGCGCGCACCATCTTCCAGGTTCCGTGGCTCAACATCGACAAGCGCGGCGAGCGCTACAACTTCTACGCGATGCCGCAGCAGCCCGAGGTCACGTTCGAGGTGGGTCGAGGCGACGTGGCGGTGGCCGCGACGCAGATGTCGCGCATCGGGGGCCGCGGGTACGCCATCTTCGACGCCGATTACGAGCAGTACATGTTCAAGATGAACGTCGCGCCCGGCGCCGAACGCCGGCCCTGGACCAAGGACGACCCCATCGTCGAGGACGCGATGTTCGATAAGGACTTCTCGGTCGAATTCCAGAAGGGCGTGGACGCGGGCCTCATCAAGAAGGCCGACACCCTCGAGGAGCTGGCCGAGCAGCTGGGGCTCAAGCCCGAGGTGGTGACCGCCGCCGTGGACAACTGGAACGAGCTGTGCGAGAAGGGCGAGGACACGGAGCTCGACGTGCCCTACCTCCCGGAATGGCTCACCCCGGTCAAAACGCCCCCGTTCTACGGCGGCGTCATCGGCGGCTGCATCGGGAAGACCCACGCCGGCCTGCGCACGGACGAGAGCCTTCGCGTCCTGAATCCCGAAGGGGAGGTCATCGCCGGGCTGTTCGCGAACTTCCACACCGCGGGCGGCCTCTGCGGGGAGTCGAGCTTCGGCGGCTCGCCGCACATGCCGTCGGGAAGCTTCCTCGGCGGCAACCTGCTCTCGTGGGTGAGCGGCTACCTCGCCGCCGACACGGCCCTCGCGTCGTAGGCGCGGGGGAACCGCCGCGAAAAGAAACAGGCCATCGGGCAGCTGCCCGATGGCCTGTTTTACGTTGCTGGTCGGGTTGACAGGATTTGAACCTGCGACCCCTTGACCCCCAGTCAAGTGCGCTACCAAACTGCGCCACAACCCGTTGTGCATGCCCGGTCGCTCAAGCGAGCTTCCCAAACAGCGTTGACTATATTAACGGTAACCTCGGTGCTTTGCAAGAAGAAATTTGCATCTTCCGAACCTTCTTCCGAACCGCGCGGCCGCGGGCGCCCCTCAACCGCCGGTTGCATCAGTATTTCATGTACAACAGCCCCGAAACCGTCATTACAATGGTCGTTCGTAACGGAAGAGACAGGAGCGCCGACGAATGGCCCGTGATTTCAGCAACCCGAAGAAGCTCGGCTTCATGCGCGTCATCCAGGTGTTCTTCGCCATCAACGTCGTCATCACCATCTCGCTGCTCGTGTTCATGATCAAGGGCAGCTACACCCTGGGGTTCGCCGACGCGATCGACTACGCCAACCTCATCTTCGACGGCATCTGCTTCTGGCTCATCTGGCACCGCTATCGGGCGACCCGCGCCTTCGTCATCGCGTTCAGCCTGTTCAACATCGTGGTCGGCAGCGCATACAGCTTGGCGACCGGCACGTTCGACCCCGTCAGCCAGCTGATCTCCTCGTCGTCGGACATCGTCCTGCTCGCCTACTTCCTCACGTCGCGCCGGGCGAAGGCCGTGCTCGTCCACCCCTTCTCCGACGAGAGGGCGCGGGCGCAGCTCGACGAGCACGCGGGCTACTTCCGACCGACCACCTGGGGGTTCTGGCGCAACCTCGTCATCTACTTCTGCGTGTTCAGCGTGGTGGGCCACTGGATGGAGGCGGGATACTGCACGCTCATCCGCTTCGGGCTGATCCCCGGCGTCTACGACCCGAGCTCCCAGATCTGGAGCGACTGGCTCTACCCCTTCTGCGTGTACGGCTTCGGCGCGGTCGCCTGCGTGCTGCTGCTGTTCCCCGTCAAGAACCTCCTGCAGCGCCGTTTCCGGGGCATCGCGGCGCCGCTCGCGCTCAGCTTCGTCGCGAACGCGCTCGTGTGCACGGGCATCGAGCTGGCGATGGGCCTCATGCTGAACCAGCCGCTGCCTGACGGCACGCTTCCGCTGTGGGACTACCGGAACATGTTCTGCAACTTCATGGGCCAGGTGTGCCTCCAGAACGCCGTGGCGTTCGGGTTCGTGGCCACGCTTATGACCTGGGTGATCTACCCCGGCTTGGAGAAGCTGCTCGCCCGCGTGCCCTCCTACGCCATGAACATGGCCTTCATCGTGGTGGTCATCGGGTTCTGCATCCTGTTCTTCCTGTACTGCGTGAACGTGGCGGTCTCCGACGAGGACGTCATCGCCGCCACCGAGCAGCTGATCCAGTCGATGAACGTGGGCGGAAGCGCGCCTTCGGGCGCCTAGGCGGCGGACGTGGACCGCCTGCGCTCCCCCGCCTTCTGGCGCAACCTCGCGGTGTACTTCTGCGCGTTCAGCGTGGCGGGGCACTGGATGGAGATCGCGTACTGCTCTTTCATGGACCTGTTCGGCATCGTGGACGACGACTCGCTCGTGTGGGGCGACCCCTTCTACCCCTTCCTCGTCTACGGCGTGGGCGTCGCGGTGTGCGCGATCGCGCTCGTGCCGCTCAAGGAGCGCCTCCTGGCGCGCCGTCGCTCGACCGCGTGCGCGGCGGCGCAGTTCTTCCTGATCACGGTAGGGGTATGCCTCGTCATGGAGCTGGCGATGGGCCTCATGCTCAACCAGCCGAACCTTGCGGGCGAGTACCCGCTCTGGGACAATTCCGCCCTGCCCTTCAACGTGCTGGGACAGGCGTGGCTCGTCAACGACCTCGCGCTGGGCGCGGTGGCCATGCTGTACGCCTGGGCGATCTACCCGGCCAGCGAGAAGCTGCTGGCGAAGGTGCCGCCCCGCATCATGAACGCGGCGGCCGCTCTCACGGTCGCCGCGTTCGTCGTGCTCTGCATCGTGAAGTTCGCGTAGCGAGCCTGCGTCACGCCAGGAACTGGATGGCCTTGTCGAGGATCTCGTCGGCGAGGCGGGTCTTCGACATGCGGGGAAGCTCCTCGATGTCCTCGTCGTCCACGAACCACACCACGTTGTCGTCCGCGCCGAACGCGCGGCCGCCGCCCACTTCGTTGGCCACCACGAGGTCGGCGTGCTTGGACACGAGCTTCTTCTCGGCGTTCGCCACCACGTCGTTCGTCTCGGCGGCGAAGCCCACCACCACCTGATGCCGCTTGCGCGCGCCCAGCGTGGCCAGGATGTCGGGGTTCTCCACGAGGTCGATGGTGCCCAGCTCGGCGTCGGCGACGCCCTTCTTCAGCTTGTGCGCGGCCGCCTCGCGCGGGCGCATGTCGGCCACCGCCGCCGCGAAGATGGCGATGTCGGCGTCCTCGAAGGCCTCCTCGGCCGCGGTGAACATGTCGCGCGCCGTCCTCACGTGCACCATGTGCACGCCCTGCGGCGCGCTCAGCGAGACGGGGCCCGACACGAGCGTCACGTCGGCGCCGCGCAGCGCCGCCGCGCGGGCGATGGCGTAGCCGGTCTTGCCCGAGGAGTGGTTGGAGATGTAGCGCACCGGGTCGATGGGCTCCACCGTGGGGCCTGCGGTGATCATGACGCGGCGGCCGGCCAGGTCGCGCTTCACGCCCAGCTCGTCGAGCGTGGCCGACACGATGTCGTCCACCTCGGCCAGGCGGCCCTTGCCCACGTCGCCGCACGCCAGGTAGCCGTCGCCGGCGTCGATGAAGCGCGCGCCGCGGATGTGCAGCTTGCCGATGTTGTAGCGCGTGGCGCCGTTCTCGTACATGTTCACGTTCATGGCCGGCGCGATGACGAGCGGCGCGGTGGTGGCCAGCGCGGTGGTGGTCAGCAAATCGTCGGCGATGCCGTTGGCGATCTTGGCGATGACGTTCGCGGTGCACGGCGCGATGAGGAACACGTCGGCCTCCTGCGCGAGCGACACGTGGTGGATGGGGTCGGACGGGTCGTCGAACAGGCCGACGGCCACCGTCTCGTGCGTGAGCGCGCGGAACGTCGTGGGACCCACGAACTCGGCGGCGTGCTCGGTCATGACCACCTTCACGCGCACGCCGGCCTTCTGCAGGCCGCGCACGATCTCGCACGACTTGTAGGCGGCGATGCACCCGGTCACGCCCAGCAGCACGGTCTTCTGCGCGGCGTTGGCCGCGGCGTCGTTTGCGTTAGTCACGGGGGACCTCCTCAATATGCGGGCGCAGCACGTCGGCGAGCACCCGGAGGTGCGCGCGGCTGCGGTCGAGGCAGGGCACGTAGGTGAAGCACGCCTCGTCCGGCGTGCGGCCCGCCTGCTCGATCTGGTCGAAGTAGAACGGCTTGAGCTCGTAGTCGATGTCGTAGAGCGTCTCCAGGCAATCGACGGCGAAGTTCGGGCAGATGAAGAACACGCGCCCCACGCCTGCCTCGGCCCAGCGGGTGAGCACGTCGCGCGTGAAGGGCGTGAGCCACTCGCGGCCCTTGTCGAAGCGGCACTGGTAGCCGATGGTCCAGCGGTTGCGGTCGATGCCCAGCTCGCTGGCCACCTGCAGGCTGGTGGCGCCCGTCTGCAGCTCGTAGGTGTCCCCCGCCTCGATGTCCACGAGCGGGATGGAGTGGAACGAGAACAGCACCTTGTCGTCGGAATCCACCTCGAAGCCGGCGTGCTCGATGGACGCGGCGATGGCGCGGATGTAGGTGGGATCGTTGTGGTAGTTGTCCACGAAGTCGCACGGCACGTCCCAGCGCGCCTTCTTGAGCGCGTGCTCCACGCTGTCGGACACCGAGCCGGTGGTGGAATAGGCGCTCTGCGGGTACAGCGGCAGCACGACGAGGCGCGTGCAGCCCGCGTCCTTGAGCTCGCGCACGCAGTCGAGCACCGACGGGTCGCTGTAGCTCATGGCGCAGCGCACCGCGACGTCGAGGCCCTCCTCGTCGAACGCGGCGCCCAGGCCGGCGGCCAGCTTCTCGTGGGCGATCGTGAACGGCGAGCCCTCGTCCGTCCAGATCTTCTCGTACTTCTCGGCCGACGCGCGCCCGCGTTTCGGAAGGATGAACAGGTGAAGGACGAACCACCAGCCCACGCGGTTCATCGGCGCGATGCGCTTGTCCATCAAGAACCTGGCAAGGTACTTCCGCACGGCACGGGGCTTGGGCACGGCGGGCGTGCCGGTGTTCACTAAGAGCACCCCTGAGCGCTTCCCCTGTGGCACGATGTTCATCACCTTCCTGCGGCGTAGACATGACGAAACGGTTGAATTCCGCCCTTGAAAATCTGCTATAGTTTAGCCCATTGACTATTGATAGGGCAGGTGAATGGAGAAAGAACCGAAAAAATCGGCTGCGGAATTACCGTCGCGACAGGCCGTAACACCCGATCGCGAGCCCGATGCCGGACCTTCCTCCTGCGAAAGCGCCGCACCGCGCCCGGGCATCCTCCGCGAGATCGGCAAGGAGGCCCGCGAGCAGGTCCGCCCGAACCTCGGCTACCTCAAGATCGACTACTTCACGCTGTTCTGGCTGTTCATGGCCGGATGCGTGTTCGGGCTCGTGGTGGAGACGGCGTTCCATGCCATCGTGTACGGCGGCTACGAGAGCCGCGCAGGCCTCGTATGGGGCCCGTTCTCGCCCATCTACGGCGTGGGCGCGGTGGTGCTCACGGCATCGCTCAACCGCTTCTACCACTCGCACAACCTCATCATCTTCCTCATCGCCATGCTGCTGGGCTCGGTGATGGAGTACACCACGAGCTGGCTCATGGAGGTGCTGTGGGGCGCGATCGCCTGGGACTACAGCGGCACGTTCGGCAGCATCAACGGGCGCACGAACTTCGCGTTCGGCGTGATGTGGGGCCTGCTGGGCCTCGTGTGGGTGCGCACGATCCTGCCGTTCATCAAGCGGGTGTTCTCGCACGTCGATGCGAAGAGCGCGCTCGCGCGCATCGTCACCGTGGCGCTCAGCCTGTTCATGGCGGCGAACATCGCCGTCACCGTGCTCGCGCTCGACCGCGAGGGCCAGCGCGCCGCCGGCGTGCCCGCCACCACCTGGGAGCAGCGCTTCCTCGACGAGCACTTCCCCGACAGCTACCTCCAGGCGCGCATGCAGAACATGAGCGTGTACGGCAAGGGATGACGCCTGCGCATCATGGAAGGGGCGCGCGCTCCCATTCTCCTGTGGCGCGGGAAAGGGCATGTGGTTCGGCAAGCTCGTCCGCGCCGATTCGCGACGGGCGCGGCGTGCGATAAGCGCGGAGAAAGACGCTCGCATCCCGAAGCCCCCGCCGCGCCATAGGAGGACGGGGGCTCTGATCCACCGCCGCGCCAAGCACTGGCGGAAAGCCGTCTACAACCTCGGCCTCGGGGCCTCTTCGAGCAATCCGCGCACGTCCTCGCCGGCTGCCGTGCGGCCCATGCTGCGGGGGGCGAGGTCGTCCAGCGCGTCCTGCAGGTCGCCGGGGAGGTTGTCGGCGAAGCGGAGGCTCTCGCCGGTGACGGGATGCTCGAAGGCCAGCTGGAACGAGTGCAGGAACTGGCGGTCGAGGCCGAGGTCGGCGGCGGGCGCGCTCGGCGCTCCCGAGGTGTACACCGGGTCGCCCACCAGGGGGTGCTTCGCGTACTCCAGGTGCACGCGGATCTGGTGCGTCCTGCCCGTGAACAGCTTGCAGTCGATGAGCGTGTAGCCGTCGTCGCGCGGACCGTGCTCGAAGCGCTCGAGCACGCGGAACGTGGTGATCGACTCGCGGGCCGATTGCGTGTCGCGGACGGCCATGCGCGTGCGCTCCTTCTCGGCGCGCGCGATGGGGGCGTCGATCATGCCCGTGTCGTGGGCGATCACGCCGTGCACGAGCGCCAGGTAGCGGCGATCCACCGCGCGGTCGCGGATGTCGGACATGAGCGCGTAGCCCGCCTCGTCGGTCTTCGCGGCCAGCATGAGGCCGCTCGTGTCGCGGTCGAGGCGGTGCACGATGCCCAGGCGGTCGTCCTCCCCCTGCACGTTGCACAGGTGCTCGGCGCCGCAGTGGTAGATGAGGGCGTTCACGAGGGTGCCGTCGTCGTGGTCCACCGACGGGTGGCACACGAGCCCCACCTGCTTGGACAGCACGATGAGGGCGTCGTCCTCGTAGCGGATGTCGAGGTCGATGGGCTGGCCGCTCAAAGGCCCGGCCTCGACGGCCTCCTCCACCTGGTACACGATCGTGTCGCCCGCGGCCACGAGGTGCTTCTTCGCCACGGCCGTGCCGTTCACGAAGACGAGCCCCTCGTCCGCCGCGCGCGCCGCGACGCTGCGGCTGGGGTACAGCCCGCGCGCGGCCATCAGGGCGTCGAGGCGCTGCCCCGCGTCCTCGGCGGCGGCGGCGTAGCTCAGCATGCGGCTCATCGGGCGTCGGTTCCCTCGTCGCGCGCGTCGTCCGACGCTTCGGACGCTTCGGCAGACGCGGCGGCGATGCGGTCCTCGTGGCGCCAGCTGAGGATCACGCCGACGAGGAACAGCACGAACCCGCACGTCACGCCGATGTCGGCCACGTTGAACACGGGGAAGTCGATGAACACGGGCTCGATGAAGTCCACGACGTAGCCCAGCGTGAAGCGGTCGAACGCGTTGCCGAGGCCGCCCGCCACCACGAGCGCCACGCCCACCACCTGCAGGGTGCTCGGCCGATGCGCCAAAAAGAACAGGTACACCGTGAGCAGCACGCACACGATGAGCGACATGACGCCCAGCAGGAACGTCGAGTCTCCGAACATGCCCCATGCGGCCCCCGTGTTGTGCACGAGGTGGAACCGCACGAGGCCGAGCAGCGGCCCCGTGACGACCTCGCCCACGGCGTACGAGCCGTTGAAGTAGCTCTTCGTGAGCGTGTCGAGGGCGAGCCACGCGAGCGCGACGATGCCGAACACCAGCGTGTTGCGCGAGCGCTTCGTATCCAAGAGGCTACTCCCCCTCTGCGAAGCCGAGGGCGTCGAGCACGTCGCCGCAGCGTTCGCATATGTCAGGATGGTTCGGGTTGCCGCCGAGCGTGCGGTAGTTCCAGCAGCGCGGGCACTTCTCGGCCTCGGTCTTCGCCACCGTCGCCGCCAGCTCCTCGCCCTCCTCGAAGGCCACCGAGGCCACGATGAACAGCTCCTCGAACACGGCCTCGTCGTAGCGCTCCAGCACGTCGAGCACGCCGCGCGGCGCCGTCACCGTCACGGCCGCCTCCTGGCTCTTGTTCACCGTCTTCTCGCCGCGCGCGTCCTCGAGCGCCTTCGTCACGATCTCGCGCACCCCGAGGATGACGCCGAAGTCCTCGGCCGCGCGCTCGCCTTCCGCGGCGGGAACGGCCGGCAGGAAGTCGGACGGCTCCGGCCAACCGGCCAGCTGCACGTTCGAGGGGCGGCCTTCGCGCTCGCGCATGGCCAGCGGGTAGTGCTCCCACACCTCGTCGGTCGTGAACGACAGCACCGGCGCCAGCACGCGCACGAGCACCTCGAGGATGTTCATGAGCACGGTCTGCGCGGCGCGGCGGCGCGGCGAGTCGGGCGCCTCGGAGTACACGCGATCCTTCGTGGCGTCCATGTACACGGCCGAAAGATCGTTCACGATGTAGTCGTACACGGCGCGGTACACGTAGTGGAACCGGTAGGCGTCGTAGGCGGCCTCCACGTCGGCGAGCAGGTGCTGCGTGCGCACCATCGCCCACCGGTCGATGGGCTCGAGCGCTTCCCAGTCCTTGACGGCGTGCTTCGTGTCGTCGAAGTCGTCAAGGCTTCCCAGGAGGAAGCGGAACGTGTTGCGGATGCGGCGGTAGGCCTCGCTCGTGCGCTGGAGGATCTCGTCGGAGATGCTCACGTCCTGCGAGTAGTCGACGCTGGCCACCCACAGGCGCAGCACGTCGGCGCCGCTCTTCTCCATGACCTCGGCCGGGTCCACGCCGTTGCCGAGGGACTTCGACATCTTGCGGCCCTCGCCGTCCACCGTGAAGCCGCAGTGCATGACGCTCTTGTACGGCGGCACGCCGTAGGCGCCCATGCTGGTGAGCAGCGACGACTGGAACCAGCCGCGATGCTGGTCGGAGCCCTCGAGGTACATGTCGGCCGGGAAGCGCAGGCCCTCGGCCTCGCGGTGCTTCAGCACGGAGGTGTGCGACACGCCGCTCTCCCACCACACGTCGAGGATGTCCTTCTCGGGTAGCAGCTCGGTGCAGCCGCAGGTCTCGCACTTGATGCCGCGCGGCAGGTAGTCGGACGGGTCGTGCGTGAACCACGCGTCGGCGCCCTCGCGGTAGAACAGGTCGATCACCGCGTCGAACGTCTCGGCCGTGGCCACCGTGTTGCCGCACTTCGCACATTTGAACACGGGGATGGGCACGCCCCACGAGCGCTGGCGCGAGATGCACCAGTCGGGACGGTCGGCCACCATGGAGCCGATGCGGTTCTTCGCCCACGAGGGGATCCACTCCACCTTGTTCTCGATGGCGTCGAGCGAGTCCTCGCGCAGGCTGTTCTTGTCCATCGACACGAACCACTGGTCGGTGGCGCGGAAGATGACCGGCTCGTGGCAGCGCCAGCAGTGCGGGTAGCTGTGCAGGATCTCCTTCTGGGCCACGAGCGTGCCGCGCTCGCGCAGCCACGCGATGATGGCCGGGTTCGCCTCGTCCACGTCGAGGCCCGCGAAGGGGCCCGCCTCGTCGGTGAGCACGCCGTTGTCGTCCACGGGCATGAGCAGCGGCACGTCGAACTCGAGCGCCACGAGGTAGTCGTCCTGGCCGTGGCCGGGGGCGGTGTGCACCGCGCCCGTGCCCGAATCGAGCGTGACGTGGTCGCCGTAGATGATGGTGCCCTTGAGGTCCTGGCGGATGGGGCACGTGTAGGTGAGGCCGGTGAGCTCGCGGCCCTTGAGCGCGACGGGCTCGCCGTCCGCGCCGGTGACGAGTGCGTAGTCGTCCCAGCCCGCGATGTCGGCCACCTGCTCGACCAGCTCGCGCGCCATGATCATGTTCGAGCCGTCCGCCTGCACCATCACGTAGTCGGCGTCGGGGGCCAGCGACACGGCGGTGTTCGCCGGCAGCGTCCAGGGCGTGGTGGTCCAGATGAGCACGTAGGCGTCGCCCGCCGCGCCGGCGGCCTCGTACACGCCGGGCATGAGGTCCATCTTGAACTTCACGAAGATGGACGGCGACGTCTCGTCGGAGTACTCGATCTCGGCCTCGGCCAGCGCGGTGTGGCAGCGCTTGCACCAGTGGATGGGCTTGCGGCCGCGGTACACCGAGCCGTCCAGGTACATCTTCTTGAACACCTCGACGTTGCCCGCCTCGTAGTTCGGCGTGAACGTGAGGTACGGATGCTCCCAGTCGGCGTTCACGCCGAGGCGCTTGAAGCCCTCGCGCTGCACGTCGACGTACTTCTCGGCCCATTCGCGGCAGAGGCGGCGCAGCGTGGGCTGGTCGATCTTCGCCATCTTGTCGGGTCCGAGCGTCTTCTCCACCATGTGCTCGATGGGCTGGCCGTGGCAATCCCAGCCGGGCACGTACGGCGTGAAGAAGCCGCGCTGCGCGTGGGACTTGTTCACGAAGTCCTTGAGGATCTTGTTGAAGGCGTGGCCGATGTGGATGGGGCCGTTGGCGTACGGGGGGCCGTCGTGCAGGATGAACGGCTTGCCGTCCTTGTTCTTCTCGAGCACCTGCTCGTAGACGCGCTCTTCCTCCCACTTGGCCAACCGCTTCGGCTCGTTCTCGGGCAGGTTCGCCCGCATCGCGAAGTCGGTCTTCGGCAGGTTCATCGTTTCTTTGTACGTGTTCGCCACGGGTGCCGTACCTTTCCTCAAAGCATGCGCTTCTGTTCGCTATAAACCGCTATAGTATAGTGGAACGAGCGCCGTTTCCAGCGAGCCTGACCGCACTTTTCAAAATTGCGACACAGGAGCACAGCGCTTCACGGTATACTTTTCATCGTTTGCATATTCACAGCGGAAGACTCGGGTTTGCCGACCGCTGCAGTTTTCAGGAAGGACGCGTCGTATGCCGATGAACTTCGAGATCGTCACCGATTCCAGCTGCAACCTCGTCGAGGACATGATCGACGACTTCGGGCTGCACATCCTCCCCCTCACCTTCATGGTGGACGGCGAGCAGTACCAGAGCTACCTCAAGGGCCAGCACACCGACCTGGCGCAGTTCTACACGATGATGCGCGACGGCAAGGTGATCACGACGTCGCTGCCGAACCTGGCCGACTCCGAGGCGCTCATGCGCGGCCTGCTGGAACAGGGTCGCGACGTGCTGTACCTGGGCTTCTCCAGCGGCTTGTCGGGCACGTACGAGGCCACCGAGCTGCTCATCCGCGACCTGGCGAAGGAGTTCCCCGACCGCACGATGTACGCCGTGGACACGCTGGCGGCCTCGGGCGGCGAGGGCCTGCTGATCTGGCACGCGGTGCAGCGCGCCCGCGCCGGCGCCTCCATCGAGGAGGTGCGCGACTGGGTGGAGGAGAACAAGCTGCACCTGGCCCACTGGTTCACCGTGGACGACCTCATGTTCCTGTTCCGCGGCGGCCGCGTGTCGAAGACGGCGGCCTGGGCGGGCACCATGCTCAACATCAAGCCCGTCATGCACGTGGACGACGAGGGGCACCTCGTCCCCTTGGAGAAGGTGCGCGGGCGCAAGAAGTCCCTGAACGCGCTGGTCGACCACATGGAGAAGACGGCGCTCGCGCCCATCGACGAGCAGATGGTGTTCATCACGCACGGCGACTGCATCGAGGAGGCCGAGTACGTGGCCGAGCAGGTGAAGGAGCGCTTCGGGTGCAAGCAGGTCGTCGTCAACTACGTCGACCCCGTCATCGGTGCCCACTCCGGCCCGGGCACCATGGCGCTGTTCTTCCTGGCCGACAAGCGCTAGGCACGCGCGCCCCCGGCCTGCGATCCGCGGGTCGGGGGCTTTTCAGCGGGATTCCAGGAGCTTGAGGCGGCTCTCGACCACGCGCAGCAGCTCCTTGCGCGAATGGACGCCCAGCTTGTTGTAGATGTTCTGGATATGCGACTTCACCGTGTTGGGCGAGATGTACAGGCGCTTCGCGATGTCCTGCGCGTCGTCGCCTTGGACGAGCGGCTTGAGCACCTCCAGCTCGCGCGGGGTGAGCAGGTACTCCTTCGCCACGACTTCGCACGTGGCGCTCAAATCGACCTGCGACCGGGAATCCCCGGGACAGATGAAGCCCCAGCCCGTCCTGATGTTGCGCTCGTTCGACAGCAGCAGCGAGGCCAGGACGATCGCGAACGCCCCGACGCACCAGGCCGTCTGCCCGTCGGGGCCGCCCACCGCCCCTCCCGCCGCGATGCCGACGGCCCTGCCGACCATGAGCATGGCCGTCGGACAGGAAGCCACCCACGTCGAAGGCTGGTCGCAGTCCTTGATCAGGTACGATCCCAGGGCCCACAGCGCCAAATCGAGATAGAGGAACCCCGTCACCTGGCAGGCGACCCACATCGTCGGAAACGCGACCCCCAGGCTCGAGCAGAGCATGCTGACGGCGATGAGCGGGAACCCGACCTGGTAGATGGCGCGGTTGAAGTCCACATGGGCGACCAGGAAGACGAGCGCCGTCAGCAGCGCCGAGCCGAGCAGGCCCGCCAGCTCGACGCCTTGCCACGCCTCCCCGTCCGAGAACGCGAAGGCCCCGTACAGGAAGCCGAACGACAGGCCCTGGAGCAGCGACGTCGACATGAACCGGTACGGCACCTGCAGGTCCTCCTCGAACTTCCGGCCGTAGATGACGGCCTTGTCCATCGCGCGCCGCGCCCGTGAGAACGAGCCCACGATGACGACGGCGTACGCGGCGACCGCGACCCAGGCAGACGGTCCCTCGAGGATGCCGGCCGCGAAGTAGAGCGCCCCGCCGATGCACGAGCAGGCGACCCCGAACGCGAGCGTCCTCGCCATGCCGAGATGCCCGAACACCCGCCCGAACTCGATATGGATCCCCATGAAGCCGAGCGCCAGGCACCCGATTCCCAAATACAGGCACATATCCTGGGAAAAGGCGTCCTGGGCATCGGCGTTCGCGCGCAGGAACAGAAGCAGCATCCCCACGAGCATCGACAGCAGCATGAGCCACGCGTACCAGTCCTGGGCGAACAGGGCGCTGCTCTTCCGCAGGAACACCGCGACGACGATGCACACCGTCGCGCACGCCAGGAAGAACACGATCTGCGGCTCGACGACGGCCGGCGCGATCTGCCGCGCCGAGGGGAACAGGAACGACTCGGTGCACACGATGATGGCGAGCGCCTTGTAGAACGAGAACGAGCAGAGCAGCGCGACGCTGCCCGGCGTCGACGAGAACATGATGCGTAGTGTATGCATGATCGGACCCGAGCGCATAAGACCTCCCCGCCTTCGCCTGCCCCGCCACGTGCCGGGTGCAATTATAGCCACGCCCCCGAACTCGTCAGTGGTCATCGGGGGTTGAAATGCTCGTCCCGGGCCTCTCATCACGAAATGATGAGAGGCCCCTCCCCCATCATTTCGTGATGACGTCGCCGGATCGCGACAACCATCCCCCCGAGATGTTCCCGCAGGCGAGGCCGCTCCGTAAGGTGCGTGCCGCGCGGGTCTTCCGGGTCATGCCGCACGACGTCGAGAGGAGGTACCGCATCGGCATCGGGACCGCGCGGCAACGTACACGAAACGTAAGGGGGTTCACCATGAGCGTGACAAGAACCACGAGCGCAAAGGGCTGGGCGGTATGCCTCGTCGCCATATTAGGCGGCATATCGCTCGCCCTCGTGCAGAACAAGGTCTCGCCCATCATCACCGTCCTCATGGACGTATTCGGCATCAGCATGGGCACGGCGGGATTGCTCAGCACCATCTTCACCTTCGTCGGCATCATCATGGCGCTGCCCGCCGCGATGATCATCAAGCGGTTCGGGCCGAAGAAGGCGGGTGTGACCGCCCTCGCCTTCGCCGTCGTCGGCTCGCTGATAGGCCTCGCCACCGACAACGTCGGCGTGCTCATCGTCAGCCGCGTGATCGAGGGAACGGGAATCGGCATCATCGCGGTGCTGGCGCCGACGCTCATCTCCATGTGGTTCCCGCCCGAGAAGCGCGGCCTGCCCATGGGGCTCTGGGGCTCGTGGATGATGGTTTCGCAAACGATCCTCTTCTTCTGCGCCGCCCCTCTGTCGGGAGCGTTCGGATGGCAGGGGATGTGGATGCTCGGCCTGGTCGCATGCGTGCTGACCGCCGTATTGTTCCTCGTGTTCGTCGACAGCCCCGCGCCCGGCGAGAGCTTCGCGGACGTCGAGAGCAGCGAGGTGTCCATCCGCGAAGGGCTGAAATCGCGCGCGTCGTTCACGCTCGCCATCGCCGCAGCCTGCTTCACGTTCTGCTCGTTCACGTTCGTCAGCTGGGTGTCGGCGTACTGGGGCGTGGCGACGTCCTGGTCGTCCGAGGAGATCGGCCGCTGGGTGGCCATCCTGTACCTCGTCGAGATGGTATACGCCTGGATCATCGGCGGCATCTTGAACCGCGTGAAGAACCGCAAGCGCCTCGGCGTCGCGAGCTTCTTCGCGTACGGCCTCATCGGCCTGGCCGCCTTCCTCATCACCGGCGAGCCGCTCGTCGTCGCGTTCGTGTTCGTGTTCCCGATCTTCGACGCGCTCATCCCCTGCATCTGCTGGACGATCGGTCCCGAGACCGCCTCCAAGCCGATGTACGCGGGCATCGCGCTCGGCGTGTTGAACATCGGCTTGAACACGGGCACCCTCTTGAGCGCGCCCGTGTCCGGAGCGCTCGTCGAATCGTTCGGGTGGCCCGCCGCCGGCGCGTGCTTCCTGGTCGTCGCCCTCTTCGGAGCGGCCGCCATGGCGGCCACCAAGCTGAGCTCCGCGGCGTCGTCGCCCGAAACGCCCGACGACGCGCCCGCGTGCGCGGCCGGCGCCGCGAACCCGTCGTAAGACCGTCGTTGAGCCCTATCGAAAACCATGAGAGAAACGAGGAGCACCATGCACAAGATCATCGACTGCCATTCCCACCTCGGCGACATCTTCGCATCCGAGAAGAACGTCGTGTACAAGGGCGACGTCCCCATCGACCCCTCCCAGCACGACCCGTTCGCCTCCTATTCCGAGGGCGGCTTCAAGGGCGCGTTCCTCGACCCCGACAACCCCGAGCAGGTGAAGAACGTCATCGACATGACGGCCGCCGTCAGCTACGCCAACACGCTGAGCAAGCTGTCGCGCGACCTCGACGAATCGCACGTCGACTACGTCTGCCTGTATCCGGTGGCGCCCTTCATCACGTTCGAAGACTACCGGGTGGCCGCGCTCGTCGAGCCGCGCATCATCCCCTTCACCTCGGCCGACTGGCGCATCGAGGACGGGCGCGCCATCGGGTCGCAGCTGCTCGCCGACGCCGCCCGGGGAGCGCGCGGCCTCAAGATCCACCCCATCCTCCAGAACGTCTCGCTGCGCGACCCGCGCGTGGAGGAGGCGGTTGCCCTGTGGGCCGAGACGGGCCTGCCCGTGGTGAGCCACTGCGGCGTGAACTCCTACTACCCCGACGACTCCCCGGAAGCGGCCACCCAGAACCCCGCCTACGGCAACCTCGAGGACTTCATGTACCTCGTGGAACGCTTGCCCCAGGTCAAGTTCATCGCCGCGCATGCGGGCGGTCTGACCGGCGGCGAGGCGGAAACGCTTGCCGCCCACCTCGGTGGCGCCGAGAACCTCTGGGTGGACACGACCTTCCGCTCGGCCGAGGAGATGCGCATGCTCGTCGAGCTGTTCGGCGAGGACCGCGTGCTCTTCGGCGTCGACCGCCCCTTCGGAGGCACCCAGGCTTCCGTCGAGGCCGCCTTCGAGGCCTTCGGGAAGGGCACGGAACTGTCCGAGAAGGTCATGTACGCGAACATGGCGAAGCTCATCGGCATGGCCTAGCGCGGCGAAGCGCGTGCGCGCGGCCCCCGGCGGTTGCGGGGGCCGCGCTCCCCTACGCCACCTCGCCGATGTAGGCTGCGGTGCTGTTGGGGAGCACGAGCACGCCCGCTTGGGCGTGCTCGTCGAACAGCCGCTCGAAGTCGGCGGCGTAGGCGGCATGCGCCGGGTCGTCGCGATCGGGCGCGTAGGAGGCCGACAGCATCCGGTCGACGAACCCTTTGCGGTCGTAGGCCAGGTCGTGCGGGAACGTGACCGTGCGGTACGCGCCCTCGAAGAAGCGCGCGACGGCGGTGCCGTCGAAGTCCATGCCCCCGCTGAAGCCCGTGAACCCGGGGCAGTGCCGCGCGCACACGGCCGCGCTCGCCCGCACGAGCGGGGACGCCGGGTCGCGGAAGTTCCACACGAGCGCGACCGCCCCGCCCGGTCGCAGGATCCGCCGGCACTCGCGCCGGAACGCCTGCGGGTCCATCCAATGGAAGGCCTGGGCGGCGCACACGCGGTCGACCGAGGCGTCCGCGAGCCCGGTGCGCTCGGCCGACCCCGCCGTCGAGGAGAACTCGGCGCGCTCGCCGAGGCGCGCTTCCGCCACGGCCCTCATCTGGTCGTTCGGTTCGACGGCCTCCACGATGCAGCCGAGCTCCAGCAGCTGCTCGGAGAACCTTCCTGTGCCCGATCCCACGTCGGCCACCCGGGTGCCCGCCGCGAACCCCTCCTCGCAGGCGAGGTGCGCCATAAGCGCGGGGGCGTAGCCGGGGCGCGCCGCGTCGTAGACGGCCGCCTTCCCGTCGAAGCGGCTCTCGTTTCCCATGGGTCCTCCTTCGTCGCGGCGCCTCACTTGTAGTCGGCCGGGTTCTTGCTGGCGGAGCCGGTGGTGTTCTCCTCGCCGAGCAGCTCGCGCCCGAAGCGGACGGCGGACTCGCCGAACCGGTCCTTCACGAGGTCGGTGGCCTCGATGAGGCCGCGGCGCTTCCCCTCGTCCGGGATGGACGGCCGCACGTCGTCCTCGTTCGGCGCGGCCTCCGCGACGTCGAACAGGCTCTCCTGCACGCCGTCGCCCTCCTCGAACCCCGTCATCCCCACGCCGATGAGGCGCACGGGCATGCCGGGCCGCCACAGCTCGTCCATCATGCGGTACAGAAGCGGCGTGTAGGCGAACTCGTCGTCGCTGGGCGCCGCCAGCTGGCGCTGCACCGAGCGCACGCTGCGGTCGTCGTAGCGCACCCGCAGGCTGATCGTGCGGCCGCGCAGGCCCTTGCGCCGCAGGCGGCGCCCCACCTTCGCGGCGATGGTGGCGATGGCGCCCTCAACCTCGTCGCGCGCGGTGAGGTCCGACGCGAACGTCATCTCGTTGGACACCGACTTCACCGAGTCGTCCTGCTCCACGGGCGCGTCGTCGCCGCCGTTCGCCCGCACGTGCATGACGTGGCCGTTCTTGCCGAACACGCGCAGCAGCATGCCCTCGTCGGCATCGGCCAGCTGGCCGAGCGTGCGGATGCCGCGGGAGTGCAGCTTCTCCTCGGCCGCGGCTCCGATGCCGCTCATCGTGCGGACGGGAAGGGGGGCGAGGAAGTCCCGCTCGCCGCCCGGGTACACCACGGTCAGCCCGCGCGGCTTGTCCATGTCCGAGGCGATCTTCGCGATGGTCTTCGACGTGCCCACGCCGATGGAGCACGTGACGCCCAGCTTCTCGACGCGCTGCTGGATGCGCTGCGCGACGCGCACGGGGTGCTCGCGGTTCACCGACGTGGGCGACACGTCCATGAACGCCTCGTCGATGCTGACCTGCTGCACGTGCGGCGTCTCGGCGCGCAGGATGTCCATGATGGCGTTCGACATCTCGCGGTAGCGGTCGAAGTGGCCGTGCGTCCAGATGGCGTGCGGGCACAGGCGCTTCGCCGTGGACGAGGGCATGGCGCTGTGCACCCCGTACGGGCGCGCCTCGTACGACGCCGTGGACACCACGCCGTGCTTGTCGGCGTCGCCGCCCACGATGACCGGCTTGCCGCGCCAGGCGGGATGGTCGAGCTGCTCGACCGAGGCGAAGAACGCGTCGAGGTCCACGAGCAGGATGGCCGGCCCGCGCCACTCCTCCAACGGCATGGCGAAGCCGCCGCCATCGGCAGCCGCTTCGGGATCGGTCTGTGGGGAATCGGATCGCATTGCGCGAATAAGTCTACCACGCCGCGCCCGGGCGTAATGAACTTGTGCTAGGATATTCATTCCTTGCCTCGAATCACGAGGCGAAACGCAGGGAGGGAGAGACATGACGATGACGCAGCGAGACACCGACGCGCGTCCCGGCGTACGCGCCTGCGTGACCGCGCTGCCCGAGCAGCTGCTGTCGCCCCCCTACGAAATGCGCTCCGAGATGAACTGGATCGACTTCTCCGGCACGGCGAACCCCCTGGGCACGCCCCCCTCCTTCATCCGCGCGATGGAGACGGCGCTGGCCGCCGGCGAGCTGAACTACCCGCCCGACCGCGAGGCGCACACGCTGCGCAGCGTGCTGGCCCGCAAGTTCGGGCTGCCCGTGGAGTCGTTCCTCGTGGGCTCCACCGTCGGCGACATGGTGCGCGCCGTGGCCCAGACCTACCAGCCCTGCACCGTGGGCGTGGCCGTCCCCGGCCCCGTGGAGTACGCGCTGGCCGCCGGCAACGCGGGCCATCGCGTGGTGGAGATCGCGAGCCCGGCCGGCTTCACCGTGCCCGACCCGGCCGCGGCCGAGCGCCACGGCATCGTGTTCGACGCCGCCGTGCTGGCGAACCCGGGCTACCCCACGAGCCGCCTGCTGCCGAGGCCGACGCTGCTCGCCTACCTCGACGCCTGCACCTGGGTGGTCGTGGACGAGCGCTCCATCGAGCTCACGCTGGGCGGCGAGAGCATGGTGGCGCTCGTGAACGAGCACCGCAACCTCGTGGTGGTGCGCTCGCTGTGCGAGCCCTTCGCCATGCCGGGCATCCCCATCAGCTACTGCATCGCGCACCCCGACACCATCGCGCAGATCACGCGCTTCTACGACAGCTCGTGCGTGCCGATGTTCGCCGAGGTCATCGGCGAGCTGGCGCTTTCGGAGACGGAGCACCTCGAGCGCACGCGCGACTTCCTCGATTCGGAGATTCCCTGGCTGCAGTGCATGCTGAACCTCATCCCCGGCATCGACATCTTCCCCGCCGAGGCGAACTACGTCATGTGCACGTTCGACGGCGGGCCCGACCTGGCGCTCGGCGTGGCGAACACCGACGAGCTGGCGCAGCGCCTGCAGCTGGCCGGGTTCCTGATCCGCAAGCTCGAGGGCACCCCCGCGCTGGAGGACAGCCGCTACTTCTGCGTGGCCGTCCGCACGCGCGAGGACAACGAGAAGCTCGTGGCCGCCCTGCGGGAGATCATCGCCGGCTGCTAGGGCTTTCGACGGAGGGCCGCCCGCGGCAGCCCTCCTCGTTTCTACTTCACCTCGTAGCCCGCCTCCACCACGGCGGCGGCCAGCGTCTCCTCCGGCACGTCCCGGGCCAGCTTCGCGGTGGCGGTGCCGGCGTCAAGGTCGACGACGGCCTCCTCGACGCCCTCTACGCCTTCGAGGGCCTTCTTCACGTGGGCGACGCAGTGCTGGCACATCATGCCTTCGACGTTCAGGGTCTTCTCCATGGTGGTCTCCTTTTCGTTGGGTTCGCTGGGTACGGTGCTATCGATGGGCGCGGACGCGGGCGCGTCCGTCGCTGCCGAGGGGAGGTTGGGCTTCCAGCCGCGCAGGCGCAGAGCGTTCGACACGACGCACACCGAGCTCAGGCTCATGGCGGCCGCGGCGATCATGGGGTTGAGGTTCAGGCCCATGAACGACAGGGCGCCGGCGGCCACGGGGATGCACACCGCGTTGTAGACGAGCGCCCAGAACAGGTTCTGCTTGATGTTGCGCAGCGTCGCGCGCGACAGCTGGATGGAGGCGGGCACGTCGAGCAGGTCGCTTTTCATGAGCACGATGTCGGCGCTCTCGATGGCCACGTCGGTGCCGGCCCCGATGGCGATGCCGACGTCGGCGCGCGCGAGCGCCGGGGCGTCGTTGATGCCGTCGCCCACCATGGCCACGCGGCCCTGCTCGGACAGGCGGCGGATCTCGCGTTCCTTGCCGTCAGGCAGCACGCCGGCGATGACCTCGTCGGCGCCCACCTCGCGTTGGATGGCGGCGGCGGTGCGCTCGTTGTCGCCAGTCAGCATCACCGTGCGGATGCCCATGGCCGAAAGCGTGGCCAGGGCGGCGGCGCTCGAGGGCTTCACCGTGTCGGCCACGGCGATCACGCCCAGGAGCTCGCCGTCCTGCGCGAAGAAGAGCGGCGTCTTGCCCATGTCGGCCTGCCGCTGCGCCTCCTCGGCGAACGCGCCCACCGCGACGTTGCGGGCCTCCATCATGCGCAGGTTGCCGGCGCATGACGGGCGGTCGTCGACGAGCGCCGCCACCCCTTCGCCGGGCACCTGCTTGAAGTCCTCCACGAGCAGCGGGTAGGCATGACGGCCGCGCGCGTAGTCGCACACGGCGCGGGCGAGCGGGTGCTCGGAGCGGCCTTCGATGGACACCGCCAGCTCCAGCAGGCGCTCCTCGCCCACGCCCGGGGCCGGGACCACGTCGGTGACGCTCGGCGCGCCCTCGGTCACCGTGCCCGTCTTGTCGAACACGACGGTCTTCACGTCGTGGGCGGTTTCCAGCGCCTCGGCCGACTTGATGAGGATGCCGTTCTGCGCGCCGCGCCCGGTGCCCACCATGATGGCCGTGGGCGTGGCCAGGCCGAGCGCGCACGGGCACGAGATGACGAGCACGCTGATGGCGTGCGACATGGCCGTCTCGAGCGTCGAGCCGCCGAGCATCCACACGGCGAACGTGACGACGGCGATGACGATGACCACGGGCACGAACACGCCCGATATCTTGTCGGCGATCTTCTCGATGGGCGCCTTCGTCGATGTGGCCTCGTCCACGAGCCGGATGATGCCGGCCAGCGTGGTGTCGTCGCCCACGCGGTCGGCGCGCATGGTGAACCATCCGGTGCGGTTCACGGTGGCGCCGGTCACCGCGTCGCCGGGGCGCTTGTCCACGGGCACGCTCTCGCCCGTGATCACCGACTCGTCCACCGTCCCCGAGCCCTCGAGCAGGGTGCCGTCCACGGGGATGCCCTCGCCCGCGCGCACCGCCAGCACGTCGCCCGCGCGCACCGCCTCCACCGCGACGCGCTCCTCGCGGCCGTCCACGAGCCGCGTGGCCTCCTTCGGCGCGAGGTCCACGAGCTTGGCGATGGCGTCGGTGGTCTTGCCCTTCGCGCGCGCCTCGAAGTACTTGCCCAGCGTGATGAGCGTGAGGATCATGGCCGCCGACTCGAAGTACAGGTCCATGGCTGCCAGGTGCGCGGCGTGCAGGTCGCCCGCGCCCAGCGCGATGCCGATCTTGTAGATGGCGTAGATGCCGTACACCGTGGCCGCCGTCGAGCCGAGCGCGATGAGCGAGTCCATGTTCGGCGCGCCGTGGAACAGCGTCTTGAAGCCCACGCGGAAGAACTTGAAGTTGACGAACACGACGGGCAGCAACAGCAGGAACTGCGTGAACGCGAACGTGAGCACGTTCTCGTCGCCCAGGAAGAACCCGGGCAGCGGCCAGCCGAACATGTGCCCCATGGACAGGTAGAACAACGGGATCGTGAACACCGCGGACACGATGAGGCGCATGCGCACGTGCCTCGCCTCGGCGGCCGCGTCGGCCACGGGGCGCGCCTTGGCCGCGCGGCTTCCCGCGCCCGGCGCCTGCTGGCCCGCCGGGACGCGTGCGGAGGCGCCGTAGCCCGCCTTGTCCACGGCGGCCTCGACGGCGCTCGCGACGGCCGCCGGCTCCGCGCCGTCGCGATACGTCACCTCCATGCTGTTCTTCAGCAGGTTCACGGCGACGTCGTCGACGCCGGGCACGGCCCGGGTCGCCTTCTCCACGCGCGCGGAGCATGCCGCGCACGTCATGCCGGTCACATCGAATGCTTGTTTCACCTTGCACTCCTTCAAACGAACGGATGTTTCACGTGAAACATCCGCCTATCGCGAGAACTTCTTCATGAGCTGCATCACTTCGTCGACGACCTCCACGTTGCCGCGCCTGATCTGCTCCACTACGCAGGTTTCCAGGTGGTTCTGCAGCATGACGGACGAGATGCTGTGCACGGCGCTTTCGGCGGCGGCGAGCTGCGTGAGCACGTCGCCGCAGTACCGGTTGTCATCGATCATGGTCTTGATGCCGCCCAGCTGCCCGATGACGCGGTTGAGCCGCTTCTGCAGGTCGGCCTGCAGCTCCTCCGAGCGCGGCGTCTCCTTGCGGCGGCAGCAGCAGCCGGCTTCCTCCGGCTGCGGGTTCTTCTCGGCCATGACGCTCCTTTCCTCTATACCCCGTGTGGGTATCTGGGCGTGAGTATATACCCCTCACGGGTATTGTCAACCCCCGTTCCAGGATCGGCCGGCGGTCGGCGCGGCGAGCGGCGGAAGGCGGCCGTCACGCGAAGGACACCGCGCGGCAACCCCGCAGCGGCCCGCGAACCGCTACACTGGAGGCGTGCAGGAACGCGAGGAAGGAGCCGCCGATGTGCCGCCGTTTCATACCCGTCGACCGCGACGAAGTCGCGCGCATCGCCGCGGAGATCGAGCGCGACCTGGCCGACCATGCCGGCGAGCTGGCCTCGCTCGATCCCCTGGCCGACTACGAGGCGCACCTGTTCGCGCCCGCCGACGCTCCCGGAGCCGCGCGGACGCGGGAGGCGCAGGAGGCGCGCTGCGGCGCGGCGGCGCAGCTGTCGCTGTTCGACGACGGGCCCGCGGCCCCCGAAGCTCCCGCGGCCCCGCCGCGCGCGGAAGCGTTCCCCTCGTCGGTGGTGCCGCTCATCGTGGCCACGGGCGACGGGTGCGGCCTTGCGGTGGCGCATATGGCCTGGGGATACGAGGTTCCGTGGAAGAACGGGCCCGTGTTCAACACGCGCATCGAGACGGCGCTGCGCGACGACGGCAGCATGTGGTCGTCGTCCTTCGCGCGGCGCCGCTGCCTGATACCCGCCTGGGGCTTCTACGAGTCGCACGCGTCCGAGACGGTGCCGAGCGCGCGCACCGGGCGGCCCGTGAAGCGCCAGTACGCCTTCGAGCCCCGCGACGGCGCGCCGCTTTTGCTGGCGGGCATCCACGACCGCGGCCGGTTCTCGCTCGTCACCACCGAGCCGAACGAGACGGTGGCCGCCGTGCACAACCGCATGCCGCTCGTGCTGGGCCCCGGCGAGCCGGCGCTGTGGCTGCGCGGCGTCTACGGGCCGCTGCTCGACCGCGGCGCCATCGAGCTGAGCGTCGCGCCCGAGCGCTAGCGGACGGCGGCGGCCACGGCCTCCCCTGCGCGCCATTCGCCACGTCGCCTTGCGCCGCTGCGACATCGGGCATCGGGGTGAAAACCGCACGCAAACGGAGCGGGGGGGCTCGCCAAGAACGGATGTTTCACGTGAAACATCCGTTCTGGTTCCCTGCTTGGAGCATCATCCCCGGGCGACGCGGCCCCGCAAGGCGCGAAGCTACTTGCCGCGCTCGGACAGGAACAGCCCGACGATGGTCAGAGCCACGCCGGCGATGACGGGCGGCGTGAGCGGGTCGCCCAGCACGGCCGCCGAGGCCAGCACGGTGAGCGCCGGCACGAGGTAAATGTACAGGCTCGTCTTCACGGGCCCCAGCTCTTTCACCGCCATGTTCCACGTCACGAAGCACAGCGCGCTGGCACCCAGCCCCAGGAACACGAGGTTGCCCCACATCTCGGGCGCGGCGAGCGAGGCCCAGTCGGGCGAGAAGCCCAGGACGGGCAGCGTCGGGAGCATGAACGCGAGTCCCCAGGCGAACGTGCGGCGCGTGACGAGGATGCTGTCGTAGCCGAACGTCGAGAGCTTCTTCGTCACGATGGAGTACACGGCCCACGTGCCCGCGGCCGCCAGCGCCAGCGCCACGCCCGCGAGGCCCGCCTGGCCGAGGCCGTCCTCCCCCGCCAGCCCCGCCGCGCCGCCCGCGAAGCTGACCAGGCACACGCCCGCCATGGCCACCGCGAAGCCCGCGAAGAACGGCGCGCGCAGGCGCTCCTTGAGCGCTACGGCCGAGGCGATGCCGGTGAACAGCGGCGCCGCCGCCACGACCACGCCCACGATGGAGGCCGTGGTGAACGTGAGCGCGATGTTCTCCAGCAGGTAGTACAGCGTGACGCCGGTGGCGCCCGCCAGCATGAACCAGCGCTCCTCCTTGAAGCCCTGCACGCGCAGGATGCGCGGGCGCAGCAGCGCGAGCGCGCCGAAGCCGATCACGAAGCGGAAGAACAGGATCTCGATGGGCGCGAGGTGCACGAGCAGCACCTTCGTGGACACGAACGTCACGGCCCACACGAGCACGGTGACGAGCGCCAGCGCGTGCCCGCGCACGGCGGGCCGCTGCTGCGCCTGCGCGTCGTCCGCCGTCCGGACGTCTGCGGCGGCCATGCTAGCGCCCCTCGCGCGAAGCGCGCGCGGCGCTGCGGTAGCGGCCCGGCGTGACGCCGTAGAACGACTTGAACACCCGGGTCATGTGCGCCTGGTCGGAGAACCCGGCGCGCGCAGCCGCCTCAGCCGGGGCGTCGCCCGCGGCCAGCAGGTCGCGGGCGCGGTTCGCCCGCACGGCCTGCAGGTAGCGATGGGGCGTGAGGCCCGTCTCGTCGGAGAACGCGCGGATGAGGGCGAACCGCGACAGCCCGGCGGCCTGCGCCAGGTCGGCGAGCGTCAGCTCCGCGGCGTAGGCCTCGTCGACGAGCGCCCGGGCCCGGGCGACCGCCGCTTCGGAAGCGGTCGCCGAGACGGGGGAAGGCGAGGGCGGCCGGCCGCCCTCGCAGCAGCGCGCCACGCGCGCCAGCAGGGCGAGCAGGGCCTCCTCTTCCTCGAGCTGGTCGGCGCCCTCGCTCCACGCGAACGCGTACAGCCGCGCCATGCAGGCCGACAGCGACACGTCGCGCGTGACCACCGCCTTGAAGCGATGCGGGCCCGGCACACCGAGGGCCTCGCCCACCACCTGGGAGAACAGCTCGTCGGGGACGACGATGCTGCGATACGCCAGCGGCGCCTTCCCCACGGGCTCGCAGCCGTGCACCTCGCCCGGCTCGAACAGCACGAAGTCGTCGGGGCCCAGCACGTGCTCCTCGGCCCGGCAGCGCATGCGACGGCCGCCGCCCACCATCTGCCCGATGGTCCAGAAGTCGTGGAAGTGCAGCGGGAAGGGCTGCACGATGCCCTCGAGGGTGACGAACTCCACGCCCGGGCACGGCCCGAACGGCGCGATGCGCCGATTCTCGGCCCCCATGTCGGGGTCGGCCAAGCGCGCGCCCGCCACATCGGGGCGCTCGTTCCATGCTTCGATCGTTTCCATGCGAACCCTTTCGTCCAAGCAGGAAACGATACCATGAACGAGCGCGCCCCGCTTGAACGAAATTGCAGGCGGAACGCCGCAGGCCCCGCGCGCCCCGCCTGCCCCGAACCCGCGAGCGCCAAACCCGTACAAATGTTTCACGTGAAACATTCTCGCGACGATGGCGCGGCGGCGATGCTGCGGTGCCATGGTCGCCGCGGGGCGCTACCGCCGCTCGAGCAGGTCTCCGCGCGTGGAGATCACCGCCACCTCGAACGGCACGTCCTTGCCGCTGCGCTCGAGGGCCGTGCGCGCCGCGTGCTCGAGGCCGCCGCAGCAGGGCACCTCCATGCGCGCCACGGTGACCGAGGCGATGTCGTTGCCCGCGAAGACGGCCTCGAGCTTCTGGCTGTAGTCGACGGCGTCCAGCTTCGGGCAGCCGATGAGGGTGGTGCGGCCGCGCATGAAGTCGCGATGGAAATCGGCGTAGGCGAACGCCGTGCAGTCGGCGGCGATCAGCACGTGCGCGCCCTGGAAGTACGGCGCCTGCACGGGGACGAGCTTGATCTCCACCGGCCACGATGCCAGCTCGGAGGGGCGCGGCGCGACCGGCGCGACCGCTTCCGCATCATTCGCTTCCGCCCGGCCCTGCGCCGCCAGCACGGCCGCCTCGTCGTAGGCCTCGGCCTCGCGCTCGACGAAGGCGATGGCGCCGGTCGGGCACGCCGGCAGGCAATCGCCCAGCCCGTCGCAGTAGTCGTCGCGCAGCAGGCGCGCCTTGCCGCCCACCAGGCCTATCGCGCCTTCATGGCACGCCGTCACGCACAGGCCGCAGCCGGCGCACGCCGCCTCGTCGATCTCGATGATCTTCCGTATCATAAGGTTCCTCCTGCATGCGCTCCCGCGCGCTCTCGTCGGTATGCTCGCGAGCATAGCACGCGGCGGCGACGCCCTTCGTTGTAAATGCAACAAGCGGGAAATTCTCCCCCTTCCCCCTTGACAGGCCGCGTCTCCTCCGTATACTTATGAACAGTTGATCATATGTTGAGAGGTTAACAGGATGAAGCAAAACCAGAGCAAGACCGCGCCGGCCCCCGACGACGGCGCCGCCCTCGCGGAGAGCGCGCACGACAACGGCTGCTCGTGCGGCTGCGCCGAGCACGCGGGCGCGTCCGGGCCGGGGCCCGAGAGCATGCCCGACGAGGAGCTGCTGTACGACCTGGCCGACCTGTTCAAGGTGTTCGGCGACACGACGCGCATCAAGATGCTGTACGCGCTCATGGGCCAGGAACTGTGCGTCGCCGACCTCGCCGAGCTCATCGGCGCCACGCAAAGCGCCGTGTCGCACCAGCTGCGCACGCTCAAGCAGGCCCGCCTCGTCAAGTTCCAGCGCGACGGCAAGAACGTCATCTACTCGCTGTCCGACGATCATGTGTACACCATGCTCGCCCAGGGCATGACCCACATCTGCGAATAGCGAACGACGAACGACAGGCAGCGAACGACCCGACGAACGTCCCTACCGAAAGGAACACCCATGCGCAAAGCCTTCAAACTCCAGGACCTCGACTGCGCGAACTGCGCCGCCAAGATGGAGAACGGCATCAAGAACATCGACGGTGTGAAAAGCGCCACGGTCAGCTTCATGACGCAGAAGCTCGTGCTGGAAGCCGACGACGACCGCTTCGACGCGGTGCTCGACGAAGCCGAGCGCGTGTGCCAGAAGATCGAGCCGGATTGCGTCATCCTGCGCTAACCGCCCGCTGACAATCGAAGAGCCAATTGCACGAACGGATGTTTCACGTGAAACATTCCGGCGGTGCGTTGCGCTCTTCCCCGGACCACAAGGTTGGAGACCATGAACAAGAAACAGAAACGCACGAGGAACCGCATCATCCTCGCCATCGCGCTGTTCGTCGTCGTGTACGTCGTGGCGGAGCTGCTTCCGCTGTCGACGTGGCTCGGCAGCGAGACGGCGGCGCTGTGGGTGGAGTTCGCGCTCTTCCTCGTCCCCTACCTCATCGCCGGCTACGACGTGCTGCTGCGCGCGGCGAAGAACATCGGCCACGGCCAGGTGTTCGACGAGAACTTCCTCATGAGCGTGGCCACCATCGGCGCCTTCGCGCTCGTGCTGTTCCCCGACAGCGACCCGCACATGGCCGAAGGCGCGGCCGTCATGCTGTTCTACCAGGTGGGCGAGCTGTTCCAAAGCTACGCCGTGGGCAAGAGCCGCAAGTCCATCGCCGACATGATGGACATCGCGCCCGACTTCGCCAACGTGGAGCGCGACGGGCAGCTCGTGCAGGTGGATCCCTACGAGGTGGCTGTGGGCGATGAGATCGTCGTGAAAGCCGGCGAGCGCGTGCCGCTCGACGGCGTCGTGGCGAGCGGCACCTCGCAGCTCGACACCGCGGCCCTCACCGGCGAGTCGGTGCCGCGCGAGGTGCGCGCGGGCGACGAGATCATCTCGGGCTGCGTCAACATGACCGGCCTCATCACCGTCCGCGTGACCAAGCCCTTCGGCGAGTCCACCGTGAGCCGCATCCTCGAGCTCGTGGAGAACGCGGCCGAGAAGAAGGCCAAGACCGAGAACTTCATCACCCGCTTCGCGCGCTACTACACCCCGGCGGTCGTGGGCATCGCGGTGCTGCTGGCCGTCGTGCCGCCGCTGCTGCTGGGCCAGAACTGGTCCGACTGGGTGCAGCGCGGGCTGATCTTCCTCGTGGTGTCGTGCCCCTGCGCGCTCGTCATCAGCGTGCCCCTGTCGTTCTTCGGCGGCATCGGCGGCGCCTCGCGCCTGGGCATCCTCGTGAAGGGCAGCAACTACCTGGAGACGCTCGCCGGCACCGAGACGGTCGTGTTCGACAAGACCGGCACGCTCACCGACGGCTCGTTCAACGTGGTGGCCGTGCATCCCGAGGCCGACATCGACCCCGACCGGCTGCTGTCCATCGCGGCGCACGCCGAGGCGTACTCGAACCACCCGATCGCCCTGTCGGTCAAGCAGGCCTACTCGGGGCCCATCGACCAGCAGCGCATCGACGATGTGCAGGAGCAGAGCGGCCACGGCGTGCGGGCGCGCATCGACGAGCACGTGGTGCTCGTGGGCAACGACAAGCTCATGAGCGAATGCGGCGTGGGCTGCCACGACTGCGAGCTGACCGGCACCATCCTGCACGTGTCGCTCGACGGCGACTACATCGGCCACATCGTCATCGCCGACGTCATCAAGCCCGACGCGGCCGAGGCCATCGCCGCCTTGCGCGCGGCCGGCGTGAAGAAGACCGTCATGCTGACGGGCGACCGCGCCGACGTGGCCGCCGCCGTGGCCAGCGAGCTCGGCATCGACGAGTTCCGCGCGCAGCTGCTGCCCCAGGACAAGGTGGCGGAAGTGGAGAGGCTGCTGGAGGAGACGCACGCGCACGGCGCCGGCAAGGGCAAGCTGGCGTTCGTGGGCGACGGCATCAACGACGCGCCCGTGCTCACCCGCGCCGACATCGGCATCGCCATGGGCGCGATGGGGTCGGACGCGGCCATCGAGGCGGCCGACGTCGTGCTCATGGACGACAAGCCCTCGAACATCGCGAAGGCCGTCCACATCGCCCGCAAGACCATGGGCATCGTGTGGCAGAACATCGTGTTCGCCCTCGGCGTGAAGTTCCTCGTGCTGATCCTGGCGGCGGTGGGCATCGCCAACATGTGGCTGGCCGTGTTCGCCGACGTGGGCGTGGCCGTGATCGCCATCCTCAACGCCATGCGCGCCATGAACGTGAGGAAGTAGCAAGCCGCGCATCCGCCAAGCGAGTCGCCGACCGTGCCGCCCCGGGGGGGGCGGCACGGCGCGTTTACGGGGCCCGCAGCTGCGCATCGCCGCCCGGCACGCGCGGTCGAGACGGAATCCGTGCCCGATGTTTCACGTGAAACATTTGTACGGGTTCCCTGTTCGGGGCGCGATGCCCGGCGCGAGCCCGTCCCCGACAAGTCCGCGGCCCTGCGGACTCCGCCGCGGGGTGGGGCAGAACGCCTCCGGGGAATCGGCCCCGCCCCCCCCCCGCGACGGCGCATCGGCCTCGAGCTCATCGGCGTCCCCGCCCTCCTTGCGTCGTCTCGCGCGCCACCCTGGCGTTCCTCAGCGAGGAGAGTCAGGGTACAATGCCTCGCGCGCTCCGCAAGCCGCTGCCACTTCGAATGTTTCACGTGAAACATTTGTTCCCTTTCGTCCTCGGCGCAGGCAACGGTACGGTACCCGTGTCGAGGACGGGGCGGGCTGCGTGGTATGGTGCGCTCATGGATGACCGGCGACAAGATACCGAGAACGAACGTCCGCGCATGTCGGGGCGGCGGCGCTTCATCGTCTTCGGGCGCTGGGCGCTCGTCGTCGCGTGGGCGGCCGTCGTGTACTTCGGGCCCGCCGTGAGCGCGCCCTCGCCCGTCGCGTACTTCATCGAGTTCGCCGTGCTCAGCTTCCTGCTGGCCAACGCGCTGTGGCAGCACATGGGGCTGCTCACCGCCTGCGCGGTGGCCGTGCTGGTCACGTGCGTGCTCGGCATTGCCGACGGCGCGGTGTCGCTCATGGTGCCCGACCACCCCTTCAGCCTCTTCGACTGGGTCGTCGGGGCGGGCGGCGCGCTCGTGGGCGGCATCGCGGCCCATCCCGCGCTGCGCGTCATCGACAGCTTCGTCTCCTCCGACCTCTAGCTCCCGCCCGCCTTGCGCGGCCCCGTTTCCCAACCGAACGTTACAGCTGCGTCGCGCGACGCTCACGCCGCGCGTCCTCCCGCTGCGCCGCCGACGGCCGGGCGTAGGGTGCTGCGTGGAAGGACAAGCCCAAGCAGAAGGAGGCAGCCATGAACGCGAAAGAAGGAAGCGGCCGTCCCGCCGCGCTCGGCCGGGGGCTCGACACCCTCATGGGAAACGAGGAGGAACGCGACGCGCCCTGCGCATCGGACGCGACGGCGGTGCCCGAAGCGCCCGATGCATCCGAGACGCCCGGGATGCCGAACGCGCCGGAGGCATCCGACGCCCGGCCCTGCCGAGGGCACGGGCATCGCCACGGGCACGGGCATCGCCACGGGCACGGCGCATGCCTCGTCGGCGGGCTCATCGCCAGCGGCGCGGCGGGCGCCGTCGCCGTCGCGGCGTTCACGCTCCTCGGCGTGCGCGCGGTATGGGCGATGGGCCGCCGCTAAGGCGGGCCCCGCATGCGGAAACGCCGTCCGTTCGGGCGGCGTTTCCCGTTTTCACGCGGCGGTTCGGGCCGAAATGCGTCATGATGGAACGCGTACGCCACGAGAGGAACACGGAGAGCCCATGCCCGACAACCCCGCAGACCGCCAGCACCCCAACGACCCGCTGCACGGCATCACGCTGGAGACGATGCTCAAGCAGCTGGTGAACAAGTACGGCTGGGACGGCCTGGCCAAGCGCATCAGGATCAACTGCTTCAAGAAGGATCCGAACTTCAAGAGCTCGCTGTCGTTCCTGCGCAAGACGCCCTGGGCGCGCAACAAGGTGGAGGAGCTGTACAAGAATTCGAAGTTCTGGGTCGACCTGTAGATCGACAAACCGCCTGGTTTGACGTAAAACGTCATATTCATATCGTAATACGGCATATTCCGGCGTATACTGGGGCCATCCGAGAGCAGGGAGGCCCATATGGACAAGACGCGCGCCAAGATCAAGGCAACCAGCATGACCGCGTTCGTCGCGATCCTCTTCATCGCGCTCATGTTCGGCATTCAGACGTCGATCCTCATCGTCGACTGGTTGACGACCGGCGGGGCGCTGTCGAACCCCGACTCCGCGCGCCGCGGCATGAGCCTGTTCAGGGACGCCCTGCTCATCGCGCTGGCCGTGTACGTCGCCTTCGTCTTCCTGCGCATCAACCGGGAGGAGACGCCGTTCTTCGCCGCGCTGCCGCGCAGGATCAAGGCGGCGGCGGTGCTCCTGTTCGCGGCGCTCACCGTGCCGAAATGGCTGTACTGGACGATCTTCAGCATCCAAACCGGAACGCCGTCCGGCGCGCTCGTGGACGAGTCGGTCATGTTCGCCTTCATGCTGGCCGCCATCGTGTTCTGCCTCGGGCAGATACTCGAGTACGGGTATCTCGTCCAGGACGAGAACTTCGAGATCATCTAGGAGGGCGGCATGGCTATCGTGCTGCGCCTCGATCGGATGATGGCCGATCGCAAGGTTTCCCTGGGCGAGCTGGCCGAACGGGTGGGCATCGCCGACGGCAACCTGTCGAAGCTCAAGAACGGCAAGGTCAGCGGCCTGCGCTTCAAAACGCTCAACGCCATCTGCAAGGAGCTGGACTGCCAACCCGGCGACCTTCTGGAGTTCGTCGACGACGAAGAAGGCTGATCGCCCCTCCCCTTTCCCCGGTTTTCTGCTACCGTGGACGCGAAGCACTCGAAGGGAAGGACGCACCATGCGCATGTTGCTCGTCGAAGACGATGCGGCCATCGTCGCCAGCTTGACGGACCTGCTGCGATCGGAAGGCTATGAGACGGCATCGGCCGCCGGCCAGGACGCGGCCGTCGCCCTGTTGGACGCGGAGCGCTTCGACCTGGCGCTCGTGGACGTCGCGCTGGCGCAGGGCAACGGGTTCGCCGTGTGCGCCGCCGCCAAGGCGTGCGACCCCGCGCCCGCCGTCATCTTCCTCACGGCCTCCGACGACGAGTACAGCACCGTGGCCGGCCTCGACATGGGCGCCGACGACTACATCGCCAAGCCCTTCCGCGCCCGCGAGCTGCTCTCGCGCATTCGCTCGGTGCTGCGCCGCACGAACGCCGCCGCGTCGCTTTTGCACCTGGGCGACGTGGAGGTCGACGCGGGCGCGGCGTGCGTGCGCAAGGCCGGACGCGACGTGGCGCTCACGGCGCTCGAGTACCGGCTGCTGCTGCTGTTCGCGCAGAGCCAGGGCAAGCTCGTCACGCGCGAGCACGTGCGCAACGCCATCTGGGACAGCGCCGGCGAGTACGTGAGCGACAACACGCTGAGCGTCTACATCAAGCGGCTGCGCGACAAGGTGGAGGACGACCCCGGAAACCCGCGGCTCATCCTCACCGTGCGCGGGTTGGGCTACCGGACGGGGGCCTGACATGGGGCTTCTGAGGAACCGCTCGTTCTCCTGCCAGCTGGCGCTGCTCGCCGGCGCGCTGGCGGCCGTCGCCGCGGCGGCCGCCGCGATCGAGGGGCCGCGCGCGGGGCTGTGGGCGCTCGCGTCCGGCATCGTGGCCTGCGCGCTGTTCGCGACGTTCTCCGCGCGCCGCTACCGCCAGATCGCGCGGCTTGCCGCCGAGGTCGACGAGGTGCTGCACGACGGGCGGCGCATCGACTTCTCCGACTACCGCGAGGGCGACCTCGCGGTGCTCAAGAACGAGCTGGCGAAGATGGTGGCCGCCCTGCGCACCGCCACCGAGCGCCTCGACGCCGAGAAGAACGCCCTGGCCGACGCGCTGGCCGACGTGTCGCACCAGATACGCACGCCGCTCACGGCCATGGGGCTGCTCATCGGCGCCGTCGAGCGCGCCGCCGACGAGGCCGAACGCACGCGGGCGCTCCACGAGCTGGAGGCGCTCGTCCACCGCGTGGGCTGGCTCGTGACCGCGCTGCTGAAGCTGGCGAAGGCCGACGCCGGCGCCATCCGCGTGCAGGCGCACCCCGTGGACGCGGCGAAGCTCGTGCGCGACGCGCTGGCCCCGCTCGCCGGCGCCTTCGACCTGCGCGACGTGGCCTGCGAGGTGGACGTCGCGGACGGCGCGTCGTTCACGGGGGACGCCGCCTGGTCGGCCGAGGCGCTGGGCAACGTCCTCAAGAACTGCATGGAGCACACCCCCGCCGGCGGCACCGTGCGCGTGCGCGCCGTCGAGGACGCCGTCGCCTGCCGTCTGCGCGTCACCGACACGGGGCCGGGCATCGCCGACGAGGACCTCCCCCGCCTGTTCGAGCGCTTCTACCGCGGAGAAGGCTCCGAGGGGTTCGGCATCGGCCTGGCCCTCGCCCAGGCGCTCACGGTTGCCCAGGGCGGCACGCTGCGCGCGGGCAACGACCGCGAGGCGGGCGGCGCGCGCTTCGACTTCACGTTCCCCAAGGTCATCGTGTAGCGCGCGGCGGGCGGCACCGCTCCGAGCAGCCGCGCCGCGGCTCGCAGCCCGCCCCGCGGCGGCCAATATGACAATTCCGTCACCGAGCGTTCACGCCCGCGCAAGCGCGGGCTGCCACACTGTTCCGTAGACTGTCAGCGAGAAAGGCTCATCATGGACATCCTGACCATCGACCATCTCACCAAGGTGTACGGAAGCGGCCCCACGGCGCTCACGGCGCTCGACGACGTGTCGTTCAGCGTGGCGGCCGGCGAGTTCGTCGCCATCGTCGGCTCGTCGGGGTCGGGCAAGTCGACGCTTCTGCACCTCATGGGCGGCGTCGACCGCCCCACCTCGGGCACGGTGCTGCTGAACGGCGCGGACGTGTACGCGCGCTCCGACGAGGAGCTGGCCGTGCTGCGCCGCCGCGACGTGGGGCTGGTCTACCAGTTCTACAACCTCATCCCCGTGCTCAACGTGGTGGAGAACATGACGCTGCCCGTGCTCATGGACGGGCGCGCCGTGAACGAGGAGCGCCTCGACATGCTGCTGGGGGCCTTAAGTCTGCGCGGCCACGAGCGCTTCCTGCCCAACCAGCTGTCCGGCGGCCAGCAGCAGCGCGTGGCCATAGGGCGCGCGCTCATGAACGCCCCGGCCGTGGTGCTGGCCGACGAGCCCACCGGCAACCTCGATTCGCGCAACTCGCGCGAGATCATGGCCCTCCTGCGCGAGTCGAACAAGCGGTTCGACCAGACCCTCGTGGTGATCACGCACGACGAGGACATCGCCTGCATGGCCGACCGCGTCATCGCCATCGAGGACGGGCGCGTCTCCTCCGACGAGAGGCGGCGGTGATGGCGGGCATATTCACGCGGTTCACCCTGCGCACGCTCAGCGCGAACCGCGTGCGCACCGCCGTGACGGTGGTCGGCATCGCGCTGTCCGCGGCGCTCTTGGCCGCCGTGCTGACCAGCGTGGCCAGCGTGCAGGCGGGGATGCTCGAGCGCACCAGCGCCACGGAGGGGTCGTGGCACGTGTTCTCCTCCGAGGTTCCCGCATCCGCCGTCGACGCGCTCGCGGAAAGCGACCGGGTGAGCGACCTCGCGTCGTTCGCGAAGGGCGGCACGGCGGCGCTGTCGGAGGAAGACGCCCGCTACCTGGGCACCTTCCTCACGCTCAAGAGCCTGCCGACCACGGTCAAGGGCTCCGACGAGCCCGGCGGCGCGCCGTTCGCGCTCATGCCCGAGCTCGTGGAGGGCGACATGCCCCGGACGGCCGACGAGATCGTGCTGCCCGACTACTTCAAGGGCGAGACGCTCGGCGCGGACGGCGAGGGCGGCGTGGCGTCGGACGGCCCCGTGGAGGTGGGCAGCGTCGTGACGGCCGACCTGGGCGCGCGCACGGCCGACGGCGAGGAGGAGGTCGTCGTCGACGCCCGACCCCGCACCCTCAAGGTGACGGGCTTCTACGAGCACCAGCCGCCCTACCTCGCGAACAACTACACCGCCGCCAGCTCGTCGTCGGTCGCGCTGAACGCCGCCGACGCGCCCGCGACCGTCGTCGACGCCGACGGCGAGCCGATGATGGGCGCCTACGTCGTGACGCAGGGCATCGGCAGCCGCGACGAGATGCAGGCGTTCTTCGAGGAGACGACGGGGCTCGATAGCGCCGACACCACGCTGTACCACACGAACCTGTTCGCGTACCTCGGCATCGCCGACAACCGCCCCATCTGGGGGACGCTGTGGATGGTGGCCGCCGTGCTGGCCGCGGTCATCGTGGTGGCGTCCGTGTCGCTCATCTACAACGCGTTCGCCATCTCGGTGGCCGAGCGCACGCGGCAGTTCGGCCTGCTGGCCTCGCTCGGCGCCTCGAAGCGCCAGCTGCGGCGCACCGTGCTGGCGGAGGCGCTGCTGCTGGGCGCGCTCGGGGTGCCCCTCGGCCTGCTGGCCGGCGTGGCGGGCACGGCGGGCGTGTTCGCGGCGTCGCAGGAGGCGTTCGCCGCGATGCTGGGCTCGGGCGCGACGGGGCTCCCGGTGCACGTGGACGCGGGCGCGCTGGCCGCGGCGGCGGCGCTGTCGTTCGCGACGCTGCTGGTGAGCGCCTGGGTGCCCGCGGCCCGCGCCGCGCGCGTCTCGGCCGTGGACGCCATCCGGCAGACGCGGGACGTGCGCCTGTCGAAGCGCGCCGAACGGGCCGCGGCCTCGAAGCGGCGCGCGGGCGGCTCGCCCGTGCGGCCCGGGGCGGCGGGCAGGATCTTCGGCGTCCCCGGGTTCGTCGCCCACCGCAACCTCTCGCGCGCCGCCTCGCGCGGGCGCACCGTGGTGGCCTCGCTCGCCGTGAGCGTGGCGCTCGTGGTGGTCACCGGCAGCGTGGCGCTGTACCTCGCCCCGCTGTCCGACCGGGCCGCCAGCACGAACGGGGCCGCGAGCGGGGCGGACATCGTGGTGTCCGCCCATGCGAACAACGCCGGCATGCGCGAAGTCGGCGACCTGTCGGAGAACGCCGCCGCCTTCGACGAGATGCTCGCGCGCGTGAGCAGGATCGACGGCCTCGAGCTCATCGGCTCGTGCCGTCAGGGGCAGGCCGAGGGCGTCATCGACGCGAGCATGATCTCCGACGAGGCGCGCCGCGCCCGCGCGGCCTACGACGAGCAGGTGAGCGCCGCCTGGGTGCCGTCCTCGTTCGGCGCCGACGGAACCTACTACGGCAGCGTCACCGTCTTCTACGTCGACGAGGCGTCCTGGAACGCGCTCGTGGCCGACCTGGGCCTCGACGCGGACGCCTACGCCGATCCGGAAAACCCGCGCGCCATCGGCCTGAACACCTACCAGGACACCATGCCCGACGGCACCTACGTGTCCGCGGCCCCGTTCGCGGCGACGGGCGGCATCGACCTGTACGCCATCGAAGCGCGCGAAGGGTTCAGCATCATGGGCGTTCAAGAGGGCGCGGACGGCCAACCCGTCGTCGGCTACCTCGACCAGGCGCAGGAGCCCGCAGACGGCGCCGGCCTGACCGTCGCCGCGCTGGACGAGGCCGCCACGGCCGTCTCCCTCGAGATCGGCGCCCTCGTCTCCGAGGAGCCCGCCGCGGTGAACGCCATCTCGGGCAACAACCAGTTCCCCTCCATCATCCTGCCGGAGAGCGTGGCCGCGAACGCGGCCGGGCGGGGAGACTACCACGAGAACCCCTTCACATACTCGTTCGCCGGCCTCTCGTTCACGGCGTCCGACCACGAGAAGGCCGCGGCCGAGCTCGAGGAGATCGCCCGCGACTACACCGACGCCATCACCGTCAACGTGACCGACATCGCGGAGCGGGCGCGCCAGAACCGCCTGATCATGCAAGCCGTCCAGCTGTTCGTGCTGTGCTTCTCCGTCATCACGACGCTCATCGCCGTGGCCAACGTGTTCAACACGCTGGCGAACGGGATCATCCTGCGCACGCGCGAGTTCGCCACGCTGCGCTCGATCGGCATGGGCAACCGCGCCTTCGCCCGCATGCTGGCCTACGAGTGCGCGAGCTACGCGCTGCGCGGGCTGGCCATCGGCCTGGCCGCGGCCGCGCTCGCCACCTACGGGCTGTACCGCGCCACGTCCCTGGCCTTCGCCGGCCTCGCGTTCTCGCTGCCGTGGGACTACGTGGCCGCCGCCGTGGCCATCGTGGGCGCGGTGCTGGCGCTCAGCGTGGCCTACGCCCTTCACCGCTCTCACGCCGCGAGCATCGTGGACTCCCTGCGCTCCGACGCGATCTAGGCCCCGCGGGCGCGCCCCTCCTCCGCAGAGGACGCGCCCGCGGGATCGGCGAACAGCGCGTCGAAGTCCTGGCGCGAGTGCACGCCGAACTTATCGTATATCCTGCTCATATGGGAGCGCACGGCCCCCTTGGATATGAACAGCTCCTCGCTGACCTCCCCCGCCGTCTTTCCCGCCAGCAGCAGCTGGAACACGGTCGTCTCGCGCTGCGACAGGCCGGCCGACGCCACGAGGCCCTCGAAGCGCGCACGGTCGTCGGGCTCCCCCTCGAAGGGCGCCCGGTGCACGCCGCCCGGGTTCGCGATGCGCGGCAGGTAGACGAGCGTCCCCAGGAAGATGGCGACCATGATGACGAGCAGCGTGGCCACGCCGTTGTCCCAGAACGACGGGTTGAGGCGCATGAGGCACACGGCCGCATCGTCCACGACGAGCGACAGCACGCGCACGCAGCTGCCCAGCAGCATCGCCGAGGTCCGGCGCCGGTACGCGAACGAGCACACCTCCCAGAATGCGAGCAGCCGGAAGCTGTCGAACGCGGCGCTCAGCAGCACCTGCGAGACCGAGGGTGCCGCGTTCAGGAACTCGATGCCCACGAGGCCGGCCGTCATGAGCGGCAACGCGATGGCGTACAGCACCTTGCTGTCGAAGCGGTCGCCCAGCCCGAGCGACGCCGCGAGGATGAGCAGCATGGGCAGCGCGGTTCCCAGCCCCGTCTCGAACGTGGCGTGGGCCATGGACGTGGAGCCCACCCCCAGCCCGTAGGCGAACGCGAACACCGGCACCCAGAGGAACAGGCCCTTGAACCCCGCCACGTCCGCGCCCGCAGGCACCGCGCGCGGCCAGCCGCCCCCGCGCGCCTGCACGGGCGTGCACGCCGCCACCTGGAGAAACGACGTGCCAGCCAGCACCATGGCCATGAGCGTGCCCGCGACGGGGCCCAGGCTCGTCACGCCGGCGAAGATGACGAGGCGCGCGATGTAGGAGATGGCCAGCACCTGCACGATCCTGACGGGCGCCAGCATGCCGCACACCTCGATCCACTGGCAGAACAGCATGCCGGCCCCCAGCCCGACGAGGACGAGGCCGCCCACCGCGTACCCTTCGCCCACGGGAGCGCCGAGCAGGCCGAGAAGCGGGCAGACGCCGCCCAGCACCATGACGGCGCTCGGCAGGACGCGCAGCGCCGCGCTCGTGCGGGATCGGTCGAACAGGTAGCACAGGGCCAGATACAAAAGCACGCCGACGATCTTGCCCGCATCGATGACGAGGTAGAAGTCGCCCGCCGAAAACGGGGGCGGCAGCGTCGCGCCGTCGAACATCCCGCTGAGCCAGACGGGCCATTCGTGGGCGCACCGGTAGATGCCGATGCCCACGCCCGTCCCCACGACGGGAAGATACGCTCTCGCGCGCGACGACCGCTGTTTCGGCATGTTCCTCGATTCCCCTCGCTCGATCCCCCGAACCCGTCGCCGGGCGTCCCTCGCGCCGTGCGGGTCAGGGCAAGTTTAAGCGTTTTCGCGCGCTTAATAAACACTGCGCGCCCAGTTTAAGCGCTTTTAAGCGCCCCGGCACGGCACGGGCGGGATACGGTTTCACCGTTCCGGTTCGCGGATCGAAGTCGTAAGGCCGTCGGCGCTCCGGAAGCGTCGGATCATCAGCAAGGGAGAGGAAGCATCATGTCGGAACAGAAAGCACGGAAGCTCACGCGCCGCTCGTTCGTCGGGGGCGCCGGCGTGCTGGCGATGAGCGCGCTGACCGTCGGCCTCGCGGGCTGCGGCCCGAAGGCGACGGAGGCTGCAGGAGCGGGCGCGACCTACGAGGCGGGCACGTACACGGCTTCCGCAATGGGCCGCAACGGCGCCGTCGAGGTGAAGGTCACCCTATCGGAATCGGCCATCGTCGGGGTGGAGGTCGGCGAGAACTACGAGACGATCGGCGTGGGCCAGCGCGCCCTCGACGCCGTTCCGTCCGCCATCGTGGAGGCGCAGAGCACGGCGGTCGACGCGGTGAGCGGCGCCACGCTCACGAGCCAGGCCATCGCGACCGCCGTCGAGGACTGCGTCAAGCAGGCCGGCGGCGATCCCAAGCAGCTGCGCGTCCCCCCGGAGGCCGGCGGCGGCGAGACGGTCGAGAAGACGGTCGACGTCGTGGTGGTGGGCGGCGGCGGAACCGGCTGCCGCGCCGCCATCGCCGCGGCCGAGGCGGGCGCGACCGTCGTCATCGTGGAGAAGGCCGATTACTTCGGCGGCAACACCTGCGTGTCGGGCGGCATCTACAACGCGGCGGACCCCGAGGCGCAGCAGGCCCTCGAGATGACGGACTCCCTGCGCAGCGTCGTCGAGGACGCCCTGAACGAGGAGACGGCCGACGCGGAGCACGGCCGCCTGCAGGCGGCCGTCAAGGACGATTACGACGCGTATCTCGCCGCCGGGGGCATCGGGCTGTTCGATTCGCCGAACTGGCACGCGCTGCAAACCTACAATGGCGGCGACAGGATCGGCAACGTCGACCTCATCCTTGCGCTCACGACGAACGCGCTGGGATCGCTGCACGACATCAAGGAGCTGGGCATCGAGTACAAGGACGAGGTGAAGCAGGGCGGCGGCGCGCTGTGGCAGCGCACGCATTACACCGCCAAGCCGCTGGGTTCGGGCTACATCACCGTCTACGAACGGCTCATCGCGCAGTACGGCGACGCCATCGAAGTGATCTGGAACACCGCGGCGCAGGAGCTCGTCAAGGACGGCGCACGCGTCGCCGGGGTGAAGGCCCGGGACGGCAAGGGAACGAGCTACCTCCTCCACGCGACGAAGGGCGTGGTCGTCGCCACGGGCGGGTTCGCCTCCAACGTGGAGATGCGCCAGAAGTACTGCGAGAGCGAGAAATGGCCCGATCTGGGTTCGTCGCTGCACACCACCAACATGTCGCGCGACGACGGGTCGGGCACGCTCATGGCCGAGGCGGCGGGCGCGAACCTCGTGAACATGGACCAGATCCAGCTGCTGCACTCCTGCTGCGCGCGCAACGGCGACGCCGACTGGGGCCTCAAGTACTCGGTCAACACGAGCATCTTCGTGAACAAGGACGGCGAGCGCTTCGTCAAGGAGGACGGCCGCCGCGACGAACTGTGCCTGGCCATCTTCGAGCAGCCCGAGAAGTTCATGTACATCGTGCAGAGCGGCGACGCCTATCCCAACGCCGACGAGCTCGTCATGAACGACGGCGTGCCCATCGCCGAGTCCATCGCCACCGGGGACGTGTTCGTCGGAGAGACGGTCGAGGATCTCGCGAACCAGCTCTCGATGCCGACCTCGACGCTGCAGGGCACCATCGACGCGTACAACGCCGCCGTCGATTCCGGCGAGGACCCGTTCGGTCGCGCCCTGCTCAGCACGAAGCTGGAGAAGGCGCCCTGGTACGCGATGAAGCGCGCGCCCGCCGCCCACTTCACCATGGGCGGCATCCAGATCGACACCGGCTGCCACGCGCTCGACGCGCAGGGTCGGGCGATCAAAGGCCTCTACGCCGCCGGCGAGTGCGCGGGCGGCATCCACGGCGGCAACCGCCTCGGCGGCAACGCCGTGGCCTCCACGGTCATCTTCGGCCAGATCGCCGGCGCCAACGCGGCCGCCGGCATCTAACGTGCTCGGCGCGCGCGGCCCCCTTCCGCCGCGCGCGCCACGGGTCCCCCTACTGCGCGCGCACCGTTTTCACGATGGAGTCGACGGCGTCGATGACGAGCGCAACCGCCACGAGGCCGCAGAACGCCGTCTGCGCGTTCGACACCGCCCACAGCAGCGGCCCGTCCAGCGTGTCGCGCGACGACTGCAGCGCCTGGACGATCGCCTGGGAGTCCACCAGCTGGTAGTTCGTCAGCCAGAAGACGGCCAGCGCGAGCGCGAACAGGTCGCACGCGAGCGTCACCGCCAGCAAGCGCTTCGTGTAGCGGCCCTCCACCAGCTTGAAGCTCTCGCCCGCGATGCACACGAACGTCCACACGACGACGACCCATGCCGACGCGCGGATGGCATCGATGTTGAAGGGGTCGAACGGCACGCCGTCTCCGCGGTGGCTGAGCGCGTTCAGCACGTCGGGGAACAGCAGGAACACGACGGCGCCCACGATGGAGAACACGATGCCGGCCACCGCGTCGCCGCGCGTGGAGGCCTTCGCGTCGCGCGGCACGGGCGGCAGGTCGTCGAGCGACCCCATCACCTCCACCTCGATGCCGCGGTGCGAGAAGAAGGCGAACAACACGGTGACGAGCGTGAACGCGAAGGCGAGCGCCGCCATCAGGGAGGCGATGCCCTCGAGCACGCCGCCGAGGACGCCTCCTTCCGCGCCCGTCGCGAGCGACAGCGCCCCGGCGACGAGCATGCCGCCGGCCACGCAGGCGAGCACGATCTTCAGCACGTAGAGGTACTGCGCGTAGTACGGCTGGCCGATGAGGCACGCGCCGTCGCCGCCGGTGTACTTGCGCACCATCTCGCCCGGGGTGCCCAGCTCGGTGAGCACGACGCGCACGTCCTTGGCCGTGGGCGGCAGGCCGCCGCAGCGCTCGTCCAGCATGTCGGAGATGAGTGTGCGCAGCTCCTCGGCCACGTCGGCGCGCTGCGCGACGGGCAAGCGCCGCGTGATGGCGTACAGGTAGCGCTCGATCAGGTCGTTATCGTTCGGCATGACCCCGGTCCTCTCCTTCGGATCCCAACAGCTTGTCCACCCCGCCGCACAGCACGCGCCATTGGGCTTCGACCTCGCGCAGCACGCGCAGGCCCTCGTCGGTGGTGCGGTAGTACTTGCGCGGCTTCGAGCCGCCGTTGTCCCAAACGCTTGCCAGCAGCCCCTGCGACTCGAGGCGCCGCATGAGCGGGTACAGCGTGTTCGCCTCGATGGGAATGCCGTGGTCGGCCAGCGATTTCACCAGCGCGTAGCCGTAGGCCGGCTCGCGCAGCTGGCTCAGCACGAGCATGACCAGCGTGCCGCGACGCAGCTCGAGGACCATGCTCGATACGATGTCGTCGTGCGCCACCCCTCCCCCTTCCGGTTTCGCCCCGGCGCGCCGCCGCATCGCGGGCGCGTCGGATAGTGTGTGTTGCACACTATAACATAGATCGCACGGTAATGTGCGACGCACACTATAAATCGTATGGGGTATACTCATGCCTGCCGGTTCAGCGAACCGGGCGGGCCGCGGGCCCGTGCACCCGCCGGCGAAGGAGGACGCCATGCACCGCATGACCGACAGCGAGTTCGAATCGGCCGTCGAGGAGGCGCTCGAGCGCATTCCCGAGCGGTTCCTCGATGCGCTCGAGAACGTGGCCGTCGTCGTGGAGGACGAGCCGAACGACTACCACCTCGACGCCCTAGAGGATCCCGACTGTCTGGGCGCCTCCACGCACAACGACGAGCTGCTGGGGCTGTACGACGGCGTGTCGCTGCCCGATCGCGCCGACGGCTACGACGGCGACGTCCCCGACGTCATCACCGTGTTCAAAGGCCCCCACGAGCGCTGCTTCGGCTCACGCGCCGAGATCGTCGAGGAGATCGGGAAGACGGTCGTGCACGAGATCGGCCACTACTTCGGCATCGACGACGCGCGGCTCCACGAGATGGGATACTGAGCGTCTTCCCGAAAGAACAAACGACCTGCATATACACCCGCCCCGTTTCACGTATAATTCCCTCAGATCATTGCCGAACACGAGGAGGACACCCGAATGGACCCCAACAAGCGCCCCGAAGACATGGAGCGAATCACCACGCCCGAGCTGGCAAACGCGTTCATCGACGAGCAGGTGGAGGCCGTGCGCGCCCAGGTAGGCGATCAGAAGGTGCTGCTGGCCCTGTCCGGCGGCGTGGACTCGTCCGTGGTGGCGGCGCTGCTGATCAAGGCCATCGGCAAGCAGCTCATCTGCGTGCACGTGAACCACGGCCTCATGCGCAAAGGCGAGAGCGAGCAGGTGGTGGACGTGTTCCGCAACCAGCTCGACGCGAACCTCGTGTACGTCGACGCCTCCGAGCGCTTCCTCGATCTGCTCGACGGCGTGGCCGAGCCCGAGGCGAAGCGCAAGATCATCGGCGCCGAGTTCATCCGCGTGTTCGAGGAAGAGGCCCGCAAGGTGGGCGACGAGGTGAGCTTCCTCGCGCAGGGCACCATCTACCCCGATATCCTCGAGTCCGACGGCGTGAAGGCGCACCACAACGTGGGCGGCCTGCCCGACGACCTGCAGTTCGAGCTGTGCGAGCCCGTGAAGCTGCTGTACAAGGACGAGGTGCGCGTCATCGGCCGCGAGCTGGGCCTGCCCGAGGGCATGGTCGAGCGCCAGCCGTTCCCGGGCCCGGGCCTGGGCGTGCGCTGCCTCGGCGCCATCACGCGCGACCGCCTCGAGGCGCTGCGCGAGGCCGACGCCATCCTGCGCGACGAGTTCGCCGCGGCCGGCCTCGAAGGCAAGGTGTGGCAGTACTTCGTGAGCGTCCCCGACTTCCGCGCCACCGGCGTCCGCGACGGCGTGCGCGCCTTCGAGTGGCCCGCCATCATCCGCGCGGTCAACACCGTCGACGCCATGACCGCCGAGGTCCCCGAGCTCGATTGGGCGCTGCTCAAGAAGATCACGGCCCGCATCCTGGCCGAGGTCCCCGGCATCTGCCGCGTCGTGTACGACCTCACCCCGAAGCCCATCGGCACCATCGAGTGGGAATAGGCGTAAGGGTTCACAATTTCTTGTTTATGAAGTAACGCGCGGCGATGCACAGAGCAAAGCAGCCATTCTTTTCGGGATGGCTGCTTTGCTTTGTGCATGAACCAAGGTATCGTTGGGGGGTTGGGGAGACGGCCCCTAATCGTTCTTGAGAGGCAGCCAAACGCGGACGGTGGTCCCCTCGTCCTTCCCGCTTTCGATATCGATGCGGCCTCCATGGCGTTCGGCAATCCACTGGGCAATGGGAAGGCCAAGCCCTGTGCCCTGCGGGTTGACTTGCCGTGCCCGTTCGGAACGGTAGAAACGGTCGAAAACATGGGCGATCGTTTCCGAGTCCATGCCGATACCCGTGTCCGCAACGACCAGCACGGCACACGTGCCCTCGGGAGCGCACTCAATCGAGATCGTGCCCCCTGGTTGGGTGTAATGGATGGCATTCTCGACGAAGACGGTTGCCAACTCCTCGAGCCGATCGCGGTCGCCGAGGACCAACGCGCCCTTCTCTGTGTTGACCTTGAGCTCGACCTTTTGCTGGACGGCGAGCTGCTCGAAATCCTCGTACATCTGCTCCACCATATCGCCCATATCCACAACCGCGTACATATGGTCCACCACGCCATCCTCCACCTGCGTGAGCGTGAGCAAATCCGAAAGTGTGTTGCACATCCTGTACGCATGATCCAGGCTCGTTTGGAGCGCGGGAGTTTCGTCAGCCACGCGGTGCTCAGGATGGCGAAGCACCATCTCTATGTTGGCGAGCATCACGGCAAGAGGGGTTTTGAGCTTATGGGAAGCGTCGGCAGAGAACTGCCGCTGGCGTTCCCAGGCATCGCGAATGGGCGTCACGGCGCGCTTTGCCATGAAGTATCCCGCGGGAATCATCGCAACGAGGCTTAGCAGATACGTCACGATGCTGGCGACGATCAAGCGATGGCGTGGCACTATCTCCTTGGTGATATCGCGAAACAGCAGTATTTCCTCTACGTGATAGGTTTGGTCCCCTTCGGTGATAGGGGCATCGCAGAGCGTATGGTGCACGCGGTAGAACCGACCGTCGATCTCGAAGGTCGAGTCGCCGAACGGCATATCGCGAGCCAGCAGCGTATCGACATCGTCCTGCGGTATCTCGTCGGTGGGGTGCAGGTTCAGAAGCTCGCCGTCGGCCGTTTTGATATACAGCACGGGAATAAACGACGTCGACAGGCCATAGGTATGGTCGTTCGACGACTGATGCTCGTCGATGAAGACTTGCGTCTGATAGGCGGAACGCGAGTCGATGGGGGTGAATCCGAACACGTAGAACAGCACGTTGAGGATGAGAAGAACCGCGAACAAGACCACAGCCATAACGAGGCAGTTGGAAATCGTCAGCTTACGCGCTGTTCTGCGGGCAAGCGCTTCAGTCAGCCTTACCTGCACGCTAGAAGCGAACGTCGCGCCCATCGAACAGCACCTTCCCCCATGTCCTCGCATCCTGCAACTCTCGATGCCGCTAAGCGCTCGCAAACTTGTAGCCCACGCGCCACACCGTCAAGAGATAGCGGGGCTTGGAAGGTACGGGTTCCATCTTCTCACGTATCTTGCGAACGAGCACCGTGACGTTGCGCAGATCCATGCCGACGCTCTCTCCCCAGATATGATCGAGGATCTGCTCGCGCGTAAAAACCTTGCCGGACGAGGAAGCGAGCAACACGACGATCTCGAACTCTTTGGATGTGAGCTTGACGGGCTGGCCCTTGAGCCTGACCTCGTATCCACCCCGATCGATTTCGAGATCGCCGATGCGGATAACTCCTTGGGATCCCTTCGCGTCAGCGGCATGATCGGTTTCGACATCACTTGGAACAGGCGCATCAGCATCGGAAACGCAACGCCTGATAAGGGCTTTTACGCGCAAGGAAAGCTCCAAAGGGCTAAACGGCTTGGTGAGGTAGTCGTCGCAGCCCGCTCTGAAGCCCACGCTCTTGTCGACGATATCGCTTCTCGCCGACAAGAAGATGATGGGAGTGCGCACGCCGCGCTCTCGCAAACGCAAACAGGTCTCGAAACCGTCCATATAGGGCATGGAGATGTCCAGGATGATAGCGTCGGGGCGCTCCGCATCGATACGATCGAGAACCTCGAGACCGTCCCCTACGCCGCAAAACTCGTACCCGTCTTCCAGCATGACGCGCTCGACAACTTTGCGCAGGTCCCCATCGTCGTCTGCGAACATGACCTTCATGATGCGACCCCCCCCCGTCCAAACATCGGCACCGCGCCGCACCGCTTACGACGCTCTCCCGTCACGCCACGGCGTATTCGGGAGTATACCAAATCCAGGGGTCCCGATTGACGAGGTGTCCGAACGAAGCCCGGTGGCTCGCCCTGACGCGAACCACCGGAACTGCACGCGCTACCGCGCCTGTCCGCAGAGCCTAGGATAGCAGGTCGATGCCATGCTGAGCGAGCTCGGCGGCCTGAGCGACGATCCCGTGCTGCTCTTCGGGGTCATGGGCGACCTTGTTGCCGAGCTTGTGCTTGCCCTCGACGTAGGTCAGGTTGTAGCTGGCGCGAGAGTAGTCTTCGCGCGCCTGATCCAGGGCCTCGGACTCCTCACCGGCGGCCGTAGCCTCCTTGAGCATGTCGCTCAGCTGGCTGATCAGAGCACGCGCCTCTTCGCCCTTGGCGTTGAGCTCGGCCTGGGCGTTGCGTACGAAGTCACGCATCTGAGCGGCGTCTTCGATACCCTTAGAAGAATGGCAGTCGAGGCAGGTCTCAAGCGCTTCGAGGTTGTCGGTCAGACGTCCGGAGGCGTTGTGGTTGGTCATCGGCTGGCCGTTGGCGTTCTCGATAGTGGGCATGTGACAGTCGATGCAGGTGAGGCCCATATCGGCATGCGTACTGTCGTAGAAGATCTCAACATCGGGATGACCTGCGCTGACCTTCAGGGCACCCGTGGCCTCGTCGGGACCCTTTTCCGCGCTCTCGGCGCCCCGCTCGGCGTAGATGGTGTCGATATCGAAGCCGGGGGTGTAGCCGGTATGACACTGGCCGCACAGAATCGTACCTTCGGGAGCATCGGGAATGTAGGTCTCGCGCTTGGTGTCGAACGAGCGGATGCCGGGATTGATCTCAAGGGTCTCGGGATCGGTGTGGCAGACATAGCAATCGAAGAAAGAATTGATCTCGGGCACGAGATCGGCCAGCGGCGTCGAGCCATCGTATACCTGAGACAGCTCGTCCCATTGCGTGGTCTTGCAGGACATGCAGTCGAGGTTGGCATGATCCTGCTGCTGCATGTTCTGGAACATGTAGTAATGACCGGCCTTGACGCCTTTGTCGACGTTCCACCCTGTGGTGGCGAACGAAGCGTACTGGTCAGGGTACATCTTCCTCCATTCCTCGATGGTCGCCCTCTCGCTGCTAGCAGCTTCGGCGGTGTCGCTGTCGGCGGCTTTCCCCGTGCCGTTTGGCGCGCACGCGCTGACACATGCAAGCGCGAGCAAGGACGCAGCGACGGTAGAGGCGATCAGAACCTTCCCTTTCCGCTTAGCCATGCAAACCCCTCCTTCGTACTCGATAGTGCATTACGTTTTGCATCTGAGGATATTCTAGGAAGCGAAGAGGGTAATACCGATACCTGATTTATTGGGTATAAGTTGCTTTTATATTTCCCAATTATTGACACCGTCGAATATCGCGCGGAAAGAACTCCAGGATGCGGCCCGCCCAGCCAATGCTTAGCGTGCCTTGCCGTCAAAGACATGCTCGGCATGGATTGCATCTAGGCACGACCAGAACGGCGAGAAGCTATCGATGAACCAAGCTACACGCATTTCGTTTCTTAGTATATGATTGGATTAACCGAGCGGGAGCAGGCCCCCTCGCAGTAGTGCGAGAGGGCCTACAGAACCTGGAAAACTGCGATGTAGGTTTTCAAGAAGGACGGTCAAAGCGTGGTAAGGGAAATCGACCAGCATGCAACCACCTCGACCACTCGGTCGAATACCGCGCGTTGCCTGACCATCGTCTTCGGGATGGCGTTTTACTGGTCGACGGTTGACATCGCGCGCGTCGACTACTTCATCGCCCTGCAAGCCGGATCGAGCAACGGCGAATTTGCCGCATTCTCCGCCTATTGCGCCGTTGCCATCGCGGTCATCGTCTTCTTGTTCGCCAAGCGAAAGCGCGTCGAATCCCTCTTCAAAGAAAAGAGCTGGCTTGTGTCGGCTCTTTCGCTTGTCGTCAGCCTCAGCGTCGCGCTCTTCCTGATCCCCTTCAGAAGCGATGGCCCGGTATTTTGGATAGCACGGCTCTGCGCGAGCATAGCCCCCATACTCTGGTTCATCGTCATCACCTTCGCATGGGGACGTACGATAATCCAGGAGACCGCTCGGTTCGGCATGCTGATCCCTGTCCTCTCGTTCGCCGTGGGGATTGTCGTAACCCTGTGCAGCCTGCTGCCCGAGCCCATCGGCACCGCGATCATAATCGCCACGCCGCCCATCACGAGCATACTCTGGCAGCTTTCGGCGAACAAGAACGACAGCGACCCGCCGACCTCGAGCCGATTGGCCGATTTGGAGAATGCCCAAATCCCCACCTTCATCGTGTGCGGCATCTTTTTCTGCACGGCGGCGTTCGCCAACGTCTTCGTCAACTACAGCAGTAGCCGTGCGATCACGGCTCCCTTCACGCAGGGGGTGGCGATCCCCACTTCAATCACGTGCTTGGTTTTGCTGACCGCAGCACTTATCATAGGCTCGCGAAGCAAGAACCACGACCATACGTTCATCGTCGCCTGGTCGACGATCGCCGTAGCGTTTTTCGGATGCCTGTTCGCCACCGCCTTGGGGATGTTTCCCAGCGGAGAGCGGGCGGCAGCCGTCTTGGCGGGGTGCTTCATGTGCTTCAAGCTGCTTCTCTGGATATTCACGGCGAGCGTCGCCCGCAACTCCCAAGTGTCGAGCGCCACCGCGTTCAGCGTGCTGTATCTGCCGATCAACGTGTTCATGGTGGCCGTTGTGGGCACGGTGCTTCCCATGCTTCTCCAGCTTGAGGAAGCGGCCGTCTCCACCTACCGCGAAGAGGTGCTCCTGATGCTCGCCTTCGCGTTGATCGTCGTGGCCTTCGTGTTTTTCGTGCGCTACGCCCCCGCGCTCAGCGAGGCGATCCTCGAATCGGCCAAAAGCACCTCGAACTACGAGATACTGTCGCACGTGGCGGACGAAAAGGAGCTCACCGCACGCGAAACGGAAATCGTCTTGCTGATATCCCAGGGCTACACCTCGAAAACGATAGCCGAGATGCTGTACGTATCGCCGGAGACCGTGCGCACGCACACGAAGCGGATCTACCGCAAGCTCGGGATCCACAACAGGCAGGACATCATCAAGTTCGTGAACTCTCACAGCAATTGATCAGGCATTATGCCTAAATCCCTCATTATGGGGTACGAAGATCCCTCACTTTCTGCACCTTGTTTTCGGCAGAACTTGCAATACTCGATGGAGATTGGAAGCCAAGACAGGTTGCACGAAAAGAGAGAGGGGCAGATCAATGTCTGGATTGAAGAGTTTGTCGCGCAGGAGCTTTCTCAAGGGGAGCGCCCTTCTGGGCGCCGGCATCGTCGGCTCTGCGAGCATTACCGCATGTGCATCCAAAGCATATGCCGACTCGGTCGCGTGGGATAGGGAAACCGACGTCCTCGTCGTCGGAAGCGGCTTCGCCGGGTACTCCGCAGCCTTGTATGCGCATGATGCCGGCGCCGAGGTGGTGCTCATCGACAAACGCGGGAGCGACGGGGGGAACTCCCTCAAATGCGACGGCGATTTCGGCGTGTGCGGCTCGTCGGCGCAAAAAGAGCACGGGATAGAAGACTCCGTCGACGCCTACGTCAACGACATGCTCGTGGCGGGCCTGTACCTCAACGACGTTGAGAAGTGCCGCACGATCGCGGAGAGCACGAACGGCATCTACGAATGGTTGAACGATCTTGGCGTTACGTGGGTGCAAGACGGCGAGGGCAAAACCGAGGTGCTGCCCTACGGCGGGCATACCATCCGCCGCACGCTCAAAGCGGAGGGTGCGGGCGCCGCGATCGTCGGGGCTCTCAGAAACGAGGCGAACGCGAAGGGCCTGGCGGCCGAATGCCACCTTCTGCTTACCGAGCTCGTCAAAAACGACGAAGGCCGCGTCATCGGAGCCAAGGTCGTGAAGAACAACGAGACCCAGGAACGCTCCGACAGCCCCCACGGGCAATGCATCAACATCAAAGCGAGGAAAGGGGTCGTGCTGGCAACCGGCGGCTTTGGAGGAGATGTCGCGTGGCGGATGCAGCACGATCCGAGGCTCGACGAGACGGTTGGGGACACCAACCGCTCCGGCGCGAACAGGGAGGCTTTGGAGCCGGCCCTGCATGCCGACGCCCTGGCCGTCCACATGGATTGGATCCAGCTGGGGCCCTGGTGCAGCCCCGACCTTGAGACCTACGGCCCCGACGGCACCTACATCGACGCGGGATTTCCCTACGGGCCCGTCGTGGCCCCTCAAACCGGTAAGCGCATCGTGAACGAGCTGACCGACCGAAAGCGCTACTGCGATGCGATCCTCGCGAACGAGGAGCCGCTGATCCAGATCGTCGACGAACGCAATCTGCCGGAATGGTCGCTGGAGTACCTGGAGAAATGCATCGATGCCGGATGCACGTGGCGGATGGATTCGATCGAGGAGATCGCCGAAAGGTTCGACATCCCGCTCGAAGCCCTGCAGACCGAGATAGCCCGCTACAACACGTTCGTCGCCAACAAGCTTGACGAGGATTTCGGCAAGGCGATTCCCGAAGACGCCCTCCCGGTCGAAGAGCCTCCCTATTGCGTGACGCGCGTTTGGCCCCGGGTCCACCACTGCATGGGCGGCGTGAAAACCGATGCGGATTGCCGCGTCATCGACGTCTCCCTCCAACCGATCGAAGGCCTGTTCGCGGCGGGGGAAGCAACCGGCGGCGTGCACGGAGCGTGCAGGCTCGGCTCGTGCTCCATCGCGGACTGCCTCGTCAACGGCTCCCTTGCCGGCCAGAACGCAGCGCAAGCGGAAAGCTGGTGCTGAACGGGCGTCGAAGCAAGACCAAGAAACGCCCTTCGCTCCGAAAACGACCCTGCCACCGCCCGCTCGGCAGGGTCGTTTTTCGATCAGCGCGCAAACCCTGGTCCGTTCAGATCGCCCATGCACCTTACGCGGCGCCGCCCTCCAGCTCCTGCCGCACGAAGCAATCCGTCACGTGGTCGTTCACCATGCCGATGGATTGCAGGTAGGCGTAGACGATGGTGGGGCCGACGAACTTGAAGCCGCGCTTCTTGAGGTCCTTGCTGATGCGATCGGAAAGCGGCGTGGTCGCCGGAACGTCCTCCTGGGCTTCCCACCGGTTCACGATGGGTTCGCCGTCCACGTATCCCCATATGAACGCGTCGAAGCTCCCGAACTCATCGACCACGTCCAGGAACAGCTTCGCGTTGGCGATGGCCGCGTTGATCTTGAGGCGGTTGCGGACGATCCCCTCGTTCGCCATGAGCTCCTCGACCTTCGCCTCGCCGTGGCGCGCCACCGCGCCCGGGTCAAACCCGTCGAAGGCCTCCCGGTACGCCTCGCGCTTCCTGAGGACGGTTATCCACGAGAGGCCCGCCTGCGCGCCCTCCAGAACCAGCAGCTCGAACAGCATGCGGTCGTCGTGGGTGGGCCTTCCCCACTCGTTGTCGTGGTAGTCCACGTACGTCGGGTCGTCGCCCGCCCACGAGCACCTGCGTTTCTCCTCCATAGCGCCTCCTAGCGAAACGTCATCCGGTACGTCAGCGTCGCGCGCTCGCCCGGCCCGAGGGTGCGCACGCCGGGCTTCTCGGCCAGCTCGCGCGGGGAGAAGCAGGCATCGGGCAGCGCCGACCAGGGCTCGAGGCACAGGTAGCGGGCATCGGCTTGGCCGGCGGCCGTCCAAATCCCGAAGTAGGGGAAGTCCGGGAACTCCACCGTGACCTCGTAGCCGTTCGCGCTGCTCGCCAGCGTCGCGACGCTGCCGGGGACGTTCTCCAGCACGATGGTGTCGATGCCCAGCTGCTCGGGCGTCTTCGTCAGGCGCCCGTCCTCGAGCGGCACCTCGACCTTCGGCAGCGTGAGGATGCCCGCCTCGTCCATCCCGAACATCTCGAGCGCATCGACGCCTTCGAAGCGCACGAAATAGTCGGCCATGCGCTCCCCCGGCAACAGGCGCGTCGCATACGCCTCGTGGCCGCCCAGCTCGAACGGCATCGGCCGGGCGCCCGTATTCTCCACGGTGTGCGTCTTGACGATCGCGTCGCCGTCGAGCGAGAAATCGACGCGCAAGCGGAAGTCGAAGGGGTAGACGGCCCGCGTGCCCTCGTCGGAGGACGTCTCGAAGCGCGCCTGCGTGCCCGACACCTGCTCGGCCGCGAACGCGCGGTCGCGGCTAAAGCCGTGCATCGGCGCGTCCACGCGCTGTCCTCCGTCCGCGTACCAACCGTCGCGCAAGCGTCCGATCAGCGGGAACAGCAACGGCGCTCGACGGCCCCACACCGCAGGATCGCCCGACCACATCCGCTCGACGCCGTCGCGCACAACGCTCTGCAGCTCCGCTCCTTTGCTCGAAACGCGCACCGAAAGCTCGTCGTTCTCCAGCGCGAGCACAACCGCATCCTGCATGGGCCTTCCTTTCGTCGGGGAGGATCGTTCTGGACTATAGTACCGCATCGCCTTGACCCCGCGTGAGTTCCTGCTTCACTTTGTCTCTATGTGATGGATTTGATATTGCTACATATTAGATAATCATCTAATATGTAGCAATATCCTGTACGCACGCCTGGGAAAAGGAGCGACCATGCTCAAGCTGTTTCGAAACCACAAAGGCCTCTTTGCCCTGGTTCTGCTGTTCAGCGTCATCAACTCCGCGCTCGGCATCGGCGCGGCCGTTATCCTGGAGAACATTCTCAACTCGGTAGTCGATGGGAACTGGGGGCTATTCTCCATCATGCTGTGGGTGGTGCTGGGCTACATCGTGGTCCTTGTCGCGATGTCCGCCTGCGGCACCATCGCCGAGAAGAAGCTCATCGTGCGCACGGTGCAGGATCTCAGGAACGATGTCCAGCAGGGCATCCTCTCCCGCGATACCGAGCGCTACAAGACAACCAACACGGCCGATTACCTTTCGGCGCTCACCAACGACGTGAAGATCATCGAAGAGAACGTCATCGTGGCGTTCCTCAACACGATCCAATACGCTCTCGTATTCGTCATGGCCGCTGTCGCGCTGTTCGTGTACAGCCCGCTCATCGGCGGGATCATGCTGGTCGGCCTGCTTCTTATGTACCTTCTGCCGGCCAGCCTGGGCAAGCCCATCGGCAAGCGGCAGGAAGCCTATTCGGGGAGCCTATCCCTCTTCACGACGAGACTGAAGGACCAATTCTCAGGCTACGAGGTCATACGCTCGTACCGGCTTGTCGATCAGGCAAAAGCCGCGTTCACGCGCCAAAACGAGGAGCTTTCGGAACGCAAGTACGGCGTCGACAAGCTGTTGGCCCTGAGCGAGGTCATCGCCGGCGTGATGGGCGCGGGCCTCCAGATAGGCACCATGTTGGTCGCAGGGTTTCTCGTGCTCAACGGGCAGATGGCTGCCGGCACGCTCTTGGCCATTCTGCAACTCTCGGGCATGTTCGTGCAACCGGTGGCGATCATCCTGCAAAGCATTCCCAAGATTCAAGGGGCCGGCCCCGTGCTTGCCCGACTCGAGGAGCTGAGCTCCCCCGCTCCATCCGGTTTTACCGGAACGGTCGAGCCGGCGTTCGAGAGGGATATCCGGTTCGAGAATCTGAGCTTCGGTTATGCGGAAGGCCGACCCGTGCTTGCCGGGCTTGATGCGACGCTGGAAAAGGGTGGGAAGTACGTTCTCATCGGCGAGAGCGGCTGCGGGAAGAGCACGCTGATGAGCCTCCTCGCAGCCGAGCACAGCGCGTACGCCGGCGAGATCCGCATCGACGGGAACGAGCTCCGCACCCTTGACATCGATAAGCTTCTCACCAGCATATCCACGATCCACCAAGACGTGTACCTGTTCGACGAGACCATCCGATACAACATCGGCCTGGGGCGGCCCTATTCGGAAGAGAAATGGAACCGGGCCCTGAGGATAAGCGGCGTTGACAGGTTCCTTGCCCAAACCGAGCAGGGGCTCGATACGCAGGCGGGAGAGATGGGTGCCAACCTCTCCGGGGGCCAGCGTCAGCGGATCGCCGTTGCGAGGGCGCTGATCGAGGAGAAGCCCCTGCTCATCCTCGACGAAGGCACGAATGCCGTGGATATCCAGACAGCCTACGACATCGAATCCGCCTTGCTCGGGATCGAAGACCTGACCCTGATCACCATCACCCACAATCTCAGGCCAGAACTGCTGCGACGCTACGACGCCCTGCTGTTCATGAAGCAAGGTCGCATAGGCGAAGCAGGCACCTACGATGCGCTCGTCGAGCAAGGGGGCGGTTTTGCCTCATTCCAGCGCTTGGAGCGTATAATCGAACCAGGTACGCAACAGAACGAGGTCCACGTACATGAAACTGCAACTCAATCCAGTCTTTGAAACCTTTTGCTTGCTCGGGTATCCCAATTTGGGAGACACGGCGAAAAAGGAGATCGTAAAGAAACTCGACGCGTTAGGGGTCAACGGCGCCGCCGTGTACGCGGCGAACTTTCCGCTGGTCGAGCGTTACTATGACGCTTTTGCGAGCAGGGCGGTTCAAACCGAGGGAAGCGCTTTGTTCGAGGACATGTCGACCGAGCTCGGACTCCTGCTCATCATCAACCTCCTCCTTCACCCCCAGTGGCTCGATGACTTCGACGCCGTTTCCGACGAAGAGGCGACCGCCGCCATCAGCGAGGGAATAACCGACCTCCTGGAAAGCGACGAAGGGCCCATCGAGGCCCTGGAGGCGAGCGAGCTGTCGGACCAGGCAAAATGGCAGATGACCGCCCTTCTGCAACAACCGCGGAAAAAACTTGCGCTTGTCATCGACGCCATCAACGCCAACCTCGCGACGTACGAGCACGCCTACGCAAGGCTGGCATCCGAAATAGAGCCTTTGCTTGAGCAGCTTGAGGATCAGCTTGAAAAAGACGAGCTGTCCTCGAACATGTCACGCATCGTGGCGCTGAACCCCCAAGCCCCCGTCATCCCCTCGCTCGCCAACCCCCTGATCATCCTGGTCTTGGGAGACTACAACTTCGTCGGCCTTCTGCTGAACAGGATGATGGGAGGACGGAACGAAGGCCTCACCGAAACCGAGGCCGCCCTGGTGGCGAAAGCGCTGAGCGATCCCAGTAAGGTGAAGATTCTCGGCGAGCTGAAGCAGGGCAAGCTGTACAGCCTGGAAATCGCCCAGAAGCTGGAGCTTACCCCGGCAACCACTTCCCATCATATGAACATGCTGCTCTCCGCCGGCTTGGTGGAAGTGTCGAAAGAAGGCGCGAAGGCGTACTACAGCGTGTGCCGCGACACCGTCGAGCGCTATCGCGCCTGGCTGCACGACCGCTTCTTGTAGAGACGCCGAGGGGCAAACCACCCTCGGCGGGGAACGGCAAACCCGCTCCCCGCAAGGACACCCGCCTACTTCCCGCCCTCGGGGATCTCGCCTTTGCGGTAGGCTTCTAGCAGCTGCTCCAGGTCGGCCACCTGCTGCTTGAGTTCGGCGCCGGTGTCGGTGTCGGCCACGAGCGTGCGCTTCTCGACGCGCTCGACCACCTTGCGCGACGAGTGGATGTCCAGCTCGTTCACCACGGCGGCGCGCATCGACTCGAGGGGCTCGTGAGCGGCCAGGACGAAGCCGTAGGAGTTCGAGATCAGCGTGTAGCCGGCGATGCCGGTGGTGGGCTGGTAGGCCTTCGAGAAGCCGCCGTCGATGGTGAGCACGCGACCCTGGCACTTCACCGGATCCTCGCCGTCCTTCACCTTCACCGGCACGTGGCCGCACACGATGCGCGACGTCTCGGGATCCATCCCGAAGTCCTCGAAGATGCCGGCCATCACGCGCTCGTCGTTGAGGTAGGTATAGAACGGGTTCTTGACCTCCTTGCGCGCCTCCTTCTCGGCGATCAGGTACAGCTCGAAGGTTGCCATCTTGCTCTTCGCGAACAGGGGCGACCCCTCCCCCAGCCACAGGTACCACAGGAGGTCGCGCCCGCGCTTGGCCAGCTCGGGGTCGGCGTCGTCGAACGCCGCGCGCACGTAGCGCTCCATGACGTCGTACAGCGCGCGGCCCTTGTACGCCTCGCCGAACACGTCGGTCTCCATGAGGGAGCCGTCGGCGTTCAGCGGCACGCACGCGTGGAACAGCAGGTTGCCGTTGTGGATCTTGTACAGGCTGCCCGCGTCCAGGAAGAAGCGCATGTGGCGCTGCAGCTTCTCGCAGCCCGTGAAGGCCTGCTCGAGGCGCTGCATGACGTCCTCCTCCTCGGGGGTGAGGCGGTAGGGGTCGGCCGGGTCCACCGTAGGGAACACCGTGTCGGTCAGCTCGTACTCCACGCCGTCGAGCATCACCGTGCCGCGCTCGTAGTCGATCTTGTCGAGCAGCTTGCGGTCGTCCAGGCCGAAGCCGGGGTTCTCGTCGATGAGCTTCCCCTCCACCTTGAACTGGATGATGGCCATGGCCTTCTGGATCTTGACGTTCATCTCCAGCTCCTGCGGCGGGAGGTCCGGGTTGCCCTTGAGGGCGAACGCGACGCACGGGTCGTCGCGGTACGCGTCGAGCGCGAACGAGGCGAGCGGCAGGATGTTGATGCCGTAGGCGTCCTCCAGGATGGAGAGGTTGCCGTAGCGCGCGCAGTTGCGCACGACGTGCGCGATGCAGCCGCGCTGGCCGAGCGAGGCGCCCATCCACACGATGTCGTGGTTGCCCCACTGGATGTCGAGGGAATGGTGCTCCATGAGCGCGTCCATGATGACGTGCGGGTAGGGCCCGCGGTCGTAGATGTCGCCCACGATGTGCAGCCGCTCGATGGCCAGGCGCTGGATGAGCAGGCACAGCGCCTCGACGAGGGCGGCGGCGCGGTCGGTGCGGATGACGGCGTCGATGATGGCGGCGTAGTAGGCCTGCTTGTCAACCCCGTGGCGGTTCTCGGTCATGAGCTCCTCGATGATGTACGCGAAGTCGCGGGGCAGCGCCTTGCGCACGCGGGAGCGCGTGTACTTCTGGGCGGCGCGCTTGCACACGGCCACGAGGCGCGGCAGCGTGACGGCGTACCACGCCTCGGCGTCGTCCACCTGCGACAGCACGAGCTCGGTCTTCTCGCGCGGGTAGTAGATGAGCGTGGCCAGCGAGCGTTTCTCCTCGGCGCTCAGCGCGTCGCCGAACACGTCGTCGATCTTGAGGCGGATGGAGCCGGAGCCGTTCCTCAGGGTGTGGGAGAACGCCTCGTACTCGCCGTGGATGTCGGACGCGAAGAACTCGGTGCCCTTGGGGAGGTTCAGGATGGCGCTGAGGTTGATGATCTCCGCCGACGCCTTGTCGGCCGTGGGAAACGACCGGGAGAGCAGCTCCAGGTACCGCTTGTTCGTCACATCCATGTCCATCCTCCTCGTTGGGACGTTGCATTGCGCGTTCATTCTACCTCAACCGCTCTGCCCCATGCGTCTACGGGATCCCCTTTCGACAAGATGATCGAACAGGCACGCGAACGCTCGAGCCCCTCGACGCGTATCGAAGGCTCCTGCCCCTGCACCGTTATCAGAACATCCGACAGATCCGGCGACGCCCCTTGCGCGCGCTTCTCGACGACCACGTCCCCGGCATCGACGCCGTCCCAGAGCACGATCGCGATCGCCCCCTCGGGATCGCTGACGACGCACGCGCCGGCCCCCGCCGAGAAGACGTACGCGTCGTCCGAGGCGCCTCCGAGCAAAACATGATCGCCCTCGGCGACGATGAAGAGATTCGCACGATCGGACGACCCTTCCATCTCGCGCGCTTCCGGCTGGGAAAACCAAAGGTCGTTCGTCGCGGAATCGACCAGGGCGCCGTAGCGCCGGTTGACGGCGTCCAAGGCTTCTCGAAGATCCTCCCTGCCCGACGTCGAATAGGGATCGAGCATGCCCATGCTGCAAACGAAATCGATCAGAACCTCCTCGCCCTGCGCCTGATCGCGTTCCAGCGTTTCAAGCAGCATATCTGCCGCAGCCCCCATGTTCGCCGCGCCCATGACCTCGAAGCGAATGCGATCGCAATAGCCCTTGAGGTGGCTGTCGACCATGAGCGAGCAATACAGCTCGGTCACCAACCAATCGTAGCCCGACGATATCTTGTCCATGGCCTGCTCGCTCGTAGGTCCATCGTAGGAAGCGCCCGCCAGCACCTCGAGCACTTTGAGCCGGTCGGTCTCTCCCGTCCAAACCTGCAGCACCTGCTCGGTCAATTCCAACCGCGTGCCGCGATCGGACTCCGCGACGAACCGCTCCAGCAATGCTTTCAGGCGACCGGTTCCGTCGCGAGCCATGCTCTGATGCAGGCTCGGCAGGGCGCCCATGCCCGAAAAGTCGGGAAGCAGCGCTACGTCGTCGGGAACGGGCAGCTCCTCGAACGTCGCCGAAGCGCTGGCATGGTCGCACAGAACCACGCCGCACGCGCGGTATACCCGCATGCCGCTGCTCGACACTCGGAAAAACGAGAGGTCGGGACTGGCCTGATCCTCCGAACCGTCGGCATCGCCGTCCAATATCTCGATCGAAACCATGCCCTTCTCCTCGAGAGCATGCAGCTCGTCGGGACGGGAAACCGCATCGGAGTCCGCGTCGATCCAGAGCATGAGTTCGGAGAATGCGGGATCCGCGGAATCGACGACCCCGTCCCCGTTGCCGTCCAGATCGCGCAGCGCCTCGCGGGCGCCGCGGGCGAGCTCGCCGTTCTCGAGCATCGTATTGTTGCCGAACAGCTCCCTCCCGCTCGCAATCGCCCCATCGTGGTCGAGGTCGCGAACCAGGATGCCGCACGTGCCCGAAACCCACTCGGTCCGAACGCCGTCACCCGCATCCGCGAAATCGAAGGAGATCCCCTGATCGAACGGCAGCGGGGCAAACCCGTCGCCCTCAAGATCGACGACGAGCGCTTCGTTTGCGCCGACCAGGCTATTTCCTCCCCCGAACACGTCGGTCGCCGCCGTATCCGCGCCCCGATTCGGATGGGTCGCCGCATACGCCGAAAGAGCGGCCAAGGCCAACGCGAACACGATCAGGGCACCCGCGAGGAAGCCCTTCCGCACCTTGCATTGCCGGCGAATCGTCATGAGCGCCCTCCCTCGATGGTTTGCGAAGCGTGTTGCGCGAAGACGACGAGCGCGCGAGCGGGCCCTACTCCCACATCTTCCATATCTCGGGGGCGTAGCCCACCGTGGCCTGCTTGCCGTTGCGCACCACGGGCTCGGCGAGGACGTGCTGGCTCTCCAGCACCTTGTCGAACTTCTGGTCAGGCGAGAGGTACGCGAGCAGGGCCACGAGGTCCTGGTCCTTCGCCTTCGGGTCGATCAGCGCCTCGATGCCGCCGACCGCGCGGCACGCCGACTCGAGCTCGCCCTTGCTCATCCCCCTCTCCTTCAGGTCGATGAACTGGAACTTCACGCGCCGCTCCTTGAAGAAGCGCTGCGCCTTCTTCGTGTCGAAGCTCTTCTTGGTGCCGAACACCTGGATGTTCACGCTGCCTCCCTTTTTTCGCGCTCCTGCAAAACGACCCCGATGCTGCGCAAGCATCCGCGACGAGAGCGTACCGGCCCGTCCAAGCGAAGTCAACGGCCGCATCCGCTTCGACGGCCCGTTCTGCACAAAAATCACCGCCGTGAAGCTCGACGCGCACGCAAGGGAACCTCGAGTTTCTCACGACCTGGGCAAACGGGCGTGCGAGAGGAGCGGTCGCCAAGCGCGGCGTCATGAAAACCGCGAAATCGCTTCACCTCGGTGATTTTTGTGCAGAACGAGAGCTTTTCGCCGCAGCGGGCGCGGTCGCGCGTCCGTCGCCCGCCGTCCGTTGCCTATAATGGCTACCCGATTCGGAACCCAAGTCCAGGAGCAATCCATGCCATCCATCCAAAGCACCATCGCCGACGAGCTCGGCCTGACCGCGGCGCAGGTGGCCGCCGTCATCGCGCTCGTCGACGAGGGCAACACCATCCCCTTCATCGCCCGCTACCGCAAGGAGGCCACCGGCGGCATGGACGACGCCACGCTGCGCGCCTTCGACGAGCGGCTCTCCTACCTGCGCAACCTCGAGGCGCGCAAGGCCGAGGTGCTGCACGCCATCGAGGAGCAGGGCAAACTCACGGCCGACCTGCGCGCGAAGATCGAGGACGCCGCGGTCATGCAGCGCGTGGAGGACCTGTACAAGCCGTACAAGAAGAAGCGCGCCACCCGGGCGTCGAAGGCGCGCGAGGCGGGGCTCGAGCCGCTCGCCCTGCTCATCCTCGCGCAGCAGCCGCACGGGGAGGACCCGCTGCGCGCCGCCGCGAGGCTCGTGAACCCGGCCGCCGGCTACCCGACGCCCGAAGAGGCGCTGCAGGGCGCCCGCGACATCGTGGCCGAGACCATCGCGGACGACGCCGAGCACGTCGCGGCCCTGCGCGCCTACACCAAAAACTGCGGCGCGCTCGCGGCGGAGGCCGTCGACGCGGGCGAGAAGAGCGTGTACGAGGCGTACTACGACTTCTCCGAGCCCCTGCTCAAGGTGCCCAACCACCGCATCCTCGCCATCAACCGCGGCGAGAAGGAGAAGAAGCTGCGGGTGAAGGTGCGCGCCGACGCGGACGGCGCCGTCTCCCAGCTGGAACGACGCGTGGTCAAGCGCCCGCAGAGCCCCTGCGCCGGCGTCCTTCGGGAAGCCGTCGCCGACGGCTACAAGCGCCTGATCGCCCCGTCGATCGACCGCGAGATGCGCGCCGAGCTCACCGAGCGCGCCGAGACGCAGGCCATCCGCGTGTTCGCCAAGAACACCGAGAGCCTCCTGCAGCAGCGCCCCGTCCGCGGCGCGCGCGTCATCGCGCTCGACCCGGGCTACCGCACGGGCTGCAAGGTGGCCGTACTCGACGAGTACGGCAAGCTGCTCGACTTCTCCACCGTCTACCCCACCCCGCCGCGCTCCCAGGTCAAGGAGACGCAGGCCGCGCTCCACGCCCTCATCCGCAAGCACCGCGTCAACGTGATCGCCATCGGCAACGGCACGGGCAGCCGCGAGACGGAGGACGTCGTGGCCGACCTCCTCGAGCGCATCGAGGAGCCCGTGCAGTACACCATCGTGAACGAGGCCGGCGCCTCGGTCTACTCGGCCTCCCAGCTGGCGAGCGAGGAGTACCCCGACCTCGACGTCACCACGCGCGGCGCCATGAGCCTGGGCCGCCGCCTGCAGGACCCGCTGGCCGAGCTCGTGAAGATACCGCCCCAGGCCATCGGCGTCGGACAGTACCAGCACGACCTCAACCAGGCCGCGCTCGAGCGCGCGCTGACCGGCGTCGTGGAAAGCGTCGTCAACCGCGTGGGCGTCGACCTCAACACGGCCAGCGCGAGCCTGCTGGGCTACGTGTCGGGCATCAGCGCCGCCGTGGCGAAGAACATCGTGGCCTACCGCGAGGAGCACGGCGCCTTCGCCGACCGCCGCGAGCTCAAGAAGGTGCCGAAGCTGGGTGCCAAGGCCTTCCAGAACTGCGCCGGCTTCCTGCGCATCGCGGGCGGCGCCAACCCGCTGGACGCGACGAGCGTCCACCCCGAGAGCTACCCGGCGGCGCGCGAGCTGCTCAAGCGCGCGAAGGTGAAGCCGGAGGCGCTCGCCCGCGGCGGCGTCCCCGACATCGTGAGCCGCCTCGGCGACCTCCCCGCGCTGGCCGCCGAGCTGGGAGTGGGCCTGCCCACCCTGCGCGACATCGTCGCCGAGCTGGAGAAGCCGGGCCGCGACCCCCGCGACGACGCGCCGCCCGTCGTGTTCAACCGCACCGTGCGCGACTTCGACGACCTCGCCGTCGGCATGGAGCTGGCCGGCACCGTGCGCAACGTCGTGGACTTCGGCGCGTTCGTGGACGTCGGCGTGAAGCAGGACGGCCTCGTGCACGTCTCCAAGCTGGCCGACCGCTTCGTGCGCCACCCGAGCGAGGTCGTGGCCGTGGGCGACACCGTCACCGTCTGGGTGTCCGGCGTCGACAAGGACCGCGGCAAGATCTCGCTGACCATGGTCAAGGGGAAGCTCTAAGAGCCGAGGACGCCCGGGCGCCCGCCGCCTCGCCGAGGGCGCGCCGGGCCGCCTCGACCAGGCCTCGACGCGATGATTCCTTCGCGCCAAACGCGCGCTACCGCGCCCGTTTCCTTGGTATACTGGTGCGCGAACGACGTATCGAGGATTGACGCGCCGACGATTCGACGCACGCGAGAAGAAGGTGTACATGGCCGGCGCACACGCAGCAGGGGAAGAACCCGAGGGCTCGTTGCTCTTCCTCGGCCTCGACGAGGCCGAGGACGCGGCGCTGCGAGGCGTCTTCGAACCGGAGCGCCCCATCGTCTCCGCGCGCACCGCCGCCGAGGCGCGCGCCGCCCTGAGCGGCAACGCGGTGGCCGCGATCGTCTACGACCCCTCCCTGCCCGGATGCGACGACTGCCTCGCCCAGCTGAACGGCGGGCATCGCCTGCCGCTGTTCGCGGTGGCGGCCGAAGAGGACGACGAGCTGCAGGTGCACGCCCTCCAGACGGGCGCGGACGACGTCGTCCTCATGCCCGTGAAGCCGAAGCTCGCACGCGCCCGCATGAAGAACGCGCTCGAGAACCGCCGGCACCGCTTCGACCCGCTCACCGGCCTGTACCGCGAGGATACGTTCGAGTCCGAGGCCGCGGCGCGCATCGCGGCGCAGCCGGCGGGCACCTACCTGCTGGCATGCTGCGACGTGGACAACTTCAAGGCCGTGAACTCCCAGTACGGGCGCGCGACCGGCGACTTCGTGCTGCAGCAGATCGGCCGCATCGTCACCGACTTCGTCGACGCCTACGACGGCATCGCCTGCCGCGTGGCGGCCGACAACTTCGAGCTGCTGCTGCCCGCCGACACGCCCGCGCTGCTGCCCGACCTCGTCTCGTCGCTGGAAGGCGTGTTCAAGGGACGGAACATCCACCTCAAGCTCCAGCTGAGCATCGGGCGCTACCTCATCGACGACAAGGGCATCTCGATCAGCGAGATGACGAACAACGCGCTGCTCGCGAAGCGCACGGTGAAGGGCCGTTACAACGTGTCGGTCGCCTACTTCGACGACGAGATGCGCCGCCGGTCCATCGAGGAGCAGCGCATCATCGGCCACATGGACTACGCGCTGGCCGAAGGGCAGTTCGAGGTGTGGCTGCAGCCCCAGTACAACCACGAGACCGGCGCCATGACGGGCGCCGAGGCCCTCGTGCGCTGGCGCAGCCCCGAGCAGGACGCCATGATCCCGCCGAACGCGTTCGTGCCCGTGTTCGAGCGCAACGGGTTCATCTACGAGCTGGACAAGTACGTCTGGGAGCAGGTGTGCAAGCTGCTGCGCCGCTGGCTCGACGAAGGGAAGGAGCCGCTGCCCATCTCGGTGAACGTCTCGCGCATCGACGTGCTGCAGGACGATTTCTACGAGCGCATCACCGGCCTCGTAGAAGCCTACGCCGTACCCACCGAGCTGCTGCGCCTCGAGATCACGGAGTCGGCGTTCTCGTTCGACACCGCGCTCATCATCTCGATGGTGAAGCGGCTGCAGGAGCGCGGGTTCACCATCGAGATCGACGATTTCGGCAGCGGCTACTCCTCCTTCAACGTGCTCAAGGACGTGCCCGCCGACGTGCTGAAGCTCGACATGATGTTCCTATCCGGCGAGGACCGCACCGGGCGCAGCGGCAACATCATCGAGTCGGTCGTCCGCATGGCGAAGTGGATCGGCGTGCAGATCATCGCCGAAGGGGTGGAGACGAGGGAGCAGGCCGACTTCCTCAGCTCCATCGGCTGCTCGATCGTGCAAGGCTACCTCTACGACCGTCCCCTGCCCCCCGCGGCGTTCGAGGAGAAGTTCGACGCCTGCCAGAAGGCCAGCGACGCCAACACGTTCGAGACGATCGACGTGCTGGACAGCAGCACGTTCTGGAGCCCCGCATCGCTCGAGTCGCTCATCTTCAACAGCTACGTCGGCGGCGCGTGCGTCGCGGAGTTCACCGAGGACGGCTGCGAGATCATCCGCGCCAACGAGAAGTTCCGCGAGACGCTGAACACCCCGCTCACCCTCGGGGAGCTCCTCAAGATCGACCCGCTCACCTGCCTGTCCGGCGAGGATGCGGCGCGCTTGCGCGACGAGGTGGACGAAGCGGCGCGGCGCGGCCGGGAAGTGTCCGGCGAGCTGGCGTTCTCGTTGGTCAAGACGAATCCCTCGCACCGGGAGCACCTGCGCTACCGCGGCCGCACCATCGCCCAGGGCCGCTTCAGGAACGAAGTGTACTTCCTCGTCGAGAACATCTCCGAGCAGAAGCGGGCGCTGAAGCAGCTCGAGGACCTGAACGAGTCCATGGAGCGCCTGATGAACGACACGCCGGGCGGCTTCGGCCGGGCGGCCGTCGAGGCGGACGGCTCGCTCGTGCCCACCTTCACGAACGATCGGTTCTGCCAGCTGCTGGGCATGACGCGCGACGAGGTGGCCGAGGCCTTCGCCTCCTCCGCGTTCGCGCTCGTGCACCCCGACGACCTGTCCGAGCTCGGCGGGACGGTCGGGCGCATGACGGACGAGGACGACGTGCTGTCCACCCGCATACGCCTTCGCCACAAGACGCGCGGCTACATACCCATCCAGGCCTCGTTCCGCGTAAGCACCGGCAGCGAGGGCGTCAAGCACATCAACAGCTACTACACCGACGCCACGGCCGCGACCGAGCTGGAGGAGCGCCGCAAGGAGCTGCTGGACAACCTGCCGTGCGGCGCGGCCATCTACCGGATCGGCGACGGCGGCATCAGCGTCCTCCACGTGAACAAGCAGTTCCAGAACCTGGTCGCGCGCAGCGAGAGCCAGATCTACGCGCAGAACGCCCTCGAGGCCGTGCACCCGGACGACCGCGCGCGCATCATGGAAGCCATCCGCGACGGCGCCGACGACGAGCGGATGATGTGCGACTACCGCGTGCTGCACGGTGACGGCGGCTATCTCGCCATGCACGTCGTGGGCAAGACCGAGCCGCAGGACGACGGCTCCAGCCTCATCTACGCCACGTGCACGCCCATCAGCGACGACGAGCTTTCCGTGGGCGTCGCCCACGCCGACCAGCTCAAGGCCGAGCGACGGGCCGAGGACATCAACGAGCAGCTCGTGTTCCTCAACGACATATCGCGGTTCCTGCTGGTCAGCAAGAACCCGGACGAGGCCATCCAGCAGGCGCTCGAGAAGATCCGCGAGCACTTCGACGGGAAGCGGTCGTACATCTTCGAGTTCGACCGCGACAAGCGCGAGTCGTCCAACACCTACGAGGTGTGCGCCCGCGACGTGGTCTCGGAGCAGGCGAACCTGCAGGGCATCCCCTTCTGGCGGCAAAGCTACATCATGGACGAGTTCCGCCAGGGGCGCGCCGTGTTCATCGAGGACGTGAGCGCGCCGTCGGCCGAGGCCAAGGAGGAGCGCGACATCCTCAAGCTCCAGGGCATCGGCAGCGTGCTGCTCGTGCCCCTGTGGAGCGACGGCGCGCTCATCGGCTACGCGGGCGTCGACGACCCGCGGCAGAGCGCGCGCCACATCGGCCAGCTGGCGGCCCTCGGCGACTGCATCGCGGCGATGCTCATCCGCCGCGACCACGTCGCGCGCATGGAGCAGGACAACGAGCTGATGCAGCGCCTCATGAACGACACGCCGGGCGGCTTCGTGCGGATGAGGATGCGGCCCGACGGCAGCGCCGTGCCCGCGTTCATCAACGACGGGTTCTGCCAGATCATGGGCATGACCCACGACGAGGCCATGGAGCTGTACACCGAGGACGCGTACGCCGGCGTGCACCCCGACGACGTCGCCGAGCTCACGCGGGCGGCCGCGAAGGCCATGGAGGAGTCCGCGATGTTCTCGGCGCGCGCCCGCTTCCGGCACAAGGAGCGGGGGTACCTGCCGTTCCAGGCGTTCTACCGCGTCACCGACGAGCCCGACGGCTCCCAGTGCATGAACGCCTACTACGTGGACATGACCCCCGAGACCGAGCTGGAGGAGCGTCGCAAGGAGCTGCTGGACAACCTGCCGTGCGGCGCCATCATCTTCGAGATCGACGCCGACGGCGCCATCCACGCGTCCCACATCAACAAGCGCTACGCCGAGTTCGTGCAGCGCAGCGGCGACGAGCTGCGCACCCACGACGCCATCCAGGCGATCCACCCCGACGACCGCGACCGCATGATGCGCGCCATCGGCGAGGCCGTCGAACACGGGCGCGACACGGAATGCGACATCCGCACGCTCAAGGGCGACGGCAGCTACCTGGCGTTCCACCTCGTGGGGCGCATCGTGGCGAAGGAAGCGCGCAAAACCGTCATGTACACCACCTACACGCCCATCAGCGAGGAGACGCGCTCGCTCAGCGTCGCCTTGGCCGACCAGCGCCGGGCCGAGCAGCTGGCGCAGGAGACGAACGAGCAGCTGCGTCTGCTGAGCGACGTGTCCCGCTACCTGCTGATGGGCGACGATCCCGACGAGGCCATCCGCTCGGCGCTCGGCGAGACGGCGGCGTACTTCGACGGGGACCGCGCCTACGTCTTCGAGCTGGACGAAAGGCGTCGGCTGTCGAGCAACACCTACGAGTTCTGCGCGCCGGGGGCGACGTCGGAGCAGGAGCGCCTGCAAGGCGTCCCCTTCGAGCGGCAAGCGCGCACGCTGGGCCTGCTGGAGGGCGGCGCGAGCCTGTACCTCGACGACACGGGCGACGTGCCCGACTTCGGCATCCGGGATCGCGGCGTGCGCAGCCTCGTCCTCGTCCCGCTGCACAGCGGCGGGAAGCTGAGCGGGTTCTTGGGCGTGGACAACCCGCGGCGCAACGTCGCGCACATCGACCACCTCGGCGGTCTCGGTGACTCCGTGGCCGCCATCCTGCAGCGCCGCGACAGCGAGGAGCAGATCCTGCGCGACAACCGCGTCATGCGCGACCTCATGAACGACATGCCCGGCGGCTTCGTGCAGCAGAGGGTGAGCCCCGACGGCAGGACCGTGCCGCTGTTCATGAACGAGGAGTTCTGCCGCATGAGCGGCATGAGCCACGACGAGTGTTTCGCGTACTACGGCACGGACGGCTTCACCGGGGTCCATCCCGACGACAACGATATGGCGAAGCGCGAGCTGGAGAAGCTCATCGCCTCCCGCGAGACCATCACGCTGCGCCTGCGCCTGTTCCGCGGCGACGGCAGCTACGTGCCCATGCAGGTGTTCTACCGGGTGACCGACGACCGCGATGGCAACCTGCTGCTGAGCGGCTACTACACCGACCTGACCGACCAGCTGGCCGTGGAGGAGCGCGCGATGGCCGAGCACGACGAGCTGACCGGGCTGTTCAACCGCACGAAGCTGGCGCACATGAAAACCGACGCGTACCGCGACCTCGCGTCGTGCGGCGTGCTGTTCTTCGACGTGAACCACCTCAAGACGGTGAACGACAGCGAGGGCCACGACCAGGGCGACGTGCTGCTGCGTCTCGTGGCCGACGGCATCGCCTCGATCGCCGACGAGCGCGTGCACGGCTACCGCTACGGCGGCGACGAGTTCCTCGTGGTGGCCTGCGACGGCGCGGAAGGCGAGCTGGCAGGGCTGGTGGAGCGCTGGACGGCGCGCATGCGCGAGCTGGCCGACGAGCGCCAGGTGACCGCCACCGCCGCCGTGGGCAGCGCCTGGAGCGAGGCGCCGTTCACCCTCAACGACCTCATCCGCCGCGCCGACCGCGCCATGTACGCCGACAAGCAGCGCGGCAAGCGGGACGAGGGGTAGCCGCGCCCCGCCGATTCCCGAGGAGGACGCGGCCGCCAGCGTCGGAACCTTGCGCGGAACACACGCGGTTCTCGCACGGTTCTTGCACGGTTCGCATGCGGTTCTCGCGCGGTTCTTACGCGGATCCCACGCGCGAAAATCGTGGGCTCAACTGGCCTTATTTCGTGGTACGCTCGCGGCATGAGCATCGTGCTGTCCCACATATCCGCACTCGAATTCTGGCGCTCCGCCGCAAGCGACGCGGGCCCTCCCCGCGCGGACTGCGCCCTTCGGGACGCGCCGGCATGCGCGCCGGCGCCCGCTTCCTCCTCCGAGCGCGCGCTTCTGAGCTGCGGAACGTTCTCCGCGCCCTTGCACGTCCTCGCGCTCGACGGGCGCCGCAAAAGCACGCCGCACGTGGTCGTGCATCAAGCGCGCTCCCTCCCGAGCGGCTCGTTTCGAGCCATCGCCCTCGAGGGCGCCGAAGAGCCCCTGTTCGTCGCCTGCCCCGAGCTCGCGTTCGCGCACCTGGCCGCTTCGCTGAGCTTCGCGCGCGCCGTGCACCTCGGCTACGAGCTCTGCGGAACCTACGCTCCCGACGACAGCCGCCCGTTCGGCGTGAGAAACCGGAGCCCGCTCGCCACCCCGGACAGCATAGCCGCCTACCTCGACCAAGCGGGGGCCGTCCGAGGCGCGGGGCCCGCACGCGTCGCGCTCCCCCACGTGCTGGCCCTGTCGGCATCGCCCCGGGAATCGACCTTGTCCATGCTCTTGACGCTGCCCTACGCGCGCGGCGGCAGCAACATCGCCCATCCGCGGATGAACGCCGTCATCCCCCTCGGCAAGCGCAACCGGTGGGCCGCCGACCGATCCCATTTCCGCTGCGACCTGCTGTGGCCCGAGCAAAACGTCGCCGTCGAGTACGACAGCACGCTCTGCCACACGGGCCCGACGCGCATCGCCGCCGACGCCGCCCGGCGCAACGCGCTCGAATCCCTCGGGCTGACCGTGATGACGGCCACGTGGCGGCAGGTGGCGAACCGCCAGGAGTACGAGCGGTTCGCGCGCATCCTCGCCGGTCATCTGGGGGCCAGGATCAGGCCGAGCTGCCAAGACTACGCGCGCAAGCAGTTCGCCCTGCGAGCGGAGCTGCTGCGCTGAGGCCGCGCGCCGCTCCCGGCGCGCGGCCCGATCGTCCGACTCGTGGCAGGTTTTGGGAGATATTCGTCGCTTTCGAGCCGAAAACGAGGCCTCGCGGACAAGGGCGCTTGCGCGCGCCGACGTTTCCCCAGGTCGCCGTATTCCGCATTCGGGGGCGTCCGCGACACACCCCGCTTCACGACGAAAAACTCCCGTTTTCCGCCACGAACCGATGCCGCAAACTGACGCCATGACCGCCGTCGCGGCCACGGCGGCGCCTCTCGCGCGCTACGCCTGGCGGTAGCGGCTCAGGAAGTCGCCGAGGTCGCGCATGGCGTCGCCGAGCACCTCGATGCGCGGCAGGTACACCACGCGGAAGTGGTCGGGCTTCTTCCAGTTGAAGCCGCCGCCGTGCACCACGAGCAGGCGCTTCTCGTGCAGCAGGTCGAGCGCGAACTTCTCGTCGTCCACGATGTTGAACTTCTTCACGTCGAGCTTCGGGAAGATGTAGAAGCCCGCCTTGGGCTTGACCGCGGTGACGCCGGGGATGTCGTTGAGCGCGTTGTACACGTACTCGCGCTGCTCGTACACGCGACCGCCCGGCACGATATAGCTCTGCACGCTCTGGTGACCGCCGAGCGCCGTCTGCACGATGGACTGCGCCGGCACGTTCGAGCACATGCGCATGTTGCACAGCATGTTGACGCCGAGGATGTAGTCGCGCGCCCGCGCCTTGTCGCCCGACAGCACCATCCAGCCGATGCGGTAGCCCGCCACCATGTGCGACTTCGACAGGCCGCTGAACGTGACGCAGAACACGTCGGGCGCCATCGAGGCGATGGAGACGTGCTCGAGGCCGTCCATGACGATGCGGTCGTAGATCTCGTCGGAGAAGATGATGAGGTTGTGCTCGCGCGCGATGTCGACGAGCTCTTGGAGCACCTCGCGCGGGTAGAGCGAGCCGGTGGGGTTGTTCGGGTTGATGATGACGAGGGCTTTCGTGCGGCTCGTCACCTTGGCTCGGATGTCGTCCATGTCGGGGTACCATTCCGCCTGCTCGTCGCACACGTAGTGCACGGGCGTGCCGCCGGCCAGCGTCACGCAGGCCGTCCACAGCGGGTAGTCGGGCGAGGGCACGAGCACCTCGTCGCCGTTGTCGAGCAGCGCGAGCATGCTGAGGTTGATGAGCTCGCTCACGCCGTTGCCGGTGTACACGTCGTCGATGTCGACGCCCTCGATGTGCTTGAGCTGCGCGTACTGCATGATGGCCTTGCGCGCCGAGAACAGGCCCTTCGCCGACGAGTAGCCCTCGCACTCGGCCAGCTGGCGGCTCATGTCGAACACCATCTCCTCGGGCGCGCGGAAATCGAACGGCGCCGGGTTGCCGATGTTGAGCTTCAGGATGCGCGCGCCGGCCTCCTCCATGCGCTCGGCCTCCTCCACCACGGGCCCGCGCACGTCGTACAGCACGTTGTCCAGCTTCGTCGACTTCTTGATCTCGCGCATGGGCTCGCTCCTCGGTTCGGTGGTTTCGGGTTCGGTTCCGGCTTCGGCGCAGGGGGTTTCGGCGACAGGCACATCGTCGCACGCACCGGGTTCAATTTCTGCGCCCGTCAACAGCCAGGCAGGTTCGACTTCCAAGATACCCGCCAAGACGCGCACCACCGGGGCACGAGGAAGCGTTTTGCCGTTCGCATATTGGCTGACCTGGCTTTTCCCCAGCCTCATTCCCTGTTCGGCGGCCAACCTGATAAGATCGGCCTGCTTGAAGCCCTTGGCCTCCATCGACCGGGCGAGGCGTTCCGCAAACGTTTCCTGTTGGCTCATAAGCCCTCCGAGGTTCAATTTCTGCACCAACTAAATTGAACTCATTACACCACGATATTGAACTTGAACTAGCCGGGAATCGAAAAGTTCATTTTTCCGGCATCTTCGCGAGGGCAAGCGGTCGTTTCCCTGCGCCACCGTTCAACCTCGCGCGTTCATCCGGCGTTTCAAGGTATACTGTAATCAAGCATCAGCAGCTTCATAAGAGCCCGAGGAGGACCGTTATGAAGAAGATCGCGCCCGTCATCGCATTGCTCGCCCTCACGCTGATCGTCGCCGCAGGATGCGCGACACCGCCAAGCGACGCCGACCTCTCCGCGCCGCCGCAGCAGGGCGACTCCATCGAGCCCTCCGACTACGCCAACGAAGGCAACTGGCTGCACGTCGCCGCGCAACCCGACAAGCCGGTGGACATCTTCTACCTCTACCCCACTGCGTGGACCCGCCAAGAAGGCGAGCCGTACGTGGCCGCGATCGACAACCGAAGCATGCGCGAGGGGGCGCCTCGCAACCTCGTCTCCCAGGCTTCGGCCTACGAGGACGCCGGCAACGTGTTCGCACCCTACTACCGCCAGCTCGACGCGACGTACCTGCTCCCCCTGCCGCAAGACGAGCAGAAGTCCTACGTGTACGGCGTGCCCTACACCGACGTGGTTGCAGCCTTCGACTACTACCTCGAGCACTTCAACGATGGGCGCCCCTTCATACTGGCCGGGCATTCGCAGGGCTCCGAGATGATCAAATGCCTGCTCATCGAGTACATGCAGGAGCACCCTGACGTCTACGGGCGCATGGTGGCTGCCTACGTCGTCGGCTACTCGGTCACCCAGCAAGACCTCGACGACAACCCCCACTTGAAGTTCGCCGAGGGACCGGACGACACAGGGGTTATCGTCTCCTACAACACGGAGGCGCCGGAAATCGGGGGCGCGAGCCCGGTCGCCCTGCCCGGATCGGTGGCCATCAACCCCTTGTCGTGGACGCGCACCGACGAGCCCGCTGCCGCCAGCCTGAACCTCGGGTCGCGCTTCTACGACGAAGCGGGAGGCTACGAGGACGTGGAGGGCCTCGCCGACGCGACGGTCAACCTCGAGCGAGGCACCGTCATGTGCACCACGGTCGACGTCGACGAGTTCAGCTTCCCCGAGGAGATGGCCGCCCTATTCCCCAAGGGCGTGTTCCACGCGAGCGACTACCCCTTCTATTACCACAACCTGCGGGACAACGCGGTTCTGCGCGCGCAGAGCTATCTCGGATAAACGCGCCCGGCAACGTGTCCGGACGTGAACGAAACGCGTAAAAGCCGGCATCTGAGAACGGCGGCGGCGCACGGTGCAGTACCATGTCAAGGAAACCGTCGAGGAAAGCAGGCGAACCGACCGACATGGAACCCATCGCGCACACCCATGCGCCCGCGCCCGATCGCATCCAGGTGCGCGGCGCGCGCGTGCACAATCTGAAGAACGTCGACGTGGACATCCCGCTCGGCCGCCTCGTGGGCATCGCGGGCGTGTCGGGGTCGGGCAAGTCGTCGCTCGCCCTCGGCGTGCTGTACGCCGAGGGGTCGCGCCGCTACCTCGAGGCGCTGTCCACCTACACGCGCCGGCGCCTCACGCAGGCGGAACACGCCTCGGTGGACGAGGTGCTCTACGTGCCCGCCGCCCTCGCGCTGCACCAGCGCCCGAGCGTCCCCGGCGTGCGCAGCACCTTCGGCACCTCCACCGAGCTGCTGAACAGCCTCCGCCTGCTGTTCTCGCGCACGGGCAGCCACGTGTGCCCCAACGGCCACCGCGTGCCGCCTACGCTCAACGTGGCCGCCGAGCGGCCCATCACGTGCCCCGTCTGCGGCGTGGAGTTCTACGGCCCCGGCGCCGAGGAGCTGGCCTTCAACAGCGACGGGGCCTGCCCCGAGTGCGACGGCACGGGCATCGTGCGCACCGTGGACGAGGCGTCGCTCGTGCCCGACGAGAGCCTCACCATCGACGAGGGCGCCGTCGTGCCGTGGAGCACGCTCATGTGGGACCTCATGAAGCAGGTTGCGGCTGAGATGGGCGTGCGCACCGACGTCCCGTTCAACCAGCTCACGCCCGAGGAGCGCGACATCGTGTTCCACGGCCCCGCCGAGAAGAAGCACATCCTGTACAAGGCGAAGAAGACCGACGCCTTCGCCGAGCTGGACTTCACCTACTTCAACGCCGTCTACACCGTGGAGAACGCGCTGGCGAAGGTGAAGGACGAGAAGGGCTTGCGCCGCGTGGCCCGCTTCCTCAAGCAGGGCACCTGCCCCGTCTGCCACGGCACGCGCCTGTCCGAGCAGGCGCGCAAACCGCAGGTGGCGGGCATCAACCTGGCGCAAGCGTCGGAGATGACCCTCGAGGAGCTGGTCGCATGGGCAGACGCCGTGCCCGGCGGCCTCCCGCCCGAGATGCGGCGCATGGCGGCGAGCATCGTCGAGTCGTTCCAGCACACGGCGCGCCGCCTCGTCGACCTGGGGCTGGGCTACCTCGCGCTCGACCGCGCGGGCTCGACGCTGTCCACCGGCGAGCGCCAGCGCGTGCAGCTGGCCCGCGCCGTGCGCAACCGCACCACCGGCGTGCTGTACGTGCTGGACGAGCCGTCCATCGGCCTGCACCCGTCCAACATCGACGGGCTCATCGAGGTCATGCGCGACCTCATCGCCGACGGCAACTCCGTGGTCATGGTGGACCACGACGCGCACATCCTGCGCGCGGCGGACTGGCTGGTGGAGATGGGCCCGGGCGCGGGCGCCGACGGCGGGCGCGTCGTCGCGCAGGGGTCGCTGGCCGAGGTGGAGGCGAACCCTGCCTCGCTCATCGGCGGCTTCCTGTCGGGCGCGGAAACCGTGCGCGTGCGCGAGCGCATCCCCGCAGACGAGGTGTTCGCCCGCGGCCGCATCGAGCTGGCCACCGACGCGCTGCACACCGTGAAGCCGCTCGAGACGGCCATCCCGCGCGGCCGCCTGACCGCCGTCACCGGCGTGTCCGGCTCGGGCAAGACGACGCTCGTGCTGGAGAGCCTCATCCCGGCGCTGGCGGCGAACGCGAGCGGCAGCGCGCTCCCCTCCCACGTGAAGCGCGTCGAGGCCGCGGGCATCGAGCGGGCGAACCTCATCGACGCCACGCCCATCGGCTCGAACGTGCGCTCCACCGTGGCCACCTACGCCGGCGTGCACGACGAGCTGCGCCGCGCCTTCGCGCGCACGCTCGAGGCGAAGGCGGCCGGGTTGAAGGCGGGCGATTTCTCCTACAACACCGGCAAGCTGCGCTGCCCCGTCTGCGACGGCACGGGCTCCATCAGCCTGGACGTGCAGTTCCTGCCCGACGTGGACATCGTCTGCCCCGCGTGCGGCGGCTCGCGTTACGCGCCCGAGGCCGATCTCGTCCATCGGCCGGGCGCCGGTTGCGACGACCCCGGCTGCACGCTGCCCCAGCTCATGTCCATGACGGTGGACGAGGCGCGCACGCCCGCCTCCGACCTGAAGAAGGTGCGCGCCCGCCTGGACACGCTGCACGACCTGGGGCTGGGCTATCTCACCCTCGGCGAGGCCACGCCGGCGCTGTCGGGCGGCGAGGCGCAGCGCCTCAAGCTGGCCAGCGAGATGGGGCGCACGCAGGACAACGCCGTGTTCGTGTTCGACGAGCCCACCATCGGCTTGCATCCGCTCGACGTGCGCACCCTGCTGCGCGTGTTCGAGAACCTCGTCGCCCACGGCGCCACCGTGGTGGTCATCGAGCACGACCTCGACGTCATCGCGAACGCCGACTACGTGGTGGACCTCGGCCCCGGCGGCGGCGAGTCCGGCGGCCGCATCGTCGCCGTCGGCACCCCCGCCGAGATAGCCGAGAACCCCGAAAGCATCACCGGGAGGTACCTGGCATGAGGCCCGAAACCGCATCCTCGAACCCGCTCAACACGCCCGACCTGGAAACGGAGCGGCTTCGCCTGAGGCGCTTTGACGAGGAGGATCTCGACGACCTCTTCGCCATCTACGCCGACGAGACGACGAACACCTTCCTCCCCTGGTTCCCCGTGAAGTCGCTGGAGGAGGCGCGCGCGGTGTTCGAGGAACGCTACGCGAGCGTCTATCGGCAGCCCCGCGGCTATGCCTATGCCGTCTGCCTGAAAGACGGCGGCGCGCCCATCGGTTACGTGCATGCCAGCTTGGGCGAAAGCCACGACCTCGGCTACGGCCTGCGCTCCTCATTCTGGCACCAGGGCATCGCCACCGAAGCGTGCGCCGTCGTCCTCGAGCGGCTGCGAGCCGACGGCGTGCCCTTCGTCACCGCCACGCATGACGTGCGAAACCCGCGCAGCGGCGAAGTGATGAAGCGCCTCGGCATGAGCTACCGCTACACCTACGAAGAGCAATGGCAGCCGAAGAACCGCACGGTGGTGTTCAGGCTCTACCAGCTCGACCTCGACGGCAACGACGCCCGCACGTATCTGCGCTACTGGAACGACGCCCTCGCTCGCTTCGTGGAGCCGAGCGTCTGAGAGACTACGGCGCCCTGCGGGCGCCTCCGCTCAGACGCTCGGACCTCTTGCGCGTCGGCGGCGGTTCGGCCTAGAGCGCATCCCCGTCGATCTCCGCGATATCGTCGAAGGGGATGCGGGTGCGGACGACGGTGATGGTGCGGCCGGCGAGGTCGATGTCGCTGACGAGGCCGCGCGCGGTCACGTACGCCTCGCCGTCGTGGTAGACGACGCTCGCCATCGTCCGGCGTTCCACCTGCGCGAGGCGCTGCGACAGCTCGAGCGCCTCCTCTTCGGTCAGCTCGCGCTTCGGCTCCACCACGCGCTCGCGCTCGCGAATGAGGTCGTAGTAGCCCTTGAGCGCGGCGAAGGGCATGAACTGCTGCGCGCGGTCGGCGCGGGGGCGGCGCTCAGGCATGATGGCCTCCGATCTGCTCGTTGCGCTCGCGCGCCGTGGCCTTCTCCTTCAAGCTGGTCCCGCGCAGAAGCGCGTTCTTGCCGAAGCGGTCCTTCACGGCCAGCACGGCCCGCTGCAGCCGGCGCTCCTCGGCTTCCGCCTCCACGTCCGCGAACAGGTCCATGGTGGCGAACTCCTCGGGAAGCACGCCGCCGAAGCCCACGTTGATGCGGCGGATGGGCGCGTCGGCGCGCGTCGTCTCCTCGAACAGCTCGAGGAACCGCGGCATGAGCTTCGAGTAGAGGTTCGTGCGATCCGCCTGCTTGCGCGTGCCGCCGGTATGCGCGCCCCCGCGCCGGCCGCTCGCGGGCCGCCTGCCGTGCCCGCCGTCGAAGAACGCGCCGTCCGCTTCGCCCGCGCGCTCCCCCGGATCCTTCGCGTAGCCCACGTACAGGGAGATGGACGCCGCCACGAGGCGCTTGTCCACGAGGTCGAGCACGAGCTGGTCCACCATCTCCTTGAGCACGTCCTTCGCCTCGTCGTAGGAATAGTCGCACGGCAGCACCTGGCCGTTTCCCAGAGAATGCCCGCCGGGCTCGTAGGCGTGGATGTCGGCGATGGTGCAGGGCTCCACGCCGTGGGCGTGGTCGATCAGGTACTCCGCGTTCACGCCGAACTCGCGGTAGAGCGTGCTCTCGCTCATCTCGCACACCCCGCGCAGGTCGTACACGGCGTACTTCGCCAGCCGCTTAGCGATGCCGGGGCCGATGTTCCAAATGTCGGTGATGGGCCGGTGGGTTTGGATCGAGCGCTCGAATTCGGCCTGGTCGAGGTAGCCGATGCGGTCCTCGGCGTGCTTCGCCGTGATGTCGAGCGCCACCTTGGCGAGGAACAGGTTCGACCCCACGCCCGCCGTGGCGCACACGCCCGTCTCGGCCAGCACCGCGTCCATGAGCATGACGGCGAACTGCCGGGCGCTCATCCGGTACAGCGCGAGGTACGGCGTCGCGTCGATGAAGCACTCGTCGATGGAGTACGCGTGGACGTCCTCGGGCGACACGTAGCGCAGGTAGATCGAGTAGATGTCGGCCGACACCTCCATGTAGCGCTGCATGCGCGGCTTCGCCATGACGTAGTCCACGCCCGCGGGGATCTCGAACACGCGGCAGCGGCTCGAGAGGCCGAGCGCCTTCATCGACGGCGTGATGGCCAGGCAGATGGTCTTCTCCGTACGCTCGGGATCGGCCACGACGAGGTTCGCGGCGAGCGGGTCGAGCCCGCGGTCGACGCACTCGACGCTCGCGTAGAAGCTCTTCAAGTCGATGCACACGTACGTGCGCTCCTTCGCCACCGTCGCCTCCTCGTTTCACGACAACCAAAACACTTGTTCGTACAGTATAGCGCTTTTCCACGCCGATCCGACGCGGATCTCACGCGGTTCGCCCGCCGTCGCGCACGCCGAACGCGCGGTAACACCCCATCGTACCGATGCCCTCACCTTCGAAATGGCTCCGAGGGGTCATTGAGGGTTACTCCCGCTCGTCCATACACTTCTTACCCAATGGAGCCCGAGAGGCGGTGTTCCGCGAAGTCTAAGGAGTGATGGAAGTGAAGCACGAACACTACATGGACATGAATCGTTTGAGCGACTGGAGCGTCGAGCAGATCAACGAGTTGCTCGACACCTGTCTGCTGCTCAAGGAAATGGAAGAGAAAGGCGTGCGCCTCCCCCTTCTCAAGGACGTCTCCCTTGCGATGATGTTCGACCAGCAGTCTACCCGCACTCGCGTGAGCTTCGAGACCGCGATGACCCAGTTCGGCGGGCATGCCATGTTCCTCGGTGGCAGCTCTCTGCACTCAGGCTCCGGTCAGGAGGACATCGCCGAGACCGCGGCCATCATCTCGAGCATGGCAGACGCCATCATGATCCGCAGCAAGAGCCAGCGCGTCATCGACGAGGTCGTGGCAAACTCCACCGTCCCCGTCATTTCCGGCATGAGCTGCAACGATTTCCGCGCCGACGGCTTTGGTAGCCAGGAGCAGCACCATCCGACGCAGGTCATCGCCGACCTCATCACGATGATCGAGCGCAAGCCTCAAGGAAAGAAGCTCTCCGACTGCACCTTCATGTGGCTCGGCGACGGTGCCGACGGTTTCGACTGCGTCTTCATGGACCATCTCTCGCTCTTCCCCCGTCTGGGCATCCGCGTCATCTGCGCGGGTCCCAAGAAATTCTGGCCGAGCGAGGATCTTCTCGAGCAGTGCCGCAAGCAGGCCGCCGAGGACGGCAACGGAGAAATCATCTGCATCGAGGACCCGATCGAGTACGCCCCGGAAACGGACTTCTTCTACACCGGCGTCGTGAACTACCACAAGGAAGGCGTGAGCGAGGAAGAAGCCTTCGACGTCTTCTATCCGAAGTACCAGATCAACGAAGAGCTCCTGTCCCATGCTCCGAAGAGCGCGTGGGTCATGCATTACCTGCCCGGAAACCGCAACTGGGAGATGACCGACGCGGTTTGGGACGGGCCCCAGTCCGCTCTGCTTCCGCTGGGCGAGAACCGACTCTACGCGCAGCGCGGCATCCTGGTCTACATCCTGTGGCCTCTGCGTCGCAACACGAGCGAGGCTCTCGAGAACCACTATCAGGGCAAGGTCGAAGACCTGCTCACCCCCCGTATTCACAACTACGACTTCTAGAACCCGCCAACGAGCCGCAGCCCCGCAAGCGAGCTGCGGCTCGTTTTCCGCAATCATGCAATGCGATTAGGAGGTAGATCGAATGAATCAGATCACCGAATCCATGTCTCATCCCAAAGCCGACGGCTTTTTCATGCCCGCCGAGTTCGCCCCGCAGGATCGCGTCTGGATGGGCTGGCCCAACCGTCCCGACACGTTCGCCTTCGGCGCCGTCCCCGCCCAGCGCACCTACGCAGGCATTGCGCATGCGATCTCCCGGTTCACGCCCGTCGTGATGTGCTGCAACGAGGCCGACTACGCCAACTGCACGGCGGTGTTCAAGGACAACGAGCGCGTGAAGGTGCTGGAGATGAGCATCAACGACGCCTGGTTCCGCGACACCGGCGCCACCTTCCTCGTCGACGGCAAGGGCGGCAAGGCCGCGACCGACTGGCACTTCAACGCCTACGGCGGCCTGGTGGACGGCCTGTACTTCCCCTGGGACAAGGACGCTGAGATCGCCCGGAAGATGGCCGACTACGTTGGCGTGCGCACCTATCGGCCCGACCATGTGATCCTCGAAGGCGGCTCGATCACCGTTGACGGCGAGGGCACGCTCGTCGTCACCGAATCCTGCTTGCTGTCCGCCGGCAGGACCGCCTGCGCCCTGGTCGCCGACGAGCCCGATGCGGGCGACTGGCCGCAGTACGCGCGCACGTACGCGCCGTTCAGCGACGAGCTGCGCGACTACATGACCGCCGAGCTCGAGAAGTATCTCGGGATCGACAAGGTGATCTGGGTCAAGGAGGGCATCGACCCGGACGTGACCAATGGGCATATCGACGACTGCGCGACGTTCATCGCGCCCGGTGTGATGGCCTGCATCTGGACGGACGATCCCGACTACCCCTTCTACCGGCAATGCCACGAGATCTACGAGACGCTTTCCAACGCCACCGACGCAAAAGGACGCAAGCTCAAGGTCTACAAGCTGCCCATGCCCGAGAAGCCCTGCTATATGTCCGAAGCGGAGGCTGCCTCCATCGACCTCGTCAACCCGCGAACCGCGCAGGACGAGCCTCAGATCGCCTCGTACATGAACTACCTGGTGACCAACCACGGCTGCATCGTGCCGCAGTACGGCGACGCCAACGACGCGCGCGCCGTAGAGACGCTCCAGAGCATCTACGACGAGACGTGGGGCGCGGGCGTATTCGAGTGCGTCGGCGTGGACTCCCGCCAAGTCGTCTACGGCGGAGGCAACATTCATTGCATCACGCAGCAGGAGCCTTCGGCGTAACGACCTGGTCAGCAATCGAAAAATTGGAGAGCGCGGGCTCCGGGCGCAGGGGCTGGGGCCCGTGCATCCTTTTTGAAACGTCCTAGGAGGAGCTGTCATGAGCGATGTAGAGGAAATCAGATCCGAAATCGGGGGTCATACGAACTTCGACGAAGAGCACGAAGGCGAACTGTTCGAACGCATCGCGAAAATAGAGCGAGCGGAACGCGAAGGAACGCTTGTTGCAGGGCTGAACAAGACCGACAACGTGCTTATCGCCGCGATGTTCGTCGTACTCGGGGTGTTGCCAGTGCTCTGGTATGCGGTCCTGTATTTTTAAGGGGTTTTAAGGAGGTGCAGTATGGCTGGAACAGATGTCAATAACGAGGCTCAAAGCGAGTCGATGCCCGTTCTCAAGAGCGAGCGCATTTACGGTTTCAAAGATCAAACGGTCGTCATCACCGGCTTTGCCTGTGCAGCGTGGTGCTTCATCACGGGCGGTACGCTCGCCACGTACGTGGGGGTGCAAACGGCACTCGTTGCCTCCATTGCGGGCAACATCGTGGCGGTGCTGCTCATGTCTCTGGCAACGCAGGTGATCTCTTCGAAATACGGCGTGGACGCCTTTACCTCGGTCCGAGGCGTGCTCGGCGGGAAGGGCACGAAGGTGTTCCTGGTGCTGATGTCCGTCTTCGTTATCGCGTGGCTCATCATCTTGTGCATGATGGTCGCCAAAGCGGTGGCGAACATCGTATTGGGATTCAGCGGGATAGACATCGGAACGGGATTGCCGGTGGTTATCCTGTCGATGGTGGCTGGCGCAGTCTGCTGGATGGTTGCTTGGAAGGGCCCGGTGCTCTTGAAGAAGATGAACACCATCGTGGCTCCCATTTTCATTATCATCCTGCTGTTTCTTGCGGTGGTTATCAGCGCGAACTATGGTTGGGACACCGTCCTGGCCGCTCAGCCCCTCGCGCCGTTCGATAGCGAGTGGCTCAATTTCCTCATCGCGTTCGAGCTGAGCCTTGGCGCCGGATTCTCGTGGTGGCCGAACATGGGCGGTCTGGCTAAGCTGTGCAAGACCACGAGGGCGGCGTTTTGGCCCAACATTATCGGCCTGGTGTTCGCGGCGACTTTGGGCACCGTCATGGGCGTTGCTGCGGCGCTGCTCATCGGAGCCACCGACCCGACCGCATGGATGATTCCCATGGGCGGCCTGGCGCTCGGCACGATCGCGTTGCTGCTGGTGATAAGCGCCGATATCACCGCATGCTCCGTCATGCTCTACAACCTGGGTATCGGCTTGAAACAGGTGAAGGGCTTCCTGAAGCTCTCCTGGGGCAAGGTGACGGGGCTCATCATCATCGTTGCCTTCATCGGCATGATTTGGGCAGAAGACCTGTACGCGAACTTCTATATCATTTTGGGCATTTCCAGCATGACGTGCGCGCCCATCTCGATTATGCAGCTGGTCGACTACTACCTTTTCAGGAAGAAGCATATATCGATCCGCGACGCGTACAACAACGCCCGCGGTTCGAAGTATTACTTCTGGGGCGGTTTCAACTGGGTTGCGATCGGGGTTTTCATTGCGTCGATTGTTCTGTATCTGCAGATATTCGACCCCTTCATGTGCGTACCGCATCCGCTCTTCCCATACTGCACCGCCACCATCGCCGTATGCGTCTTCACCTTCGTGGCGTACTACGTGTTGGGAAAGCTGTTGTTGGTGAATAAAGGCGTCGGCGGTTTTCCCGATCCCAAGGAAGAGGACGAGAACATCGACTAGGCGGGAGCTTTGACCTGATATGCCCAGCGCCTTATAGGTGCAGCGGATGCCAACACGCGTTGTTGGCATCCGCTTTTTGCCGAGAATCGCATGGGCCGATGGCAACCCGCAGCCCGCGCCCGAAACCTACGCCGTGGGGCTTCCGAGGCTGTGCAAAGCCGCGCCGGCCTGCCCCAGCGTGGCAAAGAACTGCTGCGCGTTGGAGACGTCCATCTTTCGGTAAATGTTGGCCATGTGGTGCTTGAGGGTGTTCCCGCTGATGCAGAGCTCGTCTGCGATGCTCGCCCGCGAGAACCCTCGTATCAGAAGACATACGATTTCCCACTCTCGATGCGTGAAGGAAAAGGCGGATGCGATGGGGTCGATGCTGGCGTCCACCATGGAACGGCTGATCCCGTGGGGGTACGTCAGCGCGAACCGGTTGCACAGATGCTGGTTGACCTCGTCGAGCGCGCGCACCTCCTTGTCGGTGAAATCGCCGCGCTCCTTCGAGCGCATGAGCGATATGGTGCCGTAGATAATGTCGTTGGCGGCGATGCAGGCGATCGCCGTGTAGAAGACCCCCATCCGGCTTTCCCACTCCGTGTGGATCCGGGAACGCTCGATAACCTCGGGGTACACCAGGTCTGTGGCGCGAAGCGTTGCGGGCTGCCGCTGGTTGTAGAACCAGGAAAGAAAATCGATTTTGCAATAGCGGTTCGCGTAGAGCGACAGCAGCTCCTCGTCCGTGTCGTTGCTCAGGTAGTTGAAGGTGCTTCCGACCAAATCCCTCTCATCGTTGAAACTCGTGAAGGAATGATCGAACGGGATGATTTTCCTCAGGTCATCGCAGCAGGCGAGGAGAAGGTTGTCTATCGGCTGGCTGTAAATCTTGAGGATGAGGCCGTTCGTCTTCGCTCGGACGTCGTCGAACTCCGGATCGATCCCCATCTGCTCGTCCACTTTTCCTCCTCCGAACGGAGATTACTTCCTGAGCCGAAATCGAACGACGTCCACCCCGCATGGCCTTCGAAGGCTTCCGCGCGCTTGCCTGCCTCGAACAGCAGATCGCCGCGCGCCTCTATCCACCGCTGACGGCTTTCCTCTTCGCAGCCGTGCCCCTCTTCTCGAAGAACGTTCTTCTGTTCTGTTGATATTGAATTCAATATCAACAGAACAATATTACCACATAGCCTTTACCCATTATGGATATAAATGAACGCAAGGTAAAATTGGGCCTGAAAATACGGCAAGCACGGGTAGCCCAAGGACTTTCGCAGCGACGTTTTGCCTTGATGGTCGGTCTTGGACAGGCTTATTTGAGCGATGTGGAAAGCGGCCAGTGCAATATCGGTTTCGAAAATCTATGCAAAATAGCTGACGGGCTCGACATCAACCTCATCGAATTGGTCGAAGGCTTGTAGACAACAGCCCTTCAAGTCGCATGCTGCAATCATGAAAACGCATTTCGATTTTTCCTCATGACCGGGAACGAGCAGGTCGTAGCACCGTCTATGCAAACCTACCCGTCCCTAGCGCTTCTTGGGAAACGGGACCAGCAACGACGCGACGCCGCCGACGACGGCGACGGCGGCGACCGCCAAGAACATGGGCGCGTACGTCCCGATCGCGTCGAACACGGCACCGGCGATGAGGGGCACCAGCGCGGAGAACACCGACAGGAGGAGGAGCACCATGCCCATGATCTTCGGGAAGTCCTCGATGCCGAAGTAGTTCGCGAAGGCGGTGGGCATGACGCTCGTGTTGCCGCCGAATCCGATGCCCAACAGGATGTAGTACGCGTACAGGACGACCGCGCCGCCCGGCGCGCACATGAACGCCAGGAACGCGCCGACCGCCGCGAGCAGGGCGCAAACGCCCAGGATGCGCGCGGGCTCGATGCGGTCGGCGAGCGGGGCGATGACCAGGTTTACCGCAACGGCGGCGACGCCCTGCACCGCGACCGCGCCCGCGATGACGCCGACGTCCAGCCCCAGGCCCGAGAAGTAGAGCACGCCGGAGGACACCGCCAGGTTGAGCGCCACGAACACGCTGAACGACCCGAGCCAGATCAGCCAGAACGGAAGGCTGCGCATGGCCTCCTTGCTCGTCTTGGGCCGCGCGGTCTTGTACACCTTCGAGGCCCTCGACGCCGCCCGCGCCGCCTCGGTCCGCTGCGCGCCCGTATCGGCTGCGGCGTCGACGGGAAGCGCGCCGTCGGGAACCTGTCCCACGTCCTCGGGCTTGTCCTTCATGAGGGCGAACGCGATGACGAGCGCGACGACCGCCATCGCCGAGATGAGGTAGAACCCGTTGCGCCAGTTGCCGGCCTCCCCCATCGCCGCGGTCGTGACGAGCGGGAACGCGAAGGCCACGAGGCCGCCCAGACCCATCGTCACGGCCATGGCCAAGCCGCGTTTCTGCACGAACCAGCTGCCGACCGTCGTCTGCGTGGCGATCTGGCCGCCGAGCGTGCACGAGAAGCTCAAGAGCACGCCGAACAGCACCACGTAGGCAACCGTGCTCGCGCCGGCGAACAGCCCCATGAGCACGCCGGTCGCGACGATGAGCACCGAGCTGGCGATGAAGGCCTTCCGCGCGCCGTACTGCGCGATGAACTTGCCGATGAGCGGCCCCGGCAAGCCCTGCATGAGGATGAACACGGTGAAGCCGAGCCCGATCATGCTGCGGTTCATGGCGACGGTCGGATCGACGGCCATCGCCGGAATGGCCAGCTGGGCGGCGGCCAAGCCGAAGTTGCCCAGCAACGCGTAGAGCAGGCCGGTCGCCACGACGACGCGCCAGCCGATGAACTTCTTCTCCATACGACTCCCCTTCGGTAAGCGCGGGCGTCCCGCAGCGCAGGCCCGCCCGCGATGGGTTTTCCCGCCTACATATCGAGATTGAGGTCGACCGGGTACATAGGGAACATCTTCACTTTGAGGGCCCCCTTGAAGAACAGCACCGTCCACGCCACGATGCCGCACGCCGACGCGGCGAGCGCCGCGAAGGCGGCGACCGCGGACGAAAGCGCGACGGCCGCCGCGAGGGCGACGGCCGTCAGCACGACCCCGCACGCGATCCAGGCGCGGTACGGCGCGCGGTACGGCTCCTCGCTCGCCCGCACGTCCACGCCGTAGCCCACATGCCGCATGCGCGCCACGTAGGCGAACTGGACGGCGATGCACGCGGCCGTCAGCAGCGCGGCCGCAGCCGAGGGTGCCACGGGAGCTCCGCCGCCGGCGAGCAGGCAGATCGCAAGCGTGGCGATCCCTCCCGCCTCGGCGGCCGTCAGCAAGAACAGCCCCAGCACGAAGCCGGTGTTCCATGCGGGGCGCGAGCCCATCTGGTAGGCCAGCCCCGTGCACGCCAGGAACGCCAGCGAGAGCGCGGCGGCGACGGCGGCGAGCACGATTCCCGCCCCGCCCAGGTCGTAGAGGATGCCGTTCAACCCGCAGGCCAGAAGCGCGATGCCGAGAAACGGCGTGAGCAGCGCCTCCTGCGTCAGATGCGACTTGAAATTCGAGAACGCGTTGAAGAAGCGCGACGGCGTCTGCAGGTGGAAGATGGAGGCGATGCCGCCGACGCCGAGCAACGCGAGCGTCGCCAGCGCCACCAAGTTGAGCGGCAGCCCCAGCCCGAAGCAGAGGTCGGCCAAGAACGCGCAGAGGAACATGCCCAGGCCGACGCGCTGGCAGACGGTGGATATTACGAGCGGCCAATGGATTTGCATAGCGTCTCAGCTCCTTTCCGGGGCACGAGGTAGACGACGGAGGGCTTGTTCCCGAACTCGGGATGCACGCGGTAGACGCGCTCCCCGTTCGCCGAGAGCACCCGCGACACGGGGCTGTCGGGATCGTTCAGGTCGCCGACCGTGCGGCATCCGGTGGTGCAGGTGTAGGCGCACGCCGGCTGCTCGCCCCGCTCCAGCTTGTGGACGCACAGGATGCACTTCTCCACCGTCTTGGTTCTCGGGTTGAGCGTGCGGGCCTCGTACGGGCACGCCCAGATGCAGTACTGGCATCCGAAGCATTTGCCCGCATCGACCAGCACGATGCCGTCGTCGGTCTGGTAGGTCGCCTTCGTGGGGCACACGGCGATGCAGCTGGGGTTCTCGCAGTGCATGCACTGGTTGGGGAAGTAGAACATCTCGAGCTGGTCGGGGTATTTCCCAATCGGCCCCATGCGGTACACCCGGTTCCAGAACACGCCGAGGTCGACGTCGTTCTCCATCTTGCACGCCACCGCGCACGCCTGGCAGCCCGTGCATTTATCGAGGTCGATGACCATGCCCCAATGGCGCTTCGCTTCCGCCATGGCTACTCACCTTCCTTCTTCTTGACGATGCGGCACAGGGTGCTGCGCAGCCCCGGCGTGAGGAACTCGTCGTTGTACGCCCGATCGCTCGTCAGCGTGTTCGCGTTCGAGCTGCCATCGGGGTACCCGGGCAATCCCAGCGCCGGGCACGCCTGCCACCAGCCGTGCGGGATGACGCACACGCGCGGGTCGATGCCGTCGCTCGGGCGCGCCTTCATCGTGATGCGGCCGGTGGGCGATTCGATCCACACCCACTCGTCGCGCTCGATGCCCAGCTCCTCGGCAAGCGACGTGTGGAAGACCACCTGCGGCTCGGGCACGATCTCGCGCAGGTGCGGGATGCCGCGGAACGCCGAATGGTAGTAGATGGGATAGCGGCGGCCCGTCACGCCGGTCAGCGGGTACTCCTTCGCGATGTCGGGCGTGGCGTACACGCTCTCCTTCGGCTCGGCGGCCTCGGGGAACGGCTTCGAGCCCGAGACGAGCTCGATGACCGAGTACAGCTCCGCACGGCCGGTCGGCGTGCCGAAGCCGTTCTCCTCGAAGTCGCGCGACGGCATCATGGGCACGTGATGGATCCATTTCTCCTTCAGCTCGTCCCAGGTGACGCCCGCATGGGTCTGTTCGAGCTGCCAGTCGAACAGCTCCTCGTCGCTCTCCCAGGGCCACCATTCGGGGCTGAGCCGGTGGCCGAACGTGCGCCAGAACCACACGTCGCTCTTGCGCTCGTACAGCGGCTCGACCGCCTTCTGCTGGCCGAACACCCACTCGCTGCACACCTCGTCGGCCAGGTAGTCGCGCTCGGTCCAGTGGGTGGAGGGCAGCACGAGGTCGGCCAGCTCGCACGTGGGCGACAGGTAGTAGTCCATGCACACGAGCAGGTCGAGCTGCATGAGCGATTCCTTCACGAGCGCGGTGTTCTCGGCCCACGACAGCGGATTGCCCTGCACCATGATGTAGCCCTTGACGGGATACGGCTCGCCCGTGCGCATGGCCTTGAACAGGCACGTGGGGTTCGAGATGCCGTACACGGTTCCCGCCGCGCGCTCGTCGACGATGCGCAGCTCCTTCTGGGTTTCGGGCTCTGCGCCGGTCAGCGGGCCCATCTGGTTCCAGAACGGCATGCTCAGGTTGCCGCCGCGCTTCTCGAGGTTGCCGCAGATGGCGATGATGCAGTTGACCAGCTGCAGGATGTCCTTGCAGTTCGTCTGCTCCTCGAGCCCTTGGAACACGTTGATCGTGGCCGCGGGGGCCGTGGCGTAGGTTCGGGCCGACGCGCGGATGGTATCGGCATCGACCCAGCTCATCTTCGCCGCCTCTTCCGGCGTCCAGCGGTCGGCGCGCTCCTTGAGCCCGAGCCACACCGTCTTGACGGGCACGCTCTGGCCGTCGGCCGTCTCGATCATGCCGCGGAACTCGATGTCCTCGTCGACGCCCTTGGCATGGATCTCCGCCAGGGATTGCGTGGCCTTGTCCCACACGAGCATCGCCTGGGGGTTCCCGCCCTCCTTCACGATCGCCTCGTTCAAGGGGACCTCGGCGCCTTCGATGACGAGCATGGGGGCGTTCGTGTGCTTCTGGGTGAACGCCCGGTCGTACAGGCCCTCGTTCATGATCACGTTGAGCCACGCGTAGGCGACGTACACGTCGGCCCCGGGGCGTACGCCCAGGAAGTGGTCGGCGCGCGCCGCAAGCGGGTGCTCGAAGAACGGGTCGATCACGATGAGCTTCGCGCCGCGGTCGCGGCTGCGCCCCACCTGGCCCGACGTGTAGGTCGGCTCGGTCCACACCGAGTTCGCGCCCCAGAACACGATGCAGTCGGCGTGATCGAAATCGCAGCCGTCGAAAGTCGGGAACATCCCGAACTGCAGAAAGGCCTGCACCATCATGGGGACGAGGCAGATGTTGCCCGGCGACAGGCTGTGGTGCACGCGCCCGCCCGCGTTGCCGGCGCGCCCGGTCCACTGGTTCGTGCCGCGGCCCGTGCCCTGCCCGTAGGCGATCGTCTCCGCGCCGTACTCGGCCGTGAGCGCCTCCACCCGCTGCGCGAGCCACTCGATGGCCTCGTCCCACGTGATCTGCTCCCACTCGCCCGCGCCGCGCGCTCCCAAGCGGCGCAGCGGGTAGCGCAGCCGGTCGGGATCGTAGAGGATCTTGGGGGCCGACAGCCCCTTGCCGCACATGCGCCCCTCGCTGCGCGGATCGTCGGGGTTGCCCTTCACGCCCACGAGCACGCCGTCCTTGTCCACCTCGCACAGGACGCCGCACTTCGCATGGCACTCGAAGCAGTTCGTCTTGACTATCTTCCCTCCGTCGGGAAGCGCTACGACCGATGACATAGGTTGCCTCTCCTTTCCTCGGTTTCGGATCCGCGAACCATCCCCCTTCCCCTCGCCACCTTCCGATACCCCTGATTGTGAGAAGCGCGCGGCCGGTTGGCAAACAGGAAAGCGAGGAGCCCCCACAAGAAAACCTTGTGGGGGCTCCGGAGGACGCGGGTCGAACGGGCCGCTAAGAGAACAGGCCTTTGCGCCTCACGATGGCGCGCAGCTTGCACGCGTCGCGGCACGCGCCGCATCCGTCGCACAGCTTCCGGTCGATGGCCAGCCGCCGATCGGCGGTCTCGAGCACGGCTCCCCGCGGGCAGACGTGCTGGCAGGAGCCGCATCGGCGGCAGATGCGCCGGTCTATCTCGTAGCGGACGGGCCTCATCCCGCATCGACCGCCTCGGGCGCGGGGGGCCAGGCAAGCGGGAAGCGCTTGCCGTAGTCGGCGCACACGGTTTCGAGGTACCGCCGGAAGAACGACACGAACCGCTCGGCCGCCGGATCGCGCACCGGCCCGAGCACGCCCGTCACGAAGCGCACGCCGTCCTCGATGGAGACGCACGCATGGCCTTCCGGCAGCCCGTTGAGGAACAGGGACAGCGAATCGGTGAAGCTGACCGTGCGGGGGTCGTCGATCAACCGGCCCAGCAGCTCGAGGTTCGAGGTGCTCGTCGAGATGTCGGCCCCTTCGACGCCCTTGAGCAGGTGGCGCACGAGGCGGATCAGCAGCGCTTCGTTGTAGCAGGCGATGCGCACGCCCGCGAGCTCCGATCGGGCGATCTGCCGGCGCTCCGAGAACGGGGAGCCGGGCCCGCAGTACAGCATGAGCTCGGAGACGACCAGCGGGTCGAACGCCGGGCCGATCCGCCCGATGATGGCGTTCATGAACGTGGGGACGTTCACCAGGTACAACGCCTCCGGATCGAGGTCGGGGTAGGCGCGCACGATGTCGAAGATGCCCTGCTCGACGAACACGAACGGCTCGTCGACGGCGACGGCCTCGCGATACGCCTCGAAGATGGGGGAAAGCACGTTCATGGCGTGCGGCGTGGTGACCACGCGGACCGGCCCCGCCCCGCCGTCGCTCGCAGCGCGCCCCAAAGCGGCGACCGTCTGCATGCGGCGGTAGGAGGAGACGACGGACGAGGCTTCCTTCGCTATGCGCTCCCCCGCCGCGGTCAGCTGCAACGCCGTGCCGGTGCGCTCGAACAGCTCGACGCCCAAATCGTGCTCGAGCGACTTGATGACGGAGCTCGCGCCCTGCTGGGAGATGTAAGACGAGCGCGCCGCGCACGAGATGGACCCTTTCTCGACGACGGAAAGGAACAGCACGATGGATTCGATTCGCACAGCTTGCCCCCTCGCTTCCACGCGCGACGCCTCGGCGGCGGCGCGCAGCCCCATGGCCGCATGGTAGCACAAACGGAGCAGGCGATTCGACTGGCACCCCGTTCGCGACTTCGGGCGATGCGCAACGCGAACGAGCGAGCATACCGGTCATCGGGGCCGCTTTGCGCACAGCACGCCATCCGGTAGCGACCGGGAGGACATCGTCTGCATGCGATTCGCCCCACTATGCACGAAAACCGTCGACGTGCGAGCCTTCGGGGCCGTCCAAAGCCGTCGCCGTGCCCGATCCTGCCCGCTACGGCATCCACTCCGAACAGGATCGTCCTTTTCATCTGGGGTTTTCCGTAAAGCTGATCGCAGCGCGCGACCGCACGGCAGCGGAAGGTTTCGCACGTCGCCGGTTTTTGTGCAGAAAGCGCCCGATCCGCGCTTCGGGCGCAGGGCGACGGGCTCGAGCCGGGTGCGAGCGCCTGGCCACACTTCCCAGAGCTCCCTAGCGAGCGGCTGCCCCGGACGCGGGCCGCAGCGGGCGGGCGGCTCTCGAGCGGCGCTTGCCCGACAGCTCGGCCGCCGCGGCGCCGCCCACCACGAGCAGGGCCCCGGCCAGCTGCACGAGCGCCATCTGCTCGTGCAGCAGCAGCGTGGCGAACGCGAGCGCCGACAGCGGCTCCAGGTAGCCGCACACGGCCACCGTGCCGGCCGGCAGCTGCGGGATGGACGAGAAGTACAGGTAGCACCCGAGGCCCGTGTTCACCACGCCCAGGAACAGCGCGGGCGCGAGATCGCCCGGCGCGGGCAGCGCGCTGCGCACCACGGCCGCCACGTCGAAGCCGTGCTGCGCCGCGAGGATCGCCGCCACGGTGACGAAGCTGGCCACGAGCTGCACGAGCGAGCGCTCGAGGCCGTCGGCGCCCTGCGCCTTCTTGCTGAGCACCACCATGAGCGCGAACAGCGCCGCCGCGGCCAACCCGAACGCGAGCCCCCACGACAGGCCGCCCCGCTGCAGCGAGCCGCCGTTCACCAGCACCATGCCCGCCAGCACCACGGCGATGCCGCCCACCTTCGCGCGGCTCAGGCGCTCGCCGAACATGAGGGGCGACACGGCGATCACGAGCACCGGGCCGCAGTAGTACGCGAGCGTGGCCATGCCGACGCCCACCTGCTGGTACGCCTCGTACAGGAACATCCAGCTCGCGCCCATCGCCGCGCCGGACGCGACCAGCAGCGCGAGGCACCTCGGGCTGCGCAGGCACGCGAGCCTCCCGCGCGCCAGCACGAACGGCACGACGAGGAACAGGCTGCCGACGAGCGTGCGCAGAAGCACGATCTGCCCGCTGCCGAGCGCGATCATGCCCGCCACGGCTCCGTTGGAGCCGAACAGCAGCAGGGCTGCGAGGTATTTCAGATGCGGTTTCATCACGGCGAATCAGGATACGCTTCCCGCTTGCATCGCAAAAGCGAATGTTTATCATAGTTCGCATGATGTTTTGGAATGCAAAGGGGATCGCCGGATGGACACGAACGTGCAGAAGTACCTCGCCTTCTCGAAGACGGTGGAGCTGGGCAGCTTCACGAGCGCGGCGCGGGCGCTGCACTACACCCAATCGGGCGTGAGCCGCATGATCGCCGACCTCGAGCGCGACTGGAACGTGTCGCTGCTCGAGCGCGGCCGCGCGGGCGTGAGCCTCACGTCGGAGGGCCGCGCGCTGCTGCCGTTCGCCGAGGAGGTGTGCGCGGCCCACGCGCGCCTGCAAGCGCAGGTAGACGACTTGAACGGGCTGCAATCGGGCCTCATCCGCATCGGGACGTTCTCCAGCGTGGCCGCCCACTGGCTGCCCAACATCGTGAAGGAGCTGCAGAAGGACCACCCCGGCATCGACTACGAGCTCGTGCTGGGCGACTACGCGGAGATCGAGGGCTGGATAGCCGAGGGCCGCGTCGACTGCGGCTTCGTGCGCCTGCCCACGCGCCCCGAGTTCGACGTGCTGCCGCTCGAGCGCGACGAGCTGCTGGCGGTGCTGCCGGAGGGCCACCCGCTGGCGTCCGGCGAGCGCTTCCCCGTCGCCGCCCTCGAGGCCGAGCCGTTCATGCTGCTGGCGAAGGACAAGAACGCGGAGGTCGCCCTGGCGCTCAAGCGCCTGGGCGTAGAGCCGGACATCAGGTTCACCACCTGGGACGACTACGCCATCATGTCGATGGTGGAAAGCGGGCTGGGCATCAGCCTGCTGCCGCGCCTCATCCTGAGGCGCACCCCCTACCGCATCGCGGCGCTGCCGCTCGACGTGCCCGTCTACCGCGAGATCGGCCTCGCGCTGCGCGACCGCGAGCGCGCCCCGCGCGCCGTGCGCCGGTTCACGGAGTACCTCGGCTACCGCGAGAACGGCTGAGCGGGCGGCGGGAGCCGGCCCTACCCCGTCACGCGCTCGGGGCGCGACAGGACGCGGACGCGGCCGTCGCGGCAGTGCGACACGAGGGTGACGCCGAGCTCCTCGGCGCGGGCGACGGCCTCGTCGGTGGCCGACTTGCGGCTCACCAGCACGGGGCAGCCGGCCCGGTAGGCCTTGAGCGCCATCTCGCAGCTGATGCGCCCGGTGATGAACAGAGCCTTGTCGCGCACGTCCACGCGGTCGAGCCACGCCTGGCCCACGAGCTTGTCCATGGCGTTGTGGCGCCCGATGTCCTCGCGCACGAACAGCAGCGCGCCCTCGCCCGCCGCGCCCAGCCCGCAGCCGTGCACGCACGCGCCGGTGTTGCGGCGCGGGCTGCGCTCGCACAGCTCGTCCATGCACGCCAGCAGGTCGTCGGCGTCGAAGCGCGCCGCCGTCTCGAGCGCCGCCGGCGCATCCACGCGCCGCGCGTCGCGCAGCAGCGCCGAGCTCGCACAGCCGGCCGACGTGACGCGGTGCAGGGGCACGTAGCCCTCCGCGGCGCACTCGCCGCTGGCCACGTACACCGCCGCCTCCTCGGGCACGGCGGTCACCTCCACGAAGCAGTCGCGGTCGGCGATGAGGCCTTCGGACAGCAGGTAGCCCACCGCCAGCTCCGGCAGCCCGAAGGGGCTGCCCTGGCTCACCGCCACGGGCACGTCGTTCAGGTAGATGCGGATGGGCCGCTCGGCCGATTCGCTGCGCGCGGGAGCGGGGTACTCGACGATGGCCATGGCGCTACCCTCGCGCCGGCGCTTCGGCGGCCGTGCCGGCCTCGGTGCCCTCGCCGGCCGTCGCCGCATCGGCGGCGGCGCGCTGGTAGGCCACGAGGTCGAGCTTGGCCATGAGCACGTCCTCCACCTCGAACGAGAACGGCGCGAGCGCCTCCTCCTCGTACACGGTGCGCGTGTAGCCGCCGCACTCGTCACAGGTGGCCAGGCGATGCGCCTCGTCGCCCTCGAGGTTGAAGTAGTGCAGGTGCCCTTGGTTCTGCGTGCCGCAGCGCGCGCAGCGCACGCGCTCGAAATCCCACACGCAGCCGCAGCAGCCGCACCACAGGCGCTTGCCGCGCCCCTGCGCCGCCGGCGCGCCGCTCACCTGCGCCACGGCGGCCTCGCCGCCGCACACGGGGCAGCGCACGCCGTGCGGCTCGTCGGCGCTCGCCGCGCGGCGCGCCTGCTCGATGGCCGTCGCCGGGCCCTCCAGCAGCGCGCGTAGCGCGAGCGCCGCCGCGGCGGCGCCGATGCGGGCCGCGTCCTCGTCCATGCCGTCGTCCTCGAGCAGCCCGGCGAACGACTCCACGTAGGCCGCCGGGTCGCTGCCGGCCAGCGCGAGGTCGCTCGCCGCCGCCATGCGCTCCCAGCTCGTGCGCGCGAGCGCCTCGCTCGTCGACGCCGCGAAGCCGCCGCGCTCGGCCATGAGCGCGGCCACCCGCTCCATCGCGCCCGCCAGCGCGTCGGCCTCGAGCGCGGCCGGCGCCTGCGCGAGCGCGGGCTCGCCGGCCCGCGCCCACGCCCGCAGGCTGTCCGCGTCGGGCAGCGGGTACGCCGCGGCCGCGTCGGCGCGCGCGGCGGCCTCGTCGGCCGCGCCCCACAGCTCGCGGAAGAACGCGAGCCGCGCGTTGTCGGCGTCGTCGAGGTTCGTACGGTACGCGGCGATGGCCGCGTCGATGGCTTTGAGGTTCATATGCTTGCATCCTATCGATTCGGTGTCCCTGCCCGCGCCGCGCATGCCGCGCGGGCAGGACGTTCGTGCCACCGCGCGGGGCGGTGGCACGAACAGGCCGTCTTGCCGATACGCTTACTTCGTCTTCTCCACCACGTTCTGGCCGGTGGCGATCTCCTCGCGAGCCCAGTGGCCCCAGTGGTACAGGGCGTCGGACTCGGACACGGTGCCGTCGCCGAACATGAGCTTGGCCGTGCCGCGGTACGGCTGGAAGATGCCGGCGCCCAGGAAGATGTGCGCGAGCGCGAACACCGCGATCAGCAGGAAGCCCACGTCGTGCAGGAACAGGAAGATGCCCTGCGCCCCGCCGAAGTCGACCACCGTCGAGCCCAGCAACAGCAGCACGCCCGTGATGCCCATGAGCGCGCCGGCGAACCACAGCATGCCGTCGGCGAAACGCTGGCCGCTCTTGACCTCGCCCTGGTCGGGCATGTGGATCCACTTGGCCATGAACAGGTACGGGAAGAACAGGATCATCCACTTCTTGTCGTCGGAGTCCCACTTCGCGAACAGGTTCTTGAAGATGTGGACCACGCCCTTCGGCGCCATGATGGCGCTGACGAGGGGCACGGCGACGAAGATGACGCCGATGACGCGGTGCGACATGCGGATGAGCCACACGGCGTCCGGGCCCGCCATCGCCGCGAGCGCGGGAACGAACACGAACAGCCCCGAGATGCACAGCAGGATGCACGCGATGATGGTGACGTCATGCGTGACGCGCGCCTGCAGCGAGTGGCGCTTGATGTAGCGCTCCTTGCCGCTCGCCGCCATGCTTGCCAGGAACGCCTGGTTCTTGGCGGCCTCCTCGGCGGAGACCGAGACAGGTCCCTTATTCATCGTTGCCTCCCTTCTTGCCGCCCAGGTTCTCCATGATATGCTCCTTCACCGACTCGGTGTCCTGGCCGTCGCCGTGCTTGACCACCTGGCCGGTGTCCACGTCGATGGTGTCCTCCGTGTCGGCATTGTACGCCAGCTTGTCGCGCTTGTAGCCGATGCCGAGGGCGAACATGGCGGCCAGGCCGGCCACCGTCACGCCCGTGGCCACCGCCGTGACCGGCTTCATGATCTGCGTCAGGCCGACCATCGGGTTCACCTGCGGATCCTCCACCTGGCCGTGCGCGGCCACGCCGTGCTTGAGCACCTGGACGACGTGCAGGCCGCCCACCTGGTCCTCGCCGTACACGGCGGCGTCGGCGTAGCCCTTGCCCTGCAGGTAGCCCACGCGCTCCTTGGCCTGGGCCAGCAGCTCGTCGCGGTCGCCGAACACGAGCGCGCCGGGCTGGCACGTCGTGACGCACGCCGGGGCCAGGCCCTGCTCGATGCGGTCGAGGCAGCCCGTGCACTTGTTCATGCGGCCGTTGTCCTCGCGGTACTGCGGCACGTCGAACGGGCAGGCCGTGGAGCAGTACTTGCAGCCGATGCACTTGGAGTCGTCCACGCTCACGAGCCCCGTGGCCTCGTCCTTGAACACCGCGCCCGCCGGGCAGATGACGGCGCAGGGGGCGTCGGTGCAGTGCTGGCAGCTGCGGCGCCCGAAGGCCCACTTCACGCCCTTGTCCCCGCCGGCCTCCTCGTGGAAGCTGACCAGGATGCGCGTGGTGCCGTTCAGGTCCATCGGGCTCTGGTACGAGCCCGTCGAGGGGTTCCCGTTCTTCTCGAGGGTGGACGGCAAGCCGTTCCAGCACTTGCAGGCCACCTGGCAGCCGCGGCATGCGGTGCAGCGGGAGGAGTCGAACAATATGGCTTTCTCACTCATGGCTCACCCCTCCTATGCCTTCTCGATGTCGACCAGGAACGCCTTGTACTCGGGCACCCAGCAGTTCGGGTCGCCCACGTTCGGCGGAAGGTCGTTGACGATGTCGCCCGTGGCGAAATCGCCGGCCCAGCCGAAGTGGTGCGTCATGCCCACCTGGTGCACCGTCTCGCCGTTCACCTTGAACGGCTTGAAGCGCGGCGTCACCAGCGCCATGACCTCCACCGAGCCGCGGTTGTTGAACACGCGGACGCGCTCGCCGTTCTCGATGCCCTTCTCGGCAGCCAGCTCGAGCGACACCTCGACGAACTGCTCGGGCATGGCCTCGTTGAGCGCGGGGCACGTGCGGGTCTGGCCGCCGGTCTGCCAGTGCTCGGTGACCGAGTAGGTGGTCACCGCGATGGGGTACTGGCTGCGGTCGCCGCGCTTGACCGACTCGAACTCGGCGAAGCGGACGCACGGCGAGTTCTGCCTGCCGTTCATCTGGTTGTCGGCCGGGCTCTCGAAGGGCTCGTAGTGCTCGGGCAGCGGCCCGTCGCCCATGCCGTAGCTCTCGAGGCGCGCGTTCTGCTCCCACAGCATCATGAACGCCTTGTTGTTCGGGGGCACCGGCGTGCCGTTGGACACGGCCACGAAGTCGCCGACGTCGTTCTGCACCCACTTCTCGCCCGTCCACTCCACGAGCACCCGGTTCGGGTTCCAGGGCTTGCCCTCGAGGTCGGCCGAGGCGCGGTTGTAGATGATGCGGCGGTTGAGCGGCCAGGCGTACGACCACTTGGGATGCAGGCCGAGCCCCGACGGGTCGTCGGTGACGCGGCTGCCGATGGCCTGCTCGGCCGGGTCGAGCGGCGCGTCGTTGTTGGCCCAGAAGCCGGTGTAGATCCACATGCCGCAGGCCGTGGAGCCGTCGGCCTTGAGGTTCGCGAACGTACTCAGCAGGTCGGGGGCGCCGTTCTCGAAGCCGCCCTCGGCATAGTTGTAGCCGTTGAGGGCCCAGGCCACGGGGCGGGGGTCGATCTTGCCGTCCACGTAGTAGTCCCACTTCGTGTTCACGATGGGCTCGGGCGCCACGCCCTTCTCCTTCTCGTACAGATCCACGATGGCCTTCCACAGCACGTCGCAGATCTCGTAGTCGGGCTTGGCCTCATCCCAGGGCTCGACGGCCTGGTAGCGCCACTGCAGCCAACGGCCGGAGTTCAGGATGGTGCCGGGCTTCTCGTAGATGAGCGCCGCGGGCAGGAAGTACACCGTGGTGTCGACGTCGGCGGCGTTCATGTCGGGGGCTTTCCAGAAGGTGGCGGATTCCGTCTCCACCCAGTCGGCCACCACGAGCCAGTCGAGGTTCGCCATGGCGCGGCGCACGTTGCTCGCGTTCGGCGCCGAGTGGCAAGGGTTCATGCCCCAGTTGAAGTAGCCTTTGATGACGCCCTGGCTCATGAGCTCGAACGAGCCGATGATGGAGTAGTCGGGGCTCTTCGGCACCTTCGGCCACCAGTCGTAGCCGTAGTCGTTGTCCACCGTGGCCGCGTCGCCGAACCACTCCTTGAGCGCGGAGACGATGAACTTCGGCTTGTTGGTGTAGTAGCCGTCCGCATACGTCTCCTTCTCGCACCATTTGCGCAGAGACGGGGTGCCGTACTCGGTGGGCCAGTTCAGGTACCCGGGCTGGTTCGCCACGAGCATGCCCATGTCGGTGGCGCCCTGCACGTTCGGCTCGCCGCGCAGCGCGTTCACGCCGCCGCCGGCCACGCCGACGTTGCCCAGCAAGAGCTGCAGGATGCCCATGGAGCGGCAGTTCTGCGCGCCGTAGGTGTGCTGCGTCTGGCCGAGGGCGTACAGGATGGTGCCGGACTTGTCGGGAGCGCCCGTGGACGCGTAGGTGGCGTACACCTTCTCCAGCAGGTCCTTGTCCATGCCGCACACGCTGGACACGGCGTCCAGGTCGTAGCGGGAGTAGTGCTTCTTCATCTGCTGGAACACGCACATCGGGTCCTGCAGGGTCATGTCGCGCTTCGGCACCTCGACGGTGGGAGGCGTGAACGCGGGAACGCCCTCGGCCGCGGCCCAGGCGTAGGCGCCGCCCTCGGAGGTGTCCCATTCCTTCGTGGACTCCACCTGGTAGTGCCAGGTCTTCGCGTCATAGGTGGCGCTGTCTTTGTCGAAGCCCGAGAAGATGCCCGTCTCGACGTCGAAGGAGTACTCCTCGTTGAGCAGGTAGGACGCGTTCGTGTAGTTCAGCACGTACTCGTGCTGCCACAGGTCGTGCTCGATGATGTAGTTGAACAGGCCGCCGTAGAAGGCGATGTCGGTGCCCGAGCGGATGGGGCAGTAGATGTCCGCCATCTCGGCCGAGCGCGTGTAGCGCGGGTCGACGACGATCCACGTCGCGCCGTTGTCGAGCGCCTTCTGCACCCACTTGGAGGACACGGGATGGTTCTCGACGTTGTTGGAGCCGATCGTCATGATGACGTCGGCGTTCTGCATGTCGCAATAGTGGTTCGTCATGGAACCGCGACCGAACGTTGCTGCCAGACCGGCAACCGTGGGGCTGTGTCAAACACGAGCCTGGTTGTCGATGGCTATCACCCCTAACGAGCGCATCATCTTGTTGATGAGGTACTCTTCCTCGGAGTTCTGCTGGCTGCCGCCCAAGCTGGCGATGCCGTGGCACCGGTTCACCGTGATGCCGTTGGCCACCGTCTCGAACGTCTCGTCGCGGGTCTTCTTGACCCACTTCGCGATCTCGGCGACGGCGTCGTCCCAGGTGATGTCCTCCCACTCGGAGGCGCCGGGACGGCGCACCATCGGCTTGGTCCGGCGGTTCGGGTTCTTGATCACCTCGCGCGTGGCGGGATCCACCACGTTGCGCAGCTGGAACATCGTGGCGCCCTTCGGGCACAGGCCGCCCTGGTTGATGGGGTGGTCAGGATCGCCTTCGATGTTCACCAGCTCGCCGTCGCGGGTGGAGCATATCACGCCGCATCCGCCCGAGCAGTAGCAGCAGATGTTCGTGTACTCCTCCGTGTTGACAAGCTTCCAGTCGGCGGCAGGCTCGACGGCCAGCGCCTCCGACTGTGAGGACAGCTCGAACGCCATGGTGGCGGCGAACGCTGCGCCGGTGGCTTTGAAGAAGCCCCTGCGTGACAGGTTCATGTCCTCGTTCTCCTTCCTTCTCGTCCGTTGAGAATCATGCCCGAGACCAGCGGGAGAACGTCGCCGAGGGCATGGGAGACGTCGTCCTGCTCGTGGTGCCCGATTGCATGCTGTGCCGGGACGGCAGCCCTCCACCGCCCGACCATCGCGATCTTAGCAAGCGCGCCCAGATCCGACGTAATTAGTTTCTGATGATATGGGTCGTTTTATGCGCAAACTCCCTTGATTCCCTCGTGGAATATTCGGTAAGCGTCACTCGACGGGAAAAGCGCCCGAGCGAGCGGTCGCTTTCCCGTGGCGGACGGCGACCCGTCTCCGGTAGACGGTGCGTTTGCCACCGCGGTGCGGTATCGACGAACGGCCTGGATAACGCGTCGGCGGCAGGGCGCTCGGAGGGAGCGCGGGACTGCTATACTGGCTGGCAGCAACCAATCGTGTTCCGTGCGGAAGGAACGTCCATGAGCGAGACCGAGCGCATACGCCTCACCCACCTCACCGAGAAGGGCGGTTGAGCGGCGAAGTGGGGTCCGGGCGACCTCGAAGAGATACTGAAGGACATCGCGCCGCCTCCCGACGCCGACCTGCTGCTGGGCTTCGACACGTCCGACGACGCCGCCGTGTACCGCTTGGACGACGAGACGGCAGCCGTGCTGACGCTCGACTTCTTCACGCCGGTGGTGGACGATCCCTACGAGTTCGGCGCCATCGCCGCGGCCAACGCGCTGTCCGACGTGTTCGCCATGGGCGCGAAGCCGCTGACCGCGCTCAACATCCTCGCCTTCCCGTGCAGCCTGGGAACCGACGTGGTGGGTGCCGTGCTGCGCGGCGGCGCCGACAAGGTGGCCGAGGCCGGCGCGTTCGTGGTGGGCGGCCATTCCATCGAGGACGACGAGCCCAAGTACGGGCTGTCGGTGTTCGGCACCGTGCACCCCGACCGCATCGTCCGCAACGGCGGCGCGCTGCCGGGCGACGCGCTGTTCTACACGAAGGCCATCGGCTCGGGGCTCATGAACTCGGCGTTCCGCGCCGGGTTCGAGGACGACGAGGGCATGCGCCCCGTCATCGACTCCATGATGGAGCTCAACAAGGCGGGCGCCGAGGCCATGGCGTGCGTGCACGTGCACGCCGCCACCGACGTGACGGGCTTCGGGCTGGCGGGCCACCTCCACGAGATGCTCGACGCCTCCGGCGCCTCGGCCGAGCTCGTCTGGGAGGACCTGCCCCTGTTCGAGGGCGCCTACCGGTACTCCTGCGACTTCTGCCGCCCCGCCAAGACGTTCGGCATCGTGGACTGGGCGCGCGCCTTCGTGGAGCAGGGCGCGCTCGACGACGAGGAGTTCGAGAACCGCATGGGCGTGCTCTGCGACCCGCAGACGTCGGGCGGCCTGCTGGTGGCCGTGGCGCCCGAGGAGGCCGCTGCGTTCGCGGCGGCGTTCGAGAAGGCGGCCGGCAGGAAGCCCGCGAGAATCGGCAGCGTGCGGGAGGGAACGAGCGGCACCATCGCGATGCGCGCGTGAAAACGTCCCAAAAGGGGCCTGGCCCCTTTTGGGACGTTAGGCGGATTCGCCAAGAAAAAGCGCTACAGCATCTCGATGAACGCGGCCAGCCTGGTTCCCACCTGGCCGCTGTCCCCCGGGGAGTAGTCGGTCTCCAGCTTGAGGTACGGGATGCCCTCGTCCTCCATGCGACGCTGCACGCGGGCGGACTCCACGTTGAACGTGTGGCACGCCTGCAGCACCACCTCCACCACGCCGTCGGCGCGGTAGGCGCGGGCCAGGTCCACCGCGTTGTCGATGCGGGCCCCGTTCGGCGTCATGACCGAGCAGTTGATGGCGAGGTAGCGATCGGCGATGGCGCGCAGGATGTCGTCGGCGTCCTCGTCGACGAGCAGGCGGTTCGCCCTCTCGCCCGAGCAGTCGTCGAGGCACACGATGACGCCGCCGTGCTCTTCGATCACCTTGCCCACCTTGTTGATGACGCCGCCCGACGGGCAGCCCGTGAGCAGGATGCGCTTGGCCGAGGCGCTCACGGGGCGCTCGCCCGCCGCGTAGGCGCGCTCGCGCTCGTCCGCCAGCGCCTCGAGCCGCTCGACGAAGGCCTCCACGTCGAAGCTGAACGTGCTGGCCAGCAGCGTGCTCATGAGCTCCACGCCATGCACGGCGGGCGGGTCGTTCAGCTGCAGCTCGTAGAGCCGCACGAGCGCGCGTCGGTAGCGGTTGCGCAGGCGCGCCGCGGCCCGCAGCTTCTCGTCGGTGATGCGCGCGCCGAAGCGGCGCTCGAGCTCTTCCGCGAGCAGCTTCACCTCCTCGTGCCAAATGTCGGCGGCGTAGGAGCGCGCCTGGCTCTGGGGCAGGTGCAGCACGTGCACGTCCTTGAGGTCGGCCAGCAGCTCGTACATCTTCTTCTTGCCGTCGCAGGTGGTCTCGCCCACGATGATGTCGGAGAAGTAGGTGTACGGGCACTTCTCGGTCAGCGCGAAGCCGTAGGTGCCCTTGATGAGCGGGCACAGGTTCTTCGGCAGAACGGTCTCGGCGTCGGGGATGGCCTCGTCGCTCATGCCGCACAGGCCGATGGCCGCCATGCCGGCGGCGTCGATCACCTCGAGCGGCGTGTACGAGCACAAACACCCCGCCAGCTTGCCGCCCTGCTCCTTGTACTCCTTCGCGGCCAAAAAGCCGCGCTTGCGCGCCTCGTTGAAGTCCTCGAACGTGCGCGGCAGCCCGCTATCCGTCACGGCGATCCTCCCCCTCCGCCGCCAGCAGCGCCGCGCCCACCGCGCCGGCGAAGCGCGCCCGCGCGTCGGTGGCCACGGGCGAGCCGAGGCGCGCTCCCAAGCGCTCGATGAAGTACTCGTTCTCGCACAGGCCGCCCGTCAGGTAGAAGGGCGCGCCCTTGCCCTGCGCCACGAGCACCGACACCCGCTCCACCACCGACTCGATCACGCCGTACGCGATGTCCTCGCGGGGCGTGCCCGTGCCGATGAGGCTGATGACCTCGGACTCCGCGAACACCGTGCACATGGACGAGATGGACGTGGGCGCGCCGGCGCGCGCGAGGCGCGCGAGCTCCTCCTGGCTGACGCCGAGGCGGTTCGCCATGACCTCGAGGAACTTGCCCGTGCCGGCCGAGCACTTGTCGTTCATCGCGAACTTCACCACCTTGCCGCCGCGCAGCACGATGACCTTCGTGTCCTGGCCGCCCACGTCCACCACGGTGCCCTCGCCGCCGAACAGGAAACCGGCGCCCTTGCCGTGGCAGGTGATCTCGGTGACCACGCGGTTCGCGTAGGGCACGGCCACGCGCCCGTAGCCGGTGGCTGTGCAGGGCGCGTCGAGCGCGTCGAAGCCCCGGGCGCGCAGCTGCTCAGCCAGGCGCTCGGCCGCGTCCACGCTGCTGAACCCCGTCGGGCACACGAACGTCGCGACGAGCTCGCCGCCCTCGAGCACCGCAGCCTTCGCCGCCGTGCTTCCTATGTCGATGCCGATAGAAGGCATGGGTGAGGTCCTTTCGTCTTTTCTCTTGGCGCGGAGGAGAGCGTGCCTGTCGTGCGGCGTATCCGCGCCGATGAGAGAACCCGCAGGTCGTCCCATCGGCGCGGGCGAGTCGCACGGCACGCCCATCCCCCTCCGCGCCACGTGGCGGGGCGCCTAGTACAGCCCCACCTCGTGCACGGCCTCGTATGCCAGGCCGCCGCTCTCGAGGGCGTCCAGCAGCGCGCGCCGCTCCTCGGCCGGGACGCACCAGGCGAGGCCGCAGCCGGCGGATATCTCGGACGGGATGGGGATCATCCTGCCCGGGAAGCCCGTCTCGCGGGCGGCGGCCTCCACGGCCATCGCGTCGCTCGTGGACGCGAACGTCACCACGGCCTTCGGCGTCTTCTCCCGCACGGCTCAGGCCTCCTCGGCGATGGCGGCCACCGCGGCGATGCCGGCGTCCACCTCGTCCTCGTCGTTGAAGCTGCTGAAGCTGAACCGCACGGCGCCCTGGTCCTGCGTGCCCAGCGCCTCGTGCATGAGCGGCGCGCAGTGGGCGCCGGCGCGCGTGCAGATGCCGAACTCGGCGTTGAGCGCGTCGCCCACCGCCGCGGAGTCCAGCTCGCCCACGTTGAGCGCCACGATGCCGCAGCGTCCGGCGTCGCCGCCGCCTCCCAGCACCCGCACGCCCTCGATGCCGGCCACGCCGCGCTCGAAGCGCTCGGCCAGGGCCCGCACCCGCGCTCCCGTCTGCTCGACGCCGCGCTCCTCGAGGTAGGCGAGCCCCGCGCCCAAGCCGGCGATGCCGTGGGCGTTGAGCGTGCCCGCTTCCAGGCGCTCGGGCATGCGCGCGGGATGGCGTCGGTCGTAGCTGTGCGTCCCTGAGCCGCCCACCTTGAGCGGCTCCACGTCCACGCCCTCGGCAACCGCGAGGCCGCCCGTGCCCTGCGGGCCGTACAGGCTCTTGTGCCCCGTGAACGCCACGAGGTCGAGCCCGTCGCGCCCCATGTCGATGGGCACGACGCCGGCCGTCTGGGCGGCGTCCACCAGCAGCAGCACGCCGCGCTCGCGGCACATGCGGGCGATGCGCGCGACGTCGTACACGTCGCCCGTCAGGTTCGACGCGTGGGTGACGACCGCGAGGCGCACGTCCGGCTCGAGCGCCGCGTCGAGCGCCTCGTAGTCGAGCGCGCCGCGCGCATCGTGCGGCACCACGGCCAGCTCGCAGCCGCGCTCGTCCACCGCGCGGTACAGCGGGCGCAGCACCGAGTTGTGCGACGCGGCCGTGGTCACCAGCTTGTCGCCCGGCCGCACGAGCCCGTTCACGGCCGTGTTCAGCGCCTCGGTGGCATTGCTGGCGAAGGCCACCCGCGAGGGGTCGCCGGCGCCCAGCAGGCGCGCGAGCTGCTGGCGCGCCCGGAACACGGCGTAGCCCGCGTCGAGGGACGCCTCGTGCACGCCGCGGCCCACGCCGCCGAACCCGTTGATGGCGCGCGCCACCGCCTCGGCCACCGCAGGCGGCTTGGCGGCGGTGGTGGCCGCGTTGTCGAAGTAGATCATAGCTGTACGGTCCTTAGTCTCGCGCGCCGCCCGCCCTACGGGCGGATGATCCCGCGCGCGTTCGCCTGCTTGTCCACGATCACGTACATGTTCGTGGCCTCGCCCACTTCCAGCCGATCGGCCAGGCCGTAATGGTTCAGGCACGTGCCGCAGCTCATGATCTCCACGCCGGCCTCGGCCAGCGCGCGCAGGTCGTCGAGCGACGAGGAGCCGGCGCACGCCAGCTTCACGCCGCCGTTGTACATGAGCACCGTCGCCGGCAGCTCGTCGAGCTGCGTGAGGGCGAACACGAAGCCCTTCATGAGCACCGCGCCCAGCTCGTCGTCGCCCGAGCCCATGAACTCGGACGGGATGACCGCCACGACGCCGCCCGTCGGCGCCGCCTGGACGGCCGGGCACACGGCGGCGGCCGCATCCGCTCCGGCGGCGGTCCCGTCGCCTGCCGTCGCGCCCTTCGCGAACGTCACCGCGAACGCGGCCTCGCCGCGCTCGTCGCTGACCGCTTCCACCTTGAGCGTCTTGGCCAGCGCCTCGAGGTTGTGCACCGCGATCCTGTTGTCCACGAGCACCTCGAGCACGCCCTCTTCCATGGCCGCGAGCGCCTTCTTGGCGCGCACCACGGGCAGCGGGCACGCCTGGCCCCGTGCGTCGATCTGCTCCATCGCGATCCCTTCTTCCTTCGTCGTCGCGCGCCCCGCGCGAAGGCGGGGCGCGCTCGTCAGCAAAACGTATCGCGCCGCGCGTTGAGCTGGCGCGGCAGCCGGGCGACCCCTTCGAGCGGGATGCCCTCCTCCTGCGCGAGGCGCTCGATCCGCTCCACGTCGTCGCACGACGCGAGCAGCGACACCCCGCAGGATGCGCGCGCTGCGCGGGGCGTGGGCGATATGCGCACCGTGCACCCCGCGTCGCGCGCCGCTTCGTACAGACGCCAGCCGTCGGTGTGACTCGAGAACAGGATATAGCAATCCACGGGCCGCGCGTCCTCGTTCACCGTATCGGCAGCGTCTCGTTGCACGGCTTCGGCCCTACGCGTCCAGCATCTCGACGAACGCGCCGATGCGCGTGCGCAGCTGCTCGGCGTCGTTGTCGGCGTAGTCCGTCTCGAGGCCCAGGCACGGGATGCCCTCCTCGGCCAGCGCGTCGGCCAGCGAGCCCTTCTCCACGTCGTAGAGCGTGCAGAACTTGAGGTTCGCGTCGATCACGCCGTCCACCTGGTACTCCTTCGCCATGCGCACCACGTCCTCGATGCGGCCCGGGTTCGGCGTGAAGCACGCGCAGTTGTTCTTCATGTAGCGCTCGGACAGCGCCTGGAACATGCCGTCGAGCGTGTCGGCGCCCTCGTCCACCTCGTTCTCGAAGTAGCGCGTGCCCGTGCACATCTCCTCGCACACCACCACGGCGCCGCTCGTCTCGATGAGGTGGTGCAGCTTCCAGTTCGGGATGGCCAGCGGCGTGCCCGTGATCAGGATGCGCTTCGTGCCGGCCGGCACCACGCCCTCGCCGCGCTCGATGCGCTCCTCCAGCTCGTCGGCCAGCTTGTTGGCCATCTCGGCGCAGCGCACCGGGTCGTCGAAGAACGCGATCTGCATCATGAGCAGGGCGTCCTTGCCGCTGATGGGCACCGGGTCGGCCTTGCGGGCCTCGAACACGCGCGCCAGAGCGCGGCGCTTCTCGTTGATGGTGCGGATGGCGGCGGCCAGGTTCTCGGCCGTCAGCTCCTTGCCCGTCTCGGCCTCCACCTCGTCGGCGAACAGCGCGATCTCGTCTTTCCACGCCGCGATGTCCTTGGCGCGCTTCATCTGCGGCACGTCCATGACGTAGGTCTTCTTGTCGGCCCCGAGGATCTCGTAGGCCTTCTTCTTGCCGTCGCACGTGGTCTCGCCCACGTACATATCCGCCACGCTGAAGTACGGGCAGGTCTTGCCGAAGTGCGCGCCCAGCGACGCCTTGATCAGCGGGCAGATGCCGCTCGGCAGCACCTTCTCGCCTTCGGGCACCCAGAACTGCGAGCCGCCGCACAGGCCGGTGACGGCGCCGCCGCAGGCGACGACCACCTCGTCGGGCACGAACACGCAGAACGTGCCGAACACCTTGCCGCCCTGCTTCTGCAGCTCGATGAGCTCGGCCGGGCGCACGCCGTGGATCTCGGACACCACGAAGTCGTAGAACGCCATGCCTTCCGGTCGGTTCTCCTGCGTGAGGTACGTGTCGCCGAACGCCATCGGCAGCACGGCGCACAGCTGGTCGTGCGTTTCCAGATCCATACCCAAGTCTTCCCACATTGCCTGATAGTCAGTCATAGTGGCCCCCTTCGATACCAGTCGATAGTAAGCTTGCGCGATATTCGATTGCGATGCAGAATGGATGGAGCAGCGCCGCCGGACGCGCGCAGAAGCGCATGCGGGACGCAATGGGGTGCGCGGTGGTGAAACGCAGCCCCGCATGCAGAAATGGCACCCGCGCAGAAGTCGTGCCAATGCGAAGCAACGCAGTAATGATACCGTATGTCGGCCGCCCGTCGCAATCGTCAATTCCATGATCGGCGAGCGGTTTTCGTCACGAGGTCGTGCAGCAGCCCGCGCGGAGTCCAGGCGATCACGGCCGACTGGTACAGGCTGCACCGGTACGAGCACGCGAACGCGCACGCCGCCGCCAGCGCGCAGGCCGGCGCGGCCGCGAGGCCGAACAGCTCGGCGCCCAGCGCGACGGAGGCCAGCGGGCAGTTCGAGCAGCCCGCGAACAGGGCCACCATGCCGAGCGCGGCGAAGCTCGCGCCGTCGAGCCCGCTCGTGGCGGCGAACGTCGAGCCGAGGCACGCCCCGACGCACAGCACCGGCATGATCTCGCCGCCCTTGAACCCGGCGGCGAGCACGAGCAGGGTGAGCGCGGCCTTCGCGAGGAAGGCCTCGGGCGGCAGCGCGGCCCCGGCCAGCGCCGCGTCGATCTGCACCGCCCCCGTGCCGCCGTAGGGCGCCAGGTCGGTGAAGCCCAGCAGCATGGACACGGCCGCGCCGCCCACCACGATGACGAGCGGCACGGAGTCGAGGCGCGCGACGGAGCGGCGCAGCACGCGCAGCGCCACGCAGAACGCGCCCGCGACGACCGCGGCGGCAACGCCGAGCGCCACGACGGCGAGCGGCGAGGCGCCCGCCACGTCGAGCGCCGCGACGGCCGGCGACACGAGGCGCGCGCCGGCCGCGCGCGCCACCGCGAACGCGACGAGCGCCGACAGCGCGGGCGCGGTCAGGCGCGCGGGATACGCGAGGCGGCGGTGCATGACCTCCACGGTGAACACGGCCGCGGCGACCGGCGCCAGCAGCACCGCGGACAGCGCCGCCGCCATGCCGCACATGATGCAGGTTTCCTGGAGCCCCTCGTCGCGCAGCCCCAGCAGAGGGCCCAGCCACGACGAGACGCTGCCGCCCAGCTGCAGCGCCGCGGCCTCCTTGCCCACCGACCCGCCGCACAGAAGCGTGCAGCACGTGCCCAGGAAGATGGCCGGCGCGAGCGCCCGGGGAACGGGCCGCGAGGCGCGGGCCGCCTCGATGACGTCGGAGGTGCCCAGCGAGAACGGCAGGCGCAGCGCGCGGTACAGCCCGTAGGTGGCGAGTCCCGCCGCCGGCAGCAGCCACACGAGCCGCTCGTGCGCGTAGAACGTCGCCACCGCCAGATCCACCGCCCAGCCGAGCGCCACGGTGGCGCCGCCGGCCGCGGCGCCGATGGCGCACGCCGCGCGTGCGGGCATCAGTCCTCCCCCGGGCGGCGCGCCTCCCGCGCGGCGGGCGCGAGAAGCTCCACGCGCCCGCTGTCGAGGCGGTACACGCCGCCCAGCACCTCCACGCCCGCGCCCTCCACGAGGGCGCGGACCTCGGCGTCCCGCAGCAGCCGGTCCACCGACGCGCGCACGTTCAAGGCGCAGGCGGCGTAATCGTCCCGCTCGTCGCCGATGGCGGAGCGCACCAGGTCGGTGACCGCGCCCACGCAGCCCTCGGCGCCGCCCGCGATGGCCGCGCCCACCGCGCCGCAGCAGGTGTGCCCCAGCACCAGCACGAGGCGCGCGCCCGCGTGGGACGCGGCGTACACCACGCTCGCCAGCTGCGTGTCGGCCACCACGTTGCCCGCCACCCGCACGGTGAACAGGTCGCCGACGCCCGCCATGAAGATGTGCTCGGGAACCACGCGCGAGTCAGAGCAGGTGACCACGATGGCGAAGGGGCGCTGCCCGTCCACCATCGTGCGCTTGCGGACGAGCCGCGAGATGTCCGCGTCGTTGCGCACGGCGTCCACGTAGCGCCGGTTGCCCTCCATCAGGCGGTCCAGCGCCCGCAGGGACTCCCCTCGTTCGGCCTTCTTGTCCATGATGCCTCCCTTTCCACGCCGCGGAGCGTCCGCGGCGAGCGGTTGCGCCGCGCCCTGCGCCCCGCGCCCGCGCGCCTACAGCGCGATGAGCTCGGGGTGAGCGTACACGGTGAAGCGTCCGTCGCGCGCGAAGGCGGCCAGCGCGATGCCCTCCCGCTCGGCGAAGTCGAGCACGGCCGACGTCGGGGCCGACACGGTGGCCACGATGCGCACGCCCGCCCGGGCCAGCTTCGCCACCAGCTCGAGCGCGCAGCGGCTCGACAGGTAGGCGAAGCCGTCCTGCGGGTCGATCCCCGCGCGCAGGAGCGCGCCGACGAGCTTGTCCACCGCGTTGTGGCGCCCCACGTCCTCGCGCATGAGCACGGGCGCGCCCGAGCGGTCGGCGAACACGGCCGCATGGGTGGCGCCCGTGGCCAGGTGCATGCCCTGGGCGGGCAGCAGCGCGCGGCTCATGCGCCACACGGCCGCGGGCTCGAGCGGGGCGCACGCGCGCGCCGCGCCGGCGGCCGTGCGCGCCGCCGCGCCGGCGTCCAGCAGGCATCCCGGCAGCGCCGGGCCTCCCGCCTGCGGAAGCGCCGTCCGCGGCGCGCGCAGGCGCACGTCGATCGCGGCGGTGCCTCCGGCGAAGCGCACGTCCACGCCCGCCACGTCGCCCGCCTCTTCGACGAGGCCCGCCGCGAACGCCGCGCCGTAGGCGTAGTCCTCGAGGTCGCCCGGCGAGCACGCCGCCGCCGTCCAGGGGACGCCGTCCACCGCGAGGTCGACCCGCATCTCCACGGCCACCACCTCGGTGCGCCGGACGCAGCCGTCCTCGCGCACCAGCAGCGCCTCCACCTCGCGCATCGAGGCCGCACCCTCCGCGTCGGGCTCGGCGCGGAACTCGCCGCCGGGCCCGGGGCCGCATCCCTCCGCGGAGGCGCGCCCGCCCGCGAGCGCGCGCGCCTCCCCCGCATCCCGCCGCGTCGCCGTCATGCATGCGTCCACGGCAGCCTACTTCGTCTCGGGCTTCTTGTGGTAGATGTACCAGTACGCGAGCCCCACCAGGCCGCCGCCCACGATGTTGCCGAGGGTGACGATCACGAGGTTGAAGGCCACGCCGCCCACGGTGACCGCGCCGGCCGCGCCCACGCCCATCACGTTCATGAGCAGGCCCATGGGCAGGAAGAACATGTTGGCCACGCTGTGCTCGAAGCCGATGGCCACGAAGGCCGAGATGGGCAGCAGGATGCCGATGACCTTGTCGGTGACCGTGCGGGCCGAGAACCCGATCCACACCGCCAGGCACACGAAGATGTTGCAGAGGATGGCCTTGAAGAACATCGGCACCACGTCGAGCGCCACCTTGCCGGCGGCCACGCTGACGAACGTCGCGCCCACGGCGCCGCCGTTCATGCCCTGTGTGTTCGCGAGGTACACGAGCGCCACGGCGATCAGCGAGCCCACGAGGTTGCCCACCCACACGACGCCCCAGTTCTTGAACAGCTTCGCCCAGCAGATCCTCCCCGACGCCTTCGCGCACAGCATGAGCGCGTTGCCGGTGAACAGCTCGGCGCCGCAGCACAGCACGAGCGACAGGCCCAGGCAGAAGCAGATGCCGCCCACGAGGCGCTGCACGCCGAACGGCATGGTCGTGTCGCCCAGGAATAGGCAGAAGAACGTCGCGCCGAACCCGATGAACGCGCCGGCCAGGATGGCCGACACGAAGCACTTGCCGCCCGCCATCTCCGCCTTCGTGCAGCCGATCCCCTCGGCCTTCGCCTCGGTCTCCGCCGGCGACAGCGCGTCGGGCTTGAGCGCCTTCAACTCGTCTTGCGTCATTGCCATGATCTCGTCCCTTCCTCCAGCCGTATGTTTTGAAGCGCGTTGTCCGGACGGCGATGCGCCGCCGGGTCTCAGTTCCCCATGGCCGCGTACCGCGTGAAATCGCCTCCGTCCCGCAAGCAGCCCATCACGTCGTCGAGGGCGTCGCGCACCTCCGACGACAGCGGATCGAAGAATTCGGTCGATCGCAGCTGAATGCCGAGAAACGTCACATTGTCGCAGATGCGGTCGAGTTCGCCAAGCAGAAAGGTGATGGGCAGGGAATGCGTGGTGATGAGGAACTGCGTGGCCACGTCCTCCGCCCCGAGCCGCCGTATCGATCCGGGCGCCAGCCGCATCTGGGCGGCGTCCACGAACAGGATGCGCTCGGGCGCGCAGCGGCGCACCACCGCGAGGTCGTCCTCGGGCGTCTGGCCGCCGTCCACCACCTCCCAACCCTCGACGGGATTCTCCTCCAGCAGCTTGGCCAGCATCGGCCCCGCCGCGTCGTCGCCGCGCAGCACGCTGCCGGCGGTCAGCACCACGCCGCTCATGCCACCCTCCTCACCATCGCGTACACCGAGGGCTCGTCGCGCACCGCCAGCAGCAGGTCGACGAACCCCATGAGCTGCCCCACCTCGGACGGGTCGAGCGCGATGCTCGTCTTGCCCGGCTCGTTGAACACGTCGAGGCCCGCCAAGGCCGCGCGCGCGGCCGGCAGCAGCAGGCCCACGTGCGACTTGTCGATCTCGATCTCGCCGAAGCGCAGCACGCCGGCCAGCTTGAAGCGCGCCTCCTCGTCGTCCATGAGCGCCACCATCTTCTCGTACGCGCCCACCGGCATGGCCAGCGCCCGCTCGAAGCAGTCGATGACGCCCGTGTGGTGCCCCACGGCCAGCGTGTAGTACAGCACGTCGGTCGACTCCTCGGGAATGGACGAGGCGCTGTCCACGAACTTGCGGGTGAGCTTGCGGAACTCCACCGTCGAGCCCGTGGCGCTCACCGCGTTCGGCGCGTCGGCGAACAGGTCGGCGAACGGCCCGCTCACGGTCGCACCCCCAGCACCTTCGCGCACACGACGTCCTTGAGGTCGCCGTATATCTCGGCCTTGCGCGGGTCGGCCTCGCCGGCCACGAGCGCGTCGAGCGAGCCCAGCACGTCGCCGCCTTGCCCGTCGAGCGCCTCCATGAAGCGGTCTGCGAGGTCGCGCCCGTAGCGGTAGCCCGCCATGCGCCGCGCCTCGCGCTCCAGCTCGGCGCGCAGCTTGTAGGGGATGCTCGCGTGCAGAAGCGGCGCCTGCTCGCCCGCGCCCTCCACGAGGTGCGTCTCGTGCAGCTTCTGGCCCAGCAGGCCCAGCGCGATGGCGAACCCGTAGATGGTCTGCGCCGGCGACGGCGGGCAGCCGGGGATGTACACGTCCACCGGCAGCAGCTTGTCGGTGCCGCCCCACACGCAGTAGTTGTCGTGGAAGATGCCGCCCGTGCAGCCGCACGCGCCGTAGCTCACCACGAGCTTCGGGTCGGGCGCGGCCTCGTAGGCGCGCAGGGCCGGCATGCGCATGGCGCGCGTCACCGCGCCCGTGTACACGAGGATGTCGGCGTGGCGCGGGCTGGCCATGTTCTTGATGCCGAAGCGCTCGGCGTCGAACACCGGCGTGATCGTGGCGAATATCTCGATCTCGCAGGCGTTGCAGCCGCCGCAGTCCACGCGGTAGATGTACACCGAGCGCTTGATGTCGTTGAGGAGCGCCACCTTCGCGGCCGCGATCGTGTCGTCGAGCTCCACCTTGTCCAAACGGTGCTGCAGGCTCTCCGGCACCAGATGCGTGTTCGTCATGACCGTCCTCCCTGCGCATCGATCGTACGTTTCGCCGCGAGGCCGTCGGCGCGGCGCTTGCAGGCGGGGCACGTGCCCGCCAGGCTCAGCGCCTCCTCCGCCTCGGGCGAGCCCTCCATGCTGGCCAGCAGCCGGGCCGCGTAATCCACTTCCTTGCGCGGCGCGAAGTACGCGCCGCACTCCGCGCACGCCTGCAGCTGGTAGGTGCACGTTTCCACGAGGTCGTCCTTGCGCATGACCGCCAGCTCGAACTCCGATCCCAGGCGGATGGCCTCGAGCGGGCACACCTCCTCGCAACGGCCGCAGAAGATGCAGCGCCCGTAGTCGATGGACCAGGTGATCGTACCCGCACGCGTGTCCGACTCCATCTGGATGGCGTTGGGCGGGCAGGCCACGGCGCACGCCGCGCACGCGATGCAGCGTTCCAGGTCGTGCTCGGGCTTGCCGCGCATGTCGGGCGTCGTCTCGAGCGGCGCGAAGGGGTACTTGACCGTCGCGTCGCCGGTTTTGATGATGTTCCTGAGCGTCTTCAGCATCACGTCCCCCTAATCCTTCAGCGGAGAGTGGGTGCGGCGGCGGCAGTACGACTCCAGCTGGTTCTTCGTCAGCACCTGGCTCGTCTTCTTGTTCACATCGACGATGGTCACGCGGTCGGTGCACGAGTAGCACGGGTCGATGCTGCCCACGATGAGCGCGGCGTCCGAGATGGTGTTGCCGCGGAACATGTAGCGCAGCACGGGCCAGTTGCTGTACGTGGCCGCCTTCGCCCTCCAGCGGTAGCACTTCTGGTTGTCGCCCGTCATGGCCCAGTGCACGTCCTCGCCGCGCGGCGCCTCGGTCACGCCGATGCCGAACTTGTGCGGCGTGTACGTCCAATCCTCGGTGAGGATGGGGCCGGCCGGCGCGTTCGTCATGAGCGTCTCGATCATGTCGAGCGAGTCGAGGAACTCCTCGATGCGCACGAGCGTGCGGCTCTTCACGTCGCAGCCGTCGTGGCTGCGCGCCTTGAACGTTCCCTGCAGGCTCTTGTAGCCGTCGAAGGGGTGGTCGAAGCGGGCGTCGCGCGTGAAGCCGCTGCCGCGCACGCACGGCCCCACGGGGCTGAACGCGCGGGCGACGCGCGGGTCGAGCATGCCCACGCCCTCGGTGCGCGCCAGGAAGTTCGGCGTGCTCATGAGCTCCTCCACGAGCCCCTGCACCTCGGCGCGCAGCTCGCCCACCAGCTTCACCGTGGCCAGGTGCTGCTCGGCCAGGATGTCGCGGCGCACGCCGCCGATGAGGTTGAGGCCGTAGGTCTTGCGGTGGCCGGTCAGCAGCTCGGCCAGGTCCATGGACTTCTCGCGCACGCGGAAGAAGTGCTGGAAGCCCGTGTCGAAGCCGCAGAAGTGGCACACGAGGCCCAGGTTCAGCAGGTGCGAGTGCAACCGCTCCACCTCCAGCACGATGGCGCGGATGAACTGGGCGCGCTCGGGCACCGCGATGCCCTGCGCGTTCTCCACGGCCTCCGCGTAGGCCACCGAGTGGGCGCAGCCGCAGATGCCGCAGATGCGGTCGGCCAGAAACGTGACGGCGTCGTAGTCGAGGCGCGCCTCGGCCACCTTCTCCATGCCGCGGTGGACGTAGAACAGGCGGTAGTCGGCGTCGACGATCTCCTCGCCCTCCACGAACAGGCGGAAGTGGCCCGGCTCGTCGGAGGTGATGTGCAGGGGCCCCATGGGCATCTCGGTGGTCTCGCGCCCGTCGGTCTCGGCCAAAAACGAGTAGTTCTCCATGTCCGACACCGGCGCGGGGCGCTTGCGGTAGTCCATCGAGTCCTTGCGCAGCGGATACAGGTTGTCGGGCCAATCGTCCGGCAGCACGAGCCGGCGCTCGTCGGGCAGCCCCACGGGGCGCAGGCCGAACATGTCGCGCACCTCGCGCTCGCTCCACACGCAGGCCGGCACGCGGGGCGTGACGGACGGGAACTCGCACGTGTCGGCCGGCACCTCGGCGCGCACGACGCAGAAGCACGGGTCCTCCTCTTCCATGGATAGCACGTAGTACAGCGCGTACTTCCCGTTGAGGGGCCGCTCGTCGTTGCCCACCATCATGGGCAGCCAGCCGCCGCGGCCGAAGTACAAGAATTCGACGACGTCGGGCAGCGAGTCGGTGGCCACCGTGATGGTCACCTGCTCCTCGGCCTGCCAGGCGGCGTCCTTCAGCACGCCGGGGAAGCGTTCGCGCACCGCCTCGACATGGCTCGCGCCCGCCCGCATCGCTTGCAGTTTCCTCTTCATGACACTCTCCTACTCGGACGGGGCGTTGCGCGCGCCTTCGGTCGCAGCGAACAGATCCTTGAACAGCGGCGCCTCGTGCAGCACGTCGGTATCCTGCTGCAGCACGACGGCCGTGGCCTCCTCGACGCCGGACAGCACCGGCTGGGGAAGCGCCACGCCGAACCACAGCACCACGGCTGCCAGCACGAACTCGGGCAGCAGCGCCAGCACGCCCACGTCGCCCTTCTTCATGCCCTCGGGCTCCTTGCCCATCACCGCGTGCGTCACCACGTGCGTCAGCGCCGCGATGACCACGGTCAGCGCGAGGGCGAACACCACCACAAGCACGATCTGGCCCGCCACGATGCCGGCCACGAAGGCCATGACCTCGGACAGGAACATGGCGAACGGCGGGAAGCCCGACAGCGCGAACAGGCCGACGGCCAGCAGCACGCCCGTGGCCGGGGCCACCTTCAGGATGCCGCTGATCTTGTTGAGGTCGCGGGTGCCGTACTTCATCAACACGTTGCCCGACAGGCAGAACAGCAGCGCCTTCGTGAAGCCGTGGAAGATGCAGTGCAGGAGCGCCGCCGCCACGCCGAGCGGGCCGCCGAAGCCCAGGCACAGGGCCACGACGCCCACGTTCTCGCACGAGCTGTAGGCCAGCTTGCGCTTGAGGTCGTCCTGCGAGAACACGGCGAACGCGGCGAACGCCACCGACAGGATGCCCAGCACCAGCATGAGCGTCTGCGGGAAGTCCGGGCCGATGGCCTGCACGGCCAGGATGTAGAACCGGATGATGATGAGCATGGCGCATTTCAGCAGCACGCCCGACAGCAGGCCGGACACGGGGCTCGGCGCCTCGGAGTGCGCGTCGGGCAGCCACGTGTGCATGGGGAACAGGCCGGCCTTCGTGCCGAAGCCGATGGCGGCGAACACGAACGCGATCTGCATGAGCACGACGTCGAACTGCGAGGCGTACGGCAGAAGCGACGTCCAGAACACGGCCTGATGCGCGTCGGCCATCACGTCGGCCGCGTTGGCGTACACGAGCACGGTGCCGTACAGGCCGAACGCCACGCCGGCGGTGCACACGATGACGTACTTCCACGCAGCCTCGAGCGAGAGCTTCGTGGAGTAGGCGCCCACGAGGAACACCGTGGACAGCGTCGTGGCCTCGATGGCCACCCACATCATGATGATGTTGTTGGACAGCGCCACCACGAGCATGGTGAACACGAACAGGCTGAAGAACACGTAGTACTGCTTCACCTGCGACGGGGTCATGTGCCCGATCTCAACGTCGTGGCGGATGTAGCCCAGCGAGTAGAAGCCGGTGAGGAACCCGATCGTGCCGATGAGCGCCACGAACACGCTGCCGAGCGCGTCGAGGTGGAACCACAGGCCGACGGCGTTCACCGCCTCGCCCGAGATCACCACCTGCGACGTCAGGAAGAGCGCGAGCACGAGCACGCCGGCGAGCGACGCGAGGTGCACGGCCTCGTACAGGCCGCGCGGCACGCTCTTCGACGGCAGCGCGGCCATGACGAGCGACGCGGCGAGCGGCAACGCCATGAGCACGATGACCAGCATTGAGTAATCCATGGCTCACCCCTACCCTTTCAATTCCATGAGGTCGTCGGCATCCAGCGTGTGCGCGGTGCGGTAGATGCGCACGGCCACCACGGCCATGATGATCACCGCGAAGAACGCGTCGGTGGCGATGCCCACCTCCACGAGCTCGGGGGCCTCGGGCGCCAGCAGCGCCAGCGTCACGTGCGAGCCGTTCTCCATGAGGCAGTACCCGAAGATCTGCTTCACGATGTTGCGCTGCGTGACGATGCAGGTGAGGCCGATGAAGAAGTGCGCGAGCGAGATGGCCAGCGCCGGCTTCACCTCCGCGGCCGTCGGCAGGTCGATCCCCTGCACCACGACGAAGCACAGGAACACCTCCACCGCGATGATGGCGATGCTCTTGACCGGCGTGATCTTCGGCGACAGCCCCGCGCCCGCGTCGCCCATCTTCTTGCACGCGTACAGGATGATGCCGGGCACGACGAGCACCTTCGTGACGAAGGCGGTGCCGGCCCAGGTGAACAGCTCCACCGATCCCGTCACGCTGCCCAGCGCCACGAACAGCGTCACGAGCACGACCGATTGGGCCGCGTACACGTAGGCCGCGCGCGTCGGCGTCTTGGACAGCACGACCAGCATCGAGGTCACGATCAGCAGGCCGCCCAGTATGTTAACCAAGGTATATCCAGTCATTTCGATCTCCTCACCCCAACCACGCGGCGGCGATGAAGCTCGAGCACACCGTCATGACCATCAGTACGACGAACACGCCGATCATGGGCTTGGGCAGGGGCGCCGCGTCGGCGACCGTCGGGGACGGCTCGCCGGGCAGCACGCTTCCCATCCACTTGAGGAACCAGGCGAAGCAGCCCACCGTCTCGAGCAGCGCCACCACCACGATGAGCATGAGGATCCAGTTGCCCTCGGCCACCGCGAAGCTGCCCGAGAAGATGGCGAACTTGCTGAAGAAGCCGTTCATGGGCGGCACGCCCGCGATGGCGAGCGCCGCGAACGCGAACGCCACGCCCAGCAGCGGCTGCTTCTTGAGCACGCCTTTGATCTTGGGCAGCATGCGCGTGCCCAGCGTGTAGCTGAACGCGCCTGCCACCAGGAAGAACAAGGTCTTCGCGAAGGCGTGGTTGAACATGTGCATGACGCCGCCCTCGAAGGCGAGGTCGCTGCCGAAGATGTAGAACCCGAAGCCCAGGAAGATGTAGGACAGCTGCGAGATGGTGGAGAACGCCAGCAGACGCTTCATGTCCTTTTGCGGCAGGTACATGAAGAAGCTGAACAGCATGGTGGCGATGGCGCCGATCACCACGACCCAGCCCACCACCTCGGGCACCTGCCCCGCGCCGATGAGCTCGCGGGCGAACACCGCCACGCCCACCTTCACCATGGACGCGCCGTGCAGGTACGCCGACACCGGCGTGGGGGCCTCCATGGCGGAGGGCAGCCACATGTACAGCGGCAGCTGGGCCGACTTGCCCCAGGCCGCGAACAGCACGCACAGCAGCACGAACGCCTTCCACCAGCCGTCGAGCTGCGCGATAGCCGACACCTCGAACGTGCCGGTCTGCACGAACAGCGCGCCGGCGGCCACGTACAGCCCGATGGAGGCGATGTGCGTGAGGATGAGCGCCTTCATGGCCGACTTGCGCGCCGTGGGCGTGTCGTAGTAGCCGATGAGCGCCCACGAGCACGCGCCCGTGATCTCGAAGAACATGAGCTGGCCGACCACGGTCGAGCTGAACACGACGCCGGCCATGGCGCCGATGAACACCGTGAAGAACGCGTAGAACCTGCGCCTCGGCGCGTCGGCGTGCTCGCGGTTGCCCGCGTTCATGTAGCCGATCGAGTAGATGCCGATCAGCAGGCCGATGCCCACGAAGCAGGGAGCCAACAGCACGCTCACCTTGTCGAACACGAGGCCGATCACCTCGGCATCTCCCAGCATGGCGAGCGTCACCGTGACGGATTCCTCGCCGCTTCCCGCGAACGCGGCCCACACGGCCAGCGTGAGCGCCGTCGACACGGCGGCCGCGCCCACGCACCACCACTTGGCGGCGCGCTGCGGGCTCACCACGATGGCGAGCGCCGCCGCGAAGGGCACGACGATGGCGGCGATGGCGAGAAGGGACATATCCATTCCAATCATGATTCAGTTCCTCCTCTCCCCTATACGCCCAGGACGCAGAACACGAACGCCAGCACCGACACGCCCACGACCGTCCACGTCTGGCGCCCCATGAGCTTGTAGCGCACGCGCGCCACGAGGTTCTCGACGAATGTGCAGACGAAGAAGATGGCCGCCACCTTCACGAGGTAGACGAGCGCGCCCACGGCCAGCGCCGGCAGCGTGAGCTCCACGGCGCTGCCGAACGGCAGGAACACCGCGACGAACCAGCTGACCACGAGCACCTGCTTCATGGACATGGACATTTTCACGAGCGCGAGCGACGGGCCGGAGTACTCGGCCAGCGGGCCCTCTTGGATCTCCTGCTCGGCCTCGGCCATGTCGTAGGGCAGCTTGCCCAGCTCGACGTAGCAGGCGATGGCGAAGGCCGCGGCGGCCACCACGACGGCCACGGGCGAGCCGGCGGCAAGCGAGCCCACCATGAGGCCCATCTCGCCGATGTTGGTGGTGCCCGTGGCAAGGGCGGCCACGAACAGCGCCAGCATCATGGACGGCTCCACGAGCACGCCCACGAGCAGCTCGCGGATGCCGCCGACGCCCGCGTAGGCGTTGGAGCTGTCCACGGCCGCCAGCGCGAAGAAGAAGCGCGGCAGGGCCATGAGGTAGATGATGGTGATGATGTCGCCGAGCACCGGGATGGGACACAGCCGCGTGATCATGGGCATGCCGCACGCCAGCACGAGCATCGTGCCGAAGAACAGCGGGGGCATGAGGCGCGACACGAAGCTCGAGTTCGCCGTATGTAGGTCCTGCCGCTTCAGCAGCTTGAAGATATCGTAGTAGTCCTGCAGCACCGAGGGGCCGCGGCGCGTGTGCATCTTGGCGCGCATCCAGCGCGCGGTGCCCGACACGAGCGGCGCCGCAAGCACGAGCAGGAGGGACTGCACGATTGCGATGATGATTTCAGTCATGGCGCACCTCCTACTTCACCAGGACGGACAGGCAGAGGAAGAAGACGAGCGCCACCACGATGTACACGATGTACACGCGGAAGTCTCCCCCTTCGACCTTCTGCACCTTACGGGAAAGCCAGGTGACGAACGCGGCCACCGAATCGACGAGGTACTTGTCGCCCACGTCCTGGGCAACCTCGGCGCCCCTCACCGTGCCTTGGAACAGGGCCACGAACTTCCCGCTCTGCCGCGACACGATGGCGCGGATGCGGTAGAGCGGCTCGAGGAACATCTCCACCTCGGAGGCGAAGCTCGTCGCGACGACGGGCATCTGCGCATCGGGGGCGTAGCCGCACGCCCACGGGTCCTTGCGCACGCCCTGGCCGCCCTTGCCCAGCACGGCGCGCAGCACGATGGGAACCGCGACGAACGCGACCAGCAGCACGGCCAGAAGCGGCGGCGACACGAGCGAGCCCAGCTCCGGGTTCACGAGCATCGCGCCCAGCGCCACGGTGGCGGACGGGGCCGCCAGCGTCGCCGAGGCGATATGCTCCATGGCGGGCGCCACCCACGGCGCGCCGATGCCGAGGACCACGCAGACGGCGGCCAACAGGATCATGCCCGCCTTCATGGGAGCGCCCACCTCGCGCGCCCGGGCGGCCGCCTCGGAGCGCGGCGCCGACAGGAACGTCACGCCGTAGGCCTTCACGAAGCACGTGACGGCCAGCGCGCCGGTGAGGGCGAGCGCCACCGCGCCGAACGCCGCGAATATCTTCACGATGGAATCGCCGGCGAACGCCGCGTTGAACAGCGACTGGTACGTGAACCACTCGGACACGAAGCCGTTGAGCGGCGGGATGGCCGAGATGGCCAGCGACCCGATGAGGAAGCACATCGCGGTGACCGGCATGGCGCGGGCGAGGCCGCCCATCTTCTCCATGTTGCGCGTGCCGGTGCTGAACAGCACCGAGCCGGCGCCGAAGAACAGCAGCCCCTTGAACACCGCATGGTTCAGCAGGTGATAGAAGCCGGCCATGAGCCCGACGGCCGCCAACACCGGCTGGCCCAGGGCCACGCCGATGAAGCCGGCGCCCACGCCCAAGAGGATGATGCCGACGTTCTCCACCGAGTGATAGGCGAGCAGGCGCTTGATGTCGTGCTCCGCCAGCGCGTACACCACGCCGAGCACCGACGACACCGCGCCGAACACGAGCACCGTCACGCCCCACCACAGCTCGCAGCCCGAGGCCGCCAGCAGATCGAGGCCCACCTTCACGATGCCGAACACGCCGATCTTGATCATGCCGCCCGACATGAGCGCCGACACGTTCGAGGGCGCCGCCGGGTGCGCCTGGGGCAGCCAGGAATGGAACGGCACCATGCCCGCCTTGCAGCCGAAGCCGATGAAGGCCAGCAGGAACACGAGCGAGGCCACCGCCGGCGCGAACGCCGTCTCCCTGAACGAGCTGAACTCGAAGGAGCCCGTGATGCCCGCCATGGTGAAGAAGGCGATCATGATGAGCAGGAAGCCCACGTGCGCCATGATCAGGTACAGGAAGCCGCCGCGGATGGACTTCTCGTCCTGCTCGATGATGACCAGGAAGTACGAGGTCAGCGACATCAGCTCGAAGAACACGAGGAACCAGAACGCGTTGTCGGAGCAGATGACCAGGTTCATGGAGGCGATGAAGAAGCTCATGAAGAACCCCATGACGCCGATGCCCTTGCCCCGATACTCGTCCATGTACGCGAGGCCGTAGATCCACGCCGCGAACGCGAGCAGCGAGATCACGCCTACCAGCAGGCCCGCAAGCGGGTTGAGCAGCAGCGTGAACGACGCGAACGAGAACGGCGTCGCCACGCTGACCAGCTCGGCCGGGCCGAACACGGCCGCGAGCGCCGAGCCGAAGCCGAACAGCGCCGCGAGGGCGCCGAGCACGCAGGCGACCGTCTTGGAGGCGTTCTCGGCCCGCTTGAGCACGAGCGCGGCCACGCCTCCGACGCACGACAGCGCCAGCGAGATCACTAACAGGTTCACCGCACTCATCGCGTCCTCCTTATCGCTGCGATCTCGGGCTGCATGGCGTCGTTGCCGGCGGCGGCCGCGAGGCGCTTGCCCTTGCCGGCCTCGACGACGTCGCGCGGCTCGACGTAGACGAGCGCATCGGTGGGGCACGCGGGCACGCAGTGCGGGCCGGCCTCGTCGTAGCTGCACAGATCGCACTTGACGGCGCGCGTGTACACGCCGATCTCCCACCGCAGCAGCGGGTCCAAGCTGGCGGGGTACGTCGGGGTGCTCACCTTCACGCCGGCCACGCCCGCGATGGACGTGCCGGAGGGATGGATGGCCCCGAACGGGCACACGATGGCGCACAGCTTGCATCCGATGCAGCGTTGCTCGCTCACGTGCACCGCGCCGTCCTCCTTCTCGATGGCGTTGACGGGGCACACCTGCAGGCAGGGCGCCCCCTCGCAGTGGTGGCAGGTGACCGCGGCGGACACGTCGCGCGTCATGACGAGGGACAACCGGGGCTCGGCCTGCAGGCCCGCCTCCCGGTGCCCCTCGCTACACGCCGCCCGGCACGTGCCGCAACCGATGCACGCGTCGGGGTTGATGGCAATAAATCGATTCACATCCGCTCCTCATCTTGGAGCGGCCCGGGACAAGCGCGCTCCCGGGCCGCGTCGGCCTCAAAACGACTAAGCCAGCACCGGCTCGCCCGCGGCTTCGGCCGCGCGCAGGCGCGCCGCCTCGACCGGATCGACATCCTGGACGGAAGCGAGGTCGGACAGGTCCTGCTTCAGCGCCTCGTAGAGCTCCTGGAGGTGCTGCTCGGCCCACACCTGGTCCTCGATCGCCACCACCTGGCAGGCGCTGAACTTGTCCTCGGGCGTGTGCGAGCGCGGGTCGACGGCATGGAGCGTGAGGTTGTTGCACTTGCCGATCCACCACTGGTACGTCATGTACACCGTGCCCTCGTTGATGCGCTCGTCCACCACCGCGCGGCTCATGGCCTCGCCGCGGCGCGAGAACGCGCGCACGAGCTCGCCGTCGCGGATGCCGCGCGCCTGCGCGTCGGACGGGTGGATGTGCAGCTCGCCGGGCTCTTCGGCCAGAAGCGACAGGGCGCGGCAGTTGCCGGTCATCGAGCGGCAGGAGTAGTGCCCCACCTCGCGCACCGTGCACAGGATGAGCGGGTACTCCTCGTCGGGCAGCTCGGTGGGAGGCTCCCACGTATGTGCCATGAGGTTCGCGCGGTTGTCGGGCGTGGTGAACTTTCCGCCCAGGTACATGTCGGGCGTGCCGGGATGCTCGACGGTCGGGATGGGCCACTGGGCGTGCCCCGTGCCCTCCATCTTCTCGTAGGTGGCGCCGTAGAACGACGGGCACAGCCCGCGCATCTCGTCCCATATCTCCTGGGTGTCCTCGTAGTGCATGGGATAGCCCATGCGGCTGGACAGCTCGGAGAAGATCTGCCAGTCGTGCTTGCACTCGCCCTTCGGCGGCACCGCGGCCGTGAAGCGCTGGAACGTGCGGTCGGACGCGGTGAACACGCCCTCGTGCTCGCCCCAGGACGTGCCCGGGAAGATGACGTCGGCCAGCATGGTGGTCTGCGTCATGAAGATGTCCTGGCAGATGAAGAGGTCGAGGTCGCCCAGCTGGCGCTTGAGCTCGATGGCGTCGGGCTCGGTTTGCAGCGGGTCCTCGCCGAAGTTGTAGAACGCGTGCACCTTGCCCTCGTCCACGTTGTGGCCCACGTCGGTGAGCTTGTAGCCCTCGTGGTCGGACAGGCGCTCGAGCGGCACGCCCCACCCCTTCGCGAACTTCTCGCGCACGGCGGGGTCGGTGACCTTCTGGTAGCCCGGGTAGAAGTTCGGCAGCATGCCCATGTCGCAGCTGCCCTGCACGTTGTTCTGGCCGCGCACGGGCGCCAGGCCCGCGTTCGGCTTGCCGATCTGCCCGGTGATGCAGGCGAGCGCCGCCAGCGAGTGCACCGTCAGCACGTTCTGCTTCTGCTGGGCCACGCCCATGCCCCAGCCCACGATGGACGAGGGCTCGGCGGTGGCGTACATGCGCGCCGCGCGGCGCATGTCCTCGGGATCGACGCCCGTGATGTGGGCTACGGATTCGGGGGTGTAGTCCTTGACGGTCTCCCACCACTCGGCGAAGCCGTTCGTATGCTCTTCGATGAAGCGCTTGTCATGCAGGTTCTCGGTGACGATCGCGTTCATGAACGCGTTGAGGAACGCGACGTTGCACCCGTTGTTGATCTGCAGGTAGATGTCGGCGATGCGCGCGGTTTCGATGACGCGCGGGTCGGCGACGATGATCTTGGCACCCTTCTCCTTGGCGCGCACGATGCGGCGCGACACGATGGGGTGCGAGGCGCTCGGGTTGTACCCGAACAGGAAAATGCAGCCCGCGTCCTCCATACCGGGGATCGAGCAGCTCATGCAACCAGAACCGACTGTGTCCATCAGACCGATGACTGTGGGGCCGTGTCAAGTTCGGGCGCAGTTGTCTATGTTGTTTGTCCCGATGCAGGCGCGCGTGAACTTCTGCATGACGTAGTTGGCCTCGTTGCCCGGCCCGCGGGACGAGCCCGTGAGCATGATGGAGTCGGGGCCGTACTTCTCCTTGATCTCCGTCAGCTTCCGCGCCGTGAAGTCGAGCGCCTCGTCCCACGTGACGCGCTCGAGCGGAGCGCCCTTCTCGCGACGGATCATGGGATGGTAGATGCGCGGGGTGAGGATCTTCGTGTCGTTGATGAAGTCGTAGCCGTGCAGGCCCTTCAGGCACAGCTCTCCTTGGTTCGTGATGCCGTCGAGCCCTTCGGCTCCGACGACCTTGCCGTCCTCCACCAGCAGGTCGAGCTTGCAGCCCGCTCCGCAGTAGGGACATACGGCCATGTGCTTCTCCATGCGTACCTCCAACCTCCTCTATGCCAGCACCGGATTGAGCGGCAGGCTCGACAGCGTCTCCGCCGCCCGCGCCGCTTCGATGTTCTTCTGCTTGACGCCCGCTTCGAGCGCGCTCTCGTCCACGAGCACGAGCCCCTTCGTGGGGCAGGCCTGCACGCAGGCGGGGCCTTGCACCCGATCGACGCACAGGTCGCACTTGACGACGACCGGCTTGTCGCTCTCGCCGACGACGAGGTTGCCTATCCTCGACGTCACGTGCTTCGCAGCCAGCGTCACCGCGCCGTACGGGCACGCCATGACGCAGCTGCTGCAGCCGATGCAGCGCTCGGCGCGCACGCCCACGCGGTCGTGCTCGGGGTCGAGGAACAGCGCGCCGGTCGGGCAGGCCGCCGCGCACGGCGCGTCCGCGCAGTGGTGGCATACGATCGGGGCCGAGACGCTCAGCGTGGTCACCAGGTTGAGGCGGGCTTGCGCCACGTCTTCGCACACGTCGTGCTTGGCGAGGCAGGCCGCCATGCAGGTTTTGCAACCTATGCAGACCCCCGGGTCCGCTATGACGAATTTGTTGCCCATGTTCTCTTCTCTCGTCTCATCTCGAAGACGGGCGCCGACGGTTCCCGCCGTCGTCGCAGTGCCGCGTCCGCCTCCTCGTCTGGATGGAACTCCGTGCAGCCGCCAGCGCTCGATCCCCCCTCCCCCGTTTCCTCGCTGCACATTTTCTCCAAAATCAGAACTCTTCGCGAGCATAGGGAAGCGAAATCGAGCTGTCAAGGATGATTCTTCGTGCTCGCCCCCGGTTGAGATTATTCGCTTTTCCCCTGTTCGTATGCATAGTTTTGCATGATCCTACCCGATTCGGCACCCGATTTCGGCACCTTAGTGACCCTGGTGATTTTCGTGCGCGCGCTTGCCGCAATCCCCTTGACGATTGAGATTTGCGTACTACAATCGAAGTACAAGTTGTGAACTTTTACAAAGCGGGAGGTTCAAAAAATGGCGAAAGAGAGCGTGGTGCAGGCCCGTATCGACCCCGCGTTGAAAAAACAGGCCGAGGAGCTGTACGCCTCGATGGGGACGAGCCTGTCGGAAGCCATCAGAATATTCGCGAACCAGAGCGTTTTGGAGCAGCAGATGCCCTTCACGCCCATCAGCCATCGGAAAAAAGGCCAGGGGAAGGCGTTCGGCATCCTCAACATCTTCGCAAGCCCCACCAAACGCGAGCGCGAGCGGGACGCCTGGATCGCCTCGCTGCGCATCGGCGCGGACACCGACATATAAAGGTAAGGGGACCGCATGTTCACCATCATCGACGAGACCGTCATCCTGCGCTACGTGCTGAACGACAACAAGAAGCAGGCCGAGGAGGCCGCCTCCGTCATCGCCACGGGGCGCGCCTACACCTATCCCGAGATCATCGCACGCGTGGCCGTCACGCTGCGCGACGTGTACAACGTGCCCCGCACGATGATCGGCGAGGCGCTCACCATGCTGCTCGACGACATCTGCGTGAACGAGGAGGACGTCATCCGGCTGGCGTGCCGCTACTTCGGCACCACGCCGCTCGACTTCACCGACTGCATGCTCATCGCGCGCAACGTGCTGCGCGGCTACCGCGTGCTGAGCTTCGACAAGGCCGTGCTCAAGCGCATGCTGCCGCTGTAGTATACTTTGGGGCGCGCCGCCCTTCGGCTCGCGCGCTCCCGCACCCGTGTTCGAGAAAGGCGCTCTTATGGCGAATCCGTCACGCACCGACCTGCTCCGCGCGCTCCCGCAGGTGGAGGAAATGCTCCAGCTGCCCGAGGTGAGCGCGCTTCTGTCGCTCGTTCCCCGCAACGTGCTCGCCGACTGCGTGCGCGAGGCCGTCGACGAGCTGCGCCAGGCGGTGCTCGCCGGTGCCTGCGCCCGAATCGACGAGCGCGCGCTGGCCGACGCCGTGCGCGCCCGCGCGCTGGCCAAGGCGCGGCCCTCGCTGCGCCGCGTCGTCAACGCCACCGGCATCGTCGTGCACACGAACCTCGGGCGCAGCCCCCTGGCCGACGAGGCCGTCCGCGCCGTGGAGGACGTGGCGCGCGGCTACTCCACGCTGGAGTACGACACCGACGCGATGGCGCGCGGCAGCCGCCACGACCACGTCGAGGACCTCGTGTGCACCCTCACCGGCGCCGAGGCGGCGCTGGCCGTGAACAACAACGCGGCGGCCGTCATGATGGTGCTCCACGAGTTCGCGCGCGGCCACGAGGCCGTGGTGTCGCGCGGCGAGCTCGTGGAGATCGGCGGGTCGTTCCGCATCCCCGACATCATGGAGCTGTCGCAGGCCCGCATGGTGGAGGTGGGCACCACGAACAAGACGCACGCGGCGGACTACGAGCGCGCCATCGGCGCCGATACCTCGATGGTGCTCAAGGTGCATCCCTCCAACTACCGCGTGGTGGGCTTCACCGAGGGCGTGGCCGCAGGCGACCTGCGCGCGCTGGCCGACGCCGAGAACGCGCGCCGCGCCGCGGCCGGCGAGCCGGGCGCGGGCGAGCTGCTCGTGTACGAGGACCAGGGGTCGGGCGCGTTTCTGAACCTCGAGGCGTTCGGGGCGTTCGCCGAGCCCACCGTGGCCGAGTCGCTGCAGGCGGGCTGCGACCTCGTGTCGTTCTCGGGCGACAAGCTGCTGGGCGGGCCGCAGGCGGGCATCATCGTGGGCGCGAAGCGGTTCATCGACCGCCTGAAGAAGAACCCCTACGCCCGCGCCATGCGCCTCGACAAGATGACGCTGGCCGCGCTCGAGGCCACGCTGCGCCTGTACCTCGACCCCGCTGCGGCGCTCGTGCGCATCCCCACGCTGCGCATGCTGTCCGAGTCGGGCGAGGCCGTGCGCGAGCGCGCCGAGCGGCTGGCCGCGGCCGTCGAGGCGGCGCTTCCCGCGGGCGCGGCGCGCGTCGGCGTCGTGCCGGAGACCGCGCGGGCGGGCGGCGGCGCGCTGCCGCTGTGCGACATCGACTCGCACGCGGTGCGCATCGAGTTTTTGCGCGGGGACGCGCAGGGGTGCGAGACGCTCCTCATCGCGCGGCGCGACGTGCCCGTGGTGGGCCGCATCAAGCACGACGCCGTGCTGCTGGACGCGCGCACCGTGGCCGAGGACGAGCTGGCCGAGGCAGCCGAGGCGGTGCGCGCCTACTTCGACGCGCTCGACGCCGAGGCCGAGAGGGGCCGGGCATGAGCGAGGCGAAGCAGACCGACCTCGTGCTGGGCACGGCCGGCCACATCGACCACGGCAAGTCGTCGCTCGTGCTGGCGCTGACCGGCACCGACCCCGACCGCCTGGCCGAGGAGAAGCAGCGCGGCATCACCATCGAGCTGGGCTTCGCCCGCCTCGACCTGCCGGACGGCACGAAGCTCGGCGTGGTGGACGTGCCGGGCCACGAGCGGTTCGTGCGCCAGATGATCGCGGGATCGACGGGCATCGACCTGGCGCTTTTGTGCATCGCCGCCGACGACGGCGTCATGCCGCAGACGGTGGAGCACCTCGCCGTGCTCGAGCTGCTGGGCATCCGCACCTGCGTGGTGGCGCTCACGAAGACCGACCTCGTGGACGAGGAATGGGCGCTGTTCATGGCCGAGGAGGTGCGGGGGCGCCTGTCCGGCACCCCCTACGCCGAAGCCGAGATCGTGCCCGTGTCCAGCCGCACGGGCGCCGGTTTGCCCGAGCTGCAGGCGGCGCTCTCGCGCGCCGCGCGCACGACGCGCCGCGCGAAGGCCGGCACGCGCCTGCGCCTGCCCGTCGACCGCGTGTTCAGCATCAAGGGCGCCGGCACCGTGGTCACGGGCACCCTGTGGAGCGGGACGGCGCAGGTGGGCGACGAGGTGGAGGTGCTCCCCTCCGGCCTGCGCACGCGCGTGCGCAGCGTGCAGGTGCACGGCGCGCCCGTCGAGCGCGCCGAGGCCGGGCACCGCGTGGCCCTCAACCTGAACGCGGTGTCCGTCGACGAGGTGCGCCCCGGCGACTTCCTCGCCGCGCCGGGCGCCGCGAGCGCCACCGATCGCTTCGACGCGTCGCTGGCCTACCTGGGCGTCCCCGGCAAGGGCAAGCCGCTCGCCAGCGGCGCGCGCGTGCACGTGGCGCACGGCACGCGCGAGGTCACGGGCCGCGTGCTGCTCATGGGCGGCCGGGAATCGCTCGCCGCGGGCGAGCGCGCCTACGCGCAGATCCGCCTCGACGAGCCGCTGCCCGTGGCCTGGCGCGACCGCTTCGTCGTGCGCTCGTACTCCCCCGTGCACGTCGTCGGCGGCGGCGAGGTGCTGCGCGCGCGCCCGCGCCGCACCACCACGCTCGCGCCCGGCGCGACGGCGCTGCTCGACGCGCTGCGCGGCGGCGACGAGGCCGCCGTGGCGCGCGCCGCGTTCGCGCTGGCAACCGCGCCCGTCACGGCCGCCGAGTTGGCCGCGCTGTCGGGGCTCGAGGAGGACGCAGCCGCGCGCGAGCTCGAGGCGCTGGCCGCGGGCAACGCCGCGGTGCGCCTCGGAGGCGGCAGCGGGCGCGCGGTGCGCTACGCGACGGCCTCCGTGCTGCAGAAGCAGCGCGCCGCCATCGAGAACGCGCTGCTGAAGTTCCACGCCGAGAGCCCGTCGGCCGCCGGCATCGCGAAGGACGCCCTGCGTCGGCGCTGCCTGCCGCGCCTGGACGCGAGCTGCTTCGACGCGCTGATGGACGACGCCGTCGCGCGCGGCATGGCGGTGGCGGACGGCGGCGAGGTGAGCCACCCGAAGGCCGGCGCCGGCGCGCGCAAGCTGGAGGAGCAGGCGGCCGCGCGGCTGCGCGAGACGCTGGCCGCCGCGGCCGGCGCGCCGCCCGCCGTGGGCGAGCTCGTCGCGGCGAGCGGCCTGGACGCCTCGCTCGTCCACCGCGTGCTGGGCGGCCTCGAGAAGCAGGGACTCGTGCGGCGCGTCGGCGCGGACTTCTACTTCGACGCGGCCGCGCTGGCCGCCTTCGAGCAGGCCGTGCGCGCCCGCCTGTCCGCCGGCCCCGCCACCGCGGCCGAGCTCAAGGACGCGATGGGCACGAGCAGGAAGTACGCCATCCCCCTGCTCGAGTACTTCGACGCCCAGGGCATCACCCGCCGCGAGGGAGACACGCGGGTGCTGGGCGCACGGTAGGGGGCGCGGGAGCCCCTCGGCCCCCTGCGGGCGCACCCGACGGCGCGCGCGCCTCACGCGTCGCGCGCGTCGCGCTTCGCCCGGGCGGCCCCCACGAAGCCCGCGGCCCAGGAAGGCGACGCGAGCGCGTTCACGTGCAGGTAGCTGGCGACCACGTTGTCGCGGACCGCGCCGTCGCATCGTCCGGCGATGCCGCGGCCGCGCACGTTCTCGTAGGCGAAGCGCACCGGCGAGCCGCAGCGCGCCACGCGCGAATGATGGTGCTCGTGCCCCGTGAGCACGGTGCCGGCGGGCAGCCACGGATGGTCCTCGCCCGCCACCGCCACCGCGTAGCCGTGCCCCTGCCGTTTCTCCTCCATCGCCACGTCGAGGTCGAGCACGCCGGCCATGTCGTAGGTTCCCTGCGCGCACGTGAGCCGGCGCGCGAGGTACATGAGGCCGCCGCACTCGGCGCACACGGGAAGGCCCCGCTCGGCGAAGCGTCGCACGCTCGCCCGGAACGCGGCGTTTCCGTGCAGCTGCTCGGCGAACACCTCGGGGAACCCGCCGCCCACGTACAGCCCGCACGCGTCCTCGGGCAGGGAGGCGTCCTCCAGGCTGTCGGCGAACACGAGCTGGGCGCCCGCGTCCTCGAGCGCCTGCAGGTTCTCGGGATAGTAGAACGAGAACGCGCGGTCGCGGACGACCGCTATCTTCACGCGGGCCCCGCCGGCGAGGGCGGCCGGGCGCCGAGGCGGCCCTTCGTCCGGCACGGGAGGCGCCGTGGCCGCGATGCGCAGCAATGCGTCGAGGTCGACGTGCTGCCGGACCACCGCGGCGATGTCGTCGAGGAACGCGTCCTTGTCGCGGGCCTCGGCGCTCGACGTCAACCCGAGGTGCCGATCGGGGATGTCCATCCGCGCGTCCTTCGGCAGCGCGCCCACGACGGGGATGCCGCAATACCGCTCCACCGCCGCCCGCACGAGCTTCTCCTGCCGGGCACCCTGCACCCGGTTGAGCAGGACGCCGGCCACGGTCAGCCCGTCGTCGAACCCCGCGAGGCCCTGCACCACGGCGGCCGTCGTCCGCGTCATGCGCGTCACGTCCACCACGAGCACGACGGGCAGCCCCAAGCGCTTCGCCACCTCGGCCGAAGAGCTGCTGCCCTCCACGTCCAGGCCGTCGAACAGCCCCATGGCGCCCTCGACCACGCACAGGTCCGCCCCGCGCCCCGCCGTGCTCAGCACGGCGCGCAGCGTGGGATCGTCCATGAAGAAGCAGTCGAGGTTGCGCGCGTCCCGGCGCGCCGCGGCGCCGTGCCACCCGGCGTCGATGAAGTCGGGACCCTTCTTGAACGGCTGCACGGCGAGGCCGCGATCGCTCAAGGCGCGCAGCAGCCCCAGGGTCAGCACGGTCTTCCCGCTGCGGCCATGGGGCGCGGCGATCATGAGCCGGGGCATCGCATGCGGCGATGCCCCGGCATCCTGCTCTGTTCGGTTTTCCTGCATGCGCGCGGCGCCGGGCGGGCCTACACGCAACCGGTCGGCTTGAGCAGGCCGGCGATCTTGCACGCTCCCTTGCCCGGGCCGCTCGGGAACAGCTCGTAGATCTCGGCGTTCGATTTGCCCGTGTCCTTCAGCATCTTGCGCACCATCGGCGCCACGCCGAACTCGGCGTAGTAGCCGCGCAGGTAGTTGATGACGGCCCAATGCTCGGGCGTGAGCTCCACCTCCTCGGTTTCGGCCAGCTTCTCGGCAACTTCCTCGTCCCACTGGGTGGCGTCCTCCAAGAACCCGTCCTCGTCGAGAAGAAGAACGCGGTCCCCCACTTGCAACTCTGCCATGGTACCTACCTCCTACAGATCGTATCCGTCTTTCCTTCTATGGGTAGTCGCTGCGGCGCAGCAGACCTAGCCACTCTCACTCCGCAGGCGTCGCCGCGGTCTCCCCGTCCTCGCCGTGCGCCGGCGCCAGGGCGTGCTCGTGCACGTCGACGGCCACCTTGTACAGCACCGTGAGCACCAGGAACCCGATGCCGTACACGCCCACGATGACGAGGATCTCGTTGAGCTTGGGGATGTAGTCCACCACCTGCTCGAACGAGTTGGGCACGAAGCCGGCCAGGACGAGGCCGAGGCCCTTGTCGATCCAGCACGCGAAGAACACGGCCAAAAGCGCCACGACAAGCGTCTTGTGGTTGCGTCGCAGCTTGGGCACGAGCAGCAGGAACAGGCCCAAAAACGCCAGCACCACCGCCGTCCACATGAACGGCACGAGCTGTCCCGAGCCGTCGAGCCCGAAGAACAGGTACTCGAGCGAGGCCATGTGCGAGGGGATGTTGCTGTAGAACGCCGTGAAGATTTCCAGCACGAAGAAGAACACGTTGGCGATCATGGCGTAGCACACGATCTTCGCGAGCGTGTCGATGGCCTTGTCGGACGCCTTGAACGTCGTGAACCTGCGCATGATGAAGCAGATGACGATGAGCAGCGCCGGGCCGGCGGCGAAGGCCGACGCCAGGAAGCGCGCCGCCATGATGGCCGTGAGCCAGTACGCGCGCCCGGGCAGGCCGGCGATCAAAAACGCCGTGACCGTGTGGATGCTGATGGCCAGCGGAATGGCGATGAAGCTCAGGATGCGCGTCCACTTCGGCGGCTTGACGCCCTTGCGCTCGGCGCCGAGCACCGTCCAGCCGATGAGGATGTTCACCAGCAGGTACGCCGACAGCACGCACATGTCCCAGAACAGCATGGAATGGGGCGAGGGGTACAGCAGCACGTTGAGCACGCGCGTGGGGTACCCCAGGTCGACGAGCACGAACAGCACGGCCATGAGCACGGCCGCCACGGCCATGAACTCGCCGAAGATGATGATCTTGCCGAACTCCTTGAAGTTGTGCAGGTACAGCGGGATGGCCACCATGACGCCCGAGGCCGCCACGCCCACGAGGAACACGAACTGGGAGATGTACAGGCCCCAGCTCACGTCGCGGCTCATGCCGGTAAGTCCCAGGCCGTAGTTGAACTGGTTCACGTAGGCGGCCACGCCCACGCCGATGCAGACCAAGAGCAGGGCAACCCACGCCCAGTAGAGCCTGGATCCGTGCAACGCCTTCTCAAGCATGCGCCTCGCCTCCGTTCACGATGTAGTAGACGCTCGGGCCCGTGCCCAGCTCCACGCGCCGGCGGATGGTGAAGTGCTCGGCCAGCGCCTTGCGCGCGGCAGACTCCGGATCGGTCAGGTCGCCGAAGACGATGGCGCCCTCCGACAGCTCGGCGCACAAAGGCTCCAGCCCCTGGTCGATGCGCTCGGAGCACAGCATGCACTTCTCCACGACGCCCTTCGAGCGCGTGGGATAGTCGGGGTTCGGCTCGTCGATATAGGGCCGCGGATCGAAGAAGTTCAGGCTGCGGGCGCCGTAGGGGCAGCCCGCCATGCAGAACCGGCAGCCGATGCAGCGATGGTAGTCCATAACCACGACGCCGTCGGCGCGCTTGAACGTGGCCTCGGTGGGGCACAGGCGCACGCACGGCGGCTCCTCGCAGTGGTTGCACAGCAGCGGGAAGCCCAGCTGCACCACGCGCTCGCTGGCGTACTCGCTGTCGATCTCGGAGAACGAGTGCTCGAAATCGTCCTCCCATATCCACTTGATCTCGGTTTTCGGGTCGCCCGTGTCGGGCACGTTGTGGGCGTGGTGGCACGCCTGCACGATGCGGTCCATGACGCCGGAGGCGTTGAGCTTCTCCACGTCGATGACGAAGCCCCACTGCCGCGCCTCCATGGCTTGGCGCACGGTCTCGCCCTCGGCCCCCGCCGCCCCCGCAGAGCTGCAGCCGGACAGGGGCGCCACGGCGGCCGCGGCCGCCAGCGCGCCGGCCTTCAAAAACGTACGTCTCTCCATAGACCGGTCCCGGCTCCTCTCGCGGTCCTCGCCTCCCGCCAGCGCATGGTCGCGCGCGTCGTCGTGCGCGCGTGCGTTCGCGGCCATGTCAGTTCCCCTGCCCTGCGTCGGCCAGGTCGTGGCAGTCCCAGCAGTACAGCTCCACCGACGAGTACTCGTGGCAGCTGTCGCAGAACTCCTCGCGGTTCGTGTGGCACTCCAGGCACGTGTCGTCCAGGCTGATCTCGTACACCTGGCCGCCGGCGCCCCGGTACTCCGTGGCGCCGTCGCGCACGACGTCGTTGCGCCACTCGTCGAGCAGCTGCATGTGGGAGCTGCGCATGTACTCCGTCGACTCCACGCAGCGCTTCTCGGACAGCGCGTCGATAGCCGGCGTGTCCGTGCTCGGCGTGGGGGCCGCCGTGGCGTTGCCCAGGTTCACGATGAGCGGCACGGCCATGAGCAGGACGAACAGCCCCGCGAACAGGATGATCCTTCCACCCTTATACATGGCTCCCCCCTTCGTCGGCGCTCGGTTCGCCTGCGCCCGGCGCGGGCTCGGCGTCCTTCGTGCGGTTCGGGAGCTCCTCCAGGCGCAGGTCGAGCGTGCGCTCTATCTCGTTGTCCAGCACGAGCGCGTTGCCCACCAGCTCGTGGACGCCCATGACGCGCGTGCCCGGCACCCAGTAGTCCATGAGCGAGGGGAACGACGCGCGGTCGAGCGCGCAGATGTTGGCCAGCGTGTTCACGCCGTAGCGCTCCTTCACCGAGCGCACCGCGTCGGCGCGCGGGTAGCCGCCGCGCAGGCGCAGCTCCATGTTCTCGCCCGCGTTCAGGCCGGCGCCGCTGCCGCAGCACAGCGTCTTCTCGCGGATGGTCTCGTCGGGCATCTCGTGGAAGTTGTTGCACACCTTGCTGAGGATGAAGCGCGGCTCCTCCAGCAGCCCCATGGCGCGCGAGGTGTTGCACGAGTCGTGGTACGTCACCACGAGATGGTCGTTGCGGCTCGGGTCGAGCTTCACCTTGTCGTGGTACAGAAGGTCGGCCGTGAACTCGGTGATGTGCACCATCTTCGTGGACGCGGCGTTCTGGAACACCGTGCCCGTGACGGGCGACACCGGCTGCTCCAGGAAGTCGGCCGGACCGTTCCACGTGTCCATGTACTGGTTCACGAGGCGCCACATATGGCCGCACTCGCCGCCCAGTATCCACTTCACGCCCAAACGCTCGGCCTCGGCGTACATCTTCGCGTTCAGGCGCTTCGCCATCTCGTTCGACGTGAAGAAGCCGAAGTTGCCGCCCTCGGAGGCGTACGTGCTCAGCGTGTAGTCCAGTCCCAGCTGCTCGAACAGCAGGATGTAGCCCATGAACGTGAACGTGCCGGGCTCGGCGTACAGATCGCCCGAGGGCACGACGAACAGGATCTCGGCGCCCTTGCGGTTGAACGAGGGCTCGATGTGCTTGCCCGTGATGGTTTCGAGGTCCTCCATGAGGAACTCCACGTTGCCCATGATGGTCTGGGGCTCGAGGCCCACGTGGTTGCCCTTCATGTAGCAGTTCGACACGGGGCCGGCGATCCACTCGGTGTTGAGGCCGACGAGGTTCAAAAGCTCGCGGCCCATGATGGTGATCTCGGCCTGGTCGATGCCGTAGGGGCAGAACGCCGAGCAGCGGCGGCACTCCGTGCACTGGTAGAAGTAGTACCACCACTCCTTGAGCACGTCCTCGGTGAGGTCGCGCGCGCCGGCCAGGCGGCCGAACAGCTTGCCCGACGTGGTGAAGTAGCGGCGGTACACCGAGCGCAGAAGCTCGGCGCGCAGCACCGGCATGTTCTTCGGGTCGCCCGAGCCCAGGTAGAAGTGGCACTTGTCGGCGCAGGCGCCGCAGCGCACGCACACGTCCATGAACAGCCGGAACGAGCGGTACTTCTTCACGCGGTCGGCCATGCCGTCGAGGATGATCTCCTTCCAGTTCTCGGGAAGGTTCCAATCCTCGTCGGACGACGACCACTCGTGCGCGTTCGGCATGCCCACGACGTTGAGCGTCTTCGGCTTCGCGCCGTGGCAGTACATGCCCTCCTTGAACTCCGCGGGCGTGTCCATCCACGGCTTCTCGGACACGCCGAGGTCGAAGTCGAGCAGGTCTTCTTTGTTCGGTAGTTTCGCCATGTCGTGTTACTCCGCATCCAGGGGCAGGCCGACTTTTTTCATCTTTTCCCCGAACTCAGCCTCGTACTCGGCGTACGTGTGCACGTCAACCGGGTAGTTCCAGGGGTTCACGTGGCGCTTCGCGCGGTTGTTGTTCGCCAGGTTGCGCGTGGGGCTCAGCACGATGCCGCCCGCATGCATGAGTTTGCTCCAAGGGAAGTACACCAGAAGCGCGCTCACCAAGAACAGGTGCACGAACAGGATGGGGGCGATGCCCTCGGGCGCCACCGGGTGCAGCGTGACCAGGCCCATGGCGAGCTCCTTCACGTCCACGACGTCGATGCGGAACCCGTAGCGCATCACGATGCCCGAAACCGCCACGCCCAGCAGCAGGAACAGCGGCAGGAAATCGGCCGGCAGCGAGACGAAGCGCACCTGCGGGACGACCACGCGGCGCACGAACAGGAACGTGAGCGCGCCGACGACGAGCACGTCGGTGATGTAGAGCAGCGGCAGCCCCACCTGCAGGATGCTGTCGAGGCCCTCGATGCCCGTGACGAACGCGGGCACGGGATCCAGGAACAGGCGCAGGTGACGGAGCACGATGACGAGCATGGACCAGTGGAACACGAGCGCGCCGAACCACAGCCACTTCGCCGAGCCGAACGCCAGCTTGCCGTCCGCCTTCTCGGTCTTGGCGTTGCGGAACAGCGAGCGGAAGCACAGCACCTCGAGCAGCATGCGGCCCACCACCCCGCCGAACGACGAGGGGTTCTCCAGCTTGTTCTGCTTGATCCACGGCAACGACTTCTGCTGGCCGCACGTCGTGGGAATGCGGAACGGCACCGCGGAGGTGCCCCATTTGACGAGCCTGATGACGAACCCCACGACGAACAGGGTGAACGCCGCGTACGGGATGACGATCCCGAACAGGGCGTACCAATGCAGGTACGCGGTGCCTATCCAGGCGAAGGCCGCCAACGCGGCGACGACGAGCAGCGGAATCCCTAGTTTCATGCCAGCTCTTCCCCATTCCTCCGGATGCCTTCAAGCTGTCTGCGCAGCATCTTCTCGCCGCGCTGCACCTCGTCGACGCGCAGCTGCGCGATGCGGTTGCGGCAGGCGACGTAGCAGTCGAACGCGTGCAGCGAAAGCGCGTCGATGCGCGCGTCGAGCGCACGCAGGTCTTCCTCGTCCGCCGCCTTGCCCGCGGCGGAGCGTATGACGGGCTTCAGGTCGAACAGGAACGCGAGCGCCGCGGAAGGGGGCTCGTCCCGCACGGCCTCGACGCGGCAAAGCTCTTCCACCGCGGCGGGCATCCCGTCGCCCTCGTCCGACAGAAGCCAGACCAGCACGTCGTCCATACCCCGGGCTGCGTGGTAGCCGGCAGGATCGGCGAACCGGCCCTTCCGGTGCGAGGACGCGAATCCCGCATCCCGCGAGGGCCCGACGGCTTTGCGCCACGCCTCCAGGATGGAATCCTTCCCCTCGATAAGCTCTTCGGATAGAGCGGTCATTGCATTCCCCATGCCTCTCGTGTGTCCTGCGGCCTGCAGCGCATGCCCCCTGTGCGCCCGCACCCTCCCGACGCGGGCGCACCCCGAAGCGCGAACGCGCGCCTATTCGGGCGGGGCGACTTTGCCCTTGAGGGCGACGAACGTCGTGGTGATGTAGAGGTACTCCACCTTGTCCTCGAAGGCGAGCTCCTTCACCGCGAGGTCGACGGCCGATTTCGGCTCGCCGATAGCGGCGGCGATCTCCTTGCTCTTGGCCTTCTCCACCGTGTCGAGATAATCGAGAACCTTTTGCTTGACCTGAGGATCTGCCGGACCTTTTTCCATGACGAACGTCCTCCTTCGACCCGTCGAACGGGCCTGTCAGCGATACACGAATCCCATGCATCTCATTTAATCACGGGGTTCGCCACGTGTAAAATACTATGAATTCATCACCCCATTACAAAAGACAATGACAGGGTGTTTTACCTGTTCACGTGCCGTTTTCCTGCCTGTATGGCACCGCGGCGGGCAAATTGTTGCGCCCTCGTTTTCCCACCGGTGCTACAATCGTGCCCAAGCCGGTTTCCGGCGTTCGTCCGCAATCCGTTCAAGCGAAGATGCGAGGGCTCCCATGGCGAGAACCTACCCTGTTTCCCTGGTCCTGAAAGACAAGCGCGCCGTGGTGGTGGGCGGCGGCCCGGTGGCCGCGCGCAAGGTGCAGGGCCTCTTGGAGTGCGAGGCGCTCGTGGACGTGGTGGCGCCCGAGGCGACGCCCGATCTGCAGAAGCTCGTCGACGGCGAGCGCTGCACATGGCGCGTGCGGCCCTACGAAACCTCCGACCTCGACGAGGCCGACATCGTGTTCGCGGCAACCGACGACGAGGGCGTCAACCGGCGCGTGTACGACGATGCCACGGCCGCGCGCCTCATGGTGAACGTGGCCGACCGTCCCGAGGTGTGCACGTTCTTCCTGCCGTCGGTGCTGCGCCGCGGCAAGCTGTCCGTCTCCGTGTCCACCGAGGGCGCGAGCCCCCTGTCGGCCCGCCGCATCCGCGAGGGCTTGGAGGAGCGGTTCGGCGAAGCGTACGCGCCGTACCTCGAGCTCATGGCCTCATGGCGCCCCCGGGTGAGCGACGCCCTCCCCCCCGAGCGCCACTTCGCGTTCTGGGAGCAGGCTTCCGACGGGCGCGTCTTGGCCGCCCTGGAGGCCGGCGACGCGGCCGGAGCCGAGGCGATCCTGGAATCCCTCCTCAAGTGAGGAGGGGCCCGCTCGCCTGATCAGGCGAGCGCCGCCGCATCCGCCGCTGCGCGGGCGAGCTTCTTCTGGGCCTCCTTGTCGAGCCGCGTTTTCGCTTCCGCGGCGCACCAGGTGGTACCGCCGTTCTCCGCCGCGTAGACGAGGCGCGCGCGGCGCTCGGCAGGGTCGGCCAGGCACTCCGCCGCCTTCAGCGAGAACAGCACGGCATGCGCGGGAAGCGCCTTGGGCCCGTCGGCCACCTGGAGGTAGTCGGCCGCCGCCTTGGACGGCTTTCCGTTGAGCTCCTTGGCCAGCAGGTCGCGCAGGGCGACGTGCTCGGCGATGTGCGCGGGCGCGTCCTTCGACAGCCCCTCGCCGGAAAGCTCCTTCAACGCCTTGACCTCGGCCGTCAGGCCCTTGAGGTCGCGCTTGTCGAACGCGCAGTACGCCATGAGGTTGTGGTAGAGGAACCTGCTCTGAGGATCGTCGTCGTCCTCGAGGATCCGCATGAGCTTGGCCGCCTCGTTCCACTTCCCCTGCCACCGCAGGGCGTAGGCGTAGCTGAACAGGCCGCTGCGCGGGTCGGCGTTCTTCTTGTCCTTCTCGAGCAGGGCGAGCGTCCGGCGGCCGCACAGCACCGGATCGCAGTCGCGGTCGATGAGGCGCGTGAGGCCCTTGTTGACCGTGCCGCGCATGAGCACCCCGAAGAACACCGCGACGATCATGAGCGGCAGCAGGATGAGGGTGCTTATGGCGAACCAGGGAGTGCCCGACATGCCCATGGCCATCATGAAGAACGCGAAGGCGGCAACCCCGGCGACGCGCACCTTGATCGTGTAGCTGCGGTGCACCCATGCGCGGGACTCCTCGTCGGCCTCGTCGCCCAGGACGTCGACGATACGCTCGTAAGCTCTCATAGTGCTTCCTCTCCCCAACAAACCGGCGCGATCCCGCACGGCGTGCGGGACGGCGCATCTCAATACGTGCCGCAGAGGGCGTCGATGCCCGCGCGATACTCGTCGCCCAACAGCGGATTCGCGGCGGCCACCAGCGCAAAGGCGGCGCGCAAGCTCTCATGGAACAGCGGCTCGTCGCGCGCGGCGTAAAACACGTAGGAAAAGTAGCCGTCGAAGCGCGGGGTCGCCCCCGCGATGACGGCGCCGGCCACCTCGGGGGCCGACCAGGAGTTGTTGCCTCCTTCGTCGTTCATCTCCCAGAGGCTGCGGCGGATGATCTCCAAGAAGAACGAGGGCATGGCCGCGCACCGCTCGCGCGCGAGCGTCTCGAAGCATGCGACGGCGCGATCGTGACCGGCATCGTCGGGCGCGAAGGTGAGCCGCGCGAGGAACCTCCGCACCCGGCTCGGATCCTCGTCGAACGCCCTCAGAAGCGCGCCTGCGTCCCCCGCTTCGGCGATGGCGCGCACGCCCGCTTTGGTGATACTGCCCACGACGATCCTTCCTCCGCGTTGAAACGGCCGCAGGCAGCCTCGCTCGCACGAGACCGCCTGCGTTTCCGACCATGCGCCTACGGGACTAGATCATGCCCCATTTGCGCGTGTACTCGCTGTAGAGCGCGTAGTCGTTCTCGCTGATGCCCGCTTCTTCGAGCTTGGGAAGGATGTCCTCGTAGATCATGGTTTCCGTTTCCATCCACACGCCGTCCTTCTTGACGGTGATCTCCCAGTCGTCATGAATGCTCAGCAAGAACTCCATGACCGCTGCGCTATGCACCATGCATCGCTCGGTGTACGCCGCGAGCTCTCGAATCGCATCCGGGGTCGCCTCGATCTTCTTGACGGACTTCCAAGGCGATTTTCCCCTTCGGCGCCACTCCCCCGCTTCGAAGAACGGAAGGAAGAAGCAGGCGCTTTGGATGCAGGTATGCTTGACTACGGTTGGCTCTTCCATTGCTTACCCAAGTCCGACGGTCGTCCAGTAGTTGTTCAGGATCATCGTGGAGAAGAGGAAGCCGAGCAGTACGTTAACCACGACGCCGCAGGTGAAGGCCGCGAAGGGCTTCCAGCCGGTAGCGGCGAGGGCCTTGAAGCGCGTGGTCAGGCCGATGCAGAGGAAGCACAGGATGAACGCCCAGCCGCGCAGGCCCTTGATCGGGCTGAGAACCTGCTTGTCCATGGTGGCCGCGATGTCGGGAGCAACGGACAGCGTCACGACGGTGATGAGGATGGAGGCGATGAAAAAGCCCAGGACGAACTTCGGGAAGCGCTCCCAGATGACGCCCGCGGACGGCTTCTGGCGCGTGCCGTCGGCACTGTCGCTCTTCTCCCACATGGTGACGGAGATGATGGCCAGGATGAAGGCCCACACGCCGACGAAGATATCGCGGCCGACGACCTTCATGAGGGTGAACGTGGTGATGGCACCGTCGCCGAACTGGGCGGCTGCGGCCATGCCGGCGGCATCCGCGAACTCGGACGTGCCGATCCACGCGCCGGAGGCGCCGTCGGACAGGCCGAGGGCACGGCAGATGACGGGAAGCAGGAACACCATGATGGTGGCCCAGATGACAACCATGGAGATCGAGACGGACACGTGCTCCTTCTTGGCGTTCACGGCGCTGCCGATGGCGATGGAGGCCGACACGCCGCAGATGGAACCGCCGGTGGCGAGGGTGGCCGCGAACGGCTTCTCAAGCTTGAACAGACGGGTGGCGCAGAAGTAGATCACCAGGAAGGTGGACACGGCGATGATCGTGGCCTGCAAGAGAGCGACCGGGCCGGACTGGAGGATCAGCGTGAAGGGAAGCGTGGCGCCCATGAGGACGATACCGGTCTTCACGTAGAACTCGGTGCGCATGCCGGCTTCGAACCAATCCGGGATCTTGACGAAGTTGCCGAGGATGATGCCCACGATCAGGGCCATGACCGGCGCCTCGAGGCTGAACTGCTTGGCGAGGTCCCACGCGGAGAGGATCTGGACCAAGATGGCCATCACGTACAGCAGCGTGAAGCCCGCGAAGAACTTCGGGACGTTCTTGCCCATGATGCCCATGACGATCGAGAAGATGATGGCCAGCACGACGTACAGGATGATCGCGTTCGGGAAGATGCCGGTCACGCACGGCAGCAGGCCCGCGAAGTCGCTGTAGCCGGCGAACTTCACGTTGAGCACGCTCAGGATATCGGACTGCCCGGCTGCCCAGAGGATCAGGCAGACGACGACGAGGCCCAGACCGATCCAAACGGCCCACCAATCTTCCTTCAGGTAGAGGCTCTTGAGGCCCCCGCCGTTGGTCTTGGTATTGTTTGTTGACATAAATATCCCCTTTTCTCTGTTCGAACAGCCGCATGGCTGCTCGTCCCTCGTGTATTCGATCAGCGATAGGTGATGCCATCAGCCATCGTTGATCAATCCGCGCCGACGGGTTCCGTCAGTCCCGCCGACGCGGATTGAGAGCCTGAAACGCTAGAACTTGAACGCCGACGACGTCCTGAAGGTCTCGCGCGAGAAGATGTAGTCGTCGATGAGCTTGTCGGAGAACGGGATTCCCGAGATGGAGAAGAACCGCTCCCATCCGATGCGCTCGATCCACTCGCCCAAACGCTCCCCCTGGTGCGCGTTCTCGACCCACACCTCCACGATGTGGCGCACCGCCTCGACCGTCTCGGGCCAGCGCGGCGGGTTGTTCGGCAGGAACGGGATGACCATGCGCGAGAAGCTGGGATCCGTGCGGGCCGTGGAAACCTTGCCGCCCACCATGATGGCCAAACCGTCGTTCTCGGCATCCATGATGTGCATGCCGGGCGACATGGTGTAGCAGTTGCCGCAGTACATGCAGCGCTCCTCCACCACGCTCACGCTCTTGTTCTTCGGATCGGGGCGGATGGCCGCCGTCGGGCAGCAGGCCACGAGGCTCGGGATCTCGGTGTTCTTGCGGATGGCCTCGTGGTCCATGCGCGGGACGGTGCGGTGGATGCCGACGATGGAGATGTCGCTGCAGTGGGCCGCGCCGCACATGTTGAGGCAGCACGCCATGGCGATGTGCAGCTTGTTGGGCAGGACCTGCGTGCCGAAGTACTCGAACAGGTCGTCCATGATGGCCTTCACGATGCCGGACGCGTCGCTTGCGGGCGTATGGCAATGCACCCAGCCCTGCGTGTGCACGATGTTGCTGAGCGAGTTGCCGGTGCCGCCCACCGGGTAGCCCATCTCCTCGCAGCGCTCGATGATGGGCAGGACCTTGCTCTCGTCAGGCGTGAGGAACTCGATGTTGTTGCGGCTCGTGAAACGCAGGTGCCCGTCGCAGAACTCGTCGGCGATGTCGCAGACGTCGCGGATGGAGTCGACGCTCATGAGGCGCGGCTCGCCCACGCGCACGCTGTACAGCGCGCCTGCGGGCCCGACGTGCTTCAACACGCCCGGTCGCGGATGCTCGTGGTAGAGCCATTTGCCGTAGTTCTCTTTGATGATGGTGGGAAGGTACTCGTGAAAATCCGGAGGGCCGTTGTCGATCATTGCCACTTCAATCACCTCGTCTATCTGAATTGGATGCCGTAGCGAAGCCTCTCTGAGAGAAAGGCCGTACGTCTAGTTGTCGCCCTCCGCCTGACCGGCCGCTTCCTTGAAGATCTCCTCCTGGGGCCAGAACACGTAGGGGTTCGCGCGCGGGCGGTACACCATCTGGGGCACCGCTTCCATGCCCACCTCGCGCAGGAACTTGCCCATGCCGATGCGGTACACGGTCTCGCCGATGCGCTCGCGGGTCTTGCCGTTCTCGTCCCACCAGTCCCAGATGCGGTTCACCAGATCCTTGAACTCGGTGTAGGGGGCCTCCATCTTCATGAAGGGCACGAGCACCCACGACATGAAGGCGGATTTCACGATGGTGGACTTGGCGCCCAGGAGAATGGTCGCGCCCTTCTCCTCGCCCTGCTTGATGGCCTTGCACATGACGTTGACGCAGTGCATGCAGCGCGTGCACTCCGCGCCGTTCACCGCGAGCTCGCCCGTGCCCTGGTCGTAGGTCAGGCAGCGGGTGGGGCACTTCTCCACCACGGCCTCGCGGATGTCGAGCCCGTCGGCGGCGTACTGCTTCACCGCCTCCTGGTCGATGACGATGGTGTCGCGCCAGGTGCCGATGACCGAGATGTCGGCGCGGGCGGCGGCGGCCACGCAGTCGTTCGCGCATCCGGACATCTTGATCTTGGACTTATACGGCCACATCGGACGATGCAGCTCGTCCTGGAACTCGTTGGTGATGTCGTAGCACATGTCCAAGGTGTCGTAGCAGGCGTACTCGCACCGGCCGGGGCCGCAGCAGCAGCTCGGGGAGCGCAGGTCGGAACCGGAGCCTCCCAGGTCGAACCCGTTCTCGGCCAGCTCGTTGAACGTGGGTTGCAGCTCTTCGGTCTTCATGCCCAGCAAAATGAGGTCGCCCGTGGAGCCGTGCATGTTCGTGATGCCCGAACCGTGGCGCTCCCAGATGTCGCAGACGGTGCGCAGGGCGTCGGTGGTGTAGAACCAGCCGCTCGGCGCGTTGACGCGCATCGTGTGGAACTCAGCGACGTTCGGGAACTCCTCGGGCAGGTCGGTGTAGCGCCCGACGACGCCGCCGCCGTACCCCTTGACGCCCACGATGCCGCCGTGCTTCCAGTGGCCCACCTTGTCCTCGTAGGACCGCTCGAGCACGCCGAGCAGGTCGGCGCTCATCGCGCTCTTGTCGGCCGCCTTCTTTATCTCCGTGACGAAGCTCGGCCACGGCCCGGTTTCCAGCTCGTCCAACTGGGGGGTCTTGCTGTTTTCATCCATGATCGCTCCTCCTGTGGTTCCTACCGGGAACCTGTTGGCGCTACAATTCCGTGACGGTGAACGCCCCGGCGGGACATACCATGACGCAGGCTTCGCATCCCATGCAGTCGCATGAATCTCCCTTGATCAAAGCGTGCGTGCCATCGAATCCGAGAATCTGAGCCGGGCAACCTTCGGCGCACGAATCGCATCCGGTGCACTTCTCCTCGTCCAACACCACCATGTACATGTCGTTCCACCCTCCTTTCCTTCCCTCACCTCGTCTTGTCCTTCAAAAGCCGATGATCAGCTGCTTTTGATTTAATCACCCCCTATTTGGCCTGTAAAATACATTGAATTCATGGCGTGATCACCATTGGCTATCGCCCGTCGTTTCGCTTGGTCAAACGCCCGTCGCGGCTTCGCCGCAGATTCCTGGTATAAAAGATTCCGATAGCTGGAACGTTTGCCATGCATCATCATGTCCCCTGATCAAATGCGGAATTTTCCGACTTCTGACAGCGCTTCGCCCGCCTCTCCCCTGCGGGATGGGCGGGCGAAGCGAAGAAGGCTGGCGCCGATGTTCTACATCCGAGCCAAGGCCGCCTCGATGCGCTCGAGGGTGTCGGCGATATGCGCGTCGGTGTGCGCGGCCGACACGAACAGCGCCTCGAACTGGCTCGGGGCGATGTACACCCCCGAGGCGCGCAGGAAGCGGTAGAAGCACGCGTACAGCTCGGTGTTGGAGGACAGGGCGCTGCGGTAGTCGTAGACCTCGTCTTCGGTGAAGAACACCGAGAACATGGCCCCGGCCCGGTTGACGCGCAGGGGCACGCCGCGCGCGATGCCGAGCCGCTCGATGCCGCGCGCGAGCTCCTCGGTCCTCTCGACGATGCCCTCGTGCACGCCCGGCTCCCGCAGAAGCTCCACCGTGGCGAGGCCCGCGGCCACGGCCACCGGGTTGCCGGCGAGCGTGCCCGCCTGGTACACCGGCCCGAGCGGGGCCAGCTGCTCCAGGTAGCGGCGCTTGCCGCCGAACGCGGCGAGGGGCATGCCCCCGCCGATGACCTTGCCGAGGCAGGTGAGGTCGGGGTCGACGCCGCAGAGGGCCTGCACCCCGCCGAACGACACGCGGAAGCCCGTCATGACCTCGTCGAAGACGAGCAAGCTGCCGTACGCTTCGGTGATCTCCCGCAGCCCGGGCAGAAAGCCGTCCCGCGGCGGCACGACGCCCATGTTGCCCGCCACCGGCTCCACGATGACGGCGGCGATCTCCTCGCCGCGCTCGGCGAACAGCGCGCGGACGCTGTCGAGGTCGTTGTAGCGCGCCACGAGCGTGGAGGCCGTGCAGCCGGCCGGCACGCCGGCCGAGCTCGGCACGCCCATGGTGAGCGCGCCGCTGCCGGCCTTGACGAGCAGGGCGTCGGCGTGGCCGTGGTAGCAGCCCTCGAACTTCACGATGCAGTCGCGGCCGGTGACGCCGCGCGCGAGGCGGATGGCGCTCATCGTCGCCTCCGTGCCCGAGCTCACCAGGCGCACCATCTCCATGGAGGGAAACGCGTCCCGGACGACGCGGGCGAGCCTCGTCTCGCCCGGAGTGGGCGCCCCGAAGCTCAGGCCGTCGCGGGCCGCCGCGCACACGGCCTCCACGACGGCGGGATGCGCGTGGCCCATGATGAGCGGGCCCCACGAGCCCACGTAGTCGAGGTAGCGGTTGCCGTCGACGTCCCACAGGTACGCGCCCTCTCCGCGCGCGATGAACGCCGGTTCGGCGCCCACGGCGAGCGCGGCCCGCACGGGCGAGTTCACGCCGCCGGGGATGGCTTCGGCGGCCTGGCGGAAGGCCTCCTCGCTCGCCCGCATCGTGCGGGCGTTCTCCGTTTCCTGCATGGGCCCTCCTTCCTAGGCGCGCTCGGCGAGCCAGCGCGCCGCATCGAGCGCATGGTAGGTGATGATGATGTCGGCGCCGGCGCGCTTCATGCCGCAGAGCGACTCCAGCACCACCTTGCGCTCGTCGAGCCAGCCGTTCGCGGCGGCGGCCTTCACCATGGCGTACTCGCCGCTCACGTTGTAGGCCACGACGGGCAGATGCGTCTCCTGCTTCGTGCGCCAGACGATGTCGCCGAACGCAAGCGCCGGCTTCACGATGATCATGTCGGCGCCCTGCTCCACGTCCAGCAGGGCCTCGCGGACGGCTTCGTCGCCGTTCGCAGGATCCATCTGGTAGCCCTTGCGGTCGCCGAAGCCCGGCGTGGAGCCGGCAGCTTCGCGAAACGGGCCGTAGTAGCCCGACGCGAACTTCGCGGCGTACGACATGATGGCCGTGCGTTCCAGCCCCGCGGCGTCGAGCGCCTGCCTGATGGCGGCCACGCGCCCGTCCATCATGTCGGACGGCGCCACGATGTGGGCGCCGGCGCGCGCGTGCGATACGGCCGTTTGCGCGAGCAGCTCCACGGTCTCGTCGTTCAGCACGTAGCCGTCCTCCACGAGGCCGCAGTGGCCGTGGTCGGTGTACTCGCACAGGCACACGTCGGTGATCACCACGAGCTGCGGGTACTGCTCCCTGATGGCGCGCACGGCCCGCTGCACGATGCCGTCGTCCGCGTACGCCTCGGAGCCCACGGCGTCCTTGCGCTCGGGGATGCCGAACAGGATGACGGCGGGAATGCCGAGGCCGACCACGTCGTCGAGCACGGCGGGAAGCCGGTCGAGCGAGTAGCGGCACACGCCGGGCATGGAGCCGACCGGGTCCGCGATGCGGGCGCCGTGGCAGACGAACAGCGGGTAGACGAAGTCGGCGGCCCGCAGCTCGTGCTCGCGCACCATGGCGCGGACGGCTTCGTTCTGGCGCAGGCGCCGCGGGCGTTGGGGAAGGTTCACGATGGCTCTCCTAGCGATCCGAGGACCGCGCCCACGAGCCCTCCGACGGTGGACGAGCCGGCTTCGGCGCGCACGGCGAGCCCCAGCCCCTCCATCGTGGCGGTGGTGAGCGGTCCGATTGAAAACAGCGATACCCCCGCCAGCAGCGACGCGTCGCCGTCGAGCAGGGCGACGGTGTTGCGCGCGGCCGACGAGCTGGCGAACGTGAGCGCGTCCAGGCTGCCGGCGCGCAGGGCGGCCAGAAGGTCGTCCTTGCCGTCCTCGCGCAGCACGGTGCGGTACGCGGGCACGTCCACGAGCTCGGCGCCCGCCGTGCGCACGGCGTCGGCCACGACGGTTCGGGCATCCTCGGCCCTGACGAGCAGCACGCGCTCGCTCGGGCCGAGGCGCCCACTGAGGAGGTCCGCGACTCCCTCTGCGCAGAAGGAGTCGGGCGTGATCGCGCTGCGCACGCCGCGCGTCGCGAGCGCCTTGGCCGTGGCGGGGCCTACGGCGATGACGGCGGCGCCCGCGAGGACGGCTGCAGCGGAAGATGCGGAAGGGGCGGCGTCGGCCGGCGCGGGACAGGCCGCCTCGCAGGCGCGGAAGAAGGTCTTGACGCCGTTCGCGCTGGTGAACACGGCGAAGTCGTACGTCTCGCGCGAAGCTGCGGCCGCGGCGAGCGGCGCCGGGTCGGTGGGCGGCGCCAGGCGGCTCACCGGGAACTCCGCCACGGCGGCGCCGAGCGCTTCCAGCTCGGTGCGCAGCTCGGAGGCCTGATGGCGGGCGCGGGTGATGCCCACCGTCTTGCCTGCGAGCGGGCGGGGGTCGAACCACGCCAGCTCGTCGTGCAGGGCCGCAACCTGACCCACGACGATGACGGCGGGGTTCGCCAGGCCGCGCTCGGCCGCATCGGCCGCGATGGTGTCCAAGCACCCGACGGCGACGCGCTGGGCGGGCCAGGTGCCGCGCTCGACGACGGCCGCCGGCGTCTCGCCGGGCATGCCGTACGCCATGAGGCTCTCGGCGATGACGGGCAGGTTCTTCATGCCCATGAGGAACACGAGGGTGCCCTTCAGGTGCGCCACCTGCTCCCAGTCCACGGACGAGGCCAGCTTCGAGGGGTCCTCGTGGCCGGTGATCACCGTGAACGACGAGGCCATACCGCGGTGCGTCACGGGAATGCCCGCATACGCCGGCGCGGCGATGCAGGACGTGACGCCCGGCACCACGGCGAACGGGATGCCGTGGGATCGCAGCTCCTCGGCCTCCTCGCCGCCGCGGCCGAACACGAACGGGTCGCCGCCTTTGAGGCGCACGAGCGTGCGTCCCGGCGCGGCCTTCTCCACAAGCAGCGCGTTGATCTCGTGCTGCGCGAGGGTGTGGCGGTCGGGCGACTTGCCCACGTACACGAGCTCGCACGTCGCGGGCGCCTGCGCGACGACGTCCGGCGACACGAGCCGGTCGTACACGAGCACGTCGGCGCGCTGCACGAGCTCCAAGGCCCGCACGGTCATGAGGCCCGGGTCGCCCGGGCCCGCTCCTACGAGGTACGCCTGCGCGTTCTGCTCCATAAGGTGTCGCCGCCTCTCTAGTGGTCCGTCGGCGCGCCGCATGTGGCGCGCAGGATGGCATCCGCCCCTGCATCGAGGGCGCGGCGCGCGGCGCGCTCGCCCACCTGCCCGGGATCGTCGCCCGTTTCCGTCACGTGCACGAGCTCGGTGCCGTCGAGGCTGATGACGCTGCCCGCAAGGCGTATCGCGCCGTCCTCCACCGTGGCGAAGGACGCGATGGGCGTCTGGCAGCCGCCGCCGAGCAGCGCGAGGAAGCAGCGCTCGGCCCGCGCCGCGAGCTCGGTGGGCCGGTGGTTGACGGCGGCAAGCGCCTCCCGCACGTCCGCGCGCTCGGTGAGGCTCTCCACCGCGACGACCCCCTGCCCGGGCGCCGAGAGCACTGTCAGCGGGTCGAAGAACTGCGTGATGCGCTCCTGCCATCCCAGGCGGACGACGCCGGCGGCGGCCAGCACGATGCCGTCCATGTCGTCGGCCTCCTGCAGCTTGCGCCAGCGCGTGCCCAGGTTGCCGCGTATCTCCACGCACTCCACGTCGGGGCGCAGGCGGCGCAGCTGCGCCGTGCGGCGCAGGGATGAGGTGCCCACGCGCGCCTGCGCGGGCAGCTCGTCGAACGTGCGGCCGTCCTTGCCCAGAAACGCGTCGCGCGCGTCGCCGCGCTCGCAGTACGCGCCGATGCCCAGGCCCTCGGGCAGCACGGTGGGCAGGTCCTTCAAGCTGTGCACGGCGATGTCGATCTCGCCGCCGTACAGCCGCTCCTCGATCTCGGCCGTGAAGAAGCCCTTGCCGGCGACCGACGACAGCGGCACCTCGAGGCGCTTGTCCCCCTCGGTGTCCATGGTGACCAGCTCGACCTCCATGCCGGGGTGGGCCTCCTCCAGCAAGCGCTGCACGAAGCGGGCCTGCCACAGGGCCAGGTCGCTCTTGCGCGTGCCGATGCGAAAGCTCCTCATCGCGCGCACCCCCGCTCCGCCGCGTCGCCCGCCGTGCGCGCCACCTCGAGCGCGAACAGCTCCTGGAGCATGCGCGCGTACTCCCTGCTCTTCGCGGAGCCGGCCTGCGCGTTGAGGGACTCGACGGGCTCGTGGACGAACTCGTCGGTGATGGTGGTGGCCAGCACGCGCACCTGCTTCTTCTGCGAGGGGGTGAGCCCCGAGAGCCGCTCGAGGGCCACGTCCAGCCGTGCGCGCTTGATCTCCTCGGCGTGCCGGCGGAAGGCGGCGATGACGGGCACGAGCTCGAGCGACTGCACCCACCGCCGGAAGTCCGCCACCTCCTCCTCGATGAACCGCCGCACGCTCTTCTCGGCCGTCGCCCGCTTCAAGCGGTTCGCGTCGGCCTCGTCGCGCAGCTCGTTGATGTTGTAGATGCTCACGCCGGGAACGCTCGCGGCCGCCGGGTCCACGTCGCGCGGCACCGCCATGTCCACGAACAGCAGCGGGCGGTCGGGGCGCGCCTCCATGGTGCGCTGCACGAGGGCCCGATCGATCATGTACGTCTTCGACGAGGTCGCCGAGAACACGACGTCCGCCTTCTCGAGGCAGGCCGCCAGGCCCTCCAGACGGTGCGCTTCGAACCCGTAGCGGTCGGCCAGCGTGCGCGCCTTGTCGAGCGAGCGGTTCGACACCATGACCACCGAGGCCTCGTGGGCCACGAGGTACTTCATGGTGAGCTCGCTCATCTCGCCGGCGCCCAGGATGAGCACGCGCTTGTCCTTCACCTCGCCGAGCTCGCGCGCGGCCAGCTCCACCGCGATGCGCCCCACCGACATCGAGTAGCGCCCGATGCACGTTTCGTGGCGCACCTTCTTTCCCAGATGGAGCGCCCGCTGGAACCACACGTTGACGAACTTGTCCGTGGTGCCCGCCTTGCAGGCGGCGTCGTAGGCGCGCGACACCTGCCCGAGGATCTCGGCCTCGCCCACGATGAGCGAGTCCAGCCCGGTCACCACTTCGAACAGATGGCGCACGGCCATGTCGCCCGAGTAGGCGTACATGTGCTCGCGCAGCAGCGTGCGCTCGTGCTCGGTGATGGTTTGGCCCTGCGAGGTGAAATAGCCCCACACCTCCTCGGCCCCGCGCTCGGGGTCGTCGGCCGTCACGTAGAACTCCAACCGGTTGCACGTGCTGAGCACGACGGCCGCGCTCAGGCGCGCCGCCGACTTCAAGTCGCGCGCGCACGAAGCGTTGAGCGAATGGTGGATGCTCAGCTTCTCCAGCAGCTCGATCGGAGCGCTCTTGATGTTCAATCCCACAACCACGCTGTCCATGGACTACCCCTCGTCTGACGCTCCCGCCGGTCCCCTTGCGCCCGTTCGCCGTTCGCGGGCGGGCGCCTTACGCTTCCTCCAAGAACTCCAAGTACGGCTTGTCCATGCTGGCAAGGCCGTTCACCATGAGCTCCACGAGGCCGCCGTACTGCACGTTGTACGTCGCCGTGCCCTTGTAGGCCTTCAGCAGCTCGCGGATGGTGCCCTTGCAGTTCGAGCAGGGGGCGCAGACGTACTTCACGATGTCCGGGTTCTCGAACTCGTCGGGGAACGCGTTCACGATCTGGGCCCACTTCGTGCGGGCGCTCACCTTGTCGCGGAAGTCGCCGAAGTTGTACGAGCTCATGATGGCGAACCCGCTGCCGCCTCCGCAGCAGTAGTTGTCCACGCCGTGCGGCGTCATCTCGCGGAATCCCGGCGCGATGGCCTTCAAGATGTCGCGCTGCGGCTTCACGATGCCCATCTGGCGCACGACGTTGCAGGGGTCGTGCAGGGTGACCGGGAAATCGTTCTTGGACGGATCGAACTTGAGCTTGCCCGTCTTCACGAGATCCGCCATGAGGGGCAGGAAGCTCTCCACCGGCACGCGCTCCTCCTCCGAGGCCATGCGGTCGGCGCTGATGGCGATGGCCTTGTGGGCGTGCCCGCACTCGCCCACCACGATACGCCGAACGCCCAGCTTCTTCGCGGCCTCGAACTGCCCGAGCGCCACCTTCTTGGCCTGGAAGTCGTCGTACCAGATGCCGTAGTTCACGCTGTCGTAGCCCAGCAGGTCCGAGCTGAGGGTCCAGTCGATGCCCGCCTCGTCGAGCAGGATGGCGAAGGCCGCCGGGTTCTCCGGCCACGCGATGAACTCGCCGGCGTTGTGCATGAGCAGCACGTCGGCGCCCTTCTTGTCGATGGGGAACTTGATCTTGCGGCCCGTGCGCTCTTCGATGTCCTCCTCGATGAACTCGATGGTGTCGATGAGCGCCGGCTTCGTGAGGCCCGTCGTCGAGCCCGTCTTGAGCTGCAGCTGGGTGCCTTTCGCGTGCACCGGCGTGGGGGCGATGCCCATCTCCTGGCTGAACAGCTTGCGGATCTCCTTGGCTGCCAGGCCGTTGTCCAGCCCGAGGGGGCACGTCTGCGCGCAGCGGCGGCACAGGTTGCACCGGTAGGCGAGCTCGCCCAGACGCGCGATGCTCTCCCAGGTGACGTCCACGTCGGCGCCTACGAACCCGGGCATGAGCTTGCCGCCGGGCGTGAAGTGCTTCTTGTACATGCGGCGCAGCACGTCCACGCGGAAGCTCGGGCGGTAGATCTCGTCGCCGTTGCTGCCCTGGAACACGTGGCACGCTTCGGAGCACGTGTTGCACTTGGCGCAGTACTCCATCGTCAGCATGAGCGGCTGCAGCGAGCGCTTGTTGCTGTCCGCGAACAGCTTCTCGAGCCCGTTCAGGAACGAGAGGACGAACGCCTCCTCTTCCTCCTGCGTTTCGGGGCGCTTGAGCGTGTCGAGGGCGACGAAGCCGTCGAGCGAGGCGCAGTGCTCCTCGGCCCATGCGGGCTTCGGCTCCTTGAAAGGCGGCTCGAGGCCGTTTCGGTCGTACGGCGCGGGAAGCGGCGCGAGGTCGTCGAGCGGAGACAGGACGGCCGCGTCGTTCGCCATGTCGCGCGGGCGCAGCTGCTTGGTGTTCTGGGTCATGGCGCTATCCCTCCAACGTATCGGACGAGCTGGGACGGGTGTGCGGAGCCGACCAGGCGGCGGGCGCGGGGCCGCCGGCCTCGCGCTCGGCCATCGCGGCAACCTTGCTGCCCGCGACGTTGGGATCGTTGTCCCACAGCACCTTGTGGAAGGCGAAGAACTTGCCCACGTAATGGCTCATCTTGCTGAGCGGGATGTACAGGAGCATGATGCCGAGCAGCACGAGGTGCGCGACCACGACGGGCGGCAGGGGCGCCGCGTCGAACGCGAACACGCTGCGCGCCACGTCGAAGGGCGAGGCGAACAGCGTCCACGCCACGATGCCGGTGACGAGCGTGGCCAGGATGAGCAGGATGTTGAAGTACTCCTGAGGCGGCGTGTACGCGCGCAGGCTCTCGTCGACGGCGCGGCGCACGAGCAGCAGCACGGCGCCGATCGTGGACAGCGCGAAGCCCACCGCGCCCACGACGGCCGTTCCCACCACGAGGAACTCGGGGTTCCAGAACACGGTGAGGAGCAGCAGCAGGCTCCAGCCGAACATCACGTAGATGCCCAGGTGGAACGCGTACGACGCCCACCACAGGCTGCGCTGGTGCTTGAACAGCTTGCTGATGAGCAGCATCTCCTGCATGATGTCGACGACTTCGTAGACGGGATCGAGGCGGCGGGGCTTCTCCCACCAGTCCTCTTCCTCGAAATAGGAGCCGCCGTACTTGCCGCGGCCATCGCCCTCCTTGGGCACCGGGTAGAGCTCGACCCGCGAATGAACGGGCAAGTGGGCGTACTTCCACGCCTTGACGGCGGTGAGAACGACGAACCCCGCCAATCCGATGATGACAAAGACGAATCCCAGCAAAGCAGCATTCATCGTACCACCCCTCCCCAACCTCGTCTTGGCCGCGCATGGGCCTAGATACAAACTAAGGGACGCGGGTTCGAGTGTAAAATACCTATTTTGGATGGGGCGATGAACAAATCCTATGGCATGGTTTTTGTGCACGAACAGGCGTGCTCAACGGGATAAACGCGATGTTCTCGATCACCGCATGATAGAAATTCTTTATATCGCGATTGTAAATGCATATTTTACAGAATAATCTTAGTAGAGTACTTTAGTATACAGCTGAACAAGGTGGAAAGCGATCATCGCCGCTTCGGATAATTGCTTTTCACGTTCGTTCGTTAAGGCGTAGGGGGCCGTCGTGCGGGGAAAGCCTTTAGTTCGGCACGGTCCGGATGCGCACATGCGATATGCGGCATAGGAAGTTTTCCGATGTTTTGCTCATATCGTCCTGCCGGAACACAGGAGGAGGTGAGCCGTCTTGAGTTCTTTGGGGCAATTCGTCGTGTTCAAAGAGGTAGCCGATACCGGCAACGTCACTCAGGCAGCCAAACACCTGCATATCAGCCAACCGAGCGTAAGCATCCAAATCCAGAATCTCGAGCAGGAGTACAACGTCACGCTCCTCGAGCGCACCAACCGCGGCGTGCTGCTCACCGAGTGCGGCGAGATCTTCTACCAGTACATCAGCCAGGTGATTCAGGCCATGCGCGAAGCGCAGGAGGTCATGCTCGAGCACGAGGCGAAGCAGCACCGCAACGTGCACGTGGGGGCCACGCTCACCATCGGGGAGTACGTGGTGCCCTTCATAGCCGATGCGATGTATCACGAACATCCCCAGATCAACCTCAACGTGAAGGTGGCGAACACCGCCAACATGGCCGAGGAGGTGCTCGACAAGCAGCTGCACCTCGCCCTCATCGAAGGGCCCGTGCCCACGAACCCCGACCTCATCATCGAGAACTTCTGGCACGACGAGCTGGTCATCGTCGTGGGCATCGACCATCCCTGGAGCAAGCTTCTGAGCGTGTCGCTCAACGAGCTCAAAGACGAGCGCTTCATCATCCGCGAGCAAGGTTCGGGCACGCGCAAGGTGATGGAGAACGCGCTGCAGGAAGGCGGGGTTGACGCCTCGGAGCTCAACATCACCATGGAGTTGAACAGCACGCGCGCCATCAAGCAGAGCGTGATGTCGGGCCTTGGCGTCACCATCATCTCGGCGCTCACCGTGCAGCGCGAATGCCGGCAAAAGCAGCTGTCCATGCTTCGGCTGGAAGGCTGCCAGCTGCAGCGCCCGCTCAACATCCTCACGCACAAGCGGGGCTTCCTCACCTCGGACGAGCAGACGTTCCTCTCCTTGATCCGCAACCGCAACCGGCTCAAGGAGATCCTGCCGCCCCCGCTGCTGCCGTAGCGCCGCTCCGGCGCCGAGGCGACGCCCCGGACGCTTCGGACGCGGGCCCCTCGCTCGAGAACGAAAAAAAGCGCCCCGCGGGGCGCTTTGCTTTTCTGGCGGAGATGTGTGCGAATCGAACACACCCGAGACGTTCTGCACGCCTCACAGCGGCTTTGAAGGCCGTGGGGCCCACCAGGACCCATCCATCTCCAATAAGAAGGTGCCGAAGGCACCATCGATATAGTACCGTATTTGTCGGCGTTGCGCCCGCACGTTCCGAAATGTTGCGCAGCATTCAGCAATTCCCCACGAGCACGTCGTCCAGGTGGCGGCGCGCCACGTCGGCGAGCGCGCGGAGCGCGGGCACGGGCGTCGGGGGCCGGTCGAGCATGCGATGGCAGGGGAAGAACCGCGTGAGGTGGTACGGGATGCGCGGGTCGAGCGAAGCCAGCCAGGCCGCCGCCGCGTCGATCTCGCCGGGGTCGTCGTTGAGGCCGGGGATCACGAGGGTCGTCACCTCGAGATGGCACGCCGGGTCGGCCGCCAGCGTCTCGATGGTGCGCTTGACGGCGGCCAGGTCGCCACCCGCCAGGTCGTAGAACCCCTGCGTGAACCCCTTGAGGTCGATGTTGGCCGCGTCCACGACGCCGAGGAGCTCGGCCAGCGGCCCCTCGTTCACCATGCCGTTGCTCACCAGCACGTTCGCAAGCCCCGCCTCGTGCGCGAGCCGCCCGACGTCGCGCACGTACTCGTAGCCCACGAGCGGCTCGTTGTACGTGTAGGCGATGCCGACGCACCCCTCGCCGCGTGCGCCCGCCGCCAGCCTCACGGCGTCCTCGGGGGCGAGCTCGCGCCACGCCGCGTCGTCCGGCCCCGCGCAGGCGATGTCCGCGTTCTGGCAGAACGGGCAGCGCAGGTTGCAGCCGTAGCTCCCCAGCGACAGCACCGTCGATCCCGGGAGGAACCGCGCGAGCGGCTTCTTCTCCACCGGGTCGAGCGCGATCGAGGTGACGCGGCCGTAGTTCTCGTCCACCACCCGCCCGCCGCGCGCAGCGCGCGCCCGGCAGATGCCGCGCCGACCCTCGGCGAGCGCGCAGGCGTGGGGGCACACGCCGCAGACGGCGCGCCCGTCAACCACGACGGGCCTCTCCCCCGCGCACGTGGCGCACCACCTCGAACCGCTCGAGCTCCACGTCGTCGTCGAACGGGTCGATGCCGGCCTTGCGCTTCGCGATGTCCACCTGCTGCTGCGCCGAGTCCACGCCCTCGAGGTTCGGCAGCAGCAGGCCGCGCTTCCACCCCTTCGTCACGATCACGCCGTAGCGCGCAGGGTCGAGCTCGTCGATCGAGTCGATGGGCATGGGGGTGAGCAGCACGTCCACCGAGTACGACAGCGCGTCCAACTCGTCGGGGCGCACGGGCGGGAACCGCGGGTCCTCGGAGGCCGCCGCCACGCCGTTGCGCACGATCTCGGCCGCCACGCTGCCGGTGACCGGCGCGATGGTGCCGATGCAGCCGCGCAAATCGCCGTGCTCGTGCAGCGACACGAACACGGCGGCGCGCTCGTCGGCCAGCTCGGGCGGCAGGCCGTCCGGCAGCGCGATGGGGCTTCCCGTGCGCACGAAGCCCTCGACGCTCGCGCGGGCCAGCGCCACGTACGGGTCGTCGGCCGCCTCGTCAGCCGCGCCGTTCTCGGCGCCCGCCGCGTCCTCGCGCTCGTCGATGCCCGTCCGCACCGCGCCGTCGCCGGATGAGCCCTGCACCTCGAACGCCGCCACGGCGTAGCCCACGCCGAACGGCCCCTCGTAGCTGAGCAGCTCATGCGAGATCGGGAGGCCCTCCAGCGCGCCCGCCATGATCCAGAACGAGCGCAGGCCGCACTCGGCGGCCTCGTCGGCGAACTCCTCGTCGATGTCGAGCAGCCCGTCCAGGTCGCCCGCGTCGAACAGCGCCGTCACCGTGCGGTCGAACACCGGGCCCTGCGGCGCGTAGCCGTACGGCCCCTCGGGCGTGAGCTTGTGGGACAAATCGCCGCTGGCAATCAGCACGCAGCGACGGCCCAGGTCGGCGGCGGCTTCGGCGATGCAGCGCCCCAGGGCGAGGTGCGTCTCGGGCGACAGGCCCGCCAGGCCGACGCGCACGAGCCGGTAGCCGGCGTACGCCTCGTTCACGAAATGGAGCGGCACGAAGGTGGCGTGGTCGAGCTCGCCGTCGCGCATGCCGCTGCCGCACAGCGGCACGGTGTGCTTGCGCGCGCAGGCGGCGATGGCGGCTCCCATCGCGCCGTCGTAGGGCACGGTGACGGACGCGTCCCACGCCCCGAACCGCCCCATGTCGCCGTGGCCCGCCTCGCCGGTGGACACGTGGAAGCAGTCGCGGAACAGCGGCGCGTGCGGCGAGACCACCACGATGGTGTCGGGCGCGTGCGCGGCGATGCGGCGCGCCACCTCGCGGTAGGCGTCGATGGTATCTTGGATGGCGCGCTCCTGCCCGCGGCCCACCTCGGGCACGATGAGCGGCGGATGCGGCACGGCGTACGCGGCGACGATTCCCATGAAGGCTCCCTTCCACAGCGTTGACCGGGCGCGCCCGAAAGCGCGGGCGCGCCTATCGTTTCGGCCATTGTACACCGCTGGGCCCCGTCCCCGCGACGCCCCGCGCCCGCCGCCGCCCATCCGGCACGCAAGCGTTGACGGACGTGCGCGCCTAGCGCACGTCGGTGCGGGTGGCGTCCTCGGGGTTCATCGTCATGGTCTGGAAGCGATGCTCCATGTAGGAGTTGTCGAAATGCTTGGCGTAGAACTCCTCGATGGGCGTGTCGGGCGCCTTGCCCGCCATGCGCTGGTACCAGCAGTCGATGGACTGGACGGACATCACGCCGTCCACCAGCATGAGCACCGTGCACACGGCCGTCACCGTGTAGCGCCAGTTCCACGGGATGAGGTTGATGAGCTTCAGCAGCTGCGGCAGCAGCAGCTTGATCCACGCCACGCCCAGCACACCCCACATCACCATGAACGCGAAGTTCGTGCGCCCGTCGATGGACAAAAACGTGCCTGAGTAGTCCCACGCGCGGATGCCGAACGCGAACTCCATGATCCAGCTCGTGAAGTACTCGAACGCCCCGCCGATGACGGCGCTCACGAGGAATACCACCCACACGGGCTTGTCATGGAAGCGGTTGAGGGCGATGGTCATGAGCAGCGCGCCGAACCCGTAGATGGGCGAGAACGGCCCGAACAGCATGCCGGCGCGATCCTCGTAGCCGCCGAACATGATGAAGTGGTAGACCGTCTCGATGACGAGCCCTAGCACGCAGCACACCACGAAGATCCAGAACAGGTTGAAGAAGTTCAGCGTGATGAACCCCTTTTTGGGCGTGCGCTCGCGCGCCAACCTCCGTTCCTCGCTGCGCTGCCCCTTGTCCATCTTCTTCAGCTTGCGCTGCAGGCGACGTTCCTCGCGCAGCTGCGGGTCGAGGTAGCTGGTCACCGCGATGAGGATGACGATCTGGACGAGGTAGCCGATATGGTGCGCCGACAGGCCGAACAGCATCAGCGTGCCGATGACGGCCAGCACGGTGAGCGCCACGAGGGTGTTGGCGGCCTGCGCCGCGTGCGCGCGGCGGTTGCGCAGCAGCCGCACGCCCAACACCGCGAACAGCACGGCCGACGCCGCGAGCACCGCCACGAGGGCGGCGAAGATGACCACGGAAGCCGTGCGGTAGCCCCCGCCGGCGATCCCCTGCACGAACGAGACGATCACGGGCACGAGATCGCCGAGCGACGTGAGCCCGCCGAGGATGCACAGCGCGCCGAACAGCTTGAGCGGCAGCGGCAGGCGCTGCTCGGGACGCTGCTCGGGGCCCGCGTCCGGCGTGCGGCCCTCCTCGTTCACCGGATGGTTCATGGTCGCGTCCTTTCTTCGGTCGTTGACGATGACGTCGTGCGCACATCATACGATCCGCAGAGCCGGCGCGCGGCAGCCGCAACGCTACCGTAACGCGACCTGCGCCGAAATCCCCTGCTCCCTACGCGTCGCCGCGCCCTTCGCACAGGGCGTCGACGAAGTACCGATGGTAGGCCTCGTGCATCTTGCGGCGCTCCTTCACGCGCACCGGCACGCACGTCCCGTCGCGCAGGACGAAGTCGTCGCGCACGTCGGCGATGTAATCCATGTTCACCAGGCAGCTGCGATGGCAGCGCAGGAAGCGGGGGTCGTTCAGGTCCTGCTGCACGTCGTCGAGCTTCGCCAGGCCGCGGTGGCAGGAGCCGTCGGCGGTGTGCAGCAGCACCGCGTGGTCGCGGCTCTCGAGGTACACGATGTCGCCGAACGCGAAGTAGCGGCGCGACGCGCCCACCCGGAACGCCAGGCGCGGCTTGTGGGCGGGCAGAACCCGATCGAGGACGCGCTCGAGGTCGGCCGGGTCGAGGGGCTTCATCAGGTAGTCGGTGGCGCGCACCTCGTAGCTCTCCACCGCGTGCTCGCGCGATACCGTGAGGAACACGATGGGCACCGCCGCGTCCACGGCGCGCAGCGCGCGGGCCGCCGACACGCCGTCCTCGCCCTCGAGGTAGACGTCGAGGAACACCAGATCGAAGGGCCCGTCTCCCGCCGCATCGGCCACCAGGTGCTCGCCGGCGGTGTACTCCTGGTACCGGGCCCGAACGTTTCGCCCGGCCAGCGACCGGTCCAGCGCGCTGCGCAGATCGCTTCGCAGCGCTCCGTCGTCATCGCAGATCGCTATCCTCAAACCGGAACCTCCTCGTATTCTCTTCCGTTTTTGACCATGTTGATCTATTTTCTGACGAAGAGGGTGGTGTTGTCCAGAACCGGTTACGACGCATAGAGCGCCGTTTTCGCAGTTGAGCATGGGGTCGTCCCCGCGACGCACGGCAAACGGCCTAGCCGTCCAGCTTCACGTCGCGCTTCAAACCATAGTGCAGAACGAGGTAGTACGCAATACCCGCGGCCATCCAGATGAGGCCGAGCACCTTCGCCGGCACGTCGAGGCTCCACCACGTGTACCCGATCACCGCGATGCCGCACAGCGGCGACAGCAGGTGCGCCACCCAGCGCCCGTCGCGCTTCTTGACGAAGAAGTACCCGATGACGGTGACGTGCAGCATGAGGAACGCCGTGAGCGCGCCGAAGTTCACGAACAGCGAGATGGTGTCGGTGCCCAGCCGCCCGAACGTCAGCACGAGCACGAGCGTGAGCGTGCCCACGAACAGCGACGCGACGTAGGGCGTATGGTACTTCGGGTGGATCCTCGCCAGCGGCTTGGGCAGCCCGCCCGCGCGGCCCATGGCGAACAGTATGCGCGACACGGCCGTCTGCGCGGCCAGCGCCGTGAAAATGCCCCAGGCCAGCGCCGTGGCCACGGCGCACACGACGTACAGCCACCGCCCGCCCACGAGCTGCGCCACGAGGTAGAAGGCGTTGCCCGAGTCGCCCGCGAACACGGCGCCGTCGGGGCTGATGCAGCCGGCGATGTAGGTTTGCAGCACGAACAGGCTGCCCACGATGGCCAGCGACGCCATCATGGCGCGGCCCGGGCCGCGGCGGCCGTCCTTCGCCTCCTCCGACAGCGTCGCGATGCCGTCGAAGCCCAAAAACGACAGCACGCCCAACGACACGGCGCTCATGACGAGGTTCGGGTCGAACGTGGACGGGTTGAAGAACGGGTCGAGCGAGAAGCCGTGCGACGCGGGGTCGGTGAGCAGCCAGCGGACGCCAAGCACGACGAAGACGAGCAGCACGAGGATCTCCAGCACGAGCGCGACGCGGTTCACGATGTCGGTGAGGCCGATGCCGCGCACGTTCACGAACGTGTTCGCCACCACGAACACCACGGCGAACGCCCAGGCGGGCACCTCGGGCACGAGGCCCGCCAGCGCCGTCGAGGCCACCACGTACATGAGCACGGGGATCAGCAGGTAGTCGAGCAAGAGCGTCCAGCCCGTCACGAAGCCGATGCCCTTGCCGAGGCCGCGCGAGGTGTAGGCGTACACCGACCCCGCCACGGGCCACTCGCGGATGAGCATGGCGTAGGACAGCGCCGTGAACACCATGGCCAGCGTGCCCACGAGGTACACGAGCGCGGGCATGCCGCCCGAGTCGCCGAACACGCCGCCGTAGATGCCCATCGGGGCGATCGGCACCATGAAGATGAGCCCGTACACGATCATGTCCGGCACGGTGAGCACGCGCTTGAGCTTCTGGGTGCCCGGCTGCTCGCCCGATTTCCCGTCGGCGCTCGCGTCGGACGGGGCGCGCTTCGCGCCGCCTTGAGCGTTATCGACCATGCTGATGCTCCTTATCGAGGGTCGCTCCGAAGCGCCCGACGCGCAAGCGTCGAGGCGTACCCGATACACCCTACGGGAGAACCGCGGCGTCGCGCGCGGGGCCGCGCCGCCCTTGCCAACGCGTTGCCAGCCCGTCGACCAGGCGTTCTCGCTAAAAACCCGGAGGAGAGGGGACGAACTGGCCCGCGATGCCCACCATGAGCACCCCCACGACGAACGCGATCGAGCACACGAGCAGCTCGCGCTTCCAGGAGACGTTCGCAAGCCGCGGGACCAGGCGCCTGAGCGGGCGGCGGTCGCTCACGAAGTAGAGCACGGGGCCGATCATGAGTAGGGCGACGGGATAGTACTCGCATGCGCGGACGATAAGCGGCGCCGTCGCAGCCTGGTCGGTCGGCTTCGGATCGAACACCATCGACGTGGCCACGGCCACGAAGAGCGCGAACACGGCGAGGAGCACCACGTCCCACGCGACGCCGAGCTTCGGGCCGATGCGCAGAGGCTCGCGCGGGCTTGCGGGGATCGCGGGAGTCGCGGAGGGCGCCGGGTGCTCGGAAGGACGCGCGGCCGCCGGCCGGGTCGGCGCTTGGAACCGCGGGGGCTCGGCTGCGGCCGCGCTCCCCGACCCCGCCGCAAGCCCCTCGGCGCCCGTCGCCGCGCCGAACGCGCGGCGCAGCTCGGTCACGCTCGCGTAGCGCTGCAGGGGGTCGAACGCGGTCGCTCGCGCGATGACCTGGCGCAGCGCTTCGGGTATGCGGGCGTCGCGAAAGCCGTCCTTGCGGGCCTTGGCGTCGGGGGTCTTCTCCGTCAGGCAGAAGTACAACAGCATCCCCAGCGCGTACACGTCGCTGCGCACGTCGGTCTGCCCGTAGCCGAACTGCTCGGGAGGCGCGTAGGCGCGCGTGCCGAAGTGCCGCGTGTCCTCGTCGGCGCCGTCGTCGAACGTGCGCGAGATGCCGAAGTCGATGATGGTGAGGTTGCTGCTCGTCAGCATGATGTTCGACGGCTTGAGGTCGCGATGGATGAGGGGCGGGTCGAACCCGTCGTGCAGCTCGCTCACGGCCTCGCACAGCTTCGGGAACACGTCGCACGCGAGCGCCAACGACGGGTCGCAGCGGTACACCACGTCGGCCAGCGTCTCGCCCTGCACGTGCTCCATGACCACGGCGCGCTGCTCGCCCGCCGCATAGCAGTCCACGATGCGTGGCAGGTGCAGGAAGCGGCTGCCGGCGCGCTGCGCCTTCCAGATGCGCTCGTACGCCGCGCCCAGCCCCGCGTCGCCGTCGAGGTACTTGCGCACGTACGGGCCCTGCTCGGCGCCGTTCGCGCCCACGAAGAACACCCGCTGGGTCGTCTCGAACGCGCCCTCCTTCAACACGGCATCGACGCGATAGCAATCGTCGCGCGCAAGGGCATCGAGCTGTTCGGCAAGTTCGTCTGGCATAGTGGAGTCCATGGTACCAGAAGAGGTTGCGCGCGCTGCCGCGCGAAGCCGATTCGCTTGCAGCGGCATCAGCAGATCGTGTCTTCGTTGAACCGGTACAGCTCCTCGTCGGTTTTCTGGAGGCCGTAGCCGTGATCGAGGCAGAAGATGATGATGGCGTCGCGCCGGTTCTTGCAGTACAGCTCGTTGGCGCCCGCCGCCTGCAAAAGCCGGTTCGCCTCCCGCAGCGTGCAGCCCATGGCGAACGCGAGCTGCAGCACCTTGTTGCGCGACGCCCCGCGCTGCCCCATGAATATCTGGTACCCGAACGTCTCGTTCAACCCCGCCTCGCGTATGACGTCGGCTCGCACGAGATCGTGCTCGTCGAGCAGCTGCTGCAGGTAATCGGGCAAGGTTCGCGTGCCGATGTGATGCTCCTTCGCGAACGAATGAGGATCGGGAGCGCTCAGCAGCTCGTCGAGCAGTTCGTCGGTAAGGGGTTCTTTCACGCGACGCTTCCTTCTTCTCGGCTTCTTCCTGTTTAACGCGTTCATCATTGTATTCCAAACGACCCGGTTCCGCGCACCGCGTCTTCGGGCACCCGCCGCCCGGTTCGCGCTTGATCGGGCGAACCGGGCATCAGAGCGCGTGCCACGTTACGCTACGGTCCATGCAACCGAGCTGTCGTAGAACAGGCTCGAATAGTACAGGACCTTGCTCACGTCCCCCTCGAAATACAGGTTGCCCGTAACCGTGCCTCCCGGGGCAAGCGACCCCGAGCTCAGATCGTCGGTCGCTTCGGAATAGTACGCGGTGTTCCGCTGGGCTCCCTGGGAATCCTGCGCCTTCCAGTCGAACAGGTTGAACGACGCTTCGCTGCTCCCGTTGTTCGCATACGAAACCGTCACGCCGGTGATCGCCGACCCGTCGTAGTTCGACAGACCGGTCTCGACCGACTGCACGCAGACCGACAGCCCGTTGTCCAATTCGGCCGTCGTTCCGACCGCCAGGTTGCTGTAGTCGGCTTGGGGCTCCGAGGACTGCGGCTCCGACGAAGGCTGCTCGGCGGACGCACCGACGGCGCTCGGGCCCGACGTCGCCTCGTCGATGACCGCGCTGAACATCGCTTGCGTGGCAAGGACCACCGCGAAGGCGACGATGTTGAGCACGAGGGCCGACACGGCGAGGGGCTTTCCCCTCCGCGTGCCGCGCACCGTGGCGACCACGCCGACGATGCCGAAAACGGCGCCCAGCAGAGCCAGGAGGAACGATACGTTGTTGATGATAGGCAGGAACGACGTGAGCAGCGCGATGATGCCGAGGACCAAAGCCGTCACCGCCATCGCCGAAAGAGGTGCCGTCTCTTGAAACCGAGCGGCTGGCCGATACTCGTCGTTCGGCCGGTATTGCTGGTACTCGCTCATATGCATCCTTCCATTGCGGGCCTGCGCGGCCCTCCTTCATTAGCAGTGACCATGCTAAGGAAAGCCCCGATCAAAAACATTAGCTGCCAGCTAAGAACTTGCAGACGGCGCGCACGGAAAAGGGCCCGCTTGGCGGGCCCTTTGCATGAACGGGAGGAAACGGGCGTCGACGCTTAGAAGTCGACGGTGTCGGGGTCGAGGCCGCTTTGGCCGAGCGGGTCGAGCTCGTCGATGCGCTGCAGGTCCTCTTCGGTGATGTTGAACCAGAAGATGCGCGCGTTCTCGGCGATGCGCGCCGGGTCCGTGGACTTCGGCAGCGGGATGGCGCGGCGCTGGAGGCACCAGCGCAGGCACAGCTGCGCCACCGTGCAGCCGTAGCTGGCCGCGATGTCGATGAGCAGCTGGTTCTCCAGCACGCGGCCCGAGCCGAGCGGCGACCACGCCTCCACCACGATGTCGTGGCGGTTGCAGAACTCGCGCGTGACCTCCTGGTTGCAGCCGGGGTGCAGCTCGATCTGGTCGACCATCGGCAGGATGTCGGCCGCGTCCATGAGCGGCTCGAGATGATGGGGCTTGAAGTTGCTCACGCCGATGGCGCGCACCTTCCCGTCGAGGTAGAGCGTCTCGAGCGCGCGCCAGGTCTCCTGGTTCGTGCGCTGCCACTGCGCCTCGGCGCCCTTCGCGTCGGGCCAGTGGATGAGGTAGAGGTCGACGTAATCGAGGTGCAGCTTCTTGCGCGACTCCTCGAACGCCTTGAGCGCGGCATCGTAGCCGCGGTCGGTGTTCCATACCTTCGTGGTGACGAACAGGTCCTCGCGCGACACGCCGCCCGCGGCGAGCGCCTTGCCCACCGTGCCCTCGTTGTCGTAGGCAGCTGCCGTGTCGATGTGGCGATACCCGTCATGAAGCGCCTGGTGGACGGCCTCGACCCCCACTTCCCCGTCGGGCATCTTCCACGTGCCGAACCCCAGGCAGGGAATGCCGTAGCCGTTTCGCAGGGTGATCCGGTCCTTCGGGCTTTGCAAATCCGCCATGCGTGCTCCTTATCACTTATACGCCGCCCGCAGGCGTCGCAAACCGTCATAACGCGATAACGATACGCCCGCGCGGTGCGCGGTCACCGAACCGTAGAACGTTCGTAGAAGGAGGGATACGCAAGCGTTACCCCGCCGGCGCGGGGCGCTCCGGCGAGCGCTCGACCAGCCCGCGCCCACGACGGCGGCGCACGCCGAAGAAATCGAAGATTTTGGCAGAAAATGCGAGAAATTCGTCATCCTGCGCCGCCGTTTCGGCCAGGATGGCGAAGGGGTATCAGGCACCTTTTCGTTTCGCCTGTTCAAAGAGGGTGCTTCGAAACCGCCTTGAGCGGATCGCCGTATGCGGCGATGCTCGACGACGAATATCTCGCATTTTCTGCCACGAATCGCCGCTGCGACGACCCGGCCGCGCAGGAGGACGCCCAACTACGGAGGGAACGCGCCGGCCGGCCGCGCTACTCGTCGACGCGGCCGCGCTGCGCCTTCGTCTGGGAGCGGTGGCGCTTCTCGGCGAGGCGGCGCTCCTTGGAGCCGCGCGTGGCCTTCGTGGCCCGGCGCACCTTCGGCGGCACGGCCTTGCGCGCGAACTGCTCGCGCAGCTTCTGCAGGCACAGCTGGCGGTTGCGGAACTGGCTGCGCGACTCGCGGGACGTCGCCGTCATGCCGCTGGGCACGTGCGTCATGCGCACCGCCGAGTCGGTGGTGTTCACGCACTGCCCGCCCGGCCCGCTCGCGCGGAACGCCTGCACGTCGCAGTCGCGCGCGATGTCCTCGAGCGGCTGGCGCGCCCAGAAGGCGTAGTCGCGGTATGTCGGCTCACGGGAGTCCATGGGGCCATGATAGCACGACCCGGCCGGCATCCCGCGGCGCGGCGGGCGCGGGGCTATCGCAGGCCTTTGAGGGTTTCCAGGTAGGCGTCGATCGTCGGGCGGTCGTTCGGGCGGTCGTACGAGAGGGCCGCGCAGACCTCGGTCATCGACGCTTCGAACAGGTCCATCGCGGCGCGCAGGGCCTTCCACGCCGCCTCGACGGTATCGAGCCGGTACGTGCCGAGCAGGGCTTCGCGCTCGCCCGGCTTCAAGAAGCGGGGCAGCAGCCTGTCATGCTTGCCCGTGTTCAGCGGGAAGCCGGCGCGCACGCCGGCGACGTACCCGAGCATGCGGAGCAACTCGACGCGCACGATCTGCTCGAACGTCCAGTTCGCGCACAGCAGCTCGTCGCGCAGCAGCCCGCGCGCCACGTACGTGCAGGAGAGGTGGAATTCGTTCGCGCAATCGCGGACATGCCCCGGCGGGGGCTGCTGCACCCAGAAGCGCTCGTCGGAGGGCTCCTGCGCTTCCGGGCAGACGCCGTCTTTGTCGAGCAGCACGCGGATGAGCGGGTCTTGCGCGAAGTACGCGTCCCGATCCTCGCAGGGAACCAGGGTGAGGTCGATCTTCGCGCCGTCCGAGAACAGCATCAGGTAGGAGAACCACCCTGCGGGGAAATCGGGCGGGAACAGCTCCATCGCCTCGGGCTTCTGCATGAACACGAGGGCGCCGAAGCGTTCGAGCCATTCGTCGGATCGGGTGAAGCCGGCCACGTCCGTGACGAGGAAGGTCACGTCGTAGTCCTGCCACGCATCCGCCGCCGCGTTCGGGTTGACGCGGCTGCCCTCGAGCGTCACGACGCGTATCCGCTCGTCGGAGGAGGCGATCTCCTCGAACAGCGCGAGCATCTCGGCCGGCGATCTCATACGTGCTCCTTACGGTTCTTTGGGCGCGGCAACGGACAGCAGGTGAGGAAACGTATGGCCGCGCCGATCCGGGAGGCTCCCCGGTTGAACCTGAGAGACATCCGAATCGGCGAGGTCTCGCGTCCCCCACCTGCGGCTCGTCGTCGCGCCACAGGTGGTGGGGGGGGGAGCCCGCCGGGGGCGGGGGCTCTAGTCCTCGATGCCGTCTTGGTTGCGGATGAGCTTGCGCTTGATCTTGCCGCCGATGGTCTTCGGCAGCTCGTCCACGAACTCGACGATGCGGGGGTACTTGTACGGCGCGGTCGTCTTCTTCACGTGGTTCTGCAGCTCGCGCACCAGCTCGTCGGTCGGCTCCCAGCCCTTCGCCAGCACGACGGTGGCCTTCACCACCTTGCCGCGGATGGGGTCGGGCGCGGCCGTGACGGCGCATTCCACCACGGCGTCGTGCTCGATGAGCGCGCTCTCCACCTCGAAGGGGCCGATGCGGTAGCCCGAGCACTTGATGACGTCGTCGTTGCGGCCCACGAAGAAGCAGTAGCCGTCCGAGTCGCGCCACGCCATGTCATGCAGGTTGTAGTACTCCCCGCCCACGGCCTCGCGCGTGCGCTCCGGCTCGCGGTAGTAGCCCGTGAACAGGCCCGGCGGGTACGCCTCCTTGAGTCCCGTGACGCAGATGGCGCCCTCCTCGCCGTCGGGCACCTCCACGCCCTCGTCGTCGAGCAGCTTGATGTTCAGCAGCGGCGACGGCTTGCCCATGGAGCCCGGGCGCGGATCGACCCACGGGAACGTGGCCAGCAGCACGGGGCCCTCGGTCTGCCCGAAGCCTTCGCGGATGTTCTTGCCGGTCAAACGCTTCCACGCGATGGTGACCTCGGCGTTCAGCGGCTCGCCCGCCGTGGCGAAGTTGTGCACGCTCGACAGGTCGTAGGCGCTCACGTCCTCCTGCAGCATGAAACGGTACATCGTGGGCGGCGCGCAGAACGTGGTCAGCCGGTAGTCCTGGATCTTCTGCAGCAGCTTCGTGGGCACGAACTTGTCCATGTCGTAGGCGAAGATGGTGGCGCCGGCGATCCACTGGCCGTAGATCTTGCCCCAGCCGAACTTCGCCCAGCCGCTGTCGGTCACGCTCATGTGCAGCGTGTCCTCCTCCACCTGCTGCCAGTACTTCGCCGTGATGATGTGGCCCAGCGGGTGCGCGAAGTTGTGGCACACGGCCTTCGCCATGCCGGTGGTGCCGGACGTGAAGTAGATGAGCATGGTGTCCGCGCTCGTGACGCCGGCCTCGCCCGTCGGGCGCTCGAACTCGTCCGATTCGCCCTCGATCAGCTCGTCGAACGGCGTCCAGCCCGGGCGCTCGCCCGCCACGATGATGCGGTTCTCGATGGACGGCGATTCGGGCAGCGCCTCCTCCATCTGGCCGCACACGTAGTCGTCGTCGACGCAGACGACGGCCTTCACGCGCGCGCTCTCGGCGCGGTAGACGATGTCCTTCTTCGTCAGCTGCAGCGACGCGGGGATGATGGTGGCGCCCAGCTTGCACAGCGCCACGGCGCACACCCAGTACTCCCAGCGGCGGCGCAGGATCATCATGACCACGTCGCCCTTGCCGATGCCGAGCTTGCGGAACGCGTTCGCCGCCCGGTTCGACAGCCTCGACAGGTCGGTGAACGTGAACGTGCGCTCCTCGTCGCGGTCGTCGCACCACACGAGCGCGCGCTTCTCGGGCTCGACGCGGGCCCATTCGTCCACGACGTCGAAGCCGAAGTTGAACGCCTCGGGCACGTCGATGCGGAAGTTCTCGAAGAAGTCCTCGTAGGAGTCGAACTCGATGCGGGGGCAGTATTTTTTCAGGATATGGTTCACGGGCGGTGCTTCCTATTCTGCGATGATCGTCACGAATTTTGCAGGGATGTCGCCGCTGCAGCGCTGGCCGTGCGGGTACTCCGGGTTGAAGTAGATGCTGTCGCCGGCGTTGAGCTCGAACTCCTTGTCGGCCCAGGTGACCACGACGGTGCCCTCGATGACGAGGTTGAACTCCTGGCCCGTGTGCGTGACGAGCTTCGCCGGCTCGTCGGACGGGTCGAGCACCACGAGCAGCGGCTGCATGATCTTGCCGGTGTAGCGCCACGCGAGGTCCTCGAAGTGGTAGCCCGGGTAGCGGTCCACCTCGCGGCCCTCGCCCCAGCGCACCACCTGGTACGTGTCGAGCTTCGCCGCGGTGCCGGTGAGTATCTCGGTGAACTCGACGCCGAAGTGGTGGGCCATGTGGTAGATGGCCGAGATGGGCACGTCGTCGCCGGTCTCCTCCCAGCGCACGTACGTCTCCAGCGGCACCTCGAGCTCGGCCGCCATGTCCTCGCGCGAGACGTCGCACGCCTCGCGCAGGCCCTTGATGCGCAGGCCGATCTCGGCCAGTTCAGCTACCATGGTCGCTCCTTACGCGTCGATTCCCAGTTGCAGCGCTCGCTTGTTCATGTCGAGCATCTCCGCCTTCTTGGCGGGCACGCACTTCTCGATGGCCTTCCACAGCGTGGCTTCCTCGCAGAAGCCCGTCTCGGCGAACAGCTTGCCGGCCAGGATGATGTTCGCGAGCTTCTTGAAGCCCGCCTCCTCGGCCATGGCCGTCGCGGGGACGGCGCACATGCGCACGCCGTCGATCTCGGGGATGCTCTGGATGAGCGTGGAGTCGGCCACCACGACGCCGCCCTTCGCCACGCTGTGCTCGAACTTGTCGAGCGACGGCTGGTTCATGGCCACGAGCACGTCGGGCGCCAGCACGAGCGGGCTTCCGATAGGGTCGTCGGACAGGCACACGCTGCAGTTCGCGGTGCCGCCGCGCATCTCGGGGCCGTAGGACGGCAGCCACGACACCTCGCGGTCCTCCAGCAGGCCGGCGTAGGCGATCAGCTTGCCGGCGAACAGCACGCCCTGGCCGCCGAAGCCGGCCAGCACCATATTGACGGAGCGGCTCATCGCGCGCCTCCTTCCGCCTGCGGGGCAGGGTTCGCGATGGGGCAGTCGGCGTTGCGCGCGGCGGCGGCCTCGGCCGCGTTCGCGTAGCCGTCCGCCACCACGTCCTTGTACACGCCCAGCGGGTAGTACGGCAGCATGTTCTCGTTCATCCAGGCGAACGCGTCCTGCGGCGTCATGCCCCAGTTCGTCGGGCACGTGCCCACGATCTCGACGAGCGAGTAGCCGCGCTTGTCGATCTGGGTCTGGAAGGCCTTCTTGATGGCCTTCTTCGCCTTGCGCACGTTCTTCGGGCAGTCGACGGTGACGCGCTCGAGGTACGCCACGCCGTCGAGCGAGCTCAGAAGCTCGCACACGCGGATGGGGAAGCCGGCCGTCTCGGTGTCGCGACCGTAGGGGCTCGTCTGCGTCACCTGGTTCGGCAGGCTCGTGGGGGCCATTTGGCCGCCCGTCATGCCGTAGATGGCGTTGTTGACGAAGATGATGGTGATGTTCTCGCCGCGCGTGGCCGCGTGCACCGTCTCGGCCATGCCGATGGACGCGAGGTCGCCGTCGCCCTGGTAGGCGAACACGACGCCGTCGGGCAGCACGCGCTTGACCGCGGTGGCCACCGCCGGGGCGCGGCCGTGGGCGGCCTCGATCATGTCGCAGCCGTAGAAGTCGTAGGACGTGACCGTGCAGCCGACGGGGGCCACGCCCACCGTGGAGCCTTCCACGTCCAGCTCGTCGAGGCACTCGGCCACGAGGCGGTTGACGATGCCGTGGGAGCACCCGGGGCAGTAGTTCGTCACGACGGGCAAGAGAGCATGGGGTCGTTCGAACACGACGTTCATTTCCTTCTCGGCCATGGCCTACTCCCCTCCTTTCGCGGACGTTGCGATGTCTTCGTTCATGGATTCCAGCTTGGCCAGCACCTCCACGGGCGTCGGGATGACGCCGCCGGTGCGGCCGTAGAACTCCACCGGACGGCGGCCGGCGAGCGCGAGGCGCACGTCGTCCACCATCTGGCCCATGTTCATCTCCACCGACAGGTACGCCTTCGCGGTGGGAACCGTGGCCTCGATGGCGTCCACGGGGAACGGCCACAGGGTGATGGGACGGATGAGGCCGGCCTTGATGCCCTGCTCGCGGGCCGCGACCACCGCGCTGCGCGCCACGCGGGCGCTCGCGCCGAACGCGACCACCACGATGTCGGCGTCGTCGGTCATGAACGACTCGGCGCGCTGCTCGTCGCGCTCGATGGCGGCGTAGCGCTCGTAGCGCTCCACGTTGAGGTCCTCGAGGGCCTCGGCCGTCAGGTACAGCGAGTTCACCACGTTGTGCGCGCGCTCGTGCTTGTGGCCGACGGTGGCCCAGGGCTTGTCGGGAAGCGCGTCGACGGGCTCGGGCATGACCACGGGCTCCATCATCTGGCCGAGCATGCCGTCGGCCAGGATCATGACGGGCGTGCGGTACCGGTCGGCCACGTCGAACGCGGAGAACACGTAGTCGGCCATCTCCTGCACGGTGGACGGCGCGTACACGACCACGCGGAAGTCGCCGTGGCCGAGCGCGCGGGTGGCCTGCCAGTAGTCGGCCTGGGACGGCTGGATGCCGCCGAGGCCCGGGCCGCCGCGCTGCACGTTGATGATGACGCCCGGCAGATCGGCGCCGGCCATGTAGGAGATGCCCTCGCCCTTCAGCGAGATGCCCGGCGACGAGGACGACGTCATGACGCGCGCGCCGGCGGCGGCGGCGCCGTACACCATGTTGATGGCCGCGATCTCGCTCTCGGCCTGCAGGAAGGTGCCTCCCACCTTCGGCATGCGCTTGGACATGTACGCCGCGAGCTCGGTCTGCGGCGTGATGGGGTACCCGAAGAAGAAGCGGCAGCCGGCGCGCAGGGCGCTCTCCGCCAGAGCCTCGTTACCCTTCATGAGCACTTTCTCTGCCATGGTCTACCTCTCTACCGTGATCGCAACGTCAGGGCACATCGTCGCGCAAGACATGCAGCCCGTGCACGCATCCATGTCGGTGCAGTACGCGGGGTGGTAGCCCTTCGCGGTGATCTTGTCGTGGTCGAGCGCCATGATCCGCTCGGGGCACGCGTCGACGCACAGGCCGCACCCCTTGCAGAAGGAGTCGTCTACGCTGATTCTCGCCATGATTCGCCTTCCTCGTCTCGTCTGAATGCATGAACGGCCGGACGGAATCCGTCCGGCACGCAGCTCTCTCGTCTATTCCCAGGGAGTTCGTACATATACTTGCACAGGATAGTACGTTTGCCGATCCCCATTCGGCGCGCGGTGGGTAGTTTCCCGGTCGGCGACCTGCCGAGCCAGCGCGGCGGGCACCGTCGTGCACGCCAGGGGCAGCCCGGCCGCCTGCGCGGCGGCGCGCGCGAAGGGCACGCCCTGCTCCACCACCGTCGCGTCGGTGTCGTGCTGGAGGTGCGTGTTGTTCACGACGCACGTGGCCCTCAGGTGCGATTTCCGCTCGATCTCGCGCAGCACCTCGACCGCCTCGGCCGGCTCCTGCGTGAGGTTGCGGCTGCGGTTCACCACGTACAGCAGGGCGTAGGGAGCCTGCTCCACCGTGCGCGCGAAGCGCCCGAGCGCCGTGGCGCCCACGTCGTCGCCGCCCGCGTCGATGACGACGAGCGGGCGCTCGTCGCCCGCGCGCCAGGCGCGCTGCGCGCCGTCGATGGCCGGCTCGATGGTGCCCGACAGGCTGGGCCCGTCGAGGTTCGTGCCCGCGAACACGGGCGCGACGAGACGGATGCCGCGCTCGTCGAGCAGCGCGCGGTAGTCGCTCGAGCGGAAGAAGGGGTTCACCACGTCGAGGTCGATCACCGTGACCGCGCGCCCCGCCTGGGCCGCGTCGAGCGCGATGTTGAGCGACAGGTTCGTCTTGCCCACCCCGTAGTGGCCGCACACCACAGCCACGGGCACGTCGAGGGCGAGCGGGCCGCGCGCGGAACGCTCCGGGTCGTCGGCCGCCATCACACGAGCCCTTCCGGCGCCGTGGCCGCCTCGTCCACCTCGCGGATGGCCGCGCGGCGGATCTTGCCGTTGACGGTCTTGGGCAGCGCCTCGACGTACTCCACGATGCGCGGGTACTTGTACGGCGCGGTCTTGTGCTTCACCCAGGTCTGCAGCTCGCGCGTGAGCTCGGAAGAGCCCGCGAAGCCGTCGGCCAGCACGATGGTGGCCTTCACGGCCTTGCCGCGCGTGGGGTCGGGCACGCCGGTGACGGCGCACTCGCGCACCGCCTCGTGCTCGAGCAGCACGCTCTCGATCTCGAAGGGGCCGATGCGGTAGCCGCTCGACTTGATGACGTCGTCGTTGCGGCCGACGTACCAGAAGTAGCCGTCCTCGTCGCACCAGGCCGTGTCGCCGGTGTGGTACCAGCCGTCGTGCATGGCGGCCGCGGTCTTCTCGGGGTCGCGGTAGTACTCCAGCATGATGCCGGCGGCCTTCTCGCGGATGTCGATGCACACCTCGCCCGTCTCGCCCGTGGTGCAGCGGGTGCCGTCGTCGCGCTGGATCTCCACGTTGTACAGCGGCACCGGCTTGCCCATGGAGCCGGGGCGCGGCACGGAGTTCGTGAGGTTCGCGATGGTGAGCGGCGTCTCGGTCTGCCCGAAGCCCTCGAAGATGGTGAGCCCCGTGTGCTCCTTCCAGAAGTCGAACAGGTCGGGGTTGAGCGCCTCGCCCGCCGTCGTGGAGTACACGAGCGTGCTCAGGTCGTAGGCGTCGATGTTCTCGGTCATCATCATGCGGTACATCGTGGGCGGGCAGCACAGCGTGGTGATGCCGTAGCGCCCGATGAGCGACAGGATGTCGGAGGGGTGGAAGCGGTCGTAGTCGTACGTGAACACGCACGCCTCCATGAGCCACTGGCCGTAGTACTTGCCCCACACGGCCTTGCCCCATCCCGTGTCGGCGATGGTGAAGTGCAGGCCGTCGGGCTCCACGTTGTGCCAGTGCTTCGCCGTCACGAGGTGCGCGATGGCGTACTCGGAATCGTGCAGCACCATCTTGGGATTGCCCGACGTGCCGGACGAGAAGTACATGAGCATGGGGTCGGCGGCAGCCGTCTCGCGGCGCACGAAGTCCTCGGAGGCGGCGCGCACGCCCGCATTGAAGTCGAGCCAGCCGTCCCGCTCGGCCGGAGCCGCGCACACGCCCTCCGGGCCGGACAGCGCGGGCCCGATGAGCTCGCCCTCGGGCAGCACGATGGCGCCGTGCTCGTCCTCGGGCGACAGCCCGCCGCCCGCGCCGTTCACGAGGATGCGGCATTCCAGCGTGGGGCACGCGCCGGCCACGTTGTCCACCACGTCGGCGATGTCGCCGAGCGACGTGGCGATGACGGCTTTGATGGAGGCGCCGTTCAGGCGGTACTCCAGGTCGTGCTCCTTGAGCATGAACGTGGCGGGCACCATGACGGCGCCCAGCTTGGCCAGCGCCGGGGCCACGAACCAGAACTGGTAGTGGCGGCGCAGGATGACCATGACCATGTCGCCGCGGCCGATGCCCTGCTCGGCCAGGAAGTTCGCCGTCTTGTCCGACCAGCGCTTCATGTCGGCGAATGTGAACACGTGCTCCTCGCCCTCGGGGTTGCACCACACCATGGCACGGCGGTCGGGGTCGTTCACGGCGATGTCGTCGACCACGTCGTAGCCGAAGTTGAAGTCGGCCGGGCAGTTCACCTCGAACGAGGTGAGCACGCCGTCCTCGTCGTAAGCTTCGTTCACGTAGCGGAGGTTGATGTTTCTCATGATGGTGTCTTTCTGCGGAAGTGATGCGGCGGGAGCTATCCGCCGCGAGACGGATGGGATCATCGGATGCGAGGCGCGTGCGCCCGGGGTTCCGCGCGGCGCGATGCCGCGCGCCCGGCCGGCTGCGCCTAGATAATCTCCGTCTCCGGCTTCATGACGACCGCGAGGAACGTGCACGGCTCGCCGCCGGTGGCGATCATGCCGTGGCCGCGGCTGGAATCGTACATGAGCAGGTCGCCCGCCTCGAGCTCCTCGATGTGGTCCTCGTAGGCGAAGCGCATGCGGCCCGAGATGATGAAGTCGAGCTCCTGGCCCTTGTGGTAGGACAGGTGGATGGGCTCGCCCTGCTCCTCCTCCAGGTACGGCGCCGTCACCAGGAAGGGCTCGGCCAGCTTGTTCTTGAAGTGCGGTGCCTTGTGCAGGTACTCGAAGCCCGCGCGGCGCTTGATGGACAGCCCCTCGGCGGCGCGCGTGAGCGAGTAGCCCGAAAGGTGCGGGTCCTCGCCGGTCAGAAGCTCGATGACGTCCACGCCCAAGCGCTGCGCGCACTTGTACAGGAACGTGAAGGACAAATCCTGCCGCCCCGATTCCTGCGCGGCGTACTCGGCCACCGAGCGGCCCGTCGCGTCGGCCATCTCCTGCATGGTGATGTCGAGGTCTTCGCGCAGCGCCCGAATGCGTCCAGCCACCTCTTCGATGTTCGGCTCCATGCTCGCTTGACCTCCTTCTTGTGTGTCGTCGGAATAAAAGTCTACCTATTGTATAGCAAACCGCTTCGGTTCATACGATGACGAAATCATTTGGAAACAAAAAAGCGGCCCGGTGGTACCGGGCCGCCTGCTGCGGGCGTCGGGTCGCGCAACGCCGGCGCGCACGGGCTCCCTACGCGGGGACGCCCTCGCCGAACAGCAGCTCGCGCTCCGGGCCCGTCAGCGCGGCGCGCGCCTGGTCGCGCAGGTTGTTCATGCCGCTGAGGAACTGGCGGTACATGACCACGGTCAGGTAGCGGCCGATGGGCGTGAGCGTCAGCTCGTCGGCGTTGTCCGTCGCGAACGCCCCGTTCAGGCGCATGAACGCCATCTCCATGGGAAGGCCGCGCTCGATGGTGCAGCCGAAATCGCGCGCGAAAGCGCGCTTGTCGAGGCGCAGCTTGTACAGGTCGAGCAGGAACCGGTAGCGCATGAGGTCGGTCTTGCTCATCACCGTCTTGCCCATGATGGACATGCGCCCGCTCTCGATGGCCGCGTTGTAGTCCTTGATGCTGAAGTTGTTGACGTACAGGCAGCCGTTCAGGTGCGTGATGGAGCCGCTGCCGATGGCCGGGTACTCGTCGTAGTTCACCTGGTACTCGTCGATCTGCGGCGCGTCGGCCGGCTTCTCGCCCTCGCCGTCGCGCGTGAACGTCCACAGCGTGGTGCGGTCGAACAGCGGGTCGTCGCCGCCGGCCAACACCCCGTCGATGATCTGGTAGTAGCGGTACTCGCGCTCGTAGTCCATCTTGCCCAGCACCGACACCATCTTGCGCGTGGTGGCCGACGACACGTACAGCGGCGAGAACGTGGTCTGGCGGCAGCCGGACAGCGCGATCTTCTCGAGGTCGGACAGCAGCACGTCCTCGGTCTGCGAGGGGAAGTTGAAGATCATGTCCACGTTGAGCGAGTCGAAGTACGGCTCGGCCTCGGCGATGCGCTCGAGGATCTCGTCACCGCTGCCGTACTTCTCGTAGCGGTCCATCTGCTTGAGCAGGTCGTCGTCGAAGCTCTGCACGCCCACGGACAGGCGCTGCACGCGGCCGTGCAGCTTGTCGAGCCAGGGCTGCGTCAGGTGGTTCGGGTTCGTCTCGGAAGCCACTTCCTTGATGTCGAAGTTGTCGCGGGCCATGTCGAGGGTCTCGCACAGCTCGTCGATCATGACGGTGGGCGTGCCGCCGCCCACGTAGATGCTCTCGAAGTCGTAGCCCAAATCCTTGAGCATCATCATTTCCTTGCGCATGTTCGCGAAGTAGGGCGCGGCCACCTCGGCGCGGAACGGGTAGCGGTTGAAGCTGCAGTAGGGGCAGAGGCGCTCGCAGAAGGGCACGTGCATGTACAGCATGTACTTCTGCCCGGGGTTCGCGGGCGGCATCATGGTCTCGTCGGTCGGCCGCAGGGTCAGCTCGCGTTTGGTCATGGTATGGATCAGGCGCGAAAGCATGCGCTCAGAAAGCATGGAGTCTCCTTTTCGTTTCGGTCTACAGGATGGGCGGCGCGCGTCAGGCGGTGCGAAGGAACCGGACGGCGAAGTGCGCGTCCGACGATCCGGGGTACAGGCGCGTGGCGACGCAGGAGCGGCCGTTGATGGGGGCGAGCTCGAAGCCCGCGCCGGCGGCGCTCTCGAGGAACGCCTTCACCACGCCGTTGTTCTCCTCGCGCGTCACCGTGCACGTGGCGTAGGCCAGCGTGCCCCCGACGGCCACGTGGGGGGCGGCGGACTGGAGCATGCCCAGCTGCACGCGCGCGAACTCCGCGATGTCGGCCGGCCTGATGCGCCAGCGGATCTCGGGGTGGCGGCGCAGCGTGCCCAGGCCGGAGCAGGGCGCGTCGATGAATATCTCGTCGAACAGCCGCTCCCCCACCACGGCGTCCAGTTCCAGCGCGTCGCCCGTGAGCGCCTCGGCCACCTGCGCGTTGTAGCGGTCGGCGCGCTCCTTGAGGAGCCGCGTCTTGAAGTCGTGGTTGTCGAGCGTCGTGAGCTCCAGCTGCGAGCCGTAGGCGCGTTCGGCGTCGCTTTGCAGCAGGATGGTCTTCGTGGCGCGCCCGGCGCCCACCTCCAAGAGCGATCCCGGCTTCCGCTCGGGCAGCACCGAGGCGGCCACGAGCTGCGAGGCGGCGTCCGACACGAGGATCTTGCCCTGTCCAAACAGGCGCTTCACCTCGGGCAGCAGCAGCGCGCGCGTGTCGAGCACGCGGTAGCAGCCGGGGACGCGCACGTTGTCGACGGCCACCGGGTCGAGCCCCTCGTCGAGCTTCTCGAACGCGGCCACGAGGGCCTCGTCGGTCGTCTTCGCGGCGTTGACGGCGATGAACAGCGGCGCCTGCTCGTTCGAGGCGCGCATGAAGTCGAGGGCCGCCTGCGGCCCCAGGTCGGCGATGAGCCTGCGCGTCAGCCACAGCGGGAACGCGTGCAGCCGCGCGAGCGCCTCGGGGTCGCGCATCGGGTCGCCGAAGGGGAACGCCGCGCGCAGGGCCACGATCTTGCGCAGCACCGCGTTCGCCAGGCCCGACGCGCTCACCGCGAACGAGCGCACGAGCTCGACGCCCTGGTCGACGGCCGCGTGCGGGGTCTTGCCCAGGAAGATGATCTCGTAGGTGCTCACGCGCAGGGCGTCGCGCACGTCGGGCTTGACGTCGTCGGGCGCGTTGAGCGCGCGGTCGATGACCTCGTCGAGCGTGCCGCTGGCGCTGACCACGCCGAGCGCCAGCTTCGTGGCGAAGGCGCGGTCCTCCGAGGAGAGGTCCGAGCGGTCGATGCGCGTGCCGATGACGTCCTGCGCGAACGCGTCGCGCTCGCGCACGGCGCGCACCACGTCGAGCGCGGCGAGGCGCGCGGGGCTCGCCTTGGAGCGCGGTTTCTTCGGCGGGTTCTTGGGTCCCGCGTAGCCTTTCGGCTCGCGCTTCTCAGGTGTATCAGGCATGCGTTTCCTCCCACGTCAGGCCGCCGTCTTTGATTCCCTGGACGCCCGCGGCGAACGAACGCGCGTCCATGGCCTGCTTGCCGTCCGGCTTGAGCGCGCCCACCTCGAGCGCACCGTCGGCCATGCCGAGGAACAGGCGCTTGCCGGCGAAGCGCACCGCCCCCGGGGCGAGCCCCGCCGCCAGCTCGCGGCCCACCGCGTCCTCGGGCGCGCGCGCCTCGAGCACGGTGACGCCGCGCCCGGCGACCGTCGCGCGCGAGGGGTGCGCCGAGCCCGACGCCTGCACCTTGCGCGCCGCCGCGGCGGCGTCGTCGGCGGGCGACAGGTCCAGCTCGCGCTTCTCGATCTTCGACGCGTAGGTCACGAGGGCCTCGTCCTGCTCCGTCCACTCGGCGGCGCCGCGCTCGACGTGCACGAGGGCGGTGAGCAGGGCGTGCGAGCCCAGGTCGGCCAGCTCGTCGGTGAGCTCGGCGGCGCTCTTGCCCCCGACGTCGGCCGTGCGGCACACGCAGTACGCGCCCGTGTCGAGGCCCTCCTCCATGCGCATGATGCACACGCCCGCCTCGGCGTCGCCCGCCAGGATGGCGCGCTCGATGGGAGCGGCGCCGCGCCAGCGCGGCAGCAGCGAGGCGTGCACGTTGAGGCAGCCGAAGCGCGGGATGTCGAGCACGGCCTTCGGCAGGATGGCGCCGTAGGCCGCCACGCAGACGACGTCGGGCTCGAAGGCGGCCAGCTCGCGCTGGGCCTCCTCGTCGCGCAGCGTGCGCGGCGTCAGCACGCGCAGGCCGTGGCGCTCGGCCACGGCCTTCACCGGCGAGGGCTCGAGGCGCTTGCCGCGGCCGCGCACCGCGTCGGGGCGCGTGTACACGGCTACCACGTCGTGCTGTTCCACCAGGTCGTCGAGGATGGTCGCCGCGAACTCCGGCGTTCCCATGAACACGACGCGCATATCAGCGCACCCGCGCTTCGAGCGAGGTCTCCCCCGGCTTCGCGCCGGAGGCCACCGCCACCTCGTAGTCGCGCAGCGCCTGGATGCGCACAAGCGGGTCGCAGCGCTCGAACATGGTGATGCCGTCGAGGTGGTCGAGCTCGTGCTGCAGGCAGCGGCCCAGAAGGTCGTCGCCCTCGATCTCCCACTCCTCGCCGTCGAGGTCGAAGTAGCGCACGCGCGCGAACGGCGGGCGCGCGATGGGCACCGAGATGCCGGGGCACGACAGGCACCCCTCGCCCGCCACGATGGGATCTCCCTGCGTGTCCACGAGCACGGGGTTCACGAGCACGATGGGGTTCTGCTCGCCCTCGTCCTGGTCGCAGTCGATCACCACGAGGCGCTTCGTCACGCCCAGCTGCGGCGCGGCGAGGCCGCAGCCGTCGTTCTTGTACATGGCCTTCGCCATCTGCTTGGCCAGCTTCTTCAGGCTCTTGTCGTCCAGATCGCACGGCTCGCACATCTGGTTCAGGATGGGGTTGGGGGACTGCACGATGGAAATCACGGTCAACACGTCCTTCTGCTTCTATGGGACGCGCCGCCCGAGTTCGGGGCGGCGCGGATTATCGTCGGATTCGTATTGTCCGGTTTCGGGCGCGCCTTGTCTAGCGATCTTCCGAAAGCTCCACAAAGCGCGAGGTGGGAAGCGCTATTCCCGCTTGTCCACGACGATCTCCTTGAGCGAGGCGGCGAGGCCCGCCATGCCCTGGATCTCGGAGGGGATGATGAGCTTCGTGGCCTGGCCGTCGGCCACCTTCTTGAGCGCCTCGAACGCCTGCAGCGTGAGCACGGCGCTGTCGGCGCCGGCCTCGCGCACCATGCGGATGCCGTCGGCCGTGGCCTGCTGCACGTTCAGGATGGCCGCCGCCTCGCCCTCGGCCTCGCGCATCTGTTTCTCCTTCTCGGCCTCGGCGGCGAGGATCACCTGCTGCTTCGCGGCCTCGGCAGACAGGATCTGCGCCTGCTTGTTGCCCTCGGCGATGGTGATGGCGGCCTGCTTCTCGCCCTCGGCCAGGAGCACGGCCTCGCGCTTCTCGCGCTCGGCCTTCATCTGCTTCTCCATGGCCTGCTGGATGGCGGCGGGCGGCGTGATGTTCTTCACCTCGACGCGGTTCACCTTGATGCCCCACGCGTCGGTGGCCTCGTCGAGGATGGCGCGCATCTTCGCATTGATGGTGTCGCGCGAGGTGAGCGTCGTGTCGAGGTCGAGGTCGCCGATGATGTTGCGCAGCGTGGTGGCCGACAGGTTCTCGATGGCGATGATGGGGTTCTCCACGCCGTAGCAGTACAGCTTCGGGTCCATGATCCTGAAGAACACCACCGTGTCGATGGACATGGTGACGTTGTCCTTCGTGATGACGGGCTGCGGCGGGAAGTCGAACACCTGCTCCTTGAGCGAGATGTAGGGGCGCACGCGGTCGATGAAGGGCACCTTGACGTGCAGGCCGTTGTTCCACGTGGCCAGATACGAGCCGAGGCGCTCGACGATGGCCGCCTCGGCCTGCGGGACGATCTTGATGCACGTGACCGAGAACAGCACCACGAGCACGACGATCACGATGATGGCGATCAGGAGCGGATCGAGGGTGAACATGTCAGGACACCTTCCTTTCGACGATGAGCTTCACGCTTTCCTGCCCCACGATGCGCACGACGGCGCCCTTGGGTATGAGCGAGCCGTCCGCGGAACGCGCGGCCCAGGTCATGCGGTTGTCCGTTTCCACGCGGCCGGTGAGGCCCTCGTTGTCGACGTCCTCCACCACGATGGCGGTCTGCCCGATATGGGTGGGCTCCTCCTGCTTTCCGCGGTCGCGGTACTTCACGAACACGGGGCGCAGGGCGACGAGGCACACGACGGAAACGATCAGGAACACGACGATCTGCACGAGCAGGTCGGCGCCGAGCAGGTTCGCGCCGAACGCCACGAGGGCGCCCACGACGAACCACATGGTGATGAGGCCGAACGACGCCACTTCGACGACTGCCATGACGGCGGCGACGGCCAACCAGATGAAGGGGCTCACGGGCTCCTCCTTTCTCCTGCATCGAGTATACCATTCCATGCGCGCCTGGCAGGCGAGGGGCGCGAACCCGATCAGGAAAGCGGCTTGTGTGCGGCGCGGCGGCGCTTGAGGTCCTGCTGCATGGCGGCCACCGTCTCGTACAGCATCTCCAGCTCGTCGGGATCGAGGCGCGAGGGGTCGGCGATCTGGGCGCGCAGGGCCCCCACCGCGTCCTCGGCGTCGCCGATGGCCAGCTCCTCCACGAGGAAGGCGGCCAGGTTCTCGGGCGTCGTCGTCTCGGACACGGTGCCCGACGTCAGCACGCTGGCCGCGGCCGGCAGCGCGCGCGACGCCTCGGTTACGAGGCGCGCCGAGGTGGCGCCGGGGTCCTCGGCCAGCGTGTCGAGCATGCTCTGCGCGATCACGGCGTGCGCCTGCTCGTGCCACTGCGTCTGCGCGAGCGCGTCGGCGTGCAGGAGCGCGAGGTCGGGGCGGCGCGCGGCCAACGTGAGCAGCTGACGCTCGAAGCGGCGGCGGTTGATCTCGGCGCGCGGCAGGCTGCGGCTCGGGCGCGGCGCGGCGGGCTCGGGCGCGCCGTCGGGCGCGTCCGGCCCGTCCTGCTCGCCCTCGGCCTTCGGGGCCTTCAGATGCTCCAGCTGGTCGATCACGTCCTGCTCGCGGGCGCGCACGCTCGTGGCGATCTGCACGGCGTAGTCGCGCGCGAGCATGGAGTCCTTGATGGGGGCCAGCACCTGCAGCGCGTCGGCCAGCGCCGCGGCGCGCCCTTCGGCGCGGCCGAGGTCGTGGCGGGCCAGGCGGCGCTCGATGCCGTACTTCAGCAGCGGCTGGGCGTGGGCGATGAGCTTCTGCAGCTCGTCGGCGCCGCGCTGCGCCACGAAGTCGGCCGGGTCGAGGTTGTCCGGCAGCGTGACGGCGGCCAGCTCGATGCGGCTCTTGCCCGCCTCGGGCGTCATGGAGTCGTCGATGAACGCGAGCGCGCGGTCGGCGGCGCGCTGCCCCGCCTCGTCGCCATCGAACAGGTACACGATGGCGTGCTGCGCGTGGCGCGACAGCAGGCGGATGTGGCGCATGGTGAGCGCGGTGCCCAGCGTGGCCACGGCGTTTTTCACGCCCGCCTCGTGCAGCGCGATGACGTCGGTGTAGCCCTCCACCACCACGGCCACGCCCGTCGACGCCATGGCGGCCTTCGCCTTGTCCATGCCGTACAGCACCTGCGACTTGTGGAACAGCGGCGTCTCCTGGGAGTTCAGGTACTTCGGCTCGCCCTTGCCCACCACGCGCCCGCCGAAGGCGATGCACTCGCCCTGCGGGTCGTTGATGGGGAACATGATGCGGTTGTAGAAGCGGTCGCGAAGCTTGCCGCCGTCGCCCGACAGCGCCACGTTGGCCTGCACCATCTCGTCGGGCTTGAATCCCTTCGCCGACAGGTGGCGCACGAGCTGACCGCGTCCCGGCGCGAAGCCGAGCTGCCACGTCTTCGGCACCTCGCCGCCCAGGCCGCGCGCGCCCAGGTAGCTGCGCGCCGCCGACGCGTCGGGGCCGGGGTTGCGCATGAGCTGGGAGTGGTAGAACTGCGCGGTCTCGTCGCAAACGGCCTTGAGGCGCGCCTTGCGGCTGCTGCCGATGCTCTTGCGGCCGCCGCTCTCGGCGATGTCGATGTGCGCGCGCTCGGCCAGCCGGCGCACGGCCTCGGGAAACGACAGGTCCTCGGTCTTCATGATGAAGCCGAACACGTCGCCGCCCTCGCCGCAGCCGAAGCAGTGCCACAGCTGCAGGGAAGGATCGATCTTGAACGACGGCGTCTTCTCGTTGTGCAAGGGGCAGCAGCACCAGAAATCGCGCCCGCGCTGCTTCACCGGCGTGCGCTCGCCGATGACCGCGACGAGATCGCTGGCCTCGCGTACCTTCTGAATGTCCTCTTCGCTGATGCCGCCCGCCACGGTGCGCCCCTACCTTCGCCTGTTCTGCTTTGCCAGCACGACGTTCACGAGGAACACGAAGGCGAGCGCCAGCGACGGGCCCAGCTCGGCCAGCCCGACGCCCTCCTCGCCCGCGTTCATGTACGTGAGCACGAGGCTGCCCGTCATGAGGACGAAGCTCAGCACGCCGATCGCCGCGAATATCCACTGCCTGTTTTGCATGCGCTCCCTTTCCGTGTTCGTCGCCGTCCAGTATAGCGCAAGCTCGCCTGCGCGGCAGCGCGGCGGGGGCGCGCGGGGTAATCAGCAGAACGCCAACCGAATCCTGACAAAACCGCAGCAGAATCGGCGGCGCCCGGGGCCGCTGCTATGCTGGATCGGCCGGCCGCTTCCGGTCGGCGCACCGCACGATCATCGACAAGAGAGGTTTGCCATGAACGACGACATCACGATTTTGGCGGACTTCGATTCTGCGCTCTACGAGCAGGTCGAGCCGCCCCTCGTATCGCTCTACCTGCCCACGCACGGGCGCGTCCCCGGCGACGACCAGGACCGCATCGAGTTCAAGAACCTGGTGGACCAGGCGCGGGGCAAGCTCGCCCAAGAGCGCGAGCGCCGCGAGTACAAGGGCGTCGACGAGCGCCTCGACCAGGTGGCCGCGCACCTCGACGACCTCGCGAGCCCCGCGCCCGGCGGCAGCCTCGCCGTGCTCGTGGGCAACGACCGCACCTACGTCTACCAGCTGAGCTACGAGGTGGGGCCGCTCGCGTTCGTGGGCGAGCGGTTCTACGTGCGCCCGCTGCTGAGGAACTTCCAGTTCGGATCGCACTACTTCCTGCTGGGGCTGTCGGCCGACCGCTTCGCGTTCGTCCACGGCGACTTCGGCTCGCTCGACCGCGTCGAGATGCCGCAGGAGGTGCTCGACGAGTTCAGCGAGGAGTTCCCCCTCGTCTACGACGGGCACGAAGGGGCGCTCGACTACGCGTCGCTCGAGAACCACCTGCCGCCCTACCACGGCTGGAAGTCGCGCAACGACGTGAAGAAGGAAGAGGCCGAGAAGTTCTTCCAGTACGTGAACCGGGCGGTGACCGACCACCTCGTGCAGGGCACCGAGCTGCCGGTCATCCTCGTGAGCCTGCCCGAGCACCAAACGATGTTCCGCCGCATCTCCACCGTCCCCCACCTGCTGAACGAGGGCATCGAGAAGGACATCGGCGGCATCGAGGCGCCCGAGCTGCTGGACAGCGCCAAGGCCGTCATCGAGCACGTGCGCGAGGCGCGCGCGGCCGAGCTGCTGGAGAAGCTCGGCGACGCCGAGGCCCACGGCGGCGGCTCGACCGACCTCGAGGCCATCGGGCTGGCGCTCGTCGAGCGCAAGGTGCGCGCGCTGTTCGTGGCCGAGGGCGCCTACATCCCCGGCGGTTTCAACGACGAGACGGGCGAGGTCTACCTGTTCGAGCGCGAGCCGCACGGCCGCTTCCAAGGACCCGAGCTGGCCGACGACTTCGCCCGCGCGGCGCTGGCCCAGGACGCCGAGGTGTTCGAGCTCGACCCCGCCCGGATCCCCGGCGACTCCGGCATGGCCGCGTTATATAGGTACTAGAAGGCGGCGGAGAGCGAGGGCGGCCGGCGGCCCGGCCTCCGCCACCTTCCGCCGCGGCGCGGCGCGCCCGACGGAAGCGCGCCGCGTCGGCCGCGCACGGAGCGCCGCATCGCCCCTCGGTCCCGAATGTTTCACGTGAAACATTTGTACGGTGTTGTTCTATGCGTTACAATGTCCTCGAACAATACGATGCGCGCCGCCCGGGCGGCGCGCCGCACAGCAGAGGACGCATATGGACAACGCGAACATCCCCTACCTCACGCTCGACCCCGCCGTCGAGGAGGCCATCCGCGCCGACCGCGCCGCGGGCCGGCTGCACCCCCGCCGCTTCGACGACGCGGACGTCGTGCGCCGCGAGCGGAACCCGCACGACGACGCCACGCTCACGCGCCCCGCGTTCGCGCGCGACATCGAGAAGATACTCAACGTGCCGGCGTACAACCGCTACGCCGACAAGACGCAGGTGTTCTCGTTCGTGGAGAACGACGACATCTGCCGCCGCGGGCTGCACGTGCAGCTGGTCAGCCGCGTGGCGCGCGGCATCGGCAGCCTGCTGGGGCTGAACTGCGAGCTCATCGAGGCCATCGCGCTCGGCCACGACGTGGGGCACACGCCCTTCGGCCACGCCGGCGAGCGCTACCTCAGCGCGTGCTACCACGCGCGCACCGGGCGCTACTTCAACCACAACGTGCACTCGGTGCGCGTGCTCGACCAGCTGTACCGCCGCAACGTCAGCCTGCAGACCCTCGACGGCGTGCTGTGCCACAACGGCGAGTTCGCCCAGCAGGTGCTGCGCACGGGCGACACCCGCGACTTCGCCGCGCTCGACGGGCTCGTGGAAGCCTGCAACGCCGACGAGCGCACCATCAAGACGCTGCGCCCCTCCACGCTGGAAGGCTGCGTCGTGCGCGTCAGCGACATGATCGCCTACGTGGGCAAGGACCGCGCCGACGCGCTCGACATGGGCGTGATCGGCGCGCTCGACGTCTTCGACAGCACGGTCATCGGCCGCGACAACGCCCGCATCATCAACAACCTCACGGTGGACCTCGTCAACACGAGCTACGGCACCGACCGCATCGCGCTCAGCGAGGAGGTGTTCGCCGACCTCAAGCGCGCCAAGCGCCAGAACTACGAGCTCATCTACGAGCGCGAGGGCGCGGTGAGCGGCGCGGGCAACGTCGTCGGGGAGATGTTCGAGGAGCTGTACGCCCGCCTGCTGGACGACCTGCGCGCGGGCGACGAGAGCTCGCCGGTGTTCAAGCACCACGCGGCCTCGCTCGCGGCCAAGTCGCGCACGGTGGAGCTCGACGACTACCTCGCGTCCGAGCCGAACCAGGTGGTGGTCGACTACATGGCCTCGATGACCGACAGCTACTTCATGGCGCTGTACGCCCACCTGTTCCCGGAGAGCGACCGCCGCATCATCGCGCGCGGCTACTGCGCCGACTTGGGCTGAGGCCGCTCGAGCAGGTCGATGAGCTCCTGCTTGTCGTGCACGTCGAGCTTGCGGTACAGGTGCGCGAGGTGCGTGTTCACCGTGCCCGCTGTCAGCCCGAGCGCGTCCTGGATGCGCGGCGTCGAGCGGCCCTTCGCCACGAGGGCCATGATCTCCTGCTCGCGCGGCGTGAGGTCGTAGTCGGCCGCCACGCGCTCGCAGCGCTCGCGGAACGGCCGGCGGCCGTCGCCGCCGGGGCGCATGCCCAGCAGGCTCGTCATCGAGCCGTCGGTGAACAGGAACAGGTACGCCAGGAACAGCAGGCACACGCACCCGAGCTCGACGATGCTCAGCACGCGCGGCGCCAGCTCCATGAACGAGCCCAGCACGGCCCCGCCGAACGTGCCGGCCAGCGAGCCGGCCACGTGCGCGCCCCAGCCCACGCCGATCGAGAACAGCGCCACGAGGCCGTACAGGCCCGTGATACGCACGAGCACGATCCACACGAGCAGCGTCACCGTGGCGTACATCGTGAGCGCCACGATGTCGGCGGCCATCGAGCCGAGGTCGAGGATGGGCAGCAGCAGGAACATGAACCCGAGCGCGAGCACCGCCGCGCGGTACGCGGCCGCCACGTCGAGGCCGTCGGACGAGAACAGCGGCACGCACACGAGCGCGATGGACGCCATCGTGGCCACGAGGAACAGCCACGGGTAGCTGCCCTCGCTGATGATGGGCGACGCGTTGAAGAACAGCGCCCGGATGAACGACTCGGCGAACGACAGCACGCCGAGCGACAGCAGCGCGCGCAGCGAGAAGGCCCCGCGCCGCAGCGTCGCGGGCGCGGCCTCGTCGTCGCCCTTCCACACGCCCACCTTCGCGAACAGGACGAAGCCCACCGCCACGGGCAGCAGCACCGTCGCCGCGACGCTCACCGGGCGCGGCAGCGCCACCACGAGGGCGAACAGGATGGCGGCCAGCAGAAACGACGACGCCGTCTTCACCACGGCCTGCGCCGGCGCGAGGCGGCGGAACTCCTCGCCCCAGGCCAGGTACAGCACGCCGAGCCCCGCCCCCGCCGCCGTCGAGAAGAGGGAGCACCACGGCTGCGTGAAGAAGTTGAGGTCGATGATCACGAGCACGACGGTGGACACCGCCATGACCGCCGGCGCGAGCGCGCGCATCGCGGGCACCCGCATGACGCGGGCGAAGCGCTTCGGCCCGAGCGCACCCAGCAGCAGCACGGCCAGCATGCCCACGCTCGAGAAGCCCACGACGCTGTTGAAATGGCTCACGTCGTTGCGCGTCGAGAAGTGCACGGTGGTGCTGAAGAACACGATGGACGCCCAAGCGAGCGTCAGCGCGAAGCCCAGCGCCCGCACGTCGAACACGTCGGCCAGCGTCACGGCCTTCAGGTGGGCCTTGACCGCCGCCATACGCTCCACGATCCCCGTCTCCATGGCGTTCCTCTCCCCCGTGCCGCGCGCGCGGCTGCCACGTAAGCGGCTATTGTACCGCAAACCAACCTCATATAAAACCTATGTTCACCCAGGTGGGAAAACGATTTTCTCCCGCTATGAAACCTACGATTCCAAACGGCCGGCCGCCTGCCTAAAGTGAACCCATCGCATAAGCGATCCTGGCACGACGCGCGGGGAAACGTCGGATGCGTGCACGGAGGAGGGGGACGCATCGCACGGGCCGACGGGCGCAGGATGCAAGGGGGAACCGATCCAAGAGGAGGGATCATGTCAGAACTGACGAGGAGAACGTTCTTCAAGGGCGCCGCCGCGCTCGGCGCAGCGGCCATGCTGGGCGGATGCGCCCCGCAGGAGATGAAGGAGACCGACGGCGCGGACGCTGCCGGCGCGGGCGGCGCGGACGCCGTCGTCGAGGTCAAGCACGCCTGGTGCAAGATGTGCGGGCCCGCCCGCACGCACTGCTCCACCCTGTGCACCGTGCGCGACGGCCGCTGGACGAACGTCGAGGGCAACCCCGAGGCCGGCAACAACTACGGCCGCGGCTCGCGCACGCTGTGCGCCAAGGGCAACGCCGCCATGCACACGGTGTACTCGCCCACGCGCCTGCTGTACCCCATGAAGCGCACCGGCGAGAAGGGCGAGGGCAAGTTCGAGCAGATCACGTGGGACGAGGCGCTCGACACCATCGCCGCCAAGCTCAAGGAGCAGAAGGAGCAGTACGGAGCCGAGTCCTACGCGGTGCTCAGCCCGCAGTTCTACGCCGTGCTCGGCAGCCTCGGGCGCCGCTTCCTCAACGTGCACGGCTCGCCGAACTACCTGCACTCCGCCATCTGCAACTCGCAGCGCATGTTCTCGCGCCTCGTGACTATCGGCGGCCCCGAGCACGCGAAGGCCACCGACACGGCGCCCGGCCAGCTGGGCAAGACGAAGCTCTTGGTGGTATGGGGCTTCAACTCCGAGAACTCAGCCGTGAACCAGGGCAACCCGAACGCGCGCATGAACGCCAAGGAAGGCGGCATGCAGATCGTCGACATCCGCCCGATGCAGGAGGGCCTCGGCGCGCACGCCGATTACTGGCTGCCCGTGCGCCCCGGCACCGACACGGCGCTCGCGCTCGCGTTCCTCAACGTCATCATCGGCGAGGACCTGTACGACCACGACTTCGTCGAGAACTGGACGACCGGCTTCGACGAGCTGGCCGAACACGTCACGCAGTTCACGCCCGCGTGGGCCGCGGAGATCACCGGGCTGCCCGAGGAGCAGATCACGGAGGTCGCCCGCCTCATGGGCACCGTGAAGCCCATGGGCATCAACTGCGGCAACGGCATCGGCGACCAGGCCAACGACGGCCACTGGACCGTGGCGTGCGCCTGCCTCATCGAGGCCATCACCGGCAACCTCGGCATCGCGGGCGGCGGCGGGGCCGGCATGGTCATGCCGGAGCCCCTCATCAAGACGAAGGGCATCGACCTGCTGACCGACCGCCTGCCGGAAAGCGACGAGGACAAGGCGAACGGCTGGATGGCCGGCGTGTCCAAGCTCGTGGCGCCCGAGACGCCGCGCTGGTTCCAGGACATGGTGACCCAGGAATCCGGCCCGACGAGCGCCTACAACAAGGGCCTGCAGTCCATCCTGACCGAGGACCCCTACCCGCTGCGCTTCGTGTTCGGCCAGTCCTCGAACCCGATGTCGGCCACCCGCCAGCCCAAGACCATCGCCGAGGCGCTCAAGAAGCTCGACTACTACGTGGTCATGGACACGGCGTGGAACTCGTCGTGCGACTACGCCGACATCGTGCTGCCGGCCACCACGCAGTACGAGTCGGCCGACCAGTTCGCCACGAAGAACTCCCCCGCCGGCACGTTCATCGGCATCAACCAGGTGATCTCCGAGCCTCCGGGAGAGACGCGCTCCGACTGGCAGTACTACCTCGACCTGGCCGTGAAGATGGGCTACGGCGCGGACTTCTGGGACGGCGACATCGACAAGATGCTGAACGAGCAGCTGGACGGCTCGGGCGTGACGCTCGAGGAGCTGCGCGAGAAGGGCTACGTGTTCAAGGAGCGCACCGACGGCGCCAAGCCCACCGAGCCCGCGTACCAGGACTACGAGAAGATGTTCGCGAACCTGCCCGGCGGCAAGGTGCAGTGCGTCAACGAGTGGATCGGCGACAAGCCCAACGCCACGGACACCGGCACCATCGAGCGCCTGCCCGTGTACAAGGGCGCGCCCGAGAGCATCGTCGGCACGCCCGACGTGGCCGCGGAGTACCCGCTCGTCATCTCCGACGTGCACGCCTACCGCCTGTGCAACCACAGCTACTACCACGACGTGCCCTACCTGCGCGAGCTGCAGCCCGAGCCCTGGGTGAAGATCAACCCGGCAACGGGCGCGCAGTACGGCATCGCCGACGGCGACTGGATGAAGGTGGAATCGCCCCACGGCTCCATCAAGATGGTGGCGCGCTACTTCGAGGCCATCGCGCCCGACGTGCTCATGACGAAGCGCGGCTGGTGGGAACCCTGCGACGAGCTGGGCCTGCCCGGCTACGGCAGCCTCGACGGCGGCAGCGAGGTCAACGTGCTGTACGACGACGACATCGCGAACTACGACGGGTTCACCTCGGCCATGGCCAAGCAGACGCTCGTGAAGATCTCGAAGAGTGAGGGGTAGATCATGGCTGAGCAGTACGGATTCTACGTTGACACGAGCCGCTGCATCAAATGCTGGGCCTGCCAGGTAGCGTGCAAGCAGTGGCACGGCATCGAGGCCGGCACCGTGTCGCGGCGCAACGTGCAGGAGACGGTGGACGGCACGTTCCCCACCGTGAAGCGCTCCTTCGAATCGCTGTCGTGCATGCACTGCGAGGAGCCCGCGTGCTTCGCGAAGTGCCCGCAAGGCGCCATCAGCAAGCGCGAGGAGGACGGCGTCGTGGTGGTGGACGACGAGAAGTGCATCGGGTGCAAGACCTGCTCGCTGGTCTGCCCGTTCGACGTGCCGCAGTACCGCGAGGTGGAGGGCGGCGGCCTCAAGATGGACAAGTGCGACACCTGCCTGTCCATCGGGCGCACCGAGGAGGGCAACCCGCACTGCGTGGCGGCGTGCCCCATGCAGGCCCTGCACTTCGGCCCGCTCTCCGAGATGGAGACGCAGGCCGCCGAACGCGGCGGCGCGCGCATGGAGGGCGAGACGAACCCCAGCGTGTACGTGTCCTAGCGTTTCGACCATCCGGGGGCCGCACCTCCCCGCGGCCCCCTCCCCTCCCTCGCTCGAAGGGCGCTTCGGCGCCCTTCGGCACCGCGTTCACCGCCGACCCCGAGGAGCACTCCATGGAAACCGACGACCTCAACCTCATCGAGCTCATGGGCGACCGCGCGCTCGCCTACCGCTTCCTCTCGCGCGCCTACCGCACGGCCCCCGACGCGGCGTTCGTCGCCGCGCTGCGCGCCGCATCCGCGGACCGGCCCGCCGAGGACCCGCTCGCGCCCTTCTTCGCGGAGCTGGCGTCCGCCGACGCGTCCGACGACGAGGCGCTGCGCATCGACCTCGCCGCCGACTACAACCGACTGTACCTGGGAATGGGACCGCACCCCGTGCCGCCGTACGAGTCGGTGTACACGAGCCCCGAGGGGCTGCTCATGCAGGACGCGCGCGACGAGGTGCTGGCCGCGTACCGCTCGCAGGGGCTCGACGCGCCCGACGACTTCGACCTGCCCGAGGACCATCTGGCGCTCGAGTGCGCGTTCGCGGCCGAGCTGGCCGAGCGCACGGCGGCCGCCTGCGAGCGCGGCGACCGGGAGGCCGTCGACGGTCTCGTCACGTGCCAGCGCGCCTTCGTCGAGGAGCACCTGGGCGCTTGGGTGCCCGCGTTCGCCGACGACGCGAAGAAGCGCGCCCGCACGACCTTCTACCGCGGCCTGGCCGTGCTCGCGCGCGAGCAGGTGGAGGCCGACCGCGCGGTGCTGGCCGAGCTGTAGGGCCGGGTCGCGCGTCCGGGGCGTTTGCGCTACACTGGCACGATCGTCACGACCGATCGAAAGGAGCGCCTGTGAAGCTGCTCATCGCATCCGACCTGCACGGCGCCGCCCCGGCCGTGCGCGCGCTCGTCGCGCGCGTCGAGGCCGAGGCGCCCGACCGCGTCGTCCTGCTGGGCGACCTCCTGTACCACGGCCCGCGCAACGACCTGCCGGAGGGCTATGCCCCGAAGGAGGTCATCGGGATGCTCAACGGCCTGGCCGCGAGCATCGTCGCCGTGCGCGGCAACTGCGATGCCGAAGTGGACCAGATGGTGCTCGACTTCCCCTGCATGGCCGACTACGCCCTCGTCGAGGCCGACGGCCACGAGCTCTACCTCACCCACGGCCACCTCGACCTCGCGCCCCAGCTGCGCCCCGGAAGCGCCCTCCTGTCGGGCCACACCCACGTGAAGACGCTCGACGAGCGCGACGGCGTGCTGTTCGTGAACCCGGGAAGCACCTCCATCCCGAAGGACGGCAGCGCCAGCTACGCCGTGTACGAGCACGGCACGTTCACGCTGAAGGACCTCGACGGGACCGTGCTGGGAACGGCAGCGCTTCGTTAGCTCAGGCGTCCTCGGTCCACCGTGTACGTCGTGTCCGCGATCGCGGCGGTGGAGGCCCGGTGGCTCACCAGCACGATGGTCTTTCCCTCGCGGCCCTCGGCCAGCGCGCTCAGCACGGCGGCCTCGTTCAGGCTGTCGAGGTTCGAGGTGGGCTCGTCCAGCAGCACGAACGGCGCGTCGTGCAAAAACACGCGCGCGAGGCCGATGCGCTGGCGCTCGCCGCCCGACAGCGTCTCGCCCAGCTCGCCCACCGGCGTGTCGAGTCCCTGGGGCAGGCGCTCCACCAGCGTGCTCAGCGCCGCCTTGCGGCACGCCTCGGCCAGCTCCTCGGGCGAGGCGTCCGGCTTCGCGATGAGAATGTTCTCGCCGATGGTGCCCGCGAACAGGTGCGTCTCCTGCGTCATGTAGCCCTCCGTGTCGCGCAGGCTGGCCGTGTTCACGCGGCGCACGTCGGTGCCCGACACCTCCACCACGCCGCGCGTGGCGTCCCAGAACCGCATGAGCAGCTTGCACAGCGTGGACTTGCCCGACCCGCTGCGCCCGGCCAGGTGCACCACGCTGCCCGGCTCGATGCGCAGGCTCACGCCGTCGAGCACGGGGCGATCGCCGTAGGAGAAGTCCACGCGGCGCACCGCGGCGCCCGAAAACGCCTCCAGGTCCACGCCGTCGTCGACCTCCTCGGTCTGCGGGCGCTCCTCGATGAGCTCGAGCACGCGCGCGCCCGAAGCCAGCGTCTGCTGCAGGGTGGAGCCCAGGTTCGCCACGGCGATCACCGGGCCGAACGACGACATGAGGGCGGCCGTCGCCACGAGCGCGGCGTCCGGCCCGATGGCGCCGGACACGCACAGCGCTCCGGACGCCAGCACCATGGCCACGTCGAGCGCCAGCACCAACCCGTTCGTCAGCGACATCGCCAGCGCGCCGCGGCCCTTGAGGCGCTCCTCCACCCGCGCGAGCGCGCCCATGCGCTCGTCGAGCTCGCGGGAGCGGTCGGCGGCGCGGCCGAACTGCAGCGTCTCGCGCAGGCCGCGCAGGCTGTCCAGCACGAACGCGTTCATGTCGCCGATGCCCTCGCGCAGCGCGCGGCCGCCCGAGCCGCTGGCCTTCGAGGCCACGACGGGCACCACGACGCCCACGAGCACGTAGGACGCCAGCGCCAGCGCGCCCAGCACGGGCGACACCGCGGCGATGAACGCCCCCATGCCCAGCGACACCACGAGCGCGATGATCGCCGGCGACAGCGTGTGCGCGTAGAACACCTCCAGAAGCTCGATGTCGCTCGTGACGAGGGAGACGAGATCGCCCTTGTCGCGCCCCTCGAGCTTCGCGGGCGCGAGCCGGCGCAGCGCGGCGTACACGCGGTCGCGTACGAGCGCCAGCAGCTTGAAGGCCAGGTAGTGGTTGCACAACTGCTCGCCGTAGCGCAGGGGCCCGCGCGCGACGCCGCAGACGGCCACGAGCACCACGGCCGCGCCGTAGCTCACGGCCTGCGGGAACCCGGCGAGGTCGACGAGCGCGTACGTGCCGAACACGGTGAGGAAGATGGCGGCCGCAAATCCGAGCACGCCCAGCGCGACGGCCAGCAGCATCCAGGGCAGCAGGGGGCGCACCAGCTTGACGAGCTGCAGCATGACCAACAGGTGCGACCTGCTCGCCGGCGCGGCGCCGCGCGCGGGCGCGGCTTCGGGGCGCCGGTCGGGCGCATCGTCGAAGGCGTCGGCAAGCTCGTCCTCGGGCTCGCCCATCCGGGCGGCGCTCGAGAACCGCTCGAGCGCGGCCTGCTGGTTCCACAGCCGCGCGTAGGCGCCGTCCTGCGCCAGCAGCTCGTCGTGGGGGCCCGCCTCGGCGACGCGGCCGTCCTCCAGCACGTAGATGCGGTCGGCGTCGGCCACGGCGGCCAGGCGGTGCGAGATCATGATGACGGTCTTGGTGCGCGCCAGCTCGTGGACGACCTCGATGATGGCGTGCTCGCTCTCCGCGTCGACGTTCGACGTGGCCTCGTCGAACACGTACACCGGCGTGTCGTGCAGAAGCGCGCGGGCCAGCGCGAGGCGCTGCCGTTGGCCGCCCGAGAGGTTCCCGCCCTCCTCGGCAATGGCGGCGTCGAGGCCGCCGGCCGAGCGCACGAACCCGTCCACGCGGCAGCGCGAAAGCGCGTCCCACAGCTCGTCGTCGCTCGCCTGCGGGTCGGCCAGCAGCAGGTTCGAGCGCACGGTGCCCTTGAACAGGTAGCTCGAGAACGGCACGACCGTGACGGTGCTGGCCAGCGCGGCGCGCGACGCCTGCGCGAGCGGCACGCCGCCCACCTCCACCGAACCCGTGAACCCGGCGTTGCGCCCGGACAGGATGCCGGCCAGCGTCGACTTGCCCGAGCCGCTCTCGCCCACGATGCCCGTGAACGACCCGGCGGGCGCGTTGAAGTCCACGGCTTCCAGCACGGTGCGCTCGCCGTCGTAGGAATAGCCCACGCCCCGGCACGCGAAGGACGCGCGGTCGGGCTCGATGACGCGCGACCCGCGCTCGGGCTCGGGCGTGTCGAGGATGGCGAACATCTTGTCGGCCGCGGCCATGCCGTTCATGGCCGTATGGAAGAACGAGCCCAGCGTGCGCAGCGGGATGAAGAACTCGGACGCCAGGAACACGACGGCGAACGCCGCGAAGAACGGCACCTGCCCGAGCGAGAACTGCCACAGCGCCATGATGATGCCCACCGCCGCGCCGCCGTAGGCGAACACGTCCATCACCGTCACGGAGTTCAGCTGCATGCGCAGCAGGCGCATCGTGGCCTGGCGGAACGTCTCGGCGTCGCGGTTCATCGCCTCGTGGCGCTCCGCGTCGGCGCGGTATATCTTGAGCGTGGTGAGGCCCTGCAGGTTCTCGAGGAACGTGGCGCCCAGGTCGGTGTAGGCGCCCCAGTACGTGCCCATCGCGCGCTTCGCGATCTTCTGCACGGCCACGATGGACGCGGGGATGAGCGGCACGCAGGCCAGAAGCGCGACGGCGGCCGGCAGGCACAGCGGCGCGAGGCAGGCGAACAGCGTGACCGGCGCCACGACCGAGTAGAACAGCTGGGGCATGTACGAGCCGAAGTAGCTCTCGAGCTGCTCGGTGCCCTCGACGCTCACCTGCACGGCCTCGCTCGTGGCCACGCGCTCGGAGTACGACGGCCCGAGGCGCACGAGCTTGTCGTACACCTGCTTGCGCACGGTGCGTTTCGCGGCGGCGGCGGCCGCCTGGCCCATGCGCTGCGCGAGCGTGAGGCACCCCACGCGCACGACGATGGCCGCCACGGCGGCCTGCACGAGGCTCGCCTGCGACGCCGCGACGTCCCCGCCCTCGATGAGCGTCTGCACGAACAGGCCGATGAGCAGCATGAGGGCGACGTTCGCCACGAGCGCGACCCACTGCAGCGCCACGCTGGCCACCACGTACTTGCGCGCCGCGGGCACCATCTCCGCCAGCCGTTTGCTGAACATGCCCTAGCCCTCCGTTCGCTCGGGAGCGCGCTCGGAAACGAGCTCGGCCGCGGTCGCGGCCCCGCGATCGGTCTTCACCACGAAGCCGAAGTACACGATATGCGCCACCCACACGGCCGCCACGACGGCGCGCCCCACCGGCACGTTCGCCATCAGCAGAAACGAGACGCCCAGCACGAGCGTGATGGGGCCCAGCAGCAACAGCTTCGCCTTCACGGTCATGGCGCGCTTCTTCGTGAAGCCCTCGAGCACGTTGCGGTACAGCTTCGTCCCGTGGAACCACGCATCGAGGCGCGCCGAGCTGCGCGCGAAGCAGAACGCCGCGCCCAGCAGAAACGGCACCGTCGGCAGGATGGGCAGCACGGCCCCCAGCGCGCCCAGCCCGAAGCACACGAAGCCCCCGACCGCCCACAGCGCGCGGAGGCCGCCGCCGGCGCGCTCGTCCTTCTTGTTCGTCATACGTGCGTCCTTCCCCGCGCCGGCGCGTGCGCCGACGATTAGTTTGCTCAATCTAACAAAATGGGAATTGTACGCGATTCAGCCGAATTTGTAAACCACGGCTAATTTTCCATCGCATCGCCACGCATCCGGCGGAAGCGCGCGGGCCCGACCCCTCGCCCGCCGCATGAGCCGGCCCGTCCTCCGCGCAGGAGGAGCCGCCCGCGCGTCCGCCGCAGACACACACACGGAGAGAGAGGGGGGGGGCCGCCAGCCGCGTCCGCCGCGCAACGGGCCTGCCCACTGCGTCCGCGCACCCGCCGCGCCGGAGGCCCACCCGCCGCGTCCGCACTCCGAGCCGCGCACCGCCGACCCCACCCCGCCCGATCAAGATGTTTCACGTGAAACATTTGTTCTTGCCCCTCTTTGGCGCAGCCCCGCCCCGACGGGCGCGACGCCTCGCGGACGCCCCAGGCATCCTCCCACCGCCGAACAGGCGAGAAACCGCCGGATTCGGCCGTCTCGGGAACGCTGCCTCGAACAGGCATGATGCGAGAAAGGGTTTCCCGGCGCGCTTGCGGCCCGACCGAAAACATCCGAGTCGGGTGATTTCTTGCGGGGCAGAGCGCGAGGAGCGGATGCGGCTCGTCGGGCATTGCGCGCCAATGCGCCCCTCCCGCCGCGGATCCGTGCAGTTTTCACCGAGATGTTGCAGTTCGGCGGCATCCAAGACGCGTTCGAGGCCGCGCGGCGCACGACGACCAGGGGAAACGTCCGCGATCGAAAAAGCAGGGGAGCCCGGAGAGCCCGCTTGCGTCACATTTCGGTAAAAACCGCACCCGACAGGCAGCCCTCGGAATCGCAACCCGCCCGATCAAGATGTTTCACGTGAAACATTTGTTCGCAACTCAGAAAGAGCGAGCACGGAAGGCGAACGGCACGCACGGCCGCGAGCGGCGTGCTCGGACGGGGCGCCTTTACTTCCTGTTCAGCGCGTGCAGCATGCTGAGGCCGCGGAGGGTGAGGTGCTCGTCGGTGCGGGCGATGCGCTGCGAGAGCGCGGCGATGGCGGCGGCGTCCGAGCCCGTGGCGATGACGTCCACGTCGTAGCCCAGCTCGCGCTGCACCATGTCGACGAGGCCGTCGATGAGCGCGACCTCCCCCATCACAACGCCGGCCTGCATGGCCTCGCGCGTGTTCTTTCCCACCACCGAGGCGGGGGCCTTGAGATCGACCATGGCCAGCTGCGCGGCGGCGTCGGCCAGCGCTTTCGCCGACAGCTTCACGCCGGGCGCGATGATGCCGCCCACGAACGCCCCGTCCTCGTCCACCACCTCGAAGTTCGTCGTCGTGCCGAGGTCCACCACGACGAACGGCGGCTCGTAGGCCGCGCGCGCGGCCACGAGATCGGCCACGCGGTCGGCGCCCAGCTCGCCGGGGTCGTTGTAGCGCATCCTCACGCCCGTCTTCACGCCCGGCCCCACCACGAGGGGGCGTCGGCCGCACAGCGCGCGCGTCGCCGTCACCCAGGCGTCCGTCAGGCCGGGCACCACCGAGGCGATCACCGCGTCGTCGCAGGCCGCGTCCTTGCCGTCGCGCGCCCGCATGTCGAAGAGCCCGGCCATCCGCATGCGCGCCTCGTCGGCCGTCATGCGCTCCGTCGTGGTCACCGTCCAGGTCGCATCGAGCTCGCCGTCGACGAAGAGCCCCAGGTTCGTGTCCGAGTTCCCCACGTCCACGCACAGCACCGTGCGCGCCGCACCCTGCCCGTTGCCCATATCCGCCTGCCTTCCCGCGTTCTCCCACAATCATGCGATTTTAGCGATGTCGCCCGTCGTTTCCGTACAGTATACTGTACCCGTCCGTTCAGTAACCCGACTTCCCGATCGAGAGGGGAAGCGGATATACGAAAAGGAGAAGAGAATGGATTCTGTCAAAGGGCAGCTGACGCTGCGCGGCATCCTCATAGGCTGCGTCGGTTGCACCATCATCACCGCGGCATCGGTGTACACGGCCCTCAAGATGGGGGCGCTTCCCTGGCCCATCGTGTTCGCGGCCATCATCTCGCTGTTCTTCCTCAAAGCGCTCGGGCATGGCAAGGCCAGCCTCAACGAGGCGAACGTCACGCACACCGTGATGAGCGCGGGCGCCATGGTGGCGGGCGGTCTGGCCTTCACCATCCCCGGCATCTGGATGCTCGGCTTCGCCGACGAGGTGGGCGTCTACGAGATGCTGCTCGTGGCGCTTTCGGGCGTCGTGCTCGGGCTCGTCTGCACCGTGCTGCTGCGCCGCCACTTCATCGAGGACGCCGAGCTGGAGTACCCCATCGGCGAAGCGGCCGCGCAGACGCTCATCGCGGGCGACAAGGGCGGCAAGACCGGCTGGAAGCTGTTCGGGTCGATGGGCGTCGCCGGCATCTACACGGCGCTGCGCGACGGGCTGGGCATGATCCCCGCCATGCTGTTCGGCAACGTCGCCATCCCCGGCGTGGCGTTCGGCATCTACAACTCCCCCATGCTGCTGGCCGTGGGCTTCCTCGTGGGAACCGGCGCCGTCGTCGTGTGGTTCGCCGGCGCGCTCATCGGCAACTTCGGCATCATCGTGGGCGGCTCGGCCGCCGGGCTCTGGGACGTGGCAAGCGGCCAGGGCATCGTGTCGAGCCTCGGCATGGGCGTCATGATGGGCGCGGGCCTCGGCGTCATCTTCAAGAACATCCTGCCCAAGGCCTTCCGCATGCTCAAGGACACGCGCGGCGCGGTGACGCTCGGCGTCGCCGCAGCCGACGCCGACGGAGCCGCGCCCGCCGCCCCCGAGGGCAAGGGCGCCAAGCGCGCCCGCTTGCGCCTGTCCGCCGGCATCGTCGCGTTCGCCGTGGCGGCCGTGGCGCTCGTCATCTGCTTCGGGCTGCAGCTGGGCCCCGTGCCCGCCCTCATCGTGGTGGCGCTCGCCTGGGTGGCCACGGCCATGAGCGCGCAGAGCGTCGGCCAGACGGGCGTCGACCCTATGGAGATCTTCGGCCTCATCGTGCTGCTGGCCGTGGCCGCCGTGTCCAACGTGCCGCAGGTGCAGCTGTTCTTCGTCGCGGGCATCGTGGCCGTGGCGTGCGGGCTGGCCGGCGACGTGATGAACGACTTCCACGCCGGGCACGTGCTGGGCACCTCGCCGAAGGCCCAGTGGATCGGCCAGGCCATCGGCGCCGTCATCGGCGCGGTGGTGGCCGTGGCCGTAATGGCCGTGCTCGTGAGCGCCTACGGCCCCGAGTCGTTCGGCCCCACCGCCTCGTTCGTGTCGGCGCAGGCGTCCGTTGTGGCCACGATGGTGGCCGGCATCCCGTCCGTCCCGGCGTTCGCCCTGGGGCTGGCGGTCGGCTTCGGCCTCTACCTGCTGAACTTCCCCACCATGATGCTGGGCCTGGGCATCTACCTGCCCTTCTACATGTCGTTCACCGCGTTTCTCGGCGCGATGGCGAAGATGGCGTACGACTTCGTCTGCAAGCGGCGCCGCGCGAAGCTCGCGCCCGAAGAGGCCGCCGAAAAGGAGAAGGCGCAGGGCGAGACGGGTCTCGTCGTGTCGTCCGGCCTGCTGGGCGGCGAGTCCATCGTCGGCGTCCTCGTGGCCCTCGCCGCCGTGGCGACGGGGCTGGGGGCGTAGGCGCTCTCCGGCGCCCGCGTCGGAAGAAGGCCGAACCGAGAAGCGCCGCCGGATTCCCGGCGGCGCTTCCGTTAGTTGAACTTGAAGATCTTCTGGGCCACGCGGTAGCCGGTGATGCCGATGCGGCGGCCGAACGACGTGGGCAGGTTCGTGCCCATGTTGAGCGTGCTGCGCCGGATGGGGCGGTAGGCGTCGGGGTTGTGCTCCTTGAGGTACGCCCAGATGGCCTCGCGCTTGTCCTCGGCCTCGTCGGAATCGATCATGCGCAGGAAGATGGAGCAGATGCACATCATCATGGACAGGTAGTTCTCCATGTAGCGCTCGAGACGCCGCTCGGGCACGTCGTCGGGCAGCTTCACCGCGTCGATCATCTGGCGCGTCACGCGCAGCTGCTGGTCGATGCGGCCCATCATCACGCTCTCGTTCACGCTCTGGTCCTCGCGGCCGATGAAGTAGCGGTACATGTCCACGTCGCGGTAGTAGATGGTCTTCACGTGCGGCAGGGGCACGTACACGAAGATGTTGTCCACGTAGAAGCAGTGCTCCGGCAGCTCGAGGCCCATGTCGCGCAGCAGCTCGGTGCGGTAGATCACCGAGTGCATGAGCAGGTACTGGCTCTGCCCGAAGTGCCCCACGTCGGCCCAGCCGAACTCGCGGCCCTCGGGGAACACGTTGCGGTAGTGCATGACCGTGCGCGCGCCCTCGTGCACCTTCTCGTACACGTAGTTGCCGATGACGAGATCGGTGGGGTTCGGCAGCTCGGCCTGGCGGCGCAGGTACGCCATGATCTCGGACATGGCGTGCTCGTCGAGCCAGTCGTCGGAGTCGACCACCTTGAAGTAGCGTCCCGTCGCATGGCTCAGGCCCGTGTTCACCGCCGAGCCGTGGCCGCCGTTCTCCTTGTGGATGGCGCGGATGAGGTCGGGGTGGCGCTCCTGCCAGGCGTCGGCCTTGGCGGCCGTGTCGTCCTTCGTGGAGCCGTCGTCGACGATGATGATCTCGATATCGTCCCCGCACTTCAGGATGGACTCGATGCAGGCGTCCATGTAGGCGGCCGAGTTGTAGCACGGCACGGCGAAAGAGATGGTCTTCATGGCGCTACCCCACCAACTCGTCGGCGAGGGCCAGCGCGCGGCCGATGATGACGTCCATGTTGTAGTAGCGGTACTCGGCCAAGCGCCCCAGCGGGTGGAAGTTGTCAAGCGACGTGGTGAGCGCGCGGTAGCGCTCGTAGTGCGCGGCGTTCTCGTCGTTGATGATGGCGTAGTACGGGATCTGCTTCTTCGGATCGTCGTAGGAGTGGCTGTACTCCTTCATGATGGTGGTCTTGTCGCTCACCTGGCCCGTGAGGTACTTGAACTCGGTGATGCGCGTGTAGTCCTCGGTCACCGTGAAGTTCACCGTGCCGCAGGGCAGCACGTGCTCGGCGTCGTGCGTCTCGTACACGAAGTCGAGGCTGCGGTACGGCAGGCGGCCGAAACGCGACAGGAACAGCTCGTCGAGCGGGCCCGTGTAGACGATCGGCCCCTCGAACGGCGCGTCCTTGATGAGGATCGCGGACAGCGGGGCGTTCTCCTCGCCGCTCTCGAACTCGAGCTCGAACACGTTCTCGGCCTCGGTGTCCAGGCACACCATGATGTTCTCGTGGTCGAGCATGCGCTCGAACAGCGGCGTGTAGCCGTGCAGCGGCATGCCCTGGAAGGCGTCCTGGAAGTAGCGGTTGTCGCGCGACAGGAACACGGGCACGCGCGCCGTCACCGACGGGTCCACCTCCTCGGGCGTGAGGCCCCACTGCTTCTGCGTGTAGTAGAGGAAGACGTTCTTGTAGATGAAGTCCGCCACCTCGGTGAGGTCGGGGTCGTCCTGGCTCCGCAGCTCGGTGATGGTCACCTTGCGCTCGTCGCCGAACGTGGCGATGAGCTTCTCGATGAGCTCGGCGGCGCGCTCCTCGCCGAACGCGATCTCCATGGAGTTCTTGTTGAACGGCACCGGCATGTACGTGCCGTACCAGTCGGCCAGCACCTCGTGCTGGTAGTCGCGCCACTCGGTGAAGCGGCGCACGTAGTTGAAGGCGCGCTCGTCGTTCGTGTGGAAGATGTGCGGCCCGTAGCGGTGCACGAGGATGCCCGCCTCGTCGGCCTCGTCGTACATGTTTCCGCCGATGTGGGGCTTCTTCTCGACGACGAGCACGCGCTTGCCGCCGCGCTCGGCCAGCTCGCGCGCCATCACGCTGCCGGCGAACCCGCTGCCCACCACCACGGCGTCGAAATCGCCTCGATCAATGTCGCGAAAATCGCAGAACCGCACACCCATGGGTAACCTTCCTTTGCATTAAGAGAATCACGAGGCCTTTCCGGCCCGAAATATGCGCGTTTGCACTGAGGACGTATTATAGCCCGGTTTTTCCGACGCGGCGGGTAGTATCATAGTTACATCGGAAAACGGACAATACCGGAAAGGGATCGCCTATGAGTTCATTCCTGGAAACGATGCTCGCCCGCGCCAAAGCGGATCGACAGACGATCGTGCTGCCCGAAGGCGACGACGAACGCACGCTGGCGGCGGCCGAGCGCATCCTTGCCGACGACGTCGCGGACCTCGTCATCCTGGGCGACGCCGACGCCATCGCGGCCAGCCCCTACGCGCTCGAGGGCGCGCGCATCGTCGACCCGCGCACGTCGGAGCTGCGCGCCGGGTTCGCCGACGCCCTCTACGAGCTGCGCAAGGCCAAGGGAATGACGCCCGAGCAGGCGACGGCCCTCATGGACGACGTGCTGTACTTCGGCGTGATGATGGTGAAGACCGGCGGCGCCGACGGCATGGTGGCCGGCGCGTGCCACGCCACCGGCGACGTGCTGCGCCCCTGCCTGCAGATCCTCAAGACGGCCCCCGGCGTGAAGCTGGTCAGCTCGTTCTTCGTCATGGTGGTGCCCGACTGCGACCTGGGCGAGCAGGGAACGTTCCTGTTCTCGGACTGCGGCCTGGAAGTGCAGCCCGACGCCGAGAAGCTCGCGCACATCGCCGTGAACTCGGCGAAGTCGTGGAAGACCCTCATCGGCACCGAGCCCGCTGTGGCGCTGCTGTCGCACTCGTCCTACGGCTCGGCCAAGAACGACGACTCGACCAAGGTGGTGGAGGCCACGGCCATCGCGAAGGAGCTGGCGCCCGAGCTCGCGCTCGACGGCGAGCTGCAGCTCGACGCGGCCATCGTGGGCTCCGTCGGCGCCTCGAAGGCCCCCGACTCCCCCGTGGCCGGACGCGCCAACGTGCTGATCTTCCCCGACCTCGACGCCGGCAACATCGGCTACAAGCTGGTGCAGCGCCTGGCGAAGGCCGAGGCGTACGGCCCGATCACCCAGGGCATCGCCGCCCCGGTGAACGACCTGTCCCGCGGCTGCACCGCCGACGACATCGTCGGCGTCATCGCCATCACCTGCGTGCAGGCGCAGGCGAAGAAGATGGAATAAAAATCGCGCATTCTGCTCGGAAGACAACGAACGTGACACGATAACCATTCGCTGAGCGCTATCAGAAGTGCTTCATGTCTGCCTTTCGCCCCTCCTTGTCGATGCCATTATTTATGTAAACGCAGGAGAGCTGTTATACGCTCTGCATCCTATCCGAAACCTCCGCTCTTGCGATATCAAAAGCGGAGGTTTCGTCATGCTTCATTTTTCCATGATCCTTCACCAGAAGAGATTCTTCGAACTCCACTTCATTACATAGCCAATAAGCCAAAGCATTTACTATAGAACGATAGACATCGTCGGACACGGCAGCAGGACCACCAAAAACATACAGGCGATCAATGGATGAACTCTTCTTTGCAATGACATCGTTGATATTCGAACGGTAATCATCTGCTACCAGCATAAGCGCTGAGTTGTTCCTACCACAAAAGCGACAACTGCCGTCTTTCCCCATGAGCCCTTTCCCGCCCTGCACACTTCAAGTGCAGTGTCGATAGCAATATCACCGGCCAAACGTTTAGTGTATTTCACGCTAGCTGTCTTTTCAGTCGATTCTCGACGTTTTAGGAAATGGCAGATTATCCGTTGGAAATGTAAACCGTCTTCGCGTCGAGTCGTGCCACCTCATACGTAGCATCCTCGGACAAGGTGTTCTTGCCAGCCGTAAGAACACTGGGAGTCTCTCGGGAGAAGGATTATTAGACGCATCCAGAAAAAGAGATCACTATATCCGCATGACAGGGATCAAAGTTAAACATTTTTGCTCACATCGAGCGCCGTCATTGGATTATGGTCGGTATGTAGGGTCTTCAACGCAATGTTTTTACGATCGATCATTTCAAGTCGTTACCCGCAACGTCAAGATATGTCAACTTGACGTTGCGGGACACGTCGATCGAGGAGAGATCTTGTTAGTCGTCGTCGTGTGATCAACGTGCACGCGCTAACGTCAACGAACTCGAGAGCCCCAATAGCAACACTGACGTCAAAAAATTCCAGAGCTGTGCTCTTGGAAACATCGACGGATCTTGCAACGTTGTCAATATTCAGATATTTCAACGCCGTGGCTTTCGACGCATCGAAATCATAGAGCGAATTCCTGTCATTCCGTACATATTCAGAGTGACCGCTCACCCTGAACGACATCACATCAACTCTATCAATTTGTCGGGGAACATCCACTGCGGACTCCTAAGGAATACCCGTATCTACGATATACGCCAATGCGGCACCGACCTCACCCATGCCGAACAATCCTCTTCGCTCCGACATCAAAGAGAACTCCGACACTCTCCAGCCTCCGAGCTTCCCAATACTGCTTCGTCGTCTTTCACATGCGTTCCTTCTATCGTCGCCCAGAACCCACACCAGCCCATTTTAGAAATACGCCTCTTTACGCATTCTTCAATGTCGCGAGTATCAAATTATAAGTTGAAGCGGAAACCGCCGCTGGGCCTCCGAAAACGAAAACGCGCTCGATATCACTCTTATTTAACTTGAGGAATCCGCTCACATTTGAAGTCCAACCGTCGGCCACCAAAACAAGCGCCGCATTGCTCTTGCCGCAAAGCGCCGCACCGGCGAGCGCGTCGTAGTAGGACGCGCCGGTGGCAACACCGGCTGTAGCCGAGCTCATGCCTTGCGTTAGACACCATTTCGCAATAACGCCCGATGTCTCATAGGCGGTCGGGCCAGCCAGACGTTTGCAGACTATACCTTTGAGCTGTTGATTCTCCAGCTGGGAGGAGAGCGCCGCAGTGCCACCAACGATGACGACGCGGCTGAAACCTCCATTCTTAATCGCCGAGAGCACCTGCGGGTCGAGTTTGTGCGTCGAAGCGTTGGCCAAGAAGATGGGGGCTTTCTTAGCATAGGCATAGGGAGAGACAGACAGCGCATCTTGGAAGGTTTCGGAAGTGGCAACTACCGCGGTCTTACCCCATCTCCCTTTACCCTCCTTGTATATCTCCAAAGCCGTGTTCACGGCCACGTCGCCCGCGAGACGCTTGACAGACTTGACCCCCGGTACCGCTTTCAGCGAGGAAGCAACCTTGCTCGACACCGCTGCGGTCCCGCCCACGACGTAGACCTTCGAAGCCCCTAAACGCTTGATCTCAGATGCCGTCTGAGACGAAAGCGACGAACCGTCGGTGAGCAGAATTGGACAGCCCTCTTGACCGGCAAGAGCCGAAGCGCTCAACGCGTCCCAGTACCCGCCCATGGTGGCCACGACCACCGCGGAGCATGACCCCGCTTTGAAGCCTTGCTTCGTAATGGAGGTCATGGTGTCGAGGGCGGTATCACCGGCCAGACGAGACGTTTTCACGTCGATAGGAGAATCGGGCAGCGATGGGATGTTGGGCTCGTCGGGAGTCGTGGGCTCGTCGGGAGTCGTGGGTGCAGCAGACACCTTTACGCCCATCGAAGCGGGCACGCCTCCCACCGACGCCGTCACCGTAGCAGAACCGGCTTTTTTAGCCGAAACCAAGCCCGTTCTGTCCACCGAAACGACCGAAGCGTCCGAAGAATGCCATGTTGCCGAAGAAGGATCGATAGCTTGAGTAGCATACGTCCACTCCTTATTGACATTGTACAAAGCGAATTCTCCCGTTTCGTCCGCTTCGAGCGTCTCGGATCCTTTGAGCTTCAAATCGAGATTTATCTTCATCGCACTGATAGAGCGCACGACTGCCACGTCGTCATTAACCTGCGCAACCATGCCCGTGCCCTCTGCCGAGCTGAACATCTCGACCCAGCCAGTGTACGAACGACCATAAGGAGTGCTGCAGGCGAACGAAGCAGCGCCTAAACTTGCATAACCGCTGTTAACCATGTTCCCATAATGGCCTGAGGAGTTTGTCCAAGCGTTATGAGCCGTCTCGGCGTTGCTCGACCCGATATAGATGTTCTCTCCAGCGTAACCTCTCTTAGCTGGAGGAATCGCAGTGAAGCACGAGGCACCGTTCGGTCGATCGTGGCTAAAACTAATAACTATCTCCGCTGCGCGCTGCTGAGCAGCTTTCTCGAGATCCTCGTCCCAAGACAAGGCGCTAACGCCCTTCTTAGACCGTTCCTCGTTCACCATGGCAAGAACGCTCCTGGCTGAACGGGCGTTGTCTTTTCCAGGAATCTTGAAATCAACCGTCCCAAGCGCATCCTCGATCGTACGGGTTCCCAATACGACATCCAGATATGCGCGAAGGACGTTTTCTGACAATAGGCCCGTTGAAGCATAGCGGATTGCATTGTCCTGATCGACGATGACCGTGACAGGAAGGGACAGCGAAGCGCCGATAAGACCAACCTGGTAACAAAGACTCCACATGAGCGAATTGTAGCCATAGTCGTCAGCAGCGTATGTCATGTTATTATCGTCGGCGCCTTTGTACTTTTGAGAGAACGCAGAGACGTCACCCGAGTCTGCACACAAAACGAATCCGCGTACGTTCGAATACGAATCTTCAGACAAGAGAGACTTAAGCCGCTCGGACGTAGTCGCCGTGTTGAAGCACGTCGAACGCCCGAACACCATAACGCGAACCGTGCCAGCATAGCCGCTGTTGAACTTCGTGGTGGCACCGTCGACGCTCACGATATCGTAATCGCTCGATTGAATGCCGCTTTCCACCTGCTTCATCGGACCTTCGTCGACCGAAAGAACCTCCAACGACCCGTTCTCGTCTGCTGACGGATCCTCGATGCACGAGTCGGAAAAATCAGCCGCGATGCTCGATGACGCTTCAGGGGCAGACCCCTCGTCAAACTCGACGACAGTCGCTTCGACAGTCCCGATCGGAGATTCGTCGGCCCAAACAGTCAACGGCACGAACGAGCAAGAGAGCGCCGTCGCAAGCAAGCATGCAAGAATCCGCCCCGCCGTCGTGCTTCTTCCGAGGGCCTTACCGCATACTTTCCCCATAAAAACCCCTTTCTAAGCATGGTGTTCATCATACCTCAAAGCAAGCAATCTGCGCCTTCTGCCAAGACACGCGGACGAATTTAGGAAACAGAATGCAAATGCGGCAATCTTTAACGAAGCCATCGGTCATACCTTGTAGAAACCTGTTCTTTCTGAAAACATTATCTCCATGCTTCCAGCGCCACGCCCCTCGGAAGCAAAAGAGTGGATGCCGAAGCGACATCGACACCCACTCAGCGAAATGCGCTAGCGTTTCAAGGCGGCCTTCACCGCATTGCACGTTTCCTCGGACACCGCAGCGGGACCACCGAAGACATATACATGGCTAATCGACTTTTTCCGAGGAGCGATGAACGAGTTCACAGTAGAGAGGTTCCCGTCGGAAACGAGCACGAGCGCTGCATTGTTCTTGCCGCAAAGGGATGCACCCGCAAGCGCATCGTAATAGCTCTCTCCGGTTGCCACCCCAAGCTTTTCGGCTTTCATGCCCTGCGAAACACACCAATTGGCTACAACCGAAGACGTTTCGTAAGCCGTGGCACCTGCAAGACGATTCGTGGAGATGCCGGCGAGCTGCTTCTCCACCTGACTGGATACCGCCGCCGTCCCACCTACGATAACCACTCGGCTGAAACCGCCTTTCTTGATAGCCGAAAGTACTTGGCTGTCAAGCTTGTGTGTGGAGGCGTTTGAGAGAAAGATAGGAGACTTCTTCGCGTAAGCATAGGGCGATACCGATAAAGCATCCTGAAACGTTCCAGAGGTTGCCACGATCGCGGTCTTGCCCCAAGATCCCTTGCCTTGCTCGTATATTTTCAACGCAGTATCGATGGCCGTGGATCCCGCAAGACGTTTAACCGCTTTCACGCCCGAGAGCTTGGACAAAGACGATTCAACGCTTCTTCCGACAGCTGCCGGACCACCAGCTATAAAAACGGTCGTCGGCTTGAGTCTCTTGATCTCTGATGCGGTTTGCTGTGACAGCGCTCCTTTGTCGGTTAGCAGAATGGGACACTGCTTCAAACCTGCCAAAGCCGAAGCTGTAAGCGCATCCCAGTAGCCATCCGTCGTTGCAACAACGACCGAATCGCAAGAGCCCACAGCAAAACCCTGCTTCGTGATGGAGGCCATCGTGTCGAGCGCAATGCTGCCCGAGAGACGAGAAAGCTCGGGAACGCCCGCGACAGGCTTGTCTGGCACGTTGGGTTTATCGGGCTCTTCAGGCTCCGGCGAGCCCGAAGACGGCTCGATAAAGAACACGAGATTCATATCACCCGCGTAGTTGCCTTTGAAGGCGACCTTCATCCAGCCCTCTCCTATATCGATGTTGCTCGAATACGTGCACTCGTAGTCCTTACCCTTTTCCAAAGTCATACCATTGTAAGTACATGAGATCGACGGCTCGATAGGTTTTCCCGTATAATAAAAAAAGAGTTCTCGATCCATCTTGACTTCGAGTCCCTTGATCGGCAAGATTTCAAAAGACTCTTTTTTCGTTCCTGAATAAGCGCCGATCCCCATCAGAGTAACAGAAGCGGCTCCCGCATCAACATTTCGTGCATAAGCTACGGTATAATCTTTTCCTTGCCGAAGCTCTTTTCCATTCAGCTTCACAGACACTTCGGGCGTTATCGGCTTTCCGGTATAGCTTGCAGATGCCGTATCGAGATCGACAGAAGCCAGTGCAAATACTCCCATTTTTTCATACTGGCTGAACGTCATGTAGTTCTGTCCATTAGCTTCTGCTATTTCCTTGACAGAGTCGTCACCTACCAGCGTCATGTCACATTTATAAAAAGGTTCATCAGATACGCCTTCAGGGCTGAGTCCTTTCTCGAATACCAAAGCCGCGCCTACAACATTGTTGAAAGCAACTGAGTCAATCGATTCAATCTTGTTTGTGATGACAATTTCCGTCGAAGCATCGATCGAGTAGAACGCATCCGACCCGATAGATGCAACCGTAGAAGGCATCTTCCATGACACGTCTTTCCGCCCGCTCGGATAGGTCACAAGCTTGGAGCCATTCTTGTTGAGCAACACTCCATCGCTATCGCAAAACGAAGGATTACGTGAATCAACCTCGAGTCGATTTAGAGACGAGCCGCTGAAAAGAAAATCAATGCCAGTAGCTTTAGAACCGATTCGTACCTTTTTGATTGATGACCCGGAGATAGCAGCAGGATCAACAGAGACGACATCATTAACCAAATTCACTGTTTCAGCATGATAAGCGTTCGCAAAGCCCATCCAAATATCACTTATACCCGCTCTAACAGTAACTTCTTTATCAGGCTTGCCTCCTGCGTAAAATGTGAGCGACCCCCATCTTCCATACATATCACCATCCAACGAATAATAATCTGGATGATTTGGAGAAACTTGAATATTAGTAAGGCTTTCACATCCATCGAACATGCATCCCAAAAACTTAGTAAAAGTTGAAGGCAAATAGACAGACTCAAGAGCTTTGCTGTCAGCGAACAAACCAGAATAGGCCCCCTCGCATCCTTCTTCCAGAATTGCAGTCTTGAGTTTAGGGCACTCGGAAAAAGCGTAATTTCCTATGCGCTTCACAGAACCCGCAATCTGAGCTGTCTCGATTACCCCATTCGTCCAAAATGCGAAATCACCTATCTTTGTCACCGGATAGCCCGCGATACTCGAGGGTATAACCAAATTAGCAACCGTCCCCTCGTATCCGGTGATTGTCGCCTCACCACCGTTGACCGTGTATGCGAACCCATTAGATAGCTGTTCATTGGCCGTCTCCGCCACAACGCCCTCATCAGACCCCTCCATCAAACCGTAAGATTGAGCGAAATCCGGAGAATAGAATGAAGTATCCGGGGTTTGATCTGACACCTCCACATTATTTTCATGTGCAGGCTCTTCATAACCTCCTGATTCTGAGAGTGTCGGGACTTCTACCCCTCCCATCGCATCAAGGGTTTCGGAAATCTTCTCTCCATTTTCCGATATCCGAAGATCCTCATTCGAAGCGATTAGGTCGTCTAAACACGAAGAGATATCTTGCTTCGAAAGAAGCCCAGTAGCAACAGACCGAACAGCACCGTCTCGATCGATCAGGAAAAAGTACGGAAGCTCAGTAACCGAACGACAGTCGAAGCCCGCCTGCTTATAAACCTCCCAGAACAACTCATAGTACATGTTGCCATTGACCGCATAAAGCAGGTTGTCCGAATTCGCGTCCTTGTATTTCTCAGAGAAGGCTTCCTGGTCGGTATTGTCAATGCCAAGGATAAAACCTTGCACGCTCGCACGTGTCGGCTGGGACAGAACTTGTTCAAGAGCCTCGCTAACCTTAACAGTGTTCTCGCAGGTCGATCGTCCCATAACAACCACACGCAGCTTCTCACCGAAATCTCCATTGAATGATTTCGTCGCCCCAGCAATGCTTTTCAGTTCGAAATCAGGAACCAATAGATTCCCGCCCACTTCCCGTATTACTCCATCAGTCGACACAAAAGAAGAGGACGCCGATTCACCGATTCCCTCTTCGACGATACTCGACGTTGATGTCTTTTGCTCTTGATCCTCGTTGAGCGCATTTGGATCGATGGCGCCTCCATCACTGGCCGCCTGATCCGCGAAAACAGCTGATGGAAACAACCCAATGACAAGAATGCACGCCATCAGCATCGATACTATCTTCAAAGAAAGGCGTCCATGAATCATGGCAAATCTAACGACTTCTTCCACACATGCACCAAACCTTGCATTCGGTTTGCCCATACGCGATCATCCCCTTAAAAACAAAGCACATACCCCGTTTTCAGTTTAGAACAAGCGGCAAAAGGTTTTAAGCGTGAGTATTTACACTATCTGCGTAGTTCGTTCCATTCCGAGCAATGATTTCGCGCTCTTTAGCGCAATGCGGGTAATCATGAAAAGGCTGTATCAAAAGTACCTGACAAAAAGAGTCGAAATCCATTGCGGGTTTCGACTCTTTTTATTTAGACAGGAAGATCCCGTGGCTTTATGCTGAAAACGCAGCGGATAGAACAGGATTTGCTCCACTTAACGCCTGGCGGAGCTTCCTCATATTGCGCCCGAGCGCCACTAGTCATCCATCCAAGCGATGCCTTCGCGAGCCCTCGCAGCGCGAATCTCTTAAAGCCCCAATCGCTCTTGATGTCTGCGAAACGGTCTCAGCATCGGTTCCCCTGCGGCGTCTAGGAACCACCCCCCCCCCTCGTCGCTTGCAAGCCTTTTAGAGGCTCTGGTCCTATAGCGCTCGAGGGAGGGGTTTACGTTTACAAGACGATTCTTGGACTCGTCATCGCTTTTGGTGTATTTGGCTTAATAGGGGCAGCCCGCGCAGTCCTCACACTTGCAGAGTCTCGTTGTCGACTTGAATCCTTGATCGCTCGTCGCCTGCTTCTCTTTGAGGAAGGCGGGCTTCTTGCCTTGCGCACACGTCCAGCTATCGTCCTCCTTATCGAAAGCCCAGTTCTTTGGTTGGGTCGGATCTTTGGCGAAGGCCCGATTCTGCTCTTTGCGGAACACGTTGCACTTCACGAACGCGCGCACGTCGTGCGCTTCTAGAAGCGAGTAGTTCTCCTCGCTTCCATATCCCGCATCGGCGACGAGAACATGAGGAAGCGCGCCGAAGAGGGGCTTCAGGTGGACAAGATTCAAGCGCGACGGTGTAGAGCGTAGTCGATGACGAACTGGTTCTCGGTTCCGATCTGGACGTTGCAACCAGCTTTGAGCTGATCGTTTTGCATATGATCTTCCTTCATGTGCATTGAAGGTGCATCAGTGGCGGTTTTAGAGAAAGACGCGCCTTCCTGGAATATCTCGAGCTGCTCCTCATAGCGCTGCATGCGGGACATACAGTCGCTCTCGAAGGCTTTTGGCGCGCTTTAGGTCTTTGTCCTTTGGGCGTGCCTCAAGACGCTCATTAATGCGCCGAACGACTTCGGCTATATCTTCGGCGGTCGCGTCTTCAGGTTTTGGCATATCCTTGGCAAGAGCATCATCTTCCTCATTGATGCGAGCGATCTCTTCGAGATGCTCGCACCTTCGCCTGGTGCTTCTCGCGATACCTCCCTGTCGACTTCTTCTAGACAAACTTGCACTTGTTGGCATTGGCTTCGATCTTGGTGCCATCGAGAAAGTAGGTATCCAAAGCAATAGGTCCCCATGTTGCTAAAAGCTCGATGACTGAGGTGAAGATGCTTTCAAATACCGGCGCTATGCGCTTGTTCCTGAAGCGGTTGACGGTCATATGGTCAAGAGGCGCCATGCCGGCAAGCCACATGAAGTGGGTGTTCTCGCGCGTAGCACGCTCCATCTTGCGCGAGGAATAGATGCCGTTCGCATATCCGCAGTTCGCATGCTTGTCGAACATCATAAGCGCACCGTTGCCCTTGAGGTACCCATGAAGCTCGATACGTCGAACTCGGGCGGGATGTTGACCAGAATGTGCACGTAATCCGACATCAGATGCCCTTCGATTATTTCGACCCCCTTGCACCTGCAAGGAGGTCGAAATATCTCGCCTAACGAATCCCCATATTGGCTGTAGATGATCATGCGCCTATACTTCGGTGCGAGCACGATATGGAACTTGCACATCCACAACACGTAGCGACAGGCTCTGCGACTTGCTTGCCGAAATGACCGCTTTTCCAAGGCCGACACGACTTGAACGCTTGCATCTTATCCTTGAATGGCGGTCGTTTGCTCTGCAAGAGTGCAGCCTTCGATGCGCACCCGCATAGCGGGTGGTTTATTACCGAACGCGCTACGCGCGTCCGGCGAGCTCATGAGCCTTAACAATATCAGGACCTCGGCACGAATTGCCGAGGTCCTGATGCATCCTATGCAAGCTTTGACTGTATAGCTTTATATGTACCTGCTGAAATCGCCGCAGGGCCTCCAAACACATACGCTTTCGTAATCGTAGCGCTATGCTTCGACATAAAACCATCGATAGTGGAGCGATTCTCATCAGCGACCAGAATCAATGCAGCATTGCTTTTACCGCACAGAGCAGCCCCAGCAAGGGCATCGTAATAACTCGCCCCCGTTGCAATGCCCACTTCGGACGCTTCCATACCTTGCGTGAGGCACCACGAAGCTATAGCCCCCGAAGTTTCATATGCGGTCGAGCCCGCTAAACGTTTGCATGTGATGCCTTTCAACTGCTCGTTTTCTATCTCGGAAGAGAGTGCGGCCGTCCCGCCTACAATAACGACGCGGTTGAATCCGCCTTGCTTTACAGCAGATAAAACTTGCGGATCGAGCTTATGGGTTGAAGCGTTCGCAAGAAAAATCGGTGCTTTTTTCGCATACGAGTAAGGAGACGCAGAGAGGGCGTCTTGGAATGTCTCGGAAGTAGCAACTATAGCGGTCTTGCTCCACGACCCTTTCCCTTCTTTATAGACTTCAAGAGCCGTGTTAACCGCTATATCTCCTGCAAGGCGCTTAACCGATTTGACTCCGCTTATTTTGGAGAGCGACGTTTCGACACTCTTCGAGATGGCAGCAGTTCCTCCTGTCACATACACCTTTGTCGCTCCCAAACGCGTAATCTCAGAAGATGTTTGAGCCGAAAGATAACCCCCGTCAGTCAACAAGATTGGACAACCATTGATGCCGGCAAGCGCCGATGCCGTCAGAGCATCCCAATACCCGTTCATAGTAGCAACGATGACCGTATCGCAAGTACCCTTTTTGAATCCCTGTTTGGTGATGGAAGTCATCGTATCAAGTGCAGTATCGCCAGCAAGACGGGGAGCCGAGGGTTTGACGATGTTGAAAAGCACCGTCTTACTCCCCTCGTACTTACCCTTACCAGCTATCACGATGCGACCAGTTCCAACATTCTTGTTGCTCTCATACGAAATCGTATAGTCGATGTCCTTTTCAAGCTTCACGCCGTTGTACGAAACAATGACAACAGGCAAGATCAATTTTCCGGTATAAACCTGATCGACGATCGGCAAAACAGTAACCGATTTCATATCGACTTTAGAAATGGGTTTTGGGGCAATCTTGAACGATGCCGTTTTCGAACCCGTGTAAGTTCCTTTACCTGTAATGATCACCGTAGCGGTTCCAACACTGACGTTGTTCTTGTAAGTAATCGAATAATCGACACCATCTTTGAGCGTTTTTCCTTTGTAGCTCACATGAACATCGGGTTTGATTGCAGACCCTGTATAAGTTTGGTAAGGGATCGCAGATACAACAACGTCACCAATGCTGAGTTTCACAATCTTGAACGAAACCGTTTTCGTTCCTGTAAAGGCTCCTTTTCCCCCGATCGATATCGTCGCAGTACCGACGTTAATGTTGTTCGCATACGAAAGAGAGTAGTCAACATCCTCCACCAAGGTTTTTCCGTCGTAGATTACAGTTATGGTGGGACGTATTGGCGACCCCGCATACAACTGATCGCCCACTGATGTTACCGTTGCGTTTTTGAGATCGTACTTCAATATCCCTACCGACTCAAACGGAATCGACTGGCTCTCAGCAAATTGCTGCGCATACGAATACGTTAATCCAGCTATAGTGAAATTGGCCGCTTTGCGGAAAGCAGACTGATCGATCTTCGTCGTCTTTGCCGGTATGTACACTTTGCTCAGGCCCGTGCAGAACGAGAACGCATCTTCTTCGATCTCGCATATGCTCTCCGGAAGCGTCACCTCGGACAAAGATCTGCAATACGAAAACATGGAATCAGGTACGTTCGTCATTCCTTTACCGAGCATCACCTTAGAGAGCTTTTCGCATCCATAGAACGTTGCGCCGTCGATCGTCTTCACCGAGTCCGGGATCGAGACGGAGGCAAGCGCCGAGCAGCCGAAGAACGCGCTGGCCATGATCGTCTCGACTGACGACGGGATGGAGACGCTCGCGAGCGCCTTGCAGTCGACGAAGGAGCTCGGCCCTATGACCTTGACCGTGTCGGGGATGGAGACGCTCTGCAGCTTCGGGCAGTTCTCGAACAGGGCCGGCTGGATGTTCTCGATCCCCTGCTCGAAGGTCACCGAGGACAGGCCGGAGCCCTCGAACGGGCCGACGGACGGGACGGAGTTGAGGTCGTCCCGGTTGCCCGTGTACAGCCCCTTCGGGATGGTGATCGAGGTCAGCGACGTGCAGTCCTTGAAGCAGCCGGATCCGATCTTGAAGCTCCCCGAGGGGAACCTCACGCTCGAGAGGCTCTCGCAACCATTAAAAGAATAACCCTTGATGACCTCGACTGGATCAGGAATGAAAACCGATCGAATGCCAGTGGAAAATTGAAATGCTCCATCTATTCCAGTAACCGAGTAAGACCGGCCATTCGCTCGTGCGGCTTCGGGAATCACCACATTTCCTGACGGAGGATTGACGCATTCGACGAGAGTGGCCGATGTGAGATCAGCGTTGATTTCATATACGAAATTCCCGTCGACGAACGTCTCGACCGAAGCCAACGTTTCAGCTTCTTCCGGTACTAGGTCGTCATCGCCTGGTTCGGCGATTCCACTTATATCTTCCGAAACGCCCGAAGATCGGAATTCTTTCAAGCTATTGGTTTCGAATGCGGCTCTCGAGTCATCCTCCCCAACCAAAGAGCTCATCTCGGCATCTGAATCTAATGCTTCGTTCGTTCCCGCATCTGAAGAGGAGGCATGCGATTCCCCCGCAGTCGCTGCCGAGCCAGATACTTCATCCGACGATTCAGCGCTTTCGCGAACGCTCGGCTTGATCGGCGTTTTCGCGAATGCAGAGGCCGGAACGAAAGAAAACGTAAGCAAAGCTGCTAGCAGAAGCTTAAAACAGCTGCCCCCCCCCCGGTCTTGTCAGCAACTTCCTCCCTCTCATACCAACTCCCTTCTCAAACGGATCCGCACATATATACTTGCAGCAAAATATATCATCCGTTGGGACAAAGCGCCACTCCGAAATCGCGAAAGCACCATGCAAGGCCTCGAGCAACCACGAACACTTCGTGACGGCAGCGACCTATCTCAAAGACAGAGCGATCGCATCAAAGGTGCTCTCCGACACCGCAGCAGGGCCACCGAAAACATAAACTTCGTTGATCAACCCCCTATTTGGCTTAACGAACGAGTTTAAAGAAGAGCGATAAGAGTCCGAGATGAGCACGAGCGCCGCATTGTTTCTGCCACATAGTGACGCTCCCGCAAGTGCATCATAATAGGATTCTCCCGTAGCGATGCCAACACTACTCGCAGTCATACCCTGAGTCAGGCACCATGAGGCAATAGCCCCCGACGTCTCGTAAGCGGTAGCGCCTGCCAAACGTTTGCATGCGATGCCTTTGAGCTGCTTCTCGATTTCAGGAGAAAGCGCGGCAGTCCCGCCTACTATGATCACACGGCTGAACCCACCTTGCTGAATGGTCGTTAGCACATGAGAATCGAGCGCATGCGTAGAAGCATTAGCAAGAAAGATGGGAGCTTTTTTCGCGTAGGCATAAGGAGAGATGGAGAGGGCATCCTGGAAGGTCTCAGACGTTGCAACAACGGCCGTCTTGCCCCACGAACCGTTGCCCTCTTTGTATATCTCGAGCGCCGTATCCACCGCCACATCGCCAGCCAATCTTCTAACCGTTTTGACGTTATGAATACTCAAGATAGACTTCTCGACATCGTCCGAAACGGCGGCTTCCCCTCCCACTATATACACCTTCGATGCGCCCAATCGCTTGATCTCTGATAGCGTCTGCGAAGAAAGCTCGTCTTTATCGGTTAGCAGAATAGGACAACTCTCAAGACCCGCAAGCGACGCCGCGGTCAACGCGTCCCAGTATCCACCCATCGTAGCTACGACGACCCTACTGCAAGATTCGTTCTCGAAGCCTCGCTGCACAATAGCAGTCATCGTATCGAGTGCTATAGTACCCTCAAGACGGGATAATCCTGGCGGAAGTGCTCCGACTATCTTGAAAGCCACTATCTTTGTGCCGCCATAATCCCCTTTACCAACGATAACGATACTCGCTTCTCCTATATTCACATTGGCCTCAAAAGCCAGCGTATAGTCAACCCCTTCTTTCAGAAGATCGTTGTCGTATATTACCGTGGGTTTGGGCATAAGAGGTCCACCGGTAAACGTCTGATCCTCAATAGGATCGACCGAAGCATCGGCAATGTCAATCGACTTGTCAGCTTCAGCTGTAATTGTCAGCGGGCCGGAAACAGAGTTCTTGCCGATGCGCACCTTGCCTGTTTTCGCATTGTACATGAAGTCTTCCACTGGGGCGATTTCACCTCCAGGCACTTCGCATGATACGGAAATAGAACTTGGCAGAACGTATCCTTTGTTCGCCTGAAGTGAAAACTCTATTCCGTTTTCTCCAGAAGGAGCGTATTTAACATAATGCCGACCATCGGCAGCCTCTTCGAGTGTATGCAACATATTAGCCAGTTTTAAGGTAACCAAATATTCGCAAGCGGATACGTCACCGCCTTTATTGCGGATAGCCCTAAAAAACCGTCCACCTTTCACACTGCTATCTTGATCATTGTGAACGAGGTTTTCAAAAATACCCCCTTCGATAGAACCTCCTCCTATGTTGTACACTGTTTGCTTGAACGTACCGTTCAAGATAGTGCCATCGGGCAAATCGGGGGAAAGGCCATAATTGTACACATCCGAAGCAAATACACCACCATTGATAACGCTCCCTGAATAATTGCTTGTTTTACCCTTGAACGTTCCGTCATTTACGACAGCGCCTTTACCTTCGTTAGTTAAACCGTACTCAAAAAGACCGTTGTTGATGGTGCCGTGATTCGCTACAAGGCAGAGAAACGAGCCGCCCTCAACCAAGCCACCCGATTCGTTCAGCAAGTACGTGTAGACCGCACCGCCCGCGAAGGTACCGCGATTAACTACCCTGGCAACTTCCCCATCGTAACCGTCGCTATGAAACTCGCCTCCGTGAATGGTTCCCTCGTTCTCCACCCATCCCTCGAACGAGCCATCACGAACCACACCTTCGTTATTCAATCCACCCTTGAAAACTCCCCCGAAGATAACACCTTGAGTACCGTTATACACTTCGCTCTGGAAGCTCCCTCCCTCGATGCTCCCATCATTGAGCACAATGCTTCCGGTACTGAACCCGCCTCCCTTGACAATGCCACCGGTGTTGGTCACCGTTCCCCCAAAAGCCCCTTCTAGAATCGTTCCACCATTGTTCTTAATATCCCCGAGGTAAAAAACACCGCTAGAGAAAGAAAAGGCGTAGCCTTCTTCAAGATAAACAGTGCCCCAATCCCCTTCGTCGGGGTCGTACTTCCAACCAGGACCGGCCTCAGCCGTTGGCCTAGAGGTGCTTCCGATCTCGATTTCAACAAGAGCGTCACCGGCTTTCGCATAGGCAGAGCTCGGGACTATTACGCATGACACAAAGACCAATATGATCAAAGCAAGCAAGCGTCGTGTCATGACAACCCCTTCCAAGTCGATACGAGAATGGTAGCATGTGCGAACGAAAACGCACATGCGAATGTCCCATTTCCGCATTCGAAGAACGCGAAGCGAGCCGGGCGCAACCAAAAGCTTCTTGGTTGCGCCCGGCGCTTGGCATCAAATACTCGAAACGCTGTTAAGCGCAGAAGGATTAACGAGACTACACCAGCGGGACGTCCACTTTCTCGTGGAGGATCTCGTAGGTGTCGCGGGCGATCATGTACTCCTCGTTCGTGGGGATGATGATGATCTTGACCGGCGAGCTCTCGGTGGAGATCTCGCGCTCGAAGCCGCGTTGGCGGTTCTTCTCCTCGTCGAGGATCATGCCGAGGGGCTGCAGGCCCGTGAAGATCATGCGGCGCATCTTCTCGCAGTTCTCGCCGACGCCGGCCGTGAGCACGATGGCGTCCACGCCGCCCATGACGGCCATGTACTGGCCGATGTACTTCTTCACCGAGTTCGAGTACATGTCGTAGGCCAGCATGGCGCGCTCGTGGCCCTGCTCGGACGCATCGCGCACGCTGCGCAGGTCGTTCGAGATGCCCGAGATGCCCAGCAGGCCCGACTTCTTGTTCATGAGGTCGTTCATCTCGCCGGACGTCAGGCCCTCGTGGTCCATGACGAACGGCACGATGGCCGGGTCGATGGCGCCGCAGCGCGTGCCCATCATGAGGCCGTCGAGCGGCGTGAGGCCCATGGACGTGTCCACCGCCACGCCGTGGTCGATGGCCGACATCGAGCAGCCGTTGCCGAGGTGGCACGTGATGAGCTTGAGGTCCTCGAGCGGCTCGTCGAGCACGACGGCGGCGCGCTCGGAGATGTAGCGGTGCGACGTGCCGTGCGCGCCGTACTTGCGGATGGCGTACTTCTCGTACAGCTCGTAGGGCAGCGGATACATGTAGGCCTTCGGGGGCAGCGTCTGGAAGAACGACGTGTCGAACACGGCCACCATGGGCGTGTCGGGCATGTGCTTGAGGCACGCGTTGATGCCCATGAGCGCCGCCTTGTTGTGCAGGGGCGCCAGCTCCGCCAGCTCGTCGATCTTCTCGATGACGTCCGCGTCGATGAGCACCGAGCGGTCGAAGTACTTGCCGCCCTGCACGATGCGGTGACCCACCGCGTCGATCTCGTCGAGCGAGTCGATGGCCTTCGTCGGGCCCCCGGTGAGCGAGGCCAGCACGAGCGCCATGGCGTCGTCATGGTCGGCCATCTTGGCGTCGATGACCTCCTCGTTCTTGTCGAGGCCGTGCTTGTGGAACGCTTCGGCCGAGCCCACGCGCTCGCAGATGCCCTTCGCGAGCAGCTCCTGCTGCTCCACGTTGACCAACTGGTACTTCAAGGAAGATGATCCCGCATTGATGACTAGTACGTTCAACGACCTGCCTCCTTCAGTATTCCTAAAACGCTTATTTTAGGCGGGTGCGAGAACCTCCGAGCGCAAACGGCCCTCAGTATCGGCCAACGGCGCGCCGCTCACCGAAAACACGGCCGAGGCCGCCCCGTCGCAACGCGACCGGACGGCCTCGGGCAGCGGGTCGGCAGCCTTACTTCCCGACGTACGCGGCGGCGTTCCTCCCGCTCTGCCTTCCCATGCCGAGGGCTATGCCCTGGCACGAACCGGGTATGTTGAGCCCGTAGGTCTCGCCCTGGAAGCCCCCGCAATCGTTTCCCGCGGCGTAGAGCCCGGGGATCACCGTGCCGTCCCCCTGGATCACCTCGGCGTTCGAGTTGACGTGAATGCCGCCGAGCCACTGCAGAAGATTCGACTTGACCCGGAAGCCGTAGAACGGGCCCGTCTTGACGGGCTTCAAGAACTGCGGGTCCTTCGAGAACTGGGGATCGACCCCCTCCTCGACAGAGCCGTTGTAAGCCTCGACGGTGCTGAGGAAGGCGTCGGTCGGCACGCCCATCTTCCCCGCCAGCTCTTCGAGCGTGTCGGCTACGAAGACGTACGGGTTGTCGGAGGACAGCGCCTGCTCCATCTGGCTTTCGAGGTCGGTGAGCTTCTCTCCGGCCAGCACGTAATAGCCGAAAGCGCTGACCGCGCCCTCGTTCACGTACAGGTCGTACATATCCTGGTCGAACACCGAGAAGGTTTTGAGCTGGGAGTCGATGGCGTTGAGCGGGTAGGTGTACATGCGGACCTGATCCTCGTTGAAGAAGCGCAGGCCGTTCTGGTTGACCCACAGGTTGGTCGGCTGCATCCCCGCAGCGGCTCCGATATGCGACGTTATCCCGAAAGGCTCGACCGTGACGCCGAGACCGGGGCCGCCGATGCGATAGGGCTTCCCCATTCCCGCCTCCGCCGCCATCATGATGCCGTCCCCCGTGATATTGGGCCCGCCGCACCAGTACATGTTGTCCGCGTTGCGGTTCGTGTAGGTGTTGATCAGGTCTTGGTTGTCCCCGACGCCTCCCGTTGCCAGGACGACCGCCCGAGCGTTCACGTTCAGCGTGCTTTTCCCGGCGTCCACCTGCACGCCCACCACCTTGTCGCCCTCTTTCAAGAGATGGACCGCGCGCGCAGACTTCCGTATGGTCACCCCGAGCTCCTCGGCCTTCTTCTCGAGCGCCGCGATCGCCGTGCGCCCCCGATGCTCGAGGAACAGATGCTGGGTCCTGATCTCCACGGCGGGGCCGCCGGCGCCCAGCTCGGCGAACTCGACCCCCTGGTCCATCAGCCAACGCACGTCTTCGGGGGAATTGCCCGCAACCACGTTCCAAAGCGTGGAGTCCACGACGTAGCGCTGGAACGAGAACTCGGCCTGCAGCATCTTGCTCGCATCTGCGGGGATGCCCAGTTCCTCCTGCAGCGGGGAGCCGATGGCGAACAGCCCCTCCGCGAAGCTGGTGCCTCCCCCGAGCCCGGGATTCTTCTCCAGCATGATGACGGACGCCCCCTGCTCGGTGGCGGTGAGCGCGGCGGAGAAGCCGGCCATCCCGGTGCCGACGACCACGATGTCGGCCTCCATCGTCTCGTCGGCGGTTTCGACGAACTCCGGAAGGCCCCACTCGGGCCTGGTGGCGCCGCCCGCGCCTTCCTCGGGCGCCGACGGGCTCGGGTCGGCGGCCTGCGCCCCCGACTCCTTCGGAGAGCACGCGGTCAATCCGGCGGCCGCAAGACCCGTTGCGAACACGGACGCGCCGGCAAGGAATCCTCGCCTCGAAACGTTCTTTTTCTTCCCATTATCGCTTGATTCGGCAGACATTTTCTCCCCTATCTCTTACTCTGGACCTAGCTCCTGCAAGAACCATCGTACCCAGGGGGCGACGCGAGAAAAAGCAGGAGTAATCTCACTTTCAGGTAAAGAGGAACTTGACGGATACCGATACGACGCCGCAAAGGAAGACCATGCTCTCGAAGAACATCGAATACTTCATGCAGGTATGCCGCTCGAAAAGCATATCGAAGGCCGCCGAAGAGCTGTACCTGTCGCGCCAGGCGCTGTCGGAAAGCGTCAAGCAGCTGGAAAGCGCGGTCGGCGCCCCGCTTTTCCTCCGGAGCAAGAGCGGCGTCGCCCTGACCGAGGCCGGCGAGATACTGCTGAGGTACGCGGAGAGCGCCACCCTCCTGTGGAACGCGGCGCTCAGCGACATCGGCGCATGCGCCGCGCCCGAGCGGATGGCCCTAGGAGTGAGCCTCATCCACACCCCCGATTCGGTGATCGCCTCGATAGCGGAGTACGAATCGGTTCATCCCGAAGCGGAGATCCGCGTGGTCAGGGACGCGGATCACGAGCGCCTGTTCGGCAGGCTGCTGAGAAGGGAGCTCGACGTGGCCGTCCTCACGGCCGCGCCGATAGTGGACGACCTCGAGAAGGTGCTCGTCGCGCCGTCCGATTTGTATTGCCTGATGGGACGGGAGAACCGGCTTGCCTCCCGGGACGCGGTGGATTTCTTCGAAGACCTCGAAGGCCAGACGATAGCATGCACGTCGGAAAGCTCGCTGAACCGGTACGCCCAGCATAGCCGGGCGGCCGGAGCGCACGTCAAACTGGTCGGGCCGCACAGCGCGGTCCTCAAGGAAACGCTGATTCGCAGCGACAGCGTGTTCATCACGCCCGGCTATTCGGCGCAGTCCATGGAGTCCGAGGCCCTCGTGGCAAAGCCGCTGGCATCCGCGCCGTTCGACGCCGACGCCTACCTGGCCTTCCACCCCGATCAGAAGGAGCGCCTGGAGCCGTTCTTGGAGCACCTGGAAAGCGTTTTCTCCAAGCTGCGGCGATCCTGAGCGGGCGACGGCGAGGCCGACCGGGGCGAGCGGGCGCGCCGGCCGGCCCGTCCGCTCCGGAAACGCCCCGAGCCGCGCCGCTTCCGCAGGCCGGGCGCTATCGCGCCGAGGGGTCGCCCGAGTTCATGGGGGCGCCGCCCAGCACGTGCACGTGGATGTGGTGCACGGACTGCTGCGCGTCGTCGTTCGTGTTGACGATCACGCGGTAGCCGCTCTCGGCGACGCCCTTGATCTCGGCGACCTTCTTCACGGTGTTGAACAGGTAGCCCATCTCCTCGTCGGGGATGGCGTCGCCGATGTTGTCGTAGTGGTTCTTCGGCACGATGAGGGTGTGCACGGGCATCTGCGGGTTCACGTCCTCGAACGCGAGCACGCGGTCGTCCTCGTACACCTTCGTCGAGGGGATCTCCCCCGCCACGATCTTGCAGAACAGGCAGTCTTCCTTGCGCATATCCTTCTCCTTCTCGAAACGGCCCGGCTGCGAGCCGGGTTCCCGCCTAGGACAGGCTCGTGTCGCGCGCGCCGTCGTCGGCGTCGGCCACGAGCTCGCCCATGAGCACGTCCACCTTCTGCTGCGCCTCCACGAGGCGGCCCTGCAGCGCCGCGAGCAGGGCCACGCCGCGCTCGTAGCTCTTCAGGCTGTCCTCCAGCTCGAGCGAGTTGCTCTCCAGCACGCCGACGATGCCGTCGAGCTCGGCCATGGCTTCGCGGAACGTGAGCTCCTCGATGGGCTTGCGTTCGGGGTTCTCGGTCATGATGCATCCTCCCAGTCGATGATTTCGGTGTCCACGCGGCGCGCCTGCTCAACCCGGCAGGCCAGCACGCCGTCGGCGACGGTGACGTCCACGGCCGTGCCGGGCGGCGCGGCCTCCACGCTTTTGACCACGGCGCCGTCAGACGAGCGCGCGATGGCGTAGCCGCGCCCGAGCACGGCGAGCGGCGACAGGTCGTGCAGGCGCGCGGCCGCCAGCGCCGCCTGCTGCCCGAAGCGCGGAACGAGCGCGCCGCCGCACGAGGCGAGGCGCTCGCGCTCGTGGCCGAGGCGCGTGCGGTCGCGGTCGAGGCTGGCGGGCAGCGCGCGGGCGAGGCGCTCGCGCTGGCGCTCGACGCGGGCCTCGTCGCGCGCGAGGCTGGCGGGCAGCGCGCGGAACAGGCGGTCGGCCGCCAGGTCGAGCATCTGCGCCTCGGTGGCGTACAGCAGCTGCGCGTCGCAGAACAGCGGGCGCGTGGCGCAGCGGCGCACCTCGGCGGCGGCGCGGTCGAGCGCGCGCCCCGCGCTGGCGCGCAGCGACGCGCCCCGGGCCTCGAACAGGCGCTCGAGGCTCTCGCGCGCAGGGCTCACCGCCTCCGCGGCGGCCGTGGGCGTGGAGGCGCGCAGGTCGGCCACCATGTCGGCGATGGACGTGTCGGGCTCGTGCCCGATGCCGGTCACCACGGGCACGGGGCACTTCGCTATCATGCGCGCCAGCCCCTCGTCGTTGAAGGGCATGAGGTCTTCGAACGACCCGCCGCCGCGCACCACGAGCACCACCTCGGCCCCGGCGCGCACGACGGCCCGCATGCCCTCCACGATGCCGGCGGGCGCGTTCGAGCCTTCCACCGCCACGCCGGCCACGAGCACGCGGGCCAGCGGGAAGCGACGGCGCAGCGTGCGCAGCACGTCGTGGACGGCCGCGCCGCGCGGCGACGTGACCAGACCGATGAGCGCGGGGTACGCCGGCACCGGCTGCTTGCGCGAGGCGGCCATGAGGCCCTCGGCCTCGAGCTTGCGCGCGAGGTTCGCCACCTGCAGGCGCAGGTTGCCCTCGCCGGCCAGCGCCAGCGAGAACACGTCGAAGTTCATGCGGCCCTTCGGCGCGTACAGCGTGAAGCGGCCGGTCAGCTCCACGAGCTGGCCCACGGTCAGCGCCACGCCCGTCGCCTGGAACCGGTTGTTCCACATCATGCACGGAAGCGAGGCGCTTTGGTCCTTCACGGTGAAATACACGGCCTTGTAGCCGGGCTTGTTCGACACCTCGGACACCTCGCCCACGAGGCGCACCGTCACGCCCTCGAGCGCGCCCTTCGCCAGCGCCATCGCGCCCGATACCGACAGCGCCTGGCTCTTCTCCTGCTCCTCCATGGGCGGGCGCTAGTCCCGGCGCTGCCCGAGCAGCCACAGCAGCTGCAGGATGGAGGTGAGGGCCGCGGCCACGTAGGTGAGCGCGCAGGCGCGCAGCACGTTGAACGAGCCGGTCTGCTCGGCCTGCGGCAGGCCCGTCGTGTTCATGTAGGCCATCGCGCGCTGCGAGGCGTTGAACTCCACCGGCAGCGTGACCAGCTGGAAGATGACGACGGCCGCGTACATGACGATGGCGGCCGTGGTGAGGCCGGCGATGTTCAGGAAGATGCCCATCATCAGCAGGAAGATCCACGCGTTCGACGCGAGGTTCACCACGGGCACGAGCGCCCCGCGGATCTTCATGGGCGCGTAGCCCTGGGCGTACTGGCAGGCGTGGCCCACCTCGTGGCACGCCGTGGCCGTGGCCGTGATGGAACGGCCGGAGAACGCGTCGGGCGACAGCGTGACGGAGTTCGTCCGCGGGTCGAAGAAATCCTGGCCCGGACCGCCGCGGTGCACCTCCACGTCGCCGATGCCGTAGTACATGAGCATGCGGCGCGCGGCCTCGGCGCCGGTGAGGCCCGTGGAGATGGGCACGTGGGTGTACTTCTTCAGCTGGGAGTTCACATACCAGGTTGCCAAGCCGCCGATGGCGAGCGTGACCACGATCAGCAGCAGGTATCCGTTGCTCAATCCGAACATAGGTTATAACACTCCTTCAAGGGGTTGCGGGCGCTAGCGCCCGCATCGTTTTCGTTCCCTGATATTTTATAATGAAACAGATGATCGCCTCGAAACCGTCATCGATTCAGCGTGAAAGATTCGTAACTTCCCGCACGAAAACGTCCGCGCGCCTCAGTCGCGGCGCTCCACGCGCAGCTCGGAGCCGTCGATGCTGAGGGCGAGCCGGCCCTCCAGCAGCTCCAGCAGCTCCTCGCCCACGAGCGCGCGGCGCCACCCGCGCAGAAGGTCGATGCCCTCGCGGTAGCCGCGCGCCACGCGCGACAGGTCGTCGTGGCTGGCCAGCGTGGGGAACGCCACGCCGTTCTGCTTGGCGCGCAGGCGCACGAGCGCGCACATGAGGTCGAGCTCCGCATCCACGTTGGGCTCGTTCTTGCCGCAGCGGTCGGGCTCGGGCCAGGTGTCGGGCGACGCGTCCACCGCCGCCGCGATGAGGGCCACCACCGTGCGCGCGTCCTTCGTGGACAGCCTATCGGACAGCCCGCGCACCATGAACAGGTCGTCGATGGAGCGCGCCTCGCGCTTGCAGGCCTCCACGATCTGCTCGTCGGTGACCACCCACTTGCGGGGCACGTCGCGGCGCTGAGCCTCCAGCTCGCGCCACGCCGCCACCTCGCGCGCGGCCGACAGCTGGCGGCGCGACAGCTGGGAGACGCGCTTGAGGCGCTTGTAGCGCTCGCGCTCGTTCGTGGCGTAGCGCGCCGGGTCGGCCATGTCCTCGAAGTCGCGGTCGAGCCACGCGAGGCGGCCGAGCTCCACGAGCTGCGCCCGCATGCGCTCGTACATGCGCGGCAGGTACACCACGTCGTCGGCCGCGTACTCCAGCTGCGATTCGGACAGGGGGCGGCGCGACCAGTCGGTGAACGAGTCGATCTTCTTGAGCGTCACGCCGCACTCGGCGTGCACGAGCGCCGCGTAGCCGATCTGCTGCGTATGGCCCAGGAGCGCGGCGGCCACCTGCGTGTCGAACAGGGGGTGCGGCAGCACGCCCACCTCGCGCAGCAGGATCTCGAGGTCCTGGTTGCCCGCGTGGAACAGCTTCATGACGCCCTCGTTGCGCAGCACGGGCGCGAGCACGCGCAGGTCGTCCACCGCGAAGGGGTCGACGATGGCCGTCTCGTCGTCGGTCGCAAGCTGGATCAGGCACAGCTTGGCATAGTAGGTCTTCTCGCGCAGAAACTCCGTATCGATGGCCAGCACGCTCGAATGCATGGCGCGGTCGACGAACGCCGCGAGGTTTTCTTGGTTTGCTATGTACACCCGGTGTTCCTTACCTTGTGTTTCCCAGTTCATGTTGTACCATGCCATCATAGCAAACGATTGGAAAGGGAACCGGTGAAACTGCTCGTCATCAACAACCTCTCGTCCGGCTTCGGGGAAGGAGCCGTGTACGACTTCGTGCGCTCGTTCGTCCAAGACGGCGACGAGGTGTGCTTGCGCTCGACGGACGGGACCACCGGCGTGAGCGCCCTGCTGACCGACGCCGCGTCGTTCGACGCCGTCATCGCCAGCGGGGGCGACGGCACGGTGGCCACGGTCAGCTACCTGCTGGCCAACACGGGCATCCCCGTCCTGCCCTTCCCCGCCGGCACCGCGAACCTGCTCGCGCTCAACCTGGCCTCGCCCATGGAGCCCCACGCGCTGGCGAAGATGGTGCGCGAGGGCCGCACGCTCGACTTCGACCTCGGCGAGATCGAAGTGGCCGACCGCAAGTTCGGCTTCGGCATCATGGCGGGCGCGGGCTACGACGCCGCCATCATGCACGGGGCGGAGGCCGGCAAGCGCCTGTTCGGCCCCATGGCCTACCTGTCGGCGGCCATCGCGAACCCGATGCCGCAGAAATCGCACTTCACCATCGACCTCGACGGCGAGCGCGTGGAGAGCGACGGCCTGGGCATCCTGCTCGTGAACTTCTCGAAGATCCAGTTCGACATCACGGTGACGCACGACAACGAGCCGCGCGACGGCGAGTTCAACGTGGTGGTGCTCAAGGCGAAGACCGCCTTCGAGCTGATACCCGCCGTGCTGGCCGGCCTGCTCGACCGCGGCGGCGACTTCCCCGACCGCACGGGCGCCCTGGAGATCCACCGCGCCCGCGAGGTGCGGGTCGAGGCCGATCCGCCGATGGAGGTGCAGTACGACGGCGAGGCGACGCGCCTCATGACGCCGTTCTCGGCCCGCGTGATCCCGCGCGCGGCGCGCTTCTTCGTCAGCGAGGAAGGCTACGAGCTGTTCGCCGCCGAGTAGGGAGCCGCCCGGCGGCCGCACGGGAGCGGAACGAAAAGAAGGAGCCCTGCGGGGCTCCTTCTCGTGTGCGCTACTTCGTGAGCGCTACTTGCCTTCCGGCACCTCGTAGGCGGGGTCGGACGCGTCGGCGGCATCCTCCACCGTCACGTTCTCGGCGCCGATCTCGAGCGGCTGGCCGAATGCGGCGCTCGCCGTGTCGGACGTGGCCATGAGCTCCTTGAACGACGCGGCGTCCTCGCCGGTCATCGGCATCATGACGTACACGTTGTTGCCGATGATGACGGGCCGGATGCGCTCGGCGTCGGCGCTCGGCGCGCCCGCGGCCTGCGGCTGGGCGCTCTCGCGCTTCATCTGCTCCATCATCTCGGCGCGCACGTTCTCGATCTGGGCGGCCGTCTCGTTCTTCCAACGGTCCTTGCGCCATGCGAGGAAGTTCGCGTTGTAGCGCATCTGGATGACCTCGAGCACGATGCAGAACACCATGGCGAAGTACACGATCAGCTTCTCAAGCGGCATGTGCAGAAGCTCGATGCCGGTGTGGAAGCCCGCGCTGTCGATGACGAGCAGCGCGCCGATGGCCACGATGAACGTGAGCGCGAGCATCTTCATCTCGGGATGGCCGTTGATGAAGTTCGAGATGGGGTCGATGAAGATCATCATGAGGAACACGGCCAGCATGACGGCGATGATCATGATGATGAGGTGGTCGGCCATGCCCACGGCCGTGATGACCGAGTCGATGGAGAACACGACGTCCATGATCATGATGGTGCCCACGGCCTGCGGCAGCGTGATCAGGTGCAGCGCCTTGTGCTCCTCGCAGTGCTCGGCCTTGATCTCGGTGAGCTTGAGCGTCTCGCGCAGCTCGGCGATGCCCTTGTAGATAAGGTAGCCGCCGCCGACGAGCAGCACGAGGTCGCGCACCGAGAACCCGTGCGCGTAGGGGCCGAGGTCGATGGTGAACAGCGGCGCCGTCATGTGCACGAGGTACGATGCGAAGCTCAGGAACACGATGCGCATGACGAGCGCGCCGGCCAAGCCGAGCTTGCGGCCGATGTGCTGCTTGTCCTCGGGCAGCCGGTTCGTCGTGATCGAGATGAACACCAGGTTGTCCACGCCGAGCACGATTTCCAGGAAGATGAGGCTGACCAGGCTGATCCATGCCTCAGGTGACGCGAAGATTGATAGGTCCACGGGTTGTTAGCTCCTTCTTCGGTTGCTCGTCTGTTCCGCGCGCGGGCCTCGTCCATAAAAAAAGACTCATGGCGCGCCGCTCGATGCCGGCTGCGCCATGAGTCTCGTTATTTAAGACACGCCAGGCTTCTCAGCCATGATGTTGAACGTGCCGCTCGCATGTCCCAGCATGCGAGCCAACTACTCCCCCACGGGTGTCCTGGTATCCTAACACGACGCCCCCAGCTCGGCAATTGCCAAAACATTATTTTACGCAACCCGTACAAACCCGCCGGACATCGGCGTTTTCACTGTTGCTCGGCGGCTCGACGTTGCCCCGAGCGCCCCCGCGATCGCCCTCGCGCTCGCCTGCACCGCCTTCCCCGCCCTGCTGCTGCCATCCTGCGCAGCCCCTGCGAGCAACCCAGAACCGGCGGAACCCTCCCCGGACCGCGCGGACTCCCCGCTGCGCGACGCAAAGGACGTCGCGGTGCCGTACCCGGTCAACGAGCACGGAAACACCTACGGGTCCCTCGCCGGCATGCCGGACGACGTCTGGGGCTCGTACGAGGACATGCACGCGCTGTTCCCCGACCTCGTCCTCGTCGAGGCGACCAACGGGGCGACCGGGTACGTGTGGAAGGACGAGCTCGACCCCCCTCCGCCGGCGAGCCCCGAAGAGGCCGTCGCGACGACGAAGGAGAGGAAGGCGCAGGGCAAGACCGTCCTGACCGCGTACGAGCAGGACGGCAGGACGGCCGTCGGAGAATACGAGCTGGGGTGACGCCCGAAAACCTCCGGGAACTCTGCAAATAACGTTGACGCGTCAGCTTGCGCGCAGGTCGCAGCGGGCAATGCTATAATGCGCAAAGCGCAACATCAGTTTCGCACCGATCACGCACATCACCGCAGGAGACGCAATGCTATTCAAGTCACGCAGAAACGAGTACGTGGACACGGAAGGCCCCGTGCGCTATCTGGACGGCAGCGGCCTCGAGCGGCCGCTCGACATCCCGAAGCCCCAGATCGCCGTCATGATCGCCTTCGTCGTGGTCGCAGCCCTCATCGGCGGCTACCTGCTGTTCAACATCCTGGACACCGTGAAGGGCGGCGCGGCGCGCGCCCAGGCCAGCGTGGAGGAGAACCTGTCGCGCGAGGTGTCCTACGACCTGCCGGCGCTCACGTCCTACATCGCGCTGAGCGACGAGGAGATCAAGCAGGCCGTGGCCGACGCGGGCCTCACGGTCATCGACAAAGGGGGTATGTCCGACGATCCGGACGCCGACCTCGAGCTGATCAAACTCCCCTCCGACGTGAGCGAGCTCGACGCGGGCCTGCTGTACAGCAAGGGCGTCTCCAAGCTCACCGCGAGCGAGGCCGCGCTGCTGCTCAACGGGTCGTGGACGCTCGACGCCGACCGCACCGACGGGCTGTCCATGAGCCTGCACTACGCCGACTTCTCGTCGGGCGGCCTCGACGCCGCCATCGACAGCGCCATCGCCGCGGAGGGCTTCGACCCTGCCACCATCGCCGAGGACGGCATGGGCGTGGACGAAGTGGGCAACACGTTCAAGCAGGGCACGGTGGACGCGAACGGCACCACCTACACCTGGAAGGTGTCGGCCATCCCGCTGTCCGACATGTACGACATCTCGGGCCTGCCCGAAACCGCCACCTACGTGGGCGTGCGCCTGAGCGCCTAGCCCTCGCGCCCCGCGCGCCGTATCGCATCGCTGCAAAACCGCGCCCCGCATCGTGTCCGTCGATGCGGGGCGCTTCGTTTCTCCTCGTCAGCATTATTCTTTCCTAAAAACAGTATAAAACCCTAGCCCCGCAACGGGGTTTTCCTCGTGCGCCCCCGGATATACCCCGATAGGCACATGACCAGCTCAAGCGGATGATACGAGACGAGGAAGAGGAGATTTCATGAAAGTATCGAGCGTCATAGCGGGTGCGTCGGCTGCCCTGGTGGCATTCCAGGCCGTGTTCTACGCCACCCGCGGCGAGGCCGACTTGCTGCGGCCCCCCGGGGCGCACGGCGAGAAGGACTTCGTGGCGCGCTGCATCAAGTGCGGCAAGTGCGTCGAGGCCTGCCCCTATCTCGCCCTCAAGCCCGCGCGCGACAGCGCGGGAGCCGCCGTGGGAACGCCGATGATCGACGCGCGCGCCCAGGCCTGCCGCCTGTGCGAGGACTTCCCCTGCGTCGAGGCCTGCCCCACGGGCGCGCTGCGCGACGTCGAAGCCCGCTCCGACGTGAAGATGGGCGTCGCCGTCATCGACGAGGACCTCTGCATCGCGTTCCAGGGCATGCGCTGCGAAGTGTGCTACCGCACCTGCCCCCTCATCGACGAGGCCATCGTCATCGACTACCGCCTGCGCGAGGGCGACGCCATCCACTCCGTGTTCGCCCCCGTCATCGACGAGGACAAATGCGTGGGATGCGGGCTGTGCGTCGAGCGCTGCGTGGTCAGCGAGCCGCGCGTGGCCATCCGCATCGCGAGCGACCAGGAGCGCGCCCGGGGCATCGCCGCGCCCGAACAGGCGTAGCGGGCGCGGCGCAGCAGCGCCCCGCGTCCCCGAAAAGTACTGCCAAACCGTTGGAGGACGGTAGGACATAAGAGTGAGCAACGGGAGGAAAAGGAGGGATGTCATGGACATCTCAAGGCGAGGATTCGTCAAGGCCACGGCGGTAGCGCTGGCAAGCGCCGCGGCGGCGGGCACCATGTCGTCGCTCGTTGGATGCGCGAGCGGCGAGGGTCAGTCGACCACCGCCGCGGCGGGCGAAGGCCAGAAGTACACGGCCGTGTGCCGCTTCTGCGGCTGCGGCTGCGGCGTCATCTGCGAGGTCAAGGACGGCAAGCTGATCAGCGTCACGGGCGACCCGGACAACGAGTCCAACAAGGGCCTCAACTGCGTCAAGGGCTACTACCTGGGCAAGATCCTCTACGGGGACGACCGCCTGACGAAGCCCCTGATCCGCGAGGACAAGTCCACGAAGGGCACCGGCGAGGGCCTGCGCGAGGCGACCTGGGACGAGGCGCTTGAGCTCGTGGCCTCCAAGCTCAAGGAGACGTGGAAGGCCGACAAGAGCCGCATGGCGTTCTGGCTGAGCGGCCAGCAGCCCATCACCGAGGGCTACGCCTGCGCCAAGCTCATCAAGGCCGGCCTGCTCTCGAACAACGTCGACCCGAACGCGCGCCTCTGCATGGCCAGCGCCGTGGTCGCGTTCATGAACGTGTTCCAGACCGACGAGCCCGCCGGGTCGTACAGCGACCTCGACCAGGCCGACGTGTTCATCACCTGGGGCGCCAACATGGCCGAGGCGCACCCCATGCTGTACTCGCGCCTGACCGCCCACAAGCTCTCCGACCCGAACGTCAAGCACTACGACCTCGGCACCATCAGGACGCGCACGAGCGCGAGCGCCGACAAGACGATGATCTTCCATCCGAACACCGACCTCGCCATCGCGAACTGCATCGCCAACTACCTCGTGCAGGAGAAGAAGTACGACGAGGCCTTCGTGAACGACCACCTGCAGTTCAAGCAGGGCACCGAGGACATCGGCAACTCCTTCGAGGACGGCTACGACAAGAGCGACATCGGCTCGACCGTGGACGCCGTGAGCCCCATCACGTTCGAGGAGTACGCCGCCCGCCTGGAGCCCTACACCTTCGAGTACACCTCCCAGCTCTCCGGCGTGGCCGTCGAGGACCTCAAGGAGCTGGCCGCGGTCTTCGCCGACCCGAGCAAGAAGGTCATGTCGCTGTGGACCATGGGCGTGAACCAGCACAACCGCGGCACGTGGATGAACCACCTCATCTACAACATCCACCTGCTGTCCGGCAAGATCGCCCAGCCCGGCTGCGGCCCCTTCTCGCTGACCGGCCAGCCCACCGCCTGCGGCACCGCCCGCGAGGTGGGCACGTTCAGCCACCGCCTGCCCGCCGACCTCCTCGTGGCCAACGAGCAGCACCGCCGCTACACCGAGGCCATCTGGGACCTGCCCGAGGGCTACCTCGACGAGATCAAGGCGCCCGGCATGCACACGGTGAAGATGTTCCGCGAGCTGTCGAAGGGCAACATCGACTTCATGTGGTCCGCGCACAACAACTGGGCGCAGTCCATGCCGAACCTCACCCGCTTCCTGGGCCAGGGCGCGGAGAACAAGGGCATCTTCGACGCGTTCATCGTGGTCAACGAAGTGTACCCGACCCTGTCCACGCAGTACGCCGACGTCGTGTTCCCCGTGGCGCTGTGGGTGGAGCGCGAGGGCCAGTTCGGCAACGCCGAGCGCCGCACCGCCGTCTTCGAGAAGGCCGTGGACGCCCCGGGCGAGGCCAAATGGGACCTCTGGGCGTTCATGGAAGTGGCGCACCGCGTGCTCGACGGCGAGAAGATCGACGGCAAGGACTCCTTCGACCACCTGTTCGGCTTCATCTACGACAAGAACGCCCACGACTTCAAGAACGACGACCGCGAGACGAACCGCCTGCTGTGGGAAGAGTACCGCATCTTCTCGAACCCCGACATGAACGACAAGGCCAAGGCCATCAACGACGATGCCGACGGGACGTTCAACGCGAAGCTCAAGATGGAAGCCAAGCAGCTGGCGCCCTACGAGGAGTACCTCGCGCACCACGGCATGACGTGGCCGGTGCGCAACGTGGGCGGCACCTGGAAGTCCACGAAGTGGCGCTTCGCCGAGGGCTCGCAGGACGAGGGCTTCGACGAGATCGGCGTGGAGCAGTACGGCAAGGCCGGCCAGGCCGGCGGCGTGAGCTTCTACAAGTCCGCCAACCTGAAGCCCTCCGTGGTGTTCCGCCCCTACGAGCCGCCCGCGCAGACCCCGAGCGACGAGTACCCGTTCTACTTCGTCACGGGCCGCTTGCTGGAGCACTGGCACACCGGCACGATGACCCGCCGCGTGCCCGAGCTCGACCGCGCGCTGCCCGAAGCGCTGCTCAACATGAACCCCGACGACTGCAAGAAGATGGACATCAAAGACGGCGACATGGTGAAGGTCAAGTCGACGTACGGCGAGTTCGACATCAAGGTGTCCACGGCGGGCCGCACCGAGCCTCCCACCGGCGTGACGTTCGCCCCGTTCTTCGCCGAGGAGACCCTGGTGAACCTGGCGGTGCAAGACGTGTACTGCCCGCTGTCCAAGGAACCGGACTACAAGAAAACCTGCGTATCCATCACGAAGCTCTAGGGGGAAGACGATGAAGAAGCACATGATAACCGCTGCCCTCGTAGCCGTGATGGCGATGGGTTTGGGCACGGTGGCCGGCTGCAGCCAGGAGGCGCCGAAGGAGAACGTCAACGCGGACGTGCCGGCCGGCGCCCCGCCGCTGATGCCGACGAGCCACGACGGCCGCTTCGAGAGCCTCGGCGCGGCGGGCTGCTACGGCTGCCACGGCGCGAACGAGCAGGCCAACCCCATGCTGGCCGACGCGGTCGCCCTGCCTGACGACCACTACGCCGGCGGCGACGCGGGCTCCCTGGAAATGGACCCGACGCACGAGCAGTGCATCACCTGCCACGCGCAGGCGTAAGAGAACGAGGCCTACCCGGCGGACGGAGCACCGCGCGTCCGCCCTCCCTCCTCGCCCGCCCCTTCCTCGGAGGGGGCGGGCCCTCCGAGGAATCGATGAACGAAGGTGAGGAACCCATCATGGTCATTTCGAGTTTGGTCGTGGAAACGATCCCCGAGCGCACCGACGACGTGGCGCAGGAGCTCGCGCGGCGCGAGGGCGTCGAAGTGCACGAGACGAACGGATACAAGGTCGTCGTCACCATCGAAGCCGAGACCGTGGACGATTCGCACGAGATCGCGAGCGGCTTCATCGGCATCGAGGGCGTCATCGGCATCAACCTCGTCTACGCGAATTTCGAGGACGACCCCACGCTCGCCAAGGCCGGTACGCGATGAGCGACGCTCCGAACGCTCCGCGCACGTTGCGTTGGTCCTGGCTGCGCCACACGGTGCAGGCGGCGGCGTTGGTGCTGTTCGCCGCGCCGGTGATCGCGGTCGGCTGGGGCCTGTTCGGGACGTCCGTCGGCGGCGACGACGCCGTGGCCGCCCCTGCCGACCTCCCCTTCTTCGGCAGCCTGTCCTCCTCTTCCATCGGAGGCTTCGAGATTCTCGACCCCTTCGGGACCCTGCAGGTGGCCGCCGCCTCCAAGACGTTCGAGCTCGATTGGCTGCTGGCCGCGCTGCCGGTGCTCGTCGTGTACGGGCTGATCAGGGGTCGGGCGTTCTGCGGATGGGTGTGCCCGGTCAACCTGCTGCTGGAGATCGTGGACGCCGTGCGGCGCAAGCTGCGCATCGAGGTGCGGGAGATGCCGGTGCCGCGCCACGCGAAGCTGTGGATTGCGCTGGCGGTGCTCGCGCTGTCGGCGCTGACCAGCGTGCCGGTGTTCGAAGCGTTCTCGCCCATCAGCGCCATCAACAAGGGCATCCTGTTCGGCGCCGTGACGGGCGTGTGGGTGCTGCTGGCCATCGTGCTGGCGGAGCTGTTCTGGGGCCACCGCGTGTGGTGCCGCGCGCTGTGCCCGCTCGGCGGCTTCTACGAAGCGCTCGGGCACGTGGGCCAGGTGAACGTCAAGTTCGACCGCAGCGCGTGCATCCGCTGCGACGCGTGCAAGCGCTCGTGCCTGTCCGACCCCGCCATCCTCGACCCGGTGCTCACCGAGCGCGACGTGATCGTGCGCGCGGGCGACTGCATGGCCTGCGGATCGTGCATCGACGCCTGCCCCACGCGCGCCCTGTCGTTCACCCTGGGACGCGCCGCGAAGCCGAAGGCGAGCGCCGAGAAGTAGCCGGTGCCGTCTTCGGTGGGCCGCGCGGCTTCGCGGCTTACCGAAGACGGCACCGGGAAGGGCGGCTACACGTTCAGCAGCTTGTGCCGGAGGGCGTAGTCCACGAGGTCGGCACGGGTCTTGAGGCCGAGCTTCTGGTATATCTTCGAGCGGTGGGCCTCCACGGTCTTCACCGAGAGGAATATCTGCTCGGAGATCTCCTTGTTCGTGAAGCCCTTCGCCAGAAGCTGCAGGATCTCCAGCTCGCGGTTCGACAGCTGCTGGTAGGAGCGGTCCTCCTCCTCGCCTCCCGTCACGAGCTGCTTGGTGAGCAGCGCCGTCATCTTCGGGTGGATGTAGCTGCCGCCCTCGGCCACCGCATGGACGGCCGCGATCAGCTCCTCGGACGACGAGTTCTTCAGCACGTAGCCCGCAGCTCCCCCGCGCAGCGTGTAGAACAGGTACTCCGGCTCGGCGAACATCGTGAGGATGACCACCTTCGTGCCGGGGAAGTCCTTCGCGATCTTCTCGCAGGCCACCAGGCCGCTTTGCCCCGGCGGCATGGAGATGTCCATGAGCAGGATGTCGGGCTTCTCGCGCGCCACGATGGCGTAGGCCTGCGCGCCGTCGGCCGCCTCGGCCACCACGCGCACGTCGGGATCCTGCTCCAAGATCATCCTGAAGCCCGCGCGCACCACCTCGTGGTCGTCTGCCAGCATTACGCGGATCATGCGTCCACCTCCTTGCCTTCCACCACGTGCATCGGCGCGACCAGCGTCACCCTCGTGCCGTGCTCGTCGGATTCCATCGTGAGGGTGGCGCCGATGACGCTCGCGCGCTCCTGCATGCCCACGAGGCCGCAGCCGCTCCCCTTGATCTCGGGCTGCTCGGTGTCGAAGCCGCAGCCGTAGTCGACGACGCCCACGTGCAGCCATCCGGCCGAGTCCTCGAGCTTCACGACCACCTTCTCCGAGCCCGAGTACTTGCAGGCGTTCAGGATGGCCTCCTGGCAGATGCGGTACGCCTGCGTCTCGAGCGCCTGGTCGAAGCGGTCGCGCGACAGGCTGCCCTCGAACACGATCTCGCTGCCGTACGTGCGCTCGAACACGGCCGCCTGCGAGCGCAGGGCCGCCACGAACCCCAGGTGGTCGAGGGCCGACGGGCGCAGCTCCACCGAGATGTTGTGCAGCTCGTCGAGCACGCGGTCCAGGTCGTTGTTGGCCTCCGCGAGCAGGTCGGCGCCCTCGGCGTCCACGTGCGCGCAGAGGCGCTTGAACACGAACGACAGCGTGAGCAGCTCCTGGGCGATGCCGTCGTGCAGCTCGCGCGAGATGCGCTTGCGCTCGTCCTCCTGCGCGGCGATGACGCGCGAGAGCTCCGAGCGGATGAAGATGGGGTTCTTCTGGTTGTCGGAGCGCTTCTCGGCCGCGATGCTCTCGAAGTCCATGAAGTCGCTCGTCACCACCCTCAGGCCGCACAGCGTGTCGCCCAATCCCTCGATGAGCCGGTGGAACGCCGCCTCGTGCTGGTCGCTGGCGGTGCGGAAGGCGCACAGCAGCACGGCCACCACGCGCCCGTCGCGCGTGAGGGGCAGCGCGCAGAAGCTGTGCAGGTCCTCGGCGAACACGATGGGGTACGACGAGTACTCGCGCGGGTCGATCTCCTCGTCGATGTTGGTGAACATCATGGGCTTGCCCGCCTTGATGGTGATGCCGCCGATGCCGTGCCCGGGCGCGAGCACGATGCGGCGGTGGCGCTCGCCGGTGGCGCCCGCGCTGTAGACCCACTTGAGCGGCGCGCCGATGAAGGCCGTCAGGCCGATGGACACGAAATCGAACCCGTACCGATCCTTGATGTCGTTCACCGTCCGCGCGTACGTCTCGCACCCGCCCGCCAGTTCCCGCTCGCTGAAATTGGACGCTCCCACCGCGTCTCCCCCGTTTCCGTCGCCGAACCGCTCGTTCGCTTGTCGACGTCCCATTATCCCCTACTTCGCCCCGATTTGCACGGGACGCCTTGCCGTGCGCCTCACCGACGCGCGTAATCCGCCATGCGGCAGGCGCCTGCCGCACCGACCTCCCTGATCAGAGGCTCGTTCTCGTCGGTGATGCCGCCCAGCGCGAACACCGGCACGTGCGCGCGCCGCACCGTCGCGCGCAGGAAGGGCAGCCCCCGCGCCGCCGTCGCCGGCTTGCACGAGGGGGCGAACACGGGGCTCGCGACGAGCGCGTCGGCCCCGAGCGCCTCGGCCTCGTCCGCCTCCTCGGCCTCGTGGACGTTCGTGCCCACCCAGGCGAACCCGTCCGGGCGCCCCTGCGCGCGCAGCAGCGGCAGCGGCAGGTGCACGGCCGCGCACCCGATGCGGCGCGCCGCGTCCACCTGCGTATGCGCGGCGAACGCAACGCCGCAGCGGGCGCAGGCGGCGGCCACCTCGGCCGCGAGGCGCGCGTACGCATCGGCGTCGAGGTCCTTCTCGCGCAGGATGACCGCGTCGACGGCGCCCGCTGCGGCGAGGAGCTCCACCTGTTGCGGCAGCGGGCGCGCGCAGCTCAGGCGGTCGGTGACGAAGATGCGCGCGAACGACGGGGTCCGGAGACCGGGCTCACAGGCGCACATAGTCGTTCATCACCGGCTCGAGGCCGGCCGCGCGCAGGGCGGCGCGCACCTGGGACACGTCGCGGCCGTCGGCGATCTCGAACTGGTCGTCGCCCGCCTCCTCCTCGCTCGCGTGCTCGCCGACGCCCGTGGACACCCCGGCCGATATCTTCGTGGCGGCGATGCCCATGACCTCGTCGCGGAAGCCCGCGCGCTCGCGCGACGAGATGGTGATGCCCGCCTGCGGCAGCAGCAGGCGGTAGGCGCACATCACCTGCAGAAGCTGGCGCTCGCCCACGTCGCGCGGCCCCAGCGATCCGTTCCCGACGATGGGGCGCAGGCGCGGGCACGACAGCGACAGCTCGGCGTGCGGGTAGGCGCGCTGCAGCAGCCACGCGTGCAGGCCGCAGGCGAGCGCGTCGCGCCGGAAGTCGCCCAGGCCCAACAGGGCGCCGAACGCCGCGCCCCGCATGCCGCCCCTCAGCGCGCGCTCCTGGGCGTTCGCGCGGTACGGGAACACGCGCTTGCGCCCCGCCAGGTGGAGCTTGCCGTAGAGCGCGGGGTCGTACGTCTCCTGGAACACCGTGACGTAGTCGACGCCGCATGCGTGCAGGTAGGCGTATTCGTCCTCGTTCATCGGGTACACCTCCACGCCCACCATGCGGAAGCGCTCGGCGGCCAGCTTGCACGCCTCGCCGATGTAGGCGACGTCGGTGCGCGCGCGATCCTCGCCCGTGAGCAGCAGGATCTCCTCGAGGCCGGTCGCCGCGATCGCGTCGAGCTCGGCGACGATGCCGGGAGCGTCGAGGCGCGCGCGGCAGATGTCGTTGTCGCGGTTGAACCCGCAGTACACGCAGTGGTTGTCGCAGTAGTTCGCCAGGTACAGCGGCGTGAACAGGTACGCGGTGCTGCCGAACCAGCGCCGGCGCGCGGCGCGGGCGGCGGCGGCCAGCTCCTCCAGCATCGGCTCGGCGGCCGGCGACAGCAGCGCGCCGAAGCCCTCGGGCGAAAGGCGGTCGGCCGCGAGCGCGGCGCGCACGTCGGCCTGCCCCACGGCGTCGAAGTCGAACGCCGCCGCGCGGTCGAGCAGCTCGCCGAGCACGGGCGAGTCGGTGACGTCCATGTCGGGAAGGTAGGCCAAGGGATCGATGCCGCGGTCGCGCGCCACGTCCGCCGGGTCCACGGCGTCGAGGCGCGGGAAGCGCGGGGCGCTTGCGATGTCCATGCGCGCCCCCTAGTCCGCGAGGAACCCGGTGAGGGGCGAGGAGGCCTCGGCGCGGTCGAGCACGCGCCCCATGCCGGCGAGGTAGCCCGCGCGGCCCGCCTCCACGGCGCGCTTGAACGCGGCCGCCATGAGGGGCACGTCACCCGCCGTGGCCACCGCGGTGTTCGCCATGACCGCGGCCGCGCCCAGCTCCATGGCCTCGCACGCCTGCGACGGCCGGCCGATGCCCGCGTCCACGATGACGGGCACGTCCACCTCCTCGACGATGATCTTGATGAAGTCGCGCGCCGCCAGGCCCTTGTTCGAGCCGATGGGCGCCGCCAGCGGCATGACGGCCGCCGCGCCCGCCCGCACGAGGTCGCGCGCGCAGACGAGGTCGGGGAACATGTAGGGCAGCACGACGAAGCCCTCCTCGGCCAGCAGCGCCGTGGCCCGCACGGTTTCGGCGTTGTCGGGCATGAGGTAGGCCGCATCGCGGATGACCTCCACCTTCACGAAGTCGCCGCAGCCCATCGCCCGGGCCAGCCGCGCGATGCGCACCGCCTCCTCGGCCGTGCGCGCCCCCGACGTGTTCGGCAGCAGCGTCACGCTTTCGGGGATGGCGTCGAGGATGCTCTCGTCCTGCCCCGTGTTCGCGCGGCGCACGGCCAGCGTGACGATCTGCGCGCCCGCGTCGCGCACCGCCGCCTCCACGAGGTCGAGGTTGAACTTCCCCGACCCCAGGATGAAGCGCGAGGTGAACGTGCGGCCGCCGAGCGACCAGGTGTCCGGTTCGTATGCCATGGCTATCCCTTCCCGGCCGCCTCCGCGGCCCGTTTCGCGTATGTCGTCACGTTTCTTCGAGTCCCAGCACGAGGCGCACCGCGACGAGCGCCTGCTGCGCGGCGCACAGGGCGACCCGCGGCGCGAACAGCGCGGCGTCCGCCACGTCGGTCGCGCCGTCGCCGCACACGTACAGCCGCCGTCCCGCCCGGCGCGTGACCACGGCGTCGGCCGGGCCCGCGCCCGCCATGCCGCTCCCCGCGATCACCACGGTGTCCGGCGTTTCCGCCAGCAGCGCGTTCACGAGGTCGGCCTTGCACGCGGGGTCGTCGAAGGCCTCGCACACGATGCGCTCGCCCGCGAACAGCGCCGCCGCGTTGCCGGCGTCCACGCGCACGCGGTCGAGCGCCAGCTCGATGCCCGGCTCGATGCGCCGCAGCTGCTCGGCGAGCGCCTCGGTCTTCGGTCGGCCGAGGTGCTCGCGGAAGTAGTGCTGGCGGTTCAGGTTGCCCTCGTCCACGCGGTCGAAGTCCACGAGGTGCAGCGCGCCCACCCCCGAGCGCGCCAGCATGACGGCGATGTGCGACCCCAGGCCGCCGAGCCCCGCCACGCCCACGCGCGCCGCCGCCAGCCTCGCGCGCGCGTCCGCGCCGATGCGACGGTCGAGCGCGTCCATCAGCCGCCTCCCACGAAGCGGACCACCTCGAGCGCGTCGTCCGCCCGCAGCACCGTGGCCGCGTACGCGTCGCGCGGCACGATCCGACCGTTCAGCTCGCATGCCACGCGCGCGGCGTCCACGCCGTCGAGCGCCAGCAGCTCGGCGAGCGTCCCGCCGTCCGCGTCGGGCCGCTCGACCCCGTTCACCTTCGCCACCGCCCCTCCTCTCCGCCCGCCGGCGCATAGCCGCCCTCCGGGCATGAAAAAAGCGCGCACGAAGCAGATCGCACCCGAGGTGGTGCGCCCCTTCGTACGCGCTTGCGTACTCTCACGACGGCTAGGATACCGGACTTCGCCCGCCCCCGCAACGCCCCGCCGGCGAACGGCGGGCGGGGCGCGCCGCCGCGAGGGCGCGAGGACTAACCGGGCGCCACGATGCGGTAGCGGTTCGAAAGGCGCGAGCCGTCTTCGGCGAAGCGCGACTCCACCGTCAGGTAGCCCTTGCGCTTCAGCTCCCGAACGGCCAGCTTGATCGCGTCGTCGCTGTAACCGGACAGCATGCTCATCTGGCGCTTCGACAGGATCGCGCCGCCGCCCTCCGCGGAATGCGCGGCGATCATGCCCATCACGCACATCTGCGCGGGCGACAGGTGCTCCCGGGGGTCGGCCGCTTCGACCCTCATCGGAAACCCCCTCCCCGCATGCGGCGCGCGTCCGCGCCGTCGGGCGGCAGCGGCGGGCGGGGCGCGGCGGACGGGGCGACGTGGCGCCCGCGCAGCGCGGCGAGCTCGGCCTCCAGCGCGCGCGACCGCGCCTGCTCCTGGGCCAGCGCGCGGGCGCTCTCCTTCCTGCGCTGGGCGAGCAAGCCGACGAACCGCTTCACCTGCAGCCCGATGAGGACGGAGAACGGCGCCAGCACGAGCACCACGTAGCCCAGCGGCGACTTGAAGAACTGGAACACGTAGCCCGCCTGGGGGATGCGGAACGCGTACTGCCCCACCACCCGGCTGAACGGCGCGGGATACGCGTCGTCGTCGCCGGTGGTGGTGCCGTAGGTGACGAACGCCCGCTCGCCCTCGTACTCCGTGATCTCGCGGATCTTGTGCGTGAACACCTCGCCGTAGCTGTCGGGGTCGACGGATTCGAACGTCACGATATCGCCCGGCCCCAGCGTGGCGGGATCGACCGCATGCGACACCGCGATGTCGCCCACCTGGAACTCGGACCGCATGGAATCAGACAGCACGACGTAGGGCTTCCACCCCAGCAGGCTGGCCTCTCCCCGTCCCGACGTGAGCGTCGTCGCCACGACGACCGCCGTGAAGCACAGCGCGAGCGCGAAGACGACGCTGGTGACGATGTTTGACAGCATGGTGAAGGTTTTGCGTGCAGACACGGATCTCCTCAGACGATGGAGAGCGGGGGCCGGCGGCGCGCCCCCTGCTCGATTAGCTTGCTGTTCGCCGAACCGCCCCTGGTCGGCGGATGCGGCCCCCTCAACGACGGCCCGCGCTCACTGCACGCCGACGTCGACGCCTGCCGCGCCGGGGGCCGCGTCGAAGCTCACGTTCGAGATCGTCAGATCCTTGACCTCGGTGGCCGGCGGATATGTTTTGTAGTACCCGATGCCCGTGCCCACCCGCGTGATGGAGGCGTCGGAGATATCGAGCTTGCCGCTGTAGCGGATGGTGGGGTTGGCCGCAAGGCCTTCGGCGGTCTTGTCGGTGACGAACGAGCCTCCCCGTATCGTGTCGGAGCTGTAATCGCTCGTGAGCTTCACGGCTGTGCTGTGGCCCGCGTTCACCGTCACGTTGCGCAGAACGGTTTCGCTCGCGCCCGAGCTGATGCCGCAGCTTTGCATCACGGACGAAACCCCGACGTTCACCGTCGCATCGGAGACGCTCAGCGTGCCGCCCGTCCCCGTGCGCTGGATGACCGCTGCGCCCTTTTCGGTGGCGGTGTACGTCCCCCCGTTCACCGTGAGGTTCGCGTTCGCATTTCCGCATACGGCCCAGCCGGCGTCTACGCTCGACGCTAGGGAGAACCCGGTCCCGGCGTTGATCACGACGTTGCCGTTGCTGTTCGCGTAGACGCCGCCTGCGATATGGCCGTCGCCCTCGATGACGAGCGTCTTGCCCGACGCGACGTTGATCGGCTGCGAGCCGCCCGCGACGGTCAAGGTCCTGCCCTGCAGGTCGAGCGCGGCGTCCTCGGCGAACGTCACCGATTCCGTCAACGCCACGTCGGCGGCCAACTCCACGACGCCGCCCTTCGCTGCAGCTACCCTGAGCTCCGCTTCCGACGACACCAGCGCGGGGTACGTCGCCGCAGCGTCGTAGTCCTTGTTGCCGAAACCGTCCGTCTCGTGGGCGAATTGAGCGGCGACCACGTTGATCGTGAAGTCGATGCCCGCGTTCTGGTAGGCGTTGCCCGCCTCCTCGCGCATCTTCACCACGAGGGTGAATGCGTCAGCATCGGCGTACGCGGGATCGCTCGCATTCCCCGCAGGCGCGAGGACGGCGTCGCCCGTCCCCTCCTCATCGGCGGCAAGGCCGGCCAGGGTGCCGATCTTGTTGTCGGCGGTCAGGTCGTCGGCCGTGACGCTTTCAGCCGCCTTGTCGACCTTGTACACGTCGAGGACATCGGCGATGTCGCCGCCGTTGCCCGCTTCCGCAACCGAGAGGTCGGAAACCGAGAAACGGTACTTGAGCCACAGGCTGCCGACGTTCCTCACCGTCACCGCGGCCTTCTGCGACGAGCCCGGCTCCCACAGCACGCCGTCGCCGCTGATAAGCGGCGCGGCGCTGCCGTCGTTCAGCTCGATTTCCAGCGTGCCGGCCTGGATCTTGTTGCCCTTGTTCGCCGCGGTGTCGGTGAACCAGGCGAACGTGAGGCCCAGCAGCAGCGCCGCCGACGCCACGATGAGCGCCACGCTGGCGATGAGCTTTCTGTTGTTGGTCGTTTCCATAGATACTCTTCCCCGTTTCTCCCGAGCGAACCTACGCCAGGACGTCGACGCCGTCGATGATCAGCTTGTTCCCCGACAGATTGTCGTACCGGTGTATCGGGGCGTTCTCGCTGCCGACCGTTTCGCCGTTGTACACGAACGTGCAGCCCGTGCAGGTGACGGTGTTGTCGTTGCTTCGGATGCTCAACAGCGTCTGCGCGTTCGAGTTGGTCTCGACCGCCTCGATGCGGCAATTCAGGAACTCGATCGCGCTGCCGCCGGCATCCTCGTTGATGACGACCGTGGAAAAGCCGTTCGAAGGCCCTTCGGATTTGTCGTTCGTCCCGATGAGCGTGCAGTTCTCGAACGTTGCGCGCGTATTCGGCGACCATGTCTGGAACGCGCACCACCCGTCGAGGACCGTGTTCTTCACGGTCAGGTCGACGTTCTTGTTCTCGCTCGCCACGTTGAGCGCGTACGAGCTTGCGGAGACCGAGCAGTCGTCCATCGTCAAGCGGACCTCGGCATTGCCGTAGAACGACATGCCGCGCGTGTAGGAACCTGAATCCGGCCCCTTGACGTCAACCCCCGAAAGCGTGATGTTGACGGGTTCGCTTGCGTTCGAGACGTCGATGACCCGGTCCGCCCCGTCGGGAACGACGAGCGCGTTGCCGTTGCCCTGTATCACCACGTCGCCTTCGAGCTTCAGCACTTCGCCCAGAACGACGTCCTGCTCCAAAGAGACGCTTTTCCCGCTCTCCAGCGCTTTCTTCAGCCCCTCGCCGTCGGAGACCGGAGCGAAGTCCACGGCGGCATCCTTGTCGTAGTCGCTGTTGCCGAAACCGTCGGCTTCGGAGGGGGCTTGCGTGGCCGTCAACAGGATGTCGAAGTTCGCGACGGCGCCCTGGTACTCGTTGCCCGCTCCGGCGCTCATCTTGAGCACGACGTTCACGGCGTCGCTCGTGGCGCCCGGGGCTAGGTCTCCCTCGGCCAGCGCCTTCGAGCCGTCCGCGAACTCGGCCAGGGTGCCCGCGGGCACGTCGGCGTCGGTCACGGCGCCGTCGTGGTCGAGCACGTACACGTCGATGACGCGCTCGATGCCCTTGCTCTGGCCCATGTCGCCGAACTGGAAGCCCAGCTTGTACTTCACGGCGAGCGTGCCGTCGTTCCTCACGGCCAAAGCGGTGCCGGTCGAATAGCCGGGCTCCCATAGGTTGTGGTCGAACACGGGATCGGACGACCCGCCGATGTCCGCCCCGTTCTCCAGCAGCGCCACCTGCAGCGTGCCGGCCTGGATCTTGTTGCCCCTGTTCGCCGCGGTGTCGGTGAACCAGGCGAACGTGAGGCCCAGCAGCAGCGCCACCGACGCCACGATGAGCGCCGCGCTGGCGATGAGCTTTCTGTTGTTGGTCGTTTCCATAGATACTCTCTTCCTTGTCGCTTCGTTTCGGATGAAGGGCGTCGCCCGCCCTCAATGCGCAATCGCGTATGAGCGCCTCACCCCTCTCCCTCGACGTCCTCCGGGACGGGATCGGCGCTCTGCCCCGCAGGGGCGGGCGGCGATTCCCCCGCATCCGACGCCTCGCCTTGCGCCGCATCGTCCGCAGGGAGCGGGGCGGCGTCGGCGGGATCGTCGCGCGCGCCGGCCCCCTCCGCCGGCTCGGGAGCCTCCTCAAGCGGCGCGACAGCCGGCTCGACGTACCTGACGACGTTGCCCTCGTTCACCACGGCGTCGGTGAGCCAGGCGCGCGTCGTCCCGGTCGCGACCAGCGCCGACGCCGCCAGCAACAGAGCGCTCGCCGCAAGCGCGAGGCGAAGGCCGCGCGGCGCGGCGGCCGTCGAAGGGCTCGCCGAGGCCATCAGAATCCCCCTCCCCCGACGTTCGCGACCTGCACCGCGTCGGCGCAGAGGTCGAACCCGACGCCGCCGCCCTGACGGTCGTCGCCGGCCCCCTCCCGCAGGCGCACCGAGACGGCGAGCGTCTCGGCCTGGCCGGGTTCGAGGATCGTCGGGGACGCGCAGGAGCCGCGGCGCTCCAGCTGCGCCGCGTCGCCCGAGAACAGCACCGCATCGCCGAGGAGCACGGTGAACTCCACCGCATCGGCCGCGTCGCCTTGGAGGTTTTCGAGGTACAGGCAGTAGCGGGCGGCGGCCGTCCCCGTATTGGCGACGACGAGCTCCTCCGTGACGGCCCGGCCCGGCTCCAGCCGCGCCGATCGCTCGGAGAACGCCGGCGCGCCGCCGTTCAGGTCGATGGAGACGGTGCCCGTGTCGAAGACGTTCCCGCGCACGCTGGCGCGCGGCGAGAGCAGCGCCCAGGCGAGCGCGACGACCAGCGAAGCCAGCGCGGCGGCCGCTACCAGGCGGAGCGCCTGCCTGCGCCGGCCCCGCAGCCTCCTCGCGGCGAGGGCCGCCGCCGCGGCGACGCACAGCAGCGCGAGCGCCCCGAGCGCGGCCCCGAGCGCATCGCCCGTCTTCGCCAGAGGTGCCAGTTTCCCCTCGTCGGACGCGTCCACCGACCAATGCAGGTCGACCTGCGCGTGCGCCCCCTGGAACTCGTTGCCCGCCGACGCGCTCAACGACACGGTGACCCGGCAGGCGAGGACGGTCTCCCCCGCGCCGTCGTCCACCCGGAGCGCGGCGGGCTCCCGCGACAGCGCGCTCGCCGGCCCGTCGTACACGACCGCGCCCGCAGCGTCCTCCAGGCGCACGTTCAGGACGTCCGCCAAGCCCCGCTCGTCCGAAACGACCTCGACGGCGAAACGGACGTCGAGGGGTTCCGCGTGCGCCACCTTCACGGCGAAGTCGCGCGACTCCGCGTCGCCGGGAAGCATCCCCGCCACCGAGAACCGCTCGTTCGCCGAGGGGGCGCCCTCGTACAGCTCGACCGACGCGCCCCCGCCCTCGGCGCGCGCCGGCGCCGCCGGGCAGGCCAGCGCCAGGCAGCAGGCCGCGAGCGCCGCGAGGAGCGCCGTTGCAGCGGCCCTCCTCGCGGTTCTGAGCATGCTATGTCGCCGTGTCGGTTCCAGCTCGATCCTTTACCCCGGCGCAGGCACCGACAAGCCAAGCCCCCTCTCGGAGGATTCCGTCTTGCCTATGCGATTTGCGCTTGATGTAGTACCGTCAAGGGTAATGATAGAGCCCCCCCCCCGCAAACAATCGGCATCGGCGTTTCTTACCCCGGGGTAATCTTGATTTTTTCGATCAGGAAGCGCCCGGAGCCCGAATTCGCAGCGCGAAGCGCCTCGTACGCACCGCCCCGCCGGCGAACGGCGGGCGGGGCGCGCCGACGCCTCCCCGGGCGATGCGCCCTGCCGAAGACGGCCCCGTACGGGCCGGAACATGAAGAAAGGGCCGTAAACGGCCCTTTCTCGGAGAGAGGAACGGGAGGGAGGGGGTTCCTCGGGATCCGCATTGCGCGGCGGCGCCTACAGGTTCGCCACCGTCTTGCCGGCCAGCCAGCCGTGCGTCATCGCCATGCCCACGGAGTTGCCCGCGAACGGCGTGCTGTAGCCGAAGCCGTAGCGGCCGCCCAGGCAGTTGCCGGCCGCGTACAGGCCCTTGATGGGCGTCCAGTCGGTCTTCAGCACGTTCTGCGACTCGTCGGACACGAGGCCCGACATCGTCACCATCATGGGCGTGGAGCTGTGGGACAGCTGGCCCTTGCCGCCGTAGAAGGGCGGGGTCTCGATGGGCGCCAGGTAGGCGGCGTCCTTGCCGAAGTCGGTGTCGCCGTCGGCGCTGTGGCACAGCTCGTTGTAATGCTCGATGCTCTTGACGAACTCCGTCGCCGCGTCGCCCTCGTAGCCCAGGATGGTCGCCAGCTCCTCCAGCGTGTTCGCGGCGAACACCGTGCCCTTCATCATCTTGCGCTCGGCCAGGTTCGCGCCCACCACCTCGTAGCCTTCGGCGTCGCCCACGGGCACCTTCGCCATGTCGGCCTCGAGCGCGTCCATGTAGTCGTCCATGCCGAAGTTCGGCGCGCCGTGGTCGAGCGGGGCCTTGCCCACGATGTCCTTCCAGTTCGCGTCCGACACCCAGGTGCACAGGCCGTGCGGCTGGCGCAGCGACACCGCCGAGAGCTGCGGGATGGCGCCCTCGTTGCAGAAGCGCTTGCCCTCGGAGTTGAGCATGAGCAGGGGCGCGGTGCCCCACGGGCCGCTCGCGGCGCCGCCGAGGCCCATCCAGCCGCGCGGGCTGGGCTCGATCATGCCGCCCGCCCAGCAGCCCATCTTGTGGGCCGCGCCGGTGCGGAAGCCGGTCTGCGTCCAGTCGTCCTTCGTCGCGCCGCTGCGCTCGCCCCATTCCATGCCCTCGTTGAGCAGCGCCCAGCACATGGCGGGGTCGCCGATGAAGTCGCCCGCGGCCAGCACCACGCCCTTGTTCGCGTTGAACTTCACGTAGCCGTCGGGGCCCTCGGCGATGAGGCCGGTCACGTCGCCCGCGTCGTTCTGCACGAGCACGGTGCCCGTGTGCTGGAAGAACCACTCCGCGCCGTTCTCCTGCGTGTGCTTGACGATGTACTTGTGCACGAACTCGATGTTGTTGCCCTGGTAGCCGTAGAACTGCGCGTTGCACGGCCAGGTCTTGTAGCCGCCGCACTCGATGGGATACTCCACGTTCGCGCCGCTCCAGGCCGCCTGCGTGTTGCACAGCGGGTACTCGAACATGTTCGACATATCGAAGGTGCCCTCGTCGGGCACGTCCACGCCGGGGATGACCACCTGGGTGTCCTTCATGAACACGGCGCTGTCGTTGGCCTTGCGCTCGGCCTCGTAGCCGTCGTAGATCTCCTTGTAGCGGTCGAACATGGGGCCGGAGCTCTGCACGTAGTTGCGCAGCAGGCCCGGGTTCACGCGCCCGCCCGCGCGCTTGCAGAACTCGGCCGTGATCTCGCCGGTGTTGTAGGGGCCGAACCCGCGCTCGATGAGGAACTGCGAGTTCACGTGCCCGATGTCCTCGCCGTACCAGCCCGCCAGGTTCGTGCCGCTCGTGTTCTCCTCGTCCACGTAGCTCGACCACGGCTGCATCTCGATGACCGCCACCGTGGCGCCCTCGTCGACCGCGCCGCACGCGGCCATGAGGCCCGCGTGGCCGCCGCCGAACACCACCACGTCGAACGTCTTCTCGTCCACGATGTCGGCGTCGTCGACCGTCGGCGGCGCGCCCAGCCAGTCGCCGGGGCCGCAGTAGCCGCGCACGCGGCCGTCGTCGGTGAGGCCCGAGAACGCCGTGGGCTCGGACGATCCGCCGCCCGGGCCACCGCCCTCCCCGCCGCCTTCGCCGCCCGCGTCCGCCTTGGCCGTCTCGGTCTTGTCGGCGGCGCCCGCGTTCGTCGTCTGGGGCGCGCACCCCGCCAAGCCGAGCGCGGCGATGCTTCCCATCGCGGCGGCGCCCATCAGGAAATCGCGGCGCGTCAGATCTTCTCCCATGTCTTTCCCCTTTCCCGTTCGTGCATGATGCCGGGCCGCTCGGCCCGCTGCACCGCATCATCGCCGCTGCGCGGGCGCTTGTACTCACCCGACGGGGGCCCAAACCCGGAAATCGCCCGCAATTCACCCGTCTCGGGTGAACGGTGATCTGCGATTTCATGCGACCATGGAAGGGAAAAGGGAGCGTCGGCGTCAACGTTTCGCTTGTGCGGGCAACCGCGGTTGCGTACCATGGGATCGATGTCGGCAAGAGGGGTTCGGCGGCCCGTTTGGGGCCGCGAGGGAGACGGTGGTTCATCATGGCGAAGCGGCGCGCTTCGGCGCTCGATATCGTGTTCTGCATCGTGTTGGGGCTGTTCTGGTCGTGGAACTGGATCATCTACCAGAGCCCGACGAGCCTCGTCATCGAGCTCGGGCCCGTCGCGCTGCCGTCGCGCTTCGCGCTGCTGCTGGCCTTCGCGGTCACGGGGTTCGCCCTGTTCCTCATGCGCTACCTGGGCGATGGCGGCACACGCTCGCAGCGGCGGGCGCGGCGCTACGCGCTCGCCTTCGCGCTGGGGGCCGTCATCCTGGCGTCCGACCTCGCCGACGGCAGCTTCGACGGCGAACTCGCGGGCGCGCCCTTCGCCGTGCAGTCGGTCGCCATGGGCGCGGCCAGCGCGTTTCTGTACGCCGAGATCGGCGAGCTGTTCGGGTCGATGGGAGCCACGCGCCTGCGCTTCATCTCCACCGCGGCCATCGCCGCGCTCGTCATCTGCGTGCCCGTGCAGATGTCGCTGTACTGGATCGGCGGCAACGCCCGCGAGGGGCTCATGGTGGCGTTCCTCGTGCTCGCGCCGCCCGTGCTCGACCGGCTGCGCCGCCACTACGGCCTCAAGGAGTCGCGGAAGGTGGAGCGGGCGCGCATCCCCGTGAAGTTCGTGCTGACACTGCTGCTGGCGGGGCTCGCCCTGGGCATGCTGCAGGGCATCTTCACGCAGATCACCGCCGGCGAGGGGCACAGCGCGCTCAACCCGCTGTCGTCCATCGGCTTCTTGCTGGCGGCGGGCGCGGCGGCCGTCGTGGTGTTCCGGGGCCGGTTCGACTTCAACCGCCTCATCTACCACACGGGCATCCCGCTTCTGGCCCTCGGGTTCACGCTCGTGGCGCTCAACGGCAACGCGTTCGTCGGGTTCATCCTGTGCGTGGCCGGCTACTACATGACGCAGGTGGTGCTGTGGGTGCTGTGCGTGTACCTGGCCACGCAGTCGCGCGGCATGGTGCGGTGGCTGTTCGCGCTCATGGGGTGCATGATGGCGCTCGGCCAGGGGGTGGGGCTCATCTCCATCGACACGTTCCTGTACGGGCTCGACCACGAGGCGTCGGTGCTCATGTCCACGTCGCTGCTGCTGGCGTGCCTGTTCATGTCCACGAGCGCGTCGCCCTACGAGAGCTGGGGCATGGTGCGCCCGGCCGAGCACGCCGCCGAGACCGACATCGACACGGCGTGCGCCACCCTCGCGCTGGAGAACCTGCTGACCGCGCGCGAGACCGAGATCCTCCCCTACCTGGCCCAGGGCCGCAGCCGCAAGGTGATCGCCGAGAAGCTGGTGCTGTCCGAGAACACCATCAAGACGTACATCTCGAACGTGTACAGCAAGCTGGGCGTGCATACCCAGCAGGAGCTCATCGACCTCGTGCAGGAGAAGGGGCGCGAGGCGGCCGACGCCCCCGCGCGGCTGTAGCGCTCAGCGCGCCCAGGCGAACATGCCGCGCCGCGTGAGGCGCGACGCGCCCCCGGCGCGCTCGAGGAGGCCCGCCTGCTCCAGCTCGTCGAGCTCGCGGGCGAGCGCCGCGTCGAGCGGCCCGCACGCCGCGGCGAGCTCGTCGGCGGTGAAACCGCCGCCGCAGGCCAGGCGCGTGCGCACGAACAGGCGGGCGCGGGCCGCGGCGTCGAGGGTGGCCGCCTCGGCCACCGTCTCGCGCGCATCGGCGCTGTGCGCGACGTACGCGGCGTAGTCGGACGTGTTGACGTAGGCGACGGAGCCGTAGACGCTGCGGGCGTCGATGCCGAGGCCGACGAGCTGGGCGCCGCGCCCGAGCGCCGTCGCGAACGCCTCGCGATGCGTCGCGTCCCGGGCGAAGCGGCCCACGGCGTACTGCTCGAAGCCGTACGAGGACAGGCGCTCGCACGCCGCTTCGTAGAGGCGCCGCTGGGCCTCCTCGTCGGCGACGCCCTCCTCCGCCGCCAGCAGCGGCTCGAGCGTGAGGTGCACCGGCTCGATGCCCGCGACCGAGCGGAGGGTGCGCATGAGCGACGCCTCCGTCTGGCCCGGGATGCCGTAGCGCAGCGCCACGTCGACGTTGCCCAGGTGGAAGCGCTCGAGGAACAGCAGCGCGTTCTGCACCTGCACGCTGTCGAAGGGGCGCTGGAGGGCCGCGAGCTCCTCGGGCTGCACGCTGTCGGCCCGCAGGACGACGCGGTTCACCTTGCCCTGGCCCCAGCCCGTGAGCGAGGGCACGCCCACGGTGTGGGGCGCGGCCTCGATGCCCACCTCGCAGCCGTCGGCCACGTCGAACAGCTGCCGCACCTCGCGCAGCAGCGCGCCCAGGGCGTCAGGGCTCATGATGGAGGGGCTCGGCCCGACCACCTTCACCGCGCGCACCGTGCAGCCCGCCGCCTCGGGCGCCACCGCGCGCGCCTCGGCCGCGAGCGCGTCGAGGTAGCGCATGCGCGCCTCCCGGTCGCCCACGAGGCAGTGGCCCGTCTGGAAGGGCCGCTCGTCGCTGACGAAGGGGATGTTGATGGAGATGACCGCATCGCGCGAACCGACGTCCATGGCTCCTCGCTTTCCGCCCGCACCCGGGCGCTCGACCGCTTTCGTTTCGCCCCTCATCTTCCCGGTTGCGGGCGCGGCGCACCATACCCTATCCGGGTGAATTGGCGCGAATTCGCGCGCCGGGCCGCGCAAGCGAGCGGACGGGGAACCGTTACGGCGCCGCCACCGCACGCGGGGGCGGCTGCGGTAGGCTGGGGGCTCGAAGGCACCCGACCGGAAGGAGACGACCATGGAATACCAAACCGGCGACAAGCCCGGCGCAGGCCGCTACCGTTGCGAGCACTGCGGCTACGTCGTGCGCATCACGAGCGATGCCGAGGCGCTGCCCGCCTGCCCCAACTGCGGGCACCACGAGTTCAAGAAGCTCGAGGACGAGGACTAGCGCGCACGGGGGCCGCTGCGCCGGCCCCTGCCCCGCGCGCCCCGGCGCCCTCCTACCTCCCGACGCGGCCCCGGAGCCGCGAGACGCTGCCGGACGACAAAAAAGAGCCTTCGACTACGAAGGCTCTTTCAGAATTCATGGTGGGCGATACAAGATTTGAACTTGTGACCCCTACCGTGTCAAGGTAGTGCTCTCCCCCTGAGCTAATCGCCCATGAACGTGCGCTGCGTTGGAAGTTTTCCGCGTCAGCAAGCAGATAGTCTACCAGAAGATCGCTGAGCGTCAAAGACAAATTTCGGAAATATTTTCGTGAACTTTTCCGAAATCAGGGGTTGCGCGGTCGAATCACTTCAAGTATCATATTTCCTCGCCGATGCGGACGTGGCTCAGCTGGTAGAGCACGACCTTGCCAAGGTCGGGGTCGCGGGTTCGAACCCCGTCGTCCGCTCCATCGTCACTACAAGGCCGGTCATACGCAACAGTTTTGACCGGCCTTTTCATGACGACATCGACGAGATGGCGACGTGGCCAAGTGGTAAGGCAGAGGCCTGCAAAGCCTTCACCCCCGGTTCGAATCCGGGCGTCGCCTCCATCCTTCCCTTGCGGGACGGTTGGTTTGAGAACTGAAGAGCGTTACCCATGCGGACGTGGCTCAGCTGGTAGAGCACGACCTTGCCAAGGTCGGGGTCGCGGGTTCGAACCCCGTCGTCCGCTCCATGATCGTACAAGCCCGTCGGTTCGCCGACGGGCTTTTTTCATGCCCCGCTCCGGGCGGTGCCGCTTAGAGCAACTCCAAGAGATCGGTGAGCGCCGCCATGCGCTCGTAGCCGCAGCCGGCCTCGGCGTCGTGGCGGTCGATGATGACGGGTCGGACGCCCGCCGCGCGGGCCCCGTCGCCGTCGGCGTCGGGCCGGTCGCCCACGTGCACGCACGCCTCGGCGCGCACGCCCATCCGCTCGCAGGCGAGATCGAAGATCACCGGGTTCGGCTTGCGGTAGCCCACCACCGCCGAGGACACCACCGTGTCGAAGTACGGCAGCAGCCTGAGGTCGCGCAGGAGCCCCTCCAAGCCCGCATCCCAGTTCGACACCACGCCCAACGCGTACCCGCTCTCCTTGAGCGCTCTCAGGCACTCCACGACGTCGGCGTACAGCTCCCAGGAACCCGCGCTCCGGTACGCCTCGTGCACGGTCTGCGCCACGCCCTCCGCATCGTGGCCGATGCCGGCGAGATGGCACACGTAGCGGTACTGGTCGAGCCAGATGGCCGTCGAGCCCTCGTGCGAGCACCAGAAATCGCCGTCGCGCAGGTACTCGGCCTCGTAGTACGCGTCCATGGCCGGCATGTGCGGCTCGATGTCGCGCACCGTGCACCCGTGGCCGCGCTCGGCCGCCACGCGCGCGAGCGTCTCGGCCACCGAAGGGCACGGCCGGATGAGCGTGCTGCCCACGTCGAAGAACACCGCCTCGGTCATGCGCGCCCCCTAGTCCTCGTGGCCGTCGTTCGGCTCGATGTGCACGAGCACCTCGATCACGTTGGGGAACCGCCGCATCACGGCCCGCTCCACCCGCTCGGACAGCTCGTGGGCCTCCCCCACGGTCATCTCGGGCGCCACGAGCACGTGCAGGTCGGCGTACACCTCGCCCTCGGTGCCGCGCGTGCGGATGTGGTGGGCGTCCTGCACCCCCGGGACCTCCATGGCCGCGGCGCGCACGTCCGTCTCGGGGATGCGCGCGTGGTCGGACAGGGTGGCCAGCGCGTGCTTGAACACGTCGTAGGCGGTGGCCAGGATGGCCACGGTCACCACGAGGGCCATGATGGGGTCGGCCATGGGGAAGCCGAGCGCGACGGCCGCCAGGCCGATGATGACGCCGATGGACACGAGCGCGTCGGACAGCGTGTGGTTCGCGTCCGCCGCCAGCACCTCGCTCTTGAGCCGCTTCGCGCACCGGCGCTCGTAGGTGGTCACGCCCAGGTTGACGGCCAGCGTGCCCACCATGACCACGAACGACAGCGGGGTGACCTCAGCCGTGTACACGCCCGACGCCAGCTTGCCCACCGCGCTCGACCCCACCTCGAAGGCCGCCAAAAGCAGCAGCACGCCGATGACGAGGCTCGCGTACGTCTCGAACTTCGCATGGCCGTAGGGGTGGCTGTCGTCGGCCGGCCGCGCCGCCAGCGCGATGCCGACGAGGCCCACCACGTTGCCGGCCGAGTCGAACACCGAGTGGATGCCGTCGGCCTGCATGGACGCCGAGCCGCTTATCGCGCCGTAGGCGTACTTGGCGGCGGCCACGGCCAGGTTGAGCACGAGGATGATCCACAGCACGCGCCGTATCGAGCGCATGCGCTCCGATACCGCGTTCTTCGTTGCAAGCGCCTTCGCCACGCTCGCTCCTTTCGCCGACGGCGGTCGCGGCCGCGCGCGAGGAGGCGGCCATATACGAAAAGAGAGCCCGAAGGCTCTCTCGTTTCTCTCTGGTGTCGGAGGCGGGATTTGAACCCGCACACCCTTAAACGGGCACTAGCACCTCAAGCTAGCGTGTCTGCCGTTCCACCACTCCGACGTGTTGCCTGAAACGCAACGCAGGTTATTCTACCCGAACCCCTCTGCGTTGTGAAGGGGCAATTTCCGCTATTTTGAGATCGTGCCGTGCGGGTAGATGATCATGAGCACGATGAGCGACAGCATGAAGACGATCGCGAAGGCGATGGTGATACGGTCGAGGTTCTTCTCGACGATGCTCGTGCCGGTCTGGGTGGAGTACACCGAGCTGGCGATCATGTCGGAGATGCCCGTGCCCTTGCCGGAATGCAACAGGATGAATACGATGAGGCCCAAGCCCGAAACGACGAGCAGGATGAGCATGATGATGAGGAGCGGGTTCAAGGTTCGTCTCTCTTCTTTCATTCAAGGTATATCGGTACGCAAGTTGCTAAGTATAGCGAAACGCGCCCGTCAGGGCAAGCGCGGCGCAGCACAAACACAGGAGTCCTCGCCGGCCGCGTCCAGCTCGCGCCTGAGCACCCGCAGGCCGTGCCCGAGGCGGGCGGGCGCGTCCCAGGTGGACAGCGACACGCGCAAAAACGAGCCCGGCGCCTCGCCCGAGACGCGGAACCGGTCGCCGTGGTAGACGCGCACGCCCGCCGCGCGCAGCCGCTCCTCGATCTGGGCCGACGACCCTTCCAGGTCGATGGGCATCCAGCGGAACAGCGGGTAGGGAAACGACGGGGCCGGCGCCTCGGGGAAGATGCGGTCGTACAGCTCGTTCATCTCCACCATGAGCTGGCGCTTGCGGGCCACGATGCCGGCCGCTCCCCCGCTGAGGATGAGCTCGGCCACCACCTCGGCGTCGAGCGAGGACGTCTTGACGTTCACGTTGAACACGGCGTGCGCGATGCGGTCCTTGAAGCGCTCGGAGCAGGCCAGAAACGCGATGCGCAGGCTGTTGGCCAGGGTCTTGGTGGTCTCGGCGATGTGGACGGTGCGATCGGGCAGCAGGTCGATGAAGCGCGGCGTGACGGGCCGTCCCAGCTCGCCGTCGAGGCCCTCCACCGTGCCGCCCAGGTCGTCCTCGATGACCACGAGGTCGCGCCGCTCCGCCACGCGGGCGATGTCCTCGCGCCGCTCGGCGGGCATGTGGACGGTGGTGGGGTTCGCGCAGGTGGGCATCAGGTAGACGCCCCGCACGTCCACCGAGCGGCACAGCGCGTCCAACGCGTCGGCGCGCATGCCGGCCGCGTCGCCCGCCACGGGGATCAGCTCGATGCCCAAGAGCTTCGCCAGCTCGATGAAGTTCGGGAAGGTGTAGGCGTCCACCGCGATGCGGTCCCCGGCGCGGAACAGCGCGCACAGCGTGACGACGAGCCCGTTCTGCACGCCCGACGTCACCATGACGCAGGCGGGCTCGCTGCGCACGCCCTTCCAGGACAGCCAGCGCCGGCCCGCCTCGATGTGGTGCGGGTAGCCGCAGGGGTTGGAGTAGTCCATGAGCTTCGACAGGTAGCCCCGCTGCGCCACCGCGCGCACGGCCTCGGCCACCATGCCGTCGCACTGGTTGAAGCCCGTGACCATGCCCAGCTCGATGCAGCCCTCGTCGAAGCCGTCGGCCGTGAGCGTGAGGTCGCCCTTGGCGTGCGGCGCGACGAACGTGCCCTTGCCGGTGACGCCGTACACGAGCCCGCGCTCGCGCGCCAGCGCGTAGGCGCGCATGACGGTGGAGGGGTTGAGATCGAGGAAGTCGGCCAGCTCGCGCTGCGGCGGCAGGCTCACGCCCACGGGCAGCTCGCCCGTGCGGACGGCCTCCTCCAGCATGTCGGCGAGGCACGCGTAGTACGGCTTGCGCAGCTGCGCGCGATCGGGCCTCCAGCTCATGGGGTAGTCGTCGAACGAGTTGAACGGCACGCGAGCCTCCTTTGCCGTGCGCGGGCGCAATTGCATTGCATGCAATTTCGATATTGCATGGTTTTCGCGGCTAGCATAGCATAGCCACCACCGAACGAGCATGACGAGGAGCATCATGGACGAGAACCCGGACGGCGCCGCCCTCGACGGCGCACCCGCCCCCGCCGCCGACGCGGCGCGCACCGCCTCCCGCCGCGCGCGGGCGGCGGCCGCCTTCCCCTTCGCCTTCAAGCAGACGCTGCCCCTCATGGCGGGTTTCGCGTTCTGCGGGCTGTCCTACGGCGTGTACGCCACGTCCATCGGGCTTCCCGCCTGGGCCGCGCCCCTCATGGCCGTGTCCATCTTCGCCGGGTCGGCCGAGTTCGTGGTGGCCGACATGCTCGCCGCGTCGTTCGCGCCGCTCGCGGTGTTCCTCGTCGTGCTCATGATCAACGCGCGCCACCTGTTCTACGGCATCAGCATGCTGGAGAAGTACCGCGGCGCGGGGCGCCTGCGCGCGTTTCTGCGCTACGGCCTCATCGACGAGACGTTCGCGCTGTGCCAGCCGCTCGAGGTGCCGCGCGGCGTCGACCGCTTCTGGACGTACGCCTGGATCACCGGGCTCAACCTCGTGTACTGGGCCGGGTTCGCCGCCGTGGGATCGTACGTGGCCTCGGGGCTGCCGGTGGACCTCACCGGCATCGACTTCATCATGAAGGCGCTGTTCATCGTCATCTTCCTGGATTGCTGGATGGCCGAGGACGACCACCGGGCGTCGCTCGTCGGGCTGGGCGTGGCGCTCGCGTGCCTCGTCACGTTCGGAAGCGAGGGGTTCCTCGTGCCGGCGCTCGTGTCCATCGTGGCGCTGCTGCTGTTGCTGCGCACGCGGCTCGAAGGCGCGGGGGCGAACGCGGAAGAGGAGGAGGCGCGATGAGCGCGGTCGAGATGCTGGTCATGATCGCCGCCGGCGCGCTGGCCACGCAGATCACGCGCTGGGCGTCGTTTCTGGCCTTCCCCACCGCCGAGAAGACGCCGAAGACCGTCACGTACCTGGGAACGGTGCTGCCCGCCGCCATGTGGGGTCTGCTGATCGTGTACTGCTTCCGCACGAGCGACCCGCTGGGCGGCTACCATATGGCGCCCGAGCTGATCGCGGCCGCGGTGGTGGTGGGGCTGCACGCGTGGAAGAGGAGCATGTCGCTGTCGATGATCGGCGGCACGCTGATCTACCTGCTGCTGATCCGCACGGTGTTCGCGTAGGGAGCGAGGCGCCCACAACCTGGGCTGCGGGCGCCTCGCATGCAAGACGGTTACGCCAGCAGGCTCTTGCCCGTCATGGCGGCGGGGGCTTCGAGGCCCACGAGCTCGAGCAGCGTGGGCGCGATGTCGCAGAGCGCGCCCTGCCGGCCGTCGAGCACCCGCCCGGTGCCCGCGAAGTCCACGAGCGCGAACGGCACGAGCGCCGTGGTGTGGGCCGTGAACGGCGAGCCGTCCTCGGCGAGCATCTTGTCGGCGTTGCCGTGGTCGGCCGTGATCAGCGCCACGCCGCCCTTGCGCTCGAGCGCCGAGAGCACCTGGGACACGCCGGAGTCCACCGCTTCCACGGCGGCCACGGCGGCCGGGATGACGCCGGTGTGGCCCACCATGTCGGGGTTCGCGAAGTTCACGATGTAGACGTCGGCCTCGTCGGCGTCGATGGCCGCGGCCAACGTGGCGGCCACGTCGGGCTCGCTCATCTCGGGCTGCAGGTCGTAGGTGGCCACCTTGGGGCTGGGGATGAGCGCGCGCACCTCGGCCGCCTTGGGCTCCTCGCGGCCGCCGTTCAGGAAGAACGTCACGTGGGCGTACTTCTCCGTCTCCGCGATGTGGTACTGGCGAAGGCCCGCTTCGGCCAGCACGTCGGCCAGCACGTCGTCGGGGAACTCCTTGGGATACGCCACCGGAGCGGGGATCTCGGGATCGTACTCGGTCAGGCACACGAAGCTCACCTGCGGGTACGCGCCGCGATCGAAGCCGGCGAACGCCGGGTCCACCAGCGCGCGCGTGATCTCGCGGGCGCGGTCGGGGCGGAAGTTGAAGAACACGACCGCGTCGCCCTCGCGCACCCCGCGGCCGGAGAGCGCCGTGGGCACGACGAACTCGTCGGTGACGTCGGCGGCGTAGGAGGCCGCCATCACCTCGGCGGGCGTCGCGTCCGTGCACGGCTCGGCGGCCACGATAGCGCGCCACGCCTGCTCGACGCGCTCCCAGCGGTTGTCGCGATCCATGGCGTAGTAGCGCCCCGAGATGCTGCCGACTTCGGCGACGCACGCGTCGTCGGCCAGCTCGGCCAGCACGGCCTCGAGCTCCTCGAGGTAGCCCGCGCCGCTCTTCGGCGGCACGTCGCGCCCGTCCATGAAGCAGTGCACCACGATGCGCCCCACGCCGGCCGCCTTCGCGGCGCGCGCGAGCGCGTAGAGGTGCTCGTTGGACGAATGGACGCCGCCGTCGGACACGAGCCCCATGAGGTGCAGCGCCGCGCCCGGCCGCGCGGCCGCCGCGAACGCGTCGTTCAGCACGGGGTTCGCGGCCAGCGAGCCGTCGGCGCAGGCGCGGTTGATGCGGGTGAGCTCCTGGAACACCACGCGCCCCGCGCCGATGTTGAGGTGCCCCACCTCGGAGTTGCCCATCTGCCCCTCGGGCAGGCCCACGGCCTCGCCCGACGCTTCGAGCTTCGTCCACGGGCGGGTGGCGAACACCTCGTCGAGGCACGGCGTGCGCGCCTGGGAGATGGCGTTGCCCGGGCCCGGCTCGGCCAGGCCGAAGCCGTCCATGATGACGAGGCACGCGGGAAGCACGAGGCCGCCCGCGGGCGCGGGGGCCTGCGCCCCCGCGTTCGGCTCCTGCGACATTACAGGCACGCCTTGATCAGCTGGACGAACGAGTCGGCCTTGAGGCTGGCGCCGCCGATGAGGCCGCCGTCGATGTTCGGCTGCGCCATGAGGCCCTCGACGTTGCCCGGGTTCATGGAGCCGCCGTACAGCACGCGCATCTCCTCGGAGACGGCCGGGCCGTACAGCTCGGCGAGCGTGGCGCGGATGGCGGCGCACACGGCCTCGGCCTGCTCGGGCGTGGCCGTGCGGCCCGTGCCGATGGCCCAGATGGGCTCGTAGGCCACCACGCAGCGCTGCGCGTCCAGGGCGTCCACGCCGGCGAACGCCGCGCGCACCTGCGCCGTGACGTACTCCTCGGTGGTGCCCTCGTCGCGCACGGCCAGCGACTCGCCCACGCACACGATGGCGTACAGGCCGCCCTCGACGAGCGCCTTCACCTTGCGGTTGACGTCCTCGTTCGTCTCGCCGAACAGCTCGCGGCGCTCGGAGTGGCCCACGATGCTGCCCGCGCAGCCGATCTCCTTGATCATGGGCACCGAGATCTCGCCGGTGTAGGCGCCCGAGGGCTCCCAGTACACGTTCTGGGCGTTCACGGCGATCTTGGTCTTGTCGAAGTCGAGCACGGTCTTGGCCGGCTTGAGGTCGACGTAGGGCGGGCAGATGACGATGTCCACGTCCTCGACCCACTCCTTCTCGTAGTTGTTCGAGATCTCCTGCGTGAGCACCACCGCCTCGGCGATGGTGTTGTTCATCTTCCAGTTGCCCGCCATCATGGGTTTGCGCATCGGTTGCATCCTTTCTATCGAAGAGCTTCCACGCCCGGGAGCGCCTCGCCCTGCACCAGCTCCATGGAGGCGCCGCCGCCGGTCGAGATGAACGTCATACGGTCGGCCAGGTCGAACTTGTTGACGGCGGCCACGCTGTCGCCGCCGCCGATGATGGTGTCCGCGTCGGCGTTGGCGGCCACGGCCTCGGCCACGGCCTTCGTGCCGGCTTCGAACGCGGCCATCTCGAACACGCCCATGGGGCCGTTCCAGAACACGGTCTTGGCCTCGGCCACGGCGTCCGCGTAGAGCTTCGCCGTCTCGGGCCCGATATCGAGGCCCATCATATCACCGGGGATGTCATCGACCGAAACCGTGAGCGTTTCGGCATCTTCGGCGAAGCGGTCGGCGCACACGACGTCCACCGGAAGCAGCAGCTGCACGCCTCTGTCGGCGGCCTTGGCGATCATGGCCGCCGCGCGCTCCACCCACTCCTCCTCCTTGAGCGACGTGCCCACGGCCTTGCCCTGCGCCAGCAGGAACGTGAAGCACATCCCGCCGCCGATGATGAGCGTGTCGCACGTGTCCATGAGCGCGTCGATGACCTTGATCTTGTCGGACACCTTCGAGCCGCCGAGGATGGCGGCGAAGGGGCGGCGCGGCTCCTCGAGCATGCCCGAGAGCGTGCCTACCTCGCGCTGCATGAGGTAGCCCGCGTACGCCGGCAGCAGCGCCGCGACGCCGGCCGTGGAGGCGTGGGCGCGGTGCGCGGTGCCGAACGCGTCGTTCACGTACAGCTCGCCGAGCGCTGCCAGCTCCTCGCAGAACGCGGGGTCGTTCTTCTTCTCGCGCTTGTCGAAGCGCAGGTTCTCCAGCACGAGCACGTCGCCGTCGCGCAGCGACGCGGCCTTCGCGCGGGCGTCGTCGCCCACCGTGTCGGCGGCGAACACGACGGGCTTGCCCAGCAGCTCCGAGAGCTTCTGGGCGGCGGGGCGCAGCGAGAACGCCTCTTCGTAGCCCTCGCCGGCCGGGCGGCCGAGGTGGCTCATGAGCACGACGCGCGCGCCCTGCGCGACGAGCTTCTCGATGGTGGGCAGCGCCGCGCGGATGCGCGTGTCGTCGGTGACGACGCCGTCCTTCACCGGCACGTTGAAGTCGACGCGCACGAGCGCGCGCTTGCCGTGCGCGTCCAGCTCGTCGATGGTTTTGATGTCGGCCATGGGGCCCTCCTGTCTAAACGCGAAACGAGCCTGCCAAGGCAGGCTCGTTCCAGAGAATGCTGCTAGAGAAGAATCTTGACGAGGTCCTTCACGCGGTTCGAGTAACCCCACTCGTTGTCGTACCAGGAGATGCACTTGACGAAGTTGCCCTCGCCGCCCAGCACCATGGTGAGCCCGCTGTCGAAGATGGAGGAGTGCGGGTTGTCCACGATGTCGATGGAGACGATCGGGTCCTCGGTGTACTCCAGGATGCCCTTGAGCGGGCCCTCGGCAGCGGCCTTCATCGCGGCGTTGATCTCCTCGACGGTGGCGTCCTTCTCGAGCTCCACCGTGAGGTCGACCATCGAGCCGTCCGGCGTGGGAACGCGGGTGGCGAAGCCGTCGAGCTTGCCCTTCAGCTCGGGCAGCACGAGCGACACCGCGCGGGCGGCGCCCGTGGTGGTGGGGATCATCGACATGGCGGCCGCGCGGGCGCGACGCAGGTCCTTGTGGGGAAGGTCGAGGATCTTCTGGTCGTTCGTGTAGGAGTGGATCGTGTTCATGTAGCCGCGCTTGATGCCGAAGTTGTCCATGAGCACCTTCGCGAAGGGGGCCAGGCAGTTCGTCGTGCAGGAAGCGTTCGAGATGATGTTGTGCTCGTCCTTGTTGTACTGGTCGTCGTTCACGCCCATGACGATGGTGATGTCCTCGTTCTTGGCCGGCGCGGAGATGACGACCTTCTTGGCGCCCGCGTCGAGGTGCGCCTTGGCCTTCGTGCCGTCGGTGAAGAAGCCCGTGGACTCGACGACGACGTCGACGCCCAGCTCGCCCCAGGGCAGGTTGGCCGGCTCGCGCTCGGAGAGCACCTTGACCGCATGGCCGTCGGCCACGAAGCCGTCCTCGGTGACCTCGACCGTGTCGAAGGCGCGCCCGTGGATGGAATCGTACTTGAGCAGGTGGGCCATCGTCGGAATGTCGCCGAGGTCGTTCACAGCCACGACCTCGATCTCGGGATCGTTCACCATCGCGCGGAACGCCAGGCGGCCGATGCGACCGAATCCGTTAATGCCTACTTTGATTGCCATGCGTATCCCCTTTCAGATACTCGCATTAGAATTGCAGGAACGTCCCGATCATAGCCGGTATCGCTGCCTCGCGGCAAGCCCTATCTCGCCAGCGTATAAAAAAAGCAACCGAGCAGCCCATTCGCAGAAGTTTCCCACCGCTCGCCGAGGGTCTCTTTCCAATTCGGAATGACGCCCATTCCGAAAGGGCCGCGTGCGGCCGCGCGGCTCCTCGCGCCCATTCCATATCGGAAGGCTTCACGCAAAAGCGTCATGGACGCCATTCCCGCGCCGCCGCCTAGACTTCACGGGAGACGGCGCCCCGCTCGGGCGCCGCATCGGGGGATCCGAAGAGGAGGGGTTCCCGATCGTCGAAGGAGGAGAGAGATTTGTCGATGGACACGATAAGCCGCCGCACGTTCACGAAGGTCGGGCTCGGCGCCGCCCTCGCCGCGTCGCTGGCGCCGGGAACGCTGGTGGGCCTCGAGAAGGCGAGCGCTGCCGAAAGCGATGCCGATGCGACGGGGGTCGAGAGGATCAGGAGCCATTGCCGCGCCTGCGGAAAGATGGAGTGCCCCATCTGGGTGAGCGTCCGAAACGGCCGCGTCATCAAGGTGGAAGGAGACAACACCGCCATCAGCTCGCACGGCAACTGCTGCTCGAAGGGGCGCGACGCGATGCAGGCGCTGTACCACCCCGACCGCGTCAAGTACCCCATGAAGCGCACGAACCCCAAAGGCGAGGATCCCGGCTGGGTGCGCATCAGCTGGGACGAGGCCATGGACACGGCCGTGGAGGAGATCACCAAGATCCTCGAGAACCCTGATTACCTGGGTTGGCACTCGATCAAGATCCTGCATGGCACGGGACGCACCACGACGTACGGAATCGAGAGCTTCCCCTCTGTCGTGGGCATGTCGAACGTCGGGTCGACGGCCGGGCAGATATGCAAGGGGCCGCGCATCGCCACCGGCGCCATGATCGCCTACCCCTCCCCGCACTGGGTGGCCGTGAACGACGGCGCGAAGTGCTTCTTCCAATGGGGGACCAACCAGGAGGTGTCGAACTACGACACGGCGGGCAAGGTGGCCGTCGAGATGAAGTTCAACTCCGACGTCTCCATCGTGGTGGGACCGCGCCTGCAGAACCTCGGCAAGGAATGCACCTACCAGCTGCACCTGCGCCCCGGCACCGACGATGCGCTGGCGCAGGGGCTCATGAACGTCATCATCGAGAACAAGAAGTACGACGAGCAGTTCCTCAAGCGCTGGACCAACGGCGTCATGCTCGTGGTGGACGATCTGGAACCCGAGCCCTTCGAGTGGACGAACAAGTACGAGATGCCCGGCGCCTACCCGCTCGATATCAAGACGCGCCTGCTCAAGCAGAGCGACGTCGAGGAGGGAGGCGATCCCCGAAAATTCATGGTATGGAACACGGCGCAGGGCAAGCTCACCTACTTCGACGCGCCGTCAGGGCTCTGGGAGGGCGAGACCGAGCCCGCATACCCCGACCCCGCGAAAGACTGCACGGTTCGCCACCCCAGCTACATGACGCCCGACGACCCGCGCTACGACGCCAGCGGGGCGCTGGACACCGTCGACCCCGGTTTCCCGGAGTTCCTGAACCTCGACCCCGCGCTGGAAGGCGAATACCAGGTGACGTTGAAGGACGGGCGCACGGTCAAGGCGGTGCCCGCATGGCAGCGCTTCTGCGAGCGTATCGCCTATTGGACCCCGGAGCGCACGGCCGAGCACTGCTGGGTCGACGCCGACCTCATCCGCGAAACGGCGCTCGCCTACGCCAAGGAACCGAGCATGGGAGGCATCCAGTACAACCTCCCCATCGAGCACACGGGCAACGCGGCCGAGACCTGCCGTACCATCCTCTGCCTGTCGGGCATCACGAACAACGTCGACACGTTCGGCGGCAACCGGGGCTCCGACGTGCTGTACTACCTGTACAACACCTACTTCCAGTACCACACGCCCTTCGTCGACAACAAGTGCACGCCCGAGGTGGCGGCCATGTGCGCCGGCGCGGTGGGCGACGACCTGACCCCCGGCGGCGGACGGTTCCCGCTGATCCCCTGGTCGAACCAGGTGGGCAACGCGGCCATCTACCACGACCAGGCCACGGCCACCGACATGATCCTGACCGGCAAGCCCTACCCCATCCGCGGCATGATCTCGTGCACGGGCAGCCACTTCCACTGCGGAAACGCGGTCGAGAACTGGGAGGCGTTCAAGACGCTCGACTTCTACCTGGGATGGGAGCTGTGGTGGACCCCGACGGTCGAGCTCGCCGACGTCGTCCTGCCCGCACGGCACTTCCTCGAGAATTCGTGCGTCCGCGCATCCCAGAACGCCGAGGGAGGGTTCGGCCCCATGGTCAAGATCGTCGACGAGCCGTTGGGCGAGAGCCGCTGGGACAGCATGACGCTCATCAACGAGCTGGCACCGCGTCTGAAGGCTCCGTGGTGGCCGGCCGACAAGTCCCATTCGCCGTTCCTCGCCGAGTTCGGCGACACCCAATGGCCCACCGAGCAGCAGGCGCTCGACATGTCGGTCGTCACCATGAAGCCCATGGACTTCATGGGCGGCCGCGCCATGCAGGTGGGCGGCCCCACCGAGCTGGGACTGAACGGCGCCGCGCTCGAGTTCGACGGCTACGACGACTTCTGCGAGAAGTACCAGGAGCACGGGCAGTGGTCGCTCAAGAAGATATCGCCGTTCGGATACTACAAGCGCTACCTGTGGGGTTGGCTGCGCGCGCCGCAGGGCTACTTCGACCCCGAGAGCGAGGATTTCAACACCACGGGCAAGCCCGGCCCCATCGGGTTCCCCACCCCCACCGGCAAGTTCGAGCTATGGTCCACCATCCTCGAGTCCTATCCGGCCGACACGCGCGGCATCGAGCGCGAGCGGGGGCGCGAGGACGGCTACCTGGCCGCGCTGCCCACCGTGCGCGAGCCCTACGAGAGCCCGTACCAGACACCGGAGGTGTACGAGGAGTACCCGCTCATCATGACCACGGGGCGACGCAACCCGCTGTACTTCCATTCCGAGGGGCGCCAGCAGCCCTACCTGCGCGAGCAGTACCCCGTGCCGCATTTCCAGATACACCCCGACACGGCTGCGGAGCTGGGAATCGAGCAGGGCGACTGGTGCTGGATCGAATCGCGTCGCGGCAGGATCCGCGAAACGGCCGACCTCTTCGCCGGCATCGACCCGCGCATCATCGAAGCCGACCACGGCTGGTGGTACCCCGAGCTTCCCGCGCCCAAGCACGGCTGGGACCTTTCGAACATCAACGTGCTGGTCGACCAGTACGCGCAAGACCCGCACCTCGGCTCCTCGACGCTGCGCTCGTACCTGGTGAAGGTCTACAAGTGCACCGAGGAGAACTGCCCCGACGGGCGCATCGTCCCGTGCGACCCCGACACCGGCATCGAGATCATCACGTCTGGCGACGATCCGCGGCTGAAGGAATGGTTGCCCCTGACGGACGAGGAAAGGAGCGCGCTGTAATGCAGTACGCCATCGTGACCGAATGCAACCGGTGCGTGCGGTGCCTCGCCTGCACGACCGCGTGCAAGATCGAGAATAACCCGCCGCTGGGCAGCCATTGGACCAGGATCCTGCGCGTGGGGCCCAACCCCATCAACGAGGGCGACGTCTTCCCCGACATGGAGATGTACTACCTGCCCGTCAAATGCCAGCATTGCCGCGAGCCGAAATGCGTCGAGGTGTGCCCGACCGGCGCCTCGATGAAGATGGACGACGGCACGATCCAGATCGACAAGGACAAGTGCATCGGCTGCCAGTTCTGCGTCATGTCGTGCCCTTACGGCGTGCGCTCCCTCAACAAGGAGACCAAGGTCGTCGAGAAGTGCACCATGTGCGAGCAGCTCATCGCCGCAGGGGGCCAGCCTGAGTGCGTGAGCGCCTGCACAGGGCAGGCGCTCCACTTCGGAGACCTCGACGATCCCGAAAGCGACGTCTCCAAGATGGTCGCGAACGCGGGAGAGCGCGCGTACCACCTGCCCGATCTCGGCAACGAGCCGGCAAGCGTCTACATCCTCGACAACATGAAATGGAGGCTCTAGACCATGGAGCTGCAATGGCCTCTGATCGCGTTCACCGTCTTCGTGTGCCTTTCGGCCGGAACGCTTTCCTTCACCGCGCTCGCGGGCATGCGCCGCGACTGCGCGCGCATCCAAATGCCGGGCATCGTCGTGGCGTTCGCCGCGATCGTGATCGGCGGCATCGCCTCTGCGTTGCACCTGCAGACCCCGATGAACTACTTCGGGCAGTTCGGCAACCCCTCCTCCGGCATCAACCAGGAGCTCGTCTGCGTCGCCTTGGCGGCGATTGCGATGATCGCGTACTTCGTGCAGCTGAAGAAGAAAGGCGAGGCGGGCACGGTTTTGAAGGTCGCGTCGATCGTCGTCTCAGCCGTCCTCGTGATCGTCATGGCACACTCGTACCTCATGGCCGCGATCCCCGTCTGGAACACCCTCCTGCTTCCCGCGTACTATCTGGCGAACGCCGCTGCCTTGGGTGGCGTGACGGTCGTCCTCGTCGGCACCGCCCTGCACCTCGACGAAGGCTCGCTGAAACGGCTCGGCCTCTACGCGCTCGCCGCGGTCTGCGCGCTCGCGCTCGTCGCCGTCGCGTACGCCGTCTTCATATGCGCGCTCGGAGGCGGCTCGTTCACCGAGGTGCTGCACACGGACGTCACCACGGTTCCCCCCACCGACCCCGCGGCCATCGGCGCGCGCATGCTCGGCGGCGACCTCGCCCTGCTGTTCTGGGGCGCCGTCGTGGCGGTTGGGCTGGCGCTGCCGCTCGCGGTCCTCGCGCTTCGCCGCGAGCGGCTCGCGGTCGCGCCGCTCGCGGTCGCGCTCGGCCTGCTGCTCGTCGGGAGCGTGGCGTTCCGCATGCTGCTCTACTGCGCGGGCGGCACCTTCATGACGTACTAGACACCCGTCCCGCGGTTCGGTTCGCCCCCCTGCGAACCGAACCGCCCTTGAAAGGATCACGCATGGATGCATCGAACACGGCCCGGCTGGCGGAAAGCCTGTCCGACCGGCTGAGCACGTACACGTTCCTCGCCGCGCTGTACCGCACCGAGGTGACCGAAAGGTCGCTGGAAGCGCTGAGACAAGACGGGGTCCTCGACTGCGCGGACCCCGAGCTGGACGACGGCCTGCGCATGATGCGCACCTACCTCGCTTCGCCGGAGGCGAGCGTGCTCGACCTCGCAAGGGACTACGCCAAGACGTTCTGCGGCGCGGCTTCGACGAACAAAACGGCCGCGTACCCCTTCGAATCGGTGTACACGAGCGAGAGCGGCATGCTCATGCAGGATGCGCGCGACGACGCAATGCGATGGTACCGCCGTTTCGGCATCGCGAAGAGCGAGAGCTGGCACGACTGCGAGGACCACCTCGCCCTCGAGCTGGAGTTCATGGCGTTCTTGATCGGGAGCTGTCGAGACGCCCTGGTCGAGGGAGACACCCGGGCGGCCTGCTCCCTCTTGACGGCGCAGCACGGCTTCCTGGAAGAGCACCTCGCGAACTGGGTCCCCGAGTTCGCGCGCCACGTGGACCTGCGCGCCCGCACCGGGTTCTATCGCGGCCTGGGACGCTTCACGCGCGCCTACGTGGCGAACGACCGACGCGAGCTGGGAGCCGTGCGGGAAGCGATAGCCGACGACGCGGCCGCGATCGCATGAGCGAGCGAACGCCGCGCGCTCTGGACCGGCGCGCGTTCGTGCGCTGCACCGGTGCGGTTGCGGGGCTGTTCGCCCTCGGAGGAGCGGCCGCGATCGCCGGCCGCTCCGATGCGGTGCGTCCGCCCGGCGCCCAGGACGAGGCCCGCCTCCTGTCGCTCTGCACGCGCTGCGACCGGTGCAGGAGCGCCTGCCCCACCGACGTCATCGCACCGGCCGTGCTGGAGGACGGGCTGGTCTCGATCCGCACGCCGAAGCTGGACTTCACGCTCGGATGGTGCGATTTCTGCGGCGCCTGCGCGCGGGCGTGCCCGACCGGCGCGCTCTCGGACGAGGCCGGACGGGCCTTCGAGTTCGAGGGCCTGCCCGGCCGCACGTTTCACGAGACGGACGCCGTGATCGGCCGCGCAGCGGTCAATAGGGACCGCTGCATCATATGGCGCGGGCAGAGCACCTGCACGGCATGCTCCCAAGCATGTCCCTACGAGGCGATCCTGCTCGACGAGGCAGGTCGCCCGACGGTGGACGAACGCCGGTGCAACGGCTGCGGCGTGTGCGAGCACAGCTGCCCGTCCTCGAGGCTGCTCAGCTACGACGGAGGCAGCGCCCGCGGCATCGAGATCGCGCCCGTGCACGGCGAACGCCCGAAGGAGTGATGAGGCCATGAGAAGACCCGTGAACGTCCGGCGCCTGCGCGCGGCGACGGCGTGCCTGTTCATCGCGCTCGTAGTCGTCGGGCTCGCGACGAACGCAGCGTTCGGAACGCTCTCGTCTTTCGGCGTGGGCGACCTCGCGCTGATCTGCCCGCTCGGATCGCTGGAGGTGCTGCTGGCGTCGCGGACGTTCGTGCCGCTCGCCTTCACCTCCCTCATCTGCGTCGCTATCGCGTCGATGCTGCTCGGCCGCGTGTTCTGCGGCTGGATTTGCCCGATCTCGCTGACACGCTCGCTTCGCGCGAAGGAGAAGCGGGAAGATGCGCCCGGGACACGCACCGCCGAGGAGCTTCCCGGCGCCGATACCGCGATCGCCCCTTCGCGCTTCCACTCCGACGGGATCGGCGCGCCGCGCTTCGACTCGCGCTTCGCCGTCCTGTTGGGCGCCCTCGCGTCGAGCGCCGTGTTCGGGTTCCCCGTATTCTGCCTCATATGCCCGGTAGGGCTGACGTTCGGCCTGGTGATAGGGGTATGGCGCCTGGTAGGATACAACGAGCCCTCCTGGCTGCTCGTCTTCAGCGCGGCGTTCCTCATGCTGGAGCTCACCGTGCTCCGCTCGTGGTGCGGCAAGTTCTGCCCGCTCGGCGCCCTGATGTCGCTCGCGAGCACGCTGAACCGGCGTTTGCGGCCGCGCGTGGACGCCGGCGCGTGCCTGCGCACGACGAAGGGCGTAGCCTGCACCCGCTGCAAGGACGCCTGCACCGAGATGATCAACCTGCACGACCGCACCGATTCCGCCCCCATGGCGGACTGCACGAAATGCGGCGAGTGCGCCTCGGCGTGCCCCGCGCACGCCATCCGGTTCCTCGAAGGCGCCGGCCCGCGCAACGCCCCGGACGGGCACCGCCCCGAATGACCGAACCGCCGCCCCCGCCTTTACGGGGCGACGGGATGCAGCCGGTCGGACATGCCGGCCAGCACGCTCACGAAGCGCAGGATCGTCTCGCTCGCCTCGCCGTCGCGCCAGATGACGCGGTACGGGAACAGCGCGTCGTCATCCGTGATGGCGATGGGGCGCAGCTCGTCCATATGCGATCCGAACAGCTGCTTGTTGAAGATGGACTTCGGCATCACGAACACGCTGCCGTCCATGCTGGCGAAGGGGAAATCGGCGTAATCGTTCGCGAAGAAAACGTGCTTCCGAAGGGACACGCCGTGGCGCGCGAACACGTCCTCGACGGCCCGCGCTCCACGGCTGCTGTCGACGTTGCCGGTCGGGTGCATGATGCCGTAGCGGCCGAGCTCCTCGATGCTGACGCTGGGTGCGTCCGCCAAAGGATGATCGGCGTTCACCACGGCCACGAGCGGAACGCGCGTCAGGACGCAGTGGCGCAGCCCGGCGGCCGGCGGGTCGTCGTCCAGCTCGATGGCGACGTACAGGTCCAGCGCGTTGTCGGCAAGCGCCGACGGGAGCGAGGGGTACGGCATGCGGGCCGTGGTGATCTCGATGGCCGGGTTCGACGCGCGGATCTCCCGGCACGCCGCCGTGAGCACGGACATGACGGCCGAGTCGTTCACGCTGCCGCCGATGCGGATAGGCGGCAGCGTCTCGGTCATGCGCCGCTTCGCCGCCTCGTAGGACTCGAGGATGCGCGAAGCCTCCTCGCAGAACGCGCGGCCCTGCAACGTGAGCGCGATCTGCTGGGCGCTGCGGCTGAAGAACACGGCGCCGAATTCGCGCTCCAGCGAGGCGATGTGCTTGCTGAGCGCCGATTGCGTCATGTTGAGCTGGCGCGACGCCGCGGTGAAGCTCATGTGCTCGACGAGCGTCAAGTACTCGCGCAGGTATTCGATAGTCATGCGTTCCCCTTCGTCGTCTCCCCGATACGATACCGCATCCGCGCCGCGGCGCGCATGCCCGACCCGTCCCGAACGCGCCCCTTCGCGCCGGTCGGCACCCCCTGCCCTCCCCTAGCCTTGGACCTCTTTCGCCATCTGCTCGATGCGGCGGACGCGGTGGTAGACCGCCGACTTCGACAGGGGCGGGTTCGCGCGCTCGCCCAGCTCCTTGAGCGTGGCGTCGGGATACGTGACGCGCAGCTTGATGAAGTCCTGCAGCGCGGGCGGCAGGTTCTCCATGCCGTGGGCCTCGAGCACCACGCGGATGGCGTACAGCTGGTCGACCGAGGCGTTCGCGGCCTTGGCCTGGTTCGCGATCTCGGCGTTCGTCATGCGGTTCACGTCGTTGCGCACGCTCTTGATGACGCGCGCGTTCTCCATGGCCAGCGCGCTCTGGTGCGCGCCGGCGAACGCGAGGAACTCGAGGATGGCGCTGCCGCTTTTGAGGTACACCATGTAGGAGCTGCGCCGCTGCATGACGCGCGCGCGGATGCCCTTGCGGTCGAGCAGGTCGACGAGGCCCTCGGCCAGGTCCTCGTTCTCCACGGTGATCTCGAAATGGAAGTCGCCGCGCGGGTCGGACACGAAGCCGCTGCCGAGGAACGCGCCGCGCAGGTAGGCCGCGCAGCAGCACTGCTTCTCCACGAGGTCGGGCTTGAGACCCAGCTCCAGGCCGCCGTCCGCCGACAGCACGCCCATGTCCGCGAGCGCCGGCGCGAGGCGGGGCTGCGAGGGCACCTCGATGAGGTAGTTCGGCGTCTTGTGCAGCACGCTGCGGCGCACCGTGAGGTTCGTCTCGAGGTGGTACAGCTCGTGCAGCAGCTTGATGATGAGGCGCGCCACGGACGGCACGTCGGTGGCGATCTCGATGCGGTACTTGCCCTGGCCGCTGAAGAACAGCGTGCCCTCGATGCGCACGAGCGCCGCCAGCGTGGCCTTCTCGCAGTGCGAGCACACCGGGGGGACGCGCGCGAGCTCGTCCTTTACCTCCGCCGTGAACGACATAGCTTCAACACCCCCGCAAACGCGTCGCGCAGCGACGTGGGATCGTGCCAGGTAGGATGGATGGGATCGACGAGGTCGCGCGCGATGACCACGGGGCCCTGCGCCTGGATGGCCTTGACGTCCTGGTAGCAGATGCGCACGGGGCGGATGCGGCCCGACAGCACGAGGTCGTCGAGGTCGGCGGTGGAGGCGTGCTCGGAATCGGCGCCGGTCACGGCGGTGAACACGCCCGTGGCCGGGCTGTCGGGGCGCAGCGTGACCGGGGTGTGCACGAGCACGTAGTCCAGCAGCCCGCGCATGCCGTGGTCCATGAGCGCCTCCACGTGCTCGCGCGCGGCGAGGCCCCACGTCTCGCCCTGCATGTCGGCGAGCGAGCACACGAACAGCGTGGAGCCCTTCGACGCGCGGATGGCGTCCACCACGCCGGGCACGAGCAGGTTCGGGATGATGGACGTGAACAGCGACCCCGGGCCCAGCACGATGAGGTCGGCGTCGCGGATGGCGTCGAGCGCCGGCTGGTAGGGCACCACCTCGTGGGCGGAGCGCAGCCCCACGCACTCGAGCGCCGTGCGCGAGTGGCAGGCCACGGCCTGGCCCTCGATGGAGCGGCCGTCGCGCGTGCGGGCCACGAGCGTCACGCGGTCGAGCGTGGAGGGGTACACGTGCCCCCGCGCGTCGAGCAGCCGCTCGCAGATGGAGATGGCCTCGGGAAACGACCCCGCCGCGTCCTCGAGCGCCGACAGCATGAGGTTGCCCAGCGTATGGTTGCGCGCGAACGAGAAGCGGTACTTGAACGCCTTGGTCAGCGGGTCGTTCGGATTCGCCGCCATGGCGGCGATGCACTTGCGCACGTCGCCGGGGGGCGTGACGTCGGCCTCCTCGCGCAGGATGCCGGTGGAGCCGCCGTCGTCGGCCATGGCCACGACGGCGCTCGTCTCGAGCCCCATGGACAGAAGCGTGCGGATGGACACGGGCGCGCCGGTGCCGCCGCCGATGACGACGACGCGCAGGCGCTCGTCGCGGGCGACGACGGGCTGCGAATCGCGCAGCGCGGCGAACGCGGCCGTGGCCGACGGATCGTGGGTGAACGGGCGGGCAGCCATGGGTCCTCCCCTACCGGCCGGCGGCGGCGCTCGGACGCGCCGAGGCCTCGCCGCCCTCGGCGAGGGAGAGGTCGCGGTGCGCGATGCTCACGCGGTAGCCCTTCGCCTTGAGGTAGTCGGCGGTGGACTCGGCCAGCGCGACGCTGCGGTGCTGGCCGCCCGTGCACCCCACGGCGATGGCCAGCTGCTGCTTGCCCTCGGCCACGTAGCCGGGCATGACGCAGTCGAGCAGCGCGCGCCACCTTTCCTGGAACTCCTCGGTTTCGGGGCGGTACAGCACGAAATCGCGCACCGGCTTGTCGAGGCCCGTGAGGGCGCGCAGCTGGGGCTCGTAGTAGGGGTTCGGCAGGAAGCGCACGTCCATGACGAGGTCGGCGTCGAGCGGCGCGCCGTGCTTGAAGCCGAACGAGTACACGGTGACGGACAGGCCCGCGCGCTCCTCGCCCGGCGCGAACAGCGCGCGGATGGTCGAGCGCAGCTGCGGCGGCAGCATGGACGTGGTGTCGATGACGTGGTGGGCGTTCTCGCGCACCTCGAACAGAAGATCGCGCTCGCGCTCGATGCCCTGGGCGATGGACGCGCCGTCGGCGCACAGCGGATGGCGGCGGCGGCTGGACTTGTAGCGCGCGACGAGCTTCTCGTCGGCCGCGTCGAGGAACAGGATGCGGTAGTCGATGCCCAGCTCCTTGAGCTTCTTGAGCTCGCCGTCCAGGCTCGCGAAGAAATCGCGGTTGCGCGCGTCGCACACCACGGCGAGGCGGCGTTTCTCGTCAGGCTGGCCGGGCATGCCGGTGAGCTCCAGCAGGTTCCCGATCAGGCTGGACGGGAGGTTGTCCACGCAGAAGTAGCCGAGGTCCTCGAACGAGTGCATGGCCTCGGTGCGGCCCGCGCCGCTCATGCCGGTGACGATGACGAGCTCGGGCATGTGCCTCAGGTCGGTGGCCTGGTCTGCCGTCTTGCCTGCGGTTTCTTCGCTCATAGCGCTATCCTTCCGTATCCGTACGCGCACCCTGCACGGCCGCCTCGACGGCGGCGTCCACCACGGCGGACGCGACGGCCGCCGGGCCCTCGCCTGCGGGCGGGCAGGCGGCCTCGTCGGCCTCGCCTCCCACGACGCGCTCGTCTTTCCGATCCCTATTATACTGCTGCACCACGCGATACAGCTCCTCGGCCACCTCTTCGGGCACGACGCGCGCCTCCTTGATCTCCTCGAGCGTGGCCGCCTTGAGGTTCCTGAACGACTTGAAGTGCTTGAGCAGCGCCTTCTTGCGCACGGGGCCCATGCCCGTCACGTCGTCGAGGATGGAGGCCGTCATGCCCTTGCCGCGCAGCTCGCGGTGGAACGTGATGGCGAAGCGGTGCGCCTCGTCGCGGACCTGCTTCACGAGGTAGAGCGACGCCGAGCCGCTGGGCAGCACGACGGGGCCCGTGTCCTGCCACGGCACGAACAGCTCCTCGTCGCGCTTGGCCAGGCCGCACATCGCGATGTCGTCGATGCCCATCCGATCGAACATCTCGAGCGCCGCCGACAGCTGCGGCTTGCCGCCGTCGAGGATGATGAGGTCGGGCTTGCTGCCGAAGCGCTCGTCGGCCATGCGCTCGGGCGCGTAGCGGCGGCTCATGACCTCCTGCATGGACAGGAAGTCGTTCGCCTCGTCGAGCGGTGTCTTGATCTTGAAGCGGCGGTACTGGTTCTTGTCGGGCTTGCCGTTCGTGAACACCACCATCGAGGCCACCGTGTAGGAGCCGTGGATGGTGGAGATGTCGAAGCACTCGATGCGCATGGGCGCCTCGTCGAGGGCGAGCGCGCTCTCCAGCTGCAAAAGCGCGTTGTTGATGCGCTTGTCGTCGTAGTTCGTGCGCACCTTGTAGCGCATGAGCGTGTGCTTCGCGTTCGTCTCGGCCATGCCCACGAGCTCGGCCTTCTCGCCCTTCTGCGGCGCGGTGATGCGCACCTTCGCGCCGTGGGGGCTGGCCAGCTTCTCGGTGAGCCATTCCTCCATGGCGGCTTTGTCCTCGGGCTCGTCGCGCAGGATGACCTCGTGCGGGATGGACGTGGTGGCGTCGTAGTAGCGCAGCAGGAACATGTGCAAGAGGTCGTCGTCGGGGACGTCCTTGCCGCGGTCGAGCACGAACTCGTTGGAGTTGATGATGCGGCCCTCGCGCACCATGAACACGTGCACGCCCGCCACCGTCTCCTCGCGGAACAGGCCCACGACGTCGGCGTCGAGGTTGCGCGTGGACACCGCGTGCTGCTTGTCGGTGAGGCTGTTGATGGTGTCGATGCGCGCCTTGATGCGCGCGGCGCGCTCGAAGTCGAGCTCGGCGGCGGCGGCCTGCATCTCCTCGGTCAGCTCGTCGATGAACTCGCGGTGCTGGCCCGACAGGAAGCGCTCGATGCGCTTGACGTTGACCTGGTACTCCTCGGGCGTGATGCCGCCGCAGCACGCGCCGGGGCCGAGGCCCACGTGCGCGTCGAAGCACGGGCGCGCGTCGTGCGCCGCCGATGCGAGCGGGTCCTTCTCCAGGCGGCGCTTGAGCTGGCGCCAGTCGGCGCACGACGTGGCGCACAGCGGCACGACGCGGCGGGCGATGTCCACCATGTCGCGGGCGGCGCGGCTGTCGGTGTAGGGGCCGAAGTACTTCGTGTCGGGGCGGTGCTTCTCGCGCGTGTACTTGATGGCGGGGAACACGTCGCCCTTCGTGAGCGCGATGAAGGGGTAGGACTTGTCGTCCTTGAAGTCGGCGTTGAAGAACGGGGCGTGCTGGTTGATGAGGTTCTTCTCCAGCACGAGCGACTCGTGCTCGTTCTCCACCACGAGGTAGTCGAAGCTGTCGATCTGGTCCACCAGCAGGGGAATCTTGGCGCGCTCGTCCTGGAAGTTCACGTACTGGCGCATGCGGGCGCGCAGCTGCTTGGCCTTGCCCACGTAGATGACCTGGCCGGACTTATCCTTCCACAGGTACACGCCCGGCAGCGCGGGCACGCTGTCGAGCTCGCGCTTGATGCGTTCGAGCTTGGCGCGCTGGCCGGTTTCGGCGCGCGCGGCGTCGGCGTCGTGCTCGCGCGCGGCGCGGTTGAGCGCGGGACGGCGGCGGCCCTCGCGCTCGAGGCGCTCGTCGTCGCGCAGGCGCCCCGCGTCGAGCGAGGCGTCGCCCGTCAGGCGCTCCACGCCGCCCGCGTCGGGCGTGCCGAGGCCGTCGTCGGAGCCGAACGGGCCAGCGCCGTCGAGGTCGTTGATGTTGTCGTTGAGATCGTCCATGCCGTCAGTATAGCAAACCGCACAAGCGTTCCCCTGAGCGCGCCCCCGCTCCACGCGGTTTGCAAAAGGAAGCGGGTCGTGCACGGGACAGCTGTCGCATCCGATACGCACCTCGGCTGCCTTGCATGCCGAGGAGAACAGTCGACCGGACACGGAATCGACCGGTTTCTGCACAAAAACAGGCGACGTGCGAAACCTCCCGGGGCCACGATGCGCGCCCGCCGATTCGCCTCGTGGAAACCCCCAGGTCAGAGAAGTGAGAATTTTCGAAACATGCGCGACGCCCTGAAACCCAACTTCGTAGGGAGCACCAAGAGCCTCCGGGTTCGCACGTCGCCTGTTTTTGTGCAAAAAAGCGCGTAATAGGTGCCGGAGGTGAAAAGGAGTTCGCCAAGGCGCTTCCGGCCGTCGATGCGGAGCGCCCCCGCACGTCGCACACTTGATACGCGTACAAATGTTTCACGTGAAACACCTCGCAACAGCTGTGCGACGAATGACCGCGCGGCGGGCAGACCGGCAATCGCCGGGTGGGCGGGCACTCGGCGGGCGGGCGACGGGCGGACGGCTGCGCACAGGACGCGGGACGCGACCGGGCGCGCCTCGTCAGGCTTCTTCCAGCTTGGCTTTGAACGAGATGGTCCGGGGCGTGTCCACCCCGTCGAACTCCACCTCGTAGGCGCGCTTCTCGGTGTCGACGGCAGCCACGCGCCCGACGCCGAACACCGCGTGGGCCACGCGGTCGCCCGCGGAAAAGCGCGCGTCGCGGACGAGGTCGGCGATCCAACGGTCGGTCAGCGCGTAGGCGGCGCGCGCATCCTCGATCCGCCGCTCGTCGGGCTTGTTCGAGAACTCGAGCGCCGCCGGGTCGATGTCCAGCAGGAAGCGGGAGGGGTAGCGCGGCGCGCCCTCGTGCGAGCGCCCCTCCGCCTCGGTGAGGTACAGCCCGTCGCGCGCCCGCGTCATGGCCACGAACGCCAGCCGGCGCTCCTCCTCCATGCCCTGCGGCGTGCTCGTCTTGCGCGACGGGAGCACGCCCTCGCTCATCGAGCAGAGGAACACGTGCGCGAACTCGAGGCCCTTCGCCGCGTGGACGGTCATGAGCCGCACCTTGTCCTGCGCGTCGTCCATCGCGTCGGCGTTCGTGAGCAGGGCCACGTGCGCCAGGTAGTGCTCGAGGGTCACCTCCTCCCCGCACGTCGATTCGAACTCGTAGATCGACTGCTTCAGCTCGGCCAGGTTGTCGAGACGCTCCTGGCTGCCCTCGGTGCGCAGCGCGCGCTCGTAGCCGCTTTCCGACAGCACGGCCGCCAGCACCTCGGACACGGGGCGCCCCTCGTACGACGAGCGGAAGCGGTCGACCAGCTGCAGGAGCTGCCGCGCCTTCGTGCGCTTGAACAGCTCGTCGTCCGCCGAGCGCGCGAGCGCCTCGAGCAGGCTGCATCCCCACTCGTCGGCCTTCTCGCGCAGGAAGGCCATGCGCCGCTGCCCCAGGTTGCGCTTGGGGACGTTCGCCACGCGCGCGAAGTCCAGGTCGTCCTGGTAGGCGACGAGCCGCAGGTACGACAGCGCGTCCTTGATCTCGCGCCGGCCGAAGAACGGCACGCCGCTGTACACCGCATGGGGCACCTCGGCGCGCAGCAGCGCCTCCTCCACCGGCCGCGACGCGTAATGGGCGCGGTAGAGCACCGCCATGTCGCGGTACGCCACGCCTTCGCCGTGCAGCGCGAGAACGCCCTGGGCGATCCACGCGGCCTCGTCGGACGAGCTCTTGGCATGGTGCCACACCGTGGGCCCGTGGGCCGTGCGCGCGGCGACGAGCCTCTTCGGCATGCGCTCGCGGTTCTTCTCGATCAGCGAGTTCGCGACGGCCACCACGCGCGGCGCCGAGCGGTAGTTCTCCAGCATCATGACGGTGCGCGTGCCCGGGAACGTGCGGTCGAAGTCCAGCAGGTAGCGCACGTCCGCGCCGCGCCAGGTGTAGATGGTCTGGTCGGGGTCGCCCACCACGAACAGGTTCTTATGGTAGCCGGCCAGCACCTCCATGAGCTCGTGCTGCAGGCCGTCGATGTCCTGGAACTCGTCGACCATGATGTACTCGAGCCGCTTCTGCCACTTCGACCGGATGTCGGGGTTCTGCTCGAAGAGGTACAGCACGAACACGATGAGGTCGTTGTAGTCCAACCCGAAGCACTTCTTCTCCTGGTAGAGGTAGCCGTAGAAGACGATGTCCGACGCGTCCGTCGCATCGAGGTACTTCTGCCGCAGGCCCTCGAGCGGCATAGCCAGCATGTCGCGGTAGTAGTCCGGGCGCTCCTTCAGCTTCATGATCTCGATCATGTCGCGCGCCTTCGAGAACGTCATGTCGCGCAGCGTGAGCCCGCGCTCCTCGTAGACGACCTGCAACATGGCGTCCACGTCGGCGTTGTCCAGCACGAGGAAGCTCTTCGGGTACTGGACGGCGTGGCAGTCCTCCTGCAGCACCGACACGCAGAAGCCGTGGAACGTGTTGATGTAGCCGGTGTCGCTGTCGCCCGTCAGCCGGCGGATGCGGCGGCGCATCTCGTTCGCCGCCTTGTTCGTGAACGTGGCGCACAGGATGGTGCCCGGCATGATGCCCAGGTCGTTCACCAGGTAGGCGAAGCGCTCGGCGAGCGCCCGCGTCTTGCCCGTGCCGGCGCCGGCGATCACGCGCACGTACCCCTCGGTCGCCTCGACGGCCTCGCGCTGGGCCGCGTTCAAAGGCGGCCTGCCGCCTCCCCCGTCGCCCGCTGGGAAGTCCCCTGGTTTTTCGATCATTTGTTCCATACGATCAGTGTACCAGAAAACGCACAGATGTTCCTACATAAATTGATGGAACGCCTCGATCAGCACGGGGACCAGCGCGGAGCAGATGACGCCGTTGAGCACCGAGAGCACCACGGTCTCGCCGTTCGTGCAGCGGATGAGCATGGGCAGCGTGGTGTCCTCGCTCGTGGCGCCGGCGGGGGCGATGCACGTGGGGTAGTTGAGGTGCTTCGCGATCCAGGGGATGCTGAAGAACGACACGAGCTCGCGCAGCAGGTTCGCCAGAAACGTGATGCTGCCCACCTGGGCGCCGGCGATGTCGGTCATCATGACGCCCGCGAGGCTGTACCACCCCAGGCCCGACGCCACGGCCGCGCCCGTGGGCAGCGACATGCCCGCAAGGGGCGCGCACGCGAGGCCGCCCAGCACCGAGCCGATCACGATGCCCGCCGGGACGATGAGCACGCGCACGTGGTACTGGCGCAGCTTGCCCAGCAGGCCGCGGCTGCCGCCCACGCTGATGCCCACGAAGAACATGAGCGCGTAGAGGACGGCCTCGGAATGGCCGGCCACGAAGTCGATCGGCGCGATCGGCACGCCCGCCAGCCCGTACGCCGCGCCGAGCACGAGCGCGCCCACCGCCACGCCGATCATCGCGGCCTCGCCGCGCGCGCCCGCCCCGCCCTCGGCGCCGCCCCGGGCGGCGGCCACGCGCGGGCCGGCCGGGCGGCGGGCGATGTCGGACATGAACAGGCTCGTCAGCGCGTACACGGCGATCGTCGAGAACGCCACCGGCACGAGGCAGAACAGGACGCTGGCCCACCCCACGGTGCCGAGCTCCTCCAGAAACGAGTCGCGCCCGGCCAGCAGCACGCCCATCGAGAAGATGAGCAGCCCGGTGGCCGCGAGCGTCAGCTTCTCGTTCAGCCCCTTGAGCCGCGCAGGGAACACCGTCGCCCCCACGAGCACCCCTGCAACCATGACGACCAGTATCTCCACGACATCCCTTCCCGCCGTGCGCATGGCGAGAGCCTGCGCTGCGATCCCATCGGTGAAGGAGCTATCTTACCGCAAGTTCGCGGGCGGCGCAGCGTTTCGCGCCAGCGCGGCCCACGCGAGCTTCGCCGCCCCCGCGACGACGAGCAGCGCGGCGCACAGGACGAGCACGAACGCCGCGTCGGGGGCGAACGCGAGCAGGTCGCGCCAGGGCGTGCCCCACGACGAGGGCAGCGCGAGGAGGGCGGCGGGCAGCGCCGCGTGCAGCGCGAGCCCCTGCGCGAGCAGGCGGCGGTGCGGCACCGCGGCCAGCCGCCGCGGCCAGCGGCCCATCAGCAGCAGCGGGGCGGCGCAGGCCAGCACCGCGCACGCGTACAGCACGTCGGTGCGCTGGCGCCACAGCGCGGTCCACTGCGCGTCCACCGGCGCGGGCACGCCGCCCACCGCCGCGGTCACCACGCCGCTGACCAGGTCGAAGAATCGGCTGTTGCCGCCGGCGTTGTCGTTGGCGTCCGCCAGCACCACCACGCCGATGCCGCGCTCGGGCAGCAGGCACATGCTGGCCACGTAGTTCTCCACCTGGCCGTCATGGGACAGCACGAGCTCGCCGTCGTCCCAGTAGAACGACGTCCACCCCATGCCGTAGTACGTGTCGCCCTCGGGATCGGGCACGCGGTCGAGGAACATGCGCCGCACGCTGTCGGACGACAGCACGCGCCCGCCGCCGTCGGCCGCGCCGCCGTTCAGGTACATGCGCAGGTAGTCGGCCATGTCCTGCACGCTGGACGCCACGTAGCCCGACGCGGGGCCGCCCCATGCGTCGTCGCCCTGCGCGTGCCGGAACCCGTCGGCCAGATGGAGGCCGAACCAGTCGCGGTGCCCCGGCGCCATGCCGAGCGCCTCGGCGCGAACGGGGTCGGCCGTCGAAGCGGTCATCCCGAGCGGGCCCAGCACGTGCTCGTCGAGGTAGCGCGCGTACGGCTCGCCCGACGCGCCCTCGACGACGCGCCCGAGCAGGTCGTAGTTCGCGTTCGCGTACGAGAACGAGCCGAACGTGTCGCCCAGCTGCCCGTCGGCGGCCTCCGAGAGCGAATCGTGGGAGCCGAACCCGCTCGTCTGGTTGAGCAGGCTGCGCACCGTCACCTCGTCGGGCACGTCGTAGCCCTGCGCGTAGCGGACGGCGGGGGCGTCGAGGTCCACCGCCCCCTGCTCGACCAGCTGCATGACGGCCACGGCCGTGAACGACTTGCTGAGCGAGCCCACGACGAACGGCGCGTCGGCGCCGGGGCAGTCGCCGAGCGTGGCGAGGTAGCGCACGCCGTCGGCGTCGACCACGGCGACCGCCGCCCCGGGCATGCCCACCTGCGGGAAGTTCGCGGACAGGTAGGCGTCCAGGCGCGCGGCGAGGTCCTCCCCCGTCGGCTCGAGCCCTGCGGGCGCGGCGCCGTCCGCGTCCTCGGGCCCCTCCTCGTCGTCGGCGGGGCCTTCGTCCGCCGTCGCCGCCGTTTCGGCGGCGAAGCCCTCGTCATCCGCCGTATCCGCCTCGGCCCCGCACGATGCCAGCGGCAGTGCGCACGCCAGCGCGAGCGCCGCCGCGGCAAGCGCCCGCGCAACCCGTCCCGCGCGCGACGCGCGCGCCCGCCTGTCGTCGTCGCGCGCCATCAGAAGCTGCTGTACACGAACTGCACCGGCCCGTTCAGCCCCGAGAACACGAGGAACCACGCGAGCAGCACGACCATCGCCGCCGTCGCCAGCGCCGCGAGCGCGCCGAGCACCCGGGGCCGCGCCTCCACCGCGGCGCGCACCGCGGCCGCCGCCCGCATCGCCCGCGCCATCACGAGGCCGCCTCCCCCGCGCCCGCCAGCGACGCGCCCGCGTTGCCCGCCGCGTCGAGGCCCTCGGCCGCGCCGAACGAGCCGCCGCCGAGGAAGGCGTCGTCGCGATCGTGCACGAAGTCGTAGAACGCCTGCTCGATGCGCACCCAGCCGCGCCACCCGGGATGCACGGTGTCGCAGAGGAAGTACTTCTCGTACTCGCAGGTGGAGAAGTCGGCGTAGGCCGCGCCCGCCGCGTCGGCGATGCCGCGCACGCGCTCGTAGTACGCTTGCCGCTCGTCGGCGGAGACGCCCTCGCGATCGTACCAGGCGCCGTGCACCGGCAGGATGACCACGAGCGGCTCGATCCCCGTCTCGCGGCACACCTGGAGGAAGCACGCGAGGTCGGCGTACTCCTCGTCGGCCTGCGAGAAGGTCTGGCCGCGCTCGGCGTCGTAGCCGGAGTTCTTCTGCCAGTACGCGTCGTAGACGCCGTAGTCGTTCGTGGTGCAGGCGGCGTCGCCCGACGCGTCGGCTTCCTCGAGCAGCGCGTCCCAGTCGGGCTCGCCGGTGGGCTCGCCCGCGGCGCGCACGGCGCTCTTGAGCGGCGCCTGGCTCACCACGCTCGGCAGCTCGGAGCGCAACCGCAGGTCGTCGGCCGCCGCGCGCACCGCGTCGTTCACCGCGTCGAGCGGCGTGTCGCGATGCGCCGACGCCGTGGTCTTCGTGTCTACGCCCAGCTGCTCCACGCGCGAGCGCACGTAGGCCTTCGTCTCGTCCGAGATGCTCGGGTTGTCCGCGAACTGGCGGTACAGCGCGTAGGAGAACTTCGAGGCGAACTTGCCCTGGTCGCCGTTGCCCCTGAAGAACCACTGGGGCGACACGACGATCATCGCCTTTTTGTTCTTCACCTGGCTGCCGTACGCGCCCGCGGCGATGGCCTGCCACAGGCTCTGGTCGTACGCCTCGCCGACGTAGGTGAGGTCGACGCCCGTCACGTTCTCGCCGAGCACCTGCTGCGGGCACTGCGCCACCTTGTCCTTCGAGATGTAGAATTCCGACGACCCGAACGCCAGGTAGCCGTCGTCGCTCATGGTGGCCAGCGTGAACGCCGTGCTCTCGGACTTCGTGCCCGAGTACACGTAGTCGTACAGGCGCGCGGGGTCGTGCGCGGTCTGCGCGGGCAGCAGGGCGTTCGCGCCCGCCAGCACGAGCGCCGCCGCCAGCAGCCCCGCCAGCACCGCGCGCAGAAGGCGCATGCCCGACGGAGCCGCGCCCGGGGTGTCCGACCGGTTCGCCATGGTCGCCTACAGCCTGATCTCCACCTGGTGGATGATGAGGTTCACCGTGTTCATCTCGGCGCGCTCCACCTCGGTGGGGGCGATGAACACGCCGAACTCGTCCTCGATGTCCACGAGCAGCTCGATGGCGCCCATCGAGTCGAGCAGCCCGAGCGCGAACAGGTCCTCGTCGCGGCGCACGCGCACCTCGTCGTCGCCGCACACCTCCTCGAGGATGTCGAGCATCTTCCCCTCGAGCTCCTCGTGCGTCGTATCAGCCATGGAACGCTCCTTTCACGAGCATCGTGATCTGCCCCGAGAACAGCGCGAACCCGAACATCACCAGCTGCAGCGTGACGAACCAGGACAGCGCCTTGAACGCGGGGTCTTTCCTATGCGCCTTGTAGAACTTCGACTTCTTCTGGAACGCCTCGGTGCCGGCCAGCAGCAGGCCGTGGAACAGGCCGTACAGCAGGTAGTCCGCCGTGAGGCCGTGCCAGGCGCCCATGAGGGCCATGTCGAACACGAAGCCCCAGCACGCGACAGCCAGCCGGCTGTCGAACCAGCGGCGCTTCAGCGCCAGGCGCGAGAAGCGCATGAACACGAAGTCGCGCAGCCAGAACGACAGGGTGATGTTCCACCGGTTCCAGAAGTCCTTGATGTCGACGGAGGCGAACGGGGCGCGGAAGTTGCGCGGCGTCCGGATGCCGAAGCAGTAGCTGGCTCCCATGGCCATGAGGCTGTAGCCCGCGAAGTCGAAGAACAGGTACAGCCCGTACACGTACGCCGTCTGCACCTGCGCGCCCAGCTCGACCAGAAACGGGCCCGAACCCCAGGCCGCCGGCGCGTAGAACCGATGCAGCCACGCGGCCACGACGAAGGTGTACACGAGCCCGACCAGCAAAAGCAGGATGCCGCGCGCCAAGAGGCCCGCGTACTCGTCGCGCGAGCGCACCGTCCGCGCATCCTCGGCGAACCGGCGCGACCGGTCGATGGGGCCCGAGGTGAACACCGGGAAGAACAGGAGGAAGTACAGGTAGTCGAACAGGCCGAGCTCCTCGATGATGCCGTCGCGCACCTCGAACAGCACCTGCAGCGCCTTGAACGTGATGTAGGACACGCCCATGAAGCCCAGCAGGTTCTGGTCGAACACCGCGCCGACCTTCGCCGAGAGAAGCGGCGCGAGGATGAGCGCGAACGCGACGGCGAAGCGCTTGTTCGAGCGCGGGCTCGCCAGCACCCAGCGCGTCGAGAGCACGGCCACCGCCACGAAGCACAGCGCCACGGCCAGCCCGGGCAGGTCCTTGCAGAACAGGCACGCGAGGAACGCCACCGAAGCGGCCATGCCGTAGCGCGCGAGCGGCTTCTCGCGCAGGCCGAGGAAGGCGGCGCCCGCCACGGCCAGCGCCAGCAGCGCGAAGAAGCTCGGATCGGCGTAGAACGTCATCGATGCTCGCCATGCCTCATGCCTCGGCCAGCGCCTTGCGGTCCACCTTGCCGTTGCAGGTGAGCGGCAGCTCGCCCACGAGCGTCACCGCGCGCGGCACCATGTAGCCGGGCACGCGCTCGGCGAGCCGCGCCTTGATGAGCCGCGCGATCTCGAAGTCGGTGCCGGCCGGGCGGTCGCGCAGCACGACGCACGCCTTCAGGTACGCCACGCGCTCGCGGCGGCGCACGGGCACCACGGCCGCCTGCTTCACGAGCGGCAGCGCGCCGAGGTTCTCCTCCACGTCCTCCAGCTCGATGCGGAACCCGTTCACCTTCACGAGCGAGTCGAAGCGGCCGTCGCAGTACAGCATGCCGCTCTCGTCGAGGTGCCCCGCGTCGCCCGTGCGGTAGGCGCGCGCGGGCGAGCCGTCGGCGAGCGTCGCGTCGAAGAAGGCCGCGGCCGTCTTCTCGGGGTTGCGGAAGTAGCCCTTGGCCACCGTGTCGCCCACGATGACGATCTCGCCGGTCCGCCCGGCCTCGCACGGGGCGCCCGTCTCGGGGTCGACGATGCGCAGCTCGGTGCCGGGGCGCGCCGCGCCCACCGGCAGCGGGCGCTCGCCGGCGAGCTCGGCGTCCCCGATCTCGACGTAGGTGACCGCCACCGTGGACTCGGTGGGGCCGTACGTGTTCGCGATGCGGGCGCGGGGGAAGCGCTCGCGCAGGGCGGCGGCCGTGGAGCGGCGCAGGGCCTCGCCGCAGAACAGGAACAGGCGCACGTCGGGCAGCAGCCGCTCGTCGAAGCTGCGGTCGACCAGGCACAGGTCGGCGAACGACGGCGTGGACGTCCACACCTCCACGCCCGAGGCGCGCAGGTCGGCGAACAGCGCCCGCATATCCTCCGTCTCCTCGCGCTCGACGGCGTGCAGGCAGCCGCCCGTGGACAGCGCGCCCACCACCTCGTACTCGGACAGGTCGAACGAGTACGGCGGTTGGTCGAGGAACACGCGCCCGCCCTCGCCGATCACCGGGAAGGTGCGCACCCAGTCCATGAAGCGCGCGACGTTGCGCGCGCTCACCTCGATGCCCTTCGGGCGGCCCGTGGATCCGGACGTGAAGATGAGGTACTGCGTCTGCTCGCCCGTCACCCACCGGCTGCGATCGGGCGCGAGGCCGAGGTCGGCGGCCGCGACCGCCGCGCGCGCGTCGAGCGCCGCGCCTGCCGGGAGGGATGCGGCAAGCGCGGCGGGCACGGGCACGGTGGTCACCACGGGAGCGTCGCCGAGCTGCGCCAGGATGTCGGCGAGGCGCGCGGGAGGCATCTCCACGTCGACGGGCACGAAGGCGTGGCCGCTTTTGAGGCAGCCGAGGAACCCGGCGGCCATGAGCGCCGATTTGTGGCCGAGTACCACCACCGGCTGCCTCCCGTCCGTGCGCGCCGCCAAGGCGGCGGCGATGCGGTCGGAGGCTTCCCACAGCTCGCCGTACGTCGTCGTCCGCCCGTTCGACGCCCGATGCGCGGGCGCCTCCGGGTGCGCGCGAACCTGCCGCTCAACGGCGCATACGAACTCGTTCTCCCTCGTCATGGTGATCCTCCCGCAGCTTCGACTACCGTACGGGCAAGAATCTATGACGAAGTTCTCAACAAAATATCTACGGCGCGGGCCGATCACCGTCTGCGCACATTTCGGTCACCGTACCGTCGCATTGGCGCGCTCCGGCGCGCCCGCACGCCGTATACTGGAGGCCTCCGAGAGAAAGCGAGCCCATGAAGCCCACGATCTACATCGACGCGGACGCCTGCCCCGTCACCTCCGAGGCGCTCGCCGTCGCGCGCAGGAACAAGCTGGCCGTGGTCATCGCCGGCAACGCGACGCAGAACCTCGCCCGGCACATCCGGCGCGGCGACCCGCGCGAGCCCACCGGCGGGTTCTGGGTGGACACGCTGGCCGTGGGCGTCGGTGCCGACGCGGCCGACTTCGCCATCGTGCAGGAGCTCGAGCCCGGCGACATCGTGGTGACGCAGGACATCGGGCTGGCCGCCATGGTGCTGGGGCGGCGCGCGCGGGCCATCGGCGTGCGCGGGCGCGTGTACACGCTGGCCACCATCGACCTCGACATGCACATCCGCCACGAGGAGAAGAAGGTGCGCCGCCAGGGCGGCCGGACGAAGGGCCCCGCAGCCTTCGAGGACGACGACCGCGAGCGGTTCAGCGCGAACCTGCAGCGCCTCGTCGACGAAGCTCTGCGCGACGAAGAGTGACGCGAGGGGCTCCTAGCGCACCGTGACGAACGAGGCGTACTCCTCCGCGTTCGGGTCGGTGATCCCCCCGCCGAGCTCGAACGCAAGCTGGCCCACGTAGACGTTCGTCCCCGGCAGCTGAGAGGGTTCTCCGAGCTTCGCGCCGCGCGTATCGCCCTCTTCGGGCGCGAACGAATCCGTGCCGCAGAGGACGAAGAACAACGGATTGCCCGTTTCCCGATCGAGCACGCTCGTCGTATGCCCGATCTCGCCGGACCCGTCTTCTTCCGTGCGCGCGTAATCGTCGTACTCGATCACGCAGGACGACGCGAGGTCGGCGGGCAGCTGCAGCGCGTAGTACGGCGTCTCGTACGCTTCCGCGAGCTCGTCGCCCGCGGTCAACCGCACGTACGGGGCGTATTCGTCGAGAGCGTCCTCCACCGGTTCGCCGTCTTCGCCGAGCCGCGACTGGCACACGTACACGCTCGTTCCCTCGGCGGTTGCCAACGGTCCCAGCTTCCGCTGGTAGAGCGCCCCTTGCGGGCCCCAGTCGTCCGAGCAGCACACGACGAAGAACGCGGCGTACGCCCCATCGGCATGCTCGACGCTCACGCCGTTGCCGATCCACTGCGTCGGCACCGGGTCGGCGCTGCCCGCCACGACGAACCGGAAGTCCTGCGCGAACGATGCGGGAATCGTCACCTTGTAGCCGGGCATGACGATCTGCCGCGCCGGCATCACGTCGGGCGAGACCACGGGCGTCACTGCAGGCGCCGAGCAGCCTGCGATCAGGGCGCTTCCCATCAGCACGGCGCACAGCGCCAGTGCAATCGACACGCGGCTTCCCCCATGCATGGCTTTCCTCCTAGTTCACGATCTCCATGTTCTCCCAGTAGTCCGATGAGGTGTCGTCGTTGCCGACGATCACCTTCGCGCGCAGCACGCCCTCGGCCGGCAGGTCGGAGAACCCGATGACCACGCCGTCCATCCCCCACTGCAAACCCTTCATGCCGTAGAGGCGCCGCTCCACGAACGCCTCGGACACACGCAGCTCGGTGCCGTTCTCGATGAAGCCGCCCCCGTCGTCCACGCGGAACGAGAACCTGCCCTCCCCGACGGCCGAGGTCACCGTGCCGGTGATCGCGTAGGGGCAATCGTACGACGCGAGGATGTCGTCGAGGGTCCTCGCAGGACCGTCCTCCTGCCGATAGTATTCGCTGATTTCGACGTATACGTCCTGCGCGACGAACGTTCCGCGCGAAAAGCCCTGCTCCGAAACGATCTGCACGCTTTCTCCCACGGCCAGCTCCTCGAACGGAACGTCGAAGTGCTCGGCCGACGCGCACTCGACGTCCACCTCCGTGCCCGGTTCCAGATACTCGGTCGAGCTGGTCACCGCGAGCACGAGCGTGCGCGCTTCGGCGTCGAGGGACACGATCGCGCCCGAGACGAGGTAGGAGCTTCTCATTCGCCCGAGATCGCTCGCCGCGTCGTCCTCGGGAACCGCCGCCTCGCGCGCGTCGGGCAGTATCCTCATGAACAGGGGGCCTTCGGGCGTCGCGTACTCAAAGGTGGACGCGCCGAACAGGAACGGCTTCTTCGTCACTTCGATCCTGCCGTCGTCGAGCACGGTTTCCTCGGGAGGCGCCAGGCGCACCGTGGAGAACAGCGCGGTCGGCAGCAGAACGAGCGCGCAGAGCGCGGCGCACCCCGCAACGCGATAATCCTTGCTCGGTCCCGCTACCGCGCCTATCGCGGCGAACGGAATCGCGACGAAGCACGTGAGGAACACGCAGATGGTCGGCACGTCGTAGACGACGCGGCGCAGCTCGAGGCCCTGCGCCGCCGCCTGTCCGCGACACGCGAAGAAGAACGCGAGGGCGGCCACGCTGATGCCCGTCGACACGACCAGCACGGCGATGCACGCCGCGCGCAGGTTCCACCGGGACGCGGGGCGCGGGCGCTCTGCCGGGGGTGCGGCGGGGCGGGGCGCGGGATCGCGCCCCTCGCGCGAGCGCCGCACGAGCTCGCAGACCAACCGCTGCACCACCGCCGCAGCAGCTAACGCGGCCGCCACGAACAGAAGGCCCTTCACGATGAACCCCGCCAAGGAATACGCCAGGTTGAGCACGCCGCTTGCGACCAGCACGCCCGCCGCCGCGACGAACGCCGCCTCGCCGCCGACGCGCCCCCACGAACGCCGCACCCACCGCTCGCTGCTGCCGAGCGCCCACGCTGCAGGCAAGACGAAGCCGAGGCTGCTGTACAGCATGAAGACCACATGGTCCCACACCCACGAAAGCGGGTTGGAGTAGTGGCCTATCAAGCTCGGCGATTGCAGGGAGCTGCCGACCATCAGCAGCGCCATCACCGTGACCACCACCACGAGCGCCTCGACGGCAACCGAGCCGCCCGCAACGTGCGAGGGCTTGAACGACGCCCACAGCATGAGCGTCGCCCCCATCGCCGCCGCGGTGGCGAACAGGGAGAGGGTCGAGGCCTCCATCGGCCATGGCACGAGCGACGCCGTCGCCGACACGAGCACCGCGACGAGCGCGCCCGCCAGCGCATACCCGACCCGCGCGAGCGTCGTCGCAACCGGCGTTGCAGCGCTACGACTCATCGCCGGCCTTGCGGGACGCCAGCTCCTCGAAGGCGGCTTTCATGGTGGGGTTGTTCCTCGTCAGGCGCTTGATGGTGAGGTCTTGGGCCTTGTTGTTCGCCAGGCGCAGGTTGTTCTCGGACGACACGAGCGCGTCCTTGGTCTTCTGCAGGTGCAGGATCGTCTTGTCGATCTCGGCGATGGCCGTCTGGAACTTGCGGCTGGCCAGGTCGTAGTTGCGCGCGAAGCCGCTCTTGAACGTCTCCATCGACTCCTCGAAGTTCGTGATGTCGATGTTCTGGTTGCGCACGACGGCGAGCTCAGCCTTGTACGCCAGCGAGCCCAGCGCCGCGTTGCGCAGGATGGAGATCATCGGCACGAAGAACTGCGGGCGGATGGCGTACATCTTCTCGTAGCGGTACGACACGTCCACGATGCCCTGGTTGTACAGCTCGCTCTCCGGCTCGAGCAGCGTGACGAGCACGGCGTACTCGCAGCCCTTCTTCGCGCGATCGGCGTCGAGCTTCTTGAAGAAGTCCTCGTTTCGGTGCCGGTGCGACGAATCGTCCGACTCGTTCTTCATCTCGAACATGATGGAGACGATCTCGTTGCCCTCCTCGTCGCACTCGCGGAAGATGAAGTCGCCCTTCGAGCCTTCCGACGCGTCGTTGTCCTTCTCGAAGTACGCGCGCGGGAACGCGGTGGCGCGGATCTTGTTGAACTCCGTCTCGCAGTGCTGCTCGAGCGACTCGCCCACCATCTTGGTGGACAGGCGCGCCTTCATGTCCTTGTAGCGCTCGATCTCGCCGTCCTTGTAGGCGATGATGTCGTCCTTCGCCTTGAGCTCGATGGCCAGCTGCTCCCTGAGGGCGCTCGTGGCCTGGCATTTCTCGGCGTCCTTGAGCGCCACCTGCGCGGCCAGCGCGTCGCGCTCGCGCTCGAGGGCCGAGCGCGCCTGCTCCACCGCCAGCTGCTTCTCCGCCTCGAAGGCGCGCTGCTGCGCGGTCGTGCGCTGCTCGAGCTCGGCGATGCGGGCGTCCTTCGCCGCGACGGCGTCGGCCAGCGCCCGCTCGCGCTCGACCTGGGCGAGGCGCGCCTCGTTCTCGCGCTCGCGCGCGGCCGCCTCCAGGCGGGCCTCCAACTCCGCGATGCGCGCCTCCTTCTGCGCCGCCGCCCCCTGCGCGTCGCCGAGCGCCTGGGCCACGGCGAGCTCCACCGCCTGGCGCTTCTCGGTTTCCAGCAAGTCGGCGTGGCGGCGCACCTCCTTGTCGAACTCGGCGTCGCGCACCTGCTTCACGATAGCCGCGAACCCGGCTTCGTCGATGGTGAACATCTCGCCGCAGTGGGGGCACTTGATCTCGTTCATGCTGCTCTCCTTCTCCCGTATCCCTCCGATTCTACCCCATCGGCCCCGCGAGCCCGCCCTCCTTTCGGGACAGGCGCCGCAACACGGGCTTTTCGGAGCCGCGCAGCACGGCTTTGGGCGTTGGCCGCGACCGCGGCATGCGCGTATATCCGGCATCGAGTCACAAAAATCACCAGCGTGAAGCGATTCGGAGACCGAAAGTCGTTTACGGGAGCCTTTCCGCCGCCTACTCTCCGCCCTCTGCAAGCATCACCGCAGGTCGCAAAGCGCAAACGAAGCAGCGAAGGCGAGAGCGAGCTTCAAAGCGGTGATTTTCGTGACTCGGAAGCCGTTTTGCCCGCTTTCCCCGACCTTTCAACGTGCTGTTTTGTTTCGATTCGTTTAATAAAGCGCGGGAGGCGCGTCCGGCTCCCTATAATGAACGCAGTATGAGCAACCGCATGAATGGAGGTCCGCCAAGATGGGTTACGTCGATAACGTCATCGAGCAGGTCAAGGAAAAGAATCCGAACGAGCCTGAGTTCATCCAGGCCGTCACGGAGGTGCTGTCGTCCCTCAAGCCGGTCATCGAGTCCGATCCCGCCTACGAGAAGGCCGGTCTGCTCGAGCGCCTCGTGGAGCCGGAGCGCGTCATCATGTTCCGCGTCCCCTGGGTCGACGACGCCGGCAACGTGCACGTCAACCGCGGCTACCGCGTGCAGTTCAACAGCTGCATCGGGCCCTACAAGGGCGGCCTGCGCCTGCACCCGTCGGTGAACCTCGGCATCATCAAGTTCCTCGGCTTCGAGCAGATCTTCAAGAACAGCCTGACCACCCTGCCCATGGGCGGCGGCAAGGGCGGCTGCGACTTCGACCCCAAGGGCAAGTCCGACATGGAGGTCATGCGCTTCTGCCAGAGCTTCATGACCGAGCTGTACCGCCACATCGGCGCCGACACCGACGTGCCGGCCGGCGACATCGGCACGGGCGCCCGCGAGGTGGGCTTCATGTTCGGCCAGTACAAGCGCATCAAGAACGTGTGGGAGGGCGTGCTCACGGGCAAGGGCCTGTCCTACGGCGGATCGCTGGCGCGCACGCAGGCCACCGGCTACGGCCTCGTCTACTTCGTGCAGGAGTACCTGAACTGCCATGACGACTCCTTCGAGGGCAAGACCGTGTCGGTGTCCGGCTCGGGCAACGTGGCCATCTACGCCACCGAGAAGGCGCAGCAGCTCGGCGCGAAAGTGGTCACCCTCTCCGACTCCACCGGTTGGATCCACGACCCGGCGGGCATCGACCTCGACCTCGTGAAGCAGATCAAGGAAGTGGAGCGCGCGCGCATCTCCACGTACGCCGAACGCAAGGAGGGCGTCGAGTACCACGAGGGCCGCGGCGTGTGGAGCGTGCCCGTGGACATCGCGCTGCCCTGCGCCACGCAGAACGAGCTGCTCATCGACGACGCCAAGCAGCTCGTGGCCAACGGCTGCAAGATCGTCGCCGAGGGCGCGAACATGCCCACGACGATGGACGCCACCGACTACCTCATGGAGAACGGCGTGGTGTTCTGCCCGGGCAAGGCGGCGAACGCCGGCGGCGTGGCCACCTCCGGCCTCGAGATGTCGCAGAACTCCGAGCGCCTGTCCTGGACGTTCGAGGAAGTGGACGGCAAGCTGCAGGAGATCATGAAGAACATCTACCATGCGGCCGACGACGCCGCCAAGGAGTACGGCCACGAGGGCAACTACGTCATGGGCGCCAACATCGCGGGCTTCAAGAAGCTCGCCGACGCCATGATGGCCCAGGGCATCGTGTAGGCGCGGCGCAGCACCGACCGCGCGCAGCGAAACGGCCTCGTCCTCGGACGGGGCCGTTCGTTTTCTCGGGAGCGAGGGGCGAGGCGCTACCGGTCGGGGCGGTCGCGCTCCAGCAGCGACACCGTGCGCTCCACGAGCGCCGCGGGGTCGTCGCCGTCCTCGGGGAAGCGCACGGCGGCCGAGCGCGCCATGCAGAACGCCTTCTTGCCGTCGATGCGCACCTTCCACAGCAGCGCCAGCTCGAGCGCGCGCATGAGGTCGCCGAGCGCGCGGCGGTCCACGTACTCGCGGATGGCGATGGCGAAGCAGCCGGCGCTCACGCGCGCGGCCTCGTAGTCGCCGTGCACCACCGCGTCGATCTCCCCCTTCACGCTTCCCAGGTAGGCGCGGCGCGCGTCCCAGCCCAGCGAGAGCGCCGTATGCTCGAAGCCGTCCACCGTCAGGCAGACGATGGTGAACGGCGCGCAGCCGTCGCTGCAGCGGGCCGCCTGATCGAGCACGTCGATGAAGGCGCGGTAGGTGAGCAGCCCCGTCTCGTCGTCGCTGCGCACGGCCTCGGCGTGCAGCCGGCGGGAGCGCCGGGCGGCCACCACGGTGCCTCCGAGCCCGACGGCCAGCGCCTGCGTCGCGATCACGCCCGCGGCGATGAACCACAGCCAGCCCTGCGGCACCCAGCCCTGCTCGGGCATGATGGACAGGGTCCACTGCGTCGGCATGTTGAAGGACGCTTTCACCGCATGCGAGAAGTCATGGCCTCCCTCGGACGCCGCGATCACGTCCTTGCTGCCGTCCTGCGGGCTGACCGCCCACAGCTCGTAGCGGTACCCTGCCTCCTCGAGCGACGCGAGGTTCAGCTGCTCGACGACGTACGACGCCCGCACCCCCACCACCATCTCGCCGCGGTAGGCGCCGTCGACGTCGACCGGCTCGATGAACAGGAACGCCGACGCGCCGTTCGAGAGCTCCACCGGCCCCTCCACCACGAAGCCGTCGGTCACCTTCGCCAGGGTGTAGACGTAGGAGAACGTGGCCAGGTCGGCGCCCACGGAGTCGCCGAACGCGTCCTCGGGGTAGGCGTAGGCCATCGTCTCGTCGCGGACGTACGCCACGTAGGCGATCTCCTCGCGTTCGAGCAGGTCGTTCGCGACGCGGGGAAGCCAGGACTCGTCGTCCGGGTCGACCTCGAGCGCCGACGAGAGCCGGCTTACCGGGCTCGCCTCGTTGTGCAGCTTCAGCTGCATGGTCTGCTGGAAGTAGGTCAGCACATGCTCGGCGTCGCGCTGGCGGATGGCGCCCGCCTCGGTGTGGACGAACACGCCGAGCAAGCCCGTGAGCGTGCACACGATCAGGACGTACGCTGCGAAGCCGAGCGCGGCCAGCGCATCGCGCCGCCTCACCGCTCCCCCTCGTCGCCGAATACGACGTATCCTTCCTTGCCGTGCTGCTTGACGCGGTAGAGGGCCTGGTCGGCCTGCTCCATGAGCGCGTCGGCGTCGATCGAGCGATCCCACACGGCCACGCCGACGCTGCAGTGCACCGAGAACACGGCGTCGCCCGACTGGATGCCCACGTGCAGCTCGCCCACCATCTCGTCGAGCACGCCGCGCAGCTCGGCCTCGTCGTCGATGTCGGTCATGAGCAGCACGAACTCGTCGCCGCCGTAGCGCCCGACGAGCCCGTCGTAGCGACGCTCGTAGCCGCGCAGCGCGTAGCCGATGGTCTTGAGCGCGATGTCGCCGGTCGCGTGGCCGAACGTGTCGTTGACCGTCTTGAAGTCGTCGAGGTCCACGAAGCACAGCGCGTACAGCGACCCGTCGTCCTCGGCGTTCTCGAGCGCGCCCGCCAGCTTGCTCGCGAACACGGAGCGCGTGACGACGCCGGTCAGGCCGTCGGACAGGCCCGACGAGGTGAGCTCGAGGATGTCGGCGATGTCGGCGTCGGCGGGGCGCTCCTCGCTGTACACCTTCCGCTGCAGCTCCTCGACGGACTTCTCCAGCATGCGCGCGTTCTCGGTCTGGCGCGCGAAGTTGGCGCGCAGCAGCGCGAACGTGCCCGCGATGAGGGCGAGCACGATGACGACGAGCGGCAGCAGCGAGCCCATGACCCCCGCGTAGGCGCTCCAGAAGCTCGTGACGCACACGGCGTCCCAGCTGGTGTTCGCGATGGGCGCGGCCGCGTAGTAGCGCACGTCGAGGCCGTCGACGGCCCAGAAGGTCACCGGGTTGAGGTCGAGCAGCTCGGCCTCGATCTCGTCGGCCGTCGCGCCGAAGGCGATCGAGTCGCGCAGGGGGTCGAGGAACAGATCGTCGTAGACGAAGCCGGACGTGGCCGACATGACCTGCCCGCGGCTGCCGACGAGCACCGAGTCGACGGCGCCGCTGGTCGCGCTCTCGTCGAGCACCTTCACCATGTCGTCGAAGTACAGCGACACGAACAGCGAGCCCGTCATCTCGCCGCCGTCGAAGAGGGGCACGAGCACGACGTAGTTGAGGGTGACGCCGTCGGCGCCGGCCGCGAAGCTGTCGGTGACGAGGCTCTGGCCGGTGGAGTAGCACTTCTGCATGAAGTCGCGGCTGGCGAGGCTCGCCGGACCGGTGGCGTCCCACACGTTCATCTCATCGTCGACGTAGCACAGCAGGAAGTAGCCGAAATGCTCGTTCACCTGATCGAGCATGGCCACCTTGTCCATGACGGGGACCGAGGCGTCGTACAGCGTGGGCTGGTCGGCCAGCGACTCGAGCAGCTTGAACGACTCCTCGACGCTCGCCTCGATGCGCGGCTTGGCGCCGGCGAGGGACACGTCGGCCTCGTGGCGCATGCTCTGCACCGCGAACACCGCGCCCACCGCGCACACCGCCGCCAGGAACGCCGCCGCGAGCGCGACGCCGTAGACGGCCATGCGCCGAAACGAGAACCGCGAAGCCCCGCGGGCTATGTCCGTCTTGCGTGCCATTACGTCATCCTTCTCATGCGCACTGATTAAGCCAGTGTAGCACCCCCCCCCCCGCGGGTATGCGCATCGAGGAACTTCCTCCGCTTCACGGAAAGATTCAGAGGCGGCACGTCCCCTGCCTCAGCGCCCGAACGCGTCCCTGCGCCGGGCCGCCATCTCCTGGAAGCGCAGCTGCGAGGGCGTGCCGACGACGCGCTCCCGAGCCGGGAACCGCGCGTCGTAGGCCGCGGCGGCGGCCTCGTCCACCTCGTACGCCGCATCCTCCACGTAGCGCCCCGCCGCGCCGGCCAGCGCGCCCTCGAACAGCTCGCAGGCTTGCAGCGCCGCCGCGTACGCGTCGTCGGCCGTGCGGATGCCCCGGCTTTCCGCAGGCACGAAGCCGCGGCGCCCGTAGTAGGCCGGGTCGCCGCACAGCAGCAGCGCGCCGAAGCCCAGCGAGCGCGCCTCGTCCTTCGAGCGCTCGATGAGGGCCGCGCCTGCGCCCGCTCCCTGATGCTGCGGCAGCACCGCGATGGGGCCGAGGCTCAGCACCGCGCGCGCCACGCCGTCGTCGCCCTCCACGACCGACCGCAGGCACGCGGAGCTGCCCACCACGTCGCCGCCGACCGTCGCCACGAGGTCGAGCTCGGGAACGTAGGCCGGGCACGCGCGCATGACGTGCAGCAGGTAGTGCTCGCAGCAGCCGGGGCCGTAGCGGTTCCAGAACGCCTCGCGCATCACGCGCTCCGTGGCGGGACGGTCGTCGGTCCGGGCTCGCCGCACCTCGAGTTCCAGCTCCATAGGTTCGATCCTTTCCCAAACAGCGCGGAGGCCCCGGCGATGCCGGGGCCTCCGATGTCGCGCAACGGTCGGCGCGGCGTTCAGATCGCGCTTAGAACATGCTCTGCACGAAGATGAACAGCGGCGAGAACGTCAGCGAGACGATGGTCATGAGGTTGATGAGGATGTTCATGGACGGACCGGAGGTGTCCTTGAACGGGTCGCCCACCGTGTCGCCCACGACGGCAGCCTTGTGGGCTTCGGAGCCCTTGCCGCCGTGCGCGCCCTTCTCGATGTACTTCTTCGCGTTGTCCCACGCGCCGCCGGCGTTCGACATGAAGATGGCCAGCAGCATGCCGGTGGACACGGCGCCCGCGAGGAAGCCGCCCAGCATGGCCGGGTTGAAGCAGCCGATGACCACGGGGATGACGACGGCCAGGATGCCCGGCAGCATCATCTCGCGCAGCGCGGACGACGTGGAGATGGCGATGCACTTGTCGTACTCGGGCTCGGCCTCGTACTCCATGATGCCCTTGATCTCGCGGAACTGACGGCGCACTTCCTCCACCATCGCGTGGGCCGCGCGGGACACGGCGCCCATGGTGAGGGCCGCGAACATGAACGGGATCATGGCGCCGATGAAGATGCCGGCGATGATGAGCGGGTCGGTGAGCGTCAGCTCGAACTCGGGGATGGCATGGTGCATCGTGGCCTGGTAGGACACGAACAGCGAGATGGCCGACAGGCCCGCGGACGCGATGGCGAAGCCCTTCGCGATGGCGGCCGTGGTGTTGCCCACGGAGTCCAGCTCGTCGGTGCGCTCGCGCACCTCTTCGGGCAGGCCCGCCATCTCGGCGATGCCGCCCGCGTTGTCGGCCACGGGGCCGTACGCGTCGACGCCGATGGTGATGGCCGTGTTGGACAGCATGCCCGTCGCCGCCAACGCCACGCCGAACAGGCCGACGGCGATGCCGCCCATGTCGTCGGCGTTCGGGAACGCCATGTTGCCGAAGGTGTACGCGCCGATGATGGCGAACGCCACGAGCAGGATGGGGATGATCGTGGACAGCATGCCCGTGGACAGGCCCTGGATCACGTTCGTGCCCGGGCCGGTTTCAGAGGCCTCGGCGATCTGGTGCACCGGCTTGTAGGCGTCGGAGCAGAAGTACTCGGTGGTCTTGCCGATGAGCAGGCCGGCCACGAGGCCGCACAGCACGGAGCCGAACAGCCAGATGGGCTGTGAGTCGACGGTCTGGCCGTTCCACACGAAGAAGATCGCGAGGATGGCGACGACCTCGATGAGGGCCGCGAGGTACGTGCCGCGGTTGAGCGCCTTGTGCAGCTCGGCGCCTTCCTTCGTGCGCACGGCGAGCAGGCCGATGATGGACGTGATGATGCCGCATCCGGCGATGAGCACCGGCACGACGATGGCCCACGTGGCGTCGATGCTGCCGAACGCGCCGAAGTAGCCGAGCGCGGCGAACGTCGTGGCCAGGATGGTCGGCGCCAGGATGGAGCCGGTGTACGACTCGAACAGGTCGGCGCCCATGCCCGCGACGTCGCCCACGTTGTCGCCCACGTTGTCGGCGATGGTGGCCGGGTTGCGCGGATCGTCCTCCGGAATGCCCGCTTCGACCTTGCCCACGAGGTCGGCGCCCACGTCGGCCGCCTTCGTGTAGATGCCGCCGCCCACACGGGCGAACAGCGCCACGGCCGATGCACCGGTGGCGAAGCCCTCGACCATGCCCACGTGCTCGTGCATGAGGTCGAAGGAGTCAACGCCGAACACGAGCAGGATGAGCCACAGGCTCAGGCCCAGCAGCGCGAACGAGGCCACGGACAGGCCCATGGTGAGGCCCGACTTGAAGCTCACGTTGAGCGCGGCCGCCACGGACTTCTCGGCGGCGTAGGCCGTGCGCGTGTTGGCGCGCGTGGCCACGTGCATGCCGATGTAGCCGGCCAGGGCGGACAGCACGCCGCCCGTCACGAACGCGATGGCCGTGATCGGCGACAGCGCGACGGCCATGACCACGGCCACGACGACCATGAAGATGACGAGCAGCTTGTACTCGCTCATGAGGAACGCCTTGGCGCCCTGCTGGATCTTCAGCGAAATGTTGTTCATCTTCTCCGGACCCGGGTCCTGCTTCAGAACCCATGATCCGAGGTAGCCCGCCACGCAGATGCCGATTAAGGCGCAGATGGGGGCCATCCATGCGACTTGGAGCGTCACTTGAATCCTCCTTTTCCCGTACGAATACAACTATGCGACCTTTTCGCCGGGCATTCTAAGCGGGAAAGTCGCATGCAACTGCACTATTGTAGGATATTTGCAGATAATGTGAAGCCGGAATCACAGTTTTTTGTCGCTTGGGTCGAATCGCCCGGTCAGCGCCCGAAAGCCCGACGACCGCTCGCAGGCCCCCCTGCGTGATCGCGCGGGAACCGGTATCATGCACCCCTTATACTTGAGACGATCACTGCCTGCATATATATAGAGGAGTTCTGTATGACCGTTCGTCAGCGCCTTGAACCGGCGCTCTCCGCGGCCGCTGCGTTCTGTTCCGACCTGCGCGTTCGCTTATCCCCCACGCGCGGCGACCTCGTCGGCGCCGCCCTGTGCGCCCTCGCCGCCGCGGGTCTCGCCGTCTACGCCGCATGCGGCCTGACCGACGCGCCCTGGTTCGCCGCGGCGCTGGCCGTCTGCGCGCTTCTGGGCTGCGCCGCCGCGTTCCTGGCCCGCACCGGGCGCTCGGAGCGGGCGCGGGAGGCCTGGCGCCTCGCGCGGCCCCTCGTCGTGCTGCTCGCGATCCCCGTGGGCTTCTACCTGCTGGAACGTCCCTGGAACGACCAGCTGCTCGCCATGAGCCCCTACTACGCGGCGGTGAACCTGTGCGTGCTCGGCGCGCTGTTCTCCATCGTGTACGCGGCCGGCCAGCGCACGCGCGGCGCCGTCGTCCTGTTCCTGGCGGCCTGCCTCGTCGCGGGCGTGGCGAACCACTTCGTCATCCTGTTCAAGGGCCAGCCCATCGTGCCCGCCGACCTGTTCGCGCTGTCGACGGCCGCCTCCGTGGGCGCCGGCTACACGTTCGCGCTCGACGCGCGCCTGCTCGAGACAATCGTCGCGTTCGCCGCCGCCTCGACGGCCGTCGCCTACCTGCCGAAGGTGGCCGCCACGCCGCGGCGCGCCATGGCGAACGGCGCGTGCGCGCTGGCGCTGGCCGGCTGCTTCGGCTGGTGGGTGGCGTCGTCCGACATCGAGGAGGCCTACGCGTGCACCGTGGACGTGTGGGGCGTGAAGGAGTCGTACGCCGAGCAGGGGTCGGCGCTGTGCTTCCTCAAGCGCGTGCAGGACCTGAGCCCCGAGCGTCCGGAGGGCTACGACGCCGACGACGTCGCGACCCTGCTCGGCTCGCTCGGCGGCGACGCGCCCGACGCGGACGAAGGAGCCGAGGCGCCCACGGTCATCGCCATCATGAACGAGACGTTCTCGGACCTCTCGCGCTACCCCGGCCTCGCGGGCACCGACGCGCGCCCCGCGCACTACTACGAGATCGCCGCCGAGGCGCTCGAGGCGGGCGACGCGTACGTGTCGGCGCTCGGGGGCGGCACGTGCAACAGCGAGTTCGAGTTCCTCACCGGCTCGAGCATGGGGCACCTCGGCGGCGGCGTGTACCCGTACGTGCTGTACGACCTCGACGGCGCCGAGAGCCTCGTGTCGTACTTCGACTCGCTCGGTTACGGCACCCACGCCATCCATCCCGCCGAGAGCACGAACTGGCGGCGCGACCGCGTGTACGACCAGCTGGGCTTCGACGAGTTCGCCGACCAGGACGCCTTCGCCGACGCCGACACGCTGCGCGGGCTCACCACCGACCGCGCGACGTACGACTACGTGCTCGACCTGCTGGAAGCCGACGAGGACCCGCAGTTCATCTTCGACGTGACGCTGCAGAACCACGGCGGCTACGACGTGGGCGGCCTGTCCGACGACCTCGCGGTGAGCGTGCCGCTGGGCGACGGCAGCACGTCCTCGGAGCTCGACGAGTACGCGAGCGTCATCCGCCAGGCCGACCGCGACCTCGCTTACCTCGTGGATCGCCTCGATGCGCTCGACCGGCCCGTGGTGCTGTGCTTCTTCGGCGACCACCAGCCCGGTTTCAGCGATTGGCTGTTCGAGGCCACCCACGACGGCGCGACGGCCGACGACCTGGGGCTCGAGGCCGTGCAGGAGCGCTACACGGTGCCGTACCTCATCTGGGCGAACGACGCCGCCCGGGCGCAGGGCGTCCACGAGCTGGACGGCGGCGCCGACGGGCGCACGAGCCTCAACTACCTGGGATCGAAGCTGGTGGAGGCCGCGGGCCTGCCCACGACGAGCTACCAGCGCTTCCTGCTGGCCGTGCGCGAGGCGATCCCCGCCATCAACCTCAACGGCTTCCTGACCGCCGACGGCGCCTGGCACGGCTTCGGCGACGAAGAGGAGGCCGGCGTGCTCGAGGCGCTGCGCGCCTACGCGACGGTGCAGTACGACAACCTGTTCAACAAGGATTCGGAGTGGCTTCTGTCGTTCGGCGACCGGGAGTGAGGGGGCTCCCCCTTTTGGCGCTCGGCCCCTCTCCTCGGTGCGGGACCCTCCCCCTCTGGCGCGGGGAGAGGTGTGCGGTTCGGCACGGGCATCCGCGCCGATTCGACCGGGGCGCGGCGTGCGATCGACGCGACGCGAGCCGCACGCATCCCGCCCCGTCGTCGCGCCAAAAACGAGATGGGGCCGCGCCAAAGAAGCGGCAGCCGCCCCGAAAGCCGGGTCACCCGAAGAAGAAGGCTACAGGTTCTCCCTGACCCAGGCTATGTTGCCTTTCACCGTGGACACGAGCTCGTCCAAGTCGTCGAACTTCCGCATCTCGCGCAGCCAGTGTAGGAACTCCACCTTGACCGGCTTGCCGTAGAGGTCGCCGGAGAAGTCGAGGAGGTGCACCTCGCAGGTGGCGGTGGCGCGGTCGGCGAAGGTGGCGGCCACGCCCACGTTCACGGCGGCCTTGTAGCGCGCGCCGTCCACGTGCGCGTAGGCGGCGTACACGCCGTCGCCGAGCGGCCTCATCTGGTCGGGCACGGTGAGGTTCGCGGTGCGGAAGCCCAGGTCGGCCCCTTCCCCGCGGCCCGGCTCCACGACGCCGGTCATGAAGTACGGGCGTCCCAGCAGGTGGTTCGCCTCTTCGATGTCGCCGTCGGCCAGCAGCAGGCGGATGCGCGTGGCCGTGATGGGCGCGCCGTCGTCGCTCTTCAGGTCGTGCGCCTGCACGTCCGTGCCGCCCTCGGCAGCCCATGCGTCGAGGTCGCGCACCGTGCCCGCCGCCCGCGCGCCGAACTTGAAGTCGTAGCCCACGTGCAAGCACGACGGCACGGTGCCGTCGAACGTCTGCACGAGGAACTCCTCCGGCGACGACGCGGCGAAGTCGCGCGTGAACGGCAGCACCGCGACGGCGTCGACGCCGCTGTCCGCCAGCATGAGCACGCGCTCCTCGTTCGTCATGAGCTTCTTGAGGCGCGCCGGATGGAACACCTCGTCGGGATCGATGTCGAACGTCAGCGCCACGCTGGCGCCGCCGCTCTCGGCCGCGGTGGCGCGGGCGCAGTCGAGCAGGAAGCGATGCCCCCGATGCACGCCGTCGAACACGCCGAACGCGCACGACGTGCCTTTGAAGAACCCGTGGTCGAACGATGCGTCGACCCTATATATCTCTGCCACGAGACACCCCCGTTTGAAACACGCAGCGCGTCTCGAACCGAGCGCGCCCCTCGTCGAACGCGTACAGCGCGACGAGCTTGTTGTCCGTCAACACGGCCACGAGCTCGCCGTCGCGCGGCGGCTCGCAGCTTTCGCGCACGCCTGCGGTGCAGGCGCACATCTCGGCTGCCGACGTCGTCCTTCTCCGTTCGAACAGCCCCAGCTCGGCAGCGGGCAGCTGCGCGCCGTTCGCCACCTTCTTCGCCAGCTCGTCCTGGGCGTAGGAGAACCGCACGCCCAGCAGGCGCACCGGGTCGAGCGCGGCGCGGTCCTTGAGCTCGGCCAACGTCTCCAGGCTCACGCACTCGTCGAGCGCGAGCAGCCCCAGCTCGGTGCGCTCGAGCGCGCCCACGTGCGCCGGGCAGCCCAGCGCCACGCCCGCGTCGCGGGCGAGCGCGCGGATGTAGGTGCCCTTCGACACCTCGAACGACACGTCCCACGAGGGCAGCTCCTCGCCGTCGCCCTCGCGCACGCCCAGCAGCCGCGCATCGTACACCTCGATGTCGCGCGGCGCGAGGTCGATGATGTTGCCGGCGCGCGCGGCTTCGTAGGACTTCTTCCCGTTCACCTTGATGGCCGAGTACGCCGGCGGCATCTGCTTGCGCTTGCCCACGAGGCCGGCCACGAACGCGGCCGCGAACTCGGGGTCGAGCACGCGGTCGGGCACCTCGCCCGTGCGCACCACCTGGCCGGCGGCGTCGTCGGTGTCGGTGCCGGCGCCGAACGCGATGGACACGCGATAGCGCTTGTCGTGCCCGGTCAGATACGACCCCAGGCGCGTGGCCGGCCCGACGCAGATGGGAAGCACGCCGGTGGCCATCGGGTCGAGCGTGCCCGTGTGCCCCACGCGCCGCTCGCCGAAGATGGACCGGCAGCGGTTCACCACGTCATGAGAACTCATGCCGGCGGGTTTGTTCACCCCGACGACCAGCGACAGCCCCGATAACCCCCGTTTCACGCGCGGCACGCCCCCTCGTCTGCGGCGAAGGTCGCCCCAAGCGTCTCGTCGACCAGGCGGCGCGCCTCGTCCATGGTGCAGGACAGCGTGAACCCGGCCGCGGCGACGTGGCCTCCCCCGCCGAACGAGCGCGCGATGGCCGCCACGTCGGTGTCGTCCTTGGCGCGCAGGCTGCCGCGCACCACGTCGCCCTGCTCGCGCAGCATGCAGGCCACGCGCACGCCCGCCACCGAGCGCAGCGCGTCGATGATGGGCTCGGCGTCGGCCTTCACCGCGCCGGCAGCCGCGAAGTCCTCGGCGACGAGCCAGCTCATCGCGTAGGCCCCACCTGCGCCGAACGCCATGCGCTCTACGGCGACGCCCTCGAGACGCACGGACGGCAGCGTGCGGTTCTGGAAGATGGCGCGCGACACCGACGCCGGGTCGGCCCCCGCCTCCACCATCTCGGAAGCGGCGCGCATCGCGGCCGCGTCGGTGTTCTGGTACTGGAAGCGGCCCGTGTCGGTGACGAGGCCCGTGTAGCAGCACAGCGCCACGTCGCCGGCGCGATCCGCGCCCAGGAGGTCGGCGAGCTCCCACACGAGCATCGTGGTGGACGCGGCGGCGGGGTCGACGTACACGAGGTCGGACATGGTGGTGTCCACCGCGTGGTGGTCGACGGTTATCGCCAGCTCGCAGCCGTCGCGCAGGGCGGCGGCCGCCTCGCCGACGCGCTCGCGGGTGGGGACGTCCACCCCGACGAACGTGCGGGCGCGCCCGTCGAAGGACGCCGCCGGCACCAGCTCGGACGCGCCCGGCAGGAAGCCGAGCCGCTCGTCGATGGGCTCGTCCGACGCCAGCAGGCAGGTCACGCGCTTGCCGAGCCCCTTGAGGGCCGCGGCCAGGCCGAGCTGCGAGCCCAGGCAGTCGCCGTCGGGGCTCACGTGCCCGCAGATGATGAAGTCGTCATGGGCCTGCAACGCCTCGGCGATGGAGCCGAGGTCGGTGTTCGTCTGGGGCGTGACCGTCATGGGGTCTCCTACTCGTCGTCGGCCGCCGACTGGGCCTCGGCCTCGCGGTCGGCCATGATGTCGGCGTCGGCCGGCACGTCGCTGTCCGTGGGCGCCGTCACCTTGTTGCGTGCGGCGTCGCGTTCGAGGGCCGACGCGATGCGCTCGGCCTCGTCCACGCTCTTGTCCAGCAGGAAGCGCAGCTCCGGCGCGATGCGCCACGACAGCTGCTTCGCCATGAGCGAGCGGATGCGGCCGGACGCCTTCTGGAAGGCCGCGGCCACGTCCTCGTAGCGCTCGGGCTCGGTGGTGTAGAACACGTTGCACACGCTGCGGTCGTAGCTGACCTCGCAGCCGGTGATGGTGACCAGCTCCAAGCGCGGGTCGGATATCTCGAACAGCAGGATTCCGGCGATGATCTCGCGTGCCTGCTCGTTGACCTTGCGATTCGATGAACTCTGTTTCATGATGCGTCTCCTTACCGTTATCGGGGTCTGCGCGAAACGCGCCCGCCGCATCCAGTGTAGCGTGGATGAACCGGCGAGCGCGCTGGTGTACGCAGTGGCGACGAACGGTTACTCCGTGCGCTCGACTTCCTTGACGGTGTAGCCCTCGATATGGTCGCCGATCTTGAGGTCCTGGTAGCCGTGGATGCCGATGCCGCATTCGTAGCCCTGCTTCACGGACTTCACGTCGTCCTTGAAGCGGCGCAGCGACTCCATGACGCCCTCGAAGATGATGGTGCCGTCGCGGACGATGCGCACCTTGTCGTCGCGGTGGATCTCGCCGTCGATGATGTAGCAGCCGGCGATCGTGCCCACCTTCGGCACCTTGAACGTCTCGCGCACCTCGGCCACGCCGGTGTCCTCTTCCACGATATCGGGGGAAAGCAGGCCCACGCGCGCGGCGTTGATCTCCTCGATGGCCTGGTAGATGATCCTGTACAGGCGGATGTCCACCTTCTCCTTCTCGGCCTGCTGCTTCGACTTGCCCGTGGGGCGCACGTTGAAGCCGATGATGATGGCGTCGGAGGCGGAGGCCAGCGTGACGTCGGTCTCGGTGATGCCGCCGACGGCCGAGTGCACGATGTTGATGCGCACCTCGGACTGGTCCATCTTCTCGAACGCGTCGCGCAGCGCCTCGATGGAGCCCTGCACGTCGGCCTTCACGATGAGGTTCAGGTCGGTCTGCTTGCCCTCCTCGATGCGGTTGAACAGGTCGTCCAGGCTCATGTGGCTCTTGGATTCCTGCTCGGCCAGGCGGGCGCGCAGCGCGCGCTCCTCGGCCAGCTTGCGGGCGTCGCGCTCGTCCTCGAACACGCGGAACTCGTCGCCGGCGACGGGCACGCTGTTGAGGCCCAGGATCTCCACCGGGTCTGCGGGCAGCGCCTCGTCGACGTGCTTGCCGTGCGGATCGACGAGCGCGCGGACGCGGCCGTACGACGTGCCGGCGACCACGACGTCGCCCGGATGGAGCGTGCCGCGCTGCACGAGCACGGTGGCCACGGGGCCGCGGCCCTTGTCGAGGTTCGCCTCGATGACGAAGCCGGAGGCCTCGGCGTCGGGGTTCGCCTTGAGCTCGAGCACGTCGGCCTGGAGGATGATGGTCTCCAGCACGTCGTCGATGTGCAGGCGCTGCTTGGCCGACACCTCCACGAACATGTTCGAGCCGCCCCACTCCTCGGGGATGACGCCGTACTCGACGAGCTCCTGGCGCACGCGGTCGGGGTTCGCGCCCGGCTTGTCGATCTTGTTGACGGCCACCACGATGGGCACTTCGGCCGCCTTCGCGTGGTTGATGGCCTCGACGGTCTGCGGCATGACGCCGTCGTCGGCGGCCACCACGAGAACGATGACGTCGGTGACCTGGGCGCCGCGGGCGCGCATGGCCGTGAACGCCTCGTGGCCCGGCGTGTCGATGAACGTGATCTGCTTGCCGTCGATCTCGACGACCGACGCGCCGATGTGCTGGGTGATGCCGCCGGCCTCGCTGGCCACGACGCCCGTGTCGCGGATGGCGTCGAGCAGCGACGTCTTGCCGTGGTCGACGTGGCCCATGACGGTGACCACGGGCGGGCGGGGCTTGAGGTCCTCGTCCTTGTCGTGGTACACCACCGCGTACTCCTCCTCAGGCGACACGACGCGCACCTTGCGGCCCATGTCGTCGGCGATGAGCTCCACGAGGTCGTCGCCCATGGACTGCGTGAGCGTCAGCACCTGGCCCAGCATGAACAGGCGCTTGATGATGTCGTTGGGCTGCACGCCGAGGATCTCGGCGAACTTCGCCACCGTGGCGCCCTGGGGGATCTCCACGACGGAGTCGTCGAGCACGAGCGTGGGATCGAGGCCCTTCTCGATGGCCTCGAGCTCCATGCGCTCGCGGTTCTCGGCCTCGCGCTTCTCCTTGCGCTTCTTGCGGCGGCCTTCGCCCTCGTGGGTGGAGGCGGCGGCGACGGCGGCGCGGGCCTCGGCCAGCACCTTGTCGCGCTGCAGCTTCTCGGCCTGCACGGCCATCTGCGCGTAGCGGTCCTCGGGCTGGGAGGCCTGCTGCTCGAGCTCGGGAACGATCTGCTCGACATGGCCGCCCTTCTTGCCCTTCTTGGCCGGGCGCTCGGGCTTGGAGCCCTTGCGCGCGGCGTCGCGGGCGGCCGGGGCCGCCTGCTTCTGGGCCTCGATGCGCTGCTTCTCGGCCTCGATCTGCGACAGCAGCGAGTCGAACGCGGGCTTCTTGGCGCCCAGCACCGGCGCGGGCTTCTTGGGAGCGGCCGCGGGCGAGGCGCTCTTGGCGCCCTTGGCGTTGCGGTTGCGCAGCGCCTCCTCCACGGCCTGCTTCTTGGCCACCTCGGCGGCCATCTTGGCCTGGCGCGCACGGGCGCGGGCCTCGGCGGCCTCGCGGGCGACGCGCTCCTTCTCGCTCTCGATCTGGCTCGCCAGGCTCTCGAACGGCGAGGAGCCCGGGGCCTTCTTCGGCTTGTCGGAGCCGTCGGCGCCCAGCGCGTGCTCGTCGTCGGGCGAGCCCTCGGCGCGCTGCGCGCGCTCGGCCTCGCGGGCGGCGCGCTCCTGCTCCACGGCCTCGCGGCGGGCGCGCTCCTCCTCGGCCTTCCTGGCCTCGGCTTCGGCGCGCTCCTGGGCGAGCTTGGCGGCTTCCTCGTCCTCCAGCTGGCCGGCGCGCTGCTTGATCTCGGGCTCGAGGTTCTTGCGGATCTTGTCGACGTAGGCGTCCGCGAGCATGCTCGCGTGGCTCTTCGCGGGGATCTTCATCTGTTGCAGCTTGTCGAGCAGCTCTTTGCTCGACATATCGAATTCCTTCGCCAACTCATGTACTCGCATGCTGGCCATATACCACTCCTCTACTTCTATCTCGCTTCGCGCGCAGCCGAAGCGACGTCGGCGGCGATCCTGTCGTACTCATCGCTGCCGAGCGTCGCCTTGAGCGCCCGGTCGAGCTTTTTCTTCTTGCATGCGGCGGCGAAGCACTCCTCGGAGCAGACGTACGCCCCCCTGCCCGGCGCACGGCCGGTCTTGTCGAACGACACGGCGCCGGACGGATCGCGCACGATGCGCATGAGCTCGGCCTTGCCGGCCAGCTTCCCGCATGCGATGCAGCTGCGCTGCCGCTTCGTCGCCGTCGTCGTCATCCCAGGCCGCCCTCTCTCGGTAACCCTCGCCTACGCCTCGTCGAGGTCGGCGTGCACGCCGCAGTACCGGCTGCCCGGGCGGGCATGGTTGCGGCAGCGGACCCCGTCCTCGCCCACGTAGGCGCACAGCCCGGCCTCGTCGTCGCCGGCCTCTTCCTCGTCGATCAGCATGTTGTCCATCGGGGCCAGCGACTCGCCCGTGAAGCTGGCGCTCTTGATGTCGATGTGCCACCCCGTCAGGCGGGCGGCGAGGCGGGCGTTCTGGCCCTCCTTGCCGATGGCCAGCGACAGCTGGTCGTCGGGCACCACGACGGTGGCGTAGTTGTTCTCGTCGTCGACCACCACGCGGGTCACCTTCGCCGGCGACAGCGCGTTGGCCACGTACACCGCCGGATCCTCGGCCCACTGGATGACGTCGACGCGCTCGTTGCGCAGCTCCTCGACCACCATGCGCACGCGGCTGCCCTTCGGGCCGACGCAGGCGCCCACGGGATCGAGGTTCGCCTCGCGCGACGCCACGGCGATCTTGGAGCGGGCGCCGGGCTCGCGGGCGATGGACTTGATCTCCACCATGCCGTCGTAGATCTCCGGCACCTCGATCTCGAACAGGCGGCGGATGAGGTCCGGATGCGTGCGCGACACCACGATGGCCGGGCGCGCCTGCTCGCCGCGCATCTTCGGCGCGTCGGAGTTCGGGTCGCGCACCTCGATGATGAGCACCTTGAGGCGCTGGTTGTGGCGGTAGTGCTCGTTGGCCGGGCGCTCGTTGCGCTCGTTGGGGTTGCGCTTCACGTCGTAGTGGGGCAGCTCGGCCTCCACGCCGTCGCGGATCTTGATGATGGTGAAGTCGGGCGTGCCCTGCAGCACCGTGCCCGTCACGAGGTCGCCCACGCGGTCCGAGAACTCCTCGTAGATGGACTGGCGGCCGGCTTCGCGCACGATGGAGGCGATGACGCCCTTGGCGTTCTGGGCGGCGATGCGGCTCACGTCGTCGGGGGTGACGTCGCGCTCCTCGAACTCCTCGTACTCGCCGGTCTCCTCGTCGGGCTCGCCCACGGGCACGAGCTCGTACACGTAGATATGGCCCGACTGACGGTCGATGGTCACGCGGGCATCCCACTCGAGATCAAGGATATGCTGGTAGCTCTTGGCGAGCGATGCCTCGAGGCGCTCGATGAGATAGAACTCGTCGATCTTGCGCTCATGGGCCAGCGCCTGCAACGCCTCAATCAGTTCTGAACTTGCCACGTCTTCGCTTCCTTTCCTCAGATGCTCGTCTGCGAGCTGAAATCGATCGTGCCCTTGAGATGGGCGCGCTTGATGGTGTTCATCGGGATCTGCACCTCGGCGCCGTCCACGTCGAGCGTGACCGCGTCGCCTTCGGCGCCCACGATGGTGCCGGTCCAGCTGCTGCGACCGTCCACGGGCTGCGTTTTGAGCACCGCCGTGTCGCCCGCGAACCGTGCGAAGTGCTCCACGGTGCGCAGCGGCCGGTCGATGCCGGGCGACGACACCTCGAGCGTATACGCCCCGGGGAACGGGTCGAGCTCGTCCATGAGATCGTTGATCCACGCCTGCGCGGAGGACAGCTCGTCGAAGCTCACGCCGTCGGGCGTGTCTATAAACACGCGAATCGTCGGGGCCTTCTTCGCGCCCGCGACCTCGACCGTGACGACCTCGACGCCCTCCCGCTCCGCCCGGGGGGCCAACGCGTCGAGCAGCTGCTGTTCCTTCTTGCTGAGCACGCGCCTCCTCCTTCCCGTTCGGTTCCGCTTCGCCGCCCCATGACCGCCGCCGCGCGGGGCGGCGAGCCCTTACAAACAAAGAAAGCGGGAACAAGCCCACTTTCTCAATGTGTCGAAAGTATGGTGCGCGAAAACGCGCTTGCTTCTTTGTCGTGCCCTGCATTTATACCATATCAACTGCGCTTTGCCTAGTGCGCTCATCAGGCAGCCCGCAAGTTCACCACATTTTTCACGCGTCGTCCAAGCACAGGGCGATGCGGACGACGGCGGTGCCGTCCTCGACGTCGGCGAGCAGCGCGCCGCGGTGGCGCTCGACGATCTGGCGCATGGCGGGCAGGCCCAGGCCGTGGTTGCGCGCGTCGGGCTTGCTCGTGGCGCCGAACGCCGCGCCGGGCGGCGCCGCGTTCTCGCAGCGCACGGCCAGGCGGCCGTCGCGCTCGTGCATGGAGAACGCCAGCCACGGCGCGGGCGCCCCGGCGGCGCGGGCGCGCTCGCACGCCTCCACGGCGTTCGACAGCAGGTTCGACAGCAGCACGACGAGCTCGGTGCTCTTCATGCCGAGCGTCGGCGGCACCTGCACGTCCCAGCTCACGCGCACGCCGGCCGCCTGCGCCGGCGACAGGTAGGCGGCCATGACCGCGTTCACCACGAGGTTGTCGGCGTAGCGCAGCGGCGCTTCGGAGTCCTGCAGCTCGCCCAGCTCGTCGAGGTAGTCGCGGCAGCGCTCCCACTCCCCCGCGTCGGCGAGCCGGCGCAGCGTCCCCACGTGGTGGCGCAGGTCGTGGCGCGCGGCACGCGTGGCCTCCTCGCCGCTGCGCAGGTGCCTGACGCTCGTTTCGGCCGCGCGCACCTGCACCTCGAGGTCGCGCACCTGCTCGCCGGCGGCGCGCAGACGGCGCACGCGCCCCACGAGCATCCAGGCGAAGATGCCCACGAGGAAGAGCCCCGCGTACTCGCTCTGCCACAGGCCGTACAGCGGCTCGTAGGCGTTGTTGTCCAGCAGGTTCGCCACGAGCGCCGCCCCCAGCACCGCGCAGCCGTACAGCACGAAGCGCGCCTCGGCGCTGCGGTTGAGCGCGCCCGCGACGGCGCAGCCCACGAACAGGGCCCAGCAGCCGGCGCGCGCGACGGTCTGGAACAGGCCGTACGCCTCGATGGACGTCGGCAGCGCGGGGATGGCCAGCGCCCAGGCCAGCGTGACGGCCGGCAGCGCCCACAGCGCGCGGGCGGCCCAGCGCGCGGCCGGGCGCCGCGCCTGCGTCCACGGCAGGCCCGCGGCGCGCGCGGCCAGCGCCACGGCGGCCACGAGCACGCAGGCCCACGCCGCGTCCTCCACAGCGTACCACCAGGCCCCGGCGATGCCCAGGCGCCACGCCGCCCCGTGCGCCCCCGCCACGGCGAAGGCGGCGCACAGCACGCCGAAGTCGCGCACGAGCGCGTCGCCGTCGCGCCTGCGGCGCACGGCCAGCGCGAACAGCGCCGCGGCGAGCGGCCCCAGCACGAGCACGCAGGTTCCCAGCGCGTTCGCGAACACGACGTTCGCCACCTCCTGCGCCGTGCCCAGCACGGGCGGGTAGTACAGCCCGCTGTAGTAGTGCGCGTCGTTGACCACCTCGAGCCGCAGGCGCGTGTCGCCGTCCACCACGATGCCCACGTCCGCGCCGTCGCCGCTCGACGCCGCGACGACGCCGTCCACGTACAGCGCGTAGTCGCCGTACACCTCGGGGACCAGCAGGACGAGCGCGCGCTCGTCCTGGGCGCCGACGTAGCGCAGGGCGAGCTCGTAGGAGGCGCTGCCGAAGGCGGAGGTGCCGCCCGGCGCGTAGGAGAAGTTGGAGTACTGGCCGATGAACGTCTCGGTCCGCGGCCCGCCGTCGACGGAGAGCAGCCATCCGTCCACGAGCGCGAGGGGGCGCGCGAGGTCGGCGTCGGAGATCTCGACGACGCCGTCCGAACCGTACGGGGGCGGCGCGAGGTATTTGTTATCATGGTAGTACGTCAACGCGAACAGGCATCCCGCCAGCAGGAAGATCGCTGCTGCGGGAGCTGCCGCGCGACAGAGCGCACGAACCGGCATATGCCACCTTCCGCAACGACGAGGAGCCTCCGTGCAGCATGGTACCAGAAAACGCCCCAGCCGCGCGCTCGCGTGCGCGCTGGCCTTCGGGCTCGCGGCCGCGCTGGCCTTGCCGGGCGGAAGCGCGCTCGCCCTCGCAGGGGTCGGGAGCGTCGGGGGCGTCGGCGGGGACGGCGGTGACGGCATCGACCGCGTGGACGAGCCGTTCGGGCAGATCGTCCGCATCATCCCCGACGTCGGGACGCTGTCGATCCTGTTCCTGCCCGCGCTGCCCATCCTCGACGAGGAAGGGCGCCTCCCCGGATCGCTCGAAACGCTCGCCATCGAGCGCGCGTACGCCGACGAGCCCGATGCGTGGGAGCCCCTCGGCACGCTCGCCTGGGACGACGGCTGGGGCGAGTACAACACGCCCGACGGCAGCCTCTCCCTCGTCCCCGTGTACGCCGACGACCAATGGACGATCGTGAGCTACTGCACGGTGCACGTCGAATCGGACGCCGTCGACTACCGCGACTTCTACCTGCGCGCGACCGCGGTGACGCGGGAGGACGGCGTGCGGACGACCACCGCGTTCGCGCCGGCGCTGTTCGCCTACGAGGAGGAATGGCTCCCCGACCCGCAGCCCGATCCCGACGATCCCGACGATCCTGACGGGCCCGGAGCGGAGCCTCCGAGCGTCGTGAACCCGCCGAAGGCGGACGGCGGCGACAGCGGCGGCAACCGCGGCGGCGTGGGCCAGGGCGAGAGCGAGCGCGTGGACCCCGCGGGCGCCCCCGAGGACGTCGCGCCCGCGGCGCAGGAGGCCGAGGCGGCCCGGCGGCGCGGCGCGCCGTCGGCCGGCCAGGACGCGACGGGGAGCGGAAACGGCGGCGAAGGCGGGGCGGATGTCGAGGGCGGCGCGTCCGCGGACGAGGGCGCGCCCGCGCCCGCCGCGCAGGGCGGCGCCGCGGCTTCGAGCGCCGCGCCCGCAGGCGCAGGCGCAGGCGCGGCCGAGGCCGACGGCGAGGGGCGCATCCCCGGCTTCGCGTGGGCCGTCGGCGTCACCGCCGGCGCCGTGGCCCTCGCCGGAGGCGCCCTCGCCGCACGGCGAGCGCGTTCGGAGCGCCCGCGCAAAACGCGTCCCTGAACGCGCGCCGCTTGCGGCCGCGCTGACGTCGCCGTGCGGTCGTCTTCCGCGCGAGCAGAATCCTCGCGCACGCCCACTCGCCGCGACGAGCCGCGCTTCGGCGGAAACGGGGGCGCCGCCCGCTCCACGAGCGCGCGGCGCCTCGCCTACTTCCCGGACTTCACCAGCTCTTCGGCCATTTCGCGCAGCTTGAACTTCTGGACCTTCATGGACGGGGTCATGGGGAAATCGTCCACGAAGAACACGCGCTTGGGCACCTTGTAGCGCGCGATGCGCGGGATGGCGAACGCGCGCACGTCGTCCTCGGTCATGCCCTCATGTCCGGGACGCACGCGGACGAACGCGCCCACGAGCTCGCCGAGCTTCGCGTCGGGGATGCCCACCACCTGGGCGTCCAGCACGCCGGGCATGGTCAGCAGGAAGTTCTCCACCTCGAGCGGGTAGACGTTCTCGCCGCCGCGGATGATCATGTCCTTGATGCGCCCGGTGACGCGGTAGTAGCCGTCCTCGTCCACCGTGCCGAGGTCGCCCGAGTGCAGGTAGCCGTCGGCGTCGATGGCGCGCGCCGTCTCCTCGGGCATCTTGTAGTAGCCCTTCATCACGTTGTAGCCCTTGCAGCACAGCTCGCCCGGCTCTCCCGGCGCGCAGATACGGCCGTCGGCGGGGTCGATCACGCGCACGTCCACGGGCGGGTGCTTGCGGCCCACCGTCTCGCATTTGTGCTCGATGTCGTCGTCGGCGCTCGTCTGCGTGAACACGGGGCTCGTCTCGGTGAGGCCGTAGCAGATGGTGATCTCCTTCATGAACATCTTGTCCATGACCTCGCGCATCGTCTCGGGCGGACAGGGGCTTCCGGCCATGATGCCCGTGCGCAGGCTCGACAGGTCGAACGTGTCGAAATCGGGGTGGTTGAGCTCGGCGATGAACATGGTGGGCACGCCGTACACGCTGGTCGCGCGCTCCTTGTGGATGGCCTGCAGCACGAGGCTCGCGTCGAACTCCTCCACGATGATCATGGTGGAGCGGTGCGTGAGGTTCGCCATGACGCCCAGCACGCAGCCGAAGCAGTGGAAGAACGGCACCGGCAGCGTCACGCGGTCGTCCGGGCCCAGCTTCTGCCCCTCGCCGATGTAGAAGCCGTTGTTGAGGATGTTGCGGTGCGTGAGCATGACGCCCTTCGGGAAGCCCGTCGTGCCGGACGTGTACTGCATCATCACCACGTCGTTGTTGTCGAAATGGGTTTCCGCCTCCGCGAGCGCGTCGGCCGGCACGTGCTGGCCCAGCAGCACGAGCTCGGGCACGCTGTAGCAGCCGCGGTGCTTCTCGGGGCCCATGTAGATGACGTTCTTGAGGAACGGGTACGTCTCGGACTCCAGGTAGCCGCGCTGCTGCGTGAGCGTCTCGGGCACGAGCTCGCGGATGGTCTGCAGGTAGTCCACGTCGCGGTAGGCGTCGATGACGCAGAGCGCCTTCATGTCGGACTGCTTCAGCACGTAATCCAGCTCGTGGCTCTTGTACACGGGGTTCACCGTCACCATGACCACGCCGATCTTGGCCGTGGCGTACATGAACGTCAACCAGTCGGGGATGTTGCGCGCCCACACGCCCAGGTGGTCACCCGGGCGCATGCCGATGGCCAGCAGGCCGCGCGCCAGGTTGTCGGTGCGCTCGTCGAACTCCCCGTACGTCCAGCGCAGCGCGCGGTCGGGGTACACGACGAACTCGTGGTCGGGGTCGATTGCCGCCTGGTCGCGGAAGTAGCGCCCGATAGTCTTCTCGGAATGCAGCGGGTAGTCGGGATCGCCCGGGACGGGCTCGTTCTTCTCGTCGGTCGTCATGTCGCCCCCTCTAGATCGGCGTGTACACGACGGCCAGGAACTTTGCCTTCTGGCCGTCGTGGGCGCGCACCTGATGCGGCACGATGCAGTCGTAGTAGATGCTCTCGCCCGGATGCAGCACGTAGACGTCCTTGCCGTACTCGATCTCGATGGAGCCCTCCATGCCGAAGAGCCATTCCTCGCCCTCGTGCCCCACCAGCTCGTGGTCGGTCGCGCCCGAGGGGTCGACCGTGATGACGAACGGGTCCATGTGGCGCGAGGGACGCCCCGCGGCCAGGCTGAAGTAGCTCAGATCGCCGGCGTCGCTGGCCGTCTCGAGCGTCTTGACCTTCGCGACCTCCTCCATCTGCGCGCGGTCGATGTAGGCGGGGCCCAGGTTCTCGTCGTCGTCCATGAGCGTGCCGAGGCGCACGCCCAGCGCGCGCGTGATCTTGATGAGCGGCGCGAGCGAGGGCGGCAGCTCGCCGGCCTCGAGCTCCTCGATGACCGAGACGTCGCATCCGCAGCGATCCGCCAGGTCCTGGCTCGACAGGTGGTGCGCCGTCCGAAGGGTGACGATCTTCTCCCCGAGTTTGTTCTCATCTGCCATACCGCGCTCCCCCTCCTCAAGTCAATGTGCTCCTTCATCGCATAGGAGCCATTATCGCTTGTTTGCACCGAAATGCAGCGTGAATCGCGCAAATGGCGCGATTCGCCCAACGGGGTTCAAACGATGACCGGCGCGGGGGAACCGTATATACTGGAACGAGGGGATAAGGAGGGGTTATGAGATTGGAAACGCTGCGCGAGTTCGTGATGGTCGCCAAGCACCTGAACATCACGAAGGCCGCCCAGGAACTGTACCTATCGCAACCGTCGCTGAGCAGCCGCATGAGCGCACTGGAAAAGGAGTTGGGCTACCCGCTGCTGGATCGCTCGAGAAACCGGATCGCCCTCACCTCCGCCGGGGCCGTGCTGCTCGATTACGCCCAGCGCATCATCGAGCTCCACGACGAGGCGCTCGAGAAGAGCCAGCGCGCCGCCCGGCTCTCCCCCACCGTCAAGGTGGCGACCATCGCGCCGTCGTCTCCCCATTACCGCATGCTCCCGGAACACGAATCCATGCCGTTCTCCTTCGTCGACCTCGATCTGAACACCGCGGCCATCGACGCCCTGCGGCAAGGCCTCATCGACGTCGCCGTGGAGTCGGACTATTCGATCGTGGACGCCCTGCGCGAGGAAGGGGACGCCATCGGCATAACCTACCGCCGCATCGGCGAGGACGCCTGTTTCCTCGCGATGATGGCGGGCAACCCGCTCGCGCGCAAGGAACGGCTCGCGCGCCGCGACCTCAACGGCCAGACCGTGATCATCAACAGCGGGTTCCACTTCGACCGCTGGAGCAAGATGGTGCAATCCCTGCTGGGCGAGGACGTGAAGCTGGGGTTTCGCATCAACGCGCTGGACAGCATCAGCAACCTCTCCTTCGTCGACCTGGGATCCTCGATCTACATCTGCGGGGACAAAGCCTCCCAGGAGCTGCTGAGGCAGCGAGAGGACGTGCGGGTCTTCGACGAGGTGGACGGCAGGAAGCTGACGCACCCCGTCGCCCTCGTGTGCCGAACCGGCGATCTGCAAGACGACGAGAGCCCCGTGCGGCGCTTCGTCGACGAGTGCCTGCGACGCGTGCCGGCGACGGAGCCTCGCCGGCACGCGCTCTCGGAGCAGGGACGGTGACGGAGACCGGCTACCGCTGCGCCGCCTCGACGCAGTGCTTCGCGGCCACGTAGCCCATCACGCCGCCCTGCCCGAGCGTGGCGCCGCCCGCCCAGTACCCCGCGACGCCCGACGAGCAGTTGCCCGTGGCGTACAGCCCCTCGATCGGCTGCCCCTCCACGTCAAGGACCTGGGCGTTCTCGTTGATGTGAAGCCCGCCGCGCGTGCCGCCCATCATGCCCGGCACGTAGCGGCAGCAGTAGAACGGCGGCTCGCTCACCGTGCCCAGCACGCTCTGCGGGATCTCCGCGCCGGGCAGCGACATGAGCGCGCTCATCATGGCCAGCGTGTTCGCGCTCGCCGCCTTCTCGCCGCGATGCCACGCGGGGTCGGCGCCCTGCGCGGCATGCTCGTTGAAGGAGGACACCTCGGCGAGGAGCGCTCCCTCGTCGATGCCCATGCCCTCGGCCAGCTCTTCGAGCGAATCGAACTTGAACACGAATTCCGGAAGCTCGTCGGGCGTGGCGTAGCCGGGCAGCAGGAACGTGGAGGTGTACGCGCTGTCGCATATCCAATAGCCGGGAATGTTGACGTACTCCAGCGTGCCGGTGTCGTAGGTGCCGAACGCACGGTTCATCGTGTCGTACATCGTCGATTCGTCGCAGAAGCGCCTGCCCTTGCGGTTGACCATGATGCTGTGCGGGAATCCGCGCGGCGCGAAGGCGTCGCTGCCGACCTTGTCGTATCGGAACGCGCCCGGCTCCCACTCCTTCTGCGTGTCGAAGTACGGGTTGCCGAACGTCGTGTCCATGTAGGCCAGCTGCGCGCCGATGCGGGCGCCCATGCGATGCGCGTCGCCGGTGTTGTTCGCGCTGCCGTTCGAGCGATAGTACGGGAACGGCAGGTGGAACCTGCGCATGTCCTCGTCATGCTCGAAACCGCCGGTGCCCAGGATGACGGCAGACGCCTTCACCCTCGTGCCGTCGGACAGCACGGCGCCCACGACCGCGCCCTCACCGTCGGTGACGAGGGACTCGACCGAGGTCCCCATCGCAAGCTCGATGCGATCGCTCGCATCGACGTACGCCCGGTACGCCTCCCACTGCGCAGGGGCCATCAACGGCTGGCCGCCGCCGTCGAACGGATACCAGCTTCCGCGCCCGTACGCGTCGTCGAGCGAGCCCTGGTACAGCTCGTAGTAATCCCCGAACGCCTTGCTCGTGTGGCCCCATTTCGACCAACCGTGCGTCTCCAGGACGAAGCGGCAGAACTCGTTCGCGTTGTCGACGAACGCGGCCTGCACGTTCTCGTCCATGCGGCCGTCGCCCACGAGCTTCATGTACTCGAGCACCTTCTCGCGCGTATCCTCGATGCCCTCGTCGGCGTTGAAGTCGAGCATCGCCAGCGCGTACCCGCCGCCGGACGTCGCGGAGGTACCGCCGAACATCGCCGAGTCCTTCTCGACGACGAGCACCGATTCCGCCCCGCGCTCGGCGCACGCGATGGCCGCATGCACGACCGTCCCCGTCCCCGCGACGAGCACCTGCACCTCCTTGTCCCACGATGCCGCGCCCGCCCCGGCGCCGCCCGCGGCGTCGTCGCCGCCCTTGCCGGGAGCGCAGGCGGCGAGCGACGTTGCGCCCAGCAGCCCCATGCCCATGACGGCGGCTCCCTTGATCGCATCGCGCCTGCTCAGCTGTATGCTGCTTGCAATCCCCATCGATTCTTTCCCCGTGTTCATGCCAGTCCCTCCTTCGATCGGACGTGCCTACGATCTGGAGTATACGGGGCGCGGCGCCTATACCGGAAATCGGATAATCCCAGGCCGGCATAAGGGAACGGCATGGTGCCATAGCGAAAGCCGATAGGTGAAAACGGGGGCATCGCCCGACGGCCGGCGCGGCGCGCCTTTCGTTGCGGGCGCGGCCCTCGCGTCGAGCCCGCTCCCCCCGCAGCCGATGACCGCCGAGACGAACGAAGCCGCCCCGGGAGGGCGGCTTCGCGGAGTGCGGGGATGTGCGCGGGGACGCCGGGGTGCCGGGGCCTAGCCCTTGAAGAGGGCGTGCTTGAGCTCGTCCTCGTCCTTGATGGACAGCGAGGTCTGCAGCACGTCGCCGCCGAAGGGGCGGATGGCGTCGATGAACTTGTCGGTGGTCATCTCGTCGACCACCATGAACACGGCGGCGCTGTCGTCGGTGGACAGCAGGTTGCGCACGCGATCCTGGAAGTCCTTGTCCACGCCGTGCTTGACGATGGCGCCCGTCAGCGCGCCGATGCCGGCGCCCAGGGCCGCGCCGAAGAACGGCACGAAGAACAGCAGGCCGAACAGCACGCCCCAGAACAGGCCCCACACCGTGGAGGTGCCCACTTTGGAGCCGGGCGTGACCACGTCGTACTTGCCGTCGGCGCGACGCGCCACGACGGCGACGGACTGCAGGCTGACGATGAGGTTGTTGTCGAGATCGAGGATCTTCTGGTAAGCGGACTTTGCCTCCGCCTCGCTCGGGTAACCGAGCACGATGAGCGTACTCATGATGATGGGGCTCCTTTCGATGCGTTCGTTGGAGCCTCCACTCTAAGGCCTCGCGGGCGCGAGCGGCGGGAAGCGTTGCCGGCCGCCACCCGTTTGAAACCGTCGCGTAAGACGCGCCGACTCGGGGCGGGAGCGGCGCGCGCAGACGGGAAACCATGCCCCGAAGTCACGAAAATCACCGCTGTGAAGCTCCGAGAAGGCCGAGCGACGAAGCGGAAGCATCAGCCAACGAGGAATCCCCCGGTCGCATGTTCCGCACGATCCATCAAGGGCTCGCGATGGCGCTCCGCAGCATCCAGATCGCTTCACAGCGGTGATTTTTGTGCTGCTCGACCCCGTTTCGCGTGAAGCGCGCGAGAAAAAGCGATGCGAGGCCAGAGCCTCGCATCGCTTCGACGTTGCATATGGTGGGGACGGCCTACCCGAAGCGGTATTCCACGCCCATGGTGGGCTGGGGGTTCTCCCACTTCTTGACGATGGTGCCCTCGCAGGCGATGCGGCAGGTGCCGCACTCGAGGCAGCCGGCGTAGTCGAAGGACTTGGCGCCGTTCTCGTCGATCTTGTACAGGGCCGCCGGGCACACGCGGACGAGCTTCAGGAACTCCTCCGTGTCGGGGTCCTCGACCAGCTCGATGTGAGCGTTCTCCTCGTCCACCTCGTACTTGTCGATAGCCAGGAACTCGTCGACGTTGACCGTGATCTCCTTGACCTTGCTCACAGCGACTTCACCGCCTTCCTCACCTCGCCGGCCAGCTTGAACAGGCCGCGCTTCTTCACAATGGGCATCATACGCTTCATCAGCGGCTTCTGCGGCTCGCCGTCCACGCTGAACATGGCGTTGAAGATCTCCTTCACCATGACCGGGTAGTCGGTGAACATGCTCGACCAGCCCTCCATGGTGTGGGGCCACTTGCGGAACGTCGCCAGGTCCTGGATGACGAAGGAGTTCTCCATCGCGGTCTTGTAGGAGGACAGGCCCGCGGCCGACGTGTCGCCCGCGTCGAGCGCCTTCACGGCCGCAAGCCCCGCCATCTGGCCGGACGCCACGGCGAAGTCCATGCCGCGCACCTGGTAGCCCATGTTCATGCACAGGCCCGCCGACTCGCCCGCCACGAGCGCGCCGTCGAAGACGTACTGCGGCACCATGTCGTAGCCGCCCTCGGGCACCATGTGGCCGGAGTGCTCCACGAGCTTCGCGCCGCGGATGATGGGGACCACGGCCGGGTGGTTCTTGAAGTCCTCGAGCATCTGGTAGACCGGGACCTCGTTGGAGCCGTCGGCGGCCAGCGAGATGGTGGCCACGAGGCCGAGCGAGATGGAGTCCTTGTTCGTGTACAGGAAGCCGCCGCCCACGTTGCCGTGCGTGCAGTCGCCCACGAACAGCATGGCCGCGCCTTCGCCCTCGGGCACGAGGAAGCGGTCCTCGATCTGGCCCGCGGGAAGCTCGAACACCTGCTTGATGCCCACGGCCATCTGGCTCGCCTTCGGGCGGGGGTTGCCGAGGCTGCGCTCGCACAAAAGCGAGTTCACGCCCTCGGCGACGATCGTCACCTCGGCGGTGATCTCGTCCTCGCCGGCGCGCACGCCGACGACCTTGCCGGACTCGTCCTTTAGCAGCTCCTCGACGGCGATGCCGCAGATGTACTCGGCGCCGGCGTCCTCGGCCTTGCTCGCGAGCCACTGGTCGAACGGGGCGCGCAGCACGCTGTAGGAGTCCTTGGCCTCCTCGGCGAGCTCGGGGCTCGTGAAGTCGATGGCCATCTGCGAGGTGGGATCCATGAACGCCATGCGCTCGTGAGTGATCTTGCGCTCGAGGGGGGCTTCCTGCTCGAAATCCGGGAAGACCTTCTTGAGCGAGTGGGAGTAGATGCGCCCGCCGGTCATGTTCTTCGCGCCGGCGAAGTTGCCGCGCTCGACCACGAGGACGCTCTTGCCGGCCTGGGCGAGCTCGTAGGCCGCCACGGCGCCCGCGCATCCGGAGCCGACGACGATCGCGTCGAAATCAGCCATGTCCTGTCCTTTCTTGTGTGTGCGTTTCCACTATAGTATCGTGCCGCGACGTTCGCCGCAAACCGTTGAGGCTGTCATCCCGAGCGCGCGAGGCGGGCGCGGGGCGCGGTTCGTGCTACCGACGAGCTGGCGAAGGTCTCGTCGAGGAGAGGAGGGAGGATGCGGCGTCCCGCGTCCGCCCGCAGCGCTCGGGATGACAGCCTGACCGGCTTCCCCGGACCCGCGAGGGCCCGGGGAGCAAGCTTGGCTTACAGGGCGGCGGCCAGAGCCGGCAGGACGTCCTTGATGTCGCCCACCAGGCCGTAGTCGCACTGCTTGAACACGGGGGCGTTCTTGTCCTTGTTGATGGCGAAGAGCGCGCCGGCGCGGTTGCAGCCCACCATGTGCTGCATCTGGCCGGAGATGCCGCAGGCCACGTACACCTTCGGCGACAGCATGAGGCCGGAGACGCCCACGTACAGCTCGGTGGGGAGCCAGTCCACGCCCTCGGTGAGGGGGCGCGAGCAGGCCAGGCCGCCGCCCAGCTTGTCGCACAGGGCGCGCGCCAGGTCGAGCTCGGACTCCTCGGCGAAGCCGCGGCCGGCGGCCACGACGATGTCGGCCTTGTTCAGGTCCACGCCGCTCTTCTGGATGGGGCTGGACGAGACGAGCTTCACGGGGTTCGCCGGGGCGACCCAGGCGACGTCCTCCACGGCGTTCGCGCCGGAGGCCTCGGCGCCCTCGAAGGCGCCCGCGCCCACCGTGTAGACGGCCACGTCGCCCGCGGCCTTCTGCACGCGCTCGGCCACGCCGCCGAAGTACAGGCTCTTGGCGCCGTCCTCGAAGGACATGACGTCGGTGATGACGGAGGTGTTCGCATGGGCGGCCAGCTTGCCGGCGATCACCTTCATATGACGGGTCGGCTCGACGATCACGACGCCCGGCTGCTCGGCGTCGAACACGGAGATCACGGTGTCGGCGGCGTCGTCGACGACGGAGCCCTCGGGCACGGAGATGCGGGCGATCTTGTCGGCGACGGCCTCGGGGGCCTCGCCGAAGGAGACGAGGACGACCTCGTCGGCCATGGTGCGAGCGCCAGCAGCGAGCTCCCGGGCGGCGTCCGCGCGTTCAGCGATAACGAGTGCTTTCATGGATATCAACTCTGCCTTTCTGTATGCAACGGATGGTCGGGGGAACTTACAGCGCGGCCTTGAGGGCGGCGGCGAACTGCGCGATGGCGCCGTCGGCCGAGGCCTCGAGGATCTCCTGCTTGCGGTCGGCCTGCTTCGGCGCGAGGCAGGACACGACGTCGATGGCGTTCTCGTACGCGCCGGCGGCGCCCGCCACGTTCATCGGCTTCTTGCCGGCGGCGAGGATGTCCTTCATGCCGGGGATGCGGGGCAGCGCGATGTCGGGAGCGACCGACACGACGGCCGGCAGCGGCACCTCGACGACCTCGACCACGTCCTCGAGCGTGCGCTCGACCTCGAGCACGTCGCCCTTCGCGGTGATCTTCGTGGCGGCGTTCACCACGGGCAGGCCCAGCTTCGCGGCCAGCTGCACGTCCACCTGCTGCGCGTAGTTGTCGGCGGAGCCGTCGCCGCAGAGGATGACGTCGAAGCCCCCCACGGTTCCGACGAGCTCGGCCAGGGCGGCCGCGGCGGCGTTGGCGTCGAGGTCGGCGCACGCGGCGTCGGCCGTCATGTACAGCTCGTCCACGCCGCGGGCGAGCACGTTCTTCTTGAGCTTGGAGTCGTCGATGTCGGCGCCTCCCACGGTAACGGCGACCACCTTCGAGCCCTCGTTGGCGGCGGCCAGCTGAGCGGCGGCCTCGATGGCGTTCAGGTCGTAGGCGGACACGGTGTTCTTCGCCTTGGAGTAGTCCAGCGAGCCGTCAGCCGACACCTGGATATCCTGATCGTCGGGAACCACCTTGAAAGCAGCAACGATGTTCATCCTGTACCTTTCCCTTCTCGATTGACGTACCTTGGTATGCAGGTCCTTGGCCGGGAGCGTCGCGGGCCTTCCCATCTTCTCGGAAGCCGTCCGGGCTGCCTCCCAGCGCGTTGATGACAGTTTGCGGCCCCGTCATCGTCCCGTCATCGCAAAATCGCTGTGAAACCCTCATTACTCAACTTTTGACTATGCTTTTCCGAGCGGGGCGCGCGGGGGTGCGGGGGCCGTCCGACGACCGGGCGGCGAGGGCGGCGCGAAGGGGCCCTCGCCCGCGCTCACTACCCGGGTTTACGCGCGGCTACTGCTTTTTTTGCGATGCCCCACTTGCGCAGTATCGTCGAATTACTGCGCTGCTTGCGATGCGGCGGATACCTGACGATCCCTATGATGGAATCAGATTTCAGGCGCGTTGAACCTCCCTCTGCGCCGTGCTGCACATGCCGCAGAGGGAGAGGATGCCGCTTGGGAGACCAGCGTGAAATCGCAACGATCCAAGGAGGAGCAATGGCAGATTACTATGGCACCGACACCGTCGTATCCGAACTTCGCGAGGACGGCCTGCTGATCATCCGCATCAACCGACCCGACGTGGCGAACGCCCTCAACGGCGAAACCTCCAAGGCCATGGAGAACATCATGAACAACGCCGAGCTTGATCCCGCGGTGCGCGCGATCATCGTCACCGGCACCGGCAAGGTGTTCTGCGCCGGCGAGGACCTCTCCGAGCTCAGCGAAGGCGGCGAGTGCCAGACCGTGACCGAGCACGGCTTCGGCGGCCTGACCGCGCGCCTGTGCTCCAAGCCGGTCATCGCGGCCTGCAACGGCTCCGCGGCCGGCGGCGGCATGGAGATCGCCCTGTCCTGCGACATGGTCGTTGCCAACGAGAACGCCAAGTTCGGCTGCACCGAAGTGGGCCTCGGCATCATCGCCTCCACGGGCGGCCTCGTGCGCCTCGCCCGCGACGTCAACCGCAAGGACTGCATGGAGCTGCTGCTCACCGGCAAGAAGATCAAGGCCCCCGAGGCGAAGGCGCTCGGCCTGATCAACTACGTCGTGCCGGCCGAGGAAGTCATGGACAAGGCCATCGAGCTGGCCGAGCAGTGCCTGAAGAACGCGCCTCTGGCCCTGAAGTGGACGAAGTACATCGTGCACGCCGCCGACCAGATGTCCGAAGAGGACGCCATGCGCTACAGCGACGCCGCGTACCGCTTCCTCGAGAAGACCGCCGACGGCATCGAGGGCCCGGCCGCCTTCGTCGAGAAGCGCACCCCGAACTGGCAGGGCAAGTAACTCCTCCTGGTCTTACCCTAACGCGGGCTTGCCGGACGCATCCGGCAAGCCCGCCCCGAAGCCCCCGGACGCGTCCGGGGGCTTTTTTGCGGTGCAGGGAAGCGCGGGGATGGGACGCCTCCTCATTCCTCCAGCTCGCCGGTCAGGCGCTCCTTCCAGGTGAGCTTGCGCGGCGCGAAGGGGCTCGGCAGGGGCACGTCGGCGCCGATGGAGCGCAGGGCGATGTCCCACAGCGTGCGGCGGCCGCCGAAGAACAGGTAGCGCTTCTCGAGCTCGGGCAGGGCCGCCTCGTCCACGGAGCCGGCGCGGGCGAACCCGTCGAGGATCGCGTCGCTCTCGCGCTTCGCCTTCGCCTTGCGGTAGGCCACCACGGCGTTCGCCACGAACACGCCCACGGTGTAGGGCAGCACGAACGCCTTCACGAGCGCCACGAGGTCGTCGGCGCGGTAGTCGGCCAACGCCTGGGCCTTGTCGCCCACGAGGTCGGGATCGAGGACGTGCGCGAGCTGGCCGTCCCCGCCCGCAGCCGCCCAGCGCTGCACGTCGACGAGCCAGGCCCCCGCGAACACGATGGCCGCGCCCGAGAACGCCACGGCCGCGATGCCGAGCCCCTTGAACCAGCGCGCCACGCTGGCCATCCAGTAGTACGGCACCGTGTAGGCGTACAGCAGCAGGAGCACCGCGGCGAACACGATGGAGCCGCCGATGATCACGGCGTCCTGCCGCACGAAGTAGTCCGTGGCCGAGCTGAGGACGCGCTGGACGTCGTACACCCACGAGAAGCCGTCTGCGATGGCCCCTTCGGCCGAGATGCCGAGGGTGCCCACGAGCGCCGTGAGCCACGACAGCAGCATGGCCGCCACGGCCACGATGACGAAGAACGCCGGCAGGGTGACCGCGACGCTGGCCAGGCCCCGGGCGAGGCCGCTGTCGAAGCGCAGCGCCAGGAAGTAGAACAGCAGGAAGCCTCCCAGCAGCACGGCGGCGAAGCCGAGGTACAGGGCGATCGAGCCCGACAGCTCCGCCTGCCCCGCGAACGCGAGCGCGAGCTTCGCCGCCAGCAGCGCGACCGCGAGGCCCACGAGCGCGATGCAGCCGAGCACCCAGGCGCGCTGCAGCCGGTCGGCCTCGGTGCCGAGGTGCGCGGTGCCGTCCTCGTCGACGAGCCGCACGAAGTCGAGCCGGTGGATGCGCTGCGACACGCGCACGGCCTTCGCGCCGAAGGCGAGCGCGAGCGGCAGGAACAGCGCGAGCCCCGCGCCCGCCGGCAGCGCCAAGCAGAGGCCCGCGCACAGCGCGAGCGGCAGGCCCCAGCGGTAGCCCGTCGCGAACGGGCGCCGGGTCCAGGCGCGCAAGCGCGCGAAGGCGGCGCGCGCGCCGCGGGCGATATCGGGAAGCGGGTTCATCATGTATCCAGTGTATGGCGCGACGGCGCGGCGGACAAGCAACGGCTCCCCAACCGCCGCTCAAAAGGACATGCTACACTGACCGTGCCGAAGCGATCGACCGACGAGGAGGCCCCATGAGCGCCGTCATCTGCCTGCGCGACCATCCCGAACTGCTCGACGAGGCCGCGCGTTGGTTCTCGGAACGTTGGGACGTGCCGTGCGCGGCCTACCGCGCCAGCATGGAGGAGTGCCTCGGCCGCCCCGACGGCACGGTGCAGTGGTACGCCGTGCGCGACGGCGAGGGCGTCATCGTCGCCGGCGCAGGCGTCATCGACAACGACTTCCACGACCGCACCGACCTCTCCCCCAACCTCTGCGCGCTGTACGTGGAGCCCGCGCACCGCGGCCGCGGGCTCGCCCGCCGACTGCTCGACTTCGCGCGGGCCGACCTGGGCGCGCGCGGCTGCGAGCGCCTGTACCTGATCACCGACCACGTGGGGCTGTACGAGCGCTGCGGTTGGGAATTCGTCTGCATGGCCGTCGACGACGAGGGCGCGCAGGTGCGCCTCTACGGCGCTGACGCGACGCGGTAGGCGATCACGCTCGAAGCGGCTTTCAGAACGCGTTTCCAGCGCCGTTCCAGCGCGGTTCCGACGTGATTCCGACGCGGTTCCAGCGCGGTTCCAACGTTGCATAACGCCTGGTAAACAGACGGTTGCTATCATCGTTGCCGCGGGGCGCGCGTGGTACGCTCGCGCCATGAACACGTATCTCAGTCATACTTCGGCCCTCGAGTGGCTCGCCCGGACGCCCGAGAAGGCGCTCGCCCTCGCCGCGTCGGACCATCGGCGACGGCTCCCCCGTCGCAACGGAGCCGGCATTCCCTGCGCCGGCAAGGCGTCCCGCGCCGTCATCGACGGGCTCGCCGCCTCCGGGGTCGGATGCCTCGCCGTCCCCGTGCACGTCCTCGTGCCGAGCGACCGATGCCGCACGAGATGCGCCGCCGCGCGCTGCCATGTGCGATCCGGCGGATTTCCCGCGCACTCGTTCATCCCCGCAGCCGCGGATACGTTCTCGTCCTCCCCCGAGCTCGCCTTCGTCCAGATGGCGGAAACGCTCGACTCCCCCCGCCTCGTCAAGCTGGGAGACGAGCTGTGCGGCACCTACGGCATCGAAACCGTCGGCATCGTGGACTTCGACCGGGAGTCCCCCTTCACGACCGTCGAGCGCCTGGAGCGTTTCTTGCTCAAGGCGGAGCGCATGCCGGGGCTGGAAAAAGCCCGCAGGGCCGCACGCCGCATCGCGCCCGGATCGGCCTCGCCCATGGAGACGGCCGTCATCCTGCTGTTCTGCCTACCGCCCCGGCTCGGCGGGTACGGCCTGCCCCTCCCCGCGATGAACGGCAGGGCGAACCTGAAAAAGCAGGCCGGCCTCAAGCCCTCCGACAAGCGCTACCGCTGCGACCTGCTGTGGACCGACGCGGGCATCGCCGTCGAGTACGACAGCTTCCTGCATCACAGCAGCCGCACGGAGCTCGCCAACGACGCGAGGAGGAGAAACGACCTGCTCGCCAGGAACGTCACGGTGGTGTCGATAACGGGCAGAACGGTCTGGAACCTCATCGAGCTCGATCGGATCGCACGCCTGCTGGCAAAGCGCCTGGGCAAGAGGCTCGACGTGGGCGGAAGCGGCTGGCGAAAGGCCCAGCACGAGCTGCACGGGATGCTGACGGGCTCGTTCTTCAGCGAGCGCTGAGCCCCGCCCCCGCGGCTCCTCCGCGCGATTTCCGTCGGCTTTGTGCGGGAAAATCGGGTTTTTGGCAATCTCGTCAGCGCGCCCCGCGAAGAGGGGAATTCTCCACCTGGGGTTTTGCCCGCGCGGCGCCCTGGAGAGAGCCGCTGTCCGCACGGAACGCCCGGCGGCGATTGCCAAAAACCCGATTTTCCCGCACATCGATGCGACCGAACGTGCACGGCGGTCGGGCGGCGCTTCCCCCTACGCTCTGCGCGGGCTCGCATCCCCCTCGTCGAGCGAGCTCGTCTCCAGAAGCGACTTGCCCTTCGTCTCGGGCGCCATGAACACCGACAGCACGAGGCCGAGGATCACGAGGCCCGCGGCGACCAGCATGGTGGGGCCCACGCCGTACGCGGCCAGGAACAGCGGCGTGCCGTACGTGGCGACGATGGTGCCGATGCGCGAGAACGCGATGGCGATGCCCACCGCCGAGGCGCGCACCTCGGTCGGGAACAGCTCGTTGGGATAGAGCCACTGCAGGATGCCCGGGCCGCCGCTGAAGAACGCGTACAGGCCGAACCCGAGGATGATCACGACGACGGGCGCGTTGGGGAACACGCCGAGGATGACGAGGCCCACGGCCATGAGCGCGAGCGAGCGGATGAGCAGCGGGCGCCGCCCCATCGAGTTCAGCCAGAACATGGCCGGGATGGAGCCGATGAGGAAGAACAGGCTGACCACGCTCTCGCCCAGGATGGCCTCGTGGCCCTGCCCCAGCCCGAAGGCCGTCATGATCTCGGGACCGAACGTGTAGATGGCGTACATGGGCACCACCTGGCACAGCGTCAGGATGCCCAGGAACACGATGCGCTTGGCGTAGCCGCCGGCGAACACCTTGCGCAGGCTGGTCTTCTCGCCCGGCTCCTCCAGCTCGAGCTCGACGCCCTCGCCGAAGACGCGCTTCATGACGGCGTCCGCCTCCTCGGTGCGGCCCTTCTGGGCCAGCCACATGGGCGACTCGGGGATGTCGTGGCGCCCGACCAGCAGGATGATGCAGGGAATGACGGCCGAGCCGAGCATCCATTGCCAGCCGTTGGGCACGCTGTAGAGGAAGTACCCCACGAACGCCGCCACGGTGGCGCCGAGGTACCAGGCGGCCGACACCATGCCCATCGAGATGGAGCGGTGCTGCTTGGGCGTGAACTCGGCGATGAGCGAGGTGGCGATGGGATAGTCGGCGCCCACGAACACGCCGATGAAGAAGCGCGCCAGCACGAGCTGGAGCGGGTCGGAGCAGAACACGCTCAGGATGGAGAACACTCCGATGGCCACGATGTCGACGATGAACATCTTCTTGCGCCCGATGCGGTCGGTGAGGTAGCCGCCCGCGATCGTGCCCACGAAGATGCCCAGCAGAACCGACGCGCCGATGGCCGCGCTCCAGGCCTCGTCGAGGTTGAACAGCGGCGTGATCTGTGTGAGGGCGACGCCGATGAGCGAGAGCACGTAGCCGTCGAGGAACGAGCCGCCGCTCGAGAAGAACGTGATCTTGCGGAGGAAGGGCGTCATGGAGACGTCGTCCATGGTCTTCTTGGCCGACTTCTTCACCTTGTCGACCACGTCCTCGCCGATCTGCTTGGCGCTGTCGGCGACCTCGCCCATCGGGGGGCTGGTCACCTGGGTCATCTGCTTTACGTTGTTCATGCTCTCGTCTCCTTCTGTGCCGGATGCTGGACGCCTGCGGCGTCGGCGCGCGAGGTTCCCCGCGACGCCTGGACGGAGCGCGGCGGGAGCGGCGACAGGCGCACGCTCCCCCGTGCTCGCGGACCTGCGGTTACGACCACTCGCAGATGCCGAAGTTCAGATGCGGCTTGGCGCCGGTCTCGTCGGCGTCGGCGTCGACGAGCTGGAAGCGGATCTCGTTGTCGCCCACCTTCCACATGCGGGTCTGCAGCGTGGTGCCCGGCAGCACCGGCGAGGTGATGCGGGTCTTGAAGCGCGTCATGCGCTCGGGCTCGCCCGGGAAGAACGAGCTGATGATGTGGCGCATCGTGAAGCCGCCGAGGCTCACGCCGTGCGCGATGGGGCGCGCGAGGCCCGTCTGCTCGGTGTAGGCGAAGTCGATGTGCTGCTGGTGCCAGTCGCCCATGAGGCGGTAGATGAGCGGCATGTTGAGCGGCATGGTCTCCTCCACTACGGCGTCGGGTGCGCCCTCGGGCATCTCGACGATGTCCTTCGGGGGCTTGGGGCCTCCCCAACCGCCGTCGTAGATGCACACGTCCCACGTCTCGGTCTCGCACAAGAGCGTGCCGTCGGAGGAGTAGGAACGGCCCGTCTGCTTCGACAGGCAGCCGCGGCCCTCGCCGCGGTCGTACAGCGCGTCCTGGGTGACGAACGTCTCGATGCGGTCGTTCATCTTGAAGGGCGCATGCAGCTTGATCTCGAAGCCGTAGTGCAGCGAGCCGTCGTAGTCGTAGCCGTAGTCCAGCGTGCGCGTCATCTCCTCGTGCACGGTCAGCGGCACGCCGAAGATGGGCAGCACCTTGAGCTCGGGATGGGCCGCATCGCCCTCGTTCACGTACTCGAGGTCGGTCCGGCCGTCGTAGCCGGCGTTGCAGCCGAGCGCGCAGATCTCGAGGTCCTTGAACGTGTACTCCCGCACGAACGGGCCGAACTCCTTGCCCACGATTTCAGTGCTGATTGCCATGGTCGTTCTCCTTTGTTCGGTCTTCGTTTTGCACGCCGGTCCAGCAAGGTCAGCGAGGGTTTCCGTGATGCCCGATCCCTTGCGCCGATCGCCAGATCACCGCAACAGCTTCTTCTCGATCTTCATGGAGCAGGTGCGCGGGAAGCTGTCCACGATCTCCACGAAGGAGGGCACCTTGAACCCGGCCATGTGCTCCTCGCAAAAGGCCAGCACGTCCTCCTCGGTGAGCTCGGCGCCCGAAACCGGCAGCACGAACGCCTTGACCGCCTGGTCGCGGATGGGATCGGGCACGCCGATGACGGCGGCTTCGGCGACGAGCGGATGGTCCACCAGCACGTTCTCGAGCTCGGTGGTGGAGATGTTCTCCCCCGCCCGCTTGATCATGTTCACCTTGCGGTCCACGAAGAAGAACCAGCCGTCCTCGTCCACGTAGCCCTTGTCGCCGGTCTTGAGCCAGCCGTCGGCGGTGAACGTGCGCGCCGTGGCCTCCTCGTCGTTGAAGTACTCCTTCATGATAGTGCGTCCGCGCACGCCGTGCACCTGGATCTCGCCCACCTCGTGCGGCTCGGCCTCCGTGCCGTCCTCGCGCATGATGCGCACCTCGTAGCCCATGCCCGCGCGTCCCACTGAGGGCCACCGGCGCGCGCCGGTGGGCGGGTCGGTGAGCACCCAGCCGATGGACTCGGTGGAGCCGTACGTGTTCATGAGCGACACGCCGAAGCGCTCCTCGAAGGCCTCCTTCTCGGCGTCGGACACCGGCAGGAAGTAGAGGATCTCGCGCAGGGTGTGGTTGCGGTCGTCGGGATGGGCGGGCTGCAGCATGAGCGTGCGCAGCATCATGGCCACGCACTGCGTGACGGTGGCCTTGAACTCGCGGATCTGCGACCAGAAGCGGCTGGCGCTGTACTTCTCCACCACGATGAGCGTGGCGCCCACGGTGAGCACCGGCATGAGCGCGGCCAGCTGGAAGTTGGAATGGCAGGCCGGCATGGTGGTGAGCAGGCGGTCGTCGCGCGTGAGCGCCACCTCCCAGTCGCCGTACAAGCCGCTGAACAGGATGTTCGCATGGGTGAGCACGACGCCCTTCGGGCGCGACGTGGTGCCGCTCGTGAAGATGATCTCGGCCGGGTCGTCCGCGCAGAGCGGGCGCACCTCGTCGAGCCCGACCGCGGCGGCGGCGCGCATCCGCGAGAAGTCGTGCAGATCCCCCTCGCGCCTAAGCGCGCTGCGGGCGGCCTCGACGCCCTCCACGCAGTCGTCCTCGGTGCGGGCCACGAGCACGCCCTTGGGCAGGTACGGGCCGCTCGCGCGCACGTCGCGGTACAGGTCGAGGAACTTCGGCTCCACGAGCGCGCAGGAGGCTTCGGTGCGCTCGAGCACGAACGCGGCCTCCTCCACGAGGTACTGCTCGTTCATGGGCACCATGACGGCGCCGATCTTCGCGAGCCCGAACAGGCACATCATGAACTCGGGGCACGTGCACAGCTGCACGGCCACGCGCTCGCCGGCACGCACGCCCAACGACAAGAACACGTTGGCCGTGCGGTTGATCTCCTCGTCGAACGCGCGGTACGTGTACGTGCTCGTCGAGCCCGTGCGATCGCGGAAGATGAGGAACTCGCGGTTCCCGCAGGCGGCCACGAGGCCGTCCCACAGGCTGCGCACCGTTTCGTTTCCCACGATGTCGGTCAATCGTCTCACCTTTTCCATCCATCGATCCCCTGGTTATCCGCACGATGCCGTCGTCGCGAGGGCGTGCCCGGCGAGGGCGGCATCGTGCGGATGCGCGGCAAGCGGCGGGCCGCGCATCCGCCGAGCCGGCGGCTCGGAATGCAGCTTCCGAACCGGCGGCCGAAGCAGGCTAGCCGATCTTCACGACGCCGGCCGCGGCCAGCTCGTCGATCTGCTCCTGCGTGTAGCCCAGCTTCGTCATGACGTCGACGGTGTCGCCGCCCTGGTTCGGCATCGGGCGCCAGATCTGGCCCGGGTTGTTCTTGAACTTCGGGAACACGCCGAGGCCGTGGAACGTCTCGCCGTCGACCGTCTCCCAGTCGACCCAGGTGTTGCGGAGCTTCAGGTGCTCCTCCTCGACGAGGTCCTCCATGTCGTTGACCACCTGAGCGGCGATGCGGTGCGCGGCGAAGTCGGCTTCGATGTCGTACTTGGAGTTCGCCAGGCAGTAGTCCTCGAACGCCTTCTGGATCTCGTCGGCGTGCGGGTTGGACAGCCACAGTCCCGAGGTGTCCTCGGGGATGTCCTCGGTGCCCCACAGATGGCCGAGGCCGATCGTCTCGAGGAAGTACTTGTTCTGGTCGACGCCGTACAGGCACACGCCCAGGAAGCCGTCCTTGCACTTGAACTCGCCGATGCCGCAGAGGTTCTGGTTGCGGGCGCCGGGACGGGGCCACTTGATGCCCTCGTTGAGGTAGTCGACGAGGTAGTACTGGCCGATGGCCAGCAGCGTCTCGTACATGGCCAGATCGATGCTCTCGCCCTTGCCGGACTTCTCTGCCTTGTAGAGGGCCGCGAGCGCCGAGGAGGCGATCATGAGCGTGTTGAAGTAGTCGCCGGCGTAGGGTCCGGGGAGCATGGGCTGCTCCTCCGTGCCGTTCTGCATGATGATGCCGGAGTAGGCCATGACCGTCAGGTCGTACGCGGCGCGCTTGACCATCTTGGGGTCGCCCTCCTGGCCGAAGCCGGAGACGTGCACGATGACCATCTTGGGGTTGAGCTCCCACAGCACGTCGTCGGTGATGCCCTTGCGAGCCCACGTGCCGCCCTTGGAGGCCTCCATGAAGATGTCAGCGTCCTTCACGAGGTCGAAGAAGACCTTCTTGCCCTCTTCGGAGAAGTAGTTCAGGGCGACGGAGCGCTGGTTGCGGCGCTCGGCCTGCTTCACGTACGGGGTGTCGCGGATGGTGTCGCCCGCGCCCGTGTTCTCGAGCCAGACGACGTCGGCACCCCAGTCGGCCATGAGGTCGGCGGCCTTCGGGCACGCCAGCTCCACCGCTGCGTAGACGACCTTGACGCCGTCGAGGGGGCCGTACGAGGGCTTTTCGGTAGGAATTGCCATGTTGTTTCTCCTTGCTCGCATGAGTTTCATGAAGCGGGGGCGCAGGCCGCGCCCCCGCGGAGGTACGGGGGCTCGTGCTTACTGCTTGTACTTGATGGAGGCGCCCTTGGACGTGGCGAGGATCATCATCTCGTCGGTGCCGCCCGAGACGCGGTCGACGCGCAGGTCGCGCCAGATGCGGTTGATGCGATGCTCGCTGGCCACGGCGATGCCGCCCATGATCTGCATGGCGTCGTCGACGACCTCGAAGGAGGCGTTGGCGCAGTAGTACTTGCACATGGCGGCCGCGGCCGGGTCGAAGTTGCCGTCGTTGTTGTCGGCGTTCCAGGCGGCTTCGTACAGCATGTTCTTCATGTTCGTCAGCTTGATGCACATGTCGGTGATCTTGATCTGGTTGAGCTGGAAGCGGCTGATCGGCTTGCCGAAGGCGATGCGGGTGTTCGCGTGCGCCATGGCGTCCTCGAACGCGCTGATGGCGGTGCCGTAGTCGCAGGCGCCCACGAGCCAGCGCTCGAAGTTGAAGTCGGACACGCCGCGCATGAAGCCGTTGCCCTCCTTGCCGAAGATGTCCTTCTCCTCAAGCTCCACGTTGTCCATGTAGACCTCGCAGCAGCTGTCCATGCGCAGGCCCAGCTTGGTCAGCGGGGACAGCTTGACGCCCGGCTTGGACATGTCGAGGAAGAACTCGGTGAACACGCTGGGGTCCTCGGCGCTCTTCGCCATGATGACGAGGTACTTCACGCCCAGCGAGGAGGTGATGAAGGTCTTGGTGCCGTTGAGGTAGATCTTGCCGTTCTCGCGCTTGTACGTGGTGGCCAGTGCGCCCACGTCGGAGCCGGCGCCCGGCTCGGTGCAGGCGGAGTTCCAGATCTGCTCGCCGGAGCCCAGCGTGGACATGACGGCCTCGATCTGCTCCTCGGTGCCCTCGCGGATGATGGTCTCGAAGCCCGGGAGCTGGTAGAGCACGTAGGTGGGGGCGCCGAAGCGGCCGAGCACCTCGTAGACGGCCATGAGCGTCACGCAGGGCTGCTCGAGGCCGAGGCCGCCGTGGCTCTCGGGGAGCATGATCTGGTCGAAGCCCAGCTCGCAGAGGCCCTTCACCCAGCGCAGCGGGTACTCGTGCTTCTCGTCGCACTCGTGGAAGTAGGTCTCCCAGTTCTCGCTCTCCATGTACTCGCGGTAGCTATCGACGATCAGCTCCTGCTCGTCCGTCAACTTGAAATCCATGACGATCCTCCTTTTGGTGTTTGTGCAACGGGGGCTTTCCCCCGCTGTAGCCTTGATTGGTCTTCCGGCCGCGTGCCGGGCCTACAGCCCCAGCTGCTCGCGGTAGAAGGTCGCGCCGTGCTCGAGGGCGTCGTTGGCCGCATCGAGCATCTTGGTGTAGTGCAGAAACGCGTGGATGACGCCTTCGAACACCTCGTAGCGGACGGGGGTGCCGTACTGCTCGCAGATGGCCGCCAGCGTGGCGCTGTCGTCGCGCAGCGGGTCGAACTCCGCCGCCGCGATGTAGCAGGCCGGCAGGTCGCGCTCCAGGTCGTTCAGGAACAGGTTCGCGTACGGGTTGGTTTCCAGCTCGGCGGGGTCGTTCGCGTACATCTGCATGTAGAACTGCCAGTCGGCCTCGGTGAGACCGTCCCACGGGCCGCCCAGAAGGCGCATCGAGGACGAGTCGGTCAGGCCGAACCAACCGTAGAACAGCAGGCAGCACTTCACGAACCCGCTGCCGCCCAACTCCTCGCGCAGGTACAGCGTGGCCGCGAGGCCCAGGTGCGCGCCGCCGGAGTCGCCGGCGAAGGACAGGCGCTCGCCGTCGATGCCGTGCCGGGCGCCCTGCTCGTGCAGGTACGCGGCCACGGCGGCCACTTCCTCCACCGCGCTCGGGAACTTCGCCTCGGGCGACAGCCGGTAGTCCACGGCCACCACCGCGACGCCGGCGTTCTGCGCCAGGATGCGGCAGACGCGATCGTGCGTGTCGAGGTTGCCCAGCACGAACCCGCCGCCGTGCACGTACACGATGGCCGGCGTGGCGGGCTCGCCCGCCGCACGGCCCGCGGCGGCCGCGGCGGTGGGATAGTAGTAGCGAACCGGGATGGGGCCGTGGGGGCCGTCGACTTCGGCGTCGAGCTGCTCGGCCATGACCGGGCCGCCTTCGGTCCAGTACGCGCGGCCCGCCACGTAGTTCTCGCGCATCAGCTCGAAACCCACGCTCGTGTCGTTCGCGTCGCCCGCCAGCTCGTCCTCTTTGGCGAGGACCGCCTTCATCTGCGGGTTGATCTTGGACAGGACGTCGAGCTTGTTCATGATGCTTCCTTCCCGGTTCGCGTTCGTTGGTGAGAGGTTCGAGATGAGGGGACGCGGCTTGCAGCGGCACGTCCCCGCATTCGTTCGAGTGGAGCCTTACGCCTTGGCGGCCTCTTCTTCGACCTCGGCGACGGCATCCGTGGCACCGAAGTGCTTCTTGATGCTGCGGAGCAGCATGACGAGGGCCACGCAGCCGATGACGCCGAACATGATCTCGAAGCCGAAGATGCTCGAGAAGGCGGCCGTGCCCTGGGCGTCGATCATGCCGCCGTACCAGGTGTGGATGAACACGTCAGGCAGGAAGCCGATGACGGACAGCAGGCCGGAGGCGGTGCCGAAGATGGCCATGGGGATCTTGACCTCGGACAGCGGCGAGGAGCCGATGGAGAAGGCGCCGTAGGTGGTGAAGCCGAACACGACCACGAGGATGGAGGCCACCATCGCGCCGGAGGGATCCTGCGGGAAGAGGATGAAGCCGACGAGCACCGCGATGGACAGGATGAAGCCGCCCAGGATGGTCTTCGAGGGGCTCTTGATCTTCGTGGCGATGAAGCCGACGATCGGGCCGGCGATGAGGCCGATGCCGTAGGTGCGGATGAGGCCGACGATGTTCACGAGGTTGCCGTCGGCGTTGAAGCACTGCGTGAGGTACGGGGTGGTGTAGGTAGCGCCCTGGTACACGGCGTAGCAGGCGAAGTACGCGACGCAGGCCCAGATGACGCCGGGGTGCTTGATGGCCTGGACGGCCTCCTTGATGCTGAACAGCTTGGCGTCCTTGTTGATCTCGCCCTTGAAGTCGGGGATGAGGAAGAAGGAGACCACGCCGAGGATGGCGATGACGACGCCCAGGAAGATGAGCATGGCCTGCACGCCCGCCGAGCCGGAGATGGCGGCGATGATGCCGGCGTTGATGAGGCCGATGACGAGGCCGGTGACGCCGTAGATGGAGTAGCTGATGCCGATCTTGGAGGCGTACTCGTTCTCCTCGCAGCACAGGCGGATGACCTTGAAGCGCGTGCCCCACCACACGAGGATGGAGGTGACGCCCATGAGGACGAACAGGATCAGGCAGATCTGCACGGAAGGCAGCATCGCGTACACGAACACGAGCACGGCGGTGGCGAGGAAGCCGAAGCCGGCCAGCGAGCGCATGCGGAACTTGTCAGCCACGATGCCGGAGGGCAGGTAGCAGATCATGGCGGCGATGCCGTAGGCCGACACCATGAGGCCGAGGTCGGCGTTCGTGGCGCCGAGCGCCTGCATCAGCGGATCGTAGAACACGTTCTTCAGATACATCGGCGCGTAGATGATCGACGACCCCATCGAGATGAGTACGACGAGGGCCCACTTGTGGAGCGTGGTGAGCTCCTTGTAGGTGACCTCGCCCTTGCTCTTGGCAAGCAGTGACATCTTGTCTTCCTTTCTCCTTGTCTTCGCCCGGTCTCTCAGTCGGTCGCCGGCACGTTCATGGCGGCGACCGGCGGTGAACCGAGCCGTTGGGAGCATTCTGTTCTCAGACTGTGGTTTTGCCATCGCAAAATCGCCACTAATTACCCTAATACTTACTTTCTTGCGAGGCGTTACCGTAGAATTAGTGATAGATTTTCGCCGTGATGAGTACGGCATGGGCGCTGCGGGTTACCATGCGTTAGAGCAGTTCAACGACATCATCATCCATCGCTAACGGGAGATAGGAAGGGTGGTCTGCTTCATGACACTCCAAGCGGAAGCATCGTCAGAGCTCAAGACGGGGAAAGCGGGGGCGCTCACGGAATTCGCGGACCGCCCCGCGCTGAAGTACGTCGGTTTCGCGCTGCTCCTGGCGTGGCATTACGCGCTGTGGTTCGTCCCGCACATGTTCACGCAGACCGCGCTGCTCGACGAGCGCGTGACCACCTCCTGGCTCGTGAACCTGGGCGCCACCGTCGTGTTCCTGCTCCTGATCGCCTTCCTGCTGGGGCGCAAGCGCCACCTCTCGTCGTTCCGCTGGCTGTTCGTCGCCGCGCCCGGGCTCACGTGCGTCGCGACGCTGGCGCTGTGCCTGCTGCCGCAGGCGTTCACCGTGCCGGGCCTCGCCTACGCGCTGGCCTTCTTCCTCGGGGCCACCGAATCCGTCATGTGGATACTCTGGGGCGAGCGCTACGCCTGCGTGAAGGCGAACTTCTCGCTGCGCCACATCGGCACCACGTTCGGCTTGGCGCTGCTCGTCACCATCGCGCTGGCCTGGGTGCTGCCCACCTACGTGACGACGGTGTTCGTCTCGCTGCTGCCCATCGCCTCCGGCGCGCTGCTGGTGGCCGCCCGCCGCGACGGGGCGCACTGCTTCCCCGTGCTGCTGCCGAAGAGCACCGCGCAGGGCGGCCTCAAGAACATGGTGGTGGTGAGCGCCATCACGTTCCTGGCCAGCACGGCGTGCTACTTCCTCGTGGCCATCATCCCCTGGGAGGTGCTGCCCACCGAAGACCTCAGCTTCACGCTGGGCATCCTCGGCGGCGCCGTCATCATGCTGGGCATCGCGGGCATCAGCATGCTCTCGAAGGACAAGGCCAGCATATTCAAGATGTTCCCCTGGCTCATCGTGCTGCTGATCGCCGCGTTCGCGCTGTTCCTGGCCGATGAAGTCGCCTTCTTCCCCGCCTTCATCATGGCGACCGGCATCTCGTCGCTGCTGGAGATCCTCCTCATCATGTACTTCGGCATCCTCACGTCGAAGGGCTACGTGACGCCGGCCGTGGCGTTCGCCTTCTCCGGCGCGTTCGTGCGCGCGGGCATCGCCGTGGGCAACACCTGGGCCGTGGGCTACGAGCACGCGCCCGACCTGGCTCTGGCCATCACGCCCGAGACGTGCCTGGCCTTCATGTGCCTGCTGGCCGTGCTGCTGGTCCCGCTCGTGCGCCAGGAGTTCAACATCGTGGCGCTGACGGCGGCCCCGCCCACGAAGGCCGAGATCGACGAGATCTGCTCCGAGGTGGCCAAGGAGTTCAGCCTGTCGGGGCGCGAGGCCGAGATCCTCGTGCTCATCGCGCGCGGCTACACCACGAACAACATGGCCGAGAAGCTGGTGATCTCGCCGTACACGGTGAACACCCACGTGCGGCACATCTACGAGAAGATGCAGATCCACAAGCGCAGCGAGCTGCTGAACTACCTCAACATGCAGCGCAGCGATTTCTAGAGGCGTCCGCGGCGCTCCCCGCCGCGGCCAACCGCTGGCCTCTAGCCGCGATCGCGACGACTCGCGATGCGGCACGCCGCCAGCACGGCCGCGAGGCCGAGCAGGAGCGCCGCCCCGACCGCAAAGGGCGCCAGCAGCTCGGGCTTGAGGCCCTGCTCGCCGTCGCCCGCCGTGGGCACGCCCGTGACGAGCAGGCGGTGGGAATTGATGCCGTAGGGCGTGCAGGTGAGCAGCGTGAGCTTGTCCTCCCCCGCCGTCGGCTGCAGCAGCGCCGTGTCGTCGGGCTCCACCACGTCCACGGACGCCACCTCGTAGGAGAACGTGCGGTCGAGCACCTTGACGCGGAAGACGTCCCCCACCTTCACGAACGACAGGTTCGTGAACAGCAGCTTGTCCGGAAGCCCCGTGTGCCCCGTGAGCACCGGGTGGATGGAGTCGCCGTCGATGGGCAGCGCCGTCGTGGCGATATGGCCCGCGCCCTTCTGCAGCACCTCGTCGCCCGTGCCGTGGTACAGCGGCAGCTCGAGGCCGATGGAGGGCACCTCCACGTAGCCCATCATGCCGGTGCCGTCGGGGTCGAGCACCTCGAAGTAGCGGTCGAGCGGGGCGGTGACCTCCTCCACGGCGAAGGGGTCGCGCACCTCCGAGGCCGCGAGCTCCTCGTTGTAGGCGTAGGCCTGCGCCCACAGCTGCGTCAGCTCCTCGGGGCTGCGGCGGGCCACGGCATCGTCGTAGGACGACACGGCGCTGTACGCGCCCAGCTGGTAGGCGATGTTCGTCACGATCGGGTACAGGATGCAGCCGATGCCGAGGACGAGCACGGCCCCGAAGAACCAGCGCGCGAGGCGGCGGCGGGCGCTCACGAGCGCTCCCCTGCCGCGCGCCTGCGCCGCCGCCTGCGCGCCGCGCGCACGGCGAGGGCGACGGCCAGCGCCGCGGCGGCGGCCAAGGCGCCGACGAGCGGCCAGGGCACGGGCGTCGCGGCCGCGAGCGCCGCATCGTCGGGCAGGTCGCAGGGCGCGCCGCGCACGAGCAGGCGGTGCGAGTTCACGCCGTAGGGCGTGCAGGTGAGCAGCGTCACGTAGTCGTGCTCGCCGTCGACCCGGATGGACGACACGTCGTCGGGCTCCACCACGCTCACGTCGTCCACCGCGTAGGCGCGGCGCTCCCCCAGCACCTCGATGACGAACACGTCGCCCTCCTTCAGCCGTTCGAGGTCGGTGAACAGGCGCGCCGTGGGCAGGCCCGTGTGGCCCGTGAGGACGGCGTGCGTGCCCGCGCCGCCCACGGGCAGCGACGTCTGCGGGATGTGGCCCGCGCCGTGCGCGAGCACGTCGTCGGACGTGCCGTGGTAGATGGGCAGCGTGAGGCCGATGGACGGGATGCTCACCGTGCCCATGAGGCCGGTGCCGTCCACGTCGAGCACGTCGTCGTAGTTGTCGGGAACCGCGTAGCCGCTGTTCGCCACGAACGGGTCGTGCACGGGATCGCCGCGCAGGCTGTCGTTGTAGGCGCGCGCCTCGGCGAGCATCTGCCGGCGCACGTCGTCGGGCAGCGTCTGCACCGCCTCCTCGTAGTGGCTCACCGCGTCGTTGAACGAGCGCTCGTTGAGGTACGTGCCCACCACCGGGTACAGCACGAGGGCGATGCCCGCCAAAAGGCACGCCAGCATGAGGGCGCGGCGCACGCCCTCGCGCGCCCTCATGAGGAGGCGCGCCTCGCGCGATGCAGCGCGATCGCGATCGCGATGAGCACGAGGCCCAGCAGCGCGCCCGCGTACGGCGCGATCGCCGGCGCGCCGGCGAAGGGCAGGTCGTAGCGCGCCACGTTCACGAGGTACACGCCGCGCTCGACGGCGCCGCCCACGGTGATGGAGGTGGAGAACGCGGTGGGCAGCAGGCCGCCGTCGCCCTTGCGGGCCAGCAGCGTGCTCACGTCGATGCCGTAGCCGCCCGCGCCGGACAGCTCGATGGCCTGGAACGCCCATTGCCCCGTGGGCTTCTGGTAGCCGTCGGGCGCGCTCACCTCCACGAGCATGTACCAGGACGCCGGCGCCAGCTGCGTGAGCTTGACCTGGCCGAGCGTGTCGGCGCTCGAGGACGATTCGAACACGTAGGGCACGTTCGACGCGTCGCCCGGCGCGCCCACGGTGCCGTCGGCCGCGATGACGGGCGCCCACTGGGCCGAGGCCGTGGTGGCCAGGTCGATGGAGCCGCCGTTGATGGTGAGCGGGCCGAGGGCGACCGAGCCCACGTAGCGGTACAGGTTGAACTGCGCGCCGCCCAGCTTCACCGTGGCGCCGGTGCGCTGGTCGGCCCCCACCTTCGTGAACGTCACGTCCGCGTGCAGGCCGCGCCACACCACGGCGCTGCCCGTGCCCGCCACGGCCGCGAGGCCCGCGTTCGCGTTGTTGAAGAACAGCTGGAGGCCCACGACGGGCGTCGAGCCCGTGCGCGAGGCGAACTGCGCGCCGGCCGCGAGCAGCGTCGGGTCGGCCGACGTGATGCCGACGGCCGCCGTGGGGGCCAGGCCCGACGTGTCCACCGCGATGGCGTAGGAGGTGCCCGAGCGGGCCGCTTCCAGGTCGGACGCCTTCGGCGCGTCGGTCGACGAGCCCTTGACGGGACGCCCCACGTTGCCGGAGACGAGCGCGGCGCCGCTGAGCGTGACGAGCGGGGACGTGCCCGCGTAGGCGCCGAGCGCCACGCCGCCGACGTAGGCGCCCGCATAGGCTCCCCCGTCGTCGTTCTCGGCCGAAGCCGCGTTGTTCACGACGGAGCCGCCCGTCATGACGAGCCGCGCCGCAGGATCGACGTACACGCCGCCGCCCGTGCGCTTCGCCGTGTTGGCGCGCACCTCCGCGAGGCCCGACAGCGTCACCGTCGCCTGCGGGCCCGCGTACACGCCGCCGCCGAAGCGCCCGGACGCGTTCGAGGCGATCGAGCCGCCGCTCTGCGCGAAGGTCGCCGCCTCCACCGTCACGCCGCCGCCGTCGGCGGCCGTGCAGCCGGCGATGCTCGCGCCGACGGTCATGCGCAGGGTTGCTCCGCCGGCGGCGAGCACCGCGCCGCCCGGGCCGGAGGCGTTGTAGGCGTTGCGCAGCGCGGCGCCGGCCCCCACCGTCAGGGACGAGGAGGCGCCCGACACCTCGAACAGCGCGTGGTCGGCCGCGATGCCCGTGCCGTCCTGGGCCTGGCGCACCGTGCAGCCGCCGTCCACGACGAGGTTCGTCACGCTCAGGCCCCCGGCCACCGAGAACCACGAGGAGACGGAGCCCGACGCCGTGCGCGTGAGCGTGGCCGCGAGCGACCCGGTGGATGGGACGGAGCCCAGCCACCCGCTCGCGCCCGGGACGGTCTGCACGAGCGGCGCCGTGGTCAGCGCGACGCCGCTGGCGCCCGCCGCCAGCGCCACGCCGCCGTCGGCGGGCTTGCTGGAGGCCGCGAAGTCGACGATGGGCGCGTCGCGCAGCATCTCGATGCGGTCGTTCGACTGCGCCGCGCGGAACGCGTCGTTGAGCGTCGTGTACGATTGGAAGAACGCGTCGGGCACGCCGTCGCCGTTCGTGTCGCGGATGATCTGGCACACGCGCGGCGGCGTCTGCCACACGGCGTACAGCACCATATGCCCGTTCTTCAGCGGGTCGAGCGACGCATCGTAGGACAGCGTCGCCCCGGGCTGGTACTGCGCCGTCGTCGCCGTGGGCGACGAGGCCCACCCCTTGAACGTGTAGCCGCTCACCGCCATGGTGCCCTGGTCGAGCAGCGTGGCCGCGCCGCCCGTGCGGGGGTACGCGTTCGCCATGCCGCCCACGCCGTCGAAGGGCGCCGTTCCCGCGAGCGTGGTGCCCGCAGGCGCGTTGGCGCGGTAGTCCACCACGAAGCCGCTCGCCCACACGAGCTGCGTGCCGCTGGCCGCCGCGACGAGCGTGGGGTCCACGTCGTTCGCGAAGGGGCCCAGGTTCGCCGAGGCTTGGAACACGGAGCCGAACGTGGCGCCGCTCACGTTGAGCGTCGCCAGCCCGTCGGACACGAGGACGCCCACCTTCGACCCGTTCACGAACGCGCCGCTCACGGAGATGCGCGCGGAAGGGTAGAACGCGTTCGTCCACACGTTGGACGCGATGCTCGCCACGCCCTGCGTGTTCGCGCGCACGATGCTCGGCGCGACGATCTTGCCGGTGAGGATGCTCGTCTTGTAATAGGTGGGGTTCGTGAAGCCGCCGTTGCCGGACGCGGGGTAGTTGAACACGAGGCCGCGCGGGGCGCTCGCCGTTCCACCCGCGAACCCGTACAGGGCCACGCCGCCGCCCCCGAGCCCCGCGTGGTTGCCCGTCACCGTGCCGCCGTACCAGAACAGGTCGTTGTACATGTCCTGCATGATGCCGCCGCCGTACATATCCGCCGTGCAGTTCGTGACGGAGCAGTTGTACATCGTGGTGGACCCGCTGTACAGGTACATGCCGCCGCCGAACGCGCCGGCCGTGCAGCCGTCGATGCGCACGCTCTCGATGCTCGACCCGGCGCCGATGCTCAAGCCGCCCGCGATCTTGCCCGAGGTGCAGTTCGAGATGGACGGGCCGCCGCTCAGGTCGGCCGAGCCGTCGAGGCAGAACACCGACGTGCCGTAGTTCGACACGGCGCCGCCCTCGCTGTACGTGGAGCACCCCGCGATGCGCGAGCCGTCGGCCAGCACGACGAGGCCGTTGAACGCGCCGCAGATGGCGCCGCCGCCCACGCCGTAGCGCTCGAAATCGCCGTAGGAGCCCAGCGTGATGGCGCGCAGCGTGCCCACGTCCGTGGTCGAGCAGTTCTGGATGGTGCCGGACAGCGTGACGGTGTCGTACACCTTGTCCACCACCTGGGCGGCCGAGGTCAGCGGCGCGTTGCCCGCGCCCACCCACAGGTTGTCGCCCTCGCCGTAGCCGTCCGCCTCGCTCCAGTAGAACACGCCGCCTCCCGCGATGGCCGAGCAGTTCGAGATGGTGCCGCTGATGGAGGTGCGGCAGTCCACGGCCGCGGCCGTCGTGCACCCGTAGTCGTAGAGGTACGCGCCGCCGCCTCCGGCGTAGAAGTTGGCCGCGGTGATGTTCACGCTGCTCACCACGTTGCACGCGTCGATGGTGCCGGCGATGTCCACCTTGCAGTTGTTGGCGAACAGCCCGCCGCCGCCCTGGCGCGTGCCCGTCGGGTCGAACAGCAGGCCGAGCGTGCTTCGGTACGTGAGGTCCGACGAGCGCACGGCGGCGCCCGCCTGGATGCTGACCACGGCGTCGGCGGCATGGATGGCGCCGCCGCCCGACAGCGAGGCGTTCGCGGTGAGCTGCGTGTCGCAGTCGACGATGGACGAGCCGCTCTGCATGGTGAACGAGGCGCGGTTCGACGAGGAGGGCGTCGTGCCCGTGCCGGGCGTGCGGTTCGCGAGGACGCTGACGGCCGCGCCGCCCGCATGGGCGCCCGAGGTGACGAGGCGACAGCCCTGGATGGTGCTGCCCGCCTGCATGGTGAGGGCCGCGCCGTTGGCGTTCACGCGGAACGCGCCCGCCGTGCCCGAGCTGTACCAGTTGCGCACGGTCGTGCCTGACGAAAGCGTGACCTGGGAGTTCGTGCCCGTCGCCTCGACCACCCGATGGTCGACCGACGTGGATGCGCCGTCGAACACGATGTTCGAGAACGTGATGGACCCGGTGTTCACGGTGAACAGCGTGGCGGCGGTCGAGCCGGTGACCACGGCGGGCGCGCTCTGCGCCGGATCGGTGGTCACGACGACGTTCTTGGCGCCCACCGCAGCCGTCGTGGCGGCGGCGAGATTGCCGATGACGGCCACCGTGGTCGCGGCCGACGCGGAGGCCTTCTGCACCGCGGCCTGCAAGGTGGCGAACGGCTTCGCGTGCGTGCCGTCGCCCGTCAGGTCGCTGCCCGACGCGGACACGTACAAGGTGTCGCCGGTTGCGCGCGGCTCGGCCTGCGAGGCGGCGGCCGCGTCGGCGGCGTCGTCGGCGGGCTCGTCCGCATCCGGCGCGACCGCAGGTTCGTCGGCGGCATCGTCGGCGGACGCGGAGGGCGCGGAGGGCTGCGCTCCGTCGGCGGGCTCGTCCGTCGGCGGGAGCTCGTCGGAGGGCCGCCCGTCGGCGGAGGCGTCCGTCTCGGGCGCGGGCGCAGGATCGGGCCGATCGGCATCGGGGGCGGACGCGGCGGGCGCCTCCGCGCGGCCGTCGGCGGCGCCGACGGACGCGGAGCCGGCGCCGATGGAGGGGAACAGCGTGAGCGCCAGCAGGGCGCACAGCAGCACGCGCCATGCCGCGCGCAGCGGGCGGGCCGGACGTCGCCGGTCGTCGAGCTTCTTCATGGGGCCGTTCCTCCTATCGATCGTCCGTACGTTCGCCGCGCCGCCGCAGGCGGCGCACCATCCCCGCGCCCGCGAGCGCGACGGCGGCGAGGGCGGCGGCGAGCAGCCAGCCCGCATCGCCCGTCTTCGCCAGCGCGCCGCCCACGGCGCTCCCCGCCCGATCGAGGGGCGTTTCGAGGCGGTTCGCCACCGCCACGCGCACCTCGGCCGCCGCCGGGTCGGCGGGGATGTCGACGGCCGCGGGCTCGGCAAGGCGCACGCAGGCCCGCTGCCGGCCCTCGGCGTCCTCGTAGGAGGGCGCCTGCGTCTCCACGAGCCAGCAGGTGCCCGCGCCGAGGCCGCCGAGGGACGCCGCGCCGTCCACGTCGGTGACGAGCTGCACGTCCTGCAGCGCACCGTCCACCGTCCGGGCGATGAAGCGTCCGGCCAGCGCGTCGGCGCGCGAGCGCGCCACCTTGAACGTCGCGCCGGAGAGCTTCTCCCCCGTTTCCTCGAGGTGCTTGTCGATGCGCACGCCTCCCGTGCTGATGCGCGGGTGCGCCGGGTTCGCGGGGTCGGGCACGCCTCCGGGGATGACCTCGGCCCCGGTCGGCGCGCCCGAGGCGGCCGTGAACGACACCGCGGCGTTGTTGTAGATGGCGCCCGGCTCGTCGTAGGCGGCCTCGTTCACCCGCGTGGTCACCGCGATGACGAGGTTGGCCGCGCCGGCGTCGGCGATGCGCCGCAGCGCCTCGTCGGTGAAGGTCCACGATACCGTGCGCCCCTGCTCGTCGTACGCCTCCTCGTAGTCCACGCCGGGCACGAGCGCCGTCGCGCTCGGCTGGCCCGTCGCGTCGACGAGCGACACCTGCGCGCCGGGCACGTCGTCGAGCCGGGCGTCCAGGATATCGCGCACCTGCAAGCCGCGCCCGTAGCGCACCGAGCCGTCGGCCGCGACGAGCTTGAGCTCGGCGGGGACGGGCACCGTAATGCGCCAGCGCGCCTCGTCGCCCACGCCGTACACGGCGTCAGGGTCGTCCGCCGCCTTGGCGATGGACGCCGCCACGTACGATTTCGGGTAGACGTGCACGTCCCAGCGCGCGTCGCCGCCAACCGCGCCCTGCATGGGCACGGCCACGAGCAGCTTCTTCTGCGCGGGCTGCACGCCGGCGACGTCGCCCTGCACGAGCAGGTACACGCCGCGCGGCAGATCGCGGAACGCGAGCACGCCCTGCGCGTCGGTCGTGCCCGTGCGCGGGTCGAACGACGCCAGCGGCGGCGAGTCGACGTCCACCGCAGGCTCGAAGCCGTTCGCCGCCTCGGGGTCGGTCGAGAGCTGGTACAGCGTGAGGGGCACGTCGGCCAACGGCAGGGCGTCCTTCGGCAGCACGGGGTCCTCGTCGCCGTTTCCCGGGTTCGTGCCGCCCAGCTGCGAGCGGTACTCGTGCACGACGATGGAGCCGGTGCGCGCCGCGTCGGCGCCGGCGTCGGCGAACGCCGGGCCGCCCGCGCCCGCGAGCGCCGCGGCGCAGAGGGCGAGCGCGGCGGCGAGCGCCGTCGCGGCGGCTGCGGCGCGCAGGTTCGCGCGCATCGCGCGTTCGCTCGTTCGTTTCACCCGATCACACCTCGCTCTTCCCTGCTCGCCGTGCGGCGGGGCCTCCGCTCGAGGCCCCGCCGCATCCGTTGCCTTTACGATTGGTCGTGCTGGTCGCGCCTGCGCGAGCGCACGAAGTACGTCACCGCGGCGCCGATGAGCACGGCGCCCACGATGCCGAAGATCAGCGCGCCCGTGCCGCCCGTGTTCGGCAGCGCGAAGTTGCCGCCGCCCTCCTGGCCGTCGCGCGTGTTGACGAGGGACAGCGGGCCGCCCACCACCGTGGTGGTCACCTTGGCGTCGGCCGTGGCCTTCACGATCTGCAGCGTCACCTTCTGGGGGGCCTGCAGGATGCGGTAGCCGTTCGGCGCCTTCGTCTCGCACATCCACAGCTCCACGTTCTGCACGGTGCCCAGGTTGGCGCGCGCGGCCGTCACGGCCTGCTCGATGGCCGTGTAGGCCGTGCCGCCCGAGGTGAGGTTGTCGAAGCTCAGGCCCGAGAACACGGCCTTGCCGTCGGCGAGGTTCGTCGTGGCCTGCAGATCGGCGGTGGCGGTGGCGTTCTTGAGGAACGTGCCCGCGACCGCGTTGTCGTAGGACGTGGCCAGCTTGAACGTGGCCGTGTCGGAGAGGATGGCGTTGCCCTCGGCGTCGACCTTGAGGAACTGGAAGCCGATGAGCGGGATGGCGACGGTCGTGCTCGCCTTGGTGTCGATGGTCGTGGTGCCGAGCGCGTCGATGACGGTGACCGCCGCGGTGTTCTGGATGATCGGCAGCCCGTTGGCGTCGACGCCCGCGTTGAAGGCGTTGTCGTTCACCGTGGCGTTCACGCGGATGAGAATCTTGCCGATCTGCTTCGCCGGCGTGGCGGTGTTCGCCACGTTGATGACGTTGATGGCCTGGGCGATGGCCGGCGTGATGGTCCAGGTGGCCTGCCCGTTCGTGGCCGAGGTGTCGGAGAAGCCGATGTCGCCGGGGGTCAGCACGTTCTCGGTGCCGTCCTGGGCGAGCGCCACCACCGAGTAGTCGTTCTTGATGGTGATGGTGGGCTGGCCTGCGGCGTTCTTGGGAAGCGTGTCCACGATGGTGCCCTTGAGGCAGTTCGCGGGATCGGTGAAGATCTTGGAGGCCTCGGGGATCATGAACGCGATCTGGTAGCTCAGCGTGTCGCCGGGCTTCACGAGGTCGGGCTCGTCGATGACGGTCTTCTCGACCTCTTCCTTGCTCACGTTCTTGGGATACACGTGCACGTCCTTGAGGTACGTGGTGGACCCGCCGCTCGCCTGCTGCGCGTAGGGCAGCGTGATGATGGAGGGCACGCTCGTCTCGACGTTCGCGCCGCCCGCGTTCGTCTCGACGAGCAGGTAGTAGCCGAACGACAGGCTGCCGAACACGGCCGTGCCATCGGCGCCGGTGGTCTTGACGACCGGCGTGGAGCTCGCGGACTTGTACAGCGTGAGGAACGCCGCCACGCCGTCGGCCGACGGGGCTGCGCTTGCGGCCGCCGTGCCGGCGACCGAGCCCTCTACCTTGGCGGAGTCGAGCTTGTACAGCGTGAAGTCCACGCCCGACATCGGCTCGGCGCCGGTGGGCACGTTGCCCGCGTCGGCCGTCGACCCGGTGCCGGGCTCGGACGAAGCCGCGGGGGTCTTGTACTTGTGCACCGTGATCGATGCGGTGCCGTCGTCGGTCAGGCCGCCGTTGTTCAGCGCGAACGCCGGCGTGGCGCCCAGCGCCATCGACGCGGCGAGCGCGAGGGCCACGGCTGCGGCCATCACCCTTCCCGACAGCCCAGATAACCTCTGTTCCATCTGTCTTCCTTTCATACCGGTGGGGACGGGTCGATCCCGTCTCGTATTCCGCTCCGCGCCGACGATTGCGCCGCGAGGCTCGCGATCCCGCGTTCCGTGCCGGAAGCGATTGCGCTGCAAGAGGGTATGAGCTCGCAGCCTGATAGGAGGACGGCTGGGCTCGTGACCGCAGCATAAGCCCTACCTGCCCGGTGAACGATGACGGGGCCCGTTCTGGCACCGTGGCGTGCCGATACCGCCACGAAGGCGTGGCCGACCGTTCACGCAGGCGTCAAGAAAAGAAAGACCCGCGCACGGCTCCGATCTTCCCAGCGGACCCGCAGCTGGCGTGCGAGGCGCGCGGCGGACGGGCGCATGCGAGGCGAGGATTCCGCCGGATCTGCTAAAAATATCGACTTATGAACGGTTTCAGAACCCGATTTCGCCGTGGCGCGTTTTGCACCACCTAAAATCCCAGGTGGACCGCGTGGAGCTCCTTTTATCCTCGCAAAAGATCGTTCACAAGTCGAAATTTTCAGCAGAATCGTTCGATTCGCCCGAATTTCGTCCTCGGGGAGGGATCCCTGAAGGGTCGAGCAGGGGGGCAAGCGCCACCTCACCGCCCGCATGTGAAAGCGCGGCGATCGCCAGCATGCGGCGGCGCGCAAAAAAGCGCCCCCGGGGGAACCCGGGGGCGCTCACGAACATGTTGGACGCGGACCCTACTTCGCCGGGTAGAAGCCGCTCGGCTCCTCGCCCAGGTTGATCATGATGTTCTTCGTCTGCGTGTAGTGCTCGAGCATCACCTTGTGCGTCTCGCGGCCGATGCCCGACTCCTTGTAGCCGCCGAACGGCGCGCCGGACGGGATCTGGTTGTAGGTGTTCACCCACATGCGGCCCGTCTGGATGCCTTCGGCCACGCGGAAGGCGCGGTTGATGTCGCGCGTCCACACGGCGCCGCCCAGGCCGTACACCGAGTCGTTCGCCATGTCGATGACTTCCTGCTCGTCCTTGAACTTGATGACGACGGCCACGGGCCCGAAGATCTCCTCCTGCGCCACGCGGCACGAGTTGTTCGGCACCTCGAGCAGCGTCGGCTTCATGAACGCGCCCTTCGCGAGGTCGCCCTCGGTGTTGCGCTCGCCGCCGCAGAGGACCTTGCCGCCCTCCTGCTTCGCGATCTCCACGTACTCGAGGATCTTGTTGAGCTGGTTCTCGTCGATCTGGCTGCCCATCTGGGTGTCGTCCTCCCAGGGCATGCCCACCTTCACCTTGCTGAAGGCCTCGCAGGCGTCCTTCACGAACTTGTCGTAGATGTCCTCCTGCACGAAGATGCGGCTGCCGGCGCAGCACACCTGGCCCTGGTTGAACAGGATGCCCAGCTGGATGCCGTCCATGACCATGTCCCACTTGGCGTCGTCGAAGACGATGTTCGCCGACTTGCCGCCCAGCTCCAGCGTGGCCGGGATGAGGCGCTCGGCCGCCGCGCGGGCCACGTCGCGGCCCACTTCGGTGGAGCCGGTGAACGCGAGCTTGCTGATCTTCGGGTTGTCGAGGATGTACTGGCCCGACTTCGAGCCGCGGCCCGTGACGACGTTGAACACGCCGGCCGGGATGATGTCCTGCGTCAGCTTCGCCAGCTCGAGCACCGTGAGCGACGTGGTGGACGAGGGCTTGAACACCGTGCAGTCGCCGGCGGCCAGCACGGGGGCCAGCTTCCAGGCGGCCATGAGGAACGGGAAGTTCCACGGCACGATCTGGCCGACGACGCCGATGGGCTCGTGCAGCACGATGGACAGCAGGTTGCCGGGCAGCTTGTCGGCCTCGCCCGTGTCGGCCAGCAGCACGCCGGCGAAGTAGCGGAAATGGTCCACGGACAGCGCCACGTCGATGGCGCGCGTCTCGCGAATGGGCTTGCCGTTGTCGAGCGACTCGAGGAGCGCGAACTTCTCGGCGTTCTCCTCGATGAGGTCGGCCACCTTGTTCAAGATGATGGCGCGTTCGGCCTTCGTCGTCTTGCCCCAGGTTTTGAACGCCTCCCACGCGGCGTCGACCGCGCGGTCGACATCTTCCTTCGTGGCGTCGGCGATGGTTGAAAGCTGCTCACCGTTGGCGGGGCAGTACACGTCGAGCGTACCGCCGTCCGACGCGTCGACCCACTGGCCGTCGATGTAGAGCTGGTAGGATTTCTGAGCAGGGTTGTTCATGGGCGCTTCCTTTCGCACGAGAGTCGCTGCCCGGCCTTCAAGGCCGTTGCGGCCACGATACACCCCCGCGTCCCGCGCCCCCGCCCCCGTTGCCGAACGTTTACACGAGCGGTACCGTTTTCTCGATTGATGCCACACAGGTAACAATAAAGGAACGTTTATGTGCAGCATCTGCGCAAACGCCCCCTCCCGTCCCCGCAATGGCGAAGGGCCCCGGCGGTTGCCGGGGCCCTTCGCTTGATAAGGGAAAACGGTGCAGGTGGTTTCGGAAGAGCTTACAGGGCGGTGCCGGCGATCCAGTCGGCGTACTCCACGTGGCCGTCGTGCTTGTCCACGCCGCGCGCGATGGTGATGCGCTGGACGGTGGGAGCGCCTTCCTCAAGCCACATGGCGCGGCAGTCGCGGTACAGGCGCTCGGTCGGGCCGTACGGCGAATCCTCGAAGTAGCCGTCGCCGCCGAAGATCTCGAGCATCTCGTCGGACACCATCTTCACGGTGTCGATGGAGAACAGCTTGCACATGGCGGCCTTCTCGTCGACGAACTCGTTGTGCGGGTCCACGTCGTACTCGTCGGCGAAGTCCATGATCATGCAGCGCAGCGCGTGGATGTTCGTGGCCATGTTCGCCAGCTTCATCTTGATGGCCTGGCGCTGGATGATCGGCTTGCCGAAGGTCACGCGGTCGCGGGCACGGGCGATGGACATCTCGAGCATGCGCTGGGACATGCCCAGGTTGGAGTCGGCGATGTGCACGCGGGAGATGGCGAGCGAGTGCATGGCCACTTCCATGCCCTGGCCCTCCTCGCCCAGCAGGTACTTCGGGTCGAGCACGACGTTGGTCATCTTGAAACCCGCATGGCCCGCGCCGCGGCAGCCCATCATGTGCGGCATGGGAACGAGCTCGAAGCCCGGCGTGTCCATGGGCACGAAGAAGGCGGACAGGCGCTCGTCGCCCTTCTTGTCAGGGTCGGTCACCGCGATGACGTAGGCGTACTGCGAGCAGTCGGTGTGGGAGATGAGCCACTTCTCGCCGTTGAGCACGTAGTTGCCGTTCTCGTCCTTGAGCGCGGTGGTGTGCAGGTCGGCGCCGGTGCCGCCCGTCTGCTCGGTCAGCGCGAAGTTCGTGAAGATGGTCTTGTCCTGGAACTTGTCCATGAACTCGGCCTTGAGCTCCGGCTTGCCGTAGTCGTCGAGGATGCGCCAGTTCAGGTCGGCCGCGTAGTGCAGGTGCATGCGCATGCCGCCCGGGCCGCGGGAGAACTCCTCCTGCACCTGCAGGATCTCCTTCTCGGACAGGCCCCATCCGCCGTACTCCTCGGGCAGCGCGTAGCGGTACAGGTTGTTCTCGATGGCCAGGTCGTAGAATTCCTGCGGGAACTTGTTGGTGACCTCGACCTCCTTCTGCATCTCCTCGAACGGGCCTTCGGCGAGCGCGCGCACGGTCTTGAGGTACTCGCGGAACTCCTCGGGGGTTAGCTTGCTCATACATCCTCCTTCAACGTAGTGCCAGACGGCGGGTTTCGGGTTGCTTCGTCTCCGGTATCGGTGAGTGGCAACCGCGTTGATCACAGTTTGCACCCTAAACGATTATTTTGTCCAATAGGTAATCATTGATGAATCATGTGCCAAAGATAGGTTTTGGCTATGATTCGCCGCCGATTTCCGCTTTTCCCCGGGTGGAGCGCTCCGGATTCCCGTTTCGACGTTCTATATTTTACCTGATCATAAGCGTTTCATGCCACCATCATACCAACGTCCTTGTCCGGTTGTCCCCCTTCATCGATAGAAGAAACCTATGGATTAACCTATGAATCACTGAAAAGAACCTATTGGACATTGACGTGATTCTGGGTGCAAACTGTACGAAGCAACCGTTAGAACGAGACAAGTGCGGCAGCACGGCCCCCGCCAACCCGGGGGCGAACGGGGACGAACCGCACGCATGCGGGGTAAGACACTGGACAGAAAAGGAGCGTTGACTATGGATTTCAGCCTGACCGTCGATCAGGAACTGCTGGTCGAGAGCATCCAGGAATTCGCTGACCGGTACTTCGACGAGGAGACCGTCAGCGCCATGTACGAGAACCACGGCATTCCCGACGAGATCGGCGAGGCGTACCGCGACGCGGGGTTCGCCTTCATGGGGCTGCCCGAGGAGTGCGGCGGCATCCCCTGCGACAAGCTCACGCTGGGCCTCATGACCGAGACGCTGTACCACGCCACCGGCTGCATGACCCCGTTCATGACCGCCATGCTGGCCACGGCCGACGTCGCGGAGTTCGGCACGCCCGAGCAGGTGTCGCTCGTCGTCGACCAATATAACAAGTCGGGCAAGCCCATCGCCTCGCTGGCGCTGTCGGAGCCGGGCGCCGGCTCGGACAACAAGGCCATGAGCACGTACACGAAGCGCCAGGCCGACGGCACGTACATCATGAACGGCCAGAAGACCTGGGTCACGAACGGCGGCAACACCCCCTACATGCTCGTGGTGTCCAAGGACGAGCATCCGGCCCACGCCAACGAGAGCATGTCGCTGTGGCTCATCCCCACCGACACCCCGGGCCTGTCCACCGCCCCGCTCGAGAAGATCGGCCAGCAGATCATCCCGTTCGTCGACGTGTTCTTCGACGAGGTCGTGCTCACCGAGGACATGCGCCTCGGCAAGGAGGGCGAGGGCTTCCTGCTGCTCATGAAGAACTTCGAGATCGAGCGCTGCCTCGTGGTGGCCCAGTCGCTCGGGCTCGCCCAGGCGTGCATGGACGACGCGGCCGCCTACGCCAACGAGCGCTACGCCTTCGGCAAGCCCATCGGCTGGAACCCCATGATCCAGGACATGCTGGCCGAGATGGAGACCATCCTCGAGAACTCCCGCAACATGCTGTACAAGACGCTGTGGCAGCTCGACCAGGGAGAATCGGTGCGCACCGAGGCGGCGCTGCTCAAGCGCTACGCCACGGTGGGCTGCACGAAGGTGGCCGACATGGCGCTGGAGATCTTCGCCGCCCTCGGCTACACCACGGCCTCCCGCGTCGGCCGCATCTGGACCGACCTGCGCGGCAACCAGCTTGCCGGCGGCACCGTGGAGATCATGAGCTACATCGCCGGGCGCCAGATCCTCAAGCGCTACGCGAAGTAAGACGACCAGGCACGAACGAGAGCAATCGTACCCATCGAGCGAAAGGAACCCGAATGAACATTGCCGTAGCGGTGAAAGTGGTGCCCGACGACCAGGACATCGCCGTCGCATCCGACCGCACCCTCGACTACTCCAAAGCCCACCAGATCGTGAGCGAGTACGACCTCAACGCCATCGAGGCGGCCACGCTGCTGGCCGAGGAGGCGGGCGCCACGCTGTACGCCGTGAGCGCCAGCAACGCGAAGGCCGACGACCTCAAGGTGAAGAAGAGCATCCTGTCGCGCGGCCCCGCCGAGCTGCGCATGATCGCCGACGACGCGTTCGCCTTCGCGGACGCCCGCACCACGGCGCGCGCCCTCGCCTCGCTCGTGAGGGGCATCGGAGAGGTGGACCTCGTGGTGTGCGGCGACGGCTCGGCCGACATGTACGCCGGCCAGGTGGACGTGCAGCTGGCCGCCGAGCTGGACCTGCCGGTGATCAACGCCGTCTCGTCCATCAAGCTGGAAGACGGGGCCGTGGTGGTGGAGCGCACGCTGAGCGACGTGGTGGAGGAGATCGAGGTGCCGCTGCCCGCCGTGGTGGCCGTGACGCCCGAATGCGCGTTCCCCCGCATCGCGGGCATGCGCGAGATCCTCGCGGCCGGCAAGAAGCCCGCGACGGTGACCTCGGCCGCGGACGCGGGCGTGGACACGAGCCCCGCGGTGGAGACCGCCAGCATCACGGCACCCGAGCTGGCCGAGCGCAAGCGCCAGGTGTTCGACATGAAAAACGACGGCGACTTCGACGCGTTCGCGTCGGCCGTGGCCGCGGCCGTCCGCGCGTAGCCGGTAGACGAGAGAGAGGCATCCATCATGAAAGCATTCGTTATCGCTGAATCGGCCGATGCGCAGAAGGAGCTCTGCGCCGGAGCCCGCACGCTCGCCGACGAGGTCCTGCTCGTCACCATCGGCACCGACCCCGCGACGGGCGTGGCCGACAAGGCCTTCGCCGTGGAGCTGCCGCAGGGCGAGCTCGTGGAGAACGCCTACGGCGCCGTGGCCGCGCTGTTCGACGAAACCGCGCCCGACGTGGTGCTGTTCGAGCCCACGCCGCGCCTCAAGATCGTGGGCGGGCGCCTCGCGGCCCACGCGAACACGAGCGTGATGAGCGACATCACCGCACTCGACGGCGCCGAGGCCGAGAGCCTGTACTTCGGCGGCCTCGCCACGAAGAAGCAGCATGCCGTGGGGCCCGTGGCCTTCTACTCCTGCAACGGCGCCGCCTTCGACGGGGCCGAGGCGTCGGGCACCGACGTCGTGGAGGCGCGCGCGTTCGTCGCGCCGGAGAAGCCCCTCAAGCTGCGCGGCACGCACGAGGTGCCGCACGTGGGCGCCGACCTGGGCCGCGCGTCGGTCATCGTGGGCGCCGGGCGCGGCTTCGCGCACGAGGAGGACCTCGAGCTGGCGCGTAGCCTGGCCTCGGCCGTGCACGGCGAGATCGCCTGCTCCCGCCCGCTCGCCGAGAACGAGAAGTGGCTGCCCAAGAACCTCTACCTGGGCGTGTCGGGCCGCATGGTGTCGCCGAAGGTGTACTTCGCCGTCGGGATCTCCGGCCAGATGCAGCACATGATCGGCGTGCACAACGCCGACATCATCGTGGCCGTGAACAAGGATCAGAACGCGCCCGTGTTCGCCCAGGCCGACTTCGGCCTCGTGGGCGACCTGCACGAGGCGCTGCCGGCCCTCGTCGAGAAGCTGTCCTAGCGGACCGGGCTGAGGAAAGGTATCCCCATGTCCGATGATCAATTCGACGCGATCGTCGTCGGCGCCGGGTGCGCCGGCGCGGTCGCGGCCTACCGGCTGGCCTCCGCGGGCCTCGCCGTGCTCGTGGTGGAGCGCGGCAACTACGCCGGCGCGAAGAACATGACCGGCGGGCGCATCTACACGCATGCGCTCGCCCGCGTGTTCCCCGACTTCGAGGAGCGCGCTCCCCTGCAGCGGCGCATCACGCACGAGAAGATCTCGCTGGCCGCGCCCGATGCGCTGTTCACGATGGACTTCACGGCCGACGAGCTGCGCGAGTCGGGCAAGGACTCCTACGCGGTGCTGCGCGGGCCCTTCGACCAATGGCTCGCCGAGCAGGCCGAGGAGGCGGGCGCCGACTTCATCTACGGCATCGCCGTGGAGGACCTCATCGTGCGCGACGGCAAGGTATGCGGCGTCGTCGCCGGCGGCGACGAGGTGGAGGCGCGCGTCACCGTGCTGGCCGACGGCGTGAACTCGCTGCTCACCCAGAAGGCGGGCCTCGCCGACGGAACGCCCCTGCCCCACCAGATGGCCGTGGGCGTGAAGGAGACCATCGCGCTTCCGCCGTCGGTCATCGAGGACCGCTTCCTGTGCGCGCCCGGCGAGGGCGCGGCGTGGATGTTCGCCGGCGACTGCACGAAGGGCCGCGTGGGCGGCGGGTTCCTGTACACGAACGACGACTCGATCTCGCTCGGCCTCGTGGCCACGCTGTCCGACCTCGCGGCGGGCGACGTGCCCATCTATCAGATGCTCGAGGACTTCAAGCAGCGCGCCGACATCGCCCCGCTCGTCAAGGGCGGCGAGCTCGTGGAGTACTCGGGGCACCTCGTGCCCGAGGGCGGCCTCGCCATGGTGCCGCGCCTCTACGGCGACGGCGTGCTCGTGTGCGGCGACGCCGCGATGCTCTGCATGAACCTGGGCTACTCGGTGCGCGGCATGGACTTCGCCGTCAGCTCGGGCGACCTCGCGGCCGACGCCGTCATGCGCGCGCTCGAGGCCGACGACGTGTCGGCACCGCGTCTGGCCGCCTACGAGCAGCTGCTCGACGGCTGCTACGTGCTGCAGGACCTCAAGCGCTTCCGCCGCTTCCCGCACTACATGGAGGAGACGACGCGCATCTTCAACGAGTACCCGGCCATGGCCCGCGACGTCATGCTCAACCTGTTCAAGGTGGACGGGCATCCGCAGCAGCGCGTCAAGGACAAGCTGCTGGGCCCGCTCAAGCGCGTGGGCCTGTGGCAGCTGGCCCAGGACGGCAGAAAGGGGATGAAGGCCCTATGAGCGATCCCGTCATCAGCGTCAACGTCGACGCCAAGCTGGCGCTCAACAAGTACAACGTGGACGAGGGCCACGCGCACATCGAGCTCGTCGGCGACGCGGACCGCGCCGAGTTCCGCAAGCTCGTGCTGGCCTGCCCCGCCGCGCTGTACAAGTTCGACGAGGACGGCGGCCTGTCGTTCGACTACGCCGGGTGCCTCGAGTGCGGCACGTGCCGCATCCTGTGCGGCGCCACCATCCTCGAGCGCTGGGAGTACCCCCAGCCCACCATGGGCGTCGAGTACCGCTACGGATAGGCCCCTCCCGGCGCCCCGCTCCCTCGCGCGCACAAGGGAGCGGGGCGAAAACCCCTAGATCAGCCATTTTGTGTGGCAATCTCCTCGTCATTCACCCGTATAATGGAGGTGGTGTTCGATGCGGCGTGAGACCCCAGGGGGCGACCAATGAACCTTTCGCAGCTGTACTACTTCCGCAAGCTCGCAGACCTGCAGCACTACGCCAAGGCGGCCAAGGAGCTCTACATCACGCAGCCTTCGCTTTCGAACGCCATCAGCTCGCTCGAGCAGGAGCTGGGCGTGTCGCTGTTCCAGAAGACGGGCCGCAACATCCACCTCACGAAGTACGGCAGCGAGTTCCTCGTCTACGTGAACAAGGGCCTCGAGCAGATCGACAAGGGCATCGCCATCATGAAGAACTACGCCGGCACGAGCGACGGCGGCAAGATCGACCTCGGCTGCATCATCACCGTGCAGACCGACTTCATCCCCAAGCTCCTCAACGGCTACAAGGCCTCCACCGGCGGCGTCGCGTTCAGCGTGCGCGAGGACACCTCGCAGCCTCTCGTGAAGGACCTGTTGAGCGGCTGCTACGACGTGGTGTTCTGCGCGCGCGGCGACGACGACCCCGACCTCACGTACGTGCCCGTGCTCACCCAGAAGGTGGTCGTGGCCATGAGCGCCGACTGCCCGCTGGTCGACAAGGCGTTCATCACGCCGGCCGACCTGTACGAGCAGCACCTCATCACCTACGTCGACACCATCCCGCTGGGACGGGCCATCAGGCGGATGCTCGACGAGCGCGACATCAAGAACGTCGAGTACAGCTACCTCGACGAGTCCATCCTCGCCGGCTTCGCGGCCAACGGCGTGGAGGCGGCCATCATGCTGGACACCTTCCTGCTGCGCAGCGTCGACAACGTGGTGGTCAGGCCCTTCTACCTGAGCCCGCTCGAACGCCGCAGCTGCTACCACCGCGTGTACATGGCCTACAGCACGAAGAACTACCACCCGTACTGCGTGGACCACTTCATCCAGTACGTCACCGACACGAAGGCGCTCGCCACCGACCCGAACGCCCGCTACATCGACTGATTCGATTTTCCCGGAGGATTGCCATGGCAGACACCGACAGCACCGCGTTGAGCCCCACGCGCACCCGCGCCACCTGGAAGCCCGGCGTGTTCGACGAGCCGATCCCCTTCTACGGCTGCGACGGGTGCGCGGCGGTGTTCGTGGGCGTCGACGGCGGCGAGGGCCCGCAGCTCACGGGCGGCGGGCGGCGCCCCACGATCGAGCTGCCCTACGCCCCCGCCCCCGACCCCGCCGCGTGCGACGGCTCCCTGGCGCGCCTCGCGGCCGCGGACGCCGCCTCCTGCGCCGACGCGATCGAGCTCTCCTACGACGTGGTGGGCGGGTTCGACCAGAACGCGCTGCGCGTGTCCTGGAAGGTGCGCGAGGACGGCTGCGAGCCGCGCTGGATCGCGCTCAAGACGTTCACGGGGATGCAGCTCAAGTACGTGCTGCCGGGCAAGCGGCCGCCGCTCGTGTTCGCGCTGGGCGACGAGGACGCCTACGCCTACTGCGACGAGGACCCCTGCGTCAGCTGCACGTTCCACTGCAAGCGCGGCTTCGAGCTGTACGCCTACGTCGAGCGCGTGGGGCTCGTCGCGCAAAGCGTGCACCGCGAGGCCGTCACGCGCTAGGAGGCGCGCCCTCGGGCCGCTCGGGACGGTAGCCGAGGTCGATCCCCGCGCCTTCGGCGTCGAACCCCTTCACGAACTCGATGAACGACTGCACGGCCGCCGTCTTGGCGTGCTTCGCGCTGCTGGCCAGGTACACCCAGTAGAAGTCGGGGCGCACGCCCTCGAGGGGCACCGTCGTGATGTTCGAGAACACCTTGAGCCCGATGGAGTTCAGCATGAGCGCGCCCAGGCCGCCGTCCACCGACAGCGCCGAGGCCATGGTGATGTCGTCGTCGTAGAGCGCCTCGACGCCCTCGAGCGAGCTCCGGGCGAGCAGGCGCTGCACCTCCTCGCCGATGGGCGTCCCGCGGCGGTACGTGATGAGGCGCTGGTCGCGCAGCTCGTCGAACGACACCGACGCGCGGTCGGCCATCGGATGGTCCACGCGCACGCCCAGCTCCAGGCTGCGGTTCAGCACGGGGAAGTACTCGATGTCGGGCTCGTGGTCGCGCCGCCCGCAGAACGTCACGTCGAGCGTCTCGTTGTGCAGGCTCTGCGTAAGGTAGTTCGTGAAGGCCTGGTACGTCTCGATGCGCACCTCGTCGCCGAAGCGCTCGCGGTACGCCTTGAGCAGCGTCGGCAGGTAGTCGTCCTGCACGGTGAACGTCGCCCCCAGGTTGATGGTGCCGCCCAGCTGCTCCTTGCGCCGGTTCATCGCGTCGATGCCGTCGTCGAGGGAGCGCAGGCTGTCGCTCACGTAGCGGTAGAACTCGCTGCCGTTCGACGTCAGCCTGACGCTGCGGCCGTCGCGGCAGAACAGCGCAACGCCCAACTCCTTCTCCAGCGAGCTGATCGCGTCGGAGAGCGTGGGTTGGGCGATGTAGAGCTCTTTGGCCGCTCGCGTGTAGTGCTGCAGTTCGGCGAGCTTCTTGAAGTAGTAGAGCTGGGACAGGTTCATTGCGATGCTCCCCCACGATCTCGACCGGTTTGAAGAAGACGCTCGGCGGGGGCCCGCCGAAGCGGGCCCCCGACCGAAGTGCAGAGCTGATCTAGCAGAGTATACCCGTGTTTAGTCGGTCCACTGGCTGCGGAGCTTCTTCGCCTGGGCGAAGGAGTACAGGCCGAGCAGCAGCACCGCGACGATCATGACGAGGCCCACGACGAACACGGCGTTGAAGCCGAACGAGGAGCCGATCCAAGCCCAGATCATCGAACCGAACGCGGCGATGAAGTTGAACACGGTGGAGATGCGGGAGTAGATGATGGCGTTGTCGCGCAGGCCGAACACCTGCTTCACCACGATCGGCACGAGCACGACGGCCGTGGCGTAGAAGGCGCCGAAGATGAAGGAGCCCACGTACATCATGTACTCGGACGCGGAGCCGAGCCAGCACAGCAGCACGCCGCCCACGCCGGCCACGAACGCGAACCACAGCGCGCCCTTGGCGTTCTTGTCGGCCGCGGCGCCCAGCACGATCTTGAAGATGGCCTGGCCCACCATCATGACGGTGGCCATGAGGCCGCCCACGACGAGCACGTCGAACGTGGCGTCGGTGAGGGTCTTCGTGTAGGTGGGGAACTGCTGGGCGATGAGCACGGCGACGTTGATGATGCCGGCGAACAGGCACAGCGCGTAGAACACGGGCATCTTCATGGCCGGCTTGGCCGAGATGCCGGTCGGCTTGACGGCGCCGCCGTCAGCGGCGACCTTGGCGCCGTACGGGGACAGGCCCACGTCCTCGGGACGGTTGCGGATGCAGAACAGCGTGAAGGGAAGCGACGTGACGAGCGCGATGACGCCCCAGATCAGGTAGATCGTGTGGTAGTCCATGCCACCGGAGCGCAGCGCGGTGAACAGCGCGGACCACAGCGCGCCGCCGATGCCGGTGAACGCCATGCACAGGCCGATGAAGAAGCCGGCGCGCTCGTGGAACCAGCGGTTGATGAGCTGCGGGATGGTCAGCCACAGGATGGAGATCTCGCCGAGGCCCAGCAGGACGGCGGCGATGTAGAACATGATGATGTCGTTCGAGAAGCTCATGAGGATGAACGCGCCGCCCACGAGACAGGCGGAGACGCTCAGGATGATGCGGATGTCCATCGTCTGGATGAGCTTGCCGGCGAACGGCGAGGCGACGGTCATCGTGAGGTACATGACCGTGACGTACAGGGCGAACGCCGTGGTGGGCACGCCCAGGCCCTCGGCGACGACCGGCTGGAACAGGCCCCACGTGGAAAAGCACAGGGCCGAGCACCCGAAGGTGATCATGATGCCCGTGAGAACGACGAGCATGTGGCGCACGCTCATCTTCTCTTTCTTAGCTGCGGTACTCAATTTGTCCTCCTAAATTTCTCCGTCGTCCCTCTCCGCGGGATTGAGCGCTCGCGAAGGGGAACGGCACCCCTGACACTATCTGCTTAGAGCAGGCTCTCTAGCAGTCATTATTCCGTGCTGTCCGACACACGAGAATGGTCATAACATCGGAACTGACCCAGAAATGAGCTGTACAATGGATAATATTGAACAATTGAGTAATAGTTTTGAGCACTTGCGCAGGACTATCCGCCTTGCTTGTACCAAAGCATGAAAAAGGGGCGCCCGCCGCATCGCGCGGCGGGCGCCCCGTTCGTCGCCTTCGAGCGCCGGGTTCGGCGGTCTCAGTACTTCTCCATGATGAGCGGCGAGGCGATGTACACCATGATCTGGTCGGTACCCTCCGCGATCTGGTTGCCGCGGCAGTCCTGCCACAGCTGGCTCACGCGCGCGCCCTCCGTGTAGCCCATGCCGCCGAGGATCTGCATGGCGCCCGAGGCCACCTCGGTGGCGGCGTTGGGCACGTAGCGCTTCATGAGCGCCACCGACAGGCGCTCGTCGGGGCCGCCGTTGTCCACCGCCAGGGCCGCGCGGTACAGCATGGAGCGCATGTTGGAGATGTTCACCTCCATGTCCGTCAGCATCTGCTCGATCTGCTGGAAGCGGCCGATCTGCACGCCGAACGCCTTGCGGCTGCGCGCGTGGGCCACGGCGTCCTCCATGGCGGCGCGCGCCATGCCCAGCGACGAGGCGCACGTGGTCACGCGGCCGAACTCGAGCAGGCGGAACAGCTGGCGGAAGCCCTCCTGCCGCCCGTTGAGGCGGTAGGCCGGCGACAGCTCCACGTTGTCGAACACGAGGGTGGCAAACGGCAGCATCGACTGGCCGATCTTGTTGATGGGGTAGGCGCTCACGCCCTTGAGGTCGCGCGGCAGCAGCCAGAACGTCATGGGCGGGTACTTCCCCGGCGCCTCCTTGTCGCGATCGATGGCCGCCACCATGATGTAGGGCGCGTACTCGCCGTTGTTCACGTAGGTCTTGCGCCCGTTCAGGATGAGGTGCTCGTCGACGGTGCGCGTGTACGTCTGCATGTTCATGGCGTCCGAGCCGGCCTCCGGCTCCGAGATGGCCAGGGCGAACAGCAGGCGGCCCGTCTCGCGGTAGTCCTTCAGCACGTCGGCGAACTCGCCCGCGCCGGCGAACTGGCGCACGATGGAGAGGTTGAACAGGTCGTTCTGGAACGGCAGCGTGGCGCCGGCGCACCGCGACAGCTCCTCGATGATGAGCGCCTGCGAGCACAGGCTGAACGTGCCCTCGCCGTCCTCGAGATCCTCGAGGCCGAAGTACAGGTCGACGAACCCCTTCACCACCTCGTCGGGCAGGCCCTGGTCGCGGCGCCATTGGTGCACGTGCTCGGGCGTGAACGTTTCCTCGCCGAACGCGCGGAACGCCTCCACGAGCTTGCGCTGCTTATCGGTCAATTCGAAATCCACAGGGTGCCTTCTTTCCTTCAGAACGCCGCGGCGCCCGCGCTCTTCCCGCGGGCCCCCGCAACGCTGCAAGCAGGGATTACTTGTTACCAGTATACTGAGACTGCCCCGCCGCATCACCCCCAAATCTGCCGAATTAACCAAAAGGACGGACGAATTCGCCGATTGAGACCCCCTCTCCCCGGCAAATGGCCAACAAATCGGTGAACCTGTGAGTGAAACCCTCCCAACCCACCAAAACGAACAAGCGACCATCAAGTATAAATAATTGTCCATAGCAACAAAACGGATGACATGTGAGTATATCTGCAGGAGGAAAACAACAAGTCATCGAAGAAAGGAGAACCGTCGTATGTCAGTGACAGAGAAACTGAACGGGTATGGTCCTCTGAACGGCGTCAAGGTCGTCGAGCTGTGCGAATGGGTGGCGGCACCTGCGACGGTGCGCGTTCTGTCCGAAATGGGAGCCGAGATCATCAAGGTCGAGCCCCTGCACGGCGATGCACAGCGCACGCAGGGCCCCGGGTTCGGATGCGAGCAGACCGAGCGCGAGGATCCCACCATCGACCTTAACAACACGAACAAGAACTGGCTGTCGCTCAACCTGAAGACCGAAGAGGGCTCCAAGGTCATGCACCAGCTGCTGGCCACCGCCGACGTGTTCGTGAACAACCTGCGCGACAAGGCGCTCGTGAAGCTGGGCCTGGACTACGCCTCCCTCAAGGAGAAGTACCCGACCCTCATCTGGGCGCAGATGCGCGGCTACGGCGAGTTCGGCCCCGAGCGCGACACCCCCGGCTTCGACGCGGTGTGCTGGGCGGCGCGCGGCGGCGTGGCGAACGTGTTCCGCGAGGACGGCCAGTCCCCCGCCATCCCGCCTCAGGCGTTCGGCGACTACAACGCGGCGTCCATCCTTTCCGGCGGCATCCTCGCCGCGCTGTTCAACCGCACCCGCACGGGCAAGGGCGACAAGGTCACCTGCAACCTGTACGGCGCGGCCATCTGGGGCGGCAACATCGGCGTCATGGCCACGCAGTTCGGCGCGCCCTACCCCAAGTCCCGCAAAGCGGTTCCGAACCCCTTCAACAACACCTACAAGACGTCCGACGACAAGTGGATGCTCATCTGCATGCCGCAGTACGACAAGTACTACAACATGATGATGGAGATCACGGGCAACGACGAGCACAAGGACCAGCCCGACACCTGCAACCTGCCGTCCCTCAAGGCTTCCGGCAAGCAGCATGAGGTCATCGGCTGGCTCGAGAACTCCTTCGCCACGAAGACGTTCGAGGAGTGGGACGAGATCCTGCGCGAGCACGAGGTGCCCCACCAGAAGTGCTTCCGCTACACCGACATCATCAAGGACGAAGAGGCCTACGACAACGACTCGCTGCGCTGGGTGGAGTACGAGGCGTTCGGCAAGAAGGCCATCCCCATGTCGCCGCTGCGCTTCGACGACTACGGCGACCCGCCGATCATCCTGTCGAAGCCCATCGGCTACCACACGGCCGAGTTCCTGCAGGACCTGGGCTACAGCGACGCCGAGATCGCCGAGATGGAGGAGAAGGAAGCCATCAAGTGCTACCACGGCGAAGAGGTGCCGGACGTCATCTTCAAGTCCGAGCGTCAGATCGCCGGCGAGGCCCCCTGCAACTGGTAGGCAAGCCCCCGCACCGATCGAACGAGCCGCAGCGCGATGCTGCGGCTCTTTTTTGCGCCCCACCGCCGCCTCGGCGCAGCAGAGGGCCGGGGCGGGGGCGGCGCCAGCCGAAAGCCCCCCGGCGCGATGCGGTGCGGAGCGCACGCGGCTCGATGTTTCACGTGAAACATCCGTTCTGGTTGTAGCCTACCCCAACCGTTCGACGAGCTCGACCATGTCGGCGCCGAGCTGGCGCGCGAAGGCGAAGGCGGTGCGGTCGTCCTGGACGCGGCGCCAGCGGATGCGGCCCTCGTCATCCAAGCCGGCGAACTGGGACGCCGCCGTGCCGTTCGCCTGCACCGGCCCCGCGGGGCGCGGGTGCACGACGAGCATCTCATGGGTGGCGAAGAAGCGGTCGAGCGCGCCGAGCGTCTCCTCGGCGCCGCAGTCGACGAGCCCCGACGTGGTCACCATGCCGCCCACCTTGCCCTTGAGCGCGTTGGCCGTCATGTGCAGCGGGCGGGTGCGGTCGATGAACGTCTTCATGCGCGCCGTGACGTTCGCGAAGTAATCGGGCGAGCCCAAGACGATGCCGTCGGCCGCCTTCATCTTCTCCACGAGGCCGTCCATGTCGTCGGACAGCGTGCAGGACGGCTTCGCCAGGCACGCGTTGCACCCGATGCAGTAGCCGATGTCGAGCCGCGCGAGCTCCACGAGCTCGGTCTCCGCCCCCGCGTCGCGCGCCGCGTCGAGCGCCGCCTGCAGCAGCGCCGCCGTCCCCTTGCCCGGCCGATGGCTCCCGTTGATGGCGAGTATCCGCATGTCCTCATCCTCTCTCGTCGAAACGCGCCGAAATGCGAAGCGCCCCCGACCGCAGTGCGGGCCGGGGGCGACCGAGGCGAGCGCGCTTGTGCGCCGTGCGCCTTACAGGTTGTGGAACTGGTACTTCTCCGGGTTGTCCTTCACGTCCTGCTTGTTCTTCGGGTTCATCTTCAGCGTCCCCATGCGGCCGTCGGTGGTGTTGGAGGCCAGCACCTGGTTGCGGTTCTCCATCTTCACGACGTTCTCGAAGCTCGTGCCGTCGAGGGAGGCCTGCAGGCACTCCTTCGTGAGGCGCAGGCCGAACGGGGCGGTGGCGTCGCACATCTGCTGGGCGAAGGCCACGGCCTCTTCAACCACGTCGTCGTCGGCGACCACCTTGTTGGCGAAGCCCCACTCCAGCAGCTTCTCGGCGCCGAAGCGGTTGGGGTTCATGAGGATCTCGCAGGCACGGGCGTAGCCGACGATCTTCGGGAGGAAGAACGCGCCGCCCATGTCGGTGCCGGTGTAGCCGATGGACAGGTAGCCGGCGTTCATCTTGAACGACTCGCCCAGCACGCGCATGTCGCACGCGCAGGAGATGGACAGGCCGCCGCCCACGGCGTAGCCCTTGAGGGCGCCGATGATGGGCTGTTCGCAGCGGCGCATGTTGATGATCTGGTCGGAGCACATGCGCTGCATGATGTAGAAGTCGCGCTGGATGCGGCCCATGTCCTCGGGCGGCTCGAGCGCCAGGTCGTTCAGGTTGAAGCCGGCGCAGAACGACTTGCCCTCGCCCGTCAGCACGATGGCGCGGCAATCCTTGTCCATGCGCACCTTGATGAGGAAGTCGTTGAACTCGGCCATCTGGGCGTACGACATGGCGTTGAGGTTCGCGGCGTCGTTGAAGCTGCACACGTACACCGGACCGCGACGGTCGATGATCAGCTTCTCGTAGTCGTACTCGAACTCCGGCAGATGGTAATCCTCCTGGTACACGCTCATTGGCACTACCCCTTTCCCTGTAGTCTTCATATCGTTCGCTTGCGTCCTGGGACGCGATACGGGCCGTGCTCATCGGCCCTTCTCTATGATCTACGGATACGCGCGATTAATCTACGGACAATCGGCTGATACTGTCTAACATACCAAATCGAAACTTCTCATTCTTTATATTTTGTCCATCATTTTCCTGAAACGAGTACTCATATCGTTTCAGGTTTGCCTCGATTTCCAAAAAGCGTCTCCCGCGAAATCCCCTGCTGCCCGTACCCCTAAACCATAGCTTGAACAGGTATTTTATATATTAATAGGTTCTGGCTATCAACACATAGGAACTTCCTATGAGTATACCCACAAATGTGGATCATCGACCATCACCGAGGGGTCTACAATGGAGGACACTGAGCAAGGCATGGGATTCCATGCGCAGCGCCTGGCACTCGCCGCATCGTGCGGGACGGGCCGGAGGGGATCCGGAGGAGCGGGCAGGCAGATCGAGTCAAGCGGAGCATCCGGCAGGAGCGCCGGGTGAGAGAAGCGAGCCGTCATCAAGAGAGGACTCAGGGGCGATGATCACCGATCTCAAAATCAATGCCGAGCGGAAGCGATTCTACCACGAGAAGGGGTACTGGACCGACAAGACCATCGGCGACGTGTGGGCCGACCGCGCGGCCTCCCATCCGGAGCGCACGTACGTCACCGACGACCGCGGGTCGTCGTACACCTACGGCGAGGTGGACGACCGGGCTGCGCGCCTGGCGTCGTGGCTCATCGCCGAAGGGGTGCGGCCCGGCGACGTCGTGACGTTCCAGGTGCCCATCTGGGCCGAGTTCTGCATCGTGTACGTGGCGTGCCTCAAGTGCGGCGCCGTGATGCACCCCGTGCCCCCGAACTTCAACGACGAGGACCTCGTCTACAACATGAACAAGGTGGGGTCGCGCGCGTTCATCTGCCCGACCGAGTTCCATCGCTGCGACTTCGTCGCGCAGGCCTACGCCGTGAAGGACCGCATCCCCACGCTGACGTCCATCGCGTTCATCGACAAGCAGGCCCCCGCGCCCGACGGCGCGCCGTGCCTGAGCGGCATCTGCGCCTCGTTCGAGCCCGTGCGGGAGCGCGCCGCCGCGTCGTCCGACGACGTGGCGTGCATCCTGTCCACGTCGGGCACCACCGGCCGCCAGAAGGCGGTGCTGTTCACCCACAACAACATCCTGTTCTCCGAGCGCTCCTACGTGAAGGGGCTCGGGCGCACCGCGGACGACGTCATGTACATGCCCTCGCCGCTCAACCACGCGACGGGCTTCTACCACGGCCTCATCTCCCCCATGATCCTGGGCGGGCGCACGGTGCTGCAGGAGCACTTCGACGCCGCGGGGGCCTTCGAGCTGTGCAACCGCGAGGGCGTCACCTGGTCGATGGGCGCCACGCCGTTCATCTACGACATCCTCAAGTACCTCACGGCCGAGAACCTCGGCTCGTTCGACACGCTGCGCCTGTTCATCTGCGGCGGCGCCCCGGTGCCGAGCACGCTCGTGCAGTGCGCCCACGCCCACGGCATCCTGCTGTGCGAATGCTACGGCTCCACCGAGAGCTGCCCGCACGCGTTCGTGCCGCCCGAGCACTGCCTGGAGTGGAACGGCGCCTGGTCGGGCATCCCCTTCCCCGGCATCGAGGTGCGCGTGGTGGACGCGGACCATCGCGACGTGGCGCCGGGAACGCAGGGCGAGGAGATCTCGCGCGGGCCGCACCAGTTCGTCGGCTACCTCAACGATCGCGAGCGCACCGACCGCGCGCTCGACGACGACGGCTGGTTCTACAGCGGCGATCTGTGCTATATGGACGAAGCGGGCCGCATCCGCATCAACGGGCGCAAGAAGGAGATCATCATCCGCGGAGGCGAGAACATCTGCGCGAACGAGATCGACGAGAACCTCATGGAGTGCCCCGGCATCGGCGACCACGCCACCATCGGCATGCCCGACGAGCGCCTGGGCGAGCGCATCTGCACCTTCGCGGTGGCGACGGGCGACGAGCGCCCCGCCCTGGCCGACATCACGGGCTTCCTGGCCGAGCACCACGTGGCGAAGCGTTTGTGGCCCGAGCGCATCGAGTACATCGACGAGATACCGAAGACGGCCACCGGCAAGGTGAAGCGCCATCTGCTGGCCGCCGAGCTGGCCGAGCGCATGAAGTAGTCGCGAGCGAAGGATCGGGGGAGCCCCCGATCCTTCGCTTTTCGCGAGACTTGCCGGCAACGCGGCGCACGCATCGCCGGTTCGTGGCGTTCGTGGCAGGTTTTGCGAGAAATTCGTCGTCTCTCGACCCCGCTCGATGGAGCGCGCTTCCCTGCTCGCTTCCAACCTGGAACGACGAAAACGACTCGGCAGCCGAGCGCGCAGCCGTGGCCGCATCCGGGCGAAACGCGACGAAAAACTCGCAAAACCTGCCACGAGCGGCGAAACGCCCGCGCGGCGGGACCGCAACGGGCCAGCCGCGCAGCGCGGACGGCGCGCCCGTGCTTTACCGAAGCCCCTGCTGCTCGAGGTACTCCAGCTGGGCTTGGATGTTGATGCGGGCGGCGGGGTCGAGGCGGACGTCGACGTCCTGGTACACGGCCTCGATGATGCGCTCGACGTCCGAGCCGGCGCCGGCCTCCGCCGCGGCGCGCACGCGCTCGAGGCGGTCGAGGCGATGGCGGCGCGCGCGATCGATGGCGTCGAGCGGGTCGTCGATGAGCGGGCCGTGGGCCGTCAGCAGCCGCGCGACGTCGTGCGCCTCCACCGCGGCGCGCAGGCGCTCGAGGCTGTCCAGGTACTCCGCGAGGCTGCCGTCGGGCCAGCAGATGAGCGTGGAGCTCTGCCGGAACAGCATGTCGCCCGTCACGATGGACGCGTCGGCGGGGACGAGGAACCCCACGAGGTCGCTCGCGTGCCCGGGAAGCGGGATCACCTCGAGGCGCGGCGCGTCCGCGCCGAGGTCGAGCGGCCCGTCGGGCAGCGTGCCGCCCTTGCGCGAGAGCACCGGCGCGCCCGTCATCGCGGCGAAGCGCTCGGCGCCCTCCGCGTGATCGGCATGGTCGTGCGTCACGAGGACGGCCGCCACCTCGCGCCCGTCCTCGGCGCAGGCGCGCTGCACGGCGCGCAGGTGGGACGCGCTGTCGGGCCCGGGATCCACCACGACGCACGCCGGCGAGCCGGGATCGGCCAGCACCCAGGTGTTCGTGCCGAGGTACGTGAGCGGCGACGGGTTGTCGGCGAGGATCACGCGCGCGTGCGCCGACACGCGGCCGCTTCCCCAGGCGGGCGCGCCCGCCGCGACGGCGGCGCGTCGCGCTACGGCAGCCGGCATGAGAGCACCGCCTCTCCCCCGTCGCGCACGGCGGGCTCGAGCATCACGCGGCCCGCGCGCTCCACGCCCGCCGCGAACGCCTCCACGCTGGGAGCGTGCGCGAGGTGGGCCAGGTTGTAGGCCGTGGGCGGCACGAGGCGCAGCGCGCCGGCCGCGCCGCGCTCGAGCATGAGCCGCGGGTCGGCCCAGCCCGCCCCGTCGGCTTCGGTGGTGCGGCTGTCGGGTTCCTGCTCGGCGGGCGCGAGCGCGGCGAAGAAGTAGGTGTCGTAGCGGCGCGGCTCGAACGCGGGCGTCAGCCAATGCGAGCGCAGGCCCAGAAGGTCGGTGCGCAGCGCGAGGCCGTGGCGGCTCAGTACGTCGGCGAACGAGGCCTCGTGGCGCACGAGCCGACGGCGCTCCTCGGCCCACGCGGGCTCGGCGGCGTCCACGGCGCAGACGCCGCGCTCGTCGCCGGCCAGCAGCACGCCGCACTCCTCGAACACCTCGCGCGCGGCCGCCGTCACCACGCGCCGCGCCACGTCGGCGCTCGTGCCCATGCGACGGGCCCACTCCTCCTCGTCCGGGCCGATCCACGAGCAAGGCGCGTCGGCGTCGCGCGGGTCCACGCCCCCGCCCGGGAACACGACGGCCTCCGGCACGAACGCCATCGTCGCCGCGCGGCGCAGCATGAACACCTCGCGCGGGCTGCGCACGAGCATCACGGTGGCCGCGAGCCTCGGCGCGACGGGAGCGGCCCCCGCGGCGCGGAACTCCTCGTACGTGCGGGCCAGCTGCTCGCTCATCGGCACCTCGAGCGTCTCGCCCGACCTCCACGCGTTCATAGGCCACCTCCGTGCGCACCTATCATCCATCTCGGTTTGCCCCCTTCGCGCACCGCGCGCAAGGGGGTTCACCTCATGGTATCACCGCTCGAGGGCAAGTGCGTCGGACAACAGTTCGGCGATGTCCCGTACGGGCGGCGCGTCGTCGTGCGATGCGAGGCCGTCTTCGAGCATCGACAGGCAGAAGGGGCAGGCGGTGGCCACGGCGTCGGCGCCGGTCGCGCGGGCCTGCTCGGCGCGCAGGACGTTCATGCGCTGCCCCTCGCGCTCCTCGAGCCACATGCGCCCGCCGCCCGCGCCGCAGCAGAAGCTCTTCTCGCGGGCGCGCTCCATCTCCACCACCTGCGCGCCGCTCGCGGCCACGACGGCGCGCGGCTCGTCGTACACGTCGGCGTAGCGCCCCAGGTAGCACGAGTCGTGGCAGGCGACGCGCTCGAACGCCGCATGCGCGCCCGCCTCGGCCGCGCCCGGCAGCCTCCCCTCGGCCACGAGCCGTTCGAGCAGCTGCGCGTGGCGCACCACCTCGAACGTGCCGCCCAGCTGCGGGTAGTCGCGTTCGAGCACCTGGGCGCAGTGGGGGCACTGCACGATGATCTTCTTCGCGCCGAAGCGCTGCAGCGTCTCGATGTTCTCGGTTGCCAGCTGGTAGTACACGAACTCGTTGCCCATGCGGCGCGCCGCGTCGCCGCAGCACTTCTCCTGCGCGCCGATGACGGCGAAGTCCACGCCGGCGCGCCTCAGCAGCGCCACGAGGGCGCGCGACACCTTGCGGTTGCGCGCGTCGTAGGCGCCGGAGCAGCCGGGCCAGTACACGTACTCCGCGTCCGGCCGGTCGGCCAGCGTGGGCACGTCGAGCCCCTCCGCCCACGCCAGGCGGCTCTGCCACCCCAGGCCCCACGGGTTGCCGTTCGTCTCGAGGTTGCGGAAGGCCGCCTTCGCCTCCGCGGGAAACGCGCTCTCCATCGACACCTGGTAGGTGCGCATGCCCACCACTTTCGGCACATGCTCGAGCAGCGCCGGGCACGCCTCCATGCACGCGCCGCACGTGGTGCACGACCACAGCGCCTCGGGCGCCACCACGTCGCCCACGAGCGCCTTGTCGAGCACGACCCGCTGCTGCTCGGTCGGCTCGAACGCGCCGCCCGCCGCCTCGGTCCTGCGCTCGGCGCGCACGAGCGGCCCGCGCTCCTCCAGATGCGCGTCGAGGGCCTGGATCAGGTCCTTCGGCGACAGCGGCTTGCCGCTTCCGTGCGCGGGGCACACGGTCTCGCAGCGCCCGCAGCGCACGCACGCCTCGGCGTCGAGCAGGTCCTTCCACGTGAAGTCCTCCAGCTTGCCCACGCCGAACTCCTCGAGCTCCTCGTCCTCCAGATCGACGAACGGCAGCGTGCCCTTCGGCTCGAGCGGGCGGCAGTACACCGTGGCGGGGACGAGCAGCACGTGCACGAGCTTGGAGTACACCCAGTACGCCAGGATGCCGAAGGCGATGGCCATGTGGAACCACCACAGCGCCTGGTGCGCGAGCGTCACCTGGGCGGCATCGAGGCCCGACAGCGCCTGCGCGAACAGGTTGCCGATGGGCGACCACGCGGCCCAGGGGTCGTTCGTCCCGACGATGCGCAGCCCCTCCACGACGAAGCCCGTGACGCCGATGACGAGCAGCCAGACGAGCACGACGATGTCGGCCGGCTTCGTGTCGAGCGCGGGGTTGCGGCCCGCGACGCGCCGCACGATGCACGCCACCATCGCGATGCAGAACGCCAGGCCGGCGATGTCGGTGCCGAGCGCCAGCACGTAGAGGTAGTAGTCCCCCTTCGCGATGTCCACCCCGAGGTCCACCTGCGCCGCGTAGCTCACGGTGGCCACCACCATGACGGCCATCCCCACGTACATCCCGAGGTGCGCGATGCCGATGCCGCGCTCGCGCACCACGGTGGCCTGCAAAAGCGCGTCGAAGAACGCGCCCTTCAGGCGCTCGCGCGGGCGGTCGGCGCGCTCGAGGGGACGGCCGATCCTCCACAGCCGGTAGCGCCGCACGAAGAAGTACGCGGCCACGGCCAGCACCACCAGGAAGCAGGGGTACATGATCCACGACCCCTCGATGTTCCACAGCGCCTCGCGCGCGGGCGTCGCCGCCTCCACGCTAGGACGCCTTGCTCGCGCGGAAGGCCTCGGTCAACAGCGGCACCGCCTCGAACAGGTCGGCCACGATGCCGTAGTCGGCCACCTTGAAGATCTCGGCCTGCGGGTCGGTGTTCACGGCCACGATGCACTTCGACGCCGCGGCGCCGGCCATGTGCTGGATGGAGCCCGAGATGCCGCAGGCGATGTAGAGCGACGGGGCGACGGTCTTGCCCGTCTGCCCCACCTGGAACTGGATGTCGGTCCAGCCCTCGTCCACCGCGGGGCGCGAGGCCCCGACGGCGGCGCCCAGCACGTCGGCCAGCTCCTCGACGAGCGCGAAGCCCGCCGCGCCCTTCGTGCCGCGCCCGCCCGACACCACCGCGTCGGCCTCGGTCAGCTCCACGCGGCCCGACGCGCGGCGCACCACGTCGGCCACCGTCTGGCGCACGTCGCCGAAGCCGTCGACGTGCTGCATGAGCACCGGCGCCGTGCGGCCCTCGTCGGGCGCGGCCGGGTCGAACGCCTTCGGGCGCACGGTGACGACCATCGGGCGCGCGTCGGCGGCGAAGGCCACGTCGGCACGCACCTTGCCCGAGTACGGCTCGCGCGTGAACAGGAAGCCCTCCTGCGCGTCGGCCTCGACGGCCACCACGTCGGCGACGAAGCCGGTGTCCAGGCGCTGCGCGAGCACGGGCCCCACGTCGAGCCCGGTGGCGTCGTCGGCGAACAGCACCGCGTCGGGACGCTGCTGCGCCGCGAGGGCCGCGAGGGCCGCCGCGTAGGCGTCGGTGGTGTACGGGGCCAGCGCCGGATCGTCCAGCGCGAGCACGGCGTCGGCGCCCGCCGCGCCGAGCGGGGCGCAATCGACGCCCCCCAGCCCGCTGCCCAGCACGACGGCGGCCACGTCCGTCCCCTCCGCGTCGGCCATGCGGCGCGCGAGCGCCAGCATCTCGAACGTCGCGCGCGGAAACGACCCGTTCCGCGGCTCCGCGTATACCCAGATTCCTGCCATGGATGCTCCCTTCCCGTCCTACCAGACCTTGGCTTCGGTTTCCAGCAGCCCCACCGTGGCGGCGACCGCCTCGGCCGTCGTCTCGCCCTCCACGATGCGGCCGCCCTGGCGCGCGGCCTTGGCGCGGTAGCGCACCACGCGCGTGCGCGCCGCCTCGGGCGCCGCGGCGTCCTCCCTGCCGAGGTCGGCCAGCGTCCACACGGTGACGGGCTTCTTCTTCGACTGCATGATGGCGCGCACGTTGGGGTAGCGCGGCTCGGCCAGCCCTTGCTGCGCCGTGACGACGGCCGGCAGCGCCACGTCCACCACGGCCACGCCGTCGTCGATCTCGCGCGTGGCGCGCGCGGTGCCCGCCGCGGGGTCCACCTCGAGCGCGGTGACCACCTGCACGCACGGCAGGCCCAGGAGCTCGGCCACGCGCGGCATGGTCTGCGCGCCCGCCGTGTCGGCCGACTTGCAGCCGCCCATGACCAGGTCGGCCGGCACGCGCTCGAGCGCGGCGGCCAGCACGCGCGCCCGCGCCGCCGCGTCCGCCGCGTCGAGCGCGCGATCGTCGATCAGGTAGCCCGCGGCCGCGCCCATCGACAGCGCGTGGCGCACGGCCGGCAGCGCCTCGTCGCCGCCGATGCACACGACGGCCACCTCGCCGCCGTGCTCCTCGACGAGCTGCACGGCGCGCTCGACGGCGAACTCGCCGTACGGGTCGATGACGAGCGTCTGCCCCTCGGTGAGCACCCGCCCCTCGGCGTCGACGCCCACCTCGGCCTCGGTGTCGACGGTTTGCTTGATGCACACTACGATGTTCATGGCTGCGATCCTCCTCGCCCCCTGCGCGCCGCGCCCGGCGGCGCGCTCCTAGTATTCCTTCAGCACCGACTTCGCGATGAGCGAGCGCTGCACCTGGCTCGTGCCCTCCACGATGGTGAACGACTTCGCATCGCGGTAGTAGCGCTCCACCGGGTAGTCCTTGCACAGGCCGTAGCCGCCGAATATCTGCACGGCCGTCTCGGCCGCCTTCACCGCGGCCTCCGAGCAGTACACCTTCGCCACCGACGCCGTCTTCATCATCGTCTGGATGTCGCCGCCGAACGCCGTGGCCGCCTGGTCGAGCAGCAGGCGCGACGCCTCGAGCGCGATCTCCATGTCGGCCAGCATGAAGCGGATGGCCTGCAGGTCGGCGATGTGCTTGCCGAACTGGATACGCTCCTTCGCATAGGCGGCCGCCGCCCCGAGCGACGCCGCCGTCACGCCGGCAGCCAGCGCCGCCACGGCCAGCCGGCCGCGGTTGAGCGTGTGGTGCGCGATGGCGAACCCGTCGCCCACCGCGCCCACCACGGCGTCGGGGCCCACGTGCATGTTCTCGAAGAACAGCTGCGAGGTCACCGAGCCGCGCAGCCCCATCTTGTCCTCCTTGCGGCCGATCACGAGGCCGGGCGTGTCGCGGTGCACGACGAAGCAGGAGGGCTTCGACTGCCCGTCCTCCACCACGCGCGCGAACACGGTGAACCAGTCGCCGACCGCGCCGTTCGTGATGAATATCTTGCTGCCATTCACGGTGTAGCCCTCGCCGTCGGGCAGCGCCGTGGTGGCGATGGCCGAGATGTCGGAGCCGGCGTTCGGCTCGGTCAGCGCGAAGCAGATCTTCGCCTCGCCGGCCGCCAGCGCGGGCAGGATGGTGCGCTTCTGCTCGTCGGTCCCCGAGAACACGAGCGCGTCGGAGCCGATGGCCGAGATGAGGATCATGAGCGCCACGGCCGGCGACTCGCGCGCGATGCGCTCGATCACCTGCACCCAGCAGTGCATGCTCACCTCCACGCCGCCGTGCTCCTCGCCGTAGGCGAGCGCGAACAGCCCCTGCTCCACGAACAGCTCGTAGATATCCTGCGGGAACTCGTCCTCCTCGTCGATCTCGGCCGCACGCGGCGCCACCACGTCGACGCACAGGTCGTCCACCATCGAGAGGATCATGCGCTCCTCTTGCGTCAGTTCGTACATGGAACCCCTTCCCCGCGCGACGGCGCCGCCGCACCCGCGGGGCCCGACGGCAATCCATTTCCATTTCCTATTGATTACTCTTCAAATGATAGGCTGCGTCTATGGTTTGCCTACGGTCAAAACCGAAACCCTGAGCATACGAACTGGTCAATCGAATGCGTTTGTTGGCTTTCGCTCCACCCAATCCCGCGATTCCGTGGAAACCATGCGCCTTGACAGGGGGCCGAGGGCGAAAACCGCACAGTCGAGCCAAACTAGCCGGTCAATCCGTGCAGACGGTGCTCTATGATCTATACAGGAAGAATCGTGCACGAAAAGGAGCGTCCATCATGACCGGAGCCGTACGGCAGATCATCGAAGTCCCCTGCACCGTAGGCGAGCTCGAGCGCTCCGAGGTGCTCGCGCAGCTGCCGCCCGAGGCGGCCCGCGCGCTCGGCGCGGACGCGGCCGACGGGGGCGCCCTCGACGCCGAGGCGGGCGCGCGCATCGACGCCGCCGTCGCGGCGTGCCTGGCGGCCTACCGTCCGCGCGGCGTGTACAAGCTGTTCAACCCCGCCATCTGCACGCTGCCGCCCGAGTACGTGGAGCCGGCCATCAAGCTCGTGGGCACCATGATGATGTTCCACGGCCAAAGCGTGTACGAGCGCCTGCGCCGCGCCGCGCACTGCGCGCTCATGGCGGTGACCATCGGGCCCGACAACCCCGCCGCGCTGCCCGCGCACGCCGACGAGCTCGACCGCGTGCTGGCCGACGCCTGCGCGAAGGCGCTCGTGGAGAGCGCGGCCGACCGCGTGAACGCCGCCATCGTGGCCGCCGCGCTGGACGACGGCCTCTACACCGACGATCGCCTGAGCCCCGGCATGGGCGACTTCCCGCTCGACACGCGCTCGCAGTTCGTGTTCTACACGCAGTCCGAGAAGCGCTTGGGGCTCAAGCTGGGCAAGGACGGCGTCTTCGAGCCGCGCTACAGCACGGTGGGCGTCATCGGGCTCTACGACCCCTCCCAGAAGAACCGCAAGCGCGCCTGCGGGCGCTGCAAGTACCGCTCGTACTGCTCCATCCGCGCTATCGGCATGACCTGCCACGGCGCCAAGGGAACCTTCGCCAAGTAAGGCGGCCCCCTTCCCCCCCTCCCCCACGCGCCGGATGTTTCATGTGAAACATCCGTTCGTTTCATTCTGAGGGAGCGGGCCTCCCCTTCCCGGCGCCCGTCCGCCTTTCGCGCAACGGCAAACGCCCCGGCCGGAGCCGGGGCGTTTCCGTGCGGGGCGGGCGAATCGCCCCGCGTGCTGAAGCGTCGGGTTAGATCGTGTACAGGTAATCGGGATCCTCGGCGACCTTGGCGTACTCCTTGAGGATGCCGCGGCCGGAGATGTGCACCATGATCTCCACCGTGCCGCCGCCGATCTGGAAGCCGCGGCAGTCGAGCATGAGGCGGGACACGCGGGTCTCGTCGGTGAAGCCGAGGCCGCCCATGAGCTGCAGCGCGCGCGAGCAGCAGTCGGTAAGCGCCGGGGCGCCGTAGCGCTTGAGCATGGCGGCGTCGTTGTTCACCGGGATGCCGTTGTCCATCTTCCAGCAGGTGCGGTACAGGAAGTTGCGCGTGTTCGAGAGCTCGATCTGCATCTCGACGATGTGCTCCTGCACGAGCTGGTAGGTCTTGATGCCCTTGCCGAACTGCATGCGCTCGTTGGTCCAGGCGCACGCGTCCTCCATGGCGGCCTGCGCCTCGCCGAGCAGCTCGGCCAGAAGCACGCAGCGCTCCCACTCGAAGTTCTTCATGAGCTGGTAGAAGCCCTTGCCCTGGATGCCCAGGAGGTCGCTCTCGTCGATGACCACGTCGTCGAAGTGGATCATCGCGAACGGCATGATCTGCATGCCGATCTTGTTGAGCGGCTCGATGGTGACGCCCTTGGCGTTGGCCGGCACGAGGTACATGGACATGTTCTTGTTCTCGCGGGACGGATCCTCGTCCTTGCACACCACGATGAAGCCGTCCACGTGCTCGCCCTGGGTCACCCAGGTCTTCACGCCGGTGATGTGCACCTTGCCGTCGCCCGTGCGGGTGGCCAGGCATTCCATGCCCTGGTTGTCGGAGCCCGCCTCAGGCTCGGAGATGGCCAGGCAGTACGGCGGGTAGCCGTTCTCCACGTAGTAGTCCATCGCGTACTTGATCTGCTCCGGCGTGCCGAACTCGCACACGTCGAACATGATGAGCAGGTTGGGAGCCATGGGGATGTTGCCGCCGGCATGGTTGAGCTCTTCGATGATCATGGCCATCGTCTGATGGTCGACGGGCTTTCCACCGTACTCCTCGGGCAGGCCGTACATGCCCCAACCCGAATCGACCCACGCCTTCGCCACTTCGGGGGCGATACCGCGGTTCTTGTAACCGGCCGCGATAACCTCTTCCGTCAGGTTCTCGTTGGCCCACTCGCGGATGCCCTTCTTGATGCGGAGCTGTTCCTCGGTGTATGCGAAATCCATGCTTCCTCCTTAACCGTTTTCCCTATATTCAAAACACCTGCGTGTTTGAATCGAAGTTCTGCGGCGCCCGCCCCCTCGTGCAGCGGACGAGGCGGGCGCCGGTCGTGCCAGGCAGCGCTTAGAAGGCCATGGCCTCCTTGTAGCCGGCGTTCACGGCCTCGAGCGTGCGGTACACCTTGCCCGCGGGCGTGGTGGCGTCGCCGATGAGCTTGGCGTTCGGGAAGATCTTGACCACCTCGTCGTACAGCTTGGTGTTGGCCTCGACGCCCAGCGACAGCAGCACGGTGTCGCACTCGAGCAGCTGCTCCTCGCCCGTCTCCACGTTCTGGACCTTCGCGCCCTTCTTCGTGACCTCGACCAGCTTCGTCAGCGGCATGAGCTTCACGCCCTTCTGCTTCACGAGGTTGATGGTGGGGTTCTTGTCGATGATGCCGATGCCGTTGCCCATCTTCTTGGCCTCGTCGATGACCGTGATCTCGCGGCCGTCGCTCATGGATTCGGCGACCTCGAGGCCGGCGAACCCGCCGCCCACGACCACGACGCGCTTGCCCACGATGGCGGTGGGGCCGCTCGCCATGTTGAGGCCCATGCGCATGAAGCCCACGGTGCCGCCCTGCGCCTTGATGGCCGCAACGGCCGCCTTCCAGATAAGGCCCTTGCCCTCGGGCACGATGCCCGCGACCATGTCCTTGATGTCCTGCGAGCTGACGACGTTCTTGCCGTCGATGCCCGGCACGTCCACGCCGATGACCTCGCCGCCCGGCGCGACCACGACCTCGTCGGGGTCGAGCGCCTTGATGGTGTCGGCGGTCACCTTCGTGCCCAGCTTGAGCTCGATGTTGGGATGCAGCTTCAGCTCCTCGTTCCAGTACGTCACGAGGGGCTCGATCTTGGCGTTCAGCACCTGCGCCATGTTCAGCAGGCCGCCCACGCGGTCGGACTTGTCGAGCACGGTCACCTTGTGGCCGCGCACGGCCGCGACGCGCGCCGTCTCGAGGCCGCCGGGGCCGGCGCCCACCACGACGATGTGCTTCTTCTCGTCGGCGGGCTGGTCCTCGGGATGCCCGATGGCGATGTTGTCGATGTTGCCGTTGACCGAGCACCAGATGGGCTGGCCGAGGAACGTGTGGTCGAGGCAGCGGCTGCACACGATGCAGGGGCGCACCTGCTCGGGATGGCCGGCGGCAACCTTGCCCGCCGTCTCCGGGTCGGCGATGAACTGGCGCGCCATGCCCACGGCGTCGCCGTAGCCCTGCGTGACCACCTTGTCGCACATGTCGAGCGAGTTGATGCGGGTGCCGGGGAACACGGGCTTGTCCGTGACGGTCTTCACCTGCTTGGCGAGGTCGATGAACTCGCCTTCCGGCACGATCTGGTTGGCCACGGGGCGCGGGGCCTCATGGAAGCCCGCCTGCACGCTCCACGCGTCCACGCCGTGCTTCTCGATGATCGGGATGAGCTCGAGGGTGTCCTCGATGCGGTTGCCGTTCGGCATGAGGTCGTCGGCCGAGATGCGCACGAGCACCGGGGTGTCCGGGCACACGCGGTGCACCTCGTCGAGGATCTCGGTCAGCAGGCGCGCACGGTTCTCCGGGCTGCCGCCGTACTCGTCGGTGCGGTGGTTGGAGTACTTGGACAGGAAGCGCATGACCATGTAGCCGATGCCCGCGTGGATCTCGATGATGTCGAAACCGGCCTCCACGGCGCGGCGCGCGGCCTCGCCGTACTGCTTCACCACGATGGCGATCTCTTCGGTGGTGTACTCGCACTCGGGCATGCCCACGAACGGGCCGCTCGGCACGTCCTTGGACGGGGCGTAGCTCTTCAGCTCGTCGTCGCCCGACGCGCGCCACTCGTAGCACAGCTGCAGCTGGACGGCCGTCTTGGCGCCGTGCTTGTGGCACGCCTCGTTGATGCGCGTGAGGCCGGGCACGAACGCGTCGTCCCAGATGCCGGCGGCACCCGTGGTGGTGTGGTACTTCGGCGTCGCGTTGAAGCAGTCGCTGATGTAGGCGCTACCCAGCTCCAAGAGGCCCGTGCCGCCCTTGGCGCGCTCCTCGTAGAAGTCGACGATGGCGTCGGTGATGTAGTAGTTGTCGACCATCTCGGTGGTCATGGGCAGCATGACGAACCGGTTCCTGATCTCGACCCCGCCGATGCTGAACGGTTCCAGCAGCTTCTGATACTTTGCCACGATGCAAACCCCTTTCCGCTTTGAACAGTGCTAAGCGTCTCTCTCTGCGCGATTGGTGCGAGGTCGATCCGTGCGAACTATCCCTCTCGATGCGCGCGGCTTCCTCGTTGCCAACATTGTAGGCTCCCGAAAAGGACGATACGATGGACAGAATTCCAAGATTGGTTAGTCATCGTGAAAAAAGTCTCCCAATATTGCCTAGGATGGGCCTGTTTTTACGGGGAATATCCCCAAAACACGGAGACTCGACCGGAATCACTCCGAACAATTACTGCACATATTTTAATCTTTGTCCTAGAAATGTGCGAAAACGCGACGTATAATAGCCCTGGCACTATCATCATTATCGAGAGCGAGGCCCGATCCTATGAACGCGCTCAGCACGATGCTCCTCATCGCCGACACGTTCGTCGCGCTATGCGACGAGATGCCGCTCAAGAAGGTGTCCATCAGCGACATCATCGAGCGCACGGGGAAGAACCGCAAGACGTTCTACTACCACTTCGAGAACAAGGACTGTCTCATCACGTGGATCTTCCGCTACGACCTCGGCCAGGAGCTCAAGCGCCGCTTCCCCGAAAGCGCGCTCGTGTACGAGACCGGCACGAACGACTCCTCGGCGCAGTTCCCGTTCTACATCCTGCAGAAATCGGGCGTGCGCTCCCTCGACCATGCCGAGTTCTTCGACTGCTTCGCGCGCGTGCTCGAGGCCAAACGGCACTTCTACACCCAGGCGCTGGCCGACACGAACCCGTACTCGCTGCGCAACTACCTGTACCACCTGTACCTGCCCGCGCTGCGCAACGACATCGACCTCATCCTGGCGAACCGCTACCTGCCCCAGGAGAACATCCAGTTCCTGGCCGAGTTCTACACGTGCGCGTTCCTGTACTACTTCATCCGCAAGTGCGACCAGCCGGGCGCCGAGCGCCTGACCGGCCAAGCCGGCCCCTTCGCGAACATCATCCACAGCTCGCTCGAGGCCCAGATCAAGGAAGCGCAGCTGCGCCGCAACCTGTAGAGCGGCCTGCCGAGCGCGCTCAGGGGAGGAACTTCGGCGGCAGCTCGGCGGAGCCCAGCTCGCGCACGGCCGCGCTCATCGGCTGCAGGTGCGCTCCCACGAGCATCTTCGACGTCGCGTGCGCCAAGAGCGCGCCGCGCTCGTCGTGCGCCTCGGCTTCGCACAAACACACGGTGCGCCCGCGCTTGATGACGCGCCCCGTCGCCGTGACGGGCCCCGTGCCGGTCGCCTTCAGGCAGGTCGTGGCCAGGTCCATCGTGGTGAACCCCTCGTCCTCGGCGAGCGAGCCGTACAGCGCCCAGTACGCGGCGCAGTCGAGCAGCGAGGCGTACGCGCCGCCGTGGGCGCCGCCGAACGCGTTCATATGCCTGCGCTCGAACGTGCACGCCACCCGGCACGATCCCTCGGCCAGCTCCACGAGCTCGATGCCGAGCAGCTCGAAGTACGGCGAGCGGTTGATCAGCTCCATCACCGCGTTCGCATGATCCGGATTCATGGTGCCCATCGCGCGTGCCGTCCTTCCCTCTTCGTCTTCTCCTCCTTTCATGGTAGCGTCCCGCACCGCGCCGCGACACGGGCAAACCGCGCGCTTCGGGACGTCGCGCCCGCCGCCTACGACGCGCTGCGCACGGCGCCGCGCCGCTCGAGGCGCGCGACGTCGGCGGCGGAGAGCCCCGCCTCGGCCAGCACCGCGGCCGTGTGCTCGCCGTGGGCCGGGGCCTCGGTGAACGCGTCGATGGACGGCCGCATCCCCGCGATGTTGTGCGGCAGGTTCGTCTGCAGCACGCGCCCCGCGCGCGGGAAGTCGCGGTAGGCCATCATGTCCGGCTCGCGCTCGAGCAGCTGGGCGATGGCCTCGTCCTTGTCGATGACCGAGGCGATGCACAGGTCCTTGCCGACCAGCCATTCCTCCCACTCGGCGCGCGTGCGCGACGCCACGAGCTCGCGCATGCGCTCGTAGGCGCCGGCCGGCTTGCACGCCAGCTCCGGCACGCCCGCAGCCTCGCAGAACGCCGTCCAGAACTTGTCCTCGATGAGGCCGAACGCCAGCTTGCCGCCGTCGCGCGTCTCGTAGATGTTGTAGAAGCAGCAGTCGGCCGGGTAGATGACCGAGCCCTCGTCGATGCCGCCCTGGAAGCACCAGCGCTCGTCGATGAGCGAGTTCCACCACACGAAGGAGTCGAACATCGACACGTCGATGAAGCGCCCCTCCCCCGTGATCTCGCGGTCGTACAGCGCCGCGAGCACGCTCTGCGCCGCCACCATCGAGCTGGCGAGGTCGCACAGGTGCAGCGGCGCCTTCACGCCGCCGTTGAGCGAGAGGTAGCCGCTCTGCGCCTGCATGTTCAGGTCGTGCAGCGGCAGCTGGCTGCGCGGGTCGTCCTGGCCGTAGCCCGAGAACGAGCAGTACACGAGCCGCGGGTTCGCGGCGGCCAGCGTGCCGTAGTCGATGCCGAGCTTCTTCGTCACGCCCGGGCGGAAGCTTTCCACCACCACGTCGGCGCCTTCCGCCAGCTTGAGGAACGCCGCGTGCGCCTCCTCGTCCTTGAGATCGAGCGCGACGGAGCGCTTGTTGCGCCCGAGCGCCTCGAGGTAGTAGCTCATCGCGTTTCGCCGGGGCTGCTCGTGGCGGCAGAAATCGCCGAGCCCGACGTCCTCCACCTTCACGACGTCGGCCCCGAGGTCCGCCAGCACCTGCGTGGCGTACCCGCCGGGAAGGTACCTCGACAGGTCGAGCACGCGCAGCCGCGCAAACGATGGGTTGCCCATAGGTCCGCTCCTTTCCCTCGGCGCGCGCCCGCGCGCCTCGCCGCTTCCCCCAACGATAGCTCAACCGCCGGGCGAAACGGGGCGCGTTTGCATTGGCGTTCTCAATGACACCTGCGCATCGAGCCTATCGACGCAGGTCGCGCGCCGCATCCTCCGGCGGCCAGGAGAACGAGCGCGCCAGTTCGATGAAGGCCTCGGCGGCGCGCGACTTGTAGGAGCACGTGCGGTAGACGAGGCACACCTCGTGGAAGCCCTCGCCCACGTCCGCGAGGGGCACGACGGTCAGGTCGCCGAACGGCGCCACGCCGAGCGTGTCGAGCACGAGGCCCACGGCGTCGGGCGAGGCGTCCACGAGGCTGCCGATGGTGATCTCGTCGTCGGCCCCGTCCGACACCGCGATGCCGACGTCCGCGGCGAGGCGCGCCACCTTCGCGCCGAGCGGCGTCGCGTCGCGGTAGGTGACCACGGGCGCGCCGAGGGCCGCCACGTCGGAAAGCCGGACGGCCGCGCGCGCCGCAAGCGGGTGCGTCCGGTGCACGAGCGCGCCGAGGGACTGGCGCAGCACGGGGACGAACGTGAGGCCCGGGCGATGCTCCGCCCGCGCGGTGAAGGCCAGCTCGTAGCGGCCCCGCTCCAGATCCTCGAGCAGCGGCAGCGTGAGGCCCTGGAACAGGTTCACCGTGAGGCCCGCGCCGTACGCGTCGCGGTAGGCGCGCACGAGGGCCGGCAGGTAGTCGCCCTGGATCGTGTACACCGTGCCCACGTCGATGGTGCCCGTCATCCGGTCGGCGTGCTCGCGGGCGCGCGCCACGCCCTTGTCCAGCACGTTCAGGGCCTCGACGACCGACGCCTGGAACTCGCGCCCGTACTTCGTGAGCTCGACCGTGCGCCCCCGCCGCTCGAACAGCGTCACGCCGAGCTCCTCCTCCAGCCGGGCCATGGCGTTCGACAGCGTGGACTGCGCCACGTACAGCTGCTCGGCGGCCTTCGTGAAATGCTCGAGCTCGGCGAGCGTGCGGAAGTAGTAGAGGTGGGCGAGGTTCATGGCGGCCTTTCCCGGCGGGGTCGATGCCGTCATCATACGGCGCGCGCCCCGCGCACGGCAACGGCCAAAACGCCCCAAGCGGGCAGAACCGGCGGGCGCCCTGGCGCGGCCCGTCTCGCGGGGCGCGCCGCCCCCTCTGGCGCGGAGGGGGGGGGCTTGCGGCCCGACGAGCGCGCGCCGCGGGGCTCCGCGGCGCGCCGCGACCCTAGTACCGGTAGGAGAGCTCGCCTTTGCGCTGCTGGCAGGCGCGGGCGATGGTGATGCGCTGCACGTTCGGCGCGCCTTCCTCCAGCCACATGGCGCGCGCGTCGCGGTACAGGCGCTCCACCGGGCCGTAGGGGTTATCCTCGAAGTAGCCGTCGCCGCCGAAGATCTCGAGCATCGCGTCGGAGACGATGCGGGTGGTGTAGATGGAGAACAGCTTGGCGATGGCGGCCTTCTCCTCGATGTCGGCCCCGTGCGGATCGTCGTCGAAATCGCGCGCGAAATCGTGCACGAGGGTGCGCAGCGCGTGCACGTAGGTCTGCATCTCGGCGATCTCGCGCTTGATCATCTGGCGCGAGGCGATGGGCTTGCCGAACGTGACGCGGTCCTCGGCGCGGGCGAGCGAGATCTCCAGCATGCGCTGCGCCATGCCGAGGTTCGACGCGGCGATGTGCACGCGCGACACCGACAGCGAGTGCATGGCGATCTCCATGCCCTGCCCCTCCTCGCCCAGCAGGTGCTCGGGGGACAGCACCACGTTGTCGAATCTGAGGCCCGCGTGCCCCGCCCCGCGGCAGCCCATCATGTGCGGCATGGGCACCAGCTCGAAGCCGGGGGCGTCGGTGGGCACGAAGAACGCCGAGAGGCGGGAGTCCTTGTCCGAATCGGGATCGGTGGCGGCAATGACGTACGTGAAGTCGCTGCAATCCGTGTGGGAGATGAGCCACTTCTCGCCGTTCAGCACGTAGTTGCCGTCGGCGTCCTTCACGGCGGTGGTATGGATGTCCGCGCCCGTGCCGCCCGTCTGCTCGGTGATGGCGAAGTTGCAGTAGATCGACTTGTCCTGGAACTTGTCCATATAGCGGGCCTTGAGCGCGGGGCAGCCGTAGTCGTCGAGGATGCGCCAGTTCATGTCGGCCGCGTGGTGCAGGTGCATGCGCATGCCGCCCGGGCCGCGCGAGAACTCCTCCTGCACGCGGAGGATCTCCAGCTCGCTGAGGCCCCAGCCGCCGTACTCCGCCGGCAGGTAGAAGCGGTACAGGTCGTTGTCGCGGGCGAGGTCGTAGAACCGCTGCGGAAACCGGTTCGACACCTCGATCTCGGGCTGCATCTCCTCGAAGGGGCCCTCCGCGAGCGCCCTGATCTGCAGCAGGTAGGCTTGGAATGCTTCGTCGGTGATCGTTGCCTGGGGATTCATGGTCCTCTCCTTCTCTCGCGCTCCATCGCCCCCATTATCCGCCGTCCGCGCCGTCCGTTCCAATTCAGAACGCCCCTCGGTTCGCGCCCGATCGATCGATTCCGCGAACACCGCGCCCGCAGGGCGGCCGAGCCCCGCGCCGCGCGCCCAACCCCGCAGCGCGCCCGAGCCCCAAGCCGCGCGCCCGAGCCCCGCAGCGCGCCCCTCCTCCCAAGCCGCGACCCCGTCGCGCGCCCTCCCGTCGCGCGCCGCCGACGTGCATCCATAAATCCAACCTATCGATTCCTCCCGGTTTTCTAATTGGACGGGCGGCCGCGCGCGAGCGGACAATACGGGCATACCACGCGCCGCGCGGCAGCGGCGCCAGACCGGAGGAGGAACCATGGGCAAGCTTACGCCGCAGGAATTCGAATCGTATCTCAAGGAGCTGCGCGCCTTCGTCGAGGGGCCGTGCGAAGAGATGCAGGCCGACATCGAGGTCACGAACAAGTTCCCCCAGGAATTCTACGACCAGTGCAACGAGCACAACATCTACCGCATGTCGCTGCCCGAGGAGTACGGCGGCTGGGGCCTCAGCGAGCTCGAGACGCTCAAGTGCCAGGAGGAGTTCTCGCGCGGCCCCGGCGGCATGCGCATGCACATGCACTTCGCCCAGGACCTGAACTGGCGCCCGCTGTACGACTACGGCTCCGAGGAGCTCAAGGCCGAGCTCATGCCGAAGTTCCAGGACAAGTCCATCTTCTCGGCCTGGTGCCTCACCGAGGCCACGGGCGGCACGGGCGCCGACCTGCACACGACGGCCGTCAAGGACGAGAACGGCGACTACGTGCTGAACGGCGAGAAGTGGCTCATCTCGTTCACCGACATGAACACGCACTCCTACATCCACGCGGTCACCGACCCCGACGCCGACCCCGACCATCGCCTGTCCACGTTCTACGTGCCGGTGGACACCCCCGGCTACGAGGTCACGCCCATGCCGCACATGATGGGCTGCCGCGGCGCCGGCCACACGGGCCTCAAGTTCACGAACATGAAGGTGGACAAGAAGTACCTCCTGGGCGAGGAGGGCCAGGGCATGGAGATCGCCATGCACTCGCTGGCCGTGTCGCGCGTGCACATCGCCGCGTCGAACCTCGGCATGGCGCAGCGCATGCTGGAGATCTCGCTCGCCCGCGCCGCCGACCGCATCACGTTCGGCAAGCCCATCCTGTCGCGCCAGGCCATCAAGATGAAGATCGCGAACATGCAGATGTACATCCACGCGCTGCGCACCATGGTGTACGACTTCTGCAAGGATTACATGCACGAGCCGAACGGCGCCTACATCGCCGAGAAGGCGGCCTGCTGCAAGCTGTTCTCCATCGACACGACGCGCCTCGTGTCCGACGAGATGCTCGAGATCTTCGGCGGCGACGGCTACTTCGAGGACAACCCGTTCGGCCCGGTGGAGCGCCTGTACCGCGACTGCCGCGCCATGTGGCTGGAAGAGGGCGCGCCCACGGTACAGCGCATCACCATCGCGCGCGACTGCATCAAGCACGGCGGCACGATGGCCTACCTCGACTAGCGCCCCGCGCGATCCGACGGCCCGATGACCGAACGCCCGACATCCTCCTCGCGCGCGTGCGCGCCGCCAAGGCTCTCGCCGACGCGCACGCGCGCCACCTGGAAGCCCCGGGTGGACGAGGCGGACATCGCCCTGTACCGCTGCCCGCGCTGCGGGAGCCTCCTCATGGGGCTCGGCAGCGCCGCGGCGCGGGTCGACGTGGACCTGTGGCGCTCGGTGATCGTGCGCGCGCCCTACGGCGAGGACGGCGACGCGCATGCGACGTGCGCGCGATGCGGCGACGGGCCCGTGCAGCCCGTGGCGTTTCGCAGCGCTTGCGCCGCCGACGAGGGGTTCTCCTTCGCGTTCACGGGCGGGATGGACGCGAACCGCCTGACGCTCGCCTGGGAGGACGGCGCGGGCGACCCCGCGCTCGTCGTGCTCAAGACGTTCACCGGCCTGCAGGCGCGGCCGCGCCCGCGCGGCGGGGCGGCCGTGTTCCCTCTCGCCGACGAGGACGCCTACTGCTACTGCGACCTCGACCCCTGCGAGCAGTGCGTCGCGCGCTGCAAGCGCGGCTTCAAGCTGTACGTGGTGCGCGCCGACGGGGAGGGCCTGCGGTTCGCCTGCGAGAACCCGCCCGACGCGCCCGCCGTCCCCTGAGCGCCAGGCGCCGTCCGCGGCGGGCGCTTCGGGCGCTTCGGGCGCTTCGGAAGTCTCGGGCGAGGCGCAGCCGCTCAGGCGGGGACGGCGAACGTGCCCGGAGCCTCGTCCTGCGCGATCGAGGAGAAGCGGCGCGCCGTCTCGATGAAGCTCTCCACCACCTGGCTGCGGTAGATGCGCTTGTCGTACGCCAGGTAGATGTAGTGGAAGGCATCGGGCACGTCGGCCAGCGCGATCTTGCGCACGCCGTCGAAGCGCTCGATGGCGAACGTGTCCAGCATGACGCCGGGCATGGCGTGGTTCGCCACGACGACGCTCGTCAGCATGAACTCGTCGTCGTAGACGATGGCGGGCTGGATGCCGACCCCCTCGAACAGCCGCTTCGCCTCCATCCCCAGCGGCGTGTCGGGCGCGTAGCTGGCGAACGGCACGCCGCGCAGCTCCGACAGCGACACGCTGTCGCGGTCGGCGAAGGGGCTTTCCTCGTGCACGACGAGGATGAGGCGCTTCGTCAGCATGGGCACGAAGCACAGGTTCGGCTCGTTGTCGGCCTTCGAGGCGAAGATCAGGTCGAACTCCTGGGCCTTGAGCGAGCGGATGAGCGGCAGCGAGAACTCCACGGTGAAGCCCATCTTCACGTCGTAGCCGTACTCCTGCCAGAACTGCTGCAGCAGCTCGGGAAGGAAGTCGTGCTGGATCGTGGGGATGGTGCCGATGCTGAGCGAGCCGCATCCCACCGTGCCCTGGGCGCGCACCGCCGCGATGCTGCGGTCGAGGTCGCTCAGCACGCCGGCGACGTCGGCGTAGAAGTCGCGCCCGTGCTTCGTGAGCTTGATCTGGCGCCCGTCGCGGAAGAAGAGGGGCACGCCCAGCTCGTGCTCGAGCGCCTTGATGGACAGGCTCAACGTGGGCTGGGTGATGTAGAGCTCTTTCGCCGCGCGGGTCATGTGCTGCGTCTCCGCCAGCTTCTTGAAGTTGTACAGCTGCGAGAGGGAAAGCGAAGAAGAGTTGTTCACGGGTATCTCCTCACCTGCCGTGGATGCAACCGGCACTCGGCCCTTGCCCCTATCCTAGGCGCTGCGGCGCCGCCGCGCCACGGCCAGCCTGGCCGTTCTGTTCCGTTTGCGCGCCGCGCGGTCGGCCCTCCCCCGCAGCGGCGCGAGGGGCGCGCCGCGCGGCGCGCCCCCGGCCGGTCACTCCCACAGCGCGCGCAGGCGCCGCTTCCCCACCGACAGCGCCGCCAGCCCGGTGACCAGCACCACCGCCAGCATGACGAGCCCCACCGCGAACACGGCGTCGAACCCGTAGGACGACCCCACCCACGCCCAGATCATGGACGCGAACGCCCCGATGAGGTTGAACACGGTGGAGATGCGCGAGTAGATGACGGGGTATTCCCGCGTGCCGAAGATGGCGCGCGTGAGCGCCGGGACCAGCACCACCGCCGTGGCGTAGAACGCGCCGAAGATGAACGCGCCGGCGTACAGCATGAGTTCGGACGCGAAGCCGAACCAACACAGGAAGATGCCCACCACGCCGGCCGCGAACGCGAACCACAGCGCGCCTTTCACGCTCTTGTCCACGGCGGCGCCCAACACGATCTTGAACAGCGCCTGGCCCACCATCATGACGGTGGACATGATGCCGCCCACCACGAGCACGTCGAAGGCCACGCCGGTGAGCGACTTCGTGTACGTGGGGAACTGCATGGCGATGAGGTTCGCGATGTTGATGATGCCCGCGCAGACGCACACGAGGTAGAACGCCGACGACTTCATGGCGAGCTTCGCCGACAGGCCCTGCGGACGCGCGGCCTCCTTGCCCTCGGCCACGGTGGCGCCGTAGGGCGCCAGCCCGCAGTCGGACGGGCGCGTGCGCACGCAGAACAGCGTGAACGGCAGCGAGGTGACCAGCGCGATAACGGCCCAGATGAGGTAGATCTGATGGAAGTCCATGCCGCTCGACTTGAGCGCGGTGAACACCATGGACCACAGCGCCCCGCCGATGCCGGTGAACGCCATGCACAGGCCGATGAAGAACCCGGCCCGCTCGTAGAACCAGTTGTTGACCAGCACGGGGATGGCCAGCCAGAGAATGGATATCTCGCCGAGGCCCAGCAGCACGCCGGCCACGTAGAACATGAAGATGTTGGTCGAGAAGCCCATCAACGCGAACGCAGCGGCCACGCTGCATGCCGATGCGCTCAAGATGATGCGCACGTCCACCTTCTGCAGCAGCTTGCCCGCGAAGGGCGAAGCCACGGTCATGGTCAGGTACATGAGGTCACGTACAAGGCGAACGAGGTCGTGGGGATGCCGAGCGCCTCCGACACGACCGGTTGGAACAGCCCCCAGGTCGAGAAGCACAGCGCCGAGCATCCGAACGTGATCATGATGCCGGTGAGCACGACGAGCAGATGACGAGACGAGAGTTTTTCACGCGTTTGCGCAGCCATACAACCTCCTCTAGACGGTGTGGAACGAACCCGGGCGTGAGCAGCGCCCGGGTTCGCAGGGTGGGGTGCCAGCGCCGAGGCGCGGCGGAGATCAGAGGTTCTTGAACTGGTACTTCTCGGGGTTGTCCTTCACGTCCTGCTTGTTGTGCGGGTTCATCTTCGCACGGCCGACCACGCCGTCCTGCGACACCGCGCCCAGCACCTGGTTGCGGTTCTCCATCTTCACCTGCGTCTCGAAGCTCGTACCGTCGACGGCCGCGTGGATGGATTCCTTCGTGAGGCGCAGCGCCATGGGGGCGGTGGTGTCGCACATGTGGTGCGCCAGCGCCACGGCCTTGTCGACCACCTCGTCGTCGGGCACCACTTCCAGGCCGAAGCCCCAGCTGTGCAGCGTCTCGGCATCCCAACGGTCGGGCGAGGACATGATGCGGAACGCGCGCTCGTAGCCGACGATCTTCGGCAGGTAGAACGAGCCGGACATGTCGGTGCCGGTGTAGCCGATGGCCAGGTAGCCGGCGTTCATCTTGAAGCTCTCGCCCAGGATGCGCATGTCGCAGGCGCAGGACAGCGACATGCCGCCGCCCACCGCGTAGCCCTTGAGCGCGCCGATGATGGGCTGCTCGCAGCGGTGCATGTACACCACCTGGTCGGAGCAGATGCGCTGCATGAGGTAGTACATCGTCTGCACGTCGCCCATGTCGTCGGGATGCTCCATGGCCAGGTCGTTGAGGTTGAAGCCGGCGCAGAACGCGCGGCCCTCGCCCGTCAGCACGATGACGCGGCACTCGTGGTCCATGCGCACCTTGATGAGGAACTCGTTGAACTCGGCCATCTGGGCGTACGACATGGCGTTGAGGTTGCCCGGATCGTTGAACGAGACGATGTAGACGGGGCCGTCCTTCTTGACGGTGATCTTCTCGTACTCGTCGTACGTGAACGTGGGAACGTGGTACTTCTCCTGATACAGACCCATGATTCCTCCTCATGAACGGATCGTCCCGGTGACCCTGAGCATCCGGGATCGCATGAGTTGCAGCCTACCGGCCGCGCGCCCCCTCGAACACGGACAGGATCGCCGGTTTTGTCCCCTCGTTTTTCTTCCATTGAAAGTTTCAATGGATGGGACGGCCCTGCACCGACGTTTCCCGAGTAAAACGCCGCAACGACCCCTCGAAATGCCAATGAGTCCACCGCCCGCCGCTGCGGTCGGGATAGGAAAATCGGTTCGATCCCGCGCGCGAAAACGTCGCCCGTCGACAGCTTGCATCGGACACGCGATTCGCCGAATTCCAAGCAATTTTTTCGTTTTGCGTACGTTGGAGGCCCGACGAGCCCGTTTCCGCCATCGACGCGGAGGAAGACGTGAACCGTTTCCCCAGGTCGCCTACAATGCGGCTCCTGAAACAGGCGTCGTGCGCGCCCCGTGCGTTCGCAAAACGCAAAAATTGCTTGCTTCGAGCCGATTCGCGTGCCGCCGCGCCTCGCGAACGACGGCGAAACGGGCAAGCGGGTTCCGAGAGCGCATGCAACCCGAAACGCCGACGGCCCGTCCGAAGACGGGCCGTCGATGACGCACGGAAGCCGCAAGCGTTAGCGGCGCTGCTCCTGCTTGTCGTTGAGCAGGCGGTTGAGCGCGTTGAGGTAGGCCTTCGTCGACGAGACGACGATGTCGCCGTCGGCGCCGCGGCCCGTGTACACGGCGCCACTCGGATCGGTCACGCGGATGGTCACCTCGCCGAGGGCGTCGATGCCGCGCGTGACGGACTGCACCGAGAACTCGGTGAGGTCGTTGTCCACCTGCACGATCTTGTTCACGGCCTTGCACATGGCGTCGATGGGGCCCGTGCCGTACTCGCACGCCGTGACCACCTGGTCGGCCGCGTTGCGCAGGGTGACCGTGGCCGTCGGCGTCAGCGGGAAGCCGGTGCTGATCTGCACGCCCTCGAGCGAGTACAGCGCGCTCTCGTTGCGGTCGCGCTCGTTCACGAGGCTCTCGAGGTCCTCGTCGTACACTTCCTTCTTCTTGTCGGCCAGGTTGAGGAACGCCTCGTACACCTGGTCGAGCGCCTCGCCCTCCAGCTCGTAGCCCAGCTCCTCGAGGCGGTGCTTGAGGGCCGCGTGGCCCGAGCGCGCCGTCAGCACGATCTGGCTGGTGCCCGCGCCCACGTCGGCGGGGTCGATGATCTCGTAGGTGTCGCGCTTCTTGAGCACGCCGTCCTGGTGGATGCCGGAGGAGTGCGCGAAGGCGTTCGCGCCCACGATGGCCTTGTTGGCCTGCACGTTCATGCCCGTGATGGACGACACGAGGCGGCTCGCCTTGATGAACTCGCGCGTGTTGATCTCGGTGAAGGCGTCCAGCTCGTCGCCGTGCATCTTGATGCCCATGACCACTTCCTCCATGGCCGTGTTGCCCGCGCGCTCGCCCAGGCCGTTGATGGTGCACTCCACCTGCGTGGCGCCGTTCTTCACGCCGGCCAGCGACAGCGCCGTGGCCATCCCCAAGTCGTTGTGGCAGTGCACCGACACCGTGGCCTTCTCGATGCCGTCCACGTTGTCCATGAGGTACTTGATGCGCGCGCCGAACTCCTCGGGCAGCGAGTAGCCCGTGGTGTCGGGGATGTTCACCACCGTGGCGCCGGCCTTGATGACGGCCTCGATGACCCGCACGAGGAAGTCGTAGTCGGAGCGGCCCGCGTCCTCGGCGTAGAACTGCACGTCCTCCACGAACGTCTTGGCGTACTTCACGCACTTCACCGCGCGCTCGACGCACTCGTCCTCGGTGATGCGCAGCTTGTCGTGCAGGTGGCTCGGGCTCACGCCGATGCCCGTGTGGATGCGGGGGCGCTTGGCGTACTTGAGCGCGTCGGCCGCCGCGTCGATGTCCTTCTCCACCGCGCGCGTGAGGCCGCATACCGTGGCCTGGTCGCCCGCCAGCTCGGCGATGCGGCGGACCGACTCGAAGTCGCCCGGGCTGGAGATGGGGAAGCCCGCCTCGATGACGTCGACGTTGAGTCGCAGAAGTTGACGCGCCACGACCAGCTTCTCCTCGGTGTTCATGGAGGCGCCCGGCGACTGCTCGCCGTCGCGAAGCGTCGTGTCGAAGATGTTGATCTTGCGAGTCATGTGCGTGTTCCTTCCTTCTCGTGTCCAGTCCCGCCGCATCGAACAGCGCAGGCGTTGACCGCGACTCAAATTGATTTGACAATCATAGCAAATATGCCGACCGAAGCCGTGGGAATTCGGCGGCGGCCCCGGGTTCTCCCCGGTCATTTTCGCGCGCATGGCGAAACGAGCGCATCGCTCCGCCGTCGCCGGCAGGCATCCACCCGTTCCGCAGGTTATATATGATTGGCAAGGTAATGGACAAAAGTGCGAGTATTCGCTAGATTTTGCCCGCGTTCGAGGCCCTCCGAACATGGCGGTTCGCATAACACCTGGTAGAAAGGTCGCTCTCGCGATTATACCCAACAAAAGATAAAGAATACTCGCGTTTTTGTCCACGCCTCTTCGCTCCCGCCGCTGGAACCGAGGTCGCCCCCCCGCCCCGCTCGGCGGCGCGGTGGGCCGCGCCTCACGTTGCTTCCGGCTGGCAAGCGCGCCCCCGATTCCGTATACTCGGAGGCGCGCTTGCGGCGCTCGACGAGACGAAGGGGCTGCCATGTTCGAAAACGATGCGTTCGTGCGCTCGGCCGAGATCCTCTGGAGCGAGGTCCCCGCCGCCGACGCCTACCCGTTCAACATCCCCGCGATCGCCTCGCTCGATGCGATCCGGTTCGACAAGGGGGTCACGTTCTTCTGCGGCGAGAACGGCACGGGCAAGTCCACCCTGCTCGAAGCCGTCGGCATCGCCTTCGGCTTCAACCCCGAGGGCGGCTCGCGCAACTACACGTTCTCGACGAGGCCCACGCACTCCGAGCTGCACGACTTCATCCGGCTCGACCGGTCCATCTACCGCCCGCTCGACGGCTACTTCGTCCGCTCCGACACGCTGTTCAACCTCATCAGCGCCACCGACGAGCTCGAGGACGACCAACGCTACTACGGCGGTGTGTCGCTGCACGCCCGCTCGCACGGCGAGAGCATCATGGCGCTCATCACGCGCCGCTTCCGGCCCGAGGGCTTCTACATCCTCGACGAGCCCGAGACGGGGCTGTCGCAAAGCGGGCAGATCGCGCTGCTCTGCGAGCTGGCCCGGCTGCGGGACGCGGGCTGCCAGCTCATCATCGCCACGCATTCCCCCATCCTACTGGCGCTCGACGGCGCCACCGTCTACCAGTTCGACGACGACGTCCGCGAGATCGACGCGAAGGACTCGCTCGAATGGATCATGATGCAGCGCTTCATGGACGACCCGGACGCCGCCGTGAGGGCCTTCCTCGAGCCCTGATCCGAGCGTCCCGGACGGGAACCGTCCCACGGGAAACACTCGAGCGCAAAAAAGGCCCGGCAAGCGCAGGGAGCGCTTGCCGGGTCCGATGCCAACGGCGTGCTGAAGAGGAGGTCGCACGCGCTAGCAGGAGGGTGAGCTCGCTTTCGCGTCGGCGCCGGCCGCATCGGCATGGGCCGCGTCGGCGTCGATGAGGTCGGTCGGCTTCGCCTTCATGATGAAGCGCTCGACGAGGATGAGGAAGGCCAGCGCGCCCAGCGCGATCACGCCGAGGAGCACCGCGAACTCGACCCAGGTGGGAGCGTACCAGCTGGTCGCCGCCCACACGTCCATCCCCGAGGTAGCGGCCGACGTGCCGTCGATGAGGCCCGGGCCGCCGAAGGTGTTCGGCGTGATGAACGACGAGAACAGCAGCCAGATGCGCTTGCAGAACACGCCCACCACCACGCAGGCCGACGAGAACACGATGAGGCCGGTCTTCTGGCGGTTCTTCGCGAACACGAGGATGGTGAACGGGATGAGCACGCCCACGATGATCTCGATCCAGAAGTACGGGGCCGTGGCGCCGAAGAACATCTGCGACAGCACGTGCCAGCCGCCCTCGGAGCCGGGATACGCCGTGGTCAAAAGCTCGCAGCCCACCATGTAGCCGTCAACCGCGATGCAGGTGGCCAACAGCCCCGCCAGCATCCCCATGAGCTTCTTCGACGTCTCCCAGATGCCGCGGCGGTTCATCCACGCGAGCGAGATGAGCAGCAGCGCCAGGCCGGAGTCCATGGCCGAGGCCACGAACAGCGGGCCCATGATGGCCGAGTGCCAGCCCTCGCGAGCGATCTGCAGGCCGAAGATCCACGCCGTCACCGTGTGCACGAGGATGGCGATGGGCAGGGCGAAGCGCGACACGATGGCGATCTTGGACTTGTCGGCCTTCTTCGACGTCATGAAGTACAGGTAGACCAGGTTGATGATCAGGTAGCACGTGATGACGCAGATGTCCCAGAACAGCGGCGAGATGAAGTTCGGGGAGAGGATCAGGTTGAACAGGCGCGCCACGCCGCCGAGGTCGAGGATGACCAGCAGGCCCGCGCAGCAGATGCACACCGTGGACACGCACACGGCCGGCAACGCCACCTTCTTGAACTCGGTGACGTGGAAGATCGACGCCGAGGAGGCCACGATGAGGCCGCCGGCAGACAGGCCGACGAAGAACATGAACGCGGCGATGTACAGGCCCCAGGAGGTGCCGTTGTTCATGCCGGTCACGCCGAGGCCGAACATGGTCTGGTAGATCCAGGCGGCTGCGCCGACGGCGGCGATCACGGCCAGGACGATCATGACCGGACGGGAGATTCGTTTCGTTTGCATCTCAAGCCCCCTAAGCGTTGTAGTAACGGAGCTGCGGGCGGGTGCCGAACTCCTCGAGAAGCTGATAGGCCTTGTTCTCGCGCACGACCTTCGAGATCTCGGAGTCGGGATCGTCCAGGTCGCCGTACACGCGGGCGCGGCCCGGGCACACGCGCACGCACATGGGGATGTCGCCGCGGTCGGTGCGCTCCTTGCACAGCGTGCACTTCTCGGCCACGCCCTTCGGGCGCACCGGCACGTCCTTGTCGCCGTAGTTCCAGTTGGGGTCGCGCTCGGGCTCGTTCCAGTTGAACACGCGGGCGTTGTACGGGCACGCGGCCATGCAGATGCGGCAGCCGATGCACTTGTCGTAGTGGATCTCCACGCGGCCCAAGTCATCCTTGTACGTGGCGCCCACGGGGCACACCTTGAGGCACGCGGGGTTCTCGCAGTGCTGGCACGCCACGGGGATGTAGGTGCGGCTGAGGTTGGGGTAGGTCCCCTGCGCGCCGTCGGCGGTGTCCACGCCGTCGGTCTCCACGCGGATGTACAGCATGTTCATAGGGATGTTGTTCTGCATCTTGCAGGCGTTGGCGCAGGTGTTGCACCCGACGCAGCGCTCAAGGTTGATGGCGATGCCAAGCTTGGTCATGATCGGTCACCTACGCTTTCTTGATCTCGACGAGGGTGTCGGAGAACGGGATGACCGGGCCGCACATGAGCTCGGCGCCGCGCTCGACGTAGCCGTCGTTCGTGACGTTCTGGACGTTGCCTTCGATGAGGAAGTCGGCCGTCTGCCCCTCGAACATGCGGGCGCTGCCGGGACGGATGGACTCGTTCGCCTTCACGCGGCACTTGAAGGAGCCGCGGTCGTTGAACACCTCCACCGCGTCGCCCGTGGCCAGCCCGCGCGCCTCCATCTCGGAGGGGTTGAGCTCGATGCGCGGCTCGGCGAACTGCTGGATCCACTTGGCGTCGTTGAACTGGTTGTGGATGCGGTAGCGCGTGCGCACGTTGGCCAGCTGCAGCGGGTAGGTGGAGGCCAGCTTGCTGTCGGCATGCGCCTCCAGCGGGGGCTCGTAGGTGGGCAGCGCCTGGTCGTAGGAGGCCAGCGCGTCGTAGTACACGTCCATGCGGGTGGACGTGGTGGCGAACACGCGGTCCATGAACTCGCGGCGCGGCTCCTCGATGCCCTCGAGGGGGTACACGCCCTGCTTCTCGTTGATCTTGTCGACGGTGAGCGTCGAGACGTAGGGGTCCTCGGAGGAGGACAGCACCTTCGCCACCCACTCCTCGGACGTGGCGGGCAGGTACTGGTCCTTGCCGAAGCGCTTGGCGATCTCCTTGCCGATCCAGAAGTCGGTGCGGGCCTCGAACAGGGGCTCGATGATCTTGTTCTGCAGCACGATGTTGCTGTAGCCCACCTTCACGTTGCCCACCTCCGCGTCGTTCTCGAAGCGCGTCGTGGCGGGCAGGACGATGTCGGCCCACTTGGCGCCCTCGGTGAAGTACGGGTCGATGGTGACGATGAAGTCGAGGCCGCGGGCGAACTCGGCCGTCTTGTTCATGTTGCCGATGTGCTGCTGCAGCACGTCGCCGCAGAAGATGCAGGCGCGCACCTTGGCCTGGCCGTCGCGGGCGTCGTACAGCGGCATCTCGAGGGTGCCGGCCGCGAGGTCCTCAGGCAGCTCCCAGGCGCCCAGCGTGCCCGCATGGCCGTTGTAGCTGCCGCCCACGAACACGCCCACGCCGGCGCCCACCTTGCCCACGTTGCCCGTGAGGGCCACGAGCGTGGCGGCGGCGTGTCCCGCGATGTCGGCGTTGCCCATCTTGTCGTTGCCGCCCCAGCCGAGCGCGAGGCACGCAGGGCCCTCGGCGTACTCGCGGGCGAGGTTGCGGATGACGTCGGCAGGCACGCCGCTCACGCCTTCGGCCCACTCGGGAGTGTATTCGGCCTGCTTCTTCTTGAGGAGCGAGAACACGGTGGTGCAGGACGCGCCATCGACGGTGAAGGTGCCTTCGAGCGCCGGCTTCGCAGCCGCGTCGGTATGGGCGGCCTTCGCGTCGGCCGCCGTATCCCACACGAAGAAGGGGTTCTGCTCGCCCGTCTCGGGCTCTTCGGCGTCCGCGTCCTCCGCGTGGTCGCGCAGGAGCTTGCCGGTGGAGACGTCGACGAGGAACGGCAGCGAGGTGTGGTTCAGCACGAAGTCCTCGTCGTAGAGCTTCTCGTCCAGGATGACGCTGGCCATGCCGAGGAAGAACGCCGCGTCGGTGCCCGGCGTGATGGGCACCCACTGGTCGGACTTGCCGGCCGTCGTGGAGAAGTGCGGGTCCACCGTCACCATGCGGGTGCCGGCTTCCTTCGCCTCGAAGAACAGGCGCACGTTGGGCAGGCTCGACTCGAGGAAGTTGCTGCCCACGTTGAGCACGAGCTTGGAGTTCACCCAGTCGCGCGCTTCGCAGGTGGCCATCGCGTAGCCGCCGCCGAAGCCGATGGCCGGGTCGAGGCCGTTGCCGATGCCCACGTCGATGCCCGAGCTGCCGTCGACCTGCGCGCCCAGCACGGCGGCCAGCCACGGGAAGTTCGCCTCGGCGCCCGTGGAGATGACCACGCAGTCGTTGCCGTGCTTGCTCTGGAGGTCTTTGAGGGTGTCACACACCTCGTCGAGCGCCTCGTCCCACGAGATGGGCTCGAACTCGCCCGCGCCGCGCTCGCCCGTGCGGCGCAGCGGGGTCTGCACGCGATGGTCGCCGTAGATGTGCTGGACCTCGGAAATGCCCTTCACGCAGATCGTCTCGTACCGGTCGTCGCAGCAGTTGTTCGGCTGCACCGACACCATGCGGCCGTCGCGCACCGTGCACGCCAGCGGGCACATGCCACCGCAATGCGACTGGTGGTACGTGTACGCCGTGTACTCCTCGCCCGAATCGGCATGGGCCGGCGACAACCATCCATCGGCGGTGGTCATCGCGCCTGCCGCGCCCAGCAGCGCCAGGCCGGCTCCCGCGGCGGCGGTTCCCTTGATGAAACCCCGACGCGTCACGTTCGTCTCGTCTGTGGCCATTGCATCCCCTTTCTCAGTGACTCATGACCGTTTCCTCGACCACTAATTAACTGTTTTCATAGTAATATAGTTAAATAGGAAATTGAATATGTATATTTCAAGAATAATTTGCCTGTCCGCGAACGGCGCTGAAAACACGGCGAAGGCCGCAGGAGCATGCCGCTCCTGCGGCCTTCGCCGCTGCGGGAACAACGCCTCGTCGGCATCGTATACCCTTGTCAGCCATCATATATGACCTGTTGACAAATGTTTTACTCCCCTCCCCCAACGAAGGGTTCCGCACAGCGCGCGCAAGCCGATTCGTCCGCTCCCGGGCGCACGCCCAAAGCGTACAGATGTTTCACGTGAAACATTCGCACGCCTCGATGCCCCTGCGGCGCAAAGCGGCGAAACGACGGTGCCCGACGCGTAGGAAGCGTCCGCCGCTGCACGAAAATCACCGCCGTGAAGCGATTTCGGGACCTCCGACCGGTTTCAGGCCCCATACGCGTACGACCGGCACGCCTTTCACGAGCGTTTTACCAGCTCGCAATCGACGACGGCGCGGAACATCGGCTCGACGAGCTTCACAGCGGTGATTTTCGTGCAAGACGGCGACCCCCCCCCCCCCCCCGCGATGGGTCGCCGCACGTACAGATGTTTCACGTGAAACATTCGCACGCTTTCTGCGGGGCCCCGCGCGATCGGGGGAGGGCCCTACTTCTTGCCCTTCAGCGCGGAGGCGATGTCGCCGGTGAAGCCCTGGGCGTAGGGGCTCGGCACCACCACCATGTTGCCGCCCTCCTTCACGCTCTCGTTCACGAGGCTCATCATGCGCAGCTGGAGGGCCAGGTCGTCCTCGCGATAGGCGTGCGCGGCCTCGATGAACATGTCGGAGATGTCCTTCTCCACCTCGGCCAGCACCACGCGGGCGTTGCGCTCCTGCTGCGCCTGGGCCTCGGCGCTCATGGCGTTCTGCAGCTCCTGGGGCATGCGGATGTCGCGGATCTCCACGTCGATGATCGTGACGCCCCACTGCTCGGTCTTCTCCTCGATGTTCTTCTTCAGCTGGTGGTCGATGTGCGCGCGCTGCATGGACAGCTCGGCGATCTCCACCTGGCCGATGGCGTCGCGCAGCGCGGTCTGCGCCACGAGCGACGCGGAGTGCTCGTAGTCCTCCACGGCCAAGCACGCCTTCTTCGGGTCCCACACCATCCAGAACACGACGGCGTCGAGGTCCACCGGCACGAGGTCGGCCGTCAGCACCTGCTCGGCCGAGCACGAGATGGACGAGATGCGCTGGTCGATGACGATGGTCACCGAGTCCACCACGGGGATGGTGACGTACAGACCCGGCCCGGCGAGGCGATGGAACCGCCCGAAGCGCAGCACCACGGCGCGCTCCCACTCGTAGGCGATGTGCACGCTGCCGGCCAGCCCCAGGCCCACGAGCACGCCCGCACCTACGGTGAACGCCGAGCGGAAGGGGTACGTCGCGCCCACCACCACGGCGAACGCCACGAGGAACAGCGCCACGGCCAGCACGACCGCGCCGCGACGCGACGCCTTCCGCCTGCCGGAGGCGGGCTCTTCCCCGCCCGACAGCACGTCGTTCGATCGCTCGTTGCCGCGTTTGACGAACTTGATCATAGCTCGCTCCTATCCCAACCGGGAGATCTTGTCCTGAAGGCGTACCACGATCTCGCCGCGCGTCATGCCCAGCTCCTCGCACTGGCGGATGAAATCGCCCATCATGGCGTCGATCGTCGACTCGACGGAATCCTCGTCGGCGGAGGCGGGGTTCTCGGCGACGAAGGTGCCGCGGCCCCGCTTCGACATGATGAGGCCCGAGGTCTCCATGCTGCGGTACACCTTGTTCACGGTGTTGTAGTTGATGTTGAGGTTGACGGCCATCTCGTGCACGGTGGGCAGCTGGTCGCCCGGCTGGTACTGCCCCGTCTGGATGAGGTAGACGAGCCTGTTGCGCAGCTGCACCCAGATGGGCACGCCGCTGCGTTCGTCTATGCTGAAATTCTCCATGAGCCGAGCTTCCTCGCGCCGCCGGAGGCGAGCGCTGCTTTTCCTACATCCCTAGCCAAATACAACCGTATATATTCTAACGCGCTTCGTCCGCGTTGCCGACGAGAATCGCAGATTGAACGGGAACGAGAGGGAACCCCATTTCCGCCCCCGTCTCACAGATAGGAGGCGATGCCCACGAACGGCGCCATGCAGAGGCAGTACCGCAGGAAGAAGCCGCCTGCGAGCAGCAGAACGCCGATGCAAGCGCAGACACGCGCATCGGGCGCGCGCAGCGCCGCCTCGAGCGCGAACGGCGCCGCGATGCCCGCCAGCGCGAGCCCGCCCCAGAACGCGGGCGCCAAGTCGCCGGCCAGCAGCCGCGCGGCGGCCGCGCTCGACAGCGGGTCGTTCGCCGCAAGCGCCACGAGGGCCGCCAGCGCGAGGGCCTCGAGCGACAGCAGCACCGCATCGACGCGGGCGATCTCCGCGAACAGCGGCCGGGGGTCGGCGTCGCACAGCACCGGCAGCGCGAGCAGCGCCCCTCCCCCGCACGACAGCGACGAGCACACGAACAGCGCGGGGACGAGCGGCGACGCCAAGAACGGCAGCGTCCAGATGGTGGACAGGAACAGCCCCGAGTACACCATCACCACGACGGCGGCCGCGCACCCGAACGCCTTCACGGCGGTCGCGGCGCCCCGGCCGAGCCTGAGCGCGCCCAGGTTGCACGCGACGAGCGCCGCAGCGGCGGCCACGAACGCCACGAGCGCCCACGCGCCCGCCGACAGCACGCTGCCCAGCGGGTTCGCCAGCACGTCGAGGGCCAGCTCGGGCCGCCCCAGGTCGAGCATGAGGCACGCCGCGCCCACCGCCACCATGCCGCACGAGGCCACGAGCGCCGGCAGCGCGACGCGCCCGAGCGAGCGCTTCAGCGCCGCGGACGAGCGCGCCCGCCACGATAGGAACACGGCCGCGACGAACGTGCCGCAGCCCGCGCCCGCCAAGAACAGGTAGATGACGATGAGCGGGCTGAACATCGCGCGGCCGCTACAGCTTCACGTACCAGAGGTTTTTGAGGTCGCCCAGCCCGGCGCGCAGCGAGGCCAGCACGGCGTCGTCGACGTCGCCCTCCACGTTCATGTACACGAGCGCGCACTGCTCGGCCGGCTTGGTGCCGATCTGCATCGTGGTGATGTTAATGCCCGCCTCGCCCAGGATGGTGCCGATGGTGCCCACGCGGCCCGGCGCGTCCACGTACTCGAACACGAGCGACTGGCCCGCCGGCGCGATGTCCAGCTTGTAGCCCAGCAGCGACACGAGGCGCGCGGCCTGGGCCTCGCCGGCCAGCGTGCAGGCCACCTCGGTGCCGTCAGCCACCACCGACACGGTGGAGGCGTAGCCGTCGGCGTCGGCCACCGAGAGCGTCTCCACCTTGATGCCGTGGCGCTTCGCGATGGAGTCGGCGTTCACCGGCGTCACCGTGGTGGAGCTCTTGTAGGACAGGATGCCCTTGAGCGTGCCAGCCACGAGGATGGACACGTCGGCGTTCGCCAGCGTCCCGGCGGTCGTCAGCTTGAGGAACTGCGGGATCTCGCCGTCGATCTGCGCGAGCATGCTGCCCATCATCTGGCACGCGGGCACGTACGGGCCCACCGCGTCCATCACCTCGGGCGGCACGGGCGCCATGTTGAGCGCCGTCGGCACGATGGACCCCTCGAGGCCCGCGGCCACGTACTCGGCCGTCTGCACGCCGGCGCGCAGCTGCGCCTCGCGCGTGCTCGCCGCGATGTGCGGCGTGAGCACGGCGTTGTCGAACTCGTGCAGCGGGCTCGTCAGGCAGGGCTCGCTCTCGTACACGTCGATGCCGACGGCGCCGATCTTGCCCGCGGCCAGGAAGTCGGCGAGCGAGTCCACGTTGTAGATGCCGCCGCGTGCCGCGTTCACGAGCACCACGCCGTCCTTCATGCGCGCGTACTGGTCGGGGCCGAACATGCCGATGGTTTCCTTCGTCTTGGGAAGGTGCACGGTGATGAAGTCGGCCAGCGGCACGAGCGCGTCCACGTCGTCGTACAGGGTGACGCCCAGCTGCTCGGCGCGCTCGGGGCTGCAGTAGGGATCGTAGCCGACGAGCTTCATGCCGAAGGAGCGGGCGCGCTCGGCCACGAGGCCGCCGATGCGGCCGAGGCCGAAGATGGCGAGCGTCTTCTCGTACAGCTCCACGCCGGTGAAGCGGCTGCGCTCCCATTTCCCCGCGTGCATGGACGCGTTCGCCTGCGGCACCTTGCGCGCGCAGGCCAGCATGAGGCCCAGCGTGTGCTCGGCGGCCGAGACGATGTTCGACGTGGGGGCGTTGCACACGATGATCCCGCGCTCGGTGGCGGCCTCCACGTCCACGTTGTCCACGCCCACGCCAGCGCGGCCGATGATGCGCAGGTTCTCCGCGGCCTCGATGACCGCGCGGTCGACCTTCGTCGCCGAGCGCACGATGAGCGCGTCGTAGGCGGGGATGGCCGCGACCAGCTCCTCGGGCCCCAGCTCCAGCCGCACGTCCACCTCGTAGCCCTTGTCGCGAAGCACCGCGAGGCCGGCGTCGGCCAGCTTCTCGGTAACCAGCACCTTCTTCGTCATAATGGTAACCACCTTGCGTCTTGCGTCCTATGCGTTTCATTGATCCGAATCGTTGCCGCGTCCCGAACGGGGCGGCGCGCCGCGCTTGACGAGCGCGACGAGTCCATGATAGTGCGAAACGCCGCGAACCGAAGGCTCAGCCGGCGAAATTCCCAGAAACCCACCTTTGAGGCGGCCGCGGCGCCCGGGAGCCCGCGGCATCGCGCGCGCCGGGACGAAAAAAGGGACCCCCGGCGCGTGGCGAGGGGTCCCCGAGGCTCTGGCGCCGAGGCGCGGCCTACCTCCGCACGAAGCTGAACATCGAGCGGATGTTGGCGCCCACTTCCTCGATCTGGGCGTTGCCGTGCTCCATGCGCTGCTCCTTCAGCCACGCCTGGCCGTTCTTGGAGTCCTCCATGAACTCGTGGGCGAAGCTGCCGTCCTGGATGCGCTCGAGGATGGTCTTCATCGCGGCCTTCGCGTCGTCGGTGATCACCTGGGGGCCGGCGTAGTAGTCGCCGTACTCGGCCGTGTTCGAGATGGAGTAGCGCATGTTCGACATGCCGCCCTCGTACATGAGGTCCACGATGAGCTTCATCTCGTGGAAGCACTCGAAGTAGGCCATCTCGGGCGGGTAGCCCGCCTCGACGAGCGTCTCGAACCCGGCGTTGATGAGGGCCGTCACGCCGCCGCACAGCACGGCCTGCTCGCCGAACAGGTCGGTTTCCGTCTCGTTCTTGAACGTGGTCTCGATGACGCCGGCGCGCGCGCCGCCGATGCCCCACGCGTAGGACAGCGCCACGTCCTTGGCCTGGCCCGACGCGTCCTGCTGCACGCAGATGAGGCACGGCACGCCCGCGCCCTCGGTGAACACGCGGCGCACCATGTGGCCCGGGCCCTTCGGCGCGATCATGACGACGTCCACGTCCTCGGGCGGCGTGATGTAGCCGAAGTGGATGTTGAAGCCGTGCGCGAACGCGAGGGTGTCGCCGGGCTTGAGATGCGGGGCGATCTCGGCCTCGTAGGTTGCGGCCTGCGTCTCGTCGGGCGTGAGGATCATGATGAGGTCGGCTTCCTCGGCGGCGTCGGCGACGCTCATCACCTTGAGGCCCGCCTCCTCGGCCTTGACCCGCGACTTCGAGTCCTCGCGCAGGCCCACGCGCACGTCGACCCCCGAGTCTTTCAGGTTGAGCGCATGGGCGTGGCCCTGGCTGCCGTACCCGATGATGGCCACTTTCTTGTCCTGGATGAGCTGGGGGTTCGCGTCGTTCTCATGATAGATCGTAACAGCCATGGTTGGTTTCCTTTCTTGAGGCTGGTTGTACCTGATGCGGCGTGCGTCCGCGCGCCTTACACGTCCTTGCTGTTGCGGGACATGGCGATCTTGCCGGTGCGGGTGATCTCCTTGATGCCGTAGGCGCGGAAGAGGTCCTCCATGCCCTTGAGCTTGCTCTCGTCGCCCGTGGCCTCGATGGTCAGCGAGCTTCTGCCCACGTCCACGATCTTCGCGCGGAACACGTTGGCGATCTCGATGATCTCGTTGCGGCGGTCGGGCTGGGCGTTCACCTTGAACAGCACGAGCTCGCGCTCGATGGCGGCGTCGTTGGTGAGGTCGGTGATCTTGTGCACGCTGATCAGCTTGTGCAGCTGCTTCGTGATCTGCTCGTAGGCCACGTCGTCGGCCTTCACGATGGCCGTGACGCGCGACATGGTGGGGTCTTCGGTGGGGCCCACCGACAGCGACTCGATGTTGAAGCCGCGCCGCGAGATGAGGCCGGTCACGCGCGACAGCACGCCGGGCTTGTTCTCCACCAGGACGGACAGGATGTGCTTCATCGCGCGCCCCCCTTCTCGTCGTTCTCGTCGACCTCGTCGGCCGCATCGACCTCGTCGCCTTCGGGCACGTCGGTGCGCACGGCGCCCACGGCCACGTCGATGGCGCCGATCACCTCGTCGAGCGCGCGGCCCGGCGCCACCATGGGATACACGTTCTGATCGCGCGAGATGGCCACGTCCAGCAGGTACGGCCCGTCGCTGGCCAGCATGCGCTCGAGCGCCGCCTCCACGTCGGCGGGCTTCTCCACGCGCTCGGCCTGCCAGCCGTACGCGTCGGCCAGCTTCACGAAGTCGGGGTTCGCGTCGAGCAGCGTCGAGGAGTAGCGCTCGTCGTAGAACAGCTTCTGCCACTGATGCACCATGCCGAGGCAGCGGTTGTCCAGGATGAGCACCTTCACCGGCACGCGGTGGATGCCCGCCGTGGCCATCTCCTGGCTGTTCATCTGGAACGACCCGTCGCCCGCCACGCACACCACCTGCTTGTCGGGGCACCCGATGGCGGCGCCGATGGCGGCCGGGAAGCCGAAGCCCATCGTGCCGAGTCCGCCCGAGGAGATGAAGCTGCGCGGCGCCTCGCGGTCCACGCTCTGGGCGGCCCACATCTGGTGCTGCCCCACCTCGGTCACGACGACGCTCTTCTGCGGGTCGAGCAGCTCGGAGAGCTTCTTCAGCACCACTTCGGGCACGATCTCGTCCGGATCGTCGCCCACGCCGGGATGGTAGAACGGGTAGCGCGTGCGCCATGCGGATATCTGCGCCACCCAGTCGCCCGTGTTCGGACGGGCGCCCTCCTTCCGGAGGCTCGCCACGATGCCGCCGAGCACGCCCTTGAGGTCGCCGACGATGGGCACCTGCACCTCGCGCACCTTGCCGATCTCGGCCGGGTCGATGTCGATGTGGATGACGTCGGCGTGCGGCGCGAACTCGTCGAGCTTGCCCGTCACGCGGTCGGAGAAGCGCGCGCCCGCCGCGATGAGGAGGTCGCTCTCGGTCATGGCGAGGTTCGCGTACTTCGAGCCGTGCATGCCCACGGGCCCCAGGTTCAGCTGGTGCGACGCGGGGAACGCGCCCTTGCCCATGAGCGTGGTGACCACGGGGATCTGCATGAGCTCGGCGAGCTCCCTCAGCTCCTCGGACGCACCCGACGACACGGTGCCGCCGCCCACGTACAGCACGGGGCGCTCGGCCCGGGCGATGCGCGCGACGGCCTGCTTGATCTGCTTGGCGTTGCCGCGGTAGGTGGGCTTGTACGACGGCAGGTTCACGTCGTCGGGGTAGTCGAACACCATGCGTTCGCTGGCCAGGTCGGACGGGATGTCGATGAGCACGGGGCCGGGGCGCCCGGTCTTGGCGATGTGGAACGCCTCGCGGAACGTCCGCGTGAGCTCGTCGGTCGATTGCAGCAGGTAGCTGTGCTTGACCACCGGCATGGTGATGCCCACGATGTCGGACTCCTGGAACGAGTCGGTGCCGATGACGCCGCGCGGCACCTGGCCCGTGATCACCACGAGCGGCACGCTGTCCATGTAGGCCGTCGCGATGCCCGTCACCGTGTTCGTGGCACCCGGGCCGCTCGTGACGATGGCCACGCCCACGTTGCCCGTGGCGCGCGCATAGCCGTCGGCCTCGTGCACGGCGCCCTGCTCGTGGCGCGCCAGCACGTGCTTGATCTGGGCGGAGTCGTACAGCGCGTCGTATATCTTGATGGCTTGGCCGCCCGGGTAGCCGAACACGAGGTCGACGCCCTCGGCCTCGAGCGAGGCCACGACGGCCTCGGCGCCGATCATGGCAGTGCCTTGCTTGGGCGTCCTGCTGCCCAGGCCGCGCGACGCGCCGGCGGCCGTGGCGTTGGCCTGCGTCGGACGCGGCGCGGCGTCGTCGGTTGAGGTGCTGCGTGCGTTGGTCATGACACATACGCCCCCTTGTCTGCGGATGAAACGAGCTTCGCGTACTTCGCGAGCACGCCGTGGTCGTGCTTCGGCGCCGGCGGCGTCCATGCCGCGCGACGGCGTTCGAGCTCGGCGTCGTCCACGCCCAGCGTGAGCGCGCCGCCCTCGATGTCCACCGTCACCGTGTCGCCTTCCTCGATGAGCGCGATGGGGCCGCCTGCGGCCGCCTCGGGGCTCACGTGTCCCACGGCCGGGCCCTTCGTGGCGCCCGAGAAGCGTCCGTCGGTGATGAGCGCGACGCTCGTGGACAGGCCCATCCCCACGATGGACGACGTGGGCGTGAGCATCTCGCGCATGCCCGGGCCGCCCTTGGGGCCCTCGTAGCGGATGACCACCACGTCGCCCGCCTCGACCCGCCCGCCGTTGATGGCGGCGCAGGCCTCCTCCTCGCTGTCGAAGCAGCGCGCAGGGCCCGTGTGGGTGAGCATCGAGGGGTCGACGGCCGACTTCTTCACGATGGCGCCGTCGGGCGCGATGTTGCCGTGCAGCACCTTGAGCGCGCCCACCGGGGAGAACGGGTTGTCGTGCGTGCGGCACACCTCGCCGTCGGCCGGCTTCGTGCACGTCCGCAGGTACTCGTCGAGCGGGCCCATGCAGGTGATCGCGCGCCGGTCGAGCAGGTCGAGCTCGGCCAGCTCGTGCATGACCACGGGCACGCCGCCCACCTCGTACAGGTCGGACAGCGGGCGCGGGCCCGAGGGCTGCAGCTTCACGAGGTGCGGCGTGCGCGCGCTCGCGGCGTCCCAGTCGTCCATCGTGATGGGATGGCCCGCCTCGCGGGCGACGGCCGTGAGGTGCAGCACCGTGTTCGTGGAGCCGCCGAAGGCCATGTCGCATTCCATGGCGTTGTGGATGGCGGCCTCGCTCACGATGTCGCGCGCGCAGATCCCCTGCTCCAGCAGCTCCATCACCTTCATGCCCGCGTGCTTCGCCAGGCGGATGCGCTCGGAGTACACCGCGGGGACGGTGCCGTTGCCGGGAAGCGCGATGCCGAGGGCCTCGCACAGGCAGTTCATCGAGTTCGCCGTGAACATGCCCGAGCAGCTGCCGCAGGTGGGGCACGCCGTGTCCTCGTAGAACTTGAGTTCGTCGGCGGTCATCGTGCCGTTGTGCACGCGCGCCGCGCCGTCGAACAGCGTGTTGAGGTCGGTGGTGGGGCCGCAGCCGCCCGGCTGCTTGCCGGCCAGCATCGGGCCGCCCGACACGAACACCGTGGGGATGTTCACGCGCAGCGCGCCCAGCAGCATGCCCGGCACGATCTTGTCGCAGTTCGGGATGCACACGAGCGCGTCGAAGGCGTGGCCCTGCACCGCGCACTCCAGCGAGTCGGCGATGGCCTCGCGCGACACGAGCGAGTAGTGCATGCCGTCGTGGTTCATGGCGATGCCGTCGCACACGCCGATGGTGGAGATCTCGAACGGCACGCCGCCGGCCATGTAGATGCCGGCCTTCACGGCCTCGGCGATCTTGTCGAGGTTGTTGTGCCCCGGGATGATGTCGTTGCGGGAGTTGAAAACGGCGACGAGCGGCCGTTCCATCTCCTCGTCGGTGATGCCGTCAGCCTTGAGCAGGCTGCGGTGAGGGGCGCGCGCTGTGCCGCATCGTACGGCGTCGCTGCGTAGCTGCATGTCCGATCCCTTCTCTCTGGGTTCCGCCCGTAAAAAAATCCTGCTGCAAGCAACCTGCACCAGGACCTCAGAGAGAAGTGAGCTGCCGCGTCGCGCCGCCGGTGCACGGCGGTCGAGCGGGGCTCGTTTCGGACTGATAACGGAGTCGCCGGTTCAGGTTACTTGCCTCGGCTGCACCCGGAGATCGTCCGTCGCGGGCCAAGACGTTCAGCTGAACTGCTCGGAGGGGGCATTCGGACCGTCCACCGCCGGCTCGCAGCATCCGCCGGCTCTCTTGAGATGGATTCGTCCCTACTGTCCTCGTCATCGCATTTCATCTATGAACTTGTTGGAGGAAAGTATACCCCCGCGCTCCGCGGATGCAAGAAAAACTTTGACGGTCGAAGCGTTTGCGCGGGAAATTCACATGGAACGGCTGGGGGTTCCGCCGCAGGACGCCCGGCGGGCTTCGGGCCGCATGGGCATTCGCTGACGTTTGGGGATCGAACGGCGATCCGCCGTGCCCGCTGACGGTTCGAATGATAGATTGGGGGCCGTGGGGATTCTCGACGGTAAGGCAGGAACGGGCATGGACGAAGCAACGACAGGCGGCAGGACGGCGGCACGGGCGGCTCAGAGCCGCCGCTCCCCCGTTCGCACGGCGCTCTCGGTCGTTCTGTGGGCCGTCACCGCATGCGTGGTCGTGATCATGGCCGCGCGCTTCGCGCCCTCCGCCCTGAGCAACGGCCGGCTCGTCCCCGAGGCCGCTGCGTTCGTGCCCTGGCTGGCGGCACCGAGCGCCATCATGCTCGTCATCGCAGCGCTGACCAGGAGAAAGGCGCTCGTTGCAGTCACGGTGCTGTGCCTTGCCTGCCAAGTCGTCTGGCATGCGGGCTTCTTCGTGCCCGCGCCCCGCATCGCCGAGGAGGCGACGCAGCCCGCGCCCGCCCGAACCGCGGACGACGCCGTCATGCGCGTCATGACCCTCAACACGAAGAACGGCAACGCCGACGCCGAGCAGATCGTCTCGATCGTCCGCGACCAGCGCGTCGAGGTGCTCGCCCTCCAGGAGGTCAGCGACTCGCTCGTCGAGCGGCTGTCGGCGGCCGGCCTCGACGAGCTGCTGCCCTCGCGCGTCCTCGGCGCGGCGGGGGCCGGCGACAACGGCGGCATCAACGCCATCTACGCGCTCGCGCCCGTCAGCGACGCGTCCGACAGCATCCTGCCCGTCACCGGGTCCGCCGTGCCCGCCTGCACGATCGTCGCCGGCGGACGCCCGGTGCGCCTCGTCAGCGCGCATCCCGCCTCGCCCAAGACGGGTGCGCGCGGTTTCTGGAACGAGAGCCTCGCCAACCTGGGCACGCTGCGCCGCTACGACGACGAGTACCTCATCATGGGCGACTTCAACTCGACGTGGGACCACTCGCGCTACCGCAAGATGCTCGGCGACACCCTCGTGGACGCGTCGCAGCAGGCGGGCGAGGGCTTCCACATGACCTACCCCTCCGAGCCGCACTACGCCATGGTGCCGGTGCCGCCCATGATCGAGATCGACCACATCGTGTACTCCAAGAACAGCGGCATGTCCGTGGGCGACCTCCAGACGGTCGACGTGCAGGGCACGGACCACTTCGCGCTGCTGGGCACCTGGGTGATCGAGTAGCCGGGACGGGCGCTTCGCCGGCGCGCGGCCTTCCAGCCTCGCACCTCCCCCTCGCTTCGAATACGCCGTCAACGCGCCGAAAACATGTCGGATTGCTGACCGATCGCTCATACCGGGGAAACGGTTGTCCCAGCTCGCATGCGCACGATCACGCGGGCGGTACACTCACCTACCACGAAAGCCCCGCGAGCGCCCCGTGCGACGAGGGGCTTGGTCTATCTCCGCACACCACCATGAAAGGAGGCGTTCATGCCGTATCGAGGCTTACTCTACTTCGTTTCCCAAAGCGCCGGCTCCGATTACCGCACCGACCCGTACGCGACGGAACGCCGCTGCCTCCCCAACCGCACGCACGGCATCCGCTACGCATCCGCGCCGAAACGCTCCACCTGCATCAGAACCTACGCGCCCTCCGAGGCGGTGCGCCCCGTATGCGCCCGCAGCTCGACCGCCTCGCGCCAGGCGCGCCAAAGCTTCGAGCCGCAACGCGTGCTCAAGGCGGTGTTCGCCATGGTGCTCGTCGCCATCCTGTCGGCGTTCCTCGGCATCTTCGCCGCGCGCGCCTTGACCGGCGCCATCGACGAAGGGGCCTTCCCCCTCATCGGATCGGCGAGCGCCGCCGCCTCCACGGGCACCGCGAGCCTCAGCGCGCCGCAGTCGTCGTGGGAGCAGGGCACGGTGCCCGCGCTGTACCAGGACGACCCGCAATGGGCCGACCGCCCCTACGGCGCCAGCACGGTCGGGGACGCGGGCGCGGCGCCCCTGTGCCTGGCCATGGTGCATATCGAGGCCACCGGCGACACGGGCACCGGGCCCGTCGAGGTCGCCTCGTTCTCGCAGAGCAGCGGCTACGCGAACTCCGTCGACGCCACCGAGCTCCTCACCGAGGGCGCGGCCCAGCTGGGGCTGGCCTCGCGCGAGATCGAGGCGAACGAGCTGGCCATGCGCCGCGAGCTCGTGGGCGACCGACCCATCATCGCCGCCATGAAGGCCGGCTCGTTCGGCTCGTCGGCCACCTACATCGTGATCACCGGCATCGACGAGCACGGCGCGCTCGCCGTGGTGGACCCGCTCAGCCGCGACCACACGAGCCGCCACTGGACCTTCGACGAGATCACGTCGCAGGCGACCGGCCTCTGGTCCTACACGCCGGCCGCGTAAGCCGCGCCGTTTTAATCGACCAAATCGACCAAGGCGTAGTCGTCCATGTCCTGCGTGGAATGGACGACGCGCCATAGGGTGAGCGTATCCGCGGAATACGAGTAGAACAACCGGTACGAGCCCACCCGATAACTGCGGCGATCCTTGAATACCAGACGGTCGTCATCGAACGGCCTTCCAAGATCGGGCATGTCGCACAGCAGCGATACCGTCTCTTTCAGGCTTTCGTACCAAGTTCGCGCCGCTTTAGGCGAATCGAGCACCTGCCCGATATAGACGACGATCGACTCGATGTCGTAGCTGGCGCGGGGCCGATACGCTGGCACCAAGCGCGCCATCAGCGATCCCACATCGCGAACACCTTGTCCAAACGCTCGTCAAGCTGGGCTTGGGAAACGGTTTCCGGACGATAGCGAGCCTCTATCTCGGCCTCGCGCAGTTTCATGACGTAGCGGTCACGCTGTCGCTGCTGCTCGTACGCCTCACAATCCATCACCACGAGGCTCGCCTTTCCATTCTTCGTCATGAAGATAGGCTGCCTCGTATCGCGAGCCTCGTCGCAAATACCGTTCAAATCGGTACGAAGATCGCTAATGGGCCTGATCGCAGGGAGCGGCATCACCATGAGAACCTCCTTTGTTCATATCTTATGCAAAGATTGTATCACGTTTTGCATGAATTTTGCTCTTTCAAAATGCAAGCGACATGCATGCCTATACGACGCATCGCATCCAATGACATCGAATGGAAAGCATGCTTTACATTTTTGCGTTCGCCTCGTATACTGTATGGAAAGCTAGCTTTACATAGTCGTATCGGGAGAAAGGGGCGCGCATGGAGAACCGCTTGGAGGAGATCCGCAAAGCGCGCGGCATCAAGCAGGAGGACCTCGCGCTCGAGCTGGGCGTGTCGCGCCAGACCATCAGCTCGCTCGAGAAGGGGCGCTACAACCCCTCCATCCTGCTCGCGTTCAAAATCGCCCGCCGCTTCGACCTGCGGATCGAAGACGTGTTCATCTACCAGGAGGAAGACCATGAATAAGAAGCCCGCTGTCCTCACGCTGTCCCTCGGCATCGCCTGCGCGCTCGCCGCCGTCGTGTTCGCCCTCGACCTCGGCGGCGCGTCCGCCCTCCTGCCCCTCGCGGGCAAGGCCGTGTGGGGCTTCGGCGGGTGCGCGGCGGCGCTCATCGTGTGCGGCGCGTTCGCGCTGGCCCACAAGCCCACGCGCGTCGAGCTCATCGAGCAGGGAGACGAGCGCAACGCCGCCATCAACGGCAAGGCCGCCCTGCTCGCGTTCGAGACGTTCAGCGTGCTCGTGCCCATCGCGGGGCTCGTGCTGTACGTCGTCGGGGAGGTGAGCGTCGCCGGGCTGCTCGCGCTCATCGGCGTGGAGATCGTCGCCACGGTCGTCTACTTCGCGCAGATCGCGCGCATGCAGAAGACCATGTAGGAGACGTGCGGGGCTAGCGGACGCTCACGAGCATGGCCTGGTACGCCACCTGCACGACGGCGGGGTGCCCGGCCTGCTCGACCACCGCGCGCAGCGCCTCGTCCGGCAGCCGGTACGTGTTGTTGTTCTGCGAGATGTGCATGGCCACCACCTGCTCGAGCGCGTCGCTCAGCAGCCTCTCCAGCTCGTCGGCGGCCTGCGCGTTCGACAGGTGGCCGAAGTCGGATCCCACGCGCCGCTTCACCGGGTAGGGATACGGCCCGTCCTTGAGCATCTGCACGTCGTGGTTGCTCTCCAGCGCGAGGATGCGCACGCCGCGCAGCGCCTCGTCGGCCTCGCCGGTGACGATGCCCGTGTCGGTCATGAAGCCCACCGCGTCGCCGCCGCCCTCGAGCCGGAACCCGCACGACGCCGCCGCGTCGTGCGACGTGCGGAACGCGTGCACCTGCATGCCCGCCAGCGACAGCGCGTCGCCCGCGGAGAACGCGCGCAGGTCGCACGCGCCCTCGAGCGCGCCGATCTCCTTGCTGGCCGCGCGCACGGCGTCGTCTGCGAACACCGGGGGCTCGATGCCCAGCTTCGCCAGCCCCCGCAGCACCACGCCGAGCCCCTTCGTGTGATCGGTGTGGTCGTGCGTGACGAGGACGGCCTCGAGGTTCGCCGGGTCGAACCCGGCCTCGTCGCAGCGCGCGAAGAAGTCGCGCTTGCAGATACCGCAGTCCACGAGCACGCCCTTGCCCGTGACGGCGTCCTCGATGACGGCCGCGTTGCCGCGGCTGCCGCTTGCCAGCACGTGCAGTGCAAGTCGATGGTTCATGTGGTTCGCTTCCCGTATCTCTTCTCGGTCTCTCGGTCAACCTCCGATTGTACCCGAACGCGCCCCGAACGCGCCTCGCGTCCGCAAATGTCCCGAACCGACGCCCCCGAGAAACGGTCCCCCGCGGGGACGCGCTGCCGCGCACGGGCGGAATTGCCGCCGATCGGGAATCGGCGGCTCGCCGCGCCGCACGGTTCGCCTACTATGGTTCCCCACACGAACAGGCAGGTCGAACCAAGGGGACGGGGTACCATGGCATCATCGGTTGCAGCATTCTTCGAACGCAAGGACATCGAGATCACCTTCCAGCGCTACGCCATCGACGCGCTGTCGGCGATGGCGCAGGGGCTGTTCGCGTCGCTTCTGATCGGCACCATCCTGAGCACCGTCGGCGACCTGTCGGGATGGGGGTTCTTCAACCAGGTGGGCACGTTCGCCAAGAGCGTGGCGGGGCCGGCCATGGCCATCGCCATCGGATACGCGCTGCGCACCCCTCCCCTCGTGCTGTTCTCGCTGGCCGCCGTGGGCTACGCCGCCAACGACGTGGGCGGCGCCGGCGGGCCCTTGGCCGTGCTCATCATCGCCGTGGTGGCGGCCGAGGCGGGCAAGGCCGTGTCCAAGGAGACGAAGGTGGACATCATCGTCACGCCCGCGGTCACCATCCTCGTCGGATGCGGGCTCGCGCTGGCCGCGGCGCCGTGGATCGGCGCGCTGGCCTCGTCGGTGGGCGGGTTCATCATGTGGGCCACCGAGCTGCAGCCGTTCTTCATGGGCGTCATCGTGTCGGTGGTCATCGGCATCGCGCTCACGCTGCCCATCTCGTCGGCGGCCATCTGCGCGGCGCTCGGGCTGACGGGGCTCGCAGGCGGCGCGGCGCTGGCCGGCTGCTGCGCACAGATGGTCGGCTTCGCCGTGCTGAGCTTCCGCGAGAACCGCTGGGGCGGCCTGCTGTCCCAGGGGCTGGGAACCTCCATGCTGCAGATGGGCAACATCGTGAAGAAGCCGCTCGTCTGGGTGCCGACCATCGTAGCCTCGGCCATCACCGGCCCGCTTGCCACCTGCGTGTTCCAGATCAGCCAGAACGGCCCCGCCGTGGCCTCGGGCATGGGCACGTGCGGGCTCGTGGGCCCCATCGGCGTGTACACCGGCTGGATCGCGGGCATGGAGGCCGGAGCGGCCGCCCCGGGCGTCTTCGACTGGGTCGGCCTCGTGCTGGTCTGCTTCGTGCTGCCCGCGCTCATCGCCGGGGCCGTGGGCGCGCTCATGCGCAAGGCCGGCCTCATCGTCGAAGGCGACCTGAAGCTGGAGGCGTAGGCCGCGCGGGCGCCGCAGCCCCCGACGCCGTTACAGCTGCTCGACGATGCCGGTGACGAGGCGGGCGAAGTCCGTCTCGCGCGTCTTCGCCACGTCGAGCACCTCGAGGCCGGTGGGGCTCGCGCCCTCGATGCCGCAGCCCATGTTCGACACGAGCGAGATGCCCAGCACGCGCATGCCGACGTGCCGCGCGGCGATGACCTCCTCGCACACGCTCATGGCCACCGTGTCGGCGCCCCATGAGCGGAACATGCGGATCTCGGCCGGCGTCTCGAAGCTGGGTCCGAGCGCCCCGAGATACACGCCCTCCCGCACGCGCACGCCGCGCTCGGCGGCCACGTCGTGCGCGATGGCGCGCAGCTCGGGGTCGAACGCGTTGAGCATGGAGAAGAAGCGGTCGGACAGGTTCGCCGGGTCGGGCGCCGCGATGGGGTTGCGCCCCGTGAAGTTGATCTGGTCGGCCATGATGCAGAAGTCGCCCACCTCGTAGTTCGGGTTGAGCGCGCCCGCCGCGTTCGTGGTGATGAGCGTGCGCACGCCGAGACGTTCCATGAGCCACACGGGGTACGCCACCTCCTGCGCGCTGTTGCCCTCGTAGGCGTGCAGGCGGCCCTGCATGGCCAGCACGCACTTCCCGCCCAGCGTGCCGCAGACGAAGCGGCCCACGTGGCCTTCGGCCGTGCTCGTCTTCATGCGCGGCACCTCCACGTAGGGGATGCTCGCCGCGTCGGCGATCTCGTTCGCCAGGGGGTTGAGGCCCGATCCCAGCACGAGGCCGATCTTCGGCTCGCGGCCTTCCAGCCGCTGCCGCAGCACGTAGGCCGACAGGGTCAGGTTATCGTCAAGAACGTTCCGCTCCAGCATGGCGCCTCCTCGTTCGCGTTTTCGCCCCATTATAGCCGACTGCGCCGCGCCGCTTCCGCCGAAGGCGCATCGGAAACGCGGCGGGGCGCGTCGAAGGCCCGCCGGGGGCTGGGACTCGTAGGGAGCGCTCCTGCGGCACGCGAATCAGCTCGCAGCAAGCAATTATTTCGTTTTGCGAACGTTCGGGGCTCGATCGCGCGCCGGGCAGCGTCATGATCTGGGGTTGCAAGAACCGCTTGCATGGCGTGCCGCCCAACGGAGCTCCTCGGCGGTCGCAAAACGAAAAAATTGCATGGAACTCGGAGATTTCGCTGTTAAACCGCCGTTGACGTGCACCTGGGCAAGCCGCCATCCTATGGGCGGGCAGGTTGTCGTCCTGAGCGAGCGGAGCGCGCTCCCTGCGGTCGCTCCGCTCAGGATGACGGCGGGTTGGTCTGCGGGATGTCAACGGCGGTTTGACAGCGGAATTCGCGCATGCTAACCGATTTTTTCGTTTTGTGTGCGATTCGGCGCTTCGAAGCGCCCTTGGACGCCGATCCCCGAGAGCGGTTTTTGCGTTTCCGCAGGTCGCGCGATGCGCGTTCGGGCGCTGCGGGGCGACAAGCCCCCTCGAGCGCACGCAAAACGAAAAAATTGGCTAGAACTCGGCGATTCGCGCGCCGCGCCGCCGTTGGCGCGAATCGTCGTTCCCGTTCCGAAACGCGCGCACGGCCGGCCAACGAAGCCGCGAGCGGCCCGCCGGCTACGCGAGCGGCTTGCGCCCCGTGAGGACGCGGGGGCGTTGGGCGAGGTCGGAGACGATGCGCACGTCGGCGAAGCCGGCGTCCCCGGCGAGGCGGGCGGCCTCGTCCAGGCACGTCTCGTGCAGCTCGAAGGCGAAGCCGCCGCCCTCCTTGAGGGCGCGTCGGCAGAACGGCAGCAGACGGCGCAGCACGTCGAGGCCGTCGGCGCCACCGTCGAGCGCGAGCGCAGGCTCGAACGCGGCCACCTCGCGCGGGATGCCGTCCATGACGGCCGTGGGCACGTACGGCGGGTTGGACACGACGAGGTCGAACGCGCCCAGGAGCGCGTCGTCGATGCCCTCCCCCAGATCGCACGCGAACACGTCGACGCGCCCGGACAGCTCGAGCGCCGCGACGTTGTCGCGCGCGAGCGCGACGGCTTCGGGGGCGATGTCGGTGGCCACCACACGCGCGAGCGGGTGCTCGTAGGCCACGGAGCAGGCGATGCAGCCGGACCCGGTGCAGAGGTCGGCCACGAGGAGCTCGGGGGGCTCGGCGGGCTCGGGCCCGGGTTCGCCCGGGAAAGCGTCCCCGTCGGCCGTCTGCGCGGCGCCCTGCTCCCCAAAGTCGCCGTCCGGACGCAGGGAGTCGGCGGCCACCCGCTTCGGCGCGGCGGGCAGCAGGGCCAACGCCTCGCTGACGAGGACCTCGGTCTCGGGGCGCGGAATGAGCACGCCGGGGCGCACCTGCACGGTGATGTGCCGGAAGCCCACCTCGCCGGTGATGTACTGCAGCGGCTCGCCCTTGCCGCGGCGCGTGACGTAGGCGCGCAGCACGTCGCGCTCCTCCATCGACAAAGGCTGCTCGAAGTTCGCGTACAGCTCGATGCGCCGCAGGCCGGTGGCCTCGGACAGCAGCCACTGCGCGGACAGCCGCGGGTTCTCGTCGCCCTTGCGCTCGAGGTAGCCCACCGTCCAATCGAGGGCGGCCTGAATGGTCCAGATGTCGTTCGCCACGTGCGGTTCGCCGGCTAGACGGCCTGCTCGAGCTTCTGCGCGCGGTCGGCGGCCTGCAACGCGGTGATCACGTCGCCCAGGCCGTCGCCCAGCAGCACGCCGTTGTACGTGCCGTTGAAGCCGATGCGGTGGTCGGTCACGCGGTCCTGCGGGCCGTTGTACGTGCGGATCTTCTCGCTGCGGTCGCCCGAGCCGATCTGCGCGAGGCGCTTGGCGCCCTCGGCGGCCTGCTGTTCGGCCAGCATCTTCTCGTACAGGCGCGCGCGCAGCACGGCCATGGCCGCGATCTTGTTCTGCAGCTGCGACTTCTGGTCCTGCGACTGCACCACTAGCCCGCTCGGCAGGTGCGTGATGCGCACGGCCGAGTCGGTGGTGTTCACGCACTGGCCGCCCGGGCCGCCGGCGCGGTACACGTCGATGCGCAGGTCGTTGTCGTTGATGTCGATCTCCACCTCGTCGGCTTCGGGCAGCACGGCCACCGTCGCCGTGGACGTGTGGATGCGGCCCTGGCTCTCGGTCTTCGGGACGCGCTGCACGCGATGCACGCCGCTCTCGAACTTCATGACCGAGTACACGTGATCGCCCTTGACCTTGAACTGGACTTCCTTGAAGCCGCCGGCCTCGGATGCCGACATGTCCATCGTCTCGGTCTTCCAACCCTGCGCCGCCGCGAACCGCTCGTACATCTTGTACAGGTCGCCCGCGAAGAGGGCCGCCTCGTCGCCGCCGGCGGCCGCGCGGATCTCCACGATGATGTCCTTGTCGTCGGCCGGGTCGGCCGGGATGAGCATGAACTTGATGTCCTCTTCGAGCGCCGGCAGCTGCCCCTCGATCTCGGCGATCTCCTCCTGGGCGAACTCGCGCATGTCGGAGTCGGCCAGCATCTCGCGCGCCGCGGCCAGGTCGTCGGCCGCCTGCACGTACTCGCGCGCCTTCTTGGCGAGCGGGCCCTGGTTGGCGTATTCCTTGGCCAGGCGGTTGTATTCCTTCTGATCGGCGAGAACGGCCGGATCGCCCATCTTCGCCTGCACGTCCTCGTAGGCTTCGATGATCTTGAGCAGCTTCTCGCGCATATCGGTATCTTGCATCCTGTGCTGTCCTTCGTGACGTGGTTCCCGAGCGCGCCCCCGCGCGCGGAGAGCGCCCGCCCCAAGCATGCGGAGCGGGCGCTCGTGCTGTAACCGGTTTATGATAGCAGATCGTCAGGCGTTGCGCACCCCTTGCTAGATCGCCAGGAACTCGGCGGCCTCCTCGGAGCAGACGGCGCCGTCGGACACGGCGGTCACCACCTGGTGCAGGAACTTCGTGCGCACGTCGCCGGCCGCGAACACGCCGGGCACCTCGGTCGTGCACGACTCGTCGGCCACGATGTAGCCCGTCTCGTCGAGCTGCAGCGCGCCGCCCAGAAACTCGGTGTTCGGCTCGGTGCCCACGGCCACGAACAGGCCGTCCACGGGCAGGTCGCGCTCCTCGCCCGTCTCGAGCATCTCGAGGCGCACGCCGGCCAGCTTGCCCTCGTCGGCCACGAGCTTGCGGGGCACCGCGTTCCAGACGAACTCGACGTTCGGCAGGTCCTCGAGGCGCTTGTGGTAGATGGCGGTGGCGCGCAGCTTGTCGCGGCGGTGCACGAGGTACACCTTCTTGCAGATGCGCGACAGGTAGATGGCGTCGCCCGCGGCCGTGTTGCCGCCGCCCACCACCATGACCTCCTTGTCGCGGAAGAAGTTGCCGTCGCACGTGGCGCAGTACGACACGCCGCGGCCCTGCAGGTCCTCCTCGAGCTCGAGCCCCAGCTTGCGCGGGCGCGCGCCCGTGGCGATGATCACGCTCTTGGCGCGGTACTCGTTGAACGCCGTCCTCAGCACCTTCGGGTTCTGGGTGAAGTCCACCGACACCACCTCTTCGCCCACGTTGCTCACGCCGAAGCGGTCGGCCTGCTGCTTCATGGCGAAGGCCAGCTCGAAGCCGTTGGCGCCCTCGGGAAAGCCCGGGTAGTTCTCCATGTGCTCGGTCTGGGCCAGCTGGCCGCCCGGCGCGATGCGCTCGAACAGCACCGCGTGCAGGCCGGCGCGCGCGGCGTACAGCCCCGCCGTGAGTCCGGCCGGGCCGGCCCCGATGACGGCGACGTCGATGACGTCGTCGGTCGTCGCCGTCTTGCACGCGGCGGACGTTTCGTTGCTCACGGTTTCCTCGGTCATGCATGCCTCCTGGTTTGCCGATGTTCGCGTTTTCTGAGGGCCAGTATAAGGTACGTCGCTTAAATGTCACAAACTTGGCACCAATATGCGCTAAAAGAGCAGGAATGGCCGGGGGCCGGCAACGCGTGCGTGACGGATTCGCGCAGCTGCCCCCGCGCCCGCGCCCCACGCACTACCATGGACGCGATCGCTAGCGAAAGGACCGGGCAATGCATCACGCGAACACCGCTCACACCGACGAGGCCGCCTCGACCGACGAGGGAGCCCTCGATCCCGCGCCCATGCGCACCCTGTATCTGGCCGGAGGCTGCTTCTGGGGGCTCGAAGCCTACTTGAAGCGCCTGCCGGGCGTGCGCGGCACCGTGGCAGGGTACGCGAACGGCTCGACCGAGAACCCCAGCTACCACGACGTGTGCCGCTGGAACACGGGCCACGCCGAGACCGTGGCCGTGACCTACGACCCGCGCGTCCTGCCCACCGACGTGCTGCTGGACGCGTTCTTCGAGGCCGTCGACCCCACGACGCTCGACCGCCAGGGCAACGACCGCGGCACGCAGTACCGCACGGGCATCTACTGGACCGACGAGGCCGACCTGCCCGCCATCGAGGCGTCGCTGCTGCGCCAGCAGGCGCGCTACGCGAGCCCCATCGTCACCGAGGTGGAGCCGCTCGACGGATTCTACCCCGCCGAGGAGTACCACCAGAACTACCTCGACAAGAACCCGGACGGCTACTGCCACATCAACCTGCGCGACGCCGACGCGTTCGCCGAGCGCATGGGCCTCGCCGAGGGGAGGCCGTGCGTCCAGGTGGACGGGCTGTGCGAGCCGCTCGCGCCGGGCGAGGGCGCAACCGCGCGCGCCGTGGAGCGCGAGGACATCCCCACGCCGTCGGTGTCGAAGCGCGCGGTTCGCCCGCACCGCGGAAGCGATGGCGCGGACACCCCGGCCGGCGGCGACGCCGCCGTGGACGCCCGCATCCGCGAGGCCGGCTACGCCGCCCCCTCCGACGACGAGCTGCGCCGCACGCTGACGGCCGACCAGTACCGCGTGACGCGTATGAACGCCACCGAGCCGCCGTTCCGCAACGCGTACGACCGCACGTTCGACCCGGGCATCTACGTGGACGTGACCAGCGGCGAGCCGCTGTTCGCCTCGTCGGACAAGTTCGACGCCGGATGCGGCTGGCCCGCGTTCTCGCGCCCCATCGCGCGCGAGGTGGTCACCGAGCACCTCGACCGCACGCTCGGCACCTACCGCACCGAGGTCCGCAGCCGCGCGGGCGACGCGCACCTCGGCCACGTGTTCACCGACGGCCCCGCCGAGGCGGGCGGCCTGCGCTACTGCATCAACAGCGCGGCCCTGCGCTTCGTGCCCTACTCCCGCATGGACGCCGAGGGCTACGGCTACCTCAAACCGCTCGTCGAGCAGGAGTTCGCCGACGCGCGCTGAGCGCGACGCGGGGCGCGGCGGAACCCGGCGTGCGCGCTAGCACGCCTCGCCCGCCGCCGGCTCCAGCGCGGGCTCGGCCCGGCGCGTCCGGTGCCGGTAGCGCAGCAGCGTGCCGGCCGCCACCGACAGCACCATCTGCACGGCGGTCACCGACAGCCAGATGCCGTCGAGGCCGAACAGGCGCGCCGCGCCGAACACGATGAGGACGACGAGCAGCGCCTCGCCGTACACGATGGCGCTCGACGCCTTCGCGTCGTCCACCGCGTAGAAGTACGAGGTTGACGCGTGGGTGAACCCGTAGAACACGTACGCCGTGGAGAAGATGGGCAGCGCGTAGGCGATGAGGCCCGCCGTCTCGGCCGACGCGCCGAACAGCAGCGGCACCTGGTTGCGCAGCAGGTACATGGCCGCGAGCCCCAGCACGCCCAGGCTGATGGTGATCAGGTAGTTCGTGTTGCGGAAGCGGCGCACGCCGTCGGCGTCGCCCGCCCCGTAGTGCTTGCTGATGAGCGGCTGCGAGCCGTCGCCGACGCCCTGGATGAGCATCTGGATGACGCAGGCGGTGTAGGACACCACCGCGTAGGCCGCCAGCGCCTGCTCGCCGCCGTACATCGACAGGTTCACGTTGATGGCCACCACCGTGGCCTCCGGCAGGATGGTCAGGCCGAACGGGGCGAGCCCCAGCCGCAGCGCATGGAGCGCGATGCGACGGTCGGGACGCAGGTCCGACCAGGCGATGCGGTTCCTCTTCGCGAGGAAGAAGCCCAGCACCAGCACGAACGACGACGCCTGCGAGATGACGGTGGCGCCGGCCGCGCCCGCCGTGCCCATGCCCAGCAGGATGACGAACACGTAGTCGAGCGCCACGTTCATGAGGCCCGCGAACACCTGCACGGCCATCGCGTAGGCCACGTTCCCCTGGTTGCGGATGAGCGGCGTGCAGCCGGTCACGAGGATCTGGAACGGCACGCCCCAGGCGATGACGCTCGTGTACGCCACGGCCTGCGCGAGCGTCTCGCCCTGGCCGCCCAGCAACCTGCAGATGGGCTCGGCGAAGGCGAGCAGCAGCGCCATGATGGGCACGGCGGCGATCGCGAGCATCGTGAGCGTCGTGCCCATGGCGCGCCGGGCTTTCGGGGCGTTGCCCGCACCGCGCGCGATGGACGAGATCACGCCGCCGCCCATGCCGATGCCCGTGCCCACGGCCATGATGAACGCCACGAGCGGGAAGGCCACGTTGATGCCGGCCAGGCCCGCGTCGCCCACCGCGTGGCCCACGAACACGCCGTCGATGATGCTGTACACGCCGCTCAGCGTGAACGTGATCATCGTCGGGACGATGTACTTCAGATATTCTTTGAACATGCCTTTGGTAATCATGGTGCGCCGCTCCGCTATGCGATTTGCTGAGATTTTTTCCGCATGGTACTCTAAACCTTAAAGCTACTTGAAGGTAAAGCCCGCATTTCACAGGATTCTCCGAATCTTCAGACGAACGCGAAGGAGCGCGCCCATGGGAACGCCACGCCTCTACGACATCAAGGACGCGGCCCGCTACCTGGGCATCGCCGCCTCCACGCTGCGCTACTGGGAAAGCGAGGGGCTCGTGCAGGCGGGGCGCAGCGCGGCCAACGGTTACCGCCAGTACTCGCTGCACGACCTCATCGAGGCGAGCGAGATCGCGTTCTACCGCGAGCTCGGCGTGCCCGTGAAGGAGCTGCGGGGCTACCGGGCGCTGTCGGCCCGCGGCCTCGACGAGGCGCTCGCCCGCACCGAGGACGACGTGGAGCGCCGCATCGCCGAGCTCGAGGCCACGCGCGAACGCCTCGCCCGCCAGCGCGCGCTGGGCGCGGCCGCCGACGAGCTCGAGCGCGCCGGCATGCGCCCCGGCGCCCCCGCCATCGCCAGCCTGAGCGCCATCGACTACGATGCCGCCGCGCCCTGGAAGCTGCTCGTGGAGGAGCCCTGGCGCTACGGCGTGCTCGTCTTCGCGAGCGACCCGGACGAGGTGCGCGAGTCGGTGGTGGACGCGCAGGCGGGCGACGGCGCCGTGCTATGGCGGCGCACGGGCGCGCACGACGAGGCGACGTGCCGGGAGTGCCTGCTCAAGGTGTCGCCCACGGCCGAGGGCAGCAACGCCCGCGCGCTGTTCGCCGAGGCGGCCCGCCAGGGCATCGAGCCGTACGCGGTGGCAGGCAGCTACCTGCTGACGGCATCGGACGAAGAGGGGCGCTGGGACTACCACCGCGCGTGGGTCGTGGGAACGCGCTGAACGGTGCCGGCCGCACGCAAGAACGCCCCGGCCGCGTGCGGTCGGGGCGTTCCGTTCGTTCGGTGCGGCGCTGCGGTCCGGTCCCGGATGCTAGCCGATCATCGACAGGATGTTCTGCTTCGGCTGCACGCCCACGGCCTGGTTCTTCACCTGGCCGTTCTCGAACACCATGAGCGTCGGCACGCTCATCACGCCGTAGCGCTGGGCGATGTCGGGGCTCTGGTCGATGTCGAGCTTGTACACGGCGGCCTTGCCGGCCGTCTCGGTTGCGACCTCGTCGAGCGTGGGCGCGAGCATCTTGCACGGTCCGCACCACGTGGCGAAGAAGTCCACGAGCACGGGTCCCTGGGCGTCGAGCACCTTGGACTGGAATTCAGAAGAAGAAACGACCTCGCTCATGTTAAAGCCTCCTTTTTAAGCGCCGCGCACTTCACGTGCCCGCGGCAGTTCTTGTTCGCCTCGTATTGTAAACGCGTTTGCTCAACTGTGCATCAAATTGTTACGGTTCAGACCATAAATCTTGATATTCCCGACAAAATCGCTCGGCAAACGGCAGGCGGGGACGGTTTCCTCCACCGTTGCTCCACAGACGGGCAGCCCGTTACGCGACGGTCACCCGCGAGCGCGCGAAGCGCGGGCCCGCTGCGATATAATCGGAGGCGACGCATAGAAAGGAACCCCGCATGAGCGCATCGACCGAGCACGCATCCTCCCCCGCCCCCTCCGCCGCGCCCGCCGCCTCCTCCGCGCGGCCCACCCACACGCCCGCCTGGCGCGGCCACGGCACGGTGCAAGCGAACCTCGTGCTGGAAGGCGGCGCCATGCGCGGCCAGTTCACGGCCGGCGTGCTGGACTTCTTCATGGATCAGAAGCTGTTCTGCGAGCGCGTCATCGGCGTGTCGGCGGGCGCGCTGTGCGGCTACAACTACGTGGCCGGCGAGGACGGGCGCACGTGCTACCTCAACACGAAGTACTGCGACGACTGGCGCTACCTGTCCATGAAGAGCTTCGTGCGCACGGGCAACGCGTGCGGGCGCGAGTTCGCCTTCGACGAGGTGCCCAACCGCCTGGAGCCGTTCGACTACGCCGGGTTCGACGAGTCGCCCATGCAGCTGATCGCCGTGTCGAGCGACCTCGTCACGGGCGAGGCCGACTACCATCCCTTCGCCGACTCGCTGGCCGACCTGCCCTACCTCATCGCCTCGTCGTCCATGCCGCTCGTCAGCCAGATCGTGGACGTGGACGGCAAGCTGCTGCTCGACGGCGGCACCTGCGACAGCGTGCCCATCGTGTACTCGATGCTGACGGGCGCCAAGAAGCACATCGTCGTGCTCACCCAGGCGGCCGACTACGTGAAGGGGCCGAACAAGCTCATGGCCATCCTGCGCCAGCGCTACGCCCTGTACCCCCACTACATCGAGCGTTTGCAGCACCGCCACTACGACTACAACCGCACCTACCGCGCGCTGCCGCGCCTGCACGACGCCGGCGAGCTGTTCCTCATCAGGCCGCCCGAGCCGGTGTGCGTGGGCAGCATGGAGAAGGACGCCGACAAGCTGTTCGCGCTCTACGAGCAGGGCTACGCCGAGGCCGCCCGCACCTGGCCCGGCCTCCAGGCGTACCTGGAAGCGTAGCAGGTTCAACCGTCGGTTGAACGCCCGCGCGACGGGGGCGGCGGGTCGTGCCTCATCGTACAATTGACTCTCTCAGGGGTACGACGGAGCGGAGAGGAGGTGCGGGCATGGGCAAGCGGATCACTTGGCGCGCCAACGTCCTCATCTGCCTCATCATCGTCCTTGGCTTCGTGCTGACGTCCTACATCAGCTACCACTCGAACCGCGAGACCTTCGAGCGGGACGCCCAGCAGGTGTCGGTGCTCACCTCCGAGAGCATCGCGCGCGAGATCGACGCCCAGTTCACCCGCCCGGTCAACGTGTCGCTCACCATGGCGAACGACAGCCTGCTCAAGGAGTACCTCGACGGCGAGCTCGAGCGCCTCGACGACCCCTCCTACGAGGCGTCGCTCACCGGCTATCTCGAGGCCTATCGCGCCAAGTACGGCTACGACTCGGTGTTCCTCGCGTCGGCCGCCACCACGCGCTACTACCATTACAACGGCGTCAACCGCACCCTCGAGACCGGCGACCCCGAGAACGACTGGTTCTACGCGTTCCTCGACGGCGAGGACGAGTACGCGCTCAACGTCGACAACGACGAGGCCACCGACAACGCGATCACCGTGTTCGTGAACTGCCGCATCCTCGACGAGGACGGCGGCACGCTCGGCATCGTGGGCGTGGGCTTCCGCATCGACGATCTGCGCGCGCTGTTCGCCTCCTACGAGCAGCAGACGGAGACGAGGGCCTACCTCGTCGACGGCGCGGGGACGATCGAGGTATCCACCGACGGGCGCGACGAGGGCGCCGTCGACCTGTTCGAAGCCGACGGCCTCGAGGCGCTCCGGGACGAGTCGCTCGTGCGCGACGACGACCTGTTCCGCACGTGGTACAACGAGGCCGGGTCGTCGGGCTACCTCGTGGCGCAGTACGTCCCCTACCTCGACTGGTTCCTCGTCGTCGACCACGACACCTCGGCCCTCGACGCCCAGATCGCCCGCCAGTTCGCGCTGGCCCTGCTGGTCATCGCCGCGGTGATCGCGCTCGTGCTCGCGGCCACGACGAGCGTGTTCCGCCGCTACAACACGATGATCATCGAGCAGACCGCCGCAACCGAGCAGAAGCACCGGTCCATCTTCCAGGAAGCGGCCGAGCAGCTCTACGACGACATCTACGAGATCGACGTCACGCACAACCGCGCGGCGAGCGAATCCACCGAGGCGTACTTCGAAAGCCTCGGCGCGCCGAGGAACGTACCCTTCGACGAGGCGATCGCCGTCGTCGCCGAGCGGCAGATCGCGCTCGAGCACCGCCAGGCCTACCTCGATACGTTCAAGCCCGAAGCCGTGCTCGAGTCGTACCGTCGCGGCGTCGAGAACCTCACCTTCGAGTTCAAGATGACCGAAGACGGCGCGTCGTACCACTGGATACGCATCTACGCCCACCTGTTCGTGTGGGACGAGGACGGCTCGGTGCGCATGCTCGTGTACCGCCAGAACATCGACGACGAGAAGCGCCGCGAGCGGACGATGTTCGAGCAGATGCAGCGCGACTCGCTCACGGGCCTGTTCAACAAGGCGGCCACGCAAAGCCACATCAGCGACCTCCTGAGCGACGCGCCCGACATGTCCTTCGCGTTCTTCATCCTCGACATCGACGATTTCAAGGGGGCGAACGACCGGCTCGGGCATGGCGCGGGCGACGCGGTGCTCGCACGGTTCGCCTCCGCGATGCGCGCGCAGTTCAGGCCCTACGACGTGGTGGGTCGGATCGGCGGCGACGAGTTCGTGGCGTTCGCTCCCTTGCCCGACGAGGCGGCCGCGGCGGCGAAGGCCGGCGAGCTCGTGAAGGCGCTGAGCATGACCGTCCTCACCGACGCGGGCCCCTGCACGGTGTCGACATCGGCGGGCGTCGCGTTCGGCCAGGGCGCGCGCACCGACTTCGAGACGCTCTACCGCCATGCCGACCAGGCGCTCTACCGCGCGAAGGCCGACGGCAAGAACCGCTTCGCCCTCTACGAGGAGGGATCGTCGGGAGCGTCGTCCGAGGAGGCGCCGGCGTCCTCGTGACGCGCGCGCCGACGGTCGTGCGCGTCCTGCGCGCGGAACTCCGACACGAAGCCGGCCGAGAAGATGCCCGCGGGGATGCCCACCACGCCGATGGACAGCAGCATCGTGCAGAAGCCGACGAAGCGCCCCGCCGCCGTGAGGGGCACGAGGTCGCCGTAGCCCGTCGAGGTGATGGTGGTCATGGCCCAGTACATGCCCGTGAACACGCTGTCGAACTTGTCGGGCTGCACCGGGTGCTCGATCTCGTACATCAGCACGCTGGCCGTGACGGTGAGCAGGGCCAGCACCATGAACGCCGCGATGATCTCCTGGCGGCGCTTGTGGAACACGCGCGCGATGGAGTGCAGGCCGCGCATGTAGCGCGACAGCTTGATGAGGCGCACGAGCCTGATGATGCGCGCCGCGTTCAGCATGGACGCCGACACGGGCACGAACAGCACGAACAGGCCGGGGGCGAAGGCCAGAAGGTCGATGATCCCCATCGGCGACAGCGCGTAGCGCGCGCGGGCGCGCGCCGGGCCGAGGTCGGGATGCACGAGGTCGGCCGTCCACAGGCGCGCCGCGTACTCCAGGGCGAAGCACACGCTGGAGGCGAGGCCGAACACGAGGAAGGCCGCCGACACCCCGGCGGGGATGCCGGGGCGCGTCTCGGCGAACACGAGCACCGCGTTCGCCACGATGAGCGCGAACAGCGCGATGCCGACGAAGCGCGCGACGGCGTTGCCGCGCCGCACGTCCTCGAGCGCGAAGTACGCCTGCCGTTTGAAAGCCGAGGGCTCCCGCCGGGGTGCCCTCCCCTCGCCCGACGCGCTCCCGGCGTCCCGCTTCGTCGCGCTCATCGCACCGGTTCCCTTACGCCTGCTCGAGCGTGACGGCGGTGCCGGAGGCGGTCACCATGAGCATGTTGCCCTGGCCGAGCACCTCGTAGTCCATGTCCACGCCCACCACGGCGTGCGCGCCCATGGAGGCCGCGCGCTGCTCGAGCTCCTGCAGCGCCTCGGTGCGCGCCTGCAGAAGCTCGTGCTCGTAGCCTTCGCTGCGGCCGCCGACGATGTTGCGGATGCCCGCGCCGAAGTCGCGCAGGAAGTTGATGCCGGTGATGACTTCGCCGAACACGACGCCGTAGTAGCCGGTGATGCGGTAGCCCTCGACAGACGGGGTGGTGGTCACGATCATGGTCGTTCCTTTCAACGAACGGTTGAACCGATGCGCATTGCGTGTCGCTTAGCATACCACGATCCGCGCAAGGCCAAAGGTGTACAATAGTAACGTTTACCTGCACCTATGCCAAATATGCACGAAAGGCGCTCCATGACCGTCGACCTTATTTCGCTCGCAATCATCGCGCTCGTCGCGGCGGCGTGCCCGATCGTCGCCAAGCTCATCCCCAACAAGCTCGTCCCCGAGACGGTGTTCCTGCTCATCGCCGGCGCGCTGCTGGGGCCCCACCTGGCGGGCGCCATCGTGCTCACCGATTCGGTGGGCCTGCTGTCCGACCTCGGCCTGGCCTTCCTGTTCCTGCTGGCCGGCTACGAGATCAACCCCAAGAGCCTGACGGGCTCCCAGGGAAAACGAGGTTTGCTCACCTGGGGCATCTCCATCCTGCTCGCCTTCGCCGTGGTGCGCGCCACGCCGTTCTTCTCGGTCAGCCACATCGACGGCATCGCCGTGGCCATCGCGCTGACCACCACGGCGCTCGGCACGCTCATGCCCATCCTCAAGGAGCGCGAGCTCACCGGCACGCGCGTGGGCGAGTCCATCCTGGCGTACGGCACCTGGGGCGAGCTGTGCCCCGTCCTGGCCATGGCCGTGCTGCTGTCGTCGCGCGCCGAGTGGAAGACCGTCCTCATCCTGCTGGCGTTCGTGGCCATCGCCGTCATCGTGGCCGTGGTGCCGGCGAAGGCGAAGAAGGCCGGCCACCGGCTGTTCCACTTCCTCACCGCGAACGCCGAGGGCACGTCGCAGACCATGATGCGCATGGTGGTGGTGCTGCTCGTGGGCCTCGTGGCGCTGTCGGCCGCGTTCGACCTCGACATCGTGCTGGGCGCGTTCGCCGCGGGCTTCGTGCTGCGCTACATCATCCCCGAGGGCGACCACGGGCTGGAGAAGAAGCTCGACGGCGTGGCCTACGGCTTCCTCATCCCCATCTTCTTCGTGGTGTCGGGCGCGAAGATCGACCTCATGGCCGTGTTCCAGCAGCCGGCGCTGCTCGTCGGGTTCATCCTCATGCTGCTGCTCATCCGCGCGGTGCCTATCTTCGTCGCGCTGTCCACCGGCAAGGACACGCGCGACATATCCACGCACAACCGCCTGACCATCGCGCTGTACTGCACCACGGCGCTGCCCATCATCGTGGCGGTGACCTCGGTGGCCGTCAGCGCGAACGCCATGTCGCAGGAGACGGCCAGCGTGCTGGTGGCCGCCGGCGCCATCACCGTGTTCCTCATGCCGCTTCTGGGCATGCTCACCTACCGCGTGGCCGACGCGAAGCCCCTCGAGGCCGTGAAGGAGATCACGCGCAACCCGCGCGACATCGGCGACATCCTGCGCGAGCACTGGGAGCTGGAGCGCATGCTGGCGCGCAAGGAGGCGCTCGAGCGGCTGGCGACGCGGCGCGAGGGGCGCGAGGCGGACGACAGGGACTGGCAGGAACGGGCCGCGCTGCTGCAGCGGAGATCGGCGCGCAAGCGCGCCATCGACGAGGCGCTCGACTACGCCGCGCAGGAGATGGCCCGCCGCGAGCTGGCGCCCGACGCCGATCCCGACGGCGACGGCCCCCTGCTTCCGCAGGCCCAGCAGCGCCGCGAGGAACGGTGCCGCCGCATGGCCGAGCGCGTCGTGCGCGAGTACCGCCGCCGCATGGGCGAGATGGGCCGCGCGGCCGAGCGCATGGGCTTGAGCGAGGACGACGTCAAGCAGATGTTCGACGACGCGCGGCAGCGCCGCGACGAGCGCGGCCACGAGCGCGGGGGGCGGCGGCGCTAGCTCGCGCGGCGAGCCTCCGCGTCGCCCCGGTCGCCCGCACCGTCCGCACCGTCCGGGAAGAACACGTCGAGCCGGGCCTTCGACGCGTGCGAGCCGACCAGCGAGCCGACGACCATGCACGCGCCGGCCACGACGACGCCGATGACGATCTGGTGCAGGTCGGCCACCTTGAAGCCGAGCGCCATCGTTGCGCAGTAGGCCAGCGTCCCGCCCGCCATCGACCACAGCGCGCCCGTGCGGTTCGCCCGCTTCCAGAACAGGCCGCACACGAGCACCCAGAGAAACGCCGTCTCGAGGCCGCCGAACGCGAACATGTTGATCTTCCAGATGACGTCGGGCGGCACGATGGCCAGCACGAACACCGCCGCGCCCAGGCCGAGCGTGATCGCCTGGCTCGACACGGACAGCGTGCGCTCGCCCACGCGCCTGCCGCGCGCCTCGGCGTAGTGCATCCACACGTCCTTGACGAGCGCCGAGGACGACGAGATGAGCAGCGACGACACGGTGGAGATGGAGGCGGCCACCGGCCCGATGATGGCGATGCCGGCCAGCACCGGCGGCAGCGTGCGCACGATGGCCAGCGGGATGATGTTGTCCACGCTGCCGCCGTAGGCCGCGAGGTCCTCGGTGAGCACGCCCGCGGCCAGCACGCCGAGCGCCGTGACGCCGATCATCATCGCGCCGATGATGACGGTGCCCACGATCATGGCGCGGTGGAGCGACTTCACGTCCTTGTATCCCATCGTGCGCACCACCGACTGCGGCAGCACGAACGTGAAGATGCCCACGAGCAGCCACTGGGTGAAGTACAGCGACGGCGGCATATTGCCGCCCGACGTGGGCTCGAGCATCTCGGGATGGTTCTGCGCGATCGAGCCCATGATGGCCTCGTAGCCGCCACCGGCGTCCAGGATGCCCGCGGCCAGGACGACGATGCCCACGAGCATGGCGATGCCGCACAGCGCATCGGTGAGCGCCACGCCGCGGAAGCCGCCGATGGTGGTGAACAGCACCACCGCCACGCCGAACAGCGCGAGGCCGAACACGTAGGAGTAGCCGGTCACCGCCTCGAACAGCTTCGCGCCGCCCACGAACTGCGCGATCATGGTGGCGCCGAAGAACACGACGATGATGACGGCCGACAGGTTCGCCAGCGCGTCCGAGCCGTAGCGGGCGCGGATGACGTCGACCACCGTGATGGCGTCCAGCTTGCGCGCGATGAGCGCCATCTTCTTGCCCACGATGCCGTACAAAAGCACGAGCGCCGTCACCTGCACCACGGCCATGTACACCCAGCCGAAGCCGATGCTCCACGCCTGACCCGGGCCGCCCACGAACGAGCTCACCGAGCCGTACGTGGCGATGGTGGTCATGGCCAGCACGAAGCCGCCGAGGCCGCGGTTGCCGATGAAGTACTCCTTCACGAACCCGCCGCCGGTCGACGCGGCCCGTGCGCGACGGCGCACGACCATGCTCATACCCACGGCGAACGCGAGGAACAGCGCGACGGGAACGAGCGCGGCGAGGTCACCCATCGAGGCCCTCCTCGTCGTCGAGGCTGAAGTCGGCGAACACGCAGCGCGTCAGCACGATGGCCGCGACCACTGCGGCGATCCACGTGCCCACGCATCCCACGACGATCCACAGCGGCGTGCTGAGCACCTGCACGTCGAGCCCCGCGAGCCCGAACCCGCCGACGAGCCACACCGCCACGACGACGGCGAGCGCCACCACCGTGGCCTTCGCCTCCCTGTTCGTCTGAGCGAGCTTCTCCCGATAGCCCGTCAGCGCCTTCTGCGCCATACGCCCTCCCCTGCTGCGGCCGTCGCGCCGCGTCGTTTTGCTCATAGCATGGTACACCAACCGAGGGAGACGGGTGCGCGCGAGCGCCCGCCCCGTCGAGCGAACGGAGCGGGCGCGATGCCGAAAGCGGAGGGAGCTCCCGGCTTACCGACCTGCGTTCACGGCGAAATCGGCCAGCTCGCTCGACAGCCCCAGCGAACCGCTCGGGCACCGCAGCCAGCACTGGCCGCAGCTGATGCATTGCTGCACGTAGGCGATCACCGACTTGTTCCGCTCGCCGTCGTAGTACATCACGTCCATCGGGCACACGGTCTCGCAGGTGCGGCACCCGATGCACGCATCCAAATCCTTGCGCGTCACAGCCATATCGTTGCTCCTGTCCTCTCGTCAGTTCTTCTCGCCGTACTTCGCCACTTCTTCGGGCGTGGACAAGCTGGGATAGCGCTCGACATAGCTTGCCGACACGTCGCCCACCCAGCGGCTGGGCAGCTCCACCGTGCCGAACACCGGCTCGCCGTCGTCGCCCTTGGTCTGCACGAGGTAGTGCAGGTAGTTGGCATCGTCTTTGAAGGGGTAGTCGGTGCGGTAGTGGTAGCCGCGGCTCTCCTTGCGCTCGAGGCCCGCGTTGATCTTGAGCTCGCAGGCGAGCAGCTGGTGCTCGACTTCCTGCACGAGGCGCAGGTCATGGGGGTTCTGGGCCATCATCTTCCCGCTCGTCAGCTCTCTGAGCTGCACGATCTGCGTCTTGGCGGCCTGCAGGCTCGCCTCGTTCTTCGCGATGGTCACCCATCCCGGCGCCATGATGCCGTGCAGCGTGTCGCGCACCCACGTCGGGTCGTAGCCCGTCTCGCGCGACAAGGGGGCCAGCACCTCGTCGGAGATCTCCGCGACCTTGTCGGCGGGGAGGGCGACATCGCCCACCGTGTCGGCGTACGCCGCCGCGGCCGCGCCGGCGTGCTCGCCCTGCACGGTCATGAACGACGAGGTGCTGCCGCGCTGGGCGCCGTAGTTCGGCCCGCCCACGTAGCACCCGTTCGTGCCGTCGCCCGCGGCGTACAGCCCGGGGATGCCCGTGGAGCAGTCGGTGTTGTCGACGCCGCACCAGATGCCCGCGGCCGTGTGCACGCACATGCCCGGCGCGGCGCCGTAGGTGTTCCCCTTGGGGATGGGGCTCGTCCATTTGCCCTTGCGGGGGTCGTCGGCGTTGCCCTTGGTCACCGCGGACGAGCACGCGGCCCCGGCGATGTCCTCGAGCTCGGTCGTGTCGCTGCGCTTGAACCCCTCGAGGAAGCTGCTCGTGCGCTCCTGGACGCCCGGCTTCTTCATCATGTGCTCGGCATCGACGGTGCCGCCCGTCAGCCAGATGTTCTCCAAATAGGGCCAGCTGTTGTCCATCTGGATGTTTCCCGCGGCGAAACGCGTGGTCATATGGAAGTCCTCGAACTCGACGCCCGTGATGGGCAGCCCGTGCTGGTAGCCCATCCAGATGCCGTCGAACGTGTCGGCTCCCAGCGGGTACCCGCTCGACTTCGTCACGCCGTTGCCCGTGGCCAGCACCACCGCCTTCGCCGCGAACGACAGCATCGTGCCGCTCTTGAAGTGCAGCCCCACGGCACCGACGCACGCGCCGTCCCGCTCGACCACGTCGACGATCATGACGTGGTCCACCACCGTCACGCCGCTCTTTTCGAGCACCGCGCCGAACACCTTGCGGCGGTCCTTGTCGGCGAATTCCCGGTAGTACCCGCGCACGTCGTCATGCCAGCACAGCCCGTCGACCCAGTACGCGGTATCGGCCGCGCGGTCGTAGGACGATATCCAGCCCCAGTCGATCAGGCGCTGCGTCGCGCTCTTCGACTCCTGCACCCACACGTCCTCCCACGTGAGGTTCGCGAAGCAGTCGCAGCTGCGCCGCATGTACTCGTCCCACGTGTCCAGATCGGCGTCGAGGTCGGGGTCGTAGTACGCCGTGCAGCTCGGCCAAGCGGAAAGCCCCGAGTACCCGGGCGTGCCCTTGTCCACCAGCACGACGCTCTTGCCCGCCTCGGCCGCGGCCCACGCCGCGTTGAGCCCCGTGAGCCCGCCGCCCACCACCAGCACGTCGCATGCGTACTCGGTCGTGTCGGGCGCCGGCATCTTCGGCGTGGGGAGCTCCGTGTTGAGCGGCAGGTAGCTCGGATCGCCCGCCGTGTCCGTCGTGCGCACGTCGGGCGCGCTCGACGCGGCCGATGCGCTCGATTGCGCCTTGGACTCGGCGCTCGCCTGCGGCGCGCATCCTCCGAGCGCGGTCGCGGCCATCGTCGCCCCCAACGTCACGGCTCCGCCGATGAACGTTCGACGCGACACCCCCGCGGCCTTGGCGCCCTTGGGTTCGTTTCCCATAACTCCTCCTATCGTTGCATCCTTCGCGCCGCCCGGCCACTTTGACGGGACAGCGTGTACGACGCTCGAGATCATAGGAGGAAGGGAGCGCGCTGTATTCAGGCGCAGGAGGGGATTTACGTCCCGAGGGCGGAATCCCCTCTCATAGGGGAGGTTCCATCAGGGGAAACGCATCACGCGGAGGAGTCCGAGGCGTACCCGTCCACCAGCTGGGACAGGTCGCGTCGGGAGTGCACGTCAAGCTTCTCGCAGATATGCTTCACGTGGGTCTTCACGGTGGATTCGGCGATGCACATGGTTTCGGCCACGTCCCGCACGCTCATCCCCTCGCACAGGCACACCAGCGTCTCCGTCTCGCGCTTGGAAAGACCGCCCGTCCGGGCAAGGCGCTCGCAGCGCTCGGCCAACCGGTCGCTTTCCTGGCCGCGCCCCTGCTCGCGATACTGCTTGCCGTAGCGCATGAGCAGCACCACGATCAGCACCGTGAACACGAAGATGACCGCCGCCGAGACGGTTGCCATGGAGCCGCTCGCGTCGAGGGTGATCCCGGCTCCCGCGAAATACACGAGGTCGTTCGCCGCGAACCGGGGCACGAGGAAGCACGCGGCCAGAAACGCGATGACCGCCACGAGCGGCGACAGGCGTTTCCTGATGCAGGTCGACACCAGCACCATGAAGCAGAGCAGCTCCTGGCAATGCTCGGAAGCCACCGCGATGCGCTTCGTCGAAAAGGGAAGGTCGTGCTGGTTCAGCAGGATCACCACGACGAAACCGAAGACCGCCGCGACCGCCAAGAACGAGAACATCGAGAACTCCGTGTCCGAAGACCAGGTGGCGGCGAAGCACCAGACCGTCATGATCCCCGCGATGACCAGCGAGGGCACGATCGTCATGAACCGCGAGTCGGTGGTGAGGATGCCGTTCGTCGAACCCACCATCAAGCGGGTGCTCACGATTCCCAGGAAGATGAAGAACCACAGCGGCACGATGATCCGGTACGGCAGCTCCCTGAACGCCTGCGCGCCCACGAACGTCGATCGCTCCGACCGCTCCGGGAAGAACGCCAGGGCGAGCGAGGCGAACAGGGGGCACGCGAGCTGATAGGCGACCAAGGGGACGCCCGTCAGCAGCACCAAGGACACGACGACGAGGTGCACGACGAACGACAGGCACACGTTCTGCGCCATCTCGCTCTCGCTGCCGCGCATCAGCACGTTCGTCCATCCCAGGAACACGAGCACGAGCCACAGGGCCAGCAACGTCGTGGCGGCGCCGATCTCGACCTCCTCGACGCCCCGCACCGACGAGCCGAGCGCCAGCACGAAGGCGCCCGTCACGCCCGTGACGACGCCCGCGACCGCCAGCGCCCTCGCATGGAACCGCACGAGATCCTGGATCAGCCGTCGGGCGAAGAAGCAGATGGCCAGCAGGCACAGCAGCACGACGCAGAACAGCGTGTGGAAATACGAGAGGTCGGCCTGCGAGAACGTCCCGCCGCCGTCGAACACGAACGACAGGGGAAAGTAGATGTCCGAATACAGGACCGACCACAGAAACGACAAGCCGACGACCGTCAGCACCCTCATGCCCATCTCAGCACTCCCCTTTGCCCCATCACCTTGCTACCCTTTGCAGTGTAGCGCACCTTTCGGGGATGCGGCAGGTTCAGCACGACACCTTCTCCAACAGGTCGGCTTTGCCGCTGACGCCCATCTTGGCGTAGATGCGGCGTACGTGGCTCTTCACCGTGTTGAGGGACACCACCAGCTCGTCGGCGGCCTCCGCGAACGTGCGGCCCTCCATGAGCAGGCGCAGCACGTCCTCCTCGCGGCGCGTCAGGTCGTAGGAGCGCGCGAGGCGCGCGCAGGTGGCGTCGAGGCCGGTGCCCCATTCCGACCCCGGCGCGGCGGCCGGCTCCGCGGGCCGGGGAGCCGGCCGATGCAGCTGCAGGTAGGCCACGGCCGCGGCCATGTCGCGGTTGCGCCAGCGGCGTTCGAGCAGCAGGCACAGCGGGAACGATGCGAGGCACGCGCAGGCCGCGAACGCCGCGGCCGCGTCGACGCCCTGCGCGTCGAGCGCCATGAGCGACCCGACGACGGTCACGCCGAAGCAGGCCGCCCACGCGCCCGCCGTCCGGTACGCCGCCCGGTCGGCCCGCGCGCGGAAGAACGCCCGCGCCGCCGCCGTGCAGAACGCGCCGTACACGACGCACGCCAGCGCGAGCACCGCCACCGTCGACCACGAGACCATGCGCCGCCCTCCTTCTTGCCGGTTTGCCGTTTGGATTTCCCCAGCATAGCGCAAGCTCCCGGCGCGCCCGGGCAGAACGGGTGATGAAAAACTTCATCATTGCCGTTTCGCGCCGGGTCGTGCTAGGTTGGATGCGTCGGATCGCGGACCACGGAGAAGGAGCGTCCCATGAGCGCAGCACGCAGCAGGATCGCACGGACGGCCCTCGGCGCCGTCTGCATCGCGGCGGCCACCGCCGCGCTCGTCTGGTTCGCCTTCCAATTCACCCCCGGCGAGCCGCGAGCGCGGACGGCGGATACCGAAGTTGGCAGGTCGCAGGCCAGCGGCGGCAGCCGCTACGCGGCCGAAAGCATCGCGGACGTGGCACAGGGCGAAACCTTGCGCGTCGAAGGCCTGACGCAAGGCAAGGGCTTCTCATACAGCGAGGAGGAGATCGCAGCGTGGCCGGACGAGGAACGCGAGCGCACCGCGAACTCCGACAGCTGGCGCTACGACCAGCCCGCACTCGACCTGACCGTCACCGGCTTCAAGGCGATGACCGACGACGCGTTCATCGAATGGTACCCGCACTACGGCGACGCGCGCATCGAGTCCAGCGACGCCGAGGCAAAGGTATTCCTCGTCGAGCTCACCGTGACGAACCCGAACGACGAGCCGGCGCGCATGTACACGCCGATGCTCTGGAGCGAGGATTTCAACGGCGCGTCGGACAACCTCGGCAACGGCCTACATACCGACAAGTACCTGCTCGACGAGTTGTACGGCGAACCGCAGGATACGTTCGCCACTTACAGCATCCCCGACGATTGGAACGTCATCCAACCCGGCGAGACGCGCACGTTTACCGTGCCGTTCCTCGTGTACGAGAAGACGTTCCACGACCCGGCGGCCTACGACGACATCGACCCGTCCCGCTTCTGCCTCGCGCTGTCCGACTACGACCCGCCCACCGTCTACCGGCTCTGGCTGGGCTGAGCCTACTCGCGCACGGCGCGTTCGCGCTTCAAGCGGCGCAGCTTGCGCGCGACCCGCACGAACCCGCACGCCACGAGGATCGAAACCGCCGCCCACAGCACGGCGAACGGCAGCGCATCCAGCGGGTAGTCGCGCATATGCAGCAGGTTCGCGCCGCCCGCCAGGCAGATGACGAGCACCGCCAGCACGAGCACGTTGATGCGCCGCAGGTGCGCGATCTTGGAATCGACGTCGGAGAACAGGTCGAAGGGCGCGCCGTCGCTTCTGCGCCGCAGGTACACCCAGCGGCCGTACGACCCGATGCACTCGATGCCCATGTCGCGCAAGAAGTCCAGGTAGCAGCGGCTTTCGGCGTGGTTCGCCGTGTATTCCAGCAGCTCGAGGCGGTACGCGTACTCCCCCGGCGCGCTCTCCTCGAACACGTAGCGGAACCCGCACACGTCGACGAGCGCCCATCCGCGCGCGGCCCACGTGTTCAGCCATTCCTCCTCGCGGTCGAAATCCCACGCCCAAAACAGCCGGTGCATCACCCGCTTCACGACGGCCACCTCCCCACGATCTCCTCGCCGTTTCCCACCAGCTCGCGCAGCCGCTCGAGCTCGCCTTTCACCGCGTCGCGGCCGGCGTCCGTCAACCGGTACTCCTTCTTCCGCCCCGACCCTCCGCCGGGCGCCGGCTCGATCCAGCGCCGTTTCTGCAGCGTGTCGAGCGCGCCGTACAGGGTGCCCGCCGCCAGGCGCACGCGGCCCCGGCTCAGGCGCTCGGCATTCTGCATGATGCCGTAGCCGTGCAGCGGCTCATCGAGCGACAACAGGATGTAGAACACCGCCTCGGTCAGCGCTATCGATTCCACGCCTCCCCCTCCCTCTTCGCCCTCGCCATCGCAACTATATCGGCTTCCGATATAGTCAGTATATCGGAAGCCGATATAGTATGCAAGGAGGAATCCGTCTCGGACCGGAAGCGCTCGACACCTGACGGTTTAACAGCGGCACGCGAATCGCCGAGTTCTAACCAATTTTTTCGTTTTGCGTACGCTCAAGGGGGCTTGCTGCCCCGCAGCGGTCGAACGTGCATCACGCGACCTGCGGAAACGTAAAAATCGCTTTCGGAAATCGACGTCCAAGGGCGTTTCGAAGCGCCGAATCGCACGCAAAACGAAAAAATTGGTTAGCATGAGCGGATTCGCGTGTCCGACCCTTGGGGAAAGGGCTTGCGGACGGCCCCTGCTGCATGCCATGCCCCCGCCTCCTGCACGCAGCCGGAACTTATCCCGAGCAAAAAAAACGACCCCGGCGCCGTTGGCCGGGGTCGTCGTCGAACGCGAAACGGATCGAGAGGCTTACAGCGCCGCCTCGCGGATCTTCTCCAGCAGCTGCTCGACCGGCCACGCGCCGAGGTCGCCTTCGTGGCGCTCGCGCACGCTGACCGTGCCGTTCTCGATCTCCTTGTCGCCGAGCACCACCATGTACGGGATCTTCTGGCTCTGGGCCTTCGCGATCTTCACGCGCATGGGCTCGTTCTGGTCGTACACCTCGATGCGGCCGCCCGCCGCCTTGAGCTGCTTCGCCAGCTCGGCCGCCGCGTCGTTGTGGCGATCAGCCAGCGGCAGCACGGCCACCTGCACGGGAGCCAGCCACAGCGGCAGCGCGCCGGCGTAGTGCTCGATGAGGATGCCCAGGAAGCGCTCGATGGAGCCGAAGATGGCGCGGTGGAGCATCCAGGGACGCTCCTCGGTGTTGTCCTCGGTGCGGTAGGTCAGCTCGAAGCGCTCGGGCATGTTGAAGTCGACCTGCACGGTGGAGCACTGCCAGGTGCGGCCGATGGCGTCCTTCACCTTGATGTCGATCTTCGGGCCGTAGAACGCGCCGTCGCCCTCGTTGATCTCGTAGGCCAGGTCGTGGCGCGCGCAGGCCTCCTTGAGCGCGTTGGTCGCGTGCTCCCACATGTCGTCGGTGCCGATGCTCTTCTCGGGGCGCGTGGAGATCTCGGCCTCGTAGGCGAACCCGAACGTGTTCATGATGTGGTCCACGAGGTCGAGGATGGCCACCACCTCGTCCACCACCTGGTCGCGCGTGCAGAACACGTGCGCGTCGTCCTGGGTGAAGCCACGGGCGCGCAGCAGGCCGTGCACGACGCCGCTCATCTCGTGGCGGTACACGGTGCCGAACTCGAAGTAGCGCAGCGGCAGGTCGCGATACGAATGCAGCTCGCTCTTGTACAGCATCACGTGGCCCGGGCAGTTCATGGGCTTCACGGCGTACTCGGTCAGGCGCGGGTCCTCGTCGGTGCCTTCGTTGATGTTGAAGAAGTACATGTTCTCTTTGTAGAAGCCGTAGTGGCCCGAGGTCTTCCACACGTCGGCGTTGTACACGTGCGGCGTGATGACCTCCTCGTAGCCGCGCTCGTACAGGTCGCGGCGCAGCCACTCCTGCATGGTACGGATGACGCGCGCGCCCTTGGGGAGGTACAGCGGCAGGCCCACGCCGGCCAGCGGGTCCATGGTGTAGATGCCCAGCTCGCGGCCCAGCTTGCGGTGGTCGCGCTTCTCGGCCTCCTCCATGTTGTGCAGGTGCTCGTCAAGCTCCTTCTGCTTGAAGAACGCGGTGCCGTAGATGCGGGTGAGCATCTCGCGCTCGGCGTCGCCGCGCCAGTACGCGCCGGCCAGCTTCGTCAGCTTGTACGCCCCGATCTTGCCGGTCGAGGGCAGGTGCGGCCCGCGGCACAGGTCGGTGAACTTGCCGATGCGATAGGTGGTGATGACGGCGTCCTCGGGAAGCTCGGCGATGAGCTCCAGCTTGAACGGCTGGCTCGCGAAGATCTCCTCGGCCTCGGCGCGCGTGACCACACGGCGCTCGAAGGGCTCGTCGGCCTTCACGATCTCGGCCATGCGGGCCTCGATGGCGGCGAAGTCGTCGGGCGACAGCGCGCGGTCGAGCTTGACGTCGTAGTAGAAGCCGTCTTCGATGGCCGGTCCCACGCCGAACTGCACGTCGCCGTAGAGGTCGACGAGCGCGGCGGCCATGACGTGCGCCGTGGAGTGGCGCAAAAGCTCGAGGCCCTCGTCGCTCTTGGCCGTGACGACGGCGACGGCGTCGCCCTCCTGCACGGGTGCGGAGAGGTCGACCGGCTGGTCGTTCACGATGCCGGCGAGCGCGGCCTTCGCCAGGCCCGCGCCGATGGAGGCGGCCACGTCGGCGACGGTGGCGCCTTCCGCGAGTTCCTTGGTCGAGCCGTCGGGAAGTACGATGTTCATATCAGTTCCTTTCCTGTGCCGGGTGCGCACAAAGCACCTGCACGATCGGTTCGCAGCGGGTGCGTCCGGCGCCCGCCGATGCGACAAAACAACGAAGCCGCCCCGTTGTTCGCGAGGCGGCTTCGATGAAAAGCGAAGTGGTTACTGGGCGCCGTGCTCGGATTGAGCGGGGCGCGCCTGCCTCGTCTGCTGCTGGGATGCCGCCTGCTGCGGCTGCTGCGTTCGCGCAGCGCGCTGCTGCTGCGGGGCGCGGCGCGTGCGGGGGCCGCCGGCCACGGGCGTGGCGCAGTACGGGCACACGGTCCAGGTGGGGTCGAGGGCGTGGTTGCAGGTGCCGCAAAGGTTCTTGAGGCGCTGGTGGCAGTTCGGGCACAGCACGAAATCGGATTCCACGGGATAGCCGCAGTTCGCGCACTCGCCGTACTTCATGAGCTCGCGCTGCTTGAGCGCGATCTCCAGCTCCTGCTCGTCGCGATCGATCTGCAGCAGCGGCGGGCGCAGCAAGCAGTACGCGATGATGCCGAGCAGCGGAATGAGCGCCACGATGGCCCATACGTACCAGTAGGAGCCGCGCAAGTACGCGTCGCGAACCACCCAGATGATGGACAGCACGTACAGGATGACCAGCAGCACCACAACCACGGTGAACGCGGCTTGCAGTTCAGGAGTCCACAGCTGGGACAGCAGTTCGCTCATTTCAACCTCGTTTTCTTGTATATTCAGCGACTGGCGCACACGCATCGAAACACCTGATACCTGCACACGATCAGTCATTATAGCAAAGATGGCGAAGAACGAGCAGACGTGCAGGTAATTTCCGCAAGCAGTTGAGTTACAGGTTGATGAAGGGACAGGAGGAACGCTCGCGAATGCGTGTGATCGCATCCGCAACACGGCGAACGACCCCCGTCGAGCGAAACGGCTTCATGCGGATTTCCTGACGATTTCCAGGCCGACGCTGGCAGGGACGGTGCGCCCGAACAGGCTGACGTCGAGGTAGGCACGGCGCTTGTGCCGGTCGATCTTGCGGATGTCGCCCTCGAAGCCCATGAGCGGGCCCCTCGTGACGGTGATCTTGTCGCCGGTGATCACGCCCTCGCTCATGCGCACGGTATGGCTGCCGTCCATGAACGACAGGAACCAGTCGCGCTCCTTGCCCGTGAGCGGGAAGAACGAGTTCTCCTCGTTGCCCAGCAGACGGATGGGCAGGGGCACCTTCGACAGCTCCCGATGGAGCGCCTCGGGATCGTCGGCCACGAAGAACAAGTACCCCGGGAACAACAGCCGCTTCACCAGACGCCATTCGCCGCGGATCTTCCACATGACCTCGTATTCGGGCATAAAGCAGTCCTCCATGACGGAAGGGGGTACCAAGCGGCGGCACATCTCGAGCGTCGAGGACTCACGACCCGCTTGCACTTGCGCCACATACCACATGCCTGCTCCTTCCTCTCGCCTCTCGCGCACGCCGATCCGTTCCGTCAAAAGAAAAGAGGACGAATAGCTGCGCCGTGCCGTCGCTCTCCGGCGACAGCCGCTCGTATCGAGCCAACGCATCTATTCATCCTCTTGTCGATCGACGGAACGCGCTTCGCGACGATTTCGTCTTCTCAAGATATGTACCGAGCCCGACGGCTCACGGGTATGTTGCATACATACAACATACCCGCCGAAAGAAAAAGGCGACGAGCGCCTTTCCCTCCCTCAACGATTGTGCAATGTTGTATATAGTCCGTTGTTATATACACAACACACACGATACGCTGCGACGATGCGAAACACACTTCAAACAAAAGTCGGTCTGCGTATCAAGGACCTGCGCGCCATCAACGATGTCAGCCAGGAGCGGTTTGCCAACAAAATCGGCATGGACCGCACCTACCTCGCATCCATCGAGGTCGGGCAGCGCAACGTCACCTTGCAGAACCTTGCGAAAATCGCGAACGGATTCGACATGACGCTGTCCGAGTTCTTCGAGGGAATCCCCCGCATCGACCCGAGCGCCTGACCCTTCCATCCAACGGTTTGCCCGTCGCGCATTCGATTATACCTATATGTTGTATAAAAGCAACAATGCCGTAACGAAAGCCATGAAAATTGGAACGAGCGGGAGCTCTCGGGAAGCCTTCCGGCAACCCAAGAGGCGTCGCTCGTTACAAGATCGCGTTTACGAGAAAAGCGGGTGATCGGTACCCAGGCCTTGAAGATCAAGGGAGACTTCGGGGAGTATGGCCTTGATCTCGAGGGTACCGCCCAGGCTGGTGATGTAGCGGCGCAACGTATCCACCTGCATGACGTCGATGCTGCCGTTCTCCAAGTCGGAGATGCGCTTCTGGCTGACGCCCATCTTGGCCGCGACCTCCTTCTGCGTCATATGGCACGCCTTGCGCGCCTGTTGCAGCTCGTATCCCTTGATCTTCGCCTCGGTAGCGAGATGGGCTTTCTCTTTCATTTCAGGAGTGATATCAGTGCGCGTCGCAAAATATTCCTCGATGGTAAGGCCTTTTCTCATTGCGCTTCCTCCAACTCTTTCAGGTAACGCTTAAAAAGCCGGTCGGCCCTCGGGATGGCCCGTGCGTACCAACGGCTCCATCGCTCGCGCGTCCCGCCGACCGATTTGTCGCCAGCCAGAAGCATCACCGCTTTTCGCGATGGATCGAACGCGAACAGTATCCGGACCTCGCTTCTGCCAGGAGAAGGCGGCCTGAGCTCCTTCATGTTCTTGAATGCCGAGCCCTTCACCGAATCGACGAGCGGCCTTCCGGCATGCGGCCCATGATCTTGAAGCACCTCCAAAGCATCCCAGATCCGAACAGCCGTCTCGCCATCCAGTGCGTCAAGCCATGGCTCTATCAAGCTCAGATCAACTTCCCAAGTCCCCATAATATACCTCACACGTTATTTCTTGTCGAGCGATTCTCCTCCTTCAATGGTAACAACGCCGTCTTACGCGGCGATGGCGGGGATCTAGCGGGAATTCTCCTCGATCTTACGCGAATCCAACGCGGTTCCAGCGCGGATCGCACGCGCGTTGCCAGCCGACCCAGCGTGGATCGCACGCACGTTGCCAGCCAATCACCGCGCTCATGGCGATGCCGACCGGAAGCCTGTCCCCCGTCGCTGCCGGCCCAGCCAACTACGGCGATGACGCGGTTCGGCTCTACGAACGGGCCGTCAAGCCCGTCGACGTTGGTCGCGCGCGATACCCAGGTGTCCCGGTTGAAGCGCTCCGAAGAACCCGGCCCAGCGCCCGGCGCGCTCTGTTCGGCGAAACACGAGGCCGAAACCGCTCCGCAGTCCCCCGTTGTCGGAATACGGCCCGTCCTTACGACGGCGCCCCGGTCGCCATGCCCTCGTCGAGCTGCTTCCAGCACGTCCGCAGCTCCTCGATGAACGGCATCACCTGGTCGAGGCTTGGTTCCTCATCGGAATCGCCGCGCAGCATCTCCACCACGGTGTACAAGAGGTAGTCGATACTCACCTTCTCGTGGTCGACGATGGACTTCGCCATGGTGTAGACGAACACGTTCTCGACGTCGTTCGCGAGGATTCCCTTGGACGAGAACGTGTACTGGTAGGCCATCACGTCCACGCGCACGATGGCGCAGTTCTCGGGGTACACGAATACCAGCGTATCCTCGATCTCGCCGATGGACGTGTTCTCGATCAACCTGGAAAGGCCTTGCTTGACGAGAACCCGAAAGCCCGCTTTGACGCCTTCGCTTCCCTCGAAATACTCGTCGATCGCCCCGGCGATGGCATCGTCGCAGTGCGGCGAGATGTTGACGTGCTGCCCGCTACGGTAGTCGAACGCCTTGTCGCCCACGATCGCAAGCTCGCCCACCGCCTCCTTGTCGCCCAGCATGAGCTTGAGTTGGTTCTCGAGCGTCTCCGACTTCGCGCTGGCCATCCTCCGAAGGAAACAATACTGCTCCTTCAGGCGGATCTCCTCCTCGGTCTTGCCGGTGAGGTCGTCGATCAACTTGCCGATCTTTGTCATGGGACATCCTCTCTCGCGCCATATCGCACCTACGGGATCATCGTATCACCCGTACCCTGCGCAGCGCGGCCGCACGAGGAGAGAATCCGCGGGAAGGCGCCGCTCCCTAGCGCACGGCCAGCCTGCGGCCGAGGGGCTTGGCGCGGTACATGGCCTCGTCGGCCCGGTCGAGCAGCGTGCGGGCGGTGTCGTCGGGGCGCACGAAGCAGGCGCCGCAGCTTGCCGTGAGCGAGAAGGAGCCCGCCTCGGTCTCGAACACGTGCTGCTCGATGACGTCGACCTCAGTGAACAGGCGCTCGAGATCCTCGTCGGCAAGCCCTTGCGGCGCGCACAGCACGAACTCGTCGCCGCCGAAGCGGCCGACCCACGCGTCGAACTCGCGCGCGAGGTTGCGCAGGCGGTTGGCGAAGTACTGCAGCGTGTCGTCGCCGGCCACGTGACCGTACGTGTCGTTGATCAGCTTGAAGTCGTCGATGTCGAGCACCACGACCGCGGCGGCCTCGGCGGCAGGATCGTCCTTCGCGGCCTGGATGAGCCCTTCGAGCTCGTTGTTGATGTAGGTCTTGTTGAACAGCTTCGTGAACCCGTCGCGCACGGCGAGATCGTTGAACTTCGTCACCATGTGCGTGATCTCGATGTTGTCGTGCACCTCGATATCGGCCACGAGCAGGCTGTCGGTCACGTCCTTGATCAGCTCGAGGGCGAAAACGCGTCCTTCCACCTCGGACGGCAGGCTCGTGACGAGCAGCACGCGCCCGTCGAGGTACTCGATCTTGAACATGGGCGCCTGCAGCGCCAAGCAGGAGCGCGACGTGCAGTTGAGGCACGGCGCGCCCTGCTTCCAGACGCGATAGCAGAGCTCGTCGGACGCGCGAAGCTCCGCCGTATCGCAACCGTACGCGAACACCCGGTGGTCGCTCGGATCGACCAGGCGGTAGAAGTCGTACTTCAGCTGGTCGAATGCGGCATTCGCAACAGCGGGATGGATGCTCGCGTACGGGAACATGGCTACCCCAATTCCGCTAACTGCGCCTCCACGCGAGCCAGCTTATCGGCCATTTCGGCATGCTTGGCACGATCCTTCTCCACGATCTCGGGCGCGGCCTTCGCCAAGAAGCCCGGATTCCCCAGCTTCTTCTCCAGCTTGCCGGCGTCGGCGGCCAGCTTCGCACGCTCCTTCTCCAAGCGGGCGCGCTCGGCGTCGAAGTCCACGAGGCCCGACAGCACGATGTACACCTCGAGGCCCGGCGCCAACGACACGCTGGACTCGGCCGGCTTCTCGGCGTCAGCGGCGATCGCGAGCGACGCCGTGGCGCCCATGCCCTCGATCAGCCCGCGCTGCGCCTCGAGCAGCGCCGCGTCGGCCTCCCCCGCCTTCACGACCACGTTGAGCTCGGTCTTCGGCGAGATGCCGTAGCGGGCGCGCGTCGAGCGGATGGCCGACACCGTCTCGCACACCATGTCGATGGCGCGCTCGGCGTCCGCGTCGGCGTAGCGCGCCAGCGCCTCGGCGTCGGGCCACGCGGCCACGATGAGGTACGGCGCGTCCGTGCGGTCGATGGGCAGCTGCTGGTAGATATCCTCCGTCACGAACGGCATGATGGGATGCAGCAGGCGCAGCGCCTGGTCGAGCACGAACACGAGGTTGCGCTGGCAGGACCGGCGATCCTCCGGCGAGCCGTTCAGGCGGGCCTTCGAGAACTCGATGTACCAGTCGCAGAACTCGTTCCACACGAACGAGTACAGCTCGCGCGTGATCTCGCCGAACTCGAAGTTCGCGAACGCCTCGTCCACGCGGGCGACGAGCCCCGCCAAGCGCGAGAAGATCCAGCGGTCGGCGGGCGTCACGGGCTCGGGCGCGCCCGGCTCGTAGTCGTCGAGGTTCATCGTCACGAAGCGCGCGGCGTTGCGGATCTTGTTCGCGAAGTTGCGCGAGCTTTCCAGCTTCGCCTCGTTGAACTTGAGGTCCTGCGCGCCCGTCACCTGCATGAGCAGGCCGAAGCGCATGCCGTCGGCACCGTAGTCCTCCATGAGGCGCAGCGGGTCCACGCCGTTGCCGCGGCTCTTGGACATGGGCTTGCCGTCGGCGGCCATCACCGTCGGGTGGATGATGACGTGCTCGAACGGGATGCGATCGGTGCAGTACATGGACGCCATCACCATGCGCGCCACCCACAGGCCCATGATGTCGCGCGCCGTGGACAGCACCTGCGTGGGATACGCCTGCTTCATCTGCGGCGCGTCCATGCCCTCCTCGGTCCAGCCCATCGTGGCGAACGGCCACAGCTGCGACGAGAACCACGTGTCGAGCACGTCCTCGTCCTGGCGTGCGGGCTTGCCGCACACGGGGCACACCTCGACGTCCTCCACCGACGCGTCTTCCCAGCCGCACTCGTCGCAGTAGAACATGGGGATGCGGTGGCCCCACCACAGCTGGCGCGAGATGCACCAGTCCTTGAGGTTGTCCAGCCAGTCGAGGTACACCTGCTTCCAGCGCTCGGGGTGGAACTGGATGGAGCCGTCCTCCACCACGCGCGCCGCGTCCTGCTTGAGGCCGTCCACGGCCACGAACCACTGCTCGGACTCCCAGGGCTCGAGCTTCGTGTGGCAGCGGTAGCACGTCATGACGGAGTGGTCGTGGTCCTCCACCTTCTCCAGCAAGCCCAGCTCGTCGAACGCGGCCACGACGGCTTCGCGGGCCTCGTCGCGGTCCATGCCGCTGAACGCGCCGAAGCCGTCCACCACGTGCGCCCGCTCGTCGAAGATGTTGATGCGCTCGAGGCCGTTGCGCTCGCCCATCGCCCAGTCGTTCGGGTCGTGCGCGGGCGTGGTCTTCACGCAGCCGGTGCCGAACTCCCTGTCCACGTGCCAGTCGGCGAAGATGGGGATCTCGCGGTCGACGAGCGGCAGCTTCACCGTCTTGCCCACGAGGTGCTTGAAGCGCTCGTCCTTCGGGTTCACCGCCACGCCCGTGTCGCCGAGCATCGTCTCGGGGCGCGTCGTGGCCACCACGAGGTACTCCAGGCCGTCCTCGGGCTCGGTCAGCGGGTAGCGCAGGTACCACAGGTGCCCCGCCTCGTCCACGTACTCGGCCTCGTCGTCGGAGATGGACGTCGTGCAGTGGGGGCACCAGTTCACGATGCGCTTGCCCTTGTAGATGAGGTCGTCGTGGTACCAGTCCACGAACAGCTTGCGCACGGCCTTCACGTAGGCCGGCTCCAGCGTGAAGTGCTCGTCGGCGTAGTCGCACGAGCAGCCCATGCCCTTGATCTGGTTCACGATGGTGGTGCCGTACTCCTTGTACCAGTCGTAGCACGCCTCGATGAACGCCTCGCGGCCGATTTCCAAACGGCTGATGCCCTGGTCGGCCAACTTCTTGTCCACCTTGGTCTGCGTGGAGATGCCGGCGTGGTCGGTGCCGAGGATCCAGCGCGTGGGACGGCCCTGCATGCGGGCGCGGCGGATGCACGTGTCCTGGATGGTGTCGTTGAGGGCGTGGCCCATGTGCAGCACGCCCGTGATGTTCGGCGGCGGGATGACGATGGTGTAGGGCTGCCCCGTGCCCGCGCCCAGCTCGGGCGTGCGCTGGAAGTAGCCCGCGTCCATCCACGCGTCGAAAAGCGGGCGCTCGTGGGCGGCGAAGTCGTAATCGATCTTCTTGCCGCTCTTGTCGTTCGTGTTATCGGCCATGATCTGCTCTTTCGTCCTCAAAGTCTCTCAAACCGAAAAGCGGGCGCGCCGCTCGTCCGCGATCCGCCCGCTCGTTTACCGTATCCTGCGCCCGCGCTACGCGCTTTGCAGGCTCGCCTCGTCGCCCGCCGGAAGGGCCTCGATCTCGTCCGCCGACTCGATGTCGGGCTTCGTCTCCCCCGTGATGTCCGTCGCGCGGATGGTCACCGACGACGGGCCGTTCTGCTCGGGCAGGTCGTACATCACGTCTTGCAGCACGCGTTCGCAGATGGAACGCAGGCCGCGGGCGCCCGTGCCGTGCTCGACGGCCTCGTGCGCGATGGCGCGCAGGGCCTCGGGCTCGAACGTGAGCGCGGAGTCCTCGAACTCGAACATCTTCGTGTACTGCTTCACCAGCGCGTTCTTCGGCTCGGTGAGGATGCGCACGAGGTCGTCCTCCGACAGCTCGTTGAGGGACGTCACCACGGGGATGCGGCCCACGAACTCGGGGATCATGCCGTACTTGTTGAGGTCCTCCGGCAGCACCTGGGCCAGAAGCTCGGCCTCGGCGTGCTTCTTGCTCTCGGGCATCTCGGCGTTGAAGCCCAGGCCGCTCTTGCCCACGCGCTCGGCGATGATGTCGGCCAGGCCCACGAACGCGCCGCCCAGGATGAACAGGATGTTCGTGGTGTCGATGTGGATGAGCTCCTGCTGCGGATGCTTGCGGCCGCCCTGCGGCGGCACGCTGGCCTCCGTGCCCTCGACGATCTTCAACAGCGCCTGCTGCACGCCCTCGCCCGACACGTCGCGGGTGATGGACAGGTTCTCGGCCTTGCGGGCCACCTTGTCGATCTCGTCGATGTAGATGATGCCGATCTCGGCGCGCGGGATGTCGAAATCCGCCGCCGTCATGAGCTTGAGCAGGATGTTCTCCACATCCTCGCCCACGTAGCCGGCCTCGGTGAGGGTCGTGGCGTCCGCGATGGCGAACGGCACGCGCAGCGTGCGGGCCAGCGTCTGGGCCAGCAGCGTCTTGCCCGAACCCGTGGGGCCCAGCAGCATGATGTTGCTCTTCGCCAGCTCCACGTCGCCGTCCTCGGCGTCCGCGCCCAGGCTGATGCGCTTGTAGTGGTTGTACACCGCCACCGACAGCGCGCGCTTCGCCTGTTCCTGGCCCACCACGTGCTCGGAGAGGTCCGCGTACAGCTCGTGGGGCGTGGGCAGGTCGGCCAGCACGTCCTCCGGCGCCGGATCGGCGACCGACGCCATCACGGCGCCGTCGCCCACCCGCGCGTGGCGGCCCTCTTCAGCATGGGAGAAGCCCTCGGCCGACGCGTCCGCGTCGTGGCCGGGAACGCTCAGCCCCAGGTCGCGCATCATCGCGTCGGCGCACACGGAGATGCACTCGTCGCAGATGTAGATGCCGTTCGGCCCCGAGATCATCGCCGCCACCTGATGCGGCTGCTTGCCGCAGAAGGCGCAGGCGATGTCGGAGTTCCGGCCTTCGAATTCGTCGTCGCGTCTGTCGTTCATGTATCCTGTTCGCTCTTCTACTCGTCGGTGCTCGGCGCAACCGCGCGCGAGGTGGTGATGCGGTCGACCAGGCCGTAGGCAACGGCCTCTTCGGCGGTCATGTAGTTGTCGCGCTCGGTGTCGTTCTGGATGGTCTCGAGCGTCTGGCCCGTGTTGTCCGCGAGGATCTTGTTCAGGCGGTTGCGGGTCTTCAGCATGAAGTCGGCCACGATGGCGATCTCGGTCTGCTGGCCCTGCGCGCCGCCGGACGGCTGGTGGATGAGCACCATGGAGTTCGGCAGGCACAGGCGCTTGCCCTTGGCGCCGTTGGAAAGCAGCACGGCGGCCATGGACGCGCACTCGCCCAGGCAGATGGTGGACACGTCGCACTTGATGAAGTCCATCGTGTCGAGGATGGCGAGACCGGCGGTCACCGAGCCACCCGGCGAGTTGATGTACAGGGAGATGTCCTTGTCGGGATCGGCGCTCTCGAGGTGGAGCAGCTGCGCCACGACGGAGTTGGCCACGTTGTCGTCGATCTGCTCGCCCAGGAAGATGACGCGATCGTTGAGCAGGCGGGAGTAGATGTCGTAGCTGCGCTCGCCGCGGGGGGACTGCTCGATAACGTAGGGGATCAATGCTGATTTGGGATCAAAACTCATAGGTATGCCTCGCTTGTCTCTTGAGGCCGCTGGGCGGCTCTGCTTGCGTTCATGCCATAGTGCGATGTATCGCTGCGCTGTGCAAGGCCCGGGTACCGTTTCGTTACCTCGGGCCGTCCAACCGCGCAGGTGCGCAGCCGGACGGCCCGAGCAGTTCGCGGTGCTATTCGGCGTCGTCGGCCTTGGCCTCGGCACCCTCGTCCTTCTTCGCAGCCTTCTTCGGAGCGGCCTTCTTGGCCGGCTTCTTCGCGGGCTCGTCGCCCTCGGCGTCGTCCTTCTTGGCGGTCTTCTTGGCGGCAGCCTTCTTGGCCGGCTTCTTCTCCTCGTCCTTCTTCTTCGAGGGGTCGAGCTCGGTCACGACGGCCTTGTCCATGAGGTCCTTCACGGCCTTCGTGCGCAGCACGCCCTGGCGCACCATGTGCAGCTGGCCGTTCGCGCGCCATTCGGCCTGCAGGGCCTCGGGGTCCTCCACGCCGCTCTTCACGAACTCCTCGGTGACGTCCTTGCCGGTGGCCTCCATGCCGAAGTGGCGGGCCCACGCGTCGAGCGCGAGGTCCTGCTTGGACATGTCGAGCGCCTGCTGCTTGACGTCTTCCTTGAACTGGTCAGGCGTGATGCCCTGCTGGGCGAGGTACACGTCGAACGTCATGCCCTGGCTCTGGAGCTGCTGGAAGAAGTCCTGGATCAGGCTGGCTTCCGCATCCTCGCGCAGGGCCTCGGGGACCTCGGCCTCGACGCGCTCGGCGAGCGCGTACAGGCAGGCGTTCTCCTTGAGGCGCGGCATCATGTCGGCCTTCTGGCTGGCGATGGACTCGGCGATGCGGGTGCGCAGGTCCTCCACGCTCTCGAAGCCCATCTGCTCCTTGGCCCACTCGTCGGTGACCTCGGGGACGATCTTCTTCTTGACGACCTTGACCTCGACCTCGAAGTTGATCTTCTCGGTCTTGCCCGCCAGCGCCGACAGCATGATCGGCGGGTCGGCCGGCATGTCGAGCGTGAACGTGGCGGTCTGGCCCTTCTTCAGGCCCACGAGCTGCTCGTCGAACTCGGCCGGGAACAGGTTGGCGCCCAGGCCGTAGGGACGGTTCTCCGTCGTCAGGGACGGGATCTCCTCGCCCTTGTCGTCGGTAGCCTTCATGGACAGGTCGATGTAGCTGTCGTCCTTCACCTTCGTGGCGGCCGACGCGTCCTCGAACGAGTAGTAGTGCTCGCGCAGGGCGTCGATCTGCTCGTCGACCTCGGCGTCGCTCGCGCCCTCGGCAGGCAGCTCGATCTCAACCGGCTCGTAGCTGGAGATCTCGATCTCCGGCTTCACCGCGACGGTGAACGCGAACGTGTACGGCTTGCCAGCCTCGACGAGGTCGGTCTCGTCGAACTCGGGCTTGGCGATGGGGTACAGGTCGCAATCGTCGATGGCGAGAGGATAGGTTCCGTTGACGACATCGTCGGTCACCGTCGCGCGGACGGCTTCGGCACCAAGGGCGTTGTCGATGATCGGGCGCGGGGCCTTGCCCTTGCGAAACCCGGGGAAGTTGTACTTGTTGGCGAAGTCCTTGTAGGTCTTCTTGATGCGGGCATCGATGTCCGCAGCATCGACGGTAACGGTCACTTTCGTGCGGTTATCTTCCAATGCCTCAACTTTTGTTTCCACGTAGCTATCCTCCATCATTCTATGTCGCCTTGCGGCATCGTTCGGTGCGATTGCCTTGGCTGCCTTCATGCGGCGATGCGCGATGACCTGCACTGCGCCAAGCACACCGAGACGGAATTATCGCACATATGAGGCCGCCCGGGAAGTAAAGATGAGGCAGGTTCACGAAGAACCGACGAAACGGGGCGGGTTGCGCGCCGTTCGCGCCGCGCGCGCCGTTCGCCCGGTCCGCCCGTCGTGCTAGTATAGGCCTGTTTCGTCCCCGCCCCCAAGGAGCCCCCATGCCGCAGGACCGCACCCTCAAAGCCATCAAGACCCGCAGCCGCAGCGAGCAGGTATCGGTGATCTCGCTGCTGTTCCTGCCGTTGCTGGGGCTGTGCTGCCTGCTGCTTCCCGAGGCGTCCACGATGGCGCTGCCGTTCGTTCTGGGCGGGATCATGGCGGTTTCCGGCATCGGCGGCATCGTGCACGCGGCGGCCGGCGCGAAGAGGGACGAAGGGGACGGAGACGAGCGCGCTGCCGAGCACGCGATCCTCGGCAAGGCCATCGTGATGAGCGTGCTCGGCATCGTGATCCTCGTGCAGGGGCACGCGTCCATCAGCTTCGTCGGCGTGATGTGGGGCCTGCTCGGCCTGTACAAGGCCGCCGACGAGATCGACGAGGTGGTGCACGCGCTCAGGGCCCGCCGCCGCTTCGTGCTGAAGCTCGCGTTCACCGTGTTCGAGATGGTGCTGGCCGTGCTGCTCATCGTCAGCCCGTTCGCCAACATCGAGCACCACGTGCTGCTGCTGGGCCTCGAGCTGATCGCCTACCCCTTCCGCATCGAGTCGGGCGACTCCGGCAAGCTCACCATCGAGACGGAGGCGTAGGGCCGCGCCTCGTGCGCGGGCGGGGTTCGGCGCGCGCCTGCGCAGCCGCCGTCCACCTCATGGAATAAGGTTACAAATCGATTTCCCCCTCCCGCGGAATGGCCGGTCACGGTATCATGGGAGCGAACCGAAAACGTACACGAAACGCAGCAGCGGAGGCTTTCATGCCCACCATCGATCTCAACATCATGCAGGAACGCGAACTGGGGCGTCTGCTCGACTACGAGCGCGCCACATGCACGGTCGACGGCGACCTCGTGTACCGGTGCGCCTTCCCCTACCGGCCCGACGACGATCTGCAGCGCGAGCTCGTCGAGCGAGGCGCGCTCATGCAGAAGATCGACGATCGGCGCGGCACCGTGGTCACCATCACCTCGGACGGCTACTCCTACTTCCCCATGCTGCAGCAGGAGGAGGACGAGCGCAAGCGCCGCGAGCGGCGCGAGGTGCGCCTCGTGGGCACCGCCGCCCTGTTCGCCGTCATCAGCATGCTCATCGGCTTCCTGCTGGGACACTTCTTCGCGTAGCGCCGCAACGCGTCCTCGTCGCGCCCATTTTCGCGCAAGCCGACGATTGCGGTTGGCTTTCCCGCCTTTTTTGGTATCATGATCGCTGCACGCTTCCAAGCGTGCGCTCACACGTGCGGGCGTGGCGGAATTGGCAGACGCGCCAGATTTAGGTTCTGGTGGGGAAACTCGTGAAGGTTCAAGTCCTTTCGCCCGCACCAGCTGGGGGGAGGGTGCCATCGGCATCCTCCCCCCAGCTGGTTTCAACGGCCGCCGCACGGCCGACGTCGAGAAAGGAACGGGAACCGCATCATGGGAATCAAGAAGGTCGCGCAGGCGTGGAACTCCGTCAGCCTGGTGAAGCGCATCGTCATCGGGCTGGTGATCGGCGGCGTGTTGGGCGTGGCGGCGCCGAACATCGAGATCATCGAGCTTTTGGGCACGCTGTTCGTGTCGGCGCTGAAAGGCGTCGCCCCCATCCTCGTGTTCTTCCTGGTCATCAGCGCGCTGGCCAACGCGAAGGCCGCCGGCTCCATGAGGACCGTCGTGCTCCTCTACGTGGTCAGCACGTTCGTCGCGGCGCTCGTGGCCGTGGTGGCCAGCTTCCTGTTCCCCATCGAGCTCACGCTGTCCGCGCCGGCGACCGATCAGAGCTCGCCGTCGGGCATCGGCGAGGTGCTGGGCACGCTCGTGATGAACGTGGTGTCGAACCCGGTGGACGCGCTCATGAACGCGAACTACATCGGCATCCTCGCCTGGGCCGTGGTGCTGGGCATCGCGCTGCGCGCCGCGTCGCAGGGCACGAAGGACGTGTTCACCAGCGTGTCCGACGCCGTGTCGCAGGTGGTGCGCTGGGTGATCGCGCTGGCGCCGTTCGGCATCCTGGGCCTCGTGTACTCCACGGTGAGCGAGAACGGCCTGGAGATATTCACCGAGTACGGCCAGCTGCTGCTCGTCCTCGTGGGCTGCATGCTGTTCATCGCGTTCGTCACGAACCCGCTGCTCGTGTTCTGGGGCATCCGCAAGAACCCCTACCCGCTCGTGCTGCGCTGCCTGAAGGACAGCGGCATCACGGCGTTCTTCACGCGCAGCTCGGCGGCGAACATCCCGGTCAACATGGAGCTGTGCCGCAAGCTGGGCCTCGACAAGGACAACTACTCGGTGTCCATCCCGCTGGGCGCCACCATCAACATGGCGGGCGCCGCGGTGACCATCTCGGTCATGGCCATGGCGGCCGCGCACACGATGGGCGTAGGTATCGACCTGCCCACCGCCGTCATCCTGAGCGCGCTGTCCGCCGTGTCCGCCTGCGGCGCGTCGGGCGTGGCGGGCGGGTCGCTGCTGCTCATCCCGCTGGCGTGCTCGCTGTTCGGCATCGGCAACGACGTGGCCATGCAGGTGGTGGCCATCGGCTTCATCATCGGCGTGATCCAGGACTCGTGCGAGACGGCGCTCAACTCGTCGTCCGACGTGCTGTTCACCGCCACGTCCGAGTACCGCCAGTGGCGCAAGGCCGGCAAGGAGATCACGTTCGGCAAGGACGCGTTCAGCGAAGACGAGCTGGCGTAAACACACCCCTTGCAAACGAAGCGGCCCCCGGGGGGCCGCTTCGTTCTTCTTCGGCGCGGCGAGGCTCCGGGTATCCGGGCGCCGCCGCGAAGCGGGGCGGCCTACTGGTCCACCACCGCCACCGTGTAGGCGTTGTCGCCCACGGTGAAGGGCTTGAGGAGGTTCTCCACCAGCGTGTGGGCCTGGGTCTTGGCCTGCTCCAGCATGTTGGCCTGGTTCACCTTGCCCTCGGCATCCTGCTGGGCCACCTTGAGCGCCTCGGCCGTATCCTGCTTGTTCTCCCAGTTGAACAGCGCGAACGAAGAATCGTAGAACTCGATGGAGTTCGGGTCGATCTCGATGCCCAGCAGCTTGGGCGCCGGCAGGCTCACCGTGATGGCGTTGCCGCTCACCTCGACGCTCGCTTGCGCCAGATCGACGCCCGCGCGCACCTCGGCATCGTAGACCATGGTGAACGCCTTCTTCGTGATGAAGTCGATGTCGCCGTTCTCGTAGCGCACGAGGCCGCGGTAATCGAGCTTGGCCGTGGCCAGCTCGCTGCAGTCGGACAGCTGCTCCTGGATGGACGTGGACGACAGCGACACGCTCGGCTCGAGCGTGCGCTGCACGGCGAGCGTTCCGAACACGCCGGCCGCGACGAGCGCGACGGCGACGACAACCATGAGGATTTTCTTCATGCCTCTCCTACCCTGTCAGCTTTCACCCTGCAAGGATACCATGAGGCCGAGCCGCGAAAACGTCGACGCGCAGCTTCAATGATCGGTTGTTGCCCGATCGTCACGAGACGCGAGCCGCCGCCGGCATGGGCGGCGACGGCTCGAAACCGGCAACCTATCGATCGAGGCGAGCGTACGATTGACCGTCCCGCTGCTCCACCTTGATGCCTGCGAGATCGGCGAGATAGGGTCTGAACTGAGCATATCCCAAATCGCGCAGCTTGAACGAACGGAACTTGCCGCGCACGCGCTTGCCGAGCACCGAGAGCGCGATTCCTTCAGGCTCGGCATCGGCCACCGTTTGGCGGATAAACGCCTCGGCATCGGACGGGGCGGCGGGGTTCGAGGCAGGAGCCTTCGACGTCGCCTTGACCGGGCGCTTCGCAGGACGCTTCGCGGAAGCGGAAGCCGGGGCCGCCTCGTCGACGGACGCCTCCTTTGCGGCCTCGGCGTCGACAACCGGCCGTTCGGTCTTGGGAGCCTTGGCCCTTGCAGGCTTGCGCTTCGGCTTCGCCGCGGGCTTCTGCTCTTCGGAAGGCGCCAGGGCCTGGGCATCGGCTTCGCCGACGCGATCGGCCTTCTCAACCTGGTTGCCAGCTGCCGGCTTCTTGCTTCCCGATCCCTTTGCGCGCGTCGCCGCGACGCGCTTGCGGGCCGCTCGTCCGGGTCGGTTGTCCAAAGAGGGCCGCTCGACGGGCTCGGCCTCGACGGGGACGACGGCTTGCCCCTCGACGGACTCGACCGCGGGGTCGGCCGCCTCGGCAGGCTCCTGCTCGACGGCTTCGGAAGCCTGCTCCTTGCGGCGGCGCGGCTGACGGCGCGGCGCCGGCTTCTTTTCAGCGGGCTTCGCCTCGGCCGCGCCCTGCGCGTCCGTCGGCTCCGCACCCGGCGCGTCTTCCGAGCCGTCGCCCTGCGTGCCCTCGGGAGCCTGCTCCACCTCGACCGGCGCGTCCTTCGCGTCCTTGCCCTCGGTCAGCACCACGGCCACCGAGCTGCCGTCCTTGATGATCTGCACGCTGGCGAACTCGTCGAGCAGCTTCGACAGCAGGTTCGTACCGTAGCTGCGCACGTCGAAGTCGGGATAGCGCTTGAGCAGGCGGCTGCCCACCTCGCCGAGCCCCGTCGACTTGCCGTTGTTCTGGTTGTCCGTGATGATGTTCACCACGGCCTGCTCGATCTCGTCCTTGCTCATCGTGGTGGTGCCGGCGCTCTGGCTGCTCGACGAGCCGGGCTGGTCGTGGCGGCTCTTGCCGCGGCCGCCGGAGCTCTTGGAGCCCGTGTCGCCCAGCAGCAGCTCGAGCGTGGTGAAGATGTCGCACGCCTTGCGGAACGGCGTGGGCGTCTTCTTCTCGCCCATGCCGATGACCGTGAGGCCGCTCTCGCGGATGCGGCTGGCCAGGCGCGTGAAGTCGCTGTCGCTCGACACGATGCAGAACCCTTCCACCGAGCGCGTGTACAGGATGTCCATCGCGTCGATGATCATGGCCGAGTCGGTGGCGTTCTTGCCCTGCGTGTAGCCGAACTGCTGGATGGGCGTGATGGAATTCTCCAGCAGCGCGTCCTTCCATTTGGCGTGGAGCGTGAGCGTCCAGTCGCCGTAGATGCGCTTGTAGGTGACGGTGCCGTACTTCGACAGCTCGTCGGTGATGGGCTTTATATACTTCGCCGACACGTTGTCGGCATCGATCAAGAGTGCGAACCGCTTTTCAGACGATTGCTTGGTATCCACGTGGTGCTCCTCATTCCGATTGCGGGCGAGCCGGATGCCCTGCCCCTCGGGCGCCGCATCGCGCCGCGCCTTGGTTGACGGGACGTTTTCGGCGTCTCGACTGATTCTATACTACTTGAAAGTGAGCGTTGAGCGGGCAATTGCAAAATGCCTGATACATTTTGTTCATATTCCTCTTGCGCTCGAGGCCGATAATCCGTATACTTCCACCTTGCGCCTTGGTGGGTGTAGTTCAGTTGGATAGAACGCCAGATTGTGGCTCTGGAGGTCGTGGGTTCAAGTCCCATCATCCACCCCAGCGCGAGTTTGAAAAAAGTGCTTGCAATTGCTGGAAACGTGCTTTAAAATAATCCAGCGCTTTGCGCACTTCGAGTTTTGAGAACTTTGACATAGGCGTTATTTTCGGACTGTTAGCTTAGTTGGTAGAGCAGGGGACTCTTAATCCCAAGGTCCGGGGTTCGAGTCCCCGACAGTCCACCATTTGAATTCGAGAGGTCAGACATTGCGTCTGGCCTTTTTTGTTGCCCTCAAGCTGCGAGCTCCGTTGCGTATCGCCGCCCGATCCTCGAAGCCCTCCGGTCCCCCTTCTCCCCTGAATTGTGGGCACCTTGTGTATGATGGCGGTAGCATCTGCAACAAAACGCTCCTTCGTCCGTGTTGGTAGCGGAAAGGAGATGGGATATGGATACAGGTTGCGAGGCTCTGGGGGCGGGAGTGCCCCTGAGCGATCGCCCGGTTGCTGCAGCGACCGGGCGAAGACCGCGCATCGACGGAGAACGCGATGGCGCGCACCCCCTCGACACCGTCGCGCTCGAGGGCGCCATGGAGCGTTGGGGCGACACCGTGCTGCGCTTGGCGACGAGCCGCATGGGCAGCGTCGCCGACGCCGAGGACGTGTTCCAAACCGTGTTCATGCGCCTGCTGCAATCGAGGGACCGGTTCGTCGACGACGAGCATCTGAAGGCGTGGCTGTTGCGCGTGACGGTCAACTGCTGCAACGATGCGCACCGCAGCCCTTGGAACAAGCGGCGCGCCGAGCTCGACGATGCCACGGCGGCCACGCTGCGCGCCTCGGAGCTCGACGAGCCGGGGCAGGAGCCGCCCGACGACGCCTTCGGCAGCCGCGATCTCGAGCGCGGCGACCTGACCGCGGCCCTCGCCCGCCTCACGCCCCAGCAGCGCACCGTGGTGCACCTGTTCTACTTCGAAGGCTACGCGACCGACGAGATAGCGCAGATCACCGGCGAGCGCCCCGGCACCGTCCGATCCCACCTCCACCGCGCGCGCAAGGCCCTCAAGATCAATCTAGGAGCGCACTCATGAACGAACGTGATTTCCGCCAAGCATACGAGGCGATGCAGCACGACGTGACCGCATCGTCCGATCTCAAGCAGCGAACGCTGGCCGCCGCGAACCGCGAGGCCCATCGCAGCGCCCCCACCCCGCAAGCGGCCGTGCCCGCGTCCGCCAAGCGCCCGCATCGGCGCACCGGATCGCGCGGCGCGCAGGCCGGCGGCATCGCCGTCGCGCGTCGCTGGGGACTTCCCGCCGCGGCCTGCCTCGTGGCAGTCGCCATCGTCGCCGGCGGCGTGCCCGTCGTCATGGGCGCGATGGATGTGGGCGGCCACTCGGCCATCTCCATGAACGATGCACAGCTGACCAGCGGGTTCTCGGTGCGCGCCTACGCGGCCGACGGCTCTTCGATGCTGGAACTCGGCAGCGACGGCACCGTGGTGTTCGGGAGGCGCGCGCCGACGACCGGCCTCAGCGACCAGTACGACGTCGAAGGCGCGTTCACCGGCTGCACGTTCCGCGTGGAAGGCGACGGCATCGCCCGGGTGCAGATGAACGTCTCGAAGGGCGTGCTGTACCGCTCCGCCATCGAGCAGTTCCGCCGCGGCGACGAGCCGGAGAAATGGCAGGAGCTGATCAGCACGAAGCCGACGAACCGCGGCATGGGCGAATACTACGGGGCGTACGATGAAGCGTACCCGCTCATGATCGCGAACGACGGCGCGAAGGACAACCCCGACGCCATCGTGGGCGCCGAGCTGAACAAGCTGCTGGGCTCCACCATCGACGTATCAGCGCAGGACGACCCCGGCATCGCCACCGGCGAGACGAGCTTCGGCCTGTGGACGAACGAGGGCAACCCGTCCGCAGACGCCGCGTTCGACCCCTACGCCGGCGTCATCGACCAGTTCGACGGCCAAACGCTCACCGTCACGGTGACGTTCGAAGACGGACACAGCTCCACCCAGGTCATCGAGCTGCACGCCGCCGACTTCCGCGTCGAATACACCAGCAGCACCGAAACCGAGCTCATCCCCGAGATCGTCGACCCCGCGCAGCTGGGCGAGGGCGAGCACTCCCTCCGCTCGCTGTACGGCACCGTGATCGAGGCGAACAAGGAAGCCTTCCCGCTGCCGCTCGACAACGCGAACGACCGCGCTGACGAAGTGCTGCCGGCCTACACGCTCGACCGCCAAGACGAGACCCGTCCCACCGACACGAAGCTCGGTGAAGATGCGTTGCTCGGCGAGGGCACCACGATCGAAACGACCTACCGCAGCGAGGTCGCCGGGGAAGCATCCTTCGTCCCCCTCTCCTACGGATACCCGACCGTGGAGCGCCTCAGCGCGCCGCCCGACGGCAAGACGCTCGGCGACTTCAACGGCGTCATCTACGGCTGGTTCGGCGACACCGCGTACGTGAACAAGTGCTCGAACGAGGTGTGGGGCTACGGCTTCAACGACGACGGCACCCTCACGAGCGACGACTTCACCTACGTCACGGCAACGTTCGACGTGACGAACACGGGCGACGAGGCCATCGAGGTATGGCCCGCCTGGATCGGCGAGTTCGCCATCGTCAACGGCGACGGCGTCGTGGCCACGGCGAGCACGGGCTACAGCCTCGACTTCTCCACCAGCGACAACGCGCTGCCGTGCGACGAGCCGCAGCACGTCGGCATCGCGGCCGGCGACACCGTGCAGATCACCATCCTGCGCGTGCTGTCGAACCGCCTGGCCGACGACGACAGCCTCCTGTTCGTCCCGGTGAACATCGCCGACGACGGCACGAGCGCCGTCACCCAAGCGTTCTCCGTCGGCGGGCAGATCTAGCTGCTCCGCCACGCAGGGGCCCGCAGGTCGAACCTGCGGGCCCTTCTTCATGCCCTTTACCCGCGCGCGAGCTTCCGGGCGCCGACGTACGTCACGGCGAAGTACACGCCGTACACCGCGAGGAACGCGCCGGCGCACACCAGCGCCATCGAGGTGATGTCGAGGTGCCCGAACACGGCCACGACGTCGGTGACCACCACGAGCGCGCACGCGGAGTGCGCCACGGCCAGCAGCAGCGGGAACAGGAAGTACACGAGCACCTGGGTGAACAGCGCGCCGCTGATCATGCCCTCGGGCGCGCCCAGCTTGGCGCACAGCCCGTAGCGCTGCGCGTTGTCGGACGCGTCGGACAGCTGTTGGATGGCCAGGATGGCCGCGCATGCGATGACCAGCACGAAACCCAGGTAAATGGCCAGGTACGCCACGATGGTGGACAGGCTGATGCTCTGGTCGATCACCTCGGCGCGCGTCATGGACAGCGTGACCGGCCAGGTGTCGGGGTTGTCGGTGTCCGCCACGGCGTCCATCATCTCGCCGAACGCGGCCTCGTCCTCGTCGCTTGCGCACTGCACGTCGAGGACGGACTGGAGGATCGCCGATCCTGCCGGCACCGCCTCGTCGGGCACCACGAGCGTGCCCGTGTTCATCGGAAACGGCGTGGTCTGCAGGCTCTCGCCCCGGAATTCGGCCACGCGCAGGTCGCGCCCGCCCACGGACAGCACGGTGCCGCGATCCACCGCGTCGCGGTAGAACCCGCTCGTGATGTCGGAGTCGCTGAAAACCGCGCACTCCCCCGCGCCCAGCTCGAGCGCCGGCCGACCCGCCAGCTCGAGCGCGGCGTTCACCTGCGACAGCTTCACCAGGTACACGGGGTACGCGCCGTAACCGCTGTTGACGGACGCGCCCGCGTAGTCGGACAGCTTGAGGCCGCTCGCGCGCTCCACGTCGTCCATCACGAGGCCGTCGGCCGGATCGACCAAAAAGTCGATCTGCGCCGTGCGGGACGCCGCCGCATCGAAGTCGCCCGCGCCCACGGCCGCCACGCTCGCGCGCAGCCCCGCAGCCATATCGTAGCCCTGCCGCTCGGCGAAGGCCCCGAATTCACCCAGCTCGGCAGACTGATAGCCCGCCTCGGCGTTGTACGAGCCGAACGACGTGGACACGCTGGCGCTGTAGCCGGTGCTCTTGTCCAGCGAGCCGTCGATGGCGTTGCGGATGCCGATGCCGCCGCACACGCTGGTGATGGCCAGGAACAGCACGAGGCACACCACCGACAGCGACGCGAACGTGGTGTTCACCTTGGCGTTCAGCTGCCGCAGCGTGAACATGTTGAGCCCGCGCAGGTACAGCGGCCGGATGAGCTGCACGAGCTTCAGCAGGAAGCCCGACAGCGCGTAGAAGAACAGCACCGTGCCCAGGCACACGAGCAGCGCAGCCGCCGCGAATTCCGGCGAGGGCTCCATCAGGCCGTTGTCGATGAGCAGCTTGTACGATACGCCGATAAGCACGAGCGACGCCGCGAACAGCGCGAGCGACAGCGGCAGGCTCGTCAGCTTCATCTCCTCGTTCTTGCGCTGCGCGCGCAAGAGGTCGATGAGCTTCGCCCGCGCCACCGTGCGCGCGTTCAGCAGCGCGGCGACCAGGAAGATGGCCGCGAACACCCAGGCGGTCTTCGCCATCGCGTCGGCCGAGAACACGAACGCGAACCCGCCCGCCTCGGCCACGTCGGCCTGGAACAGCGCGCTCGTGAGCTGCAGCAGCAGCTGCGACAGCCCGACGCCCGCCACGAGGCCCACCGCCAGCGACGCCGCGCCCACGATGAGCGACTCGAGCGCCACGATCTTCACCACGTCGCCCGTGCTCATGCCCAGCGTGAGGTACAGCCCGAACTCCCGCTTGCGCCGCTTGACGAGGAAGCTGTTCGCGTACACCACGAGGAACACGAGCACGAACGCGATGAACACCGACACGCCGTCGATGACCATGCCCAGCAGCTCGAACATCTTGTCCTGCGTCTGCGAGAACGCGAGCACGCCCTGCTGGGCCGTCATGGAGTTGAACGCGTAGAACACGGCCACGCCCAGCATGACCGTGAGGAAGTAGATGCCGAAGTCCGCGAGGGACTTGCGCACGTTGCCGAGCGCGAGCCTAGCAAGCATGGCGCGTCACCTCGCCCGCCGCGGCATCGTCCTCGACCGCGCCGCCCATGCTCGTGACCACCTCGACGATGCGCCGGTAGAACGCCGAACGCTCCGCGCCGTTGCGGCGCAGCTCGCCGTAGAGGCCGCCGTCCTTGATGAACACGATGCGGTTGCAGTAGCTGGCCGAGAACGAGTCGTGCGTGACCATGAGGATGGTGGACCCCCGCCCGTTGAGGTACGCGAGCGACTCCAGCAGCGCGGCCGCCGACTTCGAGTCGAGCGCGCCGGTGGGCTCGTCGGCCAGCACGAGGTGCGGGCGGGTCACCGTGGCGCGCGCCGCGGCCACGCGCTGCTGCTGGCCGCCGGACAGCTGGTAGGGGTACTTCTGCAGCACGTCCGCGATGCCGAGCGAGCGCGCCGCCTCCTGCACGCGCGGGTCGATCTCGCGCGCGGGCACCTTTTGGATGGTCAGCGCCAGCGCGATGTTCTCGTAGGCCGTGAGCGTGTCCAGCAGGTTCGAGTCCTGGAAGATAAAGCCCAGGTCCTCGCGGCGGAACCGCGCCAGCTCCCTGCCCGCGAGCTTCGTCACGTCGCGCCCGCCGACGTGGATGCTGCCGCTCGTGGGCACATCGATGGTGGCCAGGCAGTTGAGCAGCGTCGACTTGCCCGAGCCGCTGGGGCCCATGATGCCGGTGAACTCGCCGGCGGACACCGCGAAGCTCACGCGGTCGAGTGCCTGCGTCACGCATGAATCGTGCTTGCGCCCCCCGGCGCCGTAGCGCTTGCTGAGCGCGCGCACCTCCACCACCGTCGAGCCGCTTGCGTCCTTCGTTTCCATGATCGTCTCCTTCTTCTCGCTTGCTCCTTCCCCCAGGATACGAACCGCTCCTTACGGCGCCTTGCAGCGTTCCTTGCGCCAACCTTGCCGTACCTTGCGGCTGCCTTACGTTGTGCGCAACCGGGTGCCCGCGACCGCCCGGCTGTGGCATACTGGCAAGCAAGAGAGAAAGGGGCATCGAAGATGACCGGCGCATTCGGCATAGTGGAGGCGCATCTGCGCGACAAGCGCATCTTGCTGGTGGACGACGAGCGCGAGCTGGCCGACATGGTGGCCACCATCCTGCACGGCGCGGGGTTCGCCTCCGTCGACATCGCGAACTCCAGCACCGAGGCGCTCGCGTCCATCACGGCGCGCAGCGCGACGCCCGAGGCGGCCTACCAACTGTTCGTGCTCGACGTGATGATGCCGGGCATGGACGGCTTCGACCTGCTCGGCCGCATCCGCCAGCTGCCCGCGCACGCCTCCACGCCCGCGCTGTTCCTCACGGCGAAGGACGAGCCCTTCGACCGCGTGTCGGGGCTCACGCTGGGCGCCGACGACTACATCGCGAAGCCGTTCCTGCCGCAGGAGCTGGTGCTGCGCATCGCCGCCGTGCTGCGCCGCTGCTACGTCGCCGAGAACCCGCTGCTCGAGCTGGCCGCGAGCCGCGTGAACTTCGCCACGGCCGAGGTGGAGCGCGCCGACGGGAGCACGGTGCTGCTCACTGCCAAGGAGCACGAGATCCTGAGCGTGCTCGCGCGCAACGCCGGGCGCATCGTCACCATCGACGCGCTGTGCGAGGCGTGCTGGGGCACGTCGTTCGGCTACGAGAACTCGCTCATGGCGCACATCCGACGCCTGCGCGAGAAGATCGAGGCCAACCCGTCGGCCCCGGCGTCGCTCGTCACGGTGAAGGGCCTCGGCTACAAACTGGTGAAACGCGGCTAGCGCATGGGCCGCCCTCCCCGCACATCCTTCGGACGCGACCGCCGCGGCGCCCAGTCGGTGGGCTTCGCGCGCTTCTTCACCAAGCAGCTGCTGCTGTTCGTGGCGCTGGCGTTGCTCATCGTCGTCGTGGACTTCTTCCTGTACGCCGTCATCGCCTACCAGGAGTCGAACTCGAACTTCAACGACGGCACGCCCGCGTCCACGACGCGGGCCGTCGACCAGGCGCTCGCGCAGGAGGCCGACGGCACATGGACGCTGGGGGAAGACGGCGCGGAAGCGCTCGACCAGCAGGACGCATGGGCGCTCGTCGTCGGCGCGGACGGCGCGGTGACGTGGTCGCGCGGCAAGCCCGACGACGTGCCCGACCGGTTCAGCGTCAACGACGTGGCGATGGCGGCGCACTACGCGGACATCGCCGACTATCCGACGTTCTTCTGGGACCGCGACGACGGCCTGCTGGTCATCGGCTTTCCGAAGCACGAGTTCTGGACGATGACGCTGACCTACCCCGCGTCCACCGTGCGCAACTTCCCGCTGTACGTGCTGCTGATATTCGCGGTCGACCTGGGCATCCTCTATTCCATCTACGCGGTGTCGCGCCGCCGGACGCAAAACGCCGTGGCCCCCATTGCGGCCGCGCTCGACGCGCTGTCGGACGGGCGGGCGGCCGAGCTGCACCTCAAGGGCGACCTGCGCGACATCGGGGATCAGATCACCGAGACGAGCGCCATCATCGAGCAGAAGGACGCCGCCCGCGCGAGCTGGATCCGGGGCATCTCGCACGATATCCGCACGCCGCTGTCGATGATCCTCGGCTACGCCGACGCGCTCGCGCAGGACGCGGGCGCCGACGAGGAGGCGCGCGAGCGCGCGCGGGTCATCCGCGCGCAGGGGCTCAAGATCAAGGACCTCGTCACCGATCTCAACACCGCCTCGCAGCTCGACTACGACATGCAGCCGCTGCATCTCGAGCGCGTGCTCGTGGGGCGCCTGCTGCGCACCGTGGCGGCCGCGCACGCGAACAGCGGCCTGAACGAGCAGCATCCCATCGAGCTCGACATCGAGGAGGGCGCGCTCGATGCGGTGGTGCTCGGCGACGAGCGGCTGCTGACGCGCGCGGTGGAGAACGCCCTGGCGAACGCGCGGCTGCACAACGAGCACGGCTGCGCGATCCGCGTGGCGCTGACGGCGCCCGACGGCGCGCGCTGCACGATCAGCGTGAGCGACGACGGCTCGGGGCTCGCGCCCGCCGAGCTCGCCGCGCTCGAAGCGCGCCTCGCGCGCTCGCGCACGGCGCGCAGCGCGGCCGGGTCGTTCAACGAGGACCACGGCCTGGGGCTCGTGCTCATCGACCGCATCGCCCGCGCGCACGGCGGCTCGCTCGCCCTCGACGGCGCGGACGGCAAGGGCTTCACCGTGGCCATCACGCTGCCGCTAGCCTAACGGCGCGGGACGCAGGGGCTTACGCCCCGCTCACCCCGATGCCGATGAGGCCGGGGCCGGTGTGCACCACGAGCACGGGGCTGATCTGCCCCTCGTACCAGGCATCGACGTTGCGCACGCTTTCCTCCAGCTCGCGCTTCACCTCGACCGCCTCCTCGGCGGCGTCGCCGTTCACCACGGCCATCGTGCAGCGCGGGTAGCGCGCCGCCACCTCCTCGGCGCACCGGATGGCCTTCTTGAGCGACTGGCGGCGACCCTTCGCCTTCGCCACCGTGTAGTAGACGCCCTTCTCGTTGCAGCTGATCACCGGCCGCATGTCCAGCAGGCTGCCCACGGCGTACGTCACGTTTCCGATGCGCCCGCCCGCGTGGAGGTACTCGAGGGTGTCCACGCAGAAGAACACCTTGGTGCTGTCCACGATGCGGTCGCTGTCGCGCCGCAGCTCGTCGAGCGTCGCGCCGGCCGCCAGCCTGCGCGCCACCGCGAGCGCGACGAGGCCCGCGCCCATGCCGATGTTCTTCGTGTCCACGATATGGCAGTCGAGCTGGGGCAGGCCCACGGCGATCGAGCGCATGAGCTCGTAGGTGGCCGACAGCCCGCTCGAGATGGTGACCACGACGGCCTGCTCGTAGCCGTCGTCCGCGACGCGCTGCAGCACCTCGCGCGCGATGGCCGGCGTGGGCGTCGACGTGGTGGGGATCTCCTCGCTGAACCGGTCGTACACCTCTTGCGGCGTGATGGTGACCTTGTCGAGGAAGCTCTCGTCCCGGTAGTTCACCTGGAGCGGCACGACGTACATGCCGTAGCGCTCGATGTCGGCGGGCGGCACGTCCGTGCACGAGTCGATGACGAGGGCGATGCGGTTGGTGTCCATGCGGCCTGCTTTCGTCGGGTCGGGGATCGCCCCCGTGCTATCTAGTTTCAATAACTAGATTATTGGTTGAAGCACACCATGTCAAGAAGTTCGGAAGATTGACTCCAAACGTCCTTCTTGCTATCCTCGTGTTCGCCTCCCCCGCACCGCACACGAAAGGCCCCTCCATGAACGACGCATCCGTCAGCGCATCATCGTACGCCGAACGGCTCGTGGCGCTCCATCTGCCGCGCTACGACGAGATACCCTCGATCGATCTGTACATGGACCAGCTCATCGGCTACCTCGAGGAGATGCTCGGCCCCCTGTACCAGCCGGACGAGAAGATCATCACGCGCTCCATGGTGAACAACTACGTGAAGCAGGGCGTGCTGGCGTCGGCCGCGGGCAAGAAGTACACGCGCTCCCACATCGCCTACCTCATCGTCATCTGCACGCTCAAGCAGACGTTCTCCATCGCCGAGATCGACCGGCTCATCCGCATGCAGATCGCCAGCTTCGACACGCACGTGGCCTACGACTACTACTGCGACGCGTTCGAGGCCGCGCTGCACGCGCTGTTCGCCCCCGATCCGGCCAGCCCGAACGGCCTGATGAGCGGCGCGAACGAGGGCGACTTCGAACGCGACCTCGTGCTGGCCTCCACCGCGGCGGTCGCCTACACGCTCTACATCAAGGCGAGCATCGCGGTGTCCCGAGCGTAGCGACGTTACGTCTTCCGCTCATTTCATGCGCAGGTTCGGGCAAGCACGACGCGCTCGGTTACAATAGAAGGGTCGATCCCGTCCACGATAGGAGGAGCCCTTGGAAGCGCTCATGCTCGCCCTGCTCTTGCTGGCAGCAGTCCTCGTCTCGTCGGTCATCGACCAGCTGGTCCCCAAGATCTCCTCGCCTCTCATCCAAATCCTGCTGGGACTGGGCATCGCGCTTCTCGCTTCCTCGCAAATCAAGATCGAGCTCGACGACAAGCTGTTCCTCGTGCTGTTCATCGCGCCGCTGCTCTACGACGAGGCCAAGAACATCGACAAGGCGTCGCTGTGGAGGAACCGGCGGCCCGTGCTGTCGCTGGCCATCGGGCTCGTGGTGGCCACGGCGCTCGTCGTGAGCTTCGCCGTGAACTGGCTCGTGCCGTCCATCGGCCTGTTCGCGGCGTTCGCCCTGGGCGCGGCGCTCGGCCCCACCGACGCCGTGGCCGTGGCCTCGCTGTCGAAGGAGACCAACATCTCGTCGCGCTCCAAGAGCATCCTCGAGGGCGAATCGCTCATCAACGACGCGTCGGGCATCGTGTCGTTCCAGTTCGCCATCGCCGCCGCCGTCACGGGCACGTTCTCGCTCGTGGACGCCACGGCCGACTTCCTGTTCAGCTTCTTCGGCGGCATCCTCATGGGCATCGCGATGAGCTACCTGGGCAACTTCCTCGTGCGCAAGGTGCGCTCCTGGGGGCTCGAGAACACGACGTTCCACGTGCTGTTCGAGGTGTTCACGCCATTCATCGTGTACCTCGTGGCGAACGCGCTGCACACGAGCGGCATCCTGGCCGTGGTGGCGGCCGGCCTCGTGAACGTCATCTCGCCGCGCATCATCGGGCCGTCCATCTCGCGCATGAACATCGTCTCGACGAGCGTGTGGCGCGTGCTGTCGTTCACGCTCAACGGCGTGGTGTTCGTGCTGCTGGGCACGCAGCTGCCGCTCGCGTTTTTGGGCACGTGGGAGAGCACCGCCATCGCCAACGACAAGCTGATCGCCTACGTGCTGGGGCTCGCGCTGCTCATCATCGCCGTGCGCTTCGTGTGGATACTGCTCATGGAGTGGGCGCACAACCGCAAAGACCCCGACACCGGCTCGTTCGGGCTGGAGAACGTGCGCTCGGCCGCCGTCATGACGCTGGGCGGGCCGAAGGGCACCATCACGCTGGCCGTGGCGTTCACCATCCCCTACACGGTGCCGCAGCGCGACCTCATGATATTCATGGCCTGCGGCGTCATCGTGGTCACGCTGCTGCTGGCCACGTTCGTGGTGCCGCTGCTGGCGCCGAAGAAGCCCCCGACCGACGAGGACCTGCGCTGCGACGAGACCGAGGTGAGCATCGAGATCCTGCGCACCGTCATCGAGGACCTGGCCGCGCGCCAGACCACCGAGAACCGCGCCGCCACGCAGATGGTCATCCGCTCCTACAACGACCGCATCGCGCGCATCAAGAGCCGCAACGACATCGAGGACAAGCCGAACACCGCCCTGCGCCTGCAGGCGGTGGCATGGGAGCAGGAGCTCGTGCTCAAGCTCATCGACGACGAGGAGATCTACCCCATCATCGGCTACCAGTACCTCAGCCGCCTCGCGCGCATCGAGAACATGCTGCAGCATCATCGCGGCCGCTGGTCGGTGCAGAACTTCATGCTGCGCCTGCGCGCCATCGTGCGCTCGGGCTGGCACCGCATCGTCGCCGGGCTGCCCGGCATCAACGTCACCGAGCGGGTGCAGGCCGTCCGCGATCTCCAGATGCTCTGCGCCGAGCACGTGGTGGAACGCCTGCAGCAGAAGCTGGCCTCGCCCGAGTCGAACGAGCCCACCGAGGACGTGAGCACGCTGTTGCTGGAGTACCAGCGCTCCATCACGGCGCTGCGCAGTGCGAACCCGTCCATCACCGCGCTCGCGAACACCGCCAGCAAGGCGGTGGACATCGAGCGCCACGGGCTGCGCCTCGAGCTGGAGCAGATCCAGGCGCGCTACGAGGACGGCGAGCTGTGCCGCGCCTCGTACAAGCGCCTCCGCGAGAACGTCTACCTCATGCAGGTGGACCTGGAAGACAACGTGTAGGCCCGCTCCCCCTTGGCGCGCTCCGCGTCGAGAGGCGTTTTCGAGGGCACCACGCAAAAAGGCCGCCCATCGGACGGCCCCTTCGCTTGGAATCGCGTTACATCTTGGCCGGAGCCGTGACGCCCAGGAGGTCGAGCGTCGTGGCGAGCACGATGCGGGTGGCGTCCACGAGGGCCAGACGCGCGTTCTTCACGTCGTCCTCCTCGCCGATGACGTGGCAGTTCGTGTAGAACGAGTGGAACAGCGCCGCCAGATCCTGCGCGTAGTGCGTCAGGCGGAACGCGGCGCGGTCGCGGGCGGCCTGGGCCACGAGCGGGCCGAAGTCGTCCATCTTGCGCATGAGCGCCAGCTCGGACTCGTGGGAGAGCGGGCTCAGGTCCACGTTCGCCGGGATCACCTTCGCGGCCAGCTCGTCCATCGTGATGTCGCCGTTCGCGGCGGCCTCGGCATCGGCCGGGTCGGCGGCCTTGCGCAGGATGGAGCAGATGCGGGCGTGCGCGTACTGCACGTAGTACACCGGGTTCGACGCGTCCTTCTTCTTCGCCACCTCGATGTCGAAGTCGATGGGCTGGTCGGAGGACTTCGCCAGCATGAGGTAGCGGGTCGCGTCCACGCCCACCTCGTCGATGAGCTCCTCGAACGTGATCATCTCGCCCGTGCGCTTCGACATGCGGACGGCCTCGCCGTCGCGGAACAGGTTCACCAGCTGGCCGAGCATGATCTCGAGCGCGCCGGGCCAGCCCCACGCGGCCAGCATGGCCTCGCAGCGGGCGATGTAGCCGTGGTGGTCGGCGCCCCAGATGTTGATGAGGTGGTCGAAGCCGCGCTCCATCTTGTTGTAGTGGTACGCCACGTCGCTCATGAAGTATGTCATCTCGCCGTTGGCCTTGATGAGCACGCGGTCCTTCTCGTCACCGAACGCGCTCGACTTGAACCAGGTGGCGCCGTCCTCGACGTAGATGTAGCCCTTCTCGTCCATGGCCTTGAGGCTGCGGTCGACCGCGCTCTCGCCCGTCTCGTCGGGCACGTACAGGCTGCGCTCGCTGAACCAGCACTCGAACGTGGTGCCGAAGCGCTCGGTGACGCGATGCTGCTCGGCCAGCTCGTAGGCGTAGGCGCGCTCGCGGAAGTTCTCCATGCGCTCCTTCGGGTCGGCGTCGAGCCACGTGTCGCCGTCCTCGTCGATGATGGCCTGCGCGATGTCCTTCACGTAGGAGCCGGCGTAGCACGCTTCCGGCATCTCGACGTCGCGGCCCAGCAGCTGCTGGTAGCGCACGGCCACCGACTCGCCGAAGTTGTCCATCTGCGTACCGGCGTCGTTGATGTAGAACTCCTCGAACACGTCGTAGCCCGCGTGGCGCATGACGCGCGCCGTGGCGTCGCCGAGCGCAGCCCAGCGGCCGTGGCCCACGTGCAGGGGGCCGGTCGGGTTCGCCGAGATGTACTCGAGGTTGATCTTGCGCTCGCCCTCGGGGATCTCGCCCTTGCCGAAGTCGCCCTTCTCGGCGCGCGCCGTGGCGACGACGCTCTGCAGGACCGCGTTCGCCAAGCGGATGTTGATGAAGCCGGGGCCGGCGATGTCGACGGAGGCGATCATGTCGTTCTCCGGAAGGTGATCGACGATGATCTGGGCGATCTCGCGGGGATTCTTCTTGGCGAGCTTTGCCGAACGCATGGCGACGGTGGACGCCCAATCGCCGTTGCTCTCGTCGCGCGGGCGCTCGAGTGCCGCCTCGGGAGCCTGCTCGAGCGTCAGCGTTCCGTCCTCGCACGCGGCCGCGACGGCCGCGTCGATCAGCTGTTCAAGTTGTTCGCGAATTTGCATGGTACGCATCTTTCCTTAGCGGATGGGTCCTTCTTTTTATACATCCGTCGATTCTACCATTTTTCCACCGCAAATGAAGCACACGCGAGCGCCGCTTTGCACTTCGGAGCTCTTATGCAGAAAACATCCACACGACCTCGCAAAAGCCTGATTTCATTGCGCACGTATGGTAAGGTGGTCGGCGACCGAAGAGAGAAAGGGCCCGCATGGATTTGCGATTCGAGCAAGGGAACTTCGACGACGCGCGCCTCGTGCGCACGCGCGTCTTCATGGAGGAACAGGGCTTCCAGGACGAGTTCGACGCCGTGGACGACGACCCGCGCACCATCCACGTGACGCTCTACGTTGACGACGCCCTCGTCGGCTGCGCGCGCACGTTCCCCGACCCCGACCATCCCGACCAGCCCGGCCGCTGGGTGTTCGGCCGCCTGGCCGTGCTGCCCGAGGCGCGCCACGGCGGCTTCGGCGGCAAGCTGCTGGCCGAGTCCGAGCGCCTGGCGCGCGAAGCCGGCGCCACCGAGATGCACCTGCACGCGCAATGCCGCGTCGCATCGTTCTACGAGCGCACGGGCTACGAGCAGTACGGTCCCGTCGAGCTGGACGAGCACGTCGAGCACATTTGGATGAAGAAAGCGCTGTAACGAGAAGGGGGCCGCATCGGCCCCCTTCGCGCTCTAGGATCGCCTGCGGCGGCGCACGCCCACGCTGGCCGCGATGCCGGCAGCGGCCAGCGTCGCGCCAACCGCCAGCAGGCCGAGCGGCGCGTCGCCCGTCTTCGCGAGGAACCCGAACGGCCCCCTCGACGCCGAGGGCTTCGCCGGTGCCTCCGGCACGCGCTCGTCCACCATCTCGACGTGCTGCACGTAGCCCTCCTGCGGCCCCAGCTTGGGATTCTCCACCGTGAACGCCACGTCCTCGGCCACGGCGTAGCCGTCGGGCGCGGCGAGCTCCACCAAGCGGTAGGTCTCCCCCGCCACGAGCACGCCCTCGATCCGCCGGCCCGCATCCGCCTCGGAAACCCACGGCTCGCCGACCGTCGCGCCGGCCTCGTCCACCACCTGCAGCGTGGCGCCGGCCAGCAGCGCGCCGTCGGGATCCCTCTTGCTGAACTCGACGATCACCTGCGGCTCTTTCCACACGATGTCGCCGCTCTCGTCCACCTCGGCCGTGCCGGACCCGTCGTCGAACGAAACGAGCCTCGGGGCGCCGTCGTCTCCGACGGCGAACGTCAGCGCGATGGGGTGCTTCGACACGAGGCTGCCGTCGGGCGCCTCGAGCTCCTGGATCACGTACTCCCGATCCATGAGCACGCCCTCGAACACGAGGTAGCCGTCCGCACCCGTGGTCGCCTTCGCGACGAGCTGCAGGCCGCTTTCGCCCGGGAAGGCCGAAGCCGCCCGCGCTTCCGGCGCGGCCACGCGCTTGAACAGCCCGTACGTGGAGTTCGGCAGCACCTTGCCCTCGTCGTTCTCCGACACCTTCTTGATGCGGATGTCCGTGCGGTGCACGTCGTTCACGACGGCGTCGAGCACGCCGTCCTCCCCCAGCGGGGCGAACCGCTCGACGGTGCCGTCGACGGCGACGTCGAGCCGGTGCACCGCGTCGCTCGGCACGTGGCCCGCGGGCACCACCGTCTCCTTGAGATAGTAGGTGCCGGCCGTGACCGGGGAGAACGACACCGCGCCATCCGCACCGCTTCGCGCCCTCAGGTCCTCGCCGCCGGCCGTCCGCGAGACCCGCGTGCACGCCTCGTCGTCGTACGCCGTGAACTCCGCGCCTTCGAGCGGCCGCGTGGCATCCGCCTCGGCGGCTCCCAGGCTGGCGTCCGAGCAGCTTTCGACATACCGCTCGAGCTTCGCGAACGAGACTTCGATGGGCTCGTTGCCCACCGTGCCCAGATCGACCGAAGGGGTCGAATCCGCGTTGCCCGCCCCTATCTCGAACGTCTTGGAGTAGGGCTGCGCGCCCAGGCGGTAGCCGTCGGGGGCCTTCGTTTCCGTGACGGTGTAGGCGCCCCAGGCGAGGGGGGCGACGGACAAGGAGCCGTCGGCGCCGGTCGTGACGGTCGCGACGGAGCCGTCGGGGCCGGTCAGCTCGAACTCGGCGCCCGCGAGGCCCTCATCCGTCCCCGCCGCGACCTTGGTCAGCGCCACGGACCCGAGCTTGCGCTCGTTGGCCACCTTGCCGCCTTCGTAGCGCGCGTTCTCCACGACCAGCCCGTAAGCGCCCGCCGTGGCCGGGTCGACGACCTCGGCCAGCTTGAGTTCGGCGTCTTGGAAGGCGGCCGTGTTCTCCACCGTGAACGTGGCCGTGTACGGCTTGTCGGCGTCCAGGACGTAGCCGGGCGCGGCCTGCGTCTCCTGGATGCGGTACGTGCCCTTCTCCGTCAGCACGAACGCCGCCGCGCCGTGCTCGTTCGTGGCGAGCGGCGAGCCGACGGGGACGAACGACCCGTCCGCCGCCTGCTTGGACAGCGCGAACTGCGCTCCGGCCAGCGCCTCGGCGCTGGTCTGGTCCACCTTGAGCAGGGAAACCACGGTGGTGAAGCTGCTGTTGTCCATGACCACGGCAACCGTCTTCCCATGGTCTTGCTCGCCGATGGAGAACGCCTGATGCGCGCCGTCCGCCACCGCGTCGTCGGGCGCGGCGGTTTCGACGAAGTAGTAGCTTCCCTCGGGCAGCCCCGACACCCTCACCTTACCCGCCGCGTCGGTGACCAGCCCCCGCTCAAGCGGCTCGTCCGCGCCTTCGGCGTACAGGTCGAACGTGACGCCCTCGAGCGGGCCCACGCCGTCGCGGGTCTTCGTCAACTCGACGTTCGCCACGATCCGCGTGTTGCTCAGCGAGAGGCGCAGACCGTCGGCGGAGACGGTGGCCGCAGGATCGGCCGGATCGTCGAGGACGACCTTGCCCGCGTCGTCCAGCTTGAAGGACACGTGCCCCGACCAGGTACGGTATCCGCTCAGCCGGCCGGTTTCCGTCAGCGTGTACTCCTCGCCCGCGACGAGCGCGCCCTCGAAGACCCGCGCGTCGGCCTCGGACGTCCATTCCGTTTCTGTCGTGCCGTCGGCGAAGGTTCCGGAGAGCTTCAGGCGCGCGCCGGCCAGGGGGCCGCCGTCGTCATCGGTCTTCGCGATGGAGATGCTCGTCTTCGCGTTCTCGACGGAGCCGAGGTCGACGGCCAGGCTCTGCGCGCCGATCGCGAACGCCGCGGAGTAGGGCTCCGCTCCCAGCCGGTAGCCGGCGGGGGCCTTCGCCTCGACGAGAGAGTACTCGCCCCAGGCGAGGTCCCCGACGCTCAGCTTGCCGTCGGCATCGGTCGCGAGGTCGGCGACGTAGCCGTCGGGGCCGGCCAGCCGGAACTCCGCGCCCTCGAGGCCCGTTTCCGTCCCCGCCGCCACCTTGGCCAGGCTCATCGAGCCGAGGATGCGCTCGTTCAAGACGCCCGCCGACGTCCACGCGCCGGCCGCCTTATCCACCGGCCCCGCCGACGTGGCCGCGCCCTTCCCGATCGCCAGCTCCAGGCCGTCGTCGGCGTCGGCCAGCTCGAAGGTCGCCTTGAACGCGCCCGCACCCTCGTAGCCGGTCGGGACCTTCGTCTCCGCGAGGGCGTAGGAGCCCTTCTTGAGGTCGGTTGCCTTGAAGGCGCCGCCCTCGACCGTCATCGGCACGACCCGCTTGTCGCCGCCGCCCTCAGGCACGTACGCAAGCTCGAACTCCGCGCCCTCGAGCGCGTCGCCCGTCGCGCCGTCCAGCTTGTGCAGCACGAGCGAGGCCGAGAACGCCTTGTTCTCCATCGCCACCGACACGGTCGTCCCGTGGTCGCCCGTGCCGATGCTCACCGGCACGGGGTTCGGATCGAGAATTAGGTCGTCGCGCGTCGCCGTCTCCACGAAGGCATAGCCGCCCTCGGGCAGGCCGGCGACGGACACCTTGCCGTCGACGCCCGTGACGAGGCCCCCTTGCACCAGGCCGCCCCGGCCGTCGAGGCCCTTATGCAGCTCGAAGGATATCCCCTCCAGCAGGCTTCCGGCGGCGTCGCTCTTCACGAGCTCGACGCTTCCGGAGACTTCCACGTTGCGCAGCGACAGCGACGTGCCGTCGGCGGCCACCGAGACGGCCGGGCGGCCGTCGGCGAGCTCCGGATTCTGCATGACGGACAGCTTGCCGTCGCTTCCCACCGCGAGCTCGACGGGGCCTGGCAGCGCCAGGTAGCCGTCCGGCCGCGCGGTCTCGGCCAGCTCGTAGGCCTCCCCCGCGACCAGGCGACCGGCGAGGTTGAAGGCTCCGGTGCCCGAGGTCCAGGACACCTCGTCGGCCTCGGGGTTCGCGAACCTGCCGGAGAGCGTCAGCGTCGCGCCCGCGACGAAGCCGCCCTCGGCGGCGTCCACCTTGGAGAAGGACGCCTTGGTGCGCTCGTTGGCCACCTGTCCGAGGTCCGCCGTCATGCCCGGGGTGCCGGCGCCGATGGAGAACGGATACCGCGTGTCGGGGATCACGTAGCCGTCGGAGGAGAGCTCCTGCAAATAGTAGCCTCCCCACTCCAGCCCCGCGATGGAGAGCGAGCCGGGCTCGGCGGACGCGCCTTCCGCGTCGTCGGCGCCCGTGTAGGCCCTGCCGGTGGCGAACTCGCCCAGCTTCGCATCGCCATCGGCGTCGAACAGGCCGAACACCGCGCCATCCAAGGGCGCGTTCGCGTCATCGGCGTCCACTTTGACAAGCTCCACCGTGCCGGGCAGGCGCATGTTGCGGACGGAAAGCACGACGTTGCCGTCGTCGAGCACGGCGGCGGGCGTGCCGTCGGCGTAGACCGGGTTGGACAAGAGCTCGATCTTGCCGTCTTCCATGAGCTTGAAGACGACGCTCCCGGGCAGCGGCTCGTAGCCGGCCACCGCGCCGTCCTCGGTCAACGCGTACTCCTCGCCCACGACGAGCAGCGTCTTAAAGTTCTTCAGCGTGCCGTCCGCTACCCATTCCTTTTCCTTCTTGCCGTCGGCGAAGGTTCCGGAGAGCTTCAGGCGCGCGCCGGAAACCGGGTTGGGAGCATCGAGGTTGTCGACCTTCGCCACGCTGATCTCGGTAGGGGTGTTCTCGACGGAGCCGAGGTCGACGGCCAGGCTCTGCGCGCCGATCGCGAACGCCGCGGAGTAGGGCTCCGCTCCCAGCCGGTAGCCGGCGGGGGCCTTCGCCTCGGTAAGGGTGTAGTCGCCCCAGGCGAGATGGGTTGCGCTCAGCTCGCCGCCGGCATCGGTCGCGAGGTCGGCGACGTAGCCGTCGGGGCCGGTCAGCCGAAACAAGGCGCCCTCGAGGCCCGCTTCCGTGCCCGCCGCCACCTTGTCCAGGCTCATCGAGCCGAGGATGCGCTCGTTCAAGACGCCCGCCGACGTCCACGCGCCGGACGCCTTATCCACCGGCCCCGCCGACGTGGCCGCGCCCTCCCCGATCGCCAGCTCCAGACCGTCGTCGGCGTCGGCCAGCTCGAAGGTCGCCTTGAACGCGCCCGCGCCCTCGTAGCCGGTCGGGACCCTCGTCTCCTCCAGGGCGTAGGAGCCCTTCTTGAGGTCGGTTGCCTTGAAGGTGCCGCCCTCGACCGTCAGCGGTACGGTCTGCGCCGCGCCGCCGCCCTCAGGCGTATACATGAGCTCGAACTCGGCACCGGCGAGCGCCTCGCCGGACGTACCGTCCAGCTTGTCTAACTTGAGCGAGGCCGAGAACGCCTTGTTCTTCGCGCCGCAGGCCACGGCTGCGTTCGTCGTAGCGTAATGGTTCCCGTCGGCGATCTCGAACTCGTGGCGCGCGTCGCCATCGAGCACCGTGTCGGGTGTGGCCGCCGTCTCCACGAAGTAGTAGGAACCCACCGCGAGGCCCTGGTCCAGCATTTGCCCGGTGTCCGGGTTGGCCGTCGAGTCCTTCCCCACCGAGGTCCACGCGCCGTCCGCATCGGTCGCAAGCCCCGCGGCGACGAGCAGGTCGGCGCCGTCCGCGCCCGCCTTGTACAGCGAGAACTCCACGCCCGCAACCGTCCCGACGCCGTCGTCGGCGACGGTCTTCGTCAGCGTCACGTGCCCGCGCACCGGGCTGTTCAGCACCGTGAGCGCGTTCGCCTCCACCCTGCTCCATGCCGTCGCGCCCGGGGCGCGCTGGTAGAGGGCGCCCTCCGCGTCCATCTTGAGCTCGAGGGACGGCGCGGCCAGGTAGTGCTGCGGAACGCCCGTCTCCTCAAGGGTGTAGACGCGCTCGTCGCCAGCCGTCGAGGCTATCAGCTTCCCCGCGACGGCCTCGGCATGGTCGCCCGACGTCCACACGAGCGGATCGGTGCCGTCGGCGAACTCGCCGCTCAGCGTGAACTCCGCGCCGCCCAGGGCCTCCCCCGTCGCCGCGTCTTTTTTGGACACCGTGAACTCGTTCTGCTCGTTCACGACGGCATCACCCTTGTTGAGGGTGTAGGTTTCGCTCGCCGTTCCCTGCTTGACGGTCACCGTCAGCTCCGCCGCGCTCAGCTTGTAGCCGGGAGGCGGGACGGTCTCCTTCACGATGTACGTGCCCGCGGGCACGTTGCCGAACAGGGCCTCGCCGTCGCCGGTCGTCGTATACACGTGTTCCGTTCCTGCGGAGTCCGTCGCCTCCACCACGGTGCCCGCGTCAGCAGACGTGGCCGTCATGCTCACGCTCTTGCCGTTGACGTCCGCTCCCGTGAGGGTGAACACGGCGCCGTTGAGCGCCCGGCCCCCAGCCGTCGCCTTCAGCACGCGCACGCTCGCGTCGAGCGGCGCGTTGGCCACTGCGCCGTTGCCCTTCGTCACGACGACGACGTCCCCGAACGAGACCTTCCCCTCCGCATCCGTCGACCACGTGAAGCGACCGTCGGTCGCGCTGATGGTGAACTCGTCGGTGACGAGCGGATCGGCGTCGTCGAACACGAAGTCGCCGTGCGTGGCCGTTTCCTTGAAATAGTAGGTGCCCGGCGTAAGCCCGCGGCTCATCCAATCGCCCGTGACGCTATTCCACATCGAGGCTTGGCCGACCGTGGTCACCTTGCCGTCGCGTCCGCTGACGAAGGACGTCGAATTCACGAGGGTGTCGGCCGCGCCCGGCACCGCCGCCTTCCGGTACAGGTTGAACTTCACGCCCGCAAGCGGCGCGCCGTCATCCGTCTGCTTCGTGAATTCCGCATGCCCCACGATACGCTCGTTGCGCAGGGTGAAGCCGTTGTTGCCGTGGTGCGCGTTCAGGAAGGTGCCGTTGCCGGCGACGCCGTCCGGCGCGTCGCCGTTGTGCAGATCGACGGCGTCGTCGGCGATGACGCCGTACTCGTCGATGGTGAACTCGACCCTCTGGTCCGCGTGGCTTGCGGCCGCGTAGCCCTCCGGCACCGCCGTCTCGACGATGCAGTACCTCTTGCCGCGCTCGAGGCCGTCGAACGAGAGCTCGCCCGCAGCCGGCGACTCCTGCGCGTCGCCAACCTTATCCCACGCATCGCCGTTCTGCACCTGCAGCTGCAGCGTCGCGCCCGCGACGGTCTTGCCCCACTGGTCGATCTTCTTCACGCTCACCTTGTTGGGGTCGTCCGCCACCGCCAGCGTCGACCCCGTCACGGTGCCCTTGCCGTTCAGCACGGCCAGCTTCCCGTGGACGTCGATGCTGAACCGCACATCCTCGAACTTGCCGACCGTCGGGTCGTGGGGCGTCTTATCTTCGCACAGCCAATACGTGCCGACGGGGATGCCGCGCAGCTCCCATTCGTACGTCGACGCGTCGCCGACGGTCACGCTGTACTTCTCGTTCGTGAAGGAATTCACGAGCACGTTGCCCACCGCTCCGGCGTCGTCTTCATGGATCGCCAGCACCGCCCCTTCGAGGCTCTTGTCCTCGTCCGTCGTCTTCTTCACCGTGATCGAGGTCTTCTCGTTCACGACGGCGGCGGCCTCGCCCACGTCGTTGCCCGTCCCCGGCGCGTAATCAACCAACCACGAGGCGTCATCGGCAGGCCTCACCACCGAGAAGTGCTTCATGCCCTCGTAGGCGGCGTAACCGGCCTGCGGGTCGACCTCCTCCAGGCCGTAGTCGCCCCACGGGAGCCCGGCAAGAGAGAGCTTGCCGCCGGCATCTCCGTTGACGAGCTCGAAGTTGTCGCCCGACGGGGCGTAGGCGTACGAGCCGTCGGAACCCGTCACGCTCACCGCCACCTTCTTGCCGCCGTCGAACCCGTTGGGGTACAGGTACAGCCTGAACGAGGAGCGCGGGCCGCTCAGCGCGTCGCCCGCCTCGAGCTCGAAGGTTTTCTCGAGAAGCACCGGCGCCTCGCTCGTGAGACGCTCGTTCAGCGTCGCAGCGCCGGCTACGGTGTTGCTGCCTCCGGCACCGGTCGTGAACTGGTTCGCATCGGCGTCGTACGCCAGCGTCTTATAGCCGCTCGACGCTTCCAGCTCGTCGTAGTAATAGGTTGCGTCCACGTCGAGCCCGTAGAACGCCACCAAACCCTTCGCGTTCGAGACGGACGTCGCCACGAGATCCTTCTTCTCGGGATCGCTGTACAGGTTGAACGTCACGCCCGCGATGGGCGACGCCTTCCCGCCGAACTCGTCGGCCTTCACCAGCTTGTAGATGGCCTTCTTCGTGAGCCATCCCCACGAACCCGCATCGACCTCGGCCACGCAGGTGTCGGAACCGGTCTGGCCCTGATCGGCCGTCAGCGTCACGTTGTTCGCGATCTTGCCGCCCTTGGCAGCTCCCACCACCTTGGCGCTATACGTCAGCACGTACGACGCCGTGCCGTCCGGCACCGTCACGCTCAAGGCCGTGCCGCCGGAGCCCGCGTCGTACGTCAGCTTCTTCGACCACGTATCCGAATCCACCGCCTCGCCCAGCGCGTCGGCTATCGCGCCGCCGGCGTCGTGCGTTGCGCGATGCAGCTCGACGCTGCCCACGTCGATGCTGAGCACGTCGTCGGGCACGTCGGTCAGCGTCACGTTGCGCATATCGGCGCCGTTGGGGTTGATGTTGATGCGGTACGCGAGCACCCCGTTGCCTTGCTGGGAGCCGTCGACGGTCTTGGCGACCAATCGGTTGTCGATGTTGCCCGCGCCCGCGGCTCCCTGGCACTTCACGTTCGTCGGCGTGCCGCCGGCGAAATCGTCGGAGCCGGCGGTGGCGGAGTTCGTCGCGCTGATCACGAAATCGCCCGGATGGTCCTGGTGCAGCTTTTGCAGCACGGAGTTTTCCAGCGTGAGGTACAGGTCGATCCGGTAGCTGTTCGTCGTCGGCGCGTCGTCGGAGAAGATCGCTTCGATCTTCCGGGAATCCTTCCAGGCGGCCGTGTCGTACGATGTCGTGACGTCCTGTTCGGCGCCGTCCTTGCCGAGCTCCGTCACCTTGATGGCCCGGTCGCCCTCGGCGATCGCCCACTCGTCCGCGGTGACGGAGCCGAGCGACGCTCCGTCGGCGGCGCGCACGTCCGTGACGAGCGCGCTCAAATCATCGCTCACCTGCAGGTTCGCGCTGGGCATATGGCTCCCGTTCACGACGATCCGGTAATGCAGGTAACCGGTGGAGCCGTGCTCGTCGTCCACCACCTCGTAGGAGCTCGTCTTGGCGAGGAACTTGTTCTCGAACGTGCGGGAGGCGGTGGCCTGCGCCTCGAACGTCCCGTGCTCCGACCTCACCACCAGGTTCGCCGCGTTCTCGTAGCGATGCAGCACCCTGTTCTCGTCCTTGAAGTTGAGCGCCTGGGTGCGGTACTCGATGACCACGTCGTTGAGCGCGTACTCGGCGCGTTCGAAGGAGAAGGTCAGCAGCTTGAGCGCCTCGTCGTACGAGAACACGCCGGCCAGCTGGTCCGGCGTCAGCTCGGCGTCCCGGTAGACGACCTTCACCGAGCCGGCGATGTAGGCCTGATCGTCGTCGATCACGTCGGCGATGGCCCCGGATTCGTAGTCGTCGGTGCGCACCGACGGGACGATGCGCCACGTGATCTCGCCGGTGGAGGAATCGTAGGAGGGAGTCTCCTTGTCGAGATGCGCCACCTGGAAATCCGTGTTGACGTCGATGGGCTTGAACGCCCCTTCGCCGGGACCGTAGCCGTTGGGCCACTGGTAGGCGATCCACGCCGTGTTCGGGAAGTCGATGCTCTCGTTCTCCTGCCCGGGCGCGTCGATCTCGGTCTCGAACGTGATGCGCCGCTCGGTGTCCACCGTTCCGGCGATATGGACTTCGAGCAGGTGCGTTCCGCCCTCCTCGGCGACAAGTACCGCGTACGTCGACGAAGGCGCCGGATCGGGCGCGGAAGCATGCACGGTCACGGGCATTCCGTCCAACCTGAGCGTTTTGTCCTTGTACGCCGCACGCGCGTCCAGGCGGTCGTACACCACGACGTCGTTCGCCGCGCCCAAGCCGCCCTGGTTGACGGTCAGCTCCCAAGCTATCGTGCTGCTGTTCAGCGGCGTCCCCCGCTTGCTGAACGAGTACTTCGGCACCGTCGCGGTGCCGGTGGCGCCCGGCTCGCCCGTCACGTGTATCGACGAGCCCGCCGGGGACGACATCGTCGCCGTGTTCGAAAGGAGCTGATCGCCGTTCACGGCCGCATCGAGCACCTCGTTTTCGACGGGAACGGTCACGCTCAGCTTGTACGGCGCCACCGCGGTGGAATCGGCGGGGAACGCGTAGGTGAAGCCCGCGTCGGTTTGCTCGATCGCGAGCGCGTCGCCGTCCGGGCCGGTCACCGTCGCCTCCCCCTGCGTCGCCCTGTCGTACTCGTCGACGATCACGATGTTCTTGAGGGGAACCCCGGCCGACTCGGCCGCCGAGCCCACCGTGACGGTCCAGGTGACCGTCGCGTCGTTCTTGTTGTACGAACCCGTCTTCTCGATGCCCACGAGATCCGTCGATTTCTTCGGGGCCGTGAACGTGTAGACGGTGCCGTCGGTCTGCAGCGTCATGTCGGCATCCGTCGGGGCGTCGGACTGCAGCTTGTCGTCGTTCAGCTTGAACGAGCACATGATGCCGCCCACGATGCCCACGTTGCCCTCTTCGATGTCCACGGTCTGCGTGAACGCGACCACCACCTGGTTGTTCTCGATGGTGTAGGTTGCCAGCACCTCGCCCGTGGGGGACACGATGTCCTGCGCGAAGGGGCTGTCGGCAACGGTGAAGATGCTGGGCACGCTGTATCTGAACACGTCGCCGGCGTTGATCGTGCGCGACGCGTCGTCCTTGTTGATCTTGAAATCGACCCCCATGTTCATCCGGTCGATGGAGGCGAGGGGGACGCTCGAGAAATCGTACGCGACGCGCTTGTCCCCGGTTTGCACGGCGGGGGTGACGTGGGTGGCGCCCGCCGCATCGACGTAGGAGAAGTCCACGACCCCGAGCGAAAGCTGCTCGACCTCGTTCGTCACGTCGCTGCCTTCGGCGCCTTCGCGAGGCGCGTCCCCCGGCACCGCGCTCGGCGTCGCCTCGGCGACCCCGCCGTCCTCGACGGTCTTGCGCGATTCCGCCGAAGGCTCGCCGACGGAGGCCTCCCGCAGCACGACGTCGGCACGCCCCTCCACCGCAGGGGCGTCGAAGAGCGGCGCGGCGTCCTCGGCGACCTCGAGGCGCGCGTCCAGCGCCACCGCCAAGCGGTCGCCGGCCTCCTCGGCAGCGGCCAAGGCGTCGAGCAGGGCGTCGGACGCCCGCATCGACACCGTCAGCGTCTGCGGCGCGAGCGGCAGATCGGCCCCGACGGCCTCGAAGCGGTACGTGGCCGCTCCGGGCGACAGGGCGCCGCTCACGTCGAAGCCCGTCGGGGCATCGCCGAGGCGGGCCCGCTCGACGGCAAGCCGATCGTCGAAGGAGAGCGTCAGCTCGTAGCGCGACAGATCGACCGCGGCGGCCGACTCCTCCCCCATGCGCACGGTCCAGGTGACGATGTGCGCGTCGGCGTCCCACGTCCCGGAAACGGTCAGCCCGCTCACCGCGCGCGGCGCCTCCGCGCCCTCCTCGGACTCGGCCGCGCCCGCAGGCCCCTCTTCGCCCGCAGGCGCGGCCTCAGGCTCCCCTGCGCTCTCCGCCTCGGACGCCTCGGTCAGCGCCTCCTGCTCCGCGGCTGCCGCGCCGTCCCCTTGCGCGGCGAACGCCGCGAGCGGCTGCAGGGCGGCGCTGTTGCACGTGCATACCAGCACGAACGCCATCAGCACCGAAGCGGCCTTGTGAGCAAGCGGATATCGCATAGTAAACTCCCCTCCCCTGCGCGCGGTCGCTCCGCGCCAGTTGCCCATTGTAATGAGAGGGGGGTTCCAATTAATAGTGATTCAAACAAGAGTTCAAGCCCTGGTCAGCGCGTCACACGTAAAAAAAATCCCCCCGCCGAAGCGGGGGGATTTTAGATGCAGCCGTGCACCAGAGTGCTCTGCTGACGCAGAACGCTTACGCAGCGCCCGGGATGATCATCATCGCAACCGTCAAGATGATCACGCACGCCACGCCCAGCATCACGAACAGCTTGCCGCCGAACTTGAGCCACGTGGAGTACTCCACCTTGGCCAGCGCCAAACCGCCCATGATCGCACCGCTCGTCGGGGTGAACAGGTTCACCAGGCCGTTGCCGGCGCTGAAGATCATGATCATGACGTCGGTCGAGAAGCCCAGCGAGTTCGCCAGCGGCCCCATGATGGGCATGGACACCGTTGCCATGCCGGACGACGACGGGATGAGGAACGACAGCACGATGTACAGCAGGAACGACAGGGGGGCGAAGATGACCGCCGACAAGCCGTTCAACGCGTTCGCCGCGTTCTCAAGAATCCACATGTCGAGACCGGTCTCGCCCATGAGCACCGTGATGGAACGGGCCATGGCGATAATCAGCACGACGCTCATCATGTCGGCGGTGCCGTTGATGAACGCTTTGACGAAGCGGCTCTCGGACACGCCGCCGACGACGCCGATGATGATGGCCATGATGAGGAACCAAGTGGAAGCCTCATCGAAGTACCACTGACCCAGCGGCAGACCCGTCAGGAACGCGGACCAACCCTCGGAGATCTGGTCTTCCGTCGTGACCGTACCGGACACATCGCCCGTGAAGGTCAGCTCGCCCATGTCTCCATCGGCGTAGACGGCCGAGATGTCCTCGCCGGAAACCGGCGTGGTGACTTCCTCCGTGGCCGCGCCGGCATCGAACAGCTCGACGCCGAAGTCGCCCCAGGGGATGAAGCCGACGATCATGACCACGAACGTCAGGGCGAACACGATGAGCGTCCACTTCTGGCGGCCCGTCATCAGCTTCTCGCTCGGGTTCGCCTCAGCGATTTCAGCTTCTTGCTGGGCCTCGCCGAACTCGGCCTTCATGGTCTCCTGCTCCTGCAGCGACAGGATGGTGGAACCCTTGTTGGCCTTGACCTTCTTCGCATACCGCATGACGAAGACGATGGAGATCGCCAGCGTCACGAGCCACAGCACCACGCCGAGCATGATGATGGTGCCCTGGTTGATCACGATGCCCGACGTGCTCAGGGAGTCAACGGCAGCGCCAACGGCGAACGGGTTGACCGTCGAACCGAGCACGCCGCAGCCGGCGCCCAACAGCACGACCGCAGCACCGACAACGCTGTCGAAGCCTGCGGCGACCATGGTGGCCGCGAGCAGCAGGTAGAACGGAACCGTTTCCTCGCACATACCGTACGTCGTACCGCCGATGGAGAAGATGAACATCAGAATGGGGATGAGGATGAGCTCATTGCCCTTCAGCTTCTTCACCAGCGCTGCGATACCGGCGTCCAGCGCGCCCGTCTCCGTGACGATGCCCAGGAAACCACCCAGGATCAGCACGAACAGGCAAACGGGTAGAGCGTCGGTAAAGCCCTTCACGGGAGCCGTTGCCACATTGGCAATCGTGGCGCCTTCGACTCCCTGCACACCTGCCAGCGACATCACTACCGTGACCAGCGCCAGCACGATCAAGATGATCAGCAGGATGGTAAACGATGAAATAGATCGCTTTTTCTTGCTCTTTTCTTTTGCTTTCTCGGTCATAACAACCCCTCCTATTTGAGGATCGAGTCGGATATTTTGGCGAACGAGAAATTTTCAAGCGGTCCTGTGGAAGCGTAACCGCAGACCGCCGTACCCCTGTTGCGGTGGCATGCGCCGAAACGCATGCCACCGTTCCATCGTGCGGAAGCTCACGAAGCCTTCCGCGCACACGCAAAACGCTTTACGCCGTGATGACCGTTCCCGTCTTGCCCTCGAGGCCCGCAGCGGCGCATTCGAGGGAGGTGATGAGCGCCTTGCCCTCGGGGAACGCACGCACGTACTCGATGCAGGCCTCCACCTTCGGAAGCATGGAGCCGGGGGCGAACTGGCCCTGGGCGATGTACTCCTCGGCCTCGGCGATCGTCATGGTGCTGATCTCGGCCTGGTCGGGCTTGCCGAAGTTGATGCACACCTTCTCGACGGCCGTGAGGATGACGAGCATGTCGGCGCCGAAGTCGGCCGCGAGCTTGGCCGAGGAGCGGTCCTTGTCGATGACGGCGGGGACGCCGACGTAGCCGTCCTCCGTCTCGAACACCGGCACGCCGCCGCCGCCCGTGGACACCACGATGTAGCCGTCGTCCATGAGGTCCTTCACCGCGTCGAACTCGACGATGCGCACGGGCTTCGGCGAGGCAACCACCTGGCGCCAGCCGCGGCCGGCGTCCTCCTTGAAGGTCCAGCCGGTTTCCTCGGCCTTGGCCTTGGCCTCTTCCTCGGTGAGGAAGGCGCCGACGGGCTTCGTGGGGTTCTGGAACGCCGGGTCCTCGGGATCGACGACCGTCTGGGTCACGACGCATGCCGTGGAGCGCATGATGCCGCGTTCCTTCATGTCGTTGAGGATGGCCTGGGACAGCTGGTAGCCGATGTAGCCCTGGCTCATGGCGCCGGCCTCGGGGAACGGCATCTCGGGGGTCTTGCCGTCGTGCTGGGACGCATACGCGAAGGCGTTGTTGATCATGCCGACCTGCGGGCCGTTGCCGTGGCTGACCACGACGTTCGTGCCCTCGCCCACCATGTCCACGATGTGCTTGGCGGTGTTCTTCACGAGCGCGAGCTGCTCCTGGGGCGTGTTGCCCAGGGCATTGCCGCCGAGCGCGATGACGACGCTGGGGCCTTCTCCTTTAGCGTAAGGCATACTGAATCACCGTTTCTTTCTTTAGGAGAGCGTCGCGTACATGACGGCCTTGATGGTGTGCATGCGGTTCTCGGCCTCGTCGAACACCTTGGACTGCTTGGACTCGAACACGCCGTCGGTGACTTCCATCTCCGTGACGCCGAAGCGCTCGGCGATGTCCGCGCCGGTGGTGGTGTTCGTGTCGTGGAACGACGGCAGGCAGTGCAGGAAGATGGCATCCTTGTTGGCCATGGCCATGACTTCCTCCGTCACGCGGTAGGGCTCGAGGAGCTTGATGCGCTCGGCCCACACCTCGTCGGGCTCGCCCATGGACACCCACACGTCGGTGTAGATGACATCGGCGCCCGTGCAGGCGTCCTTCACGTCTTCGGTCAGCTTGATGGTGCAGCCGTTCTCGGCGGCGATGGCCTCGCAGGTCTCCACGAGGTCGGCGGCAGGCATGTTCTCCTTGGGGCCGCAGGCGACGAAGTTCAGACCCAGCTTGGCGCACACGACCATGAGCGAACGGGCCACGTTGTTGGCGGCGTCGCCCATGAACACCAGCGTCTTGCCCTTGATGTCGTAGTTGAAGTTCTCCTGAACCGTCAGGATGTCAGCGAGCATCTGGGTGGGGTGCCACTCGGTGGTCAGGCCGTTCCACACCGGCACGGAGGCGCCGGCAGCCAGCTCTTCCACGTCGGACTGGGCGTAGCCGCGGAACTCGATGCCGTCGTAGAAGCGGTCGAGCACGCGGGCGGTGTCCTCGATGGACTCCTTCTTGCCCATCTGGGAGCTGCCCGGATCGAGGTAGGTCACGCCCATGCCGAGGTCCATGGCGCCAACCTCGAACGCGCAACGCGTACGGGTGGACGTCTTCTGGAACAGCAGGACGATGTTCTTGCCCTCGAGGTAACGATGGGGGGTACCCGTCAATTTCAGGTTCTTGAATTCGCGGGACAACTTCAGCAGGTACTCGATTTCCTCGGTGGTGAAGTCGAGGAGGCGCAGGAAGTCGCGACCGCTCAGGCTAGTAGGCATAGATCATTCCTTTCAACGTTGCTTACCAAGACAATGATACCGGCAGGCAGTGCCAAGTATTTCCGCCCGCCCCCTCTTCGAACGCCAGGGCCGCGTTGCACGGCCCCGGCAATCCGGAAAAGGCAAGGGTAGCTCAAATAACACTCGCGCACATGCAGCTGCGCGCGAGCTTGGAACCTTAGTCCTCGCGCCAGATGGGCATGCTCATGCAGCGCGGGCCGCCACGGCCGCGGGACAGCTCGGCAGAGGGAACCTCGATGACGTTGAGGCCCTTCTCCTTGAGCAGCTTGTTGGTGACGTCGTTGCGCTCGTACACCACGATGGTGCCCGGGGCGATGCACAGCGTGTTCGAGCCGTCGTTCCACTGCTCGCGCTCGGCCGCGATGCGATCGCCGCCGCCGCAGGGGATGAGCTCGACCGGATGGCCAACGTACTTCTCGAGGATGCTCTCGAGCGTGCCGTTCATCTCCTTGACCTTGATGCCGTCGCCCTCGGGGGTGATCTCGAAGACGGTCAGCGGGCCGAGGATGCCCGGATGCACGGTGAACTTGTCCGTGTCGATCTGGGTGAACACCGTGTCGAGGTGCATCATCGCGCGGTTGTTCGGGATGTTGAAGGCCAGGATGGTCTCGACCGGGCTGGTCTCGTCCTCGAAGATGTTCTTCGCGATGGCATCGATGGCATCGGGCTCGGTGCGCTGGGAAATGCCGATGGCCAGCACCTTGTCGTTGATGTTGAGGATGTCGCCGCCCTCGATGTGGAACGTGTTGTAGCGGCTGTAGTACTGGGGCACATCCTTGAAGTCGGGATGATGCGTGAAGATGTACTCGGCGTAGATGGTCTCGCGGTTGCGCGTGACGGAGTACATGCGGTTGATGGACACGCCGTTGCCGATCATCGCGAACGGGTCGCGGGTGAAGTACAGGTTCGGCATGGGGGCGACGACCATCTTGGACGCCTCGCTGACGAGGTCGACCAGGGAGTTCGACTTGTCGGTGTGCAGCTCGGTGAGGTTGATGCCCTCCACCGTCTTCATGACCAAGTCGAGGTTGTCGGGATAGTTTTCGTTGAGGTAGTCGAAGATGATCTTCTGGTAGCGATCCGTGCGGATGCCGGCTTCCTCGATGAACTGCTTAAGGAACTGCTCGCGCAGCTCGGGGTTCTGATCGAGCACCTCGGCCATGAGCTTCTCGAGGTACACGACTTCGACGCCGTTGTCGCGCAGAGCCTGCGCGAAGGCGTCGTGCTCCTCCTGGGCGACCTTCAAGAACGGAATGTCGTCGAACAGGAGTTCTTCGAGCGTGTTTGGTGTCAGGTTCAGAAGCTCTTTACCCGGTCGGTGGAGCAAGACTTTTTTCAAAGGCTTGATCTCGCTTTTGACGTTCACACCAGCCATAGCAACCCTCCTTTTCCTTTATGCATTTTCCAGATTTTTGGCTTGCGGAAGCACCCGTTGCGCACCGGGTGTCCGTTCACTTCGCCAAAATCTCATGGTTCGGATCAAATTGCAACCACAAAAACGAAACAAAACGGTACCCCTCGCAATACCTCGTGTTTTTTCGGCGAATGGTCACTCGTTAGCCGGCGTGTTTTCATATTTTCGACACATTCACTTTTTCGCGCTATAGCGATGAAGCGGCTTGTTTCGCCCCGTTTCGGCCCCGAACCGCAGGTGCGCCGACCTTTTGGATTGCATATTTGATTAACCCGAATGCATAAACATGCAGAAAGATGCATTTCGGATGCAACCGCCGCGGCCCACGTCGATCGGACGGCGCTCACCGGGGGTGCGCCGCACGGCTCAGACGGGGGTTCTCGCGCGTAAAATACCAGATACCGGGCAGATTTTGACCTGACGCTGCCCCGCTGGAACACTCGGCGTATCCGTCCTTCGCACGGGGAAGTTTTACGGTATAATACCGATGCTCGCTGAAACGCGCCCGTGGCTCAATGGATAGAGCAACGGACTTCTAATCCGTCGGTTGCAGGTTCGAGTCCTGCCGGGCGCGCCATCTTTCGCTCATCCGCTCGCTTCGAGCATCGCCCCTCTTTTACCCCGTTGAACGAAAAACTAAATATTATTGCACAGTTCTTTACATATCACAATAGAAAGTTCTTAGGTAGTTACCGTACGATGACAAACGCCCGTCTTTTCCGACACGGTGCGGAGAGTTGTCAACCGATTGGCAACAGCCCTCCGAATCGGTTCGCCCTTTATACTCGTTGGCGTAATATAAGAAGCTCTATCATCCCCGAGCTTATGAATAACGTTCGATCGTACATCGAGAGGAGCTGCGCATGCCGTACATGGAAAACCACACGTTGTACTACAAGAAGCAGTGCCCGTTCTGCCAGAAGGTCCTGCGCTTCATGGACGACAACAAGATCACGATGGACACGAGAGACACCCTGCAGCCCGGCAACCAGAACGACCTCGTCCGCATCGGCGGCAAGAAGCAGGTGCCGTGCCTCGTCATCAACGGAAAGCCCCTGTACGAGTCGGACGACATCATCGCCTACCTGCGCACCACCATCGCGTAGCGCCCTTCCCCACCGCTTCGACTGCCCGACCGCCCGCCTTGCCGCGGGCGGTTTTTTGCGCCGCCGGTCAGCTGCGGCGCAGGCGCGCCGCGCGCTCGTCCAAGTACGCGATCAGGTCCTCCTCGCGCGGCCCCAGCGCGTGCGCCTTGAGATGCGACACGCCGAACCCCCAGGTGAATCCGCGCGCCGGCACGGCCACCACCGCTTCGCTGCCCTTGAACACCTCGAGCGACGAGAGGTGCGGCAGCGTGAACCCGATGCCCTCGCCGCGCAGGACGAACTCGTAGATCCAGAATATCTCGGAGTACTTGACGATCTCGGGCGGGTCGACGCCTTCGCGCTCGAAGCGGCCCACGAGGTCGCGGTAGCACTTGAAGTCGTCGCCGGGTATGGCGAGGCGGCGCTGGGCCAGGTCGTCCAGCTCGAGCGCGTCGCGCGCGCTGAGGGGGTCGTCGCTGCGCACCCAGTAGCTCACGGGCGACGAGTACAGCTCGTGGGAGTCGAAGTCGTCGACGGGGGACGTCACGGTGAGCGCCAGGTCGTACAGGCCGTCGCGCAGCACCGACTCGCACATCGCGTCCGGCATCTCGTTGAGCGTGATGGACACGTCCGGATGCTGCTCGAGGAAGCCGCCGAGGAAGCCCGAGCCCAGGAGCCCCGGCACGCCCAGCGAGCAGGCGATGCGCAGCTCCACGTAGCCGCTCGACGAGATGCGCTCGAAGGCGCTGGCCAGGAGGTTGCGCTCGGCGCGCATGCGCTTGGCGTACTCGTACAGCTCGTCGGCGTAGGGCGTCGCGCGGCGCGTGCCGTCCTCGTCCACGGCGAACAGCGGCACGCCCAGCTCGCGCTCGAGGTTGCGGACGGCCTTCGCGAACCCCTGCGGCGACATGGGCACCTTGCTCGCCGCGGCGCTGAAGCTGGGCGAATCGTACGCCAGCACGAAGTAGTCGAACCTGTCCTGCATCATCGCATGTCCCTCCCGCCTGCCGTGCGAAAGGGGCTCCCTCCCCGCTCCGCACGGCCCATTGTACTACGGCGGCGCGCGGCGGGCGCGCGATACGCTGCGCTTGAAACTAAGAGATTCAACAGCAAACGAGGAGCTACACGTCAAGCTCTTGCACGAAATATCCACGAGAATCTACAGTAAGGACAGGCCGCAGGAGGGCGGCCGCAATCCACTTCCTCGCAACAGAGGCAGGTAAGGAGGATCCACCATGAGTGCAGCTACCAACAACTTGAGCAGGCGTTCCTTTCTCGCAGGAGCCGGCATCCTGACCGCGGGCTTCGCCGGCGCGGCGCTGACGGGCTGCGGGCCGCAGCAGGCCAAGGAAACCGAGGCCGAAGCCCCGACCGCCGGCGCCGATGCGGGAGCCACGGCCGACATCGCCGCCGACGACGCCATCTGGAGCATCCCCGAGCTGGGCGAGCCGAAGGAGACCGTGCAGGCCGACGTGTGCATCGTGGGCGCGGGCGGCACGGGCACGGCGGCGGCCATCCAGGCCATCGACCTCGGGCTCAAGCCCGTCGTCATCGAGCGCTTGAGCGGCTACGGCGGATCGTTCATCGGCACCGAGGGCATGACCGGCCTCGAGACGCACTTCACCGAAGCCGACGGCGGCGTGCAGTTCGCCGGCGCCTACAGCCCCGACGCCCCCTACGGCGTGAAGAACGCCACGAACACCTGCCTGAACTACCACCATTGGATCCCCCAGCACAAGCTGTACGAGAACTTCTTCGGCCAGACGTCCGAGACCATCGACTGGCTCGAGGGACACGGCATCGTGTTCGAGGGCAACATCTCCATCGGCTCCGGCCCGAAGGTATGGCACGTGTACGACAAGGGCGACAACGCGAGCCCCGGCGGCTACTTCATGCAGTGCTTCGGCGCGGAGGCCGAGAAGCTGGGCGTGGAAGCCCATTTCAACACGTTCGGCCGCAAGCTCCTCGTCGAGGACGGCAAGGTTGCCGGCGTGCTGGCCGAGAAGGAGAACGGCGACGTGCTGAAGGTGGAGGCGCCCGTCGTGATGATCGCCACGGGCGGCTACGCGAACAACTCGGACATGCTGTACAGCGTCTCCGAGACGAAGAACGCCAACATCCAGGCCCTCGGCATGGACTGCCGCGCCGGCGACGGGCTGAAGATGGCGAAGGACGCCGGGGCCGAGTTCGCCGAGGGGCTGGGCACCGTCATGTGGTGCGGCCCGGTGACCATCGGCGCCGTGACGGCCACGTGGACGACCGACGCCTACTCGGCCGGCGTGCAGCCCACGCTGTGGCTCAACGAGAAGGGCGCGCGCTTCTGCAAGGAAGACCTGTGGATCGACGACTTCGCGGGCGCGGGCATCTGCGTGCGCAACCAGGAGAAGACGTTCGCGCTGTTCACCGAGGCCGACATGCTGCGCTGGGAAGCGGAGGGCCCCGACGGGCAGGTGTTCTCGTTCGGCACGCCGGGCACGCCGCTGGCCAAGGCGCGCGAGGTGCTGGAGAAGGCCGAGGGCTGCCACGTGGGCGACTCCCTCGAGGCCGTGTGCAAGGAGGTGGGGCTCGACCCCGCCGCGGTGAAGGCCACCGTCGAGCAGTACAACGGCTACTGCGACGCGGCCGCCGGCCTGGACGGCGACGACACGAGCGCCGACGAGGAGTTCGGCAAGCGCGCGAAGTACCTGCACAAGATGGATGCCGGCCCCTACTGGCTGTGCGAGACGGCCGACGGCTTCTACACCACGTGCGGCGGCATCAAGGTGAACGAGAAGACCCAGGTGCTCGACCAGGACGGCCAGGTCATCGTGGGCCTGTACGCGGGCGGCTCGGACGCGGGCGGCCTGTACGGCGACTCCTACGACGTGAAGTTCGCCCCCGGCTCCCAGGCGGCGTGGGCGGTCAACTCCGGCCGCCTGGCCATGAAGGACGCCCAGGAGCTGCTGGCGTAAGCGGCCCTCCCCCTTCCCTCGCCTCCCCGGCTTGCGCGTCCGCCCCCTCCCTGGAGCGCAAGCAGAAGCCCCGGCCCGCATCGCGCGCCGGGGCTTTTCGAGCGCGGCGCGAGCCCCGGTTCGCGAGCGCGATGCGTGCCCACGGGAGGCAGCCGCGCCGAGACGGGCGGGGTTTCGGCGGGCCGTACGCACGGTAACGATGCGCAATCAGGTGCTCGTGCGGGGCTCCGGCAAAGAAAAAGCCGCGCACAATACGTGCACGGCCTGCGAATTCGTGGAGCGGGTGACGGGAATCGAACCCGCGTCATGAGCTTGGAAGGCTCAGGTTCTACCATTGAACCACACCCGCGTTTTGCGCGGCGACTATTGTACCGCAAGTTCGCCCGCTGCGAGCGAAATTATCCGAGAAGAACCACGAGGTGCCCATGACCTCCCCTTTGAGCGACTACAACCGCAAACGCGACTTCGACCGGACGACGGAACCGCCCGGCACGGCGGAGCCGCGCTCGGACGAGGGCGGCGACGGGCGGCTCCGCTTCGCCGTGCAGCACCATTGCGCGTCGCGGGACCACTACGACCTGCGTCTCGAATGGGACGGCACGCTGCTGAGCTGGGCCGTTCCGAAGGGGCCGTCCTACAACCCGCGTGACAAGCGGCTGGCCGTGCGCGTGGAGGACCACCCGCTGGACTACCGCACCTTCGAGGGCACCATTCCGAAGGGCGAGTACGGCGGAGGCACCGTGATGCTGTGGGACGAAGGGTACTGGGAGCCGCTCGTGGACGTGGAGGAGGGGCTGCGCGACGGCGATCTCAAGTTCGTCCTCGACGGGCACCGCCTGAAGGGCGCGTGGGTGCTCGTGCACATGAAGCCGAAGGGCCGCGAGCGCGACGACAACTGGCTGCTCATCAAGGAGAAGGACGATTACGTGCAGGACGAGGCCGGCATCGCGGGGTTCGACACGTCCGTCCAGACGGGTCGCACGATGGACGAGATCGCCCGCGGCGAGGACGAGCGCGTCGTCCGCAACCCGTTCGAGCGCGTCGACGTGGAGCTCGCCAAGCTCGTGAGCGCGGCCCCGCCCGGCGACGACTGGCTGTTCGAGGTCAAGTACGACGGCTACCGCATCGTCGCCTTTCTCGAAGGCGGCACGGCGCGCCTCGTCACGCGCAACGGCAACGACTACACCGAGCGCTTCGACGCCGTCGCGCGCTCGCTGGAGGATTGGGCGGGCCGGCGCGCGATGGTGCTCGACGGCGAGCTCGCAGTAGCCGACGAAACCGGCAGGACCGACTTCCAGGCGCTGCAGGGCTTCCTGCGCGAGCCGCAGGGCAAGCACCCCGCCTACCTGGCGTTCGACCTGCTGGCGCTCGACGGCGAGGACCTGCGCGACCGGCCGCTCGTCGAGCGCAAGCAGCTGCTCGAGAAGCTGCTGCAGGGCGCGCCCGACGACGTGCGCTACAGCGTGGACGTGCGCGGCGACGGCGCCGACAGCTTCCGCGCGGCCTGCGAGCAGGGCCTCGAAGGCGTGGTGGGCAAGCGCGCCGACGCGCCGTACCGCGGCGCGCGCAACGGCGACTGGATCAAGTTGAAGTGCGGCGACGAGCAGGAGTTCGTCGTCGGCGGGTACACGCGCACGGCCAAGCGCGTGCGCGGCATCAGCTCGCTGCTGCTGGGCCTGTACGAGGAGGGGCGCCTCGTGTACGCGGGGCGCGTCGGCTCGGGCCTGAGCGAGGAGGCGTCGAACGAGCTGCTGGAGGCGTTCGCCGGCCTCGAGCGGCCCGACGCGCCCTTCGCCGACGCCCCGAAACCGCGCGCGAACGAGCGCCTCACGTGGCTGGACCCCCAAGTGGTCGTGCAGGTGCGGTTCTCGGAATGGACCGAGGACGGCCTCCTGCGCCACCCCAGCTACCTCGGCCTGCGCACCGACAAGGACCCGCGCGACGTACGGCGCGAATCCGTCGAGGAGCCGTCCCCGCATCCGACCGAGCGATTGGAGCTTCCCATGAACGACTCGAACGAGAAGAGCGACGAGCTGCATATCGACGGCGTGCGCATCACGAACCCCGGCAAGCTGCTGTTCGAGGAACCGCCCATCACGAAGGAAGACGTCGTGCGCTACTACGCCCGGGTTGCCGACCGCATGCTCCCCTACGCGGGCGGCCGCATCCTCAGCATCGTGCGGTGCCCGCGCGGCGCGGGATCGGCCTGCTTCTTCAAGAAGCATCCCGGCCCCTCCACCCCGGGCGTGCGCACCGTGTCGACGCCTGCGAGCGACGGCGGGGACGAGCTGTACTTCTACGTGGAGGACGCCGTCGGGATCGTGTCCGAGGCGCAGATGGACACGATCGAGTTCCACGTGTGGGGCAGCCGGGTGGCCACGCTCGAGCAGCCCGACACCATGGTGTTCGACCTCGACCCCGACAAGGGCCTCGCGCTCGAGCAGGTGCGCCAGGGCGTGCGCGACCTCAAGGGCATCCTCGACGACCTGGGGCTGAAGACGTTCCTCAAGACGAGCGGCGGCAAGGGCTACCACGTGGTGGTGCCCTTCGAGCCCACCGCGTCGTGGGACGCGTTCCACGACTTCGCGCGGCGCATCGCCCAGGTGATGGCCGAGAAGTGGCCCGACCGCTACACGAGCAACGTGCGCCTGGCGAAGCGCACCGGCAAGGTGTTCATCGACTGGATGCGCAACGGGCGCGGTGCCACGAGCATCGCCCCGTACTCGCTGCGCGCCCGCAGCGGCGCGCGCGTGTCCATGCCGCTGGCCTGGGACGAGCTGGACGAGGTGGCCCCGAACGCCGTCACGATGGCCGACGCGCTCGCGCGCATCGAGGGCGCCGACCCCTGGGACGGCTACTTCGACGTCGACCAGGCGCTCGAGTAGCGCCGGGCTACACCCGCAGCGAGCCGCGGAAGCCGCGCGAGGCGTAGTAGGACTCGGCGCCGTTGTGGAAGGTGAACACGCGGTCGTAGCGGCGGTCGCAGAACAGCGCGCCGCCCAGCGCGCGCACGGGCTCGGGCGTTTCGATCCAGCTCGACGTCTTGGTGTCGAACTCCCCCAGCTCCTGCAGCGCGCGGTACTGCGCCTCGGTCAACAGCTCGATGCCCATCGCGGCGGCCGCATCCACGGCGTTGCCCTCGGGCTTGTTGCGCTTGCGCGCCTCCCAGGCCGCCCGGTCGTAGCACAGGTTCCTGCGTCCGACCGGGCTCTCGGGCGCGCAGTCGTAGAACACGTAGACGTCCGCGAGCTGGTCGTACGTGACGACGTCGGGCTCGCCGCCCGTTTCTTCCATGGCGAACAGCGCGCGCAGCTTGCCCTCGTCCGCCTCCAGCTTCGCCCGCACGCCCTCCCAGGCGATGCCGGGATGGAGGTGCTCGTTGCGCTCGAAGCGCGCTTGCAGCGCGTCCAGCAGCGCGGCGCGCTGGTCGTCGGTGAGGGGGTTCGCGGTTTCCATGGCGGGTCCTTCGGTCGCGGGCGGGCGGTCGTTCGTCTCCGCCATGGTAAAGCGCCGGGCGACCGTTGGGAACGCGGCGCGCGCAACGCGCGGCAAGCCGTTACCGGACGGCCACCCCGCCTACATGGGCTTGAGGTTCCGCTCGAGACGGTCGAGCATCCACGCGAGGCGGCTGGCGCGGCCGGCGTCCGTCTTGGCGCCGAAGTACGCCTTCGCGTAGGTGGTGCGAACCGACGGCGACATGGCCTTGAAGTTCGAGCATGCCGGCTCGTGGCCTTCCAGCAGGCCCACGAGCTCCGCCAGCTGTTCCTCGGTGATCCCTGGCGCCTTGCGCGCATCCCATCGGCCGTCGCGCTTGGCGGCCGCGATCCTCTCGCGCCCGCGCTCGGTCATGAGGCCCTGCGCCTCGAGCCGCTCGGCCAGCGCCTTGTTCTTGTCCGACCACGCGCTTTGCGGCGTGCGGCGCGCGAAGTACTTGCGGTACGCGGCGGCGTCGATGCTCTGCATCTGCCCGTCGATCCACCCGAAGCACAGCGCCTCCTCCAGCGCCTCGGCCGCTTTGAGCGTGACGGGGCCGTCCTTCTTGCCGAACAGAAGCCACACCCCGGCGCTCGTCTCGCCGAACTGGTCCAGCCACGCCCGAAACGCCGCCCGATCGGCGAAGATCAACGGTTCATCCATGGTGCGCCTCCATCGGTATCAACGTGCGGTTATCTAAAAAGCGGCGGTGCCTTGCCAGCTCTTTCGCAGGGAACGGGTTGCCATGCGCGGGGTAGATGCGCTCGACGTCCATGCCGATGATCTTGTCCCACGATGCCTGGAACGCCTTTTTGTCGTCGATCCAAATGGTGTGCTTCGCCACGCTGATGACGGCGTTCATAGCCGCATCGCCGCACAGAAGCTCGTTCGAGTCGGTGAGGTACAGCCCGATGGAACAGGGCGTATGGCCGGGAAGCAGCACGATCCTGAGCGGCAATCCCCGCTGCTCGAACACCTGGTCGCGCTCGTCGCGAACGAACAGCGCGCGATCGCCTACCTGCACCGGCGGAAACGAGAAGTCCTTCTTGAACACCCCGAACAGCGAGGCGATCCTGCTGGAGTACCCCGCCCCTTCGACCACCGCGTTCTCGCCCCGTTCGAGTACCGGCACGGCCAGAGGACTCAAGACGACCTGCGCATCGCATCGGTCGAGCACGTCTTGCAAGAACCCCGCATGGTCGTCGTGCGCATGGGTGAGAAAGACGAACTTCAAATCGGAGAGCGGGGCGATGCGCTGCAAACGGGATGCGAACCGCTCGAAGCCCCCGGGATACCCCGTATCGATCGCGATCAGCCCCGCGGGCGTTTCCAGAACGTAGTTACGCAGCGCGTACGTTCCGATCTCGTGCAGGCGAATGCTCATGGGCCTACGTCTCCGAACGGTCGGCTGCGGCGATATCCAACGCGTACAGCTTGCGTGCCGGGTCGAAGGAGAACCCGTTGGACAGGAGCGCGCCGCACGAGGCCCTGTTCTCGGGTTCGGGCTGCACGATGATGCGGCGCGCGTCGGCGCGCGCCGCGATGCGGTCGACGAGCGCGCCGACGATGGCAGCTCCGTACCCCCTGCCCAGATAGGAGGTTTCTCCGATGAGGTAGTCGATGCTGTAGACTCCTGCCACGTCCAAGTCGCCGTGCCACTCTTCGCCGCTGCGGGCGTATTCGTAGAACTGGCAGAACCCGATAGGCTCGCCATCCGCCTCGACGATGAAGTGGTGGATGAACGCGAAATCGCCGCGGCGCCCCTTCACCTCGTTGATCCAGGCAGGTGGATCGTCGTACCAGGCGGCAACATGGGGACGGGCCAGCCAGCTTTCGAACAGGGAAAGGTCGTCGTCTTCGAACGCTCTCAGCGCGATGCCGTGGCTCATAGGGGGCTCTCCGTCGGTCGGGGACACCGGCACGATCGGCCCTCTACGGCCGAATCGGTTTCGCGCTTCCATTATAACCCGCCGTTGCATGCCGCAGCCTGACACGCGCCGGGTCGATACTTTTTCGGCAATAAGCTAGAATGGGATTCGGACAAGCCCAAGGGGAGCGGGGAATTATGGGGACTCACTTTTCCAGCCTGTTTTTCGATTCGCCACCAGTACCTCGAAGCATTCGCGCCATCGGAGAGGAAAAGGAGTTCCCTCCGGGCAGCATGCTGGTCGAGAACAACGCCCCGATCGAAGGCTGCTACTACATCGTCGAAGGACTGGTCTTCGCCGTCGATTTCACGAGGAACGGCGAGAAGGTGCTGGGGCTCGTCATAGACCGGGACGCGCTCGTGGGCGAAACGTCCCTGCTGCTCGACATGCCCTTCCCCATGGGCTTCCAAGCGCAGATCAAAACCCGCGCGCTCTTCATACCGAAGGCGGACTTCCTCGACCTCTTCCATCGGGACAAAGAGCTGTCGCAATACGTGGCCCTCCTCGTCGCGCGAAAAATGTTCGCCGTGAAAGGCTTCTACAGCAATCTGGGAAAGGAACCCGTCGTGTGGCGGGTCTGCAACATCATCCTGGAATTCTCGCACCGGTACGGGAAGGACTTCGAAGGGGGAACGCTCATCGCCTTCCCTCTCAGCCATCAGCTGATAGCGGATTTCGCCAACGCGAATCGGGTCACGGTAACGAAGTGCATGCAGTCCCTCACGAAGAAGGGGCTCGTTCGGAGGATCAACAACGTCTACGGCGTCCCCGACGTTCCCCGTTTGGAAGCGTACACGAAAACCCAGGCCAGCAGCTATCGAAACACCCTCTAGGTCGAGCCGAGGCTACCGTTGTAGCCAAGATCACAACGGTAGCCTCGCTTTCTAGACCAATTCCCCCGCACTTCGTATTCTCCTTGCCCAGAGGGAAGGGAGGATGGCGCCGTGCTTTTTCTGGAGAACGATCGGACATGAACGCGAGGGGCGAACGTCGCTCCATCTCCATCGCACGCGAGACGACGGCGCAGACGGAATCGAAGCCGAAAGCACCACGAGGGAAAGACAGAGGGGATCATCATGGAAATGGATCGAAGGAAGTTCTTGTCGACCGCCGCGATCGCCGGCGGAGTCGCAGCCTTGGCGGGAATCGCAGGATGCAGCCCGAGCTCCGAGCCCGCAAGCTCGACCGCACCGGACGGCAGCGCAAACGAGCAGGCGCAGGCCGGCCAAGAAAAGTCGGCCGACATCGTGGTCGTCGGAGCCGGTGGCGCCGGGTTGTGCGCGGCCCTCTCGGCCGACGAAGCCGGGGCGAGCGTGATCTTGCTCGAGGCGACGCCCATGACCGGCGGCGCCACCCTGGGCTCCACCGCCACCAACATCGCCGGCTCCCAGATGCAGAAGGACGCGGGCGTCGACGATAGCCCCGAGCAGATTCTCGCCAGCTACACGAAAGACCTCGAGGATCCCAACATCATCGCCATGGCCGAGACGTACGCGGAGAACAACGGGGCCACCTACGACTGGCTGGCATCCGACATGGGGGTGAAGTTCGCGGAAGACGTGCTGTTCTTCCCGCCTTACCCCGTCGCGAGGATCATGTACCCCATCGGCGGCGGACCGGGCACCGTCCAAACCTTGACGGACAAGCTCGGCGGCACCGCGATCGAGCTGATGCTCGAAACCACCGCCACGGAGCTCGTCAAGGAAGAAGGCGCGGTCGTGGGCGTCGTCGCCAAGGACGCGAAGGGGACGGAATACCGCATCAACGCGAAAGCGGTGATCCTCGCCGCGGGAGGCTTCGGGGCCGATCGCGACATGCTCCCCTACGAACCGCTGAAGAACGTCATCTACTACGGAGCGGAATCCTCCGACGGAAAAGGCCTCGACATGGCCCTCCATGCGGGGACGATGCTGAAAGACCTCGACAACGTGCCCATCGACAGCGGCGGCCTCGAGACGTCGCCGGGCATCGGGACGCAGCTGTTCTCCGTGATGCTGAGCACCTTCCAGAACGGCGCGGGAATCGTCGTCGGGCCCGACGGGGAACGGGTGATGGACGAAACGGGGCCGAGCGGCGCGCAGATCAAAGCGTACCAAACCCTCCCCGACGCCACCGCGTACCTTTTCATGGACAAGGCGTCGTACGACGTCTTCTACACCGCGGCGACCAGGGAGGTCGGCGGCGTGTTCTCTTCCGAGACGTGGGAGAAATGGCTTGCGAAGGACGGGGAGGGGCTGCCTTTCGTCGTCACTGCGGACACGGTGGAAGACGTGGCCTCCAAGGCGAAGATCGACGGAGCGAACCTGAAGGCGACCATCGACTCCTTCAACGCGGACGCCCCGACGGGCACCGATTCCGCGTTCGGACGCTCCATCGCCGCCGCCATAGGCGAGGGCCCTTACTGCATCGTCAAGCTGAACCTCAGGTACGCCCACAGCTACGGGGGCCTGGTCGCCAACGGGGAACTGCAAGCGCTGGATTGGACGGGAACCCCCATTCCCGGATTGTACGCCGCGGGGCAGATGCTGTGCAGCATCCAGGGACGGGACGCGCATAAGCCGTCGACCGGCACGTCCTTCGCCTACACGTCCGGCCGTTGCGCGGGGATCAACGCCGCCAAGGGGCTTTAGGCGAGACGCGCTTTCGGACCCTCCCTCGGCGCCCTGCGCGCCGAGGGAGGGTGCCGTGCAAAGCTTGGGGCCGAGAACCTGTCGCGCCGCCCTTCGGCTCGGCAAGGCCGAGCGCATGCGGGCTTCCCAGGATGATGATCGAGGAAAAAGTGGTCGGGATGACAGGATTCGAACCTGCGACATCCTGCTCCCAAAGCAGGCGCGCTACCAAACTGCGCCACATCCCGACGCCGAAACAGCAGAAGCCAGTATACCAGAAGTCTTACCCGCGCGAGACGAACCGAACCGGGCTACTTCTCCAATTTCGCGCGCAGCTCGCGCAGGGCGTTGCCGCGATGGGACACGGCGTTCTTCTCCTCGGGCAGCGCCTCGGCCAGGGTGCGGCCGTCGTCGAACACGTCGGGCAGGAACAGCGGGTCGTAGCCGAAGCCGTGCGCGCCGCGCTCCTCGCGCCCGATGCGCCCCTCGACGGTGCCGTGCGCGACCGTCTCGGCGCCGTCCTCGTCGATGAACACGAGCGTGCACACGAAGCGCCCCGTGCGCTCCTCGTCGGGCACGTCGGCCAGCGCCTCGAGCAGCTTGGCGTTGTTGTCGGCGTCCGCAGCATCCTCGCCGGCGTAGCGCGCCGAGTACACGCCGGGCGCGCCGTCGAGCGCGTCCACGGCCAGCCCGGAATCGTCCGCGAGCACGGCCTTGCCGCCGCTCGCCGCGCGGGCCGCCTGCGCCTTGATGCGCGCGTTACCCTCGAACGAGTCGGCGTCCTCGGCCGGGTCGGAATCGAGCCCCAGCTCGCGCAGCGTGCGGAACTCCCAACCGGGAAACGCGAGCGCCGTGGCGATCTCCTCGGCCTTGTGCGCGTTGTTGCTGGCGATGACGATGGTCTTCATGCGATGGGGCTCCTTCTCCTTGGATGGTATGCGCTACGACGGGAACGAGACGCGGCCGACCCGGTCGATGTCCGTGCGGAACACGCGCGCGCCGAAGCTGCGGAATTCCTCCACGTCCTCCCCCGTCGTGTAGAAGTCGTAGCACGGCTCGTGGTCGTCCGAGGCCAGCGCGCCGCGCCGCGAAAGGATGTGCGCCACGTCGTGCGCCGCCTCCTGCGCCGAGGAGATCAGCGTCACATCGCGTCCTACCACGCCGCCGATGAGCGCCTTGAGCAGCGGGAAGTGCGTGCACCCCAGCACGAGCGTGTCGATGTCGCAGCGGCGCAGCGGCTCGAGATACTCCTGGGCGATCTCCTGGAACGCCGGGCGGATGTACACGGTGGACACGAGCGACGTGAAGTCCTCGATGGGGCCCTCGGCCATGCGCAGGCCCTGCTCGGCGATTTCCACGAAGCGCGGCGTGGCCGTGGAGAACACGGTGATGCCGGCGTCAAGGTTGCGGATGGCCTTCGTGTAAGCGTCCGACTCCACCGTGGCCTTCGTGGCGATCACGCCCACGCGACGGTTCTTCGTGGCGTGGGCCGCGGCGCGGGCGCCGGGCTCCACCACGCCGATGACCGGCACGGGAAACGTCTGCTGCGCATGGGACAACCCGGCTGCGGTGGCCGTGTTGCACGCGATGACGACGAGCTTCACGCCGCGCTCGACGAGCCATGCGCCGATCTGCTGCACGAAGCCGTCCACCTCGTCGAGGCTGCGCGGCCCATAGGGGCAGCGCGCCGAATCGCCCAGGTACACGATGGACTCGCGCGGCAGCTCCTTGGCGATCTCGCGCGCCACGGTGAGACCGCCGAAACCGGAGTCGAACACGCCGATGGGCGCGTTGTCGAAGGTTGCGGCGCCGCCGGCATCGGGCGGCGCGATCGTTGTCTCGTTGCTTTCCATCGTCCCAGTATACCGCAGGGTTCGTTCGTTGTTTGCATTCGACACCCGCCGGTCATAGTTTCTGCTAACCTGATGCACGAGCGAAAGAAGCCAGACGAGAGGAGAGGCTTATGAAGGTTCTGCTGATCAACGGAAGCCCGAACGAGAAGCGCTGCACGTACACCGCGCTCAGCGAGGTGGCCGGCGCGCTGGAGGCGCAGGGCGTCGAAACCGAGATCGCCTGGATCGGGCGCAACCCGGTGCGTGGCTGCCTGGGGTGCGGCGGCTGCTCCAAGCGCGGCGAGAACCGCTGCATCTTCGACGACGACGTGGTGAACGGCCTCATCGAGAAGGCCGTGGCGGCCGACGGCCTCGTCGTGGGCACGCCGGTGTTCTACGCGGGAGCGAACGGCGCGCTGCTGGCCGTGCTCGACCGCATGTTCTACGCCGCCTCGAAGGCGCTGCGCTTCAAGCCGGCGGCCGCCGTGGCCTCCGCGCGCCGCGCCGGCACCACCCCGGCCATCGACCAGGTCAACAAGTACTTCCAGATCTGCTGCATGCCCGTGGTGACGTCCACCTACTGGCCCATGGTGCACGGCCAGAGCGCCGAGCAGGTGCGCGAGGACGCCGAGGGCATGCAGATCATGCGCGGCCTCGGCACGAACATGGCCTGGATGCTGCAGGCGACCGCCTCCGTGCCCGCGCCCGAGGTGGAGCGCAAGATCATGACGAACTTCATCCGCTAACCGCGCGCGAGGGAACCATGGCCAAGGAACACGATCGCAAGACGAACGCGATGCGCGTGCTCGACGCGGCGGGAACGCCCTATCGGGCGCGCTTCTTCGACTGCCCCGAGGCGCTTTCGGGCGTGGAGGTGGCGCGCATCCTCGAGCTGGATCCCGACACCGTGTTCAAGACCCTCGTCACCCAGGGGAAGTCGGGCGAGCACTACGTGTTCATGATCCCCGTGGCCTGCGAGCTCGATCTCAAGAAGGCCGCTGCGGCCGTGGGCGAGAAGGCCGTGGCCATGATCCGCTCGCGCGAGCTGCTGGGCCTGACCGGCTACGTGCACGGCGGCTGCTCGCCGCTGGCCATGCTCAAGGCCTTCCCCACCGCCATCGACGAGACGTGCCAGCTCCACGAGCGCATCGCATTCTCGGGCGGGCGCATCGGCTGCCAGATCGAGATGGCGCCCGACGACCTGGCGCGCGCCATGCCCCTCGTCGTGGCCGACCTCACCGTGGTGTGAGGCCGTCCCCGACGGGTACGGCCCCGTCGGGGACGCCCGCGAGGGACGCAGAACGAAACGGGCCCGCGCGATGCGGGCCCGTTGCATGAGGTTGGAGCGGCGATCCTACCAGTGCGACACCACCGTGTCGCCGGACGAGAGCAGGCCGTACAGCTCGGCCGCCTTCGACGGCGGCAGGTTCACGCAGCCGTGGCTGCCCGCGCCGTCGGCGTACAGGGTGCCGCCGAACGCCGCCTGCCAGTCGGCGTCGTGGAAGCCGATGTAGTTGCCCACGAACGGCATCCAGTACTGCACCTCGGTCTCGTAGATCTTCTCGTTGCCGTTGTAGCCGATGAGCTTCGACGGGCTTTCCTTGTTGTTCACCATGTAGACGCCCGTGGGGGTATCGTGCTCGCCGTCGGGCTTGCCCGTGATGATGTCGGACTCCCAGATGACGGCGCCCGACGCGTCGTAGAGGCGCGCGTGCTGCTCGGACAGGTCCACGTCCATGTAGCGGCTGCCCCAGTCCTGGCTGCCCGCGCCGTTGTACGCGTCGCCCGTCTGCGTGCACGGGATGTCCACGGTGTTCGCCGTGCCGTTCGCCACGCCGTCCTTCACGAGCGCGAGCAGGGCGTCCTTGTCCACTTCCCAGCCGTACGTGCCGCCGGCGACCGTGACCACCTTGCCGTCGGGGCGCGTGTAGGTGCGCTGCGTGCCGATGGTGTTGCAGGCGGCCGCGAGCTCGTCGACCCACGCCGTGAGCGCGCCTTCGTCGAGCGTCACCGTGAGGTCGTCGGCAAGCGTCACCCATTGGGAGATGAGGCTCGCGTCCACCGTGCCCGCCACCGTGCCGGCCATCAACAGCTCGAGGTCGGCCTTGACCATGGTGTTGGCCGAGTCGGCCGCCGCGGTGAGCTTGGGGTCGGTGGAGAGCACCGTCGGCTTGAGCAGCTGCTCGGAGGTGAGCTTCACCTGCGGGTCGAGGCCGGCCACCGCGTCGTCGGCCGCCTTGATCACCGCGTCGGCGTCGAGCGCCGTGCCCACGGCCTCGGGCTGCACGACGAAGGCCGCCTGCACCTCGTCGAAGTCGATGGCGGCGTTCGTGGGCTGCGTGGCGCTCTCGTTGAACGTCGCCACCGCGGTGCGGATGGCGTCCTCGAGGCCGGTGCCGTTGTACGTGGCCACGAGCTTCGCCGTCTCGTCGTGATCCTTCTGCAGCTCGAACGGCCACGCCCACGGGTTCATGTCGGACAGCATGTCCTTCACGACCTTGCCCTCGTCGATGGAGAGCCCCGCGTCGGTGGCGTTCAGCTTCAGCGAGAAGCCCTGCCCGTCGATGGACAGCTCGTAATCCTTGATGGAGTCGGCCAGCACCTTCTCGGCATCGCCCGCGCTCATGAGCGACACGTTGATGTCGCCGATGCTGGAGTTCGGCATGAAGCGGTCGGTGAAGTACAGCGCCACGCCCGCGTACGCGATCAGCAGCAGCGCGACGATCGCGCCGAGCGTGATGCCGAGGATCTTGAGGGGCTTGTGCCTGCGCTCGCGCACGGGACCCTGGCCCATATCGACCGGCCGCATGGAGCCGAGCGGTTGGAACACCTGGTCGGACGCGTAGCGCATCGGGGGCTGCTGCCCCGTCGCGCGCGGCGGCTGCGCAACCGGCGGCATGGCGGCCGTGGGCTGCACGGGAGGAACCTGCTGGTGCGGCGCGCTGTCGCCGCTATGGGGAGCGCCGGCGGCATGACGGCCGCGCGACGGCTTGTCAGACTTGTTTTCGCTCATAATCACTCTCATAGGTCTGGGTCGTCCTTTTATTGTAGCAAGCCGAGGGTAATTCTCCTGTAACAAAACGGTTCGCTTTCCGGCTGGGCTGCGATTGTCACAATTTCGACACGGCGCGCGCATGAGACGTTCGCAAGTTCGCTCAACCGGCGGTTGAGCGTCGCTTTGGCCGCAACGGCGCGATCGTCCTTGACAAACGCGCATGCGCCGATAGAATGGATGTTCGCGGCGAAGCCGTGGGAACATTGACAAGGTGGGCCTTCGACCCCGCACTTCTTCTGGGGGCGACTGGTTTCGACATGGTACGTTTGAAATGAGGAGCAGGTCGTGGTCTCCTCGCCACGTTAAACAGGGGTACCGTCAATTTAATTGGCAAGAACAACACTCAGAGCGCTCCGGCGCTCGCCATGGCTGCTTAATAGCGCCCGGCTGTCGGCCTTGGGACTTCCCCGCCCCTCGGTCCGGCATCAACTCAGGGGAATGCGCTTGAGCACGTAGCCGGTATGGCTCAGGCAAAGATCGAACCGGCTAGGATGCGTCTCGCTTGTCCGCGGGCCGGCCGCATCCGAATCCCGACCACGGACTAAGCTTGTAGAGCCTCATGGAGAAGGTAGTATGGACCGGAGTTCGATTCTCCGCGCCTCCACCACTCAATGACAGGGCCCCGTCGGCAGCGCGCCGACGGGGCCCTTTTGCGCTGCGAGCCTGCGCGAAAAACGATCTTGCTTTCCTTGACGCTATCGGCGAGAATTGCTACAGCGTACGCCGAGCATGCTTGTCGGAGCGCTCCGATCCACCCGTTGTCGAAGGCAAGCACATGAAGCGTGCGGGTATTTTCAAAAGCATGCCGCGCTTGGCGGCGCTGCTCGTCATAGCCCTGCTGCTTGCAGCGGTCGTGGCGCTCATGGGCTACGTTCAGAACCTCCTGAACTCCGACGTCAAGATCAATCTGACCGAGATCGTCACGCAGAACAAGGACGTCATCGTCAGCAAGCTGCAGGTCGAAGTGAACAACCTCGACCTCGTCGCCAATCAGATGGCGGAGCGGCTGGCCGTCCAAACCGGCACCGACGAGGAGCGCCTCGCGCAGGCGTTCGCCTCGTACCTGGGCTCCAACCCCGACGACACCCTGTTCATGGCCACGCGCGACGGCACGGCCCTCTTCCCCGACGGCTCCACCGTCGACGTCGCCGGACGCTCGTACTTCCAGCTCGCGATGCAGGGCGAGCAGAACATCTCGGATCGCACCATCTCGCGCATCAGCGGCGACGAGATGTTCGTGATCAGCGTGCCGCTGCGCCTCGGCGGCGAGGTGGTGGGCACGGTGCAGCGCATCTTCACGCCCGACCAGATGTACGAGCTGTGCTCCGTGTCGCTGTTCTCGGATCAGGGATCGCTCTACATCGTCAACGGCGAGGGTTATATCTTGGTCAGCTCGACCCAGAGCACGTACAATCAGGAGTCGGAGAACTATTTCCGCACCCTGTACTCGCAGGGCAACCAGGAGGCCTCGCAGCAGCTGCAGGCCGACCTGCAGAACAACACCTCGGGATTCATGGAAACCGAGATCGACGGCGTGCGGTACTTCTCGGCGTACACGCCCATCGAGAACGTGCACGACTGGTTCCTCGTTTCGACGGTGCCCACGAGCACGGCGTCCCCCAACGCGGGCAACGTGATCAGCATCTTCTACGTCGTGCTGTTCGTGGTGGTGCTCATCTTCGCCGCCAGCATGTTCCTGTTCCTCTCCTACAAGAAACGGCAGCAGGATGCGCTCGAGACGATCGCCTTCGTCGATCCGGTGACCGGCGGCGACACCTACAACAAGTTCGTCGTCGACCTCGAGGACACGCTGCGCGCCCACCCCGAGAAACGCTTCGGGCTGCTGGCGTTCGACATCGACAACTTCAAGTACCTGAACTCCTTCTACGGCTTCGCGTTCGGCGATCGCGTGCTGCGCACCATCGACCGGACCGTCGGCGAGCTGCTGACGCAGCACGAGCACCTCGCGCGCGTGTCGAGCGACCACTTCGTCGCGCTGCTGGAAGACCCTGCCGAGACGCGCATCAACACGCTCATGGACGCGGTGCGCGCCCGTTCCGACGTGGCCATCTACCTGTCGGCCGGCCTCTACCCCATCACGGACGCCGCCGAGAGCGCGAACCTCATGGTGGACAAGGCGAACACCGCGGCACGGGCCTCGAAGGGCTCGCTGCGCACGAAGGTGGGCGTGTACTCGAGCGAGCACGACGAGCTGGTGGCGCGCAACGAGCAGATGAAGCGCTCCGTCGAGCAGGCGCTCGAACGCGACGAGCTGGTCCCCTACTACCAGCCGAAGATCGACGTGAACACGGGGAGGATCGTCGGAGCCGAGGCGCTCGTCCGCTGGAAGAAGGAGGACGGCACGCTCGTCGCGCCGGGAGCCTTCATCCCCCTCTGCGAGCAATCGGGCCTCATCGTGGAAGTGGACATGACCGTGCTCGACAAGGTGCTGCGCTTCATCAGGGGCAACCTCGACGAGGGCGTCGACTGCGCGCCCATATCGGTGAACTTCTCGCGTCTCCACCTGCTCGATCGCGATTTCCTGAGCAAGGTGGACGCCAAGCTGCAGGAACAGGGCGTGCCCGCGCGCTACCTGGAGGTGGAGATCACCGAAAGCGTCATCTTCGACAACAACGACGTCATCGCCGCGTTCGCCGCGCAGCTGCACGAGATGGGGCTTGCCATCGCCATGGACGACTTCGGATCGGGGTACTCGTCGCTCAACATGCTCAAGGACATCCCCATCGACGTGCTGAAAATCGACCAGGGCTTCCTGCAGGAAACCTCCGACAGCAAGCGCCAGGCCATCATCTTCGACTCCGTCGCGCGCATGGCGGCCCGCCTGCGCATCAGCGTCGTGGTCGAGGGCGTGGAAACCGCCGAGCACGTGGCGCTCATGAAGCGCTTCGGGTGCTCCGTTGCGCAGGGCTATTACTTCGCGAAACCCCAGGACGAAGAGACCTTCGAACCGCAGTATCGGAAAGGAACCCTATGAAAAAGCAGTTGGCCGCGTGCGCATGCGCGCTCATGCTCGTCGCTCTCCTCGCGGCGTGCACGGCGCCCGAAGGCTCTTCGTCGTCCGGAGGCGGCGACGGCCCGGTGAAGATCGGCGTCGTGTTCGGCGTCGGCGATGCCGCACGATGGCCGCAGGAGCTGTCCTACATGGAAGAGCGCGCCGCCGAGCTGGGCGCCGACATCGAGACGCGCCTCAACAAGACCGACGAGCCCACCACCTGGCAGCAGGATTGCAAGGACCTCGTCGACGGCGGCGTAGACGTGCTCATCATCACCCCACGCAACGTGAACGACATGGAAGAGGTAAGCGCTTACGCCCAGGAGAAGGGCGTCAAGGTGATCAGCTACGCGCGCGCGGCGCTCGGCAGCCACGTGGACCTGTTCGTGGGCTACGACAGCGGTCGGATCGGCCAGCTCATGGGCAAGTTCCTGTCCGAGATGGTGTACGAGGGCGATTACATCATCCTGCGCGGCGACCCGCAGGACAACAACGCGACGCTGCTCTACGAAGGCTCCATGCGCTACATCGACCCCCTCAAGGGCTCCATCGACGTCCTTCTCGACGAGGCCGTGGAGGGCTGGTCGGCCGATGCGGCCAAGCAGATGGTGATGGAGGCCGTCAGCGCCAACGGGAACCACGTCGACGCCATCCTCGCCCCCAACGACAAGATCGCCAGCGCGTGCGCCGAGGCGCTGTCCGATCTGGGCGTGACCGACCCCGTGGTCATCACGGGAATGGACGCCGAGCTCGACGCCGCCCAGCGCATCGTGAACGGCACGCAGGCCATGACCGTGTACATGGATTTGAAGGAGCTCGCCACCACCGCCGTCGACGAGGCGTGCCGCATGGCGGAGGGGCAGGCCCCGAACGCGAACGCCAAATTCGACAACGGAACGACCGAGGGCGTGGATTCCAGCCTCATCACCGGCAACGTGGTGACGAAGGAGAACCTCGACAAGACGCTCATCGACAGCGGCTACTTCACCCGCGAAGAGGTGTACGGCTCGGCCGCGTAAGCGGGCCCGACATGGGAAGGGCCCCGTCGGCTGCGCGCCGGCGGGGCCCTTTCGCGTTCTCGGGATGCGCTTGGGCTACTTCTTCAGGAAGGACGTGAAGTCGAGCGCGCTCTTGATGTCGTCGAAGGCGCCCTTGAGCTCGGCGGCCACGGCGATGCCGTCCTTGTAGATGGCGTTCATGTCGCTCGTGGCCTCGGCCACGCCCTCCTTCGTGATGCCGAGGTCGTAGGGGTTGTCCTCCTCGGCCTCTTCCTCGTCGTCCTCGACGTAGTAGTACTCCGCCTCTTCGCCGTCCTCCATGAGCACGAACCCGATGACGTCGCCGTCCTCGTCCTCGATGTAGCGCACGATGTCGTCATCGTCGAGCTCGAGCTCCACCAGCTCGTAGCCGTCGTCCTCGGCGCTCGGCTCGATGATGGCGACGTCCTGCACGTCGTCGTCCTGGCCGTCCTCGAGCTCTTCGAGGGCGTTGGCCTCCGTGATCTCGGACACCGCGCCGGCGGTCGCGTCGCCGTCCTCGCGCAGCGCGTCGGCGTCGTAGGAGTCGAGGGAGCCCTCCTCATAGAGCTGCGCCTCCTCGTCGGCCGCGTCGCCGTCGACGATATGGAAGCCCTCCTCGGACAGGTCGATGCCCGCCGCCTGCGACGCGACGGCCGCGAGGCCCCCGTCGTCGCCGGAAAGCGACGTCTCGCCCTCGCCGTCGGGGCCTTCCTCGGCGAAGAAGCCCTCGTAGGCGTCCTCGAGGTCGGTCTCGTCGTCGGTCGGATCGAACTCCTCGTCGTCCTGGAACTCCTCGACGTCCTCGAGCTCGGTTTCCTCGTCGATCTGCTCGGCTTCCGTCTCGGCGCCGTCCTCGATGGTTTCCAGTTCCTCGTCCAAGCCCATGATGGCCTCCTTCGCGTCTAATCGTTGCCGCAGCCTAGTAACGGCTGCGTTCCTTGAGCGCGCGCTCCACCTCGCGGCGGGAATCGCGCGCCGCCATGGTCGCGCGCTTGTCGTAGAGCTTCTTGCCGCGCGCCACGGCCAGCTCCACCTTCACGAGCGAGTTGTCCTTGAAGTACATCTTCACGGGCACGAGCGCCATGCCCTTTTCCTTGACCTGCTCCTGCAGCTGGCGGATCTGCTTCTTGTGCAGCAGCAGCTTGCGCTTGCGGTCGGGGTCGGGGTTGGCGATGTTGCCGTTCAGGTACGGCGGGATGTGCACGTTGTGCAGCCACGCCTCGCCGTCGCGGATGAGCGCGAAGCAGTCGGTGAGCTGGCAGTGGTTGTCGCGCAGCGAGCGCACCTCGGTGCCCGTCAGCTCGATGCCCGCCTCGAGCGTCTCGAGGATCTCGTATTCGTGGAACGCCTTCTTGTTCTTGGCGATGGTTTTCTCTTCGCGCTTCACGCCGTACCTCTACTCCACGCCCGTCTCGTCGAACCGCTCCTGCGCCGCGGTCTCGCCTTCGTCTTCGTCCTCGGTCACCGCGTCGCCCATGCCCGGCACGAAGCAGGCGTCCTCGCCCAGGTCGCGCGCGAAGCGGGCGAGCAGCTTCACCGTGGCGTCCAGGTCGTCGAGGCACACCACCTCGGTGGGCGTGTGCATGTAGCGCAGGGCCACCGACACGAGGCCGGTGGGGATGCCGCCGCGGGTGATCTGGATGGAGCGGGCGTCGGTGCCGGTGACGCCGGGCTCGGCCTCGATCTGGTACGGCAGGCCCTCGGCCTCGGCCGCCGCCACGAGGCGCTCGAACACGGCCGGGTTGATGTTGGGGCCGCGCGCGATGACGGGGCCCTCGCCGCAGACGATCTTGCCGTACTTCGTCTTGTCGATGCCGGGGTAGTCGGTGGCGTGCGTCACGTCGAACGCGATGGCCACGTCGGGGTTCAGGCCGTACGTGGACGTGATGGCGCCGCGCGTGCCGATCTCCTCCTGCACGGTGGCGGCCACGATGAAGTCGCCGGGCGCGCGGCCCTCCTTCGCGAGCGTCTCGAGCACGCGCGCAGCGATCCACACGCCCGCCTTGTCGTCGAAGGCGCGCGAGACGGCCATGTTCTTGCCGAAGCGCTCGAAGCCCACGCCGAACGTGATGACGTCGCCCACCATGACGAGCTTCTTCACGCGCTTGGCCGGCAGGCCCAGGTCGATGACCAGCTTGTCGATGGGCGTGACGCTCTTGCGCTCGTCGGGCTCGATGAGGTGGATGGGCTTGCGGCCCACCACGCCGCGCAGCGGCTCGTAGGAGTTCGACGCGTGCACGTCCACGCGCATGCCCGGCAGGATGGCCGCGTCCACGCCGCCGACGGACGACACGGACAGGAAGCCCTCGTCGGAGATGTAGGTGACCATGAGGCCGATCTCGTCCATGTGCGCGGACAGCATGAGCGACGGGGCCACGCCCGTGCCCGACAGCCGCGCATGGACCGAGCCCATGACGTCGGTTTGGATCTCGTCGGCCGTGCCGGCCAGACGCTCGCGCACGAGCTCGGCCACGGCGATCTCGGTGCCGGTGGCCGACGGGGTCTCGAGCAGTTGCTTGAGGAATTTCACCTGCTTGTTCTTCATAGCGCTCCCTGTTCTGGGCGAGGCCGCGCGTGGGCGCGCGGCGCGTTGTTTGGTATGGGTGACAGTATAGCCCCTGCACGCCTGAGCGGCCACCTCATCGCAGCGTTGACGCGAGGCCGTCACCGGAGCACCACGAGGGCCCGGGGCCGGAGGCGCGCCGGCGTCCGGAGGGAGGGGCCTACCAGTACTCCTTCTTCTTCGCGCGCTTGCGCTCGGGCTTCGGCGGGCGGAAGTCCAGGGCCAGCTGGCCGTCCTGCGAGGCGACGGACGCCTTCTTCCGCTCCACGCTGTCGATGGTCCACGACACGGCGTCCTTGCCGTACAGCTCCAGCATCTTGAGGCGCGCGTCGCGCAGGTTGCCCTTCGTGTTGGCGCGCGAGTCGCTCTCGAACTCGAAAAGCCCCGTGCCGCGCACGTCGGCGGCCGCGGGAGAGACGTAGTGGGCGATGTAGGTCTGCATATCCTTCCTTCGGGGGTCGTGGTTTTCTCACTGTTCGCATGATACCCCAAGGCGGCCGCGCGCGCTGCGCGATCGTGCGAGAAAAGGGCGCGTTCACGACGACCTGACGGGCGCGAAACAAGGATGCAACCGCTTCGGGAGCGGGCCCGTCGCTTCCCTACAATGGCAGGAAAGACAGCAAAGGTGGACCTCCATGCCAAACACTCACCGCACCGCGGCGACGCTCCGTCGCGACACGCCGCTTCCCTTGCCCCTCATGCGCATCGACGACCCTTGGGAGGCGAACGCCCCCGCCCGCCCGCAACCGACCGGGCGCCGCGACGCCGCGCCCGGCGCCGGGCGGCTCATCATCGTGTCGAACCGCCTGCCCTACCGCTTCGAGGACGACGGCGAGGGAGGCTTCGAGCTCGAGCGCAGCGTGGGCGGCCTGGCGACGGGCCTGGGACCGCTGCACGAGCAGGACGGCAACCTCTGGATCGGCTGGGCCGACGCCGACGCGTGCCTGGGCGACGAGGAGCGCGCGCGGCTGGCCGCGGCGTTCGAAGAGCGCGCCTGCCGCCCCGTCTTCCTCGACGACCACGACGCCGAGGCGTACTACGAGGGCTTCTCCAACTCGGCCATCTGGCCGCTGTTCCACGGCTTTCCCCAGTTCACCCGCTTCGACGAGGAGGAATGGGAAACCTACCGGCGCGTGAACGAGCGGTTCTGCGAAGCGGTGCTGGCCGAAGCGCGGCCCGGCGACACGCTGTGGATCCAGGACTACCACCTCATGCTGCTGCCGTCGATGCTGCGCGAGGCGCTGCCCGAGGCGTCCATCGGGTTCTTCCTGCACATCCCCTTCCCCGACTACGAGACGTTCCGCACGCTGCCGTGGCGCGACGAAATCGTGCGCGGCGTGCTGGGGGCCGACCTCATCGGCTTCCACGCCTACGACTACGTGCGCCACTTCCTGTCGAGCTGCCGGCGCGTGGCGGGCATCGAGAACACGAGCGGCACCCTCACGGTGGACGGGCGCGTCGTGCAGGTGGACGCGTTCCCCCTCGGCATCGACTACGCGCGCTACCGCGACGCCGCGCGCACGCCCGAGGTGCGCGCGTCCATGGAGACGCTCGCGGCCGAGAAGGGCCACGAGGGCTGCAAGGTGATGCTGTCGGTGGAGCGGCTCGACTACTCGAAGGGCATCCCCGAGCGCATCGAGGCGTTCGACGCCTTCCTCGACCGATACCCCGAATGGAAGGGGCGCGTCGTGCTCATGCTGGTCACCGTGCCGTCGCGCGAGAACGTGGCGTCGTACCGCGCGCTCAAGAAGCGCATCGACGAGCTGGTGGGCCTTGTGAACGGCAAGCACTCCACGATGGACTGGACGCCCGTGGACTACTACTACCGCGCCCTGCCGTTCGAGCAGCTGGTCAGCCTGTACGCCGCGAGCGACGTCATGCTGGTCACGCCGCTGCGCGACGGCATGAACCTCGTGTGCAAGGAGTACCTGGCCTGCCACGACGGCAACGGCGGCGTGCTGGTGCTGTCGGAGATGGCCGGCGCGTCCTACGAGCTGCACGAGGCGCTGTGCGTGAACCCGTTCGACCGCGCGGGCATCGTCCGGGCCATGCAGCGGGCGCTCACCATGCCCGCCGACGAGCAGCGGAAGCGCAACGCGCCCATGCAGCAGCGCCTCGCGCGCTACACGTCGAAGAAGTGGGCGCGCGAGTTCCTCGACGCCGTGGCCGACGTCAAGCGCCGCCAGGCCGGCATGAGCGCGCACCTCCTGGGCCCCACGTCCGCCGGCAAGCTGCTCGACGCGTTTCGCGGGGCGGGACGGCGCGCGCTCCTGCTCGACTACGACGGCACGCTCATGCCGTTCTCCGACGACCCCGCGCGCGTCGCGCCCGACGAGCGGCTGCTCGACGTGCTGGCGCGCCTGGGCGGGCGCGCGGACAACGACGTGGTGGTGGTGTCGGGACGCGACCACGCCACGCTCGAGGCGTGGCTGGGAGCGCTGCCCATCGACCTCGTGGCCGAGCACGGCGTGTGGTTCGCCGCCCGCGCCTCCGGAGCCGGGCGCGCCTGGACGCTGCAGGAGCCGCTCGACAACAGCTGGAAGGACGCCATCCGCCCCGTGCTGGCCGACTTCGTCGACCGCACGCCCGGCTCGCTGCTGGAGGAGAAGGACTACTCGCTCGTGTGGCACTACCGCATGTGCAGCCAGGAGCTGGCCGAACGGCGCGTCATCGAGATCAAGAATGCGCTGGCCGACGGCCTGGCCGACCGCGGCATCGCGCTCATGGACGGCAACAAGGTGATCGAGGTGAAGCCGCGCGGCGTGGACAAGGGCCACGCCGCCCATCGCTGGTTCCGCGATCCCGCGTACGGCTTCCTGCTGGCCGCCGGCGACGACCGCACCGACGAGGACGTGTTCGAGGCCGCGCCGGCCGACGCGTGGACCATCAAGATAGGCGGCGGGCCCACCCGCGCCCGCTTCGCGCTCAAGGACAGCGCCGAGATGCGCCAGCTGCTGGAAGCCCTGGCCGAGGCCTAGAACGCCCGCGAGGAGCCGCGGAAGGGGCCGCTGGCGTCGGGCGCTTCGGGAGCGTCAGGGACGTCGGGAGCGCGGGCGGCGTCGGGCGCGGCGTCGGGGGCGAGGAACGCGAGCATCCGGCCGAGCAGGGCGTCCAGCTCGGGCTCGTCGAGCGTGCGGGCGAAGCCGCTGTCGGCGAGGTTCTCGAACGCGGCGGCGTTGCGGTAGCGGATGCCGTCGAGGAAGAACGCCTTGCGCCGGTTGGCGCGATCGCGCACCACGACGACGGTCTGCGACGGCAGCTCGGCGTAGGCGCGCCCGCCCACGCCGAGCTTCCGCTCGTACCATTCGGGCACGTTGCGCACGCCCTCGTCGGCGAAGAACGCGCGGATCTCCCCGCACCCTGCCAGCGGATACGGCGGCAGGTCGTAGCCCCGATGGCGCGCGTACGCGAAAACATAGCGGGACGCGTCGCCCACTTGCGCGCGGTCGCCCAGCACGAACGACAGCAGCTCGAGCGCGCGATGCGGCTGCCACCGGTCGCGCTCGAGCTCCAGCAGCCGCGCGATGCGCGCGACGACGTTGCCGTCGGAGCCGTCGCGACGGTCGGGGCTCATCGCGCTTCCTCCGTCAACCGTTCGAGCAGGGCGTCCACGTCGCGCGGCGTGCGCGCCACCACGGTTTTGTCGCCGTGGGCGTCGAGGACGGCGCGGTAGCCCTCCCTGATCGCGGGCGTGCGCCCGTCGCGCATGAGCCACCAGAAGAATGCGCGGTCGAACTTCTCGGGGCAGCCCGCGGCCATGTCGTCGCGCGCTCGCCCGCGATGGGAGCGATACCGCTTGAGCGCGCGGACGAAGCAGCGCCGTCGGGGGAAGTCGAGGATCACGATGAGGTCGGCTTCCTCGTAGCGCCGGCCGCAGTCGGCGCGCTTCCAGTTCCCGTCGACGACCCACGACTCGTGCTCGTCCAAGAACGCCCGCACGATGGCGCGCATCTCGTCGTGGTCGCGATGCACCCACCCTTCCTGCCAGCCCACCGCGTCGAGGTGGAGCACGGCGGCCCCGTACAGCTCGCCGAGGCGCCGCGACAGCGTGGACTTCCCCGCGCCGCTGTAGCCGATCACCGCCACCTTCACGCGGAGGCCTCCCCCGCGTCGGCGGCCGGGTCGGAGGGCGCGGCCGCGCCTTCGTCGGCGGCGGGCATGAGGGCGCGTAGGACCTGCTCGAACGGCTCGCGCGCGGCGCGGCGCACGAGGCGCTCCTTCTGGCGGCGCGTGAGGCGCTTGAAGCGGTACTCGGCGCTCATGGCCTCGTGCTTCGTCGCGTACGCCGCCTGCACGAGCAGGCGCACGGGCAGGCGGCTGCGCGTGTACTTCGCGCCCGCGCCGGCGTTGTGCGCGCGCACGCGCTCGGCGACGTCCACGGTGTAGCCCGTGTACCACGTGCCGTCGGCGCACTCGAGCACGTACAGGTAGAACGACGGGGCGTCTGCGACCTGGGGTTCCATGCGGCTATGCGAGCACCTTGACGACGATCTTGCGCACGCGGCCCGGCGCGTCGAGCGCGCATCCCGGCTTGTGGGCGTCCTCGGGCGCGAGCACGGCCACGTCGCCCGCGCGCAGCACGACGGAGCTGGGGCGCTCCGGCGCGACGTACAGCCCGAAGTCGGCGTCCTCGTCGAAGGGCTGGGCTTCCGCGAGCCCCTCGAGCGGCGCGTACTCCATGACCTCCTCGCCCGCCACCACGAACTGCACGTCGAAGTAGCGGCGATGCGCCTCCATGTCCTTCTCCGCGGCCGGGACGGTGTCGTATTCCTGCACGTTGGCGAACACGGCGTCCCCGTCGATGTCGACGCGGCCGAGCGGCAGGGCGGCCAGATCCTCCTGCGCCAGGAAGGCGTAGGCGGCCCGGAAGCGCGCGGAGCGGTAGTCGTGGTCGGCGGCGTGGCGAAGCGTTGAAGCCAGCATGGACGGTCCTTTCGAGGCGTGGGTGCGGTGCGGTTCGGTGCGCATCGCAGTATACACCCGAGGCCGCCCGGCGCGCTGACGGGGCGCGATTGCGCATTCCGCTTGAAGTCTCCCGACGCCTCGTGGACGAGGGCGGCGGGGAGGTCGATAATGGCCGTATCAGCCCCGCGCCGGCATTGCGGCGCCGTCCACCGAAGGAGCAAGGCATGATCAACCAGTTCTGCAAGAAACCGCTGTGGGAATGCTCGAAAACCCTTTCCGCCGTGGCCCAGGGGCTCGCGCCCGCCGACACGGTGATCAGGGGGGCGAAGCTCGTGAACGTGTGCACGGCCGAGATCCAGGAGGACGTGGACGTGGCCATCGCCGAGGGCCGCATCGCCTACCTCGGGCAGGCCGACCACTGCATCGGCGAGAACACGCAGGTCATCGACGCGGAGGGGCAGTACATCGCGCCCGGGTTCCTCGACGGGCACATCCACGTGGAGTCGTCGATGATGGGCGTAGGCGAATACGCGCGCGCCGTCGTGCCGCACGGCACCGTCGGCATCTACTGGGATCCGCACGAGATCTGCAATGTGCTGGGGCTCGAAGGCGTGCAGGTGATGGCCGAGGACGCGCAGCGCACACCGCTCAAGGCCATGATCACCACCCCCTCGTGCGTGCCCGCCGTGCCCGGCTTCGAGGACACCGGCTCGTTCATCGGACCCGACGACGTCGCCGAGACGATGGCGTGGCCGAACGTCGTGGGCCTCGGCGAGATGATGAACTTCCCCGGCATCCTGGGCAGCACCGACCACGCGCACGGCGAGGTGGGAGCGACGCTGCGCGCCGGCAAAATCGCGACCGGCCATTACTCCATGCCCGAAACCGACCGCGGCCTGAACGCCTACATCGCCTCGGGCGTGCGCTGCTGCCACGAGTCCACGCGCGCGCAGGATGCGCTGGCGAAGATGCGCCTCGGCATGTACGCGCAGCTGCGCTTCGGCTCGGCCTGGAAGGATCTGCCGGTGCTGGCCGAGGCCGTCGTCGCGCACGACATCGACACGCGCTTCGCCAACCTCGTCAGCGACGACACGCATCCGCACACGCTGGTGGCCGACGGGCACCTCGACCATATCGTGCGGGTTGCCGTCGGTCTGGGGATCGACGCCGTGACCGCCATCCAGATGGTCACCATCAACTGCGCCCAGTGCTTCCAGATGGACCACGACCTGGGCTCCATCACCCCCGGCAAGTGCGCAGACATCGTGTTCCTAGACGACCTGGAAAGCCTGCAGGTCACCCGCGTGCTCATCGACGGCGACATGGTGGCCGAGAACGGGCGCGCCCTGTTCGACCTGCCGCCGTTCCAGTTCCCCGACTGGGTGACGCACTCGATGCACCTCGGCAAGGAGCTGACGCCCGCGTCGTTCGCGGTGCCCGCGCCCGAGGGCGTCGTCGACGGCGAGCGCGTGCGCGTGCGCGCGATCGAGGTCATCCCCGGGAAGGTGGGCACGTTCGAGGCGCACGTCGACCTGCCGGCAGTCGACGGCCGGCTGGAATCCGACCCCGAGCAGGACGTGCTCAAGACGTTCGTGTTCGAGCGCCATCACGAGACGGGCACGTGCGGTTACGGCTTCGTGAAGGGCTTCGGCATCAAGCGCGGCGCGATGGCGTCCACCGTGGCGCACGACGCGCACAACCTGCTGGTGGTGGGCACGAACGACGAGGACATGGCCCTGGCCGCGAACACGCTGGCCGCGTGCGGCGGCGGCATGGCCGTAGTCGCCGACGGCGAGGTGCTGGGGCTCGTGGAGCTGCCCATCGCCGGCCTCATGGACGCGCTCGACGCCGTGACGATGAGCGAGAAGGTGCACCGTCTTGAGAAGACGTGGGCCGAGATCGGCTGCACCATGCCGTCGCCGTTCATGACGATGGCCCTGATACCGCTTGCCTGCCTCCCCGAGTTGAGGCTGACGAACCGAGGGCTGGTGGACTGCACGACGTTCGAGTTCGCGGATTTGGTGGTGGAGTAAACATACTGGAACAGGAGCGCTTCGCTGCCGATTTTCGATATATATTCGCGATTATTATATTAATAATCGATAATGATTTTTATCATGTCGTATTGTTTCCAGATTGGATATCGAAATGGACGACCAGAAATACCTTTTGAGTATGGAGTCGGATCCGAACGCGTTAGCGAAAGAATCTCGATGGAGAAAGAAGACCACCGAAGAGATTTCTGTATACAAACGAGATTTAGAGCAATACTTAAAGAAGGGTTATGTTATTGCGCGCGAAATGACTCGAAAAAGCATAGTAAAACGCGAATGGCCGCATAAAAAGCAGTTAGCCAACCGAGTATGGTTACTTTTTTACAAACTTGGATATTCAGAGTTGAGCACAGGATACGATTTCGAAGTAGTAGATGAAACAAAAGACGGAAGATCGATTTACCGCGATATAGACGTATTAGCGAAAGACGACGAGACTGCTGTAGTGACAGTATGCAAATCATCCGAAATCCCTATTAAGGAAAGTCTGACAAAAGACATCGACGACTATTCAAACGCGAAAAGTATCATCTCTCATTGCATAAACAAACAATATCAAAACGCATGCAAACCGAAAATTATTTGGTTGATCGTAACTCATAATATAATATGGTCCGAACTAGATAGACAGTATGCCAGAAAAAATAATCTACACGTAATCACAGAGAAAGAACTGCGTTACTATTTACAGGTTGCAGAACACTTGAAGTCTGCCGCTCGTTACCAGATTCTTGCCGAGTTTTTGAAGGATCAGAAGATTCCCGCATTAGAAAACGTTACTGTTCCTGCAATTCGTGGAAAACTCGGCGGCCACCTGTACTACTCATTCGTGTCGACGCCGGAACAATTGTTAAAAATTTCCTTCGTCAATCATCGTTCGCTCAACGATCCAGAAGGCGCACCCTCCTATCAAAGGCTAATCAGTAAAACAAGATTAAGAGACGTTTCGAAATTTATCCAAAGTGGAGGATATTTTCCTACCAACATTTTGATCAATTTCACCAAAAAATGCCGATTTGACCGGATTAGCCAAAACGAAGACGCTGGAATAACTTTTGGCAATTTGTATTTGCCAAGCCAATATCGATCAGCATGGATCATTGATGGCCAACACAGATTGTACGGTTACGCCCCTCTCGATAAAAGCTTTTTGAAACAAAACATCATGGTGATCGCTTTCGAGGAGCTCGATAAGACCGAGGAGGCAAATCTCTTCGTCACGATCAACCATGAGCAAAAATCCGTTTCAAAAACTCTGCTAGATGAGCTTGAAGGGGAGCTTAAATGGGGTTCTGATAAACCAAATGAGCGGATTGGGGCAATTTGTTCGAGATTGATTTCGCTATTGAATGAAGATATGGGTGAACCCTTTTACCGTAAAGTAACCCAGCAGGGCATTCCGCCATCGGACGAGACGTGTCTAACGATTCCCGAGTTAAAAAATGGGCTAAAGAGATCCGGACTCATTGGAAGCGTCGATGGCAGCACTAAGGAGTACATCAAAGGGGCCTTATCCGGTGAAACCGACTCTGAAACTCTTCAACGAGCAAGAGAAGCATTAAATAGCTTCTTTGACATCATCAGGAGTTCCAATCCTGCGCTATGGGATGCGGGCCGCAAAGGAATTCTCTGCACCAATATAAGCCTTCAAGGATACCTATTGCTCCTGAATTCCCTAATACAACATACATCTCTACTAACTCAAACAGATCCGCTTGAGTTAGACCCGTTGAATATCGTATTGGGAATTACCGAGTACCTTTACCCCGTGAGAAACTGGCTATCAAACGCCTCCATCGAAACGATGAACGGGACTTTCAAAGTTCAATATGGATCTGGTGGACCTAAAGAGTACTATTTTAGGCTTTGTCAAATTGTCAATAAGACACATCCGAATTTCAATCCAGAGGAATATCAAAAATGGATCAATGAAAGGTCCATAGAGAGAGTCGAGAAGGCTGATAGACAAATAAAAGAATTGAATATCGCCGTGCAGAAAACTATCTTTGATCAACTTAAGGAAATATATGGTACCGAAAACAACGCCTACTGGCGGAAAGGGGTTCAGGATAAAGGAATCAAGAAGAACGCTTACACGAAATCGCTCGAAGAAGAAGATCAACATCTCCCCCTTGAAAATTATCTCGAGTTCATAGAGTACAAAAAAATAGTCGAGCAAAAAGACAACTGGCCAGTTTTCAAAAACATTTTTGACATTCCGGAACCACACGAAAAGGGACGAGCCAAAAACCTGAAATGGATGGAGAAAATCAACGAACTAAGGAGAATACAAGCTCACCCGACCGAAAACCGAAGTTACAAAATGGAAGACTACGATTATCTTGATTACATCCATGACACTTTCGTCAAACGGGTTAGCATTTCCTTGAATGAGGCATAGCCCATGAAGCCTTTTTTGAACTGGGCCGGAGGCAAGCGTTGGCTTGCCGGAAACTATGCTGAGTATTTTTACAAAATAGATGAGCGGTTTATTGAGCCCTTTGTAGGAAGTGGTGCTATTTTTTTCGCTCACAAACCCCAAAACGCGATACTCTCAGACTCAAATGAACGTCTAATTGAAACATATAAAGCTATTCGCGATGATTATGCAAACGTTCTGCGTCATCTCAAAATACATGACGCAAACCATTGCAAAGAGTACTACTACTCGTTAAGGAAACGCAACTGCACGAAACCATACACGCGAGCCGCTCAATTCATATACCTAAATAGAACATGCTTCAACGGCTTGTACAGGGTCAATCAGAATGGAATCTTTAATGTGCCCATCGGTACGAAAAAAAGCGTTATCCAATACGATGATGATTTTCGATTATGGTCAGATGCACTTAAAAATACCTGCCTTTACGTTCAGGATTTCGAGCAAACGATCCTAATGGCAAAAAAAGGAGATTTCATTTATGCCGATCCACCTTATACGGTACGCCACAACAACAATGGTTTCTTGAAATACAACGAGCATATTTTTTCATGGAGCGACCAAGAAAGACTGGCACACATACTAAACGAAGCCAATGAGAAAGGCGTCAGGATATTGGTTTCAAACGCAGATCATGAATCTATACGCTCTCTGTACGAAAATGATGGCTGGATCATTGATAAGGTCAAAAGATTCAGCGGAATAGCTGCAGCATCAAACAACAGAAAAGGGATAACAGAAATCTTAATCAGGAATTATGAATTGGACGAGGGTGTGAACACCGACGAATAGCTTATTTGTTCTGCGTAGCGACATACGCGCGTACCTACCCTTCAACCAGCAGGAGGCTTCTGATCGCGCGATCATCCTCCAGCGGCTCGAAACCGATCCGCACGTGTTCGACCGCGACTCGCTCGCGCATATGACGTGCTCGATCTGGACGGTCGACCCGACCGCGACCAGGACGCTCATGGTGTTCCACAACACCTACGGCTCGTGGAGCTGGATCGGCGGGCACGCCGACGGCGAGCGCGACCTGGCGCACGTCGCGCTCAGGGAACTCGAGGAGGAGACGGGCGTCGCCGAAGCGCGGATCGTGCCGTGCGGGCCGGGGAACATCTTCTCGCTCGAGGTGCTCACCGTGGACGGGCACGAGAAGCGCGGGCGGTACGTGAGCTCGCACCTGCATCTCAACGTGACGTACCTGGCCGTGGCCTCGCCGGACGAGCCGCTGCGCGTCAAGCCGGACGAGAACAGCGGCGTGCGCTGGGTAAGCCTCGACGAGGCGTGCGCGCTGTCCAGCGAGCCGTGGATGGCCGAGCGCGTCTACCGCAAGCTCGTCGACAAGCTGGCAGCGGTCGACATCGACGCCCAGCGCTCGCGGGACAGGTAGTACAGCTCGAAGTCCTGCGCGAGGCCGTCCGGCGCGGCCTCAGCGCCGTGGAGGGTGCCCTCGTGGACGAACCCCGACTTCTCGATCACGCGGCCGGAGCGCTCGTTGAACGGGTAGTGCGTGCACGTGATCAGGCCGAGCCCCAGTTCTTCGAAGCCGTAGCGCAGCACCTCGTCCGACGCCTCGGTCATGTAGCCGCGACCCCATGCGCCCCGTGCGAGCGCGTAGCCCAGCATGAGGCAGTCGACGTTGCGTCGCTGCGGGTCGCGGATGAGCCCGATCGACCCGATGCACGGCCCCACGGCGCCGGCACCGGCGCACTCCCCCGCTGAACCCTTCTCGAAGACGCCGAACACGTGCGGCTCGCGCGCGATCACCTCCACGAACACGCGCGCGTCCTCGCGCGTGCGGTGCGGCGCCCACCCGGCGTCGGGGCCGACGGCGGGATCGCTGCAGTAGGCGAACACGTCGTCGATGTCGTCGGACGTCAGCGGGCGCAGCACGAGACGCTCCGTTTCAAGAACCGGGCACTCCGCCGACGTCGCCGCCAGCACGGCCGGCGCCTGGCCCGGGCGCCGCGCCTCGCCAGCCTCAAGGCAAGCCGCGAGCTGCACCTCGTCGAGCGTGCGCACCCCCGCCTCGCGCAGCGCCCGCGCCGCCACGCCGTACCCGGGCACGAGCGCGCCCGTGAACGTGCCGTCGTACACGAGGCCGCATCCGCACGAGGGGCTCTTCGCCTTGAGAACGGCCAGCGTGCAGCCCCGCTCCTGCACCAGCTCCACCGTTTTGGCGGCCCCGGCCAGAAACGCGTCCGTGGCGTCGCCCCCGTCCGCGTCCACCACGCGCAGCGCGCGCTCGGCGGCGACGATCTCGCAGGGCGTGCGCGGAACGGGCAGTCCTCCGAGCGTCTCGGGGCACACGCTCACGAGCTCGTGCGTCGCGCGCAGCTGCAGCACGGCCTCGCAGGGACGCGATTCCCCGTCGTAGCGGCACGGTTCGCCCAGCAGGCACGCGCTCACGGCTATCGGCATGGCTCATCCTCGTTTCGTCACGGAATCACTCTGAGAGCGCCAGTATAGCAAAACCCGCGCACCCGCCGCGCTAGCGCGTGCGCACGAACACCACCGCGGCGGCGAGGGCCGCGAACCCGGCCAGCGCCCCGAGCACGCCCACGAGCGTCGTCACGCCCACGAGCGCGCCCATCATGCCGCTCAACAGGGCCGACCCCGTGTAGCCCAGCAGGTTGATGGTGGACACCACCGTCGCCGTGCTGCGCATGTCTGCCCGGGCGAACAAGAGGCGCAGGCTGCCCGACAGGCACATGCCCGTGGACAGGCCGAACAGCGCCACCAGCACGAGGAACGGCCCCAGCGCCCCGGCCGCCATGGCCGCGCACATCGCGCAGGTGAACGCGAGGAGCGCCGCCATCGACACGCGCAGCGACACGCCCGACGGCATGCGCGCTTCGAGCGGCGCCCCCAGCGCGCTGGGGGCCATCGACAGCGCGAGGATGGCCGACGCCACGAACGGGTCGCTCGAGTCGAAGCATTCCACCGCCACCGGCGAGCTGAACGACTGGAAGAACGTGCCCACGCCCCACGAGGCGACGTAGGCGCACGCGGCGATGGGCAGCACGCCGCGCAGCTTCGCGTCCACCCCGATCACCGGCTTGCACGCGGTGCGCAGCGGCGTGCGCCGCAGCACCGTCTCGGGAGCGGCGGGAACAAGAATCACACCGAGCGCGAGCAGGGCGATCATGATCCAGTAGATCAGCTCGTGCCGCGTCGTGGCAAGCGACAGGAAGCCCACGGCAAGCGAGCCCGCCATCACGCCCAGCAGCGCGCCGCAACCGGCCACCGCAAGGCCGAAGCCCTCGTAGCGCCCCACCGCCGAATCCACGACGAGGGCCGAGATGGCGCTCATGGCCAAGCCGCACGACACCCCCTGCACGGCGCGCGCCGCCAGCACGATGAGCGGGTCGTCGGCGCGCAGGAACATGAAGCATCCCAGCATGGCCAGCAGCAGCGACGCGGCGGCCAGCGGGCGGCGGCCGGCCGCATCGGACAGCGACCCCGAGAGGAACAGCGTCAGGATCACGCCGAACAGGTACATGAGCATGGTGGCGGAGATGTCGGCGTCGGTGAGGCCGATCGCGCCCTTGTATTCCGAGTACAGGGGGATGGGCACGGCCGAGGCCGCGAACACGGCGATGAAGGCGAACGTGGCGATGGCCAGCCCGCGCACCCCCTGGTCCCGTCCCTGGTCCTGCCCCTGCTCCCGCCCCTGCCGAGAGAGCGCAGGTTCCACCGCTTCCACCGCATGCGCGCGCATGGCACCACCCGTCCGTCACCCGCGAATTCCGCCCGCATTCCTCCCTGCGAGGAGCGATTGCGCCCAGCATAGCACCTCGAAATCATGGAGGGAACACCCGCCTTCCGCGAATGCGGGACCCGCGGCGCGAAAAGTCTGATACCATGGTACAAATGTTCTGAAACGTACCCCGAGGAGGACACCCCAGCGCATGCTATCCGAAGACGACATCAGCCGGCAGTGCCCGGCGCGCACCCTGGCGCGGGCGCAGTCCATCGCCGCCTCGGATAGGAACATCCTCACGAAGCAGGTGCGCTACAACCCGCCCGAGACCACGTTGTCGGCGTTCGTGGCCAGCAGCAGCGGATGGAACGACCGCTACCGCACCTCCGTCACGTTCGACGAGGCCGAGGGCGCCGTCGTCGACTACGCGTGCACCTGCCCCGCCTACCGCGAGCACGACGGCATGTGCAAGCACTGCGCGGCGCTGGCGCTGTCGTACCTGTCCGCGCCCGAGAAGTTCATGGGCTACCGCGCCCATCGCGCGCCCACGACGTCCACGAGCCTGCTCGAGTTCATGGAGCGCAGCAGGGCCGCCGCCGAGGCGGAGGAAGCCGGCGGCATCGACCTGGAGCCCACCATCGTGTACGGCTACCGATCGTGGTCGGCGCATTTCAGGATCGTCGGGCCGCAGGGCGGCTACGTCATGAAGAGCATCTCGGACTTCGTGGGGCGCATGCGCCGCGGCGAGCGGTTCTCCTACGGCAAGAAGCTCGCGTTCACCCACGTCCCGGCCCTGCTCGCCGAGCGGGCGCGCCCAATCGAGCGCTTCCTCGACCGCGCGGTCGCCCTGCGCGAGCAGGCGACCGGCAGCGCGTTCTGGCGCTATCGCGGGCGCGACGAGATCGGGCGCGACCTCGACCTGTCGGACTACGAGCTCATCGAGCTGCTGGACCTCCTGGACGGCCGGCCGTTCACCGTCGAGGGCACCGACTGCGGGACGCGCTCCCTCACGCACGCCCACGTCGTCAGCGCCGACCCCGACATCGACGTCCGCGTGGAGCGCACCGACGAGGACGGTTACGCCATCGTCCAGCCCGACGAGCTGCCGTTCGTCGCCCAAGGCGATCGCATGTACCTGTGGCAGGGCGACGCGTTCTACCGCTGCTCGGCCGACTTCGCGCGCACGGCGGGCTTCCTGCGCACCGCCTACGACAGCGACGACGCGCGCCTGTTCGTCAGCCTCGCCGACATGCCGCTGTTCTGCGCCACCGTGCTGCCCGCCATCGAGCAGCGCCTCCACGTGGAAACGCCGCCCGAGATCGAGCTGTTCCGCCCCGTGCCGTGCAAGCTGGAATTCTACTTCGACAAGACCGACCACGACGTCACGTGCGCCGCGCACGCCGTGTACGGCGCCCGCCGCTACCCGCTGTTCGACGCCGCGCCCGACGACGAGGCAGGGCCCCTGCGCGACGAGCGGCTGGAAGGGCGGGCGAAGAACCTGGTCAAGCAATACTTCGACACGTTCGAGGCGCCTCCGGCCATCAAGCTGGGCGACGAGTCGGCCGTGGCCGACCTCGTGTTCGGCGGGCTCGTGGAGTTCCAGGCGCTCGGGGAGGCGTTCACCACGCCCGCGTTCGACCGCCTGCTCGCCGACAAGAAGCCGCGCCTGTCGGTGGGCATCTCGCTGGCCGGCAACCTCATCAACCTCACCGTGTCGGCCGACGACCTGCCCCCGGCCGAGGTGGCCGCGCTGCTGGCGAGCTACCGGCGGCGCAAGCGCTACCACCGCCTGAAGAGCGGCGCGTACCTCAACCTGGCCGAGTACGACCTGGCGCAGCTGGACCACCTCGTGGACGACTTCGGCTTCACGCCCAAGCAGCTGGCCGCGGGCCAGGTGGAGCTGCCCGCCTACCACGCGTTCTACCTGGACGAGCAGTTCGACGACGCGCAGCGCAACCGCTCCTTCACGCGCTACCTCGAAAGCTTCCGCGCCATCGAGGGCGCGCCGTGCGCGGTGCCGGAGCAGCTGGCCGCCACGCTGCGCCCCTACCAGGCCGAGGGCCTGCGCTGGATGAGCGCGCTCGCCGACCGCGATCTCGGCGGCATCCTGGCCGACGAGATGGGCCTCGGCAAGTCGGTGCAGCTCATCGCGTTCCTGCTGGCGCGCCGAAGCGAGGCGCGGGCCGTGGGCCCCAGCCTCATCGTCTGCCCCGCGTCGCTCGTGTACAACTGGGTGGCCGAATTCGAGCGCTTCGCCCCCGACCTCGACGTGCGCGCCGCGGTGGGCACCAAGCGCGAGCGGATGCGCATCCGCGCCGAGGCCTGCGACCGGCGCACGCGCGAAAGCGGGCTCGCGCGCGACGGGCGCTGCTGCGACGTGCTGATCACCTCGTACGACCTGCTGCGCATCGATGCGGACGACGTCGCCGAGCGCACGTTCTACTGCTGCGCGCTCGACGAGGCGCAGTACGTCAAGAACCACGCCACCAAGACGGCGCGCGCCGCGAAGCGCGTGCAGGCGCGCCATCGCTTCGCCCTCACCGGCACGCCGATGGAGAACCGCCTGAGCGAGCTGTGGAGCATCTTCGATTTCCTCATGCCGGGCCTGCTGGGCTCCTACATGCGCTTCCGCGAGCACTTCGAGCTGGACATCACCGGCGGCGACGAGGACGCCGCGCGCCGGCTGCGCTCGCTCGTGGCCCCCTTCATGCTGCGCCGGCTGAAAGCCGACGTGCTGAAGGACCTGCCCGACAAGCTGGAATCGGTGGTGTACGTCCCCATGGAAGGCGAGCAGCAGCGCCTGTACGCCGCCCACGAGCAGCAGCTGCGCGACGCGCTGACGCTGCAGAAGAACAACCGCAACAACCGGCAGTTCCGCGAGCGCAAGGTGGAGATCCTCGCCGAGCTGACGAAGCTGCGCCAGCTGTGCTGCGACCCGCGCCTTTTGTACGAGAACTACGCCGGCCACGCCGCGAAGCTGGACGCCATCGCCGAGCTCGTGGAGTCGGCCATGGACGCCGGCGAGAAGACGCTCGTGTTCTCGCAGTTCACAAGCTTCCTCCAGCTGATCGCCGACGTGCTGGACGCGCACGACGTGCCCTACTTCACCATCACGGGCGCCACGCCCAAGAAGCGCCGGCTCGAGCTGGTGAACCTGTTCAACGACGACGACACGCCCGTGTTCCTCGTGTCGCTCAAGGCGGGCGGCACCGGACTCAACCTCACGGGCGCGTCGGTGGTGGTGCACGCCGATCCCTGGTGGAACGCGGCCGCGCAGAACCAGGCCACCGATCGCGCGCATCGCATCGGCCAGACGCAGGTGGTGAGCGTCCACAAGGTCATCGCGAAGGACACCATCGAGGAGCGCATCCTGCATCTGCAGGACGCGAAGACCGACCTCGCCGACCAGGTGATCGGCGCAGGCGGCGTGTCGCTCGCGACGCTCAGCCAAGAAGAGCTGCTCGACCTGCTGGAGAGTTAGGAGCCTCCCATGCGCTACCGCATCGATCCCCGAAGCGGCGCCGAGCTGTCGGCGCTCGGCTTCGGCTGCATGCGCTTCCCCGCGAACGCCGTGGGCCGCATCGACCAGGACGCGGCCGAGCGGCTCGTGCTGGAGGCGGTCGACGCCGGCGTGAACTACTTCGACACCGCCTACCTGTACCGGGGCAACGAGGAAGCGCTCGGCACCGTCTTCGCGAAGCATCCCGACCTGCGCGAGCGCATCAACCTGGCGACGAAGCTGCCCCACCTGGCGTGTTCGTCGCGCGACGACTTCGACCGCTACCTCGGCATCCAGCTCGAACGGCTGCGCACCGACCGCGTGGACTACTACCTCGTGCACAACGTGACCGCCTTCGAGCAATGGGAGCGGCTTGTCGCGCTCGGCATCGAGGAGTGGGTCGCGGCGCAGAAAAAGGCGGGCGTCGTGCGGCGCATCGGGTTCTCGTTCCACGGCCCCGCGGCCGACTTCGGGCGGCTGCTGGACGCCTACGATTGGGACTTCTGCCAAATCCAGTACAACTACCTGAACGAGCACTACCAGGCGGGAACCGCCGGGCTCGAGCTGGCGGCGGAAAAGGGCCTGCCGGTCATCGTCATGGAGCCGCTGCTGGGCGGGCGGCTGGCCGCCAACCTGCCGCGCGCGGCGACCGAGGCGCTCGCTGCGGCCGGTCCGCAGTTGAGCCCCGCAGCCTGGGCGCTGCGCTGGGTGTGGGACCGCCCCGAGGTCACCGTCGTGCTCTCGGGCATGAACTCCTCGGAGCAGCTCATCGAGAACGCGGCCCTCGCCGACCGGGCGCTCCCCCGCTCCATGAGCGCGGACGAGCACGCGGCCATCGCGCGGGCGCGCGACATCTTCGCCGAAAGCTACCGGGTGCCGTGCACCGGGTGCAACTACTGCATGCCCTGCCCGAAAGGCGTGAACATCCCCGCGTGCTTCGCCGCCTACAACGCCTCGTTCGCCCACAGCTGGTTCGAGGGCGTGAAGCTCTACGTGACGGGCGTGGGCGCGTTCGGCGACAGCCCCCGCCTCGTCAGCGACTGCGTCCGCTGCGGCGCCTGCGCGAAGCACTGCCCGCAGCACATCGCCATCCCCGACGAGCTGGAGACGGCGCGCAAGCGCGTGCAGCCTCCGCTGCTGCCCGTCGCGCTCAAAGTCGCCGGGCGCGTCTTGCGGCGCTAGCGCAGGGCCCCGCCGGAGGCGGCCGGGGCGTGCGCGCGGCCGAACCGCTCCACGTGCGCCCGCACGAGGGACGCCACCCGGGCGCGGGCGGCGTCGTCCTCGCAGCCGTCGTGCATCTGCATGAGCGTCATGAGCGGCGCGAAGAACTCCAGCGCCATGAGCCGCCCGTCGCCCGGTGCGAACGCCCCGGCCTGCACCATGCCATCGAACAGCGCGGCCTGGTACGCGATGGGGCCGTCGGCGAAACGGCCGCGGTAGAGCGCGCCCATGGCGGCATCGCGGTACTGCTCCCGCGTGAGCAAGCGCCGGTACAGCACGGCCTCCTCGTCCTGCGTCCAATAGCGGAACTGCGCCTCGGCCATGTCCGCGATCGCCCCGATCGGCAGGGCGGCGTACGCGCCCGCCAGCTGAGGGGCCTCGCCCGACGGCGTGCCGAGCGAGGCCGCGAAGCGCTCGTAGGCGGCGTCCATGCGCTCGACCACGGCGTCGAACAGCGCCTGCTTGCCGGAGAAGTGCTTGTACAGCGAGGCGGGCTTGACGTCCACCGCCGCCGCGATGTCGCGCATGCTCACGCCGTCGTACCCGTGCTCGGCGAACAGCCGCAGAGCCGCTTTCGCCACCGCCTCCTTCGTGTTGCGCCGCGCCGTCACGGGCGCGCGCCTTCCGCGCGGCGGGCGCGCCAGCTCGCCGCCAGCTGCAGAGCGCCGATGACCAGGTAGACGGTCGTAACAGGATTGGGCATGAACGCCGTCTCGACGAGCGTCCAGGCGACGAGCAGCCCGCCCGCCGCCATGCCCACCGCGTACGACGCCGCCCGCTTGCCGCGGAACCGCAACGCGAGCGCGACGAGATTGGGCACGCCGTTCACGAGGACGAGCGCGAGCCCCGGCCAGAAATGGCTCGTGAAGAACACGTCGTGCAGCGGGAAGCCGTCGTACACCGACAGCGGCATGAACGCGTTGTCGGCGCCCGTCAGCCCCAGAACCATCATGAGGCCGCCGCACACGACCGCGCACGCCCCATCGAACCAGTTCACGAACAGCGCGAACCCGCGCGCAAGCCGATCGAGCATGAGGGTCCCTCCTATCGGTTAACGATCGTTAGCTTTATGGGAGCCAGTATAGCTAATGATCGTTAGCCTTGCAAGGGAGGGAGACGGCGGCGCGCAAACGACAAGCGCCCCGCCGGAGGGCGGGGCGCTTCTGCGGGACGAGGGCTCGGGCCTAGAACTTGCCGAAGCGCTCGTAGCGGGCGCGCAGCAGCTCGTGCGCGGGCACGCCGCACAGCTCGTCGAGGGTGGCGCACACGTACGCGCGCACGCCCTCGGCCGCCTGCTCGGGGTTCTCGTGCGCCGGGGCCGCGCCCTCGGACAGCACGGCGTCCACGATGCCCATCTCGCACGCTTCCGCGGCGCTCATCTTCATGACGGCGGCGGCCTCGGGAGCGCGCGTGCGGTCCTTCCAGAGAATGGACGCGAAGCCCTCCGGCGACAGCACCGAGTACACCGCGTGCTCCTGCATGGCCACGCGGTCGGCCAGCGCCAGCGCCAGCGCGCCGCCCGAGCCGCCCTCGCCCAACAGCACGCTCACCACGGGCACGCGCAGGCCGGCGAGCGCCAGCAGGTTGTCGGCGATGGCGTTGCCCTGCCCGCGCTCCTCGGCTTCCATGCCGCAGAACGCGCCCTGCGTGTCCACGAGGCACACGACGGGGCGGCCGAACTTCTCGGCCTGGCGCATGAGGCGCAGGGACTTGCGGTAGCCCTCCGGCTGCGGGCAGCCGAAGTTGCGGGCGATGCGCTCGCGCAGGTCGCGGCCCTTCTCCTGGGCGATCACCGTCACCGCGCGCCCGCCGATCCAGCCGAGGCCGCACACGATGGCGCCATCGTCGCCGAACATGCGGTCGCCGTGCAGCTCGATGAAGCCGTCCACGAACGCGTCGATGTAGGCGAGCGCCGTCGGGCGATGCACGTTGCGCGCCAGCTGCACGCTCTCCCACGCGCGGTTCGACGCGGGGGCGCTCGCCTCGCGCGCCGCGGCGGACGCATCCTCCAGCGACACGCCGGCCTCCGCGTCGAAGCCGCCCGTGCTGAGCACCTTCTCGAGGCGCTTGCGCATGGAGGATCCGCGACGGTCGAAGCGCTCGGTGACGGCGGCGATGCGCCCGCGCAGTTTGCGCGAGGCCGATCCGGCGGCCCCGGCGAACGGCAGGCCGCCCACGGTCAAATCGCCGTACGTCACCGTGTTGTACGTGTCGGTGCCGCTGGCCAGGTTCTCGCGCACCGCCTCGTAGCTGACGAGGATGTCGCGGTCGCCCGGCTCGTGCAAGTCGCGCGACGCCACGGCCGTGGCCAGGTGCAGCGCCAGCAGGTGCGCCAGCGTGCTGCGCAGCTCGTCGCGCTCCACGATGGCGTCGATCAGGCCGTGCTCGAGCGCAAACTCGGCCGTCTGGAAGCCCTCGGGAAGCTCCTGCTTGATGGTGTCCTTGATGACGCGCTGGCCCGCGAAGCCGATGAGCGCGCGCGGCTCGGCCAGGATCACGTCGCCCTGCATGGCGAACGACGCGGTCACGCCGCCCGTCGTGGGGTCGGTGAGCACCGAGATGTAGGGCAGCTTCGCCTCGGCGTGGCGCTCGATCGCGCACGACACCTTCGCCATCTGCATGAGCGACACGAGGCCCTCCTGCATGCGCGCGCCGCCCGACGCGGTGAACACCACCACGGGCAGGCGCTCGTCGGTCGCGCGCTCCACGAGCCGTGCCACCTTCTCGCCCACCACCGAGCCCATCGAGCCCATGAAGAACTGCGACTCCATGATGCCGATGGCCACGCGCAGGCCGGCGATGCGGCCGACGCCGGTGCGCACGCCCTCTTCGAGGCCCGTCTTCGCGCGCTGCGCCTCCAGCTTGCCCACGTAGCCGGGGAACCCGAGCGGGTCGGTCTCGGGGACGGAGCGGTTCCACTCCACGAAGCTGTCGGCATCCAGCAAGTCGTCGATGCGCTCGCTCGAGGACATGCGCAGATACCCGCCGCAGGTGGGGCACACGTAGTGGCCGGCCGCCAGGCTGGGGCCGTCGAACTTGAGGCCGCAGTGCGGGCACGCGCGCCACGAGTCGCCGTCGATGGCGGGCTTGTCGGTGGTGCACAGCACCCAGCCCAGCAGCGGCGCATCGTTGCTGAGCGGGCGGAACACCCGCACACCGTGCGCCGCCGTGCGCGCGAGGAAGCTGTCCACCTCGGCCAGCGGCAGCGCCTCGTCGCACAGCAGCACCACCGAAGCGCCGCAGGCGTCGACGGCCGTCAGCACGGCGTGGCCGTTGCAGAACAGCGCGTCGGAGTACTTCTCGCCCAGGCTGACCGTGCGCTGGGCCAGCTTGAGGTGACTGTCGTTGCGGTGGTCCTGCGTGTACACGGCGCACGAGGCGAACCCGGCGTCGGACACGGCCTGCAGCAGGCGCTTCGCCGTCTTCGGACGCGCCATCACGAGCGCGACGGGCAAGCCGCCCGCGTCGTCGGCCACGCCCTGCGAGCGCGGGGCGGCGGTCGCCAGGCCGCGCGGCACGGCGGTGTAGTCGGCCGCATCGGCCGCATCGTGCGCGTTCGGCGCGACGGACAGCCCGGCGGCGGCCTCCTCGGCCATGCGCGTGAGGCGGTAGGCCACGTCGGCCGACTCCGGCGCCGGCGCCGCGGGGCGCGGCGCGCCCTGCGGCAGCACGGTGCCGTCGGAGCCGATGGTGATGTAGTTCTGCTTGGCACTCTTCATCGAACGACCTCTCGCCTCTTGCTCTTACGCTTCCGCTTTCGCCAGCACGTACTTCTGCGTAGCCGACGCGCACACCGTCCCGTCGACGCTCGCCTCCACCTCGGCCACACACAGGCGCGACGAGGACTTCACGATGCGCCCCTTGAGGACAAGCGTCTCGCCCGGCTCCACCTGGCGGCGGAACTTCGCGCCGTCGATGCCGGTGAGGAAGCCGATGGACCCCTCGGCGCCGCGCTCCACGAGGATGCAGAACGAGGCCGCCTGCGCGAGCGCTTCCATGATGATGACGCCCGGTAGCACAGGATGGCCGGGGAAATGGCCCGCGAACAGCGCCAGCTCGGGATCGACGTCGAGCTCGGCGGTCACCTCGACGCCCGGCTCGCACGACACGACGCGGCTCACCCAGCAGAACGGGTCGCGATGCGGCAGCACCGCTTCGACGACGTCCTTGCCGCAGGGGTACTCGATGTCCATGGTTCTCCTTTCAACGGTGCGCGCTTCGCGCGCCATGCGCCCGCAGGGCGCATAACGGCCGCGCAGGTTGGCGTAGTACGTCAGCGAGGGCGGGTGCGGTGCCCGAGATCGTGGGGAGGGCGAGGGCGAAGCGTACTGCGGTACGCGAGCTCTCGGCCTCGCCGCGAGATCGGGTGCTGCGACCGCCCGCAGCGTCGGTTCGCTCCGATGGCCGTTAGGCCGTCGGAACCTTGAACGGCGACAGAGCCAAGCTCGCGTTGTGCCCGCCGAAGCCCAGCGAGTTCGACAGCGCCACCTTCTGCGGGTACCCCGTCTTCGCCTCCGTGACGACGCTCACCGGGCACTCCGGGTCGGCCTCGGAGAAGCCGGCCGTGGGCGGCACGCAGTCGTTCATCACGGACAGCGCCGTAACGATGGCCTCGATGGCGCCCGCGGCGCCCAGCGTGTGGCCCGTCGTGCCCTTCACGGACGTGACCGGCACGGCGCGCCCGGCCTCCTCGCCGCACAGCGCCAGCAGCGCCTTGGACTCGGTGGCGTCGTTGGCGGGCGTGCCGGTGCCGTGGGCGTTCAGATGCCCCAGGTCCTCCGGCGAGAAGCCGCCCTCCTCGAGCGCCTGGCGCATGGCGCGCACCACGCCCTCGCCGCTGGGCTCGGGAGCCGTCATATGGTAGGCGTCACCGGTGGAGCCGAAGCCCGTGATCTCGGCGAGCACCGTCGCGCCGCGGCCGAGCGCGTGCTCGAGCGACTCGACGACCACGGCGCCCGCGCCCTCGCCCGCCACGAAGCCGGCGCGGCGCGCGTCGAACGGCAGCGAGGCCTGGGAGGGGTCGTCGGCCTTCGACAGCGCGCCGAGGTTCGAGAACCCGGCCAGGCAGATGGGCGACACGGACTCCTCCGAGCCGCCGGCCAGCGCCGCGTCGATGTAGCCGTGGCGGATGTCGCGCACGGCCGCGCCGATGGAGTGCGCGCCGGTTGCGCAGGCGGTCACGACGTTCAGGCACTCGCCGCGCAAGCCGTAGCGGATGGAGAGGTTGCCGGCCGCGATGTTGCCGATCATCGTGGGGATGAACAGCGGGCTCACGCGCTTCGGCCCCTTCTCGGCCAGCGTGAAGAAGCCGCTCTGCAGCTCGTCGATGCCGCCGATGCCCGTGCCGAACACGCACGCGATGCGCGTGGTGTCCTCGGCCTCGAGGTCGAGGCCCGACTGCGCCAGCGCCTCGTCGGACGCGACGATGGCGTACTGCACGAAGCGCTCGAACCGGCGCGCCTCCTTCTTCGAGATGCCGTGCTCGGCGGCGTCGAAATCGCGCACTTCCGCGGCGATGTGCACGTCGAAGTCGGTCGTGTCGAAGCGCTCGATGGGGCGGATGCAGCACGCGCGGCCCATGACCGCGTCCCACAGCGCCTCCACGCCCACGCCGGCCGGAGACACCGCGCCCATGCCGGTGATGACCACGCGATGCGTGCCGTCCGCACGGCGCGTGGCGCCCGTGCTCATGCTGTTCTCGCTCATAGCGACATACCTCCGTCGATGCAGATAACCTGTCCGGTGATGTAGCCGGCCTCCTCGCTCGCCAGGAAGCGCACGAGCTTCGCCACGTCCTCGGGATCGCCGAGGCGCTTCGAGGCGATGCGGCCCACGATGGCCTCGCGCTGCTTCTCCGACAGCGCGTCGGTCATGTCCGTGGCGATGAAGCCCGGGGCCACCGCGTTCGCCGTGATGTTGCGCGCGGCAAGCTCGCGGGCGAGGGACTTCGTAAGGCCGATGACGCCGGCCTTCGAGGCGGCGTAGTTCGCCTGGCCCGCGTTGCCGGCCACGCCCACGACGCTCGACAGGTTCACGATGCGCCCGTAGCGCTGCTTCATCATGCGCTGCGCTGCGGCCTTGCAGCAGTTGAACGTGCCCTTGAGGTTCACGTCGATCACCGCGTCGAAGTCCTCTTCCTTCATGCGGGCCACGAGGCCGTCGCGCGTGATGCCCGCGTTGTTCACGAGCACGTCGACGCGGCCGAACGCCTCGTGGGCGGCGTCGACGAGCGCGGCGGCTTCCGCGGCGTCGGCCACGTTGGCGGCCACCGCGATGGCGCGCACGCCGCAGTCGGCCTCGAGGGCGGCGGCGAATGCGCGGGCCTCGTCGAGGCCGCGCTCGCTCGAGCAGTTCACGCACACGTCGAAGCCCGCGCGCGCGAGCTCCTCGGCCACGGCGCGGCCGATGCCGCGGTTCGAGCCGGTGACGACCGCGCTTCGGCGCGGGCTTTCGGTTTCGTTGGTCATGGGAGAAAGGGCTCCTATTCGGAATCGGACGCGGCCTGCGCGGCGAGGAGCGCGTCGAAGCTCGCGCGGTCCTGGACGCAGGCGCGCGTCGCGGTCTTGTCGATGCGCTTCACGAGGTTGGCCAGCACGCCTCCGAAGCCCACTTCGACGAACGTGTCGGCGCCGGCGGCCGCGAGCGCGGCCACGCTCGCGTCGAAGCGCACGGGGCTCGTGAGATGGCGCACGAGGTTCTCGCGCGCATCGGCGGCGGACAGCGGGCGGGCCGTGACGTTGCAGACGAGCGGCACGCGCGCCTCCGAGAACTCGACGCTCTCCAGGTAGGCGGCCATCCCCTCGGCAGCCGAGGCCATGAGCGGGCTGTGGAACGCGCCCGAGGTGGCCAGGCGCGACGAGCGCTTCCCCGCCTCGGCCCACACCGCCTCGGCGCGCTCGACGGCCGCCGGCGTGCCCGCGATGACGATCTGCCCCGGGCAGTTGAAGTTCGCCGGCACGAGCACGTCGCCTTCGGCGCACTGCTCGCAGAGCGCCCGCACGCCGTCCTCGTCGGCCTTCAGCAGCGCGCTCATCGCGCCGGGATGCGCGGCGGCGGCCTCGGCCATGAGCTGGGAGCGCACCTTCACGAGCGCGAACACGGCCTCATCGGTCAGCATGCCCGACACGGCGAGCGCGCTCACCTGGCCGAGCGAGAAGCCCAGCACCGCCGCAGGCTGCACGCCGCGCGCCATGAGCGCGCGGGCGACGGCCACCGACAGCACGCACAGCGCCGGCTGGGCGTTGCGCGTGTCGTTGAGCTCGGCGGCATCGGCGTTGAGCACGAGGTCGGCCACGTCGAAGCCCAGCACCTCGGAGGCGCAGGCGAACGTCGCGCGCACCTCGGGCACGTCCATGAGGTCGGCTCCCATGCCGGGCTTCTGCGAGCCCTGGCCCGAGAACAGGAAGACGGGCGCGCCCGCGGGGATCGTCTCGATCATCGGCGGTCCCCTCTACTGCGCGCGCTCGCGGCGGGCGTTCGCGTCGGCCATCGCGGCCAAGTCGCGGCATCCGAGCGCCTCGGCTTCGGCCACCAGGGCGGCGAGCGCCTCGGCCGCCGTCGCGCGCTCGTGCACGAGCGCCGCCGACTGGCCCGCCATCATCGTGCCGTTGTCCACGTCGCCGTCGACGGCGCGCTTGAGCGAGCCCGCGTACAGGGCCTCCAGCTCGTCGCCGTTGGCCGCCATGTCGCCCTCGAGCTTGCGCACGGTGCGGGCGAACTTGTTCTTGAGGCAGCGCACGGGATGCCCGCTGCCGCGGCCCGTGACGATGGTGTCGGCGTCCTTGGCGGCGATGACCTTGTCCTTGTACGCGTCGGCGATGGTGCACTCGTCAACCGTGAGGAAGCGGGTACCCACCTGCACGCCCTCGGCGCCCAGCGCGAAGGCGGCGGCCATGCCGCGCCCGTCGGCGATGCCGCCGGCGGCAATCACGGGGATGGACACGGCGTCGCATACCGCGGGGATGAGCGCCATCGTGGTGAGCTCGCCGATGTGGCCGCCGGCCTCGGTACCCTCGGCCACCACGGCGTCGGCGCCGAGGCGCTCCATGCGCGCGGCCAGCGCGCTCGACGCCACCACGGGCACCACCTTGATGCCGGCGTCCTTCCAGAGCTGCATGTAGTTCGCAGGGGATCCCGCGCCCGTCGTGATGACGTCGACGCGCAGCTTCGCCAGAAGCTCGGCCGTCTCGCCCGCGTTCGGATCCATGAGCATGACGTTCGCGCCGATGGGCTTGTCGGTCATCGAGCGGGCGATGCGCACCTGCTCCTCCACCCACGCCAGCGGTGCGCCGCCGCACGCGATGATGCCGAGGCCGCCGGCCTCGCTCACCGCGCCGGCCAGGCTCGCGTCGGCGATGCGCGCCATCGCGCCCTGCACGACGGGCACCTCGATGCCCAGCAGTTCCGTAATCCTCGTTTTCACGGCTCAGCTCCTCAAAACGTATCCCATGCGCCCGCCGCGCGGGCTTCGGCAAAACGGGCCCCGTACGGGGCCCGGTCAACGCGTGTTACAGCGAGTCGATGTGCGCGACCAGCTGGCCCACCGTCTCGATGCCCTCGGGCTCGCCGAACTCGATGTCGCACTTCTCCTCGAGGTCGCAGATGAGCTCGACCATGTCGAGGGAGTCGATGCCGAGCGACTCGAGCGTGGCCTCCTCGGTGATCTTGTCGGCCTCGAGATCGAGGTTCTCCACGAGGACGTCCTTCACGGTGTCGATGGTAGCCATGGCCAGTTCCTTTCGCGTCGTGCAATTTAGTTTGATAATCAAAGTATTTCTACGGGAGTAATGGTATGGTGGCGGGCCTTCGATTGCAAGGGCTCCCAAGCGCCCTCCACGATTTCTGCGCGCCAGCACAACGCCCGCGGTCCGGCACGAATGTTTCACGTGAAACATTCGTTCGCGCGAACCGATGTTTCACGTGAAACATCGCACCCCTCACGCCTGCGCGTCGAAGAACGCCTTCACCTTGGACAGCGCGCCGGCGAACACGCGCTCCTCCTCCTCGGTGAGGTCGGCCAGCGCCTCGTCGATCATCTGGTGGTGGAACAGGTTGTGCGCGCGCAGCACCTGCTTGCCCTTCTTGGTGAGCGACACGAGCACCTTGCGCCGGTCGTCCTCGGCGCGCGTGCGCTCCACGAACCCCTTGTTCGCCAGCTTGCTCACCGCCGTGGTCAGCGTGGCCAGCGTCACGTTCAGGCGCGCGGCCACCACGTTCATGGGGTTGCGCTCGTGCAGGCCGATGGCCACGATGGTGTGCACCTCGGTGATGGTGAGGCCGTGCGTCAGGCGGTTGTCGAGCGACTGCTCCTCGATGCGCAGGATGGAGTTGAACGTGCCGGACAGCAAGTCGTCGATCTCCTCGCGCCGCTTGCGCGCCGCGCCGGCGCCCGTGGCGGAACCGTCCATCCTCTCCCCTCCTTCTCGCTCGTCGTTTCACGTCACCCGCATCATACCGCAATTAGTTAGATAATCAAAGTATCTTGCCGTCGGCAGCAACGGCAGCGGCGACTTCGGCGTCGTCGGCGTCGCCGTGCGGGGCGGGCGTGGGCACGAAGCGCCGCACGAACCGGCCCTGCCCCTTGCTCTTGAGGTAGCGGTACCCGATGACGGAGAACGCGAGCGCGCCGACGAAGTTCACGAACAGGTCGCTCATCGTGTCGGCCAAGCCGATGTCCAGGTACCCGCCCACGCCCAGCTCCTGGCCGTTCACCTCCACCGACGCGATGCCGTCGATGCGCTGCGGGCGCTGCGAGCCGGACGGGTCGAGCAGCGTGCTCGAGATGCTCGTCACCACGCTGTCCTTCTGCATGTCGAGCCCGAACACCTGGTCCATGCCGAACTCGAAGAACTCCCACAGCACCCCGATGGTCATGGAGAAGCAGAACGCCACCACCACGCAGAAGAACGGCGACAGCGAGAACGCGATGCGCTCGGAGCGGTTGAGGATGGACACGAGGGCGAGGCCGATGGCCGCCGCCAGAAAGCCGTTGAACGTGTGCAGCAGCGTGTCCCAGAACGGGAAGATGGTGTAGAAGTGGAACAGCTCGCCCAGTATCTCGGCGGCGAAGATGAACAGGGCGATGACCACCTCGAGCGTCTCGGGGATGGAGATGCTGAAGTTCACCTCGACGAACGTCGGCACGAAGAGCAGCACGAGCGTGAGCAGGCACAGGAAGAACGCCTCGTAGTTGCCGAACGCGAGCGCCCCCGCGGCGCAGGCGATCACGATAAGGCGCAGCACCACGTACACGGCGAACGACCCCTTGTTCTTGCGCACCTCGCGGCCCATGGCCTCGAAGACGTCGCGCACGCGTCCCATCGCACGGCCCGCTATCGCTCGGGGCGGGCGGGACGGAAGTCCAGGCGCCGCGCGCGCGGGTCGGCCGCCGTCAGCACGACGGGCAGCCGCTGTCCCAGCCGGTACGTCGTGCCCGTGTCCTGCCCGGTCAAGCGATGCTGCACCGGGTCGAGCGCGAAGTACTCGCTCCCGAGGTTCTTGCACGGGACGAGCCCCTCGGCCGTGTTGTCGAGGCGCACGTACACGCCGTACGTCGCCACGCCCGACACCACCGCGGAGAACGAACGACCTATGAACTGCTCGAGGTACTCGATCATCTTGAGCTCCTGCGACTCGCGCGCGGCCTTCTCCGCGACCCGCTCCATGTCGGAGGAGTGCTCGGCGATCCACGCGAGCGCCGATGTCTCCTGGTCGAACTTCTCCGGACGGCCGCCGATGAGGGCCTTGAGCATACGGTGCACCACGAGGTCGGGATAGCGCCTGATGGGCGACGTGAAATGCGTATAGGCATCGCTCGCCAGGCCGTAGTGCGGCGCGCAGGCGGGGCGGTACACGGCGCGCTTCATCGAGCGCAGCACGAGCGACGAGACGAGCTCGCCCTCGGGCCGGCCGGCGCTCGCCTCGAGCACGCGCTGGACGACGTGCGCCTCACCCGCGACGAAGTCCGCCTGGTCGATGTCGCCGAACCACGCGAACTCCTGGAACACCGGCACGAGCGCCGCCAGACTGTCGGCCGAAGGCTGCTCGTGGATGCGGTACAGGCTGGGGAACTTCGCGTCGCGCAGGTGCAGGGCCACCGTCTCGTTCGCGAGGATCATGGCCTCCTCGATGAGCGAGGTGGCGTCGGTCTTCGTGCGCAGGTCGATGCCCGTCGGGCGGCCTTCGTCGTCGAGGCGCACGCGCGCCTCGACCGAGTCGAAGTCGAGCCCGCCCGCCTTCTCGCGCGCGGCGAACCGCCGCTTCGCCAGGCGCGAGAGCGTCGCGAGCCGCCGCGACAGCCCGTCGTCGGCGGGCTCGTCGAGCAGCGCCTGCGCCTCTTCGTAGGCCAGGCGCGCATGAGAGCGAATGATCGCCGGGTACAGCTCGTACGCCACGAGACGCGCCTGGTCGTCGAGGTACATATCGGCGGTCATCGTGCGTCGCGCCTCGTCGGGCTTGAGCGAGCACAGATCGCCCGACAGCTCGTCGGGCAGCATGGGGATCACGCGGTCCACGAGGTACACGCTCGTGGCGCGCCTGCGCGCGTCGAGGTCGAGCGAGGAGTTCCACCCCACGTAGTGCGACACGTCGGCGATGTGCACGCCGAGACGCCACGTCGCCGCCCCGAACCCGCGCTCGTCCACGATGCGGATGCCGGTGCCCCGCTCCCGCGCCGCCTGCTCCGGGGCCGCATCGGCCTCCACGGGCTCCAGGCTGACCGCGTCGTCGAAATCGCGGGCGTCGGCCGGGTCGATGGTGAACGTGAAGCGATCCCGCAGGTCGCGGTACCCGGACGCCAGCGCGCCGGCCTCGTCGAGCACGGCGTCGCGCGCTTCGGCGAGCGCCCCCTCCGAGAACGCGGTTTCCAGCTTGTGCCGGGCGATCACCACGTCCACCGCGGCGCGCTCGTCGTCGGCGCGCCCGAGCACGTCCTCGATCACGCCCGTGGCCGCCGTGGAGCGCGAGGGGAACGTCGTGATGCGCACGCGCACGAGCGACCCGTCTTCGATGTCGGGATTGTCGGCGCGCATCGTGAAGATGTCGTAGGGGATGCGCACGTCCTCGGGCACGACCACGCCGAACGGCTCGGCCACCTCGTAGCGTCCCACGAGCGTGTCGTGGGCGCGGTCGACGACGCGCAGCACGCGAGCCGCCGGCTTCTCGCCCGCGCGCAGGTCGCCCTTGCGCTCGTGCGGCTGCTTAGCGCGCCCGCCCTGGACGGGCAGCGGCGCCACCTCCACGAGGTCGCCGTCGAAGGCGCCCGCCATCTTGGATTCCGGTACGAAGAACTCCCCTTCGGCCGTCTGCACGAAGCCGAAACCGCCTCCGCGCACGCTGAGCACGCCCCGTGGATTGCTTCGAGGGTGCCGGCGCGTATGGGAACGCGTCCGCGCCACGGCTAGCTCTTCACGAGGGACTGGGCGGTTTCGATCGCGAGCGCCTTCTGGTTGTCCTCGCCGTCGGCCAGGCCCACCATCACGTCGGGCGTGACGCCCACGCCGTCGATGTCGTGGCCGAGCGGGCTCTTGTAGTACGCCGCCGTGTAGCGCAGCGCGCCGCCGAAGCTCAGGTCGCGCGTCACCTGCACCGACCCCTTGCCGAGCGTCGTCGAGCCCACGAGCGTGGCGCGCTGGTTGTCCTGCAGCGCCGCCGCCAGCACCTCGGCCGAGGCGGCCGTCTTGCCGTTCACGAGCACGACGAGGGGCTTCTCGGTCACGTAGGGGCGCGAGGAGGTCTTGGACGTCTCCTCCGCCTTCGTCTGGATCTTCACGATGGTGCCGCTCTTCACGAACAGGCTGGCGGTGTCCACCGACTGCGTGAGGAAGCCGCCGGGGTTGTCGCGGATGTCGAGCACGAACGACGTGGCGCCCTGCGCCTCGAGATCGGTCACGGCGCTCTTCACGAGGTCGGCCGCGTTCTGCGTGATCTGCTTGAGCTTGATGTAGCCCACCGTGTCGGAAAGCTCGGTCTCCACGTTCTTCACCGCGTAGTTCGAGCACACGAGCGTCGTGGTGAACTCCTCGCCGCCCTCGTCGTCGAGGGTCTCGGCGCGCCGCCACGTGATGACGACGCTGTCGCCCTCCTCTCGCTTGAGCGCGGAGGTCACCTCGTTCGTGGTCCACTCGTGCCCGCGATCGCCGTCGATGGCCACCACGAAGTCGCCGCTGCGCACGTCGGCCATCTGGGCGGCCGAGCCTTCGAACACGTCGGCCGCGTAGGCACGGCCCTTGTACTCGGAGAACAGCACGCCGATGCCCGCCGATTGCTCGGCGCTGTCCTGCAACAGCGCCGCGTAGCGCGCGGGGTCGTAGTAGCGCAGGTAATCGTCCTCGGTGGTGTCGGACAGGGCGTTCAGCACGTTGGTCGTGGCCATGCCCAGATCGTAGGAGTCGAGGCTGTCGTTCTCGATGATGCCCTCGACCTCCTCCACGCGCGCGCCGAGGGAGTCGTAGGTGTCGCCCGACGTCGTGGAGCCCGGGTTGCGGTCGACGTCCACCACGAGCGACGTGAAGCCGAGCGATTCAAGCAGCGAAGCGTCGCCTCGCGCGGTGAAACCCGCGACGAAGGCGACGCCCACGACGATGATGACGATGCACGCCTTGATGAGGCGCATGCTGCGGGCCCGCGCTCGACGCGCGGACGCCGCAAGTTGCGAAGTGTCAGTATGCTTGGCCATGACCGTTCAACACGTTAGACCTTGAGGTAGCGGCGCATGGCGAACGCCGAGCCGAGCAGGCCGATGAACAGGCCCGCGCCGATGAGCACGGCATAGATGAACAGGAAAGTGTTCAGGCTCAGGTCGAAGTTGAGGAACATGAGCGCGCTCTGCAGCTTCGGCAGCGCGAGCGTGCGCACAAGCTCCAGGCAGCCCACCGCCAAAAGCGAGCCGATGATGGCGTGCAGCGCGCCTTCCATGAGGAAGGGCCCGCGGATGAAGCCGTTCGACGCGCCCACGAGGCGCATGATGGCGATCTCCTTGCGGCGCGCCAGGATGGCCAGGCGGATGGTGTTGTTGATGAACACCATCGCGATGAAGATGAGCAGCGCCACGAGCGCGATGCCGATGTAGCGCACGTAGTTCGTGAGCGTGAACAGGCGATCGACCGTCTGCTGGCCGTACTTGAGCGACTGCTCGACCGTATCGTACCCGATGATCTGCTGGTACGTGGTGTTGCCGCGGATCGCGGACGCCACCTGCTCCACCAGCTGCGGGTCGGACAGCTCCACGTCGATCGAGCGCGGCAACGGGTTCTGGCCGTCGAGCGTGTCGATGATGTCGGACGTCGACGTCTCGCGGAACTTCTCGAGCGCCTGCTCCTTGCTCGTGAAGCCCACCGACGCCACGCCGTCGAGCCCCTCGATGAAGTTCTCAACCGTCTGGATGTCGGCGTCGGAGGCGTCGTCGGCCACGTAGGCCGTGATGGACACCTCGTTCTCCACCGACGACACGAGCTTCTCGATGACGAAGCCGCCGACGAGGAACACGCCGATGATGAGCAGCGACAGGAAGATGGTCACGATGGACCCCAACGCCGTCGACAGGTTGCGCGTGAAGCCCTTGGCGGACTCCTTGATAAAGTAGAAGAAACTAGACATCGAAACCGTACACCCCCCGATCCTGGTCGCGGGTGAGGTGTCCGCGGTCGAGCGCGATGACGCGCCGGCGCATGTTGTCCACCATCTCGCGGTCGTGCGTCGCGACGAGCACCGTGGTGCCCGTGCGGTTGATGCGCTCGAGCAGGTCCATGATGCCGCGGGACGTCTGCGGGTCGAGGTTGCCGGTGGGCTCGTCGCACACGAGCAGCGGCGGGCGGTTCACGATGGCGCGCGCGATGGACACGCGCTGCTGCTCGCCGCCGGACAGCTGGTCAGGGCGCTTGTTGAGCTTGTCCTGCAGGCCGACGAGGCGCAGCACCTCGGGCACCTGCGTCTTGATGACGTGGCGGCTCTTGCCGATGACCTCGAGCGCGAACGCGACGTTCTCGAACACGGTCTTGTTCGGCAGGAGCTTGAAGTCCTGGAACACGCAGCCGATGTTGCGGCGCAGGTAGGGCACGCGCCAGTTGCGCATGGTGGTCAGATCCTCGTCGGCGACGTAGATGTGGCCCTGCGAGGGCTTCACCTCGCGGATGAGCATGCGGATGAACGTGGACTTGCCGGAACCGGAATGGCCCACGAGGAAGATGAACTCGCCCGCGTAGATCTGCAGCGATATGTCGTTGAGCGCCGGCTTGTTGGGCTGGGCGGGATATACCTTGGTCACGTGGTCGAACGTGATGACCGGCGTGCCTGTTTGCTGGGGAATGTCATCGACTTCCAGCACCGGCAGCGACGCAGAAAGCTGCGACGCGGTCTGCCGCGCGGGCGCCGCGTGGGCGCCGCTGCGTCGCACGGGACGCGCAGGAACCCCTTGGCTGATGTCGTTCGTCACAGAGTGCTCCGTTCGAATAGTAGGGTACTGAGACGGGTAGATTCTAACAGAAGCACTATCGGGCCATAACCTTCTTCACAGCTTCGACAATCGCCCTCGACCCCAGGTTGAAGTAGTCCAGCAGCTCCTCGAACTCGCCCGATTTGCCGAACTGATCGCGCATGCCCACGAACTCGACCGGGGCCGGATTCGTGCGCGCGAGCGCCTCGGCCACGGCCGACCCGAGGCCGCCGTACACGCTGTGCTCCTCGGCGACCACCGCGCGGCCCGTCTTCCCCACCGACGCGAGGACGGTGTCCTCGTCGAGCGGCTTCACGCTGAACGCGTCGATGACCTCCGCCTCGATGCCCTCGGCGGCCAGCGCCTCGGCGGCCTTGAGCGCCTGCTCCACCTCGACGCCGCAGGCGACGATGGTGGCGTCCGCGCCCTCGCGCAGCACGTAGGCGCGCCCGAGCTCGAGCTCCACGCCGTCGGCGTAGACGGCCGGCACCGACGCGCGGCCCATGCGCACGTACACGGGGCCCGGCGTGCTCGCCGCGAGGCGGATGGCGGCGCGGGCGGCGGCGTAGTCGGCCGGCACGAGCACGCGCATGTTCGGGAGCCCGCGCATGAGCGAGACGTCCTCGAGCATCTGGTGGCTGCCGCCGTCGGGGCCGACGGAGATGCCGGCGTGCGTGGGAGCCACCTTCACGTCGAGGTTGCTGTAGCACACGGTGTTGCGGATCTGGTCGTAGGCGCGGCCCGTGCCGAACACGGCGAACGAGCCGGTGTAGGCGATGTGGCCGGTCGCGGCGAGGCCGGCGGCCACGTCCACCATGTTCTGCTCGGCGATGCCGCAGTTGAACAGGCGGTCGGCGAAGCCCGCGTCGGCGAGCTTCTTCGTGGTGGTGGAGCCCGTCAGATCGGCGTCCACGGCCACCACGGGCAGGCCCTCGTTCGCCAGCTCGGCCAGCGTGACGCCGTACGCGGCGCGCGTGGCGCGCTTGACCTGGGACTCCGTTTCGTTTGCCAGCTTAACCACGGCTGGGCTCCTCTCCGCTCAGCGCCGCCAGCTCGGCCAGCGCGGTCTTCGTCTGCTCGGCGTTCGGCGCCTTGCCGTGCCAACCCGCCTGATTCTCCATGAACGACACGCCCTTGCCCTTCACCGTGCGCGCGATCAGCACGTGGGGCCTGCCGTCGCGGGCCGCTTTCGCCGCCGCGAGCGCCTCCACGAGCGCGGGGATGTCGTGGCCGTCCACCTCGCCCGCCTCCCAGCCGAAGGCCTGGAACTTCGCCACGAGGTCGCCCGGGTCGCACACGTCGGCCGTGTTGCCGTCGATCTGCAGGCAGTTGCGGTCCACGACGGCCACGAGGTTGTCGAGGCCCCGGTGCGCCGCGAACATGGCGGCCTCCCACACCTGGCCCTCCTGGCATTCGCCGTCGCCGAGCAGGGCGAACACGGTCTGCTCCTTGCCGTCAAGCTTGAGGCCGGCCGCGGCGCCCGCCGCGACGGACAGCCCCTGGCCGAGCGAGCCCGTGGACACCTCGACGCCGGGCACGAGGCTCGAGTCGGGGTGGCCCTGCAGGCGCGTGCCCAGCTTGCGCAGCGTGAGCAGCTCCTCGCGCGGGAAGTACCCCGCGCTCGCGAGCACCGCGTACAGCGCCGGAGCCGCATGGCCCTTCGCCAGGATGAAGCGGTCGCGCTCGTCCCAGTCGGGACGCGCGGGATCGTGCTCAAGCACGCCGCCGAAGTAGAGCGCCGCGAGGATGTCGGCGCTCGACAGCGATCCGCCCGGATGCCCGCTGCCCGCTTCCGCGATCATGCGCACGATGTCGGAGCGCATCTCGTTCGCCCGCCGTTCAAGTTCGGTCATGCTGTTTCCTTTCGCCCTTTCAATAAAGTGAACCGCAGGCCGCTTGAGGTGGTGCAGATTGCCTTGAAGGTTCCGAGGGTTTGAGCTAAGCGGCCTGGTGGGCCGCGTGCGAAAGCCCTCGGGTTCTGAAAGGCAAGATGCGCCGCCTCAAGCGGCCGTCATTGCGAAACTCGCCAACGGTGGTAGCCGATCACGAACTCGTCCAACTCCCCGCCCAGCACGGCGTCGACGTTGCCGGTCTCGATGCCGCTGCGTACGTCCTTCACCATCTGGTAGGGGTACAGCACGTAGTTGCGGATCTGGCTGCCGAACGTGTTGTCCATGCGGTCGCCGCGCAGCTCGGCCAGCTCTTCCTGGCGCTTCTGCTCCTCGCGCTCGTAGAGCTTCGCCTTGAGCACGCGGAACGCCGCTTCCTTGTTCTGCAGCTGGGATTTCTCGTTCTGGCACGTCACCACGATGTTCGTGGGGATGTGCGTGAGGCGCACGGCCGAGTCGGTGGTGTTGACGCACTGGCCGCCGGGGCCGCTCGAGCGGTACACGTCCACGCGCACGTCGGCGGGGTTGAGGTCCACCTCGATGTCGTCGGGCAGCACCGGCAGCACCTCCACGCCCGCGAACGTGGTGTGGCGGCGCTTCTTGTCGTCGGTGGGGCTGATGCGCACGAGGCGGTGCACGCCGTTCTCGCTCTTGAGCATGCCGAAGGCGTTGCGGCCCTCGATCTGGATGGTGGCCTTGTCCAGCCCGATGCCCTCGCCGGGCACCACGTCGAGCACGGTGACCTTCCAGTCCTTCTTCTCGGCGTAGCGCACGTACATGCGGTAGAGCATGTCGGTCCAGTCCTGGGCCTCGAGGCCGCCGGAGCCGGGATGCACCGTGAGGATGGCGTCGCCGCCGTCGAAGCGCTCCGAGAACCACGAGTTGATCTCGAGCGCGTCGAGCAGCCCGTCGAGCTTGTCGAGGGCCGCGGAGGCCTCCTCGGCGAACAGCTCGTCCTCGGACGCGAGGTCGAACGCGGCGCGCGCGTCCTCGAGCAGCGCGGCCGCGTCCTGGTACTCGGCGATGGTGTCGCGCAGCACGCTGGCCTGCTTCGACACGCTCTGCGCGTGCGTCGCGTCGTCCCAGAAGCCGGGACGCGCGATCTCCTCGTCGAGCTTCGCCAGCTCGACCGCGCGCTCTTCGATGTGCAGGTAGCCGTGCGCCGCCTCGACGCGCTGCGCTACCTGCTCCAAGTCTTTTTCGTCTCTGTCAGCCATGATTCCTTATTGATCTCGTCCGTGGCACTTCTTGTACTTGAGGCCCGAGCCGCAGGGGCACGGGTCGTTGCGTCCCACGTTGGCGAAGGGATCGTCCTTGTCCTTCGTGTACGTCTGGGGCTTCGCCGCCGCCGGCTTGGGCGGGGTCGCCGGGGCGCCGCTCGGCGACGCCGCCGACGCGGCCGCCTGCTTGCGCGCGGCGCCGACGCCCGTCTGCTCGAGCGCCTGCTCGGGAGACGAGTAGCTCACCTTGCCGTCGAGCGGGCTCTTCTCCTCGACCAGCGCCGGCTGCTCCTGCTTCACGGCCACCTGCAGGCGCAAGAGCGTGCGCAGGTAGTCCTCGTACATGCCCGCGGTCAGGCTCTGGAACGCGTTGTAGGCCTCGTTCTTGTACTCGACGAGCGGGTCGCGCTGGCCGAACGCGCGCAGGCCGATGCCGGCCTTGAGGTAGTCCATCTCCTGGAGGTGGGCCATCCAGCGCGTGTCGATCATGCGCAGCATGACCTGGCCTTCCAGCATCTTCATCACCGGCTCGCCCAGCTGTTCGGACTTTTCGGCGAACACGTTCTCCAGATACTCCTCCAGCGCTTCGGACAGCACCGCGGGGTCGTCGTCGTGATCGACCTCGGCCACGCTGAAGTCGTCGCGGCCCGTCATGTTCGCGGCCCACAGCTCCACGGCCTTGGCGTCCCAGTCGTCGCTCGGCACCTTGGCCGGGCAGTTCTCCTCGACGACGGCCTCCACCGCGTCGTTGACGATCTCGGGGATGCGCTCGTCCATGTCCTTGCCGTCGAGGATGGCGTTGCGCTCGCTGTAGATGGCGACGCGCTGCAGGTTCATGACGTCGTCGTACTCGAGGACGTTCTTACGGGCGGCGAAGTGCATGCTCTCCACCTGGCGCTGGGCGCCTTCGATGGCCTTCGACACCATGCCGGCCTGGATGGGCATGTCCTCGGGCATGTCGGTCTTCTCCATCATGCGGGCGATGGAGTCCATGCGGTTGCCGCCGAACAGGCGCATGAGGTCGTCTTCGAGCGACAGGTAGAACTGCGTCACGCCGGGGTCGCCCTGGCGGCCGGCGCGGCCGCGCAGCTGGTTGTCGATACGGCGCGACTCGTGGCGCTCGGTGCCGATGACCGTGAGGCCGCCGGCGTCGATGACCTGGTCGTGCTCCTCGCCGCACACGCGCTTCGCCTCGGCGAGCGCCGAGGCGCGATCGGCCGCGGAGGGAGCGGGCGCATGGCCCTCCTCCACCTCGTCGCCCTCCTGCAGCTCGGGGTCGAACCCGCGCTCGCGCAGCACGTCGTCGGCCAGCACGTCGGGGTTGCCGCCCAAGAGGATGTCGGTGCCGCGGCCTGCCATGTTCGTGGCGATGGTGACGGCGCCCACGCGGCCGGCCTGCGCGATGATGTGCGCCTCGCGCTCGTGGTTCTTCGCGTTGAGGGTCTCGTGCTTGATGCCGCGCTTGTCGAGCAAACGCGACAGCTTCTCGGAGCTCTCGATGGACACCGTGCCGATGAGGCAGGGCTGGCCGGCCCTGTTGCGCTCGGCCACGTCGTCGGCCACGGCGTTGAACTTCGCCTCCACCGTGCGGTAGATGAGGTCGTCCTCGTCCTTACGCGCCACCGGGCGGTTCGGCGGGATGGCCACGACCGGCAGCTTGTAGATCTCGCGGAACTCGGCGTCCTCGGTCATGGCCGTGCCGGTCATGCCGGAGAGCTTCTCGTACAGGCGGAAGTAGTTCTGCAGCGTGATGGTGGCCAGCGTCTGGTTCTCCTCGCGCACGAGCACGCGCTCTTTCGCCTCGAGCGCCTGGTGCAGGCCCTCGGAGTAGCGGCGGCCTTCCATGATGCGGCCGGTGAACTCGTCGACGATCTTCACCTCGCCGTTCACCACGACGTAGTCCACGTCGCGGTGGAACAGGAACTGCGCCTTCAAAGCCTGCTGCAGGTGGTTCGGCAGCTGGCCGGACGGGTCGGCGTAGATGTCGTCGATGCCGAGCATGGCCTCGATCTTCTCCAGGCCGCTCTCGGTGGCGTTGATGGTCTTCTTCGCCTCGTCCATGTCGAAGTCGAGCTCGGGCGTGAGGCCCACCATGACGCGGGCGAACTTGTTGTACGTCTCGGCCGCCTGCGTGCCCGCGCCCGAGATGATGAGCGGCGTGCGGGCCTCGTCGATGAGGATGGAGTCCACCTCGTCGACGATGGCGAAGTGATGGCCGCGCTGCACGCGGGACTCGGCGCGCGTCACCATGTTGTCGCGCAGGTAGTCGAAGCCGAACTCCGAGTTCGTGCCGTACGTGACGTCGGCTTTGTACGCGGGGATCTTCTTGTCGGGGCGCATGCCGTTCTGGATGAGGCCCACGTCCATGCCGAGGAAGCGGTACACCTGGCCCATCCACTCGCTGTCGCGCTTCGCCAGGTAGTCGTTGACGGTGACCACGTGCACGTTGTGCCCGGGCAGCGCGTTCAGGTAGCCGGCCAGCGTGGAGACGAGCGTCTTGCCCTCGCCGGTCTTCATCTCGGCGATCTGCCCGTCGTTCAAGGCCATGCCGCCGATGAGCTGGACGTCGAAGTGACGCAAGCCCAGCGTGCGCACCGAGGCCTCGCGCACGGCGGCGAAGGCTTCGGGCAAGAGGCTCTTGAGGTCCTCGCCGCCCGCGGCCCGCTCGCGGAACGCGGCGGTGAGAGCGCGCAGCTCCTCGTCGGAGCGTGCCTGCATCTCGGGTTCGAGGCTGTTGATCTTGCTTGCGGTGGCTTCGTAGGTCTTGAGCTGCTTGCCCTCGCCAAGCGTGAGGAGCTTGGAAAGAAATCCTGCCATGTATGCGCCATCCTTTTCGTGGCTTGCAGCGCGGCGATGCGCGCTTATTCACTCGAATACAGCACTTGCTACTCTAGCATATCGTGCCTGACCTCAAAGGAAATTCACAGGGCACGCAAGGGGTTTGTGCACGAGGCGACGGGCCGGAAACGCGCCCGCGCGCCGCCGGCCCGTCGCGCGGCGCGCTCAGGCGGTGCGGCGCGCCTCCTCGTCGAGGCGCTCGGCGAGCCACATCTTGATGACCGCCTGCCGCCCGATGCCCACCCGCTTCGCCTCCTTGTCGAGCGCCTCCACCATCCACAGCGGCATGTCGACGTTGACGCGCTTCGTCTCCGTTCTCCCTTCGACGACGGCACCGGAGTCGAAATCGAAGAACTCGGTAACGTCCCGACCCTCGTCGAACAGCTCCTCGAGATTCTCAGAGGTTATTTTTTCGTTGTTCATAGCGAATCCTCTCCTGCTCCGTCGCGCGCCTGACCGAGATGATGCGGATGCGGCCGCCCCGATCGGTCGCGATCGCCGTCCAATGCACGCCGCGCAGCACGCCGACCACCGCGTACCGTCGCTCGCCTTTCTTGCGAGCGGGAGCTTTGAGATAGACGCCTTCCCAAAGCCGCTGCGCCTCATCGAAGTCGATGCCGTGCTTTTCCAGGTTCGCCGCGCTTTTCACCGGATCATACTCGAACGTCAATATAGTACCTAATGATATAGTTATTATATCCATACTATACCCTTTCTGCAACGTTATCGCCCTACCGTCTCGATTCCGTTCACCGCTCGTCACTCGAAGTCCGTTTCGGTTTCGATGATGCCGCGGTAGAGGCGCACCGTTTCGACCGAGGGGTCGATGCCGAGCTCGTCGGCCAGGAAGCGGCGGCAGGAGAAGTAGGTGTCGAGGGCGGCCGTGCGTTGGCCCGACGCCAGCTGGGCGTGCATGAGGCAGGTGTAGGCATCCTCGCGCGAGCGGTCGCGCTGGAGCGCGGCGCGGGCGAACCAGAGCCCCTCCTGCACCTCGCCCGCCGCCACGAGGCGCGTCGAGGCCGCCACGAGCGCGTCCACGAGGCGGTTGCGGTAGTCCACGCGCAGGGAGGCGATGGCGTCGTTGCCGTTCTCGCTGGGCAGCAGATCGTCGGAGAACCGGTCGTTCACCTGCGAGTACACTTGAGCCCAACCGCCGTAGCCCGGGCGCTCGAACAACAGCGTGCGGCACACGTCCTCAAGCTGGGCCACGTCGCTGGCCAGCAGGCTCGCGTCGAGGCGCAGCCCCTGCTGCTGGCGGATGAGGTAGGGGCAGTCGCCCGAGGGCGTGGACAGGGCGCGGCGCAGCATGGCCCAGATGCCGTAGAAGTTCTTGCGCCCGGGCATGAGCTCGCCGTCGGGCCACAAGAGTCCCACCAGCTTGTCGCGCGAGAACTCGCGGCCGTTGTGAAGCACGAGCAGGGCGAGCAGCGTCTTCACCTTCTGGCGGCTGAAGCGCGAGGGGTCCACGCGCTCGTCGCCCATGAGCACGTCGAGGCCGCCGAACAGGTTGACGGTGAGCACGGGCGCGGCGCTCGGCAGCTTCGACAGGCGCTTCCCGCGGCCCTCGTCGCGGTACGCGTCGGGATGGGTGGCGACGAAGACGCGCTCGCGCTCGAAGCGCTCCCGCTCGAGACGCTCGCAGGCGGCGCGCTGGGAGAACAAGGTCATCTCCATCCGCCGCACGGCGAGCGACGCCTGGGCGTCGAGGGCCGGGATGGTGAGCACGCCCTGCTCGCAGGCGCGTTCGTAGGCGATGCCGGCCAGGGCGTCGCCGAGACCGAGCGCGCCGCGGCTCGCCTGGGACACCCGCTTGCGCACGAGGGCGCCGAGGCGGTCGAGTTCGGACGACCGGGCGTCCTCGGGCCCCGCGACCGTCGCCTGGCGCAGCACCTCGGCGGCGGACTGCTTGAGGAAGCCGCCGCGCGCGCCGCGGTCGTACCAGTCGAGCCACACGTGCGCGGCTTCGGGACAGCTCGCCCGCCTGAGCTGCGCGTGCACGCACCCCGAGGCCAGCCACCCCTGCTCTTCCACCGCCTTCGCGCATCCGGCCGCGCGATGCGCGTCGGCGACGTGCGTGACGCCCGCCGCCGCCAGCAGCGCCGTCGCGAGCTTGTCGGCCCGCCGCCGCTCGTCGGATTCCGCGCACTGCGCGAGCACGAGCGCGCCCGCCATCCGCGCGGCGGGGGCGGCCCCCTTGTCGCGCACCGCCTTGCGCGCGGCCGCGCAGGCCGCCGCGCGATCCCCCAAGAACGCGCGGCGAACCGCCTCGTGGGCGCTGAGCACCGCGCCCTTCCCCGCCGTCTCCCCCGACAGGGACCGATGAACCTCGCAGGCCGGCACGAGGCACGCGGCGTCGAACAGCGCGCGGCCGTGCGTCGCAAGCCAGGTCGCGCGTGGGCCGCGCGCCGCCAGCAGCCGCACGAGGTCGCAGGCGCGCTCGTGCGCGCCGCGCGCCACGAGCGCATCGCCCAGGCGCACGACGAGCGTGCTCGCATCGGGGAACAGCGACCGATCGGCCAGCGCGCCCAGCTTGCGCGCGAAGGCGTCCGCGAGCGCATCCGCCTCGAACGGCGCGGCCTCGAACCGCCCGCGCCGGGACTCGATGCCGAGGTAGGGGTACTGCTCGGCGAGCAGCCCCTCCTGATCGGCGCCGAACGGGCCGAACGCCGCGACGTCCTCGAGCGTCCCCCGCTCGAGCGCCGCCATCACGAACAGCGGCAGCAGCAGGTCGGCGGGAAGCTCCTCGCGCAGCGCGCTGACCAGGAACCCCGCGCGCTCCTCCTCCGAGCCCCACACGAGGCCCGCGACGCGGCAGGCGCGCGGAATCGCCTGCGCCGGATCGGCCGAGCGCTCCCCCGGCGTGCGGAGCAGGTCGAGCTCCGCATCGGCGAGCAGCAGGTCGGCAGCTGCGAGCTTGATGCGGTCGCGATGGCGCGCGAAGGCGTCGCGCGACGGCATGCAGGTGACCATCACCTCGCAGTCGCGGTCGAGCAGCAGGTCGAGCTCGTCCGACAGCAGCTCCGCGCGCTCCGGGTCGAGCGGGGGCACGTCGTCGATGACGACGAGGAACGGCTGCGCGTCGTCGTCCAGCAGCGTGCGGGCGATGACGCCGCGGTCGAGGTCGCGCAGGAAGCACGGGCTGCGGCCGTCGAGCCAGACCACGTGCTCGAACGAGAACACGGTGTCGGCGTACTCCATCGCCAGGCCCGTCTTGCCGAACCCGTCGGGCGCGACGATGAACCGCGCGACGTGCCGCTCGCGCAGCAGCTTCGCGATGAGGTCGGGGCGGGGGATCTGGCGGCGCGAGGCGAGATGGAGCGGGCGACGTCCGCGGCACGACGCTTTCTTGAGGAATTCCGGCATGCGATTCACTCCCTTCTTCGAGGGAGCGCGTAGCGAGAGCGGGATAGTCACCCTACCACCGTAACCCTCCTCCTGCAAGCCGACATCGGTTCGCCCACAGCGCGATGCGCGGTGTACAATAGGCCGGACGAACGACCCCATCCGACGCAAGGGAGACCATCATGCTGCAACCCGCCTCGCTCGCCGACCTGCCGGCGTTTCGCTGCGCGCACGCCGAGGACGCCCGCGCGGGCACCGGCTGCACCGTCGTCATCGCGCCCGAAGGGGCCGTCTGCGGCGTCGACGTGCGCGGCGGCGGCCCCGCGACGCGCGAGACCGACCTGCTCAAGCCCGAGAACATGATCGAGGCCGTGCACGGCGTGGTGCTGTCGGGCGGCAGCGCCTTCGGGCTGGCCGCCGCAACCGGCGCGATGGAGGAGCTGGCCGCCCGCGGCATCGGCTTCCCCGTAGAGAGCGCCCGCGTGCCCATCGTTGTGGGCGCGTGCCTGTTCGACCTGCTCGTGGGGCAGAACGCGCATCCCGACGCCGCCATGGGGCGCGCGGCGGCGCAGGCGGCCTTCGAGCGCGATGCGGCGGAGCCGCTTGCCGAAGGCAACGTGGGAGCCGGCTGCGGCGCCTCGGTGGGCAAGCTGCTGGGCGGTGAGCGCGCCATGAAGGCGGGGCTCGGGGTCTGCGGGCTGCGCCTGGGCGAGCTCGCGGCCTGCGCCATCGTGGCGGTGAACGCTCTCGGCAACGTGCGCGACGCGGACGGCGCCTGGATCGCCGGCTGCCGCGACGACGAAGGGCGCGTCATGGACCCCCTCGAGGCGTTCGGCGTCCTCGCGCAGCAGGCGGCCGCCGCAGCTGCGGCCCGGGAGGTCGATCCGGCCGCCGGCCCGTGCGCCAACACGACCATCGGCGTCGTGCTGACGAACGCGCGCCTGACGAAGGCCCAGGCCACGAAAGCCTCCTCGACCGTCCACGACGCCTACGCGCGCGCCATCAAGCCCGTTCACACCTCGGGTGACGGCGACACCGTGTTCACGTTCGCATCGGGCGAGGTCGACGCCGACTACGACGTGTTCGCCATCCTGGCCACCGAGGCGATGCAGGGCGCCATCGTTCGCGCGGTCGAGCAGGCCGAGGGCGCCTACGGGCTGCCCGCCGCCCGCGACGTCGTCGCGCGCTAGGGGCGCCGCATGGAGGGAGCGAAGCTCGCGAACCGCGCGCTGTTCGTCGTGTCGGTAATCGTCACGGGCGCCATCGCCGGCGCGTTCGTGTGGCTGCTGCTGTTCGCCATGAACCTCGGCATCACGTTCATCTGGGAGAAGCTGCCCACGCACTTCGGCCCCTTCTTCCCGCTGATCGCCTGTCTGGCAGGCGGCCTGGTGATCGGGCTGTTCGCCAAGCGGTTCGGCTCCTATCCCGAGGATTTGAACCAGGTGATGGCGAAGGTGAAGCGCGACGGCCGCTACGACTACGACAAGCTGGGGGTCATGTCCGTCGCCGCGCTGCTGCCCCTGTTCTTCGGCGGATCCGTCGGCCCCGAGGCGGGGCTCACCGGCGCGGTCGCGGGCATCTGCACGTGGGTGGGCGACCGCATGAAGCGCTTCGGGTCGGACTTCCAGCAGCTCACGTCGGTCGGCACGATGGCGGCGCTGTCGGCCATCTTCACCGCTCCCCTGTTCGGGTTCGCCGCGCCGCTGTACGACGACGGCGACGAGAGCGAGGGCGCGCAAACCACCATCACGCTGCCGAAGTCGTCGAAGATCGTCGTGTACCTGTGCGCCATCGCGGGCGCGCTCGGCGCGTTCCTCGGCTTGGGCGCGCTGTTCGGCGGCGGCCTGTCGCTGCCCCGCTTCACCGACATCCACGTGGGGACGACCGAGCTGCTGTGGCTCGTGCCGCTCGCGCTCGTGGGCGCGGCGGGCGGCTGGCTGTTCTGCGCGTTCGACGGCCTGTTCGGGCGCCTGTCCGACCGCATGGGCGAGCGCCCCGTGACCAAGGCGCTCATCGCCGGGCTCGCGTTGGCGCTGCTGGGCATCGCGCTGCCGTTCACGATGTTCGCCGGCGAGACGCAGGCCGAGCAACTCGGCGAGGTCTGGACCACGATGACCGCGTTCGCGCTGTTGGCCACGGGTTTCGGCAAGGTGCTCATCACGCCTTTGTGCATCCGCTTCGGCTGGCGGGGCGGCCACTTCTTCCCCGTCATCTTCGCCGGCATCTCCATCGGCTACGGCATGGCCCTGCTCACCGGAGCCGACCCCGTGTTCTGCCTGTGCGCCTGCACGGCCGCGCTCGTGGGCGGCGTCATGCGCCAGCCGCTCATGACCGTGCTGCTGCTGTTCCTGTGCTTCCCCGTGAAGGGCATCGTGGTCATGTTGGCGGCCGCGGCCCTCGGCGCCGCCATCCCGCTGCCGAAGGCCCTGCGCGCCGAGAAGGGCCCGGCTCCTACGACCCCGGCGTGACGACGAGCTTGAACCCGAGCGCGTCGAGGACGTCGACGACGGTGCTGAACCGGGGGTTGCCTTCGGCCGAGAGCGACTTGTACAGGCTCTCGCGCCCCACCCCCGCACGCTCGGCAACCTGCGCCATGCCGCGAGCGCGAGAAACGTCCCCTAACGCAACCTTGAAGAACTCGGGATCGTTTTCTTCGAGAGCGGCCGTCAGATATTCCGCGATGGCCTCCTCCGAGTCCAGATAATCCGAAATGCAGAACTCCGACAACTTGAGCGGTCTTTTAAAGGGGTTCTTCATACGACCATCCTCCATCTCTTGCCTGCTTTGCGAGGCTTTTCGCCTTTTTCACATCCCGCTTTTGGGAGCCTTTGTCGCCGCCGCAAAGCAGCAACACGACAGCATCGCGCTTTCGCATCGCATACACGCGGTATCCCGGACCGCAATCCACCTTCAATTCGAAGACGCCTTCGCCGATATCGCGAACCTCCCCGAACCGTCCCATCTGCAGTCGCCGCACGCGCATGGCGATACGCGTTGCAGCCGCGCGATCGTCCAGCTTGCGCAGCCAACGGGTGAATACCGGCAAGGCAAGCACCGTCACGTTCGTCGCATCCATCCTCACTCCTTTGTATCTTACAGGATACTCGCGCCTCGGTCAAGGCACGGCGGGTCCTGCAGGGCGAAGCATAGCAGCGAAGCGCTCACGCCCCGATCATGGGAGTCTGACGCGGATTCCACGGGGTCTTGCGCGGTTCCAACGTCGTTTCCACGTGCAGCGAACGTCGTTCTCGCGCCGATTCCACGTGGATCCGACGCCCTTCTCACGCGAATCTCGCGTCGGCCCGACGCGGGACGGCGACCAAAAAAAAACGCCGCCACGTAGGTGGCGGCGCATGGCAGGACGTGCGAGCGGGCTGAACCGGATGCTCGACGCGCTACTCCTTGCCGAGGAGCTTGGCGATGCGGTCGGAGTACTCGATGTCGGTGAGGCCGGCTTCGGCGGCCAGGTCGATGACGGGCGCGTCGTTCCACAGCGCCTCGAGGCGGTAGTACTCGCGGGTCTCGGGCTGGAAGACGTGCACGACGAAGCTGCCGTAGTCGAGCAGCGACCACGTGCCGTCCTGCGTGCCTTCGCGATGCAACGGCTTCATCTGAGCCTGGACGCGCACCGCATCCTCGATCTCGTCGATGATGGCCTCGACCTGACGGTTGTTGGAGGCCGTGGCGATGACGAAGTAATCCGTCACGCCGATGAGCTCGCCCACCTCCTGCACCATGATGTCGGTGGCCTTCTTGTCGTCGGCCGCGCGGGCCGCGATGAGGGCGCATTCCCTGGAAGTCTTCTCGTTCGTCGTTGTGCTCACGCTGTTCCTTTCTCGGCCTTCGCTTCGCGCGATCGGGCCACGTAATGGTTCCACACCTCGACCGTTGCCGGGTGCAGGCGTCGCCGGCGCTCCACGAGCGTCAGCAGGATGTGGTTGAACGTCATCATGAAAAGCTCTTCGAGCGGCACCTCGCTGATGGCGGAGCGCAGCTCGTCGAGCCCGTCGAAATCGCGGCCGGGCTCGATGGCGTCGGCGATGTAGATGATCATGTCGAGGTCGCTCATGCCCACCGCCGCCGCGGTGTGCCGCGCGATGGACTGTATCACGTCGTCGGGCAGGTCGGGATGCGCGCGCTTGAGCTCGGCCGCCGCAGTGGGCCCATGCAGCAGGCGCGGCATGGTTTCCAGCACGTACGGGTCCACGTCCACGTCGAGCGCGCGGGCGTGCGCCCGGATCGCGTCGTCGTCGTATTCCTTGTCCCAATCGTGCAGCAGGCCCGCCAAGCGCGCCTTGCGCACGTCGGCGCCGTACGTCTCGGCCAGCAGCGCGGCCATCTCCGACACGCTGCGCGCGTGCTCGAAACGCTTGCGCTTGAGCCGTTGCTCCAAATCGCGCTCGCGCGCGTCGAAGAACGCCTCCGACAGCACGTCCTCGCTCATCGCACGCCTCCTTCGTCGTCGCTCGGGCCCGTCTCGTACAGGCCCCGCTCCTGAATATAGTCGAGCACGCCCTGCATCGTCAAATAACGGATCGACTTCCCCCTCGCCAACCGCTCGCGCAGGTCGCTCGACGATATGGCGAGGGCCGTCACCACGAGGTAATCGATGGCGAAGTTGCCGTGCTCGGCGATGAACGCCCGCCGCTCCTCCGACAGCACGTAGCCGGGGCGCGTGACCGCGATGAGGCGCGCGAGGTCGGCGATGGCCGCGCTCTCGCGCCACTGCACGATGTGGTACACCGCGTCGGCGCCCGTGATGAAGCGCAGCTCCACGTTGTCGGGGTAGTGCGCGCGCAGCTGGCGCAGCGTGTCCACCGTGTAGGTGTCGCCGCCGCGCTCGATCTCGATGGCGCTCACGTCGAACGCCGGATTGCTGCGCGTGGCGATGCGGCACATCTCCAGGCGCTCGGCCGCCGGCGTGACGACGCGGTCCTTCTTGAACACGGGGTTGCCCGCGGGGACGAACACCACGCCGTCGAGGTCGTAGGCCTCGCGCGCCTGCTCGGCGCACGCGAGGTGCCCGATATGGATGGGGTCGAACGTGCCGCCCATGATGCCGAGACGCGCCGGCCTCCCGTCCCGCCCCAGGTCGTCGAAGTGATCGCAGATCCGTCCCACTACGCGCGCACCTGCCCGGAGCCGCGCAGCACGTACTTGTACGACGTGAGCGCGTCGAGCGCGAACGGGCCGCGCGCGTGCAGCTTCTGGGTGGAGATGCCGATCTCGGCACCCAGGCCGAACTCTGCCCCGTCGGTGAACGCCGTCGACGCGTTCGCGTACACGGCGGCCGCGTCGACGCGCGCGAGGAACGCCTCGACGGCGCCCTCGTCCTCGGCCACGATGGCCTCGGAGTGCTTCGTGGAGTAACGGTTCACGTGGTCGATGGCCTCGTCCACGCCGTCGACCACGCGCACGGCCAGGTCGGCCGCGAGGTACTCGGTCTCCCAATCGGATTCGTCGGCGGGCACCGTGGGCGTGCCGTGCTTCGCGGCGACGGCCGCCGCGCGCTCGTCGGCATGCAGCGTCACGCCGCGCTCCGCCAGCTCGGCGAGCGCCGCGGGCAGGAAGGCTTCGGCCGCCGCCTCGTCCACGAGCAGCGTCTCGGCCGCGTTGCACACGCCCAGACGACGGCACTTCGCGTTCACGATGATGGCGCGCGCCTTCTCGAAGTCGGCCGACGCGTGCACGTACACGTGGCAGTTGCCCGTGCCCGTCTCGATGACCGGCACCTTCGACGCCTCCACGCAGTGGCGGATGAGCCCCGCGCCGCCGCGCGGGATGAGCACGTCCACCACCCCGTGCAGCTGCATGAGCTCGTCGGCCGCCGCGCGATCGGGTACCGTGACGGCGCCGATGCAGCCGCGGGGCATGCCCGCCTCCACCGCCGCGTCGTGCAGCACCTTCGCCATGATCTCGTTCGAGGCCGCCGCCATGCTGCCTCCGCGCAGCACCGCCGCGTTGCCCGACTTCAGGCAGATGCCGGCCGCGTCGGCCGTCACGTTCGGGCGCGCCTCGTACACGACGGCCACCACGCCGAGCGGCACGCTCACGCGCGTGAGCTCGATGCCGTTGTGCAGCGTGCGCCGCTGCTGCACCGCGCCCAGCGGGTCGGGCAGCGCGACGAGGTCCTCGAGCGCCGCCGCGATGCCCTCGACGCGGCCCTCGTCGAGCATGAGGCGGTCGAGCAAGCTCTCCTTGGTGCCCGCCGCGCGCGCCGCGTCCATGTCGAGGCCGTTCGCCTCGACGATGGCGCCCGCATGCGCGCGCAGCGCCGAGGCCATGGCGGCCAGCGCGCCGTTGCGTTCCTCGGCGCTCGTCTGCGCGAGCGCCCCGCTCGCCGCGCGCGCCTCCTCGGCGACGCGCCGCACGTGCTCCCGCACCGTTTCCTCAACCATGGCTCCCCCTTACTCGAATACCACGAGCTCGTCGCGATGGACGAGCGGTTTGTCGGCCAAGCTTGCCAGCAGGCGGTTCGCCTGCAGCTCCGCGCGCGTGCGCCCGATCGCCAGCGCGGCCTCGTCGCTGGCGAAGGCCACCTTCCCGCGCGCGAACAGATGCCCCGTCGCATCCTTGATGTCGACGATGTCGTTCGCCTCGAAGCGCCCTTCCACCGCGCGCACGCCCACCGACAGAAGCGAGCTGCCGCGCTCGATGAGGGCGGCCTTCGCGCCGTCGTCCACCACGAGCGCACCGCGCGCCGCGTCGCCCAGCGCGATCCACAGCTTCTTCGGCGTGATCTCGTGGGGCTTCTTCGCGGCCACGAACAGCGTGCCCACGTCCTCGCCCGCCGCCGCGTCCACGATGGCCTCGGCGCGATGGCCGTCGCACACCACGAGCGGGATGCCCGCCACCATGAGCACGCGCGCGGCCTTGATCTTCGTGATCATGCCGCCCGAGCCCACCGTGGTGCCCGCCTCGCCCGCCACGGCCATGATCTCGGGGCCGATGGCCTCGACGCGGCCGATGAGCTTGGCATCCGGATGGTGATGGGGGTTGGCGTCGTAGAGCCCGTCGATGTCCGACAGGATCACCATGAGGTCGGCCTCCACGAGGCACGCCACGAGCGCCGCCAGCGTGTCGTTGTCGCCGAAGCGGATCTGCTCGACCGAGATGGTGTCGTTCTCGTTCACGATGGGCACCACGCCCAGCTCGAGCAAGCGGTCGAACGTGTCGCGCGCGTGCAGGTACGCGCGACGGTCGGCCGTGTCGCGGCGCGTCAGCAGCACCGTGGACGTCACGATGCCGTGGCGCGCGAACGCCTCGGCGTACGCCGTCGAGAGCGCGCTCTGCCCCACCGAGGCGGCCGCCTGCAAGCTGGGCATGTCGTGCGGGCGCTTCTCGATGCCCAGCTGCTCGAGGCCGCAGGCGATGGCGGCCGAGGTGACGACGACGGGGCGCCACCCCGCGGCGCGCACGCGCGCGATCTGGTCGGTCACCTCCGCGAGGTAGGCGTAGTCGATCTTGCTCTCCGACGTGGTGAGCGTGGACGACCCGATTTTGATGACGAGGCGCTTGCCCAGCGTCTGCGGGGCGACGTGCGCGCAACCGGCCGGCTTCATTACAGATCGAGCTCCTTGAACAGGTCCTCGGCCGTGCGGGCCGACTCGAACTCGAACGCGCGCCCGACGATGCGGATCTCGTCGCCGTCCACCGCGCCCGCCTTCTCGAGCGCCTTCTCCACGCCGAGGCGCTTGAGGCGGTGCTGCAAAAACGCGATGGCCTCCTCGTTCTCCCAGTCGGTTTGCACCACCATGCGCTCCACCTGCGGGCCCTCCACGCGGAACACCCCGCCGCCGAGCGGCACGACCTTGAACTTCTTGTCGCGCTCCTCGCGCTTGTGCTCCCACACGTGCTCGTACTGCACGTCGGCCTGCGCCTGCTCGCGCAGCGCCTCGCGCAGCTCGTGCACCTTCGCGGCGATGGCGGCCTTGAGGCCGTCGACGCCCTCGCCCGTGAGCGCGCTGATGCGGTAGAGCTTCGGGTCGACGGGGCTCGGGGCGAACTCGTCGCCGCCCGCAGCCGCGACGGAGTCCGCGCGCACGCGCTCCGCCAGCCGGTCGGCCACCTCTTCCACGCCCGGCACGTCCATCTTGTTCGCCACCACGATGCGCGGGCGCGCCGCCAGGTCGTCGGCGTACAGCGCCAGCTCGCGGTTGATGATGTCGTAGTCCTCGAGCGGGTCGCGGCCCTCGTAGTCGCCCGTCAGGTCGACCACATGCACGATGAGCGCGGTGCGCTCGATATGGCGCAGGAACTCGTGGCCCAGGCCGCGCCCCTCGTGCGCGCCTTCGATGAGGCCGGGGATGTCGGCCACGACGAAGCTGTAGTCGCCCGAGCGCGCCACGCCGAGGTTCGGCACGAGCGTGGTGAACGGGTAGTCGGCGATCTTCGGGCGCGCGGCGCTCATCTTCGCGATGAGCGACGACTTGCCCGCCGACGGCATGCCCACGAGGGCCGCGTCGGCCATGAGCTTCATCTCCAGCTCGATCCAGCGCTCCTGCGACGGCTCGCCCAGCTCGGCGAACGCGGGCGCGCGCCGGGTCGGCGTCACGAAGTGGATGTTGCCGCGTCCGCCCATGCCGCCCTCGGCCACGGTGACGCGCTCGCCGTCGTGCGTGAGATCGGCGATGAGCTCGCCCACTTCTTTGTCGTCCTCGAAGTACTCGTGGACGACGGTGCCCATCGGCACCTTGAGCACGAGGTCCTCGCCGGTGGCGCCGTGCATGCGCGAGCCCTTGCCGTGCGTGCCGCGATCGGCCTTGAAATGGTGCTTGAAGCGGTACTCGATGAGCGACGACAGGCTGGCGTCGGCCTCGACCACGACGTTGCCGCCATGGCCGCCGTCGCCGCCGTCGGGACCGCCCTTCGGCACGTGGGCCTCGCGGCGAAACGACATGCAGCCGGCTCCGCCGTTGCCGCCTTTGACATGGATGCGTACTTTGTCGATGAACACGGGTGGTACCTCTATTTCGATCCGCGCCCGGAGAGGGCGCACGGGTTGCTCGCTTAAACACGACAACCCGGATTGTATATGAAAAATGCCCCCTGACGAGCAGGGGGCATGCGAAAACAGATAACGTTACGCAGTCGTGGGTAGGCGGAACCTACGCCTCGGGACGCACGTGCACCTTGTGCTTGGCGCCCTTCGTGAACTCGAGCGTGCCGTCGCACAGAGCGAACAGCGTGTCGTCCTTGCCGCGGCCGACGTTCTCGCCCGGATGGATGTGCGTACCGCGCTGGCGGACGATGACGTTGCCCGTCTTGACCGCCTGACCGCCGAACATCTTCACGCCGAGACGCTGTGCGTGGGAGTCGCGGCCGTTACGGCTGGAACCGAGACCTTTCTTGTGAGCCATGGTGTTCCCTCCTTACGCTTTACTCGGCGTCTTCAGACGCGGGCTTTTCGGCAGCCTTCTTGGCGACCGGCTTCTTCTCAGCTTCGTCCTTCTTCGCAGCCTTCTTGGCGGCCGGCTTGTCAGCCTTGGCCGAGCCGACGGACTCGATCTGGACGCGCGTGAGCTGCTGGCGATGGCCGCGCAGCTTCTTGTAGTTCTTGCGCTTCTTGAACTTGAAGACCAGCTGCTTCTCACCCTTGAACTGCTCGAGGATGATGGCGGTGACCTTCGTCGCGGCTGCCTTCGCGGGGTCGGCCTCCACCTTGGCGCCGTCGACGACGCAGATGGCTTCGAGCTCGACCTTGTCGCCCACGGCGGCGTCAAGCTTTTCGATGTTCAGCTTGTCGCCGGGTGCGACCTTGTACTGCTTGCCGCCCGTTTTTACGATTGCGTACATGAGTGTCTCCTTGATATGAATAAACGCAAGGCGATAGCTTACCAGCGTGACCGTAGCAAGTCAATGTGATCTTATGCACGATCCACGCGTATCATCGCACTCTTCCTACGCTGTGCCTCCACAGAGCACAACGTTTATATGATAGCAGATACTTTAGCCACACGCGGCGGCGTGGTATGATTTTTTCGAACATCACAGGTCCGACAAAATCGGCGCGGCGGCTGCGGCGCCGACCCCCCCCCGAGGGGGAACGGGGCCGACGGGGCCCTTAGTGCGCCTCCGCCCAGTTGGCGGCGTAGGAGACGTCGACGTCGAGGGGGACGCGGAGCTCCACGATGTGCTCCATGACGTCCTTCACGATGGCCGACAGCTCCTCGATCTCGCCTTCCGGCACGCTGAAGTCCAGCTCGTCGTGCACCTGCAGCAGCAGCTTCGCCTCGAAGCCGCGCTCCATGATGCGACGCTGCACCTCGGTCATGGCCAGCTTGATGATGTCGGCGGCGCTGCCCTGCATGGGGTGGTTCATGGCCGTGCGCTCGCCGAAGCCGCGCTGCGTGGCGTTCGCGGCCTTGAGCTCGGGGATGTGGCGCTTGCGGCCGAACATCGTCTCGGCGAAGCCCTGCTCCTTCGCCTGCGCGACCGCGTCGTCGAGGTAGGATCGCACGCCGGGATACGCCTCGAAGTAGCGCTCGATCATCTCCTTGGCCTCGCTGAACGGGATGCCGAGGCTCTGCGACAGGCCGAACGCCTGCTGCCCGTACACGATGCCGAAGTTCACGGCCTTCGCGCGGCTGCGCAGCCCGGGCCCCACCTCTTCCACCGGCAGGCCGAACACGCGGCTGGCCGTGGCGGCGTGGAAGTCGGCACCGGAGCAGAACGCGGCCACGAGGTGCTCGTCGTTCGACAGGTGCGCGAGCAGGCGCAGCTCGATCTGCGAGTAGTCGGCCGAGAGGAACGCATGGCCCTCCTCGAGCGGCACGAAGCATTCGCGGATCTGGCGGCCGAACTCGGTGCGCACGGGGATGTTCTGCAGGTTCGGCTCGGACGACGACAGGCGCCCCGTGGTGGTCACCGTCTCGTTGAAGCTCGTGTGCACGCGCCCGTCGTCGGCGCGCATGCGGGGCAGCGCGTCGATGTAGGTGGACTTGATCTTCGCCAGCTCGCGGTAGCGCAGGACGAGCGCCGGCAGCTCGTGGTCGTTCGACAGCTCCTTGAGCACGGCGGCGTCGGTGGAGTAGCCGCGCTGGTTCTTCCTGAGCGTGCGCAGGCCCAGCACCTCGAACAGGATGTGCGCGAGCTGCTTGGGGCTGTCGAGGTTGAACTCCTCCCCCGCGATCTCGATGATGCGCGCGCGCAGCTCGTCGAGCTCGGCCTGCGTCGTGGCCCCCAGCTCGGCCAGGCGGTCGCAATCCACCGCGGCGCCCGTGCGCTCGACGATGGCGAGCACCGCCACGAGCGGCAGGTCGATGTCGAAGTAGGCGCGCTTGCTCTCGTCGCGCCCGAGCGCGTCGGTGAGCGGGCCCACCAGCATGCGCGCCGCCGCGGCCTGGGCCGCCACGGCGCCGGCCTCGTCCTTCGTCTCGGGCAGCACGCCGCCGTAGTAGGCGTCGAGCAGCGCGTCGAAGGAGTACTCGGACACCGACGAGTTCAGCACGTAGCCGGCCAGCCCCAGGTCGAACGCGCGCATGCCCATGAGCTCGGCGTCCTCCACAAGCGCGGCCTCGGCCGTATCGGCGGGATAGATGCGATGCACCTCGCGCTTGACGTCGAGCGCGGCGAACGAGCCGGCGCGCACGATGCGCGCGAACGCCTCGCGGCCCTCGTCGTCCTCGAACACCGCCGTGCCTTCGCTCGTGTTCACCGCGCCGTGCAGGCCGGCGTTGAACAGCGACACCTGCTCGGGCTCGATGAACGCCACGCCCACCGTCTCGCCGCGCGCGATGGCCGCGTCGACGAGCGCCTGCGCCTCGGGCCCCGAAACCACCGGCTCCACTACGAGCGGGGCCGCCTTCTTCTCAAGCTCCTTGCCCACGAGCTTGAGCACGCGGCTGAGGTGCGCGTTGAACTGCACGCTCTTGAACGCCTCGGTCACCTTGTCGGAATCGAACGACGGGAACGAGCACGCTTCGAGGTCGAGCGGGAAGTCGAGGTCGCGCACGATGGTGGCCACCTCGCGGCTCAGATACGCCATGTCCTTGTTGTCGACGATCTTCTCTTTCTGCTTGCCCTTGAGATCGTCCACGTGCTCGTAGATGCCCTCGAGGTTGCCGTAGGTCTGCAGCAGCTTCGCGGCGGTCTTGTCGCCGATGCCGGGCACGCCGGGGATGTTGTCGGACGAGTCGCCCTTGAGGCCGAGGAAGTCGATGAACTGGTCGGGCCGCACGCCGTAGCGCTCGAGCACCTCGGCCGGGCCGTAGATGGCCACGTCGGTGATGCCCTTCTTCGTGGTGACGATGCGCGTCTTGTCGGTTGCCAGCTGGTAGGCGTCCTTATCGCCCGTCACGAGTAGCGTCTCGTAGCCCAGCTCCTCGTCGCGCGCGGCGATGGTGCCCAGCACGTCGTCGCCCTCCCAGCCCTTGATGCGCACCACGGGCACGTTCATGGCCTCCAGCAGCTCCTCGACGATGGGGAACTGCACCTTGAGGTCGTCGTCCATGGGAGGGCGCTGCGCCTTGTACTGCTCGAGCGCCTCCATGCGGAACGCCGGACGACCCGCATCGAACGCGCAGATGAGCGCGTCGGGATTCGCGATGTCGATGAACTTGAGCAGCATGGCCACGAAGCCGAACACGGCGTTGGTGGGCCGCCCGTCGGGAGCGTTCATCGTCTGGGGCACCGCATGGTAGGCGCGGTGCATAAGCGAGTTGCCGTCGATGACGGCGATCTTCTTCGGCATAGGGCGAGTCCTCCGTCGGTTTGGGTGTCGAGCGACCAGTATAGAGCAACCCGTCGCGCCCCTGCCGGACGCCGTCGGAGAAACAAAGAATCACCTACCGCCCCGCCAGGGTTTCGCGTCGCGCGCGGCTACGCGCTCCACAGGTAGCCGACGCCTCGCACCGTTTCCAGGTGCTGGGCGAGCTCGGGGCCCAGCTTCGCCCGGATGCGCCGCACGTGCACGTCCACCGTGCGCGAGCCGCCGTAGTAGTCGAAACCCCACACCCGGCGCAGCAGCGCGTCGCGCGAGTAGGTGCGCGAGGGGTGCGTGACGAGGAAGGCCAGCAGCGCGTACTCGAGGTACGTGAGGTCGAGCGGCTCGCCGCCCACCGTCACCTGGTAGGTGGCCAGGTTCACGGTCATGTTCTCCACGGCGAGGCAGTCCGAGGTGGCGGCCTCGTTGCCAGGCCACAGCAGCTGGCGGATGCGGGCCGCGCACTCCCCAGGCGATGCGCCGCGCATCACGAAGTCGCTCTTCACCTGCACGGGCAGCCGAAAGCGGACGAGCTGGTCCTCCCCCACGATGACGAGCAGCGACGCCGCGTTGTCCTCGAGCAGCAGCGCCTCGATGCCGGCCACGTCCTCCGACGCGCCGCCGCGCGCCTCGTACACGACGAGGTCGCAGGCGGGATGCTGCCCAAGCAGCTTCTTGAACTGGGCGGACGACCCCGCCGCCACGTCCACGTCCAAACCCGACAGCACCTGCTGGAACTTATGCGCGTTGTCGAGGCTGTCCGCGACGAATATCACCTGCTTGCGCTGCATGGCCCCTCCTCTCGCACGTCACAGCACCGCGAGGTAGCGGTCGCGCTCCCACTGCGACACGTACCCCTGGTAGTCGTTCCATTCGGCGCGCTTCGCGGCCACGAGGTAGGAGTGGATGTGGTCGCCGAGCGTCGCGCGCATCAGCTCGGACTCCGCGAACAGCTCCACCGCCTCGCCGAGGCTCTCGGGCAGCGTGGCGATGCCCTGCTGGCGCAGGTCCTGGCGCGACAGCATGAACAGGTCCTGGTCCTCGTTGGGCTCCTGCAGCTCCAGCTCCTCCTCGATGCCCGCCAAGCCGGCGGCCAGCATGGCGGCGAAGGCGAGGTAGGGGTTCGCGCTGGGGTCGGGGCTGCGCAGCTCGAGGCGGCACGCGCCCTCGCTCGTGGGGCGGTAGCCCGGCACGCGCACGAGCGTGGAGCGATTCGAGCGCGCCCACGACAGGTAGATGGGCGCTTCGCCGCCGGCGATGAGGCGCTTGTACGAGTTCACGTGCTGGTTCGTGATGGCGCAGAACTCGGGCGCGTACTTGAGCAGGCCCGCCAGGTAGTGCTTGGCCACCTTCGACAGGTGGTAGCCCTGGGGGTCGTTCGGGTCGTAGAAGGCGTTGTTGCCGTCGAGGTCGTAGAGGCTCTGGTGCACGTGCATGCCGCTGCCCGGCTCGCCCGCCATGGGCTTGGGCATGAACGACGCGTGCACGCCGTGCTTCATCGCGATCTCCTTGACGACCAGCTTGTACGTCATCACCGCGTCGGCCATGGACAGCGCGTCGGTGAAGCGCAGGTCGATCTCGTGCTGGGACGGGCCGTTCTCGTGATGCGAGTACTCCACGGGGATGCCCATCTTCTCCAGCGTGAGCACGGTGTCGCGGCGCAGGTCGGAGGCGTAGTCGAGGCTCGTGAGGTCGAAGTAGCCGCCGCGGTCGAGCACCTCGGTGCCCTCGGCGTCCTTGAAGTAGTAGAACTCCAGCTCCGGGCCGATGTTGAACACGTAGCCCATCGCCTGGGCCTTCGCCGCCGTGCGCGCGAGCACCTGGCGCGGGTCGCCCTCGAAGGGCGACCCGTCGGGCGTGCGCAGGTTGCAGAACATGCGGGCGACCGCGTTGGACTCGGGCCGCCACGGCAGCACCTGGAACGTGGACGCGTCCGGATACGCCAGCATGTCGGATTCCTGCGTGCGGCAGAACCCCTCGATGCAGCTGCCGTCGAAGCCCATGCCATCGGCGAACGCGTCCTCGAGCTCGCTCGGGATGACCGCGAACGACTTCATGCGTCCCAGCACGTCGGTGAACCAGAAGCGGACGAAATGGACGTCGCGGCTCTTGATGGTTTTCAGCACGAAGTCTTGCTCGGGGGTCACGGTCATCGGGCAGTCCTTTCTCTCTCGAACCACCATTATACTCGCCGGTGTTTCGGTTGCGTTTCGCGAGGGACGCGACCGCATGCATCTAGTCGCTCACAATGCGCCGAACCTCCATCCTCCCAAAGCCCTTCGAAGACAGAGGAACGTACTGGCAGCTCATGCCGAAGTCCGGCTCCTCGTAGATCATGCCGTTGCCCGCGTAGAGCACCACGTGCTCGGGAAGAAGCGGGTTGTAGTTGGGCCAACCGCCAAAATACATCAGTATAAGATCACCTGGTTTCGCATCGTTGATCGATGCCACCCGATAACCTGCGTTGATCTGATCGTACGTCTCGAACCCGATATCCATGCCAAGATTACGCGTATAGATATGCCAGGTGAACGAAGCGCAATCCATGCCGCCGTCTTCGGGATACTTGCCCAACCAGACATAAGGGATGCCAAGGCACGACCGAGCTATGCGCATTGCACGGTTGATCGCATCCTGCCGATCGACGCCACTCGAGTTGCACCAAAGATAGCTGCCGTCGGACAGGCGCGTAGCCCCCATGGGCAGCATACGCCCGAATTCCACGGAACGTTCGATATAGGAGCGCAAGCTGCTCGGTAAAGCGCTCTTCCCCCCGAAATAGCGGATGGTCGAAAGTGAGTTTCTTTTGTCTACGACAAGCTTGATCGTCGGCGAGGAGGCGTCGCCCACGAGCAGCATCACCGACCTCGACGCCCCCTGCAGCACCGACCCGGCCAGCGCGTCGTAGGGCAGCGCGCCCGACGCGAACGCGGCGCCGTCCCAGGAGAGCACCCCGTTGTCGACGGCCCAGCGCGCCACGGCCGCCGAGGTGGCGTACTGGTCCGCGCCCGCGACGCGCTCGCAGACGCCCATCGGCGAGGACGCCGCGGCGACGAGCTCGAGGAACCCGTAGGCGAAGTCGGACACGGCGGCGGGGCCCCCTACGGCGAGCACGCGGGAGAACCGGCCCTGCTCGGCGCCCTCCAGCAGCGCCCGCTTCTGGGGCTCGCGCAGGCCGGCGCCCGGCTCCACGAGGAAGATGGGGGCCTTCCTCGCGAAGGCCACGGGGGAGGCGGACAGGGCGTCTCCGAAGTGGCCGCCGGTGGCGACGATGGCCGTCGAGGCGTCCCAGAGCCCGCGCTCCAGCCCGTAGCCGTACACCTCCATCTGGGTGCCGTAGCAGTCGGCGCCGCCCAGGCGCGCCTCGAGGGCGACCCCCTTGGACGAGAGCTGGGAGACCACCGCGTCGGACACGGCGGCGGAGCCTCCCACCACCACGACGCTCCTCACCTTGAGGTCGGCGAGGGCCCGGGCGGTCGCCGGGGAGAGGCGGCCGCGCTCGGTGAACAGGATGGGGCCCTTCGAGGCCGCGAGGCCCGCGGCGGACAGCGCGTCCACCCAGGCGTCGCCCGGCCCCACGAGGATGGCGCTGGCCGAGCCGCCCGGGTAGGCGGCGCGGGCCTCGGCGGCCGCGGTCTCGAACATGTCGGCGCCCGCGTACTCGGACGTGCCGAGGGCGAGGGCCCGAGGGGGCGCCGCGAAACAGGTCAAGAGCAAAACTGCGACGAGCGAGATCAGAACAATTGAGCCGTCGAGGAAACGGCGATTCGCGTGCATCATTCCGTCAAGCCTCCCTCAATCCCCGTCGCCTCGTCCTCCTGGGCCGAAACCTCGTCGCTCGGTTCTTCGGCACCGTCTGGCATCTCTTCTTGCTGAGCGGCCCCCTCATCCACTTCGGCATCAAGTTCAGAAGCGACTTTTGGACGAGGTGCGGTAGATATGCCCAACTTCGACACGATCGTGTTTCTCAAATTCTGAGGCAACGCCGCCGTACCCCCAAGAAACCTCACATGGCCGATAGAGCCTTTATGTAGCGCTGCCGCGTTCAATGTCGCCGTATTCGATCCGTCGATCAGAAGCAGAACCGACCCGCTTCCACCCTGCAGAACCGAACCCGCAAGGGCATCGTAGGGCGCTGCGCCCGTGGCGAATGCAAGACTATCCCAAGAAAGGCCCTGGCTCGTCGCCGCCCACGTCGCCACCTCTGCACTCGTTTCGTACTGCGTGGCTCCGGCGAGACGCGTATACGAGCCTCCATTCCAATAGCAGATCCCCGAAATGAATCCTTCAGCCTGCCTCGACACGGCGCTCGTCCCGCCTACGATGGCGACCGAAGTGAACCCTCCGCTTCGAGCGCCCTTCACCAGCGCCTGCTGCTGGCTACGGCCCAACCCTTCACCCGACGCCACCAGGAAAATGGGCGCTTTTTTGGCAAACGCCACCGGCGAAGCAGACAAGGCATCGCCGAAATGGCTAGCAGTGGCCACGATGGCCATCGAAGGATCCCAAAGTCCCCGAGATTGACCGTATTCGTATATCTTCATTTGGGTGTCGTAGCAATCGGTGCCACCAAGCCGGGTTTCAACCGCAATGCCGGAATTCTTGATAGCATTTGCCGCCTTCGCCGATACAGCTGCCTCACCTCCGACGATGACGACGCTTTTCACGCCGAGTTCTTTGAGCGCTTTCTTGGTTGCCGAATTGAACGAATCTTTTTCGGTGAACAGGATAGGACCTTTAGAAGCTGCAAGACCCGTTGCGGATAGCGCATCGATCCACGCTTGACCAGGCCCTACGATGATAGCGGAGTCGCAGCCTTTCGGATACGCAGCCTTGGCTTCCGCCGCAGCCGTTTCGTACATGGTTGCGCCGCTGTAGCTTTGAACGGGGTCGGCCTCGGCCACCTCCGAATCCGATTCCTCGCCGAGCGTCAGAGCATCTTCAGGGGAGGCTTCTTCGTCTAGGCACGCATCGGAATCTCCCCGATCCTCTTCATTCGAGTCGATCGCATCATCCGGGGCAACATCGGGCGGCTCCTCGCCAGTCTCTTCGGATTCCTTCTTTTCGTCGAGGTCGACGGAAGGACTCTCCACCCCATCGACCGTGCCGTCAGGCGACATGGCACCGTCTTGGTCGTTGGGAAGTTCGGAAGCGTCGGTCGAACCCCCGGGCTGCTCGGGCCGATCGTCGGCATACACACGAGGAAGCGGCACCAAGCACCCCGCCAAAGCGACCGCAACACCCCCAGCGAACAGCCTCAACGCAAGCGTGCGCACGAAGCCCTTTCTTTCCAACATTTCACTCACCGCGCCTTCCTTCCAACGCTCCCTAATCGCTGATTATCCTACGAATCTCAATCTTGCCCGCATGCTTCGAATACAGAGGAACGTACTGGCAGCTCATGCCGAAGTCCGGCTCCTCGTAGATCATGCCGTTGCCCGCGTAGAGCACCACGTGCTCGGGAAGAAGCGGGTTGAAATTCGGATGAGAATCGAAGTACATCAAAATGAGATCGCCCGGCTTCGCTTGGGAAAGAGACGGAACGCGATACCCATTGCTGATTTGATGATAGGTATCCTCGCCCAGAACAATACCCTGTTGCTTGTAGACGTACCACGTGAACGACGAGCAATCCATCCCGCCATCTTCAGGCCACATTCCGTCCCAAACGTACGGTATGCCCAAACACGAGTGCGCCGTTCGCATCACGCGATTGATGGCATCTTGCCTGTCGACCCCTGACGCGTTACACCACACGAAAGAACCGTTCGACAGCCTGGACCCGCCGAGAGGCAAACCATACCCGAGCCGCATTGAGTAGCTCACGTAAGAACGCATGCTACTCGAGATCGCACGCTCCCCTCCGAAGTACCGTATGGCTGAAACGGAACCGGCTTGCCGGGCGACAGCGTCAACGGTAGTCGACGGAGCGTCGCCCACGAGCAGCATCACCGACCTCGACGCCCCCTGCAGCACCGACCCGGCCAGCGCGTCGTAGGGCAGCGCGCCCGACGCGAACGCGGCGCCGTCCCAGGAGAGCACCCCGTTGTCGACGGCCCAGCGCGCCACGGCCGCCGAGGTGGCGTACTGGTCCGCGCCCGCGACGCGCTCGCAGACGCCCATCGGCGAGGACGCCGCGGCGACGAGCTCGAGGAACCCGTAGGCGAAGTCGGACACGGCGGCGGGGCCCCCTACGGCGAGCACGCGGGAGAACCGGCCCTGCTCGGCGCCCTCCAGCAGCGCCCGCTTCTGGGGCTCGCGCAGGCCGGCGCCCGGCTCCACGAGGAAGATGGGGGCCTTCCTCGCGAAGGCCACGGGGGAGGCGGACAGGGCGTCTCCGAAGTGGCCGCCGGTGGCGACGATGGCCGTCGAGGCGTCCCAGAGCCCGCGCTCCAGCCCGTAGCCGTACACCTCCATCTGGGTGCCGTAGCAGTCGGCGCCGCCCAGGCGCGCCTCGAGGGCGACCCCCTTGGACGAGAGCTGGGAGACCACCGCGTCGGACACGGCGGCGGAGCCTCCCACCACCACGACGCTCCTCACCTTGAGGTCGGCGAGGGCCCGGGCGGTCGCCGGGGAGAGGCGGCCGCGCTCGGTGAACAGGATGGGGCCCTTCGAGGCCGCGAGGCCCGCGGCGGACAGCGCGTCCACCCAGGCGTCGCCCGGCCCCACGAGGATGGCGCTGGCCGAGCCGCCCGGGTAGGCGGCGCGGGCCTCGGCGGCCGCGGTCTCGAACATGTCGGCGCCCGCGTACTCGGACGTGCCGAGGGCGAGGGCCCGAGGGGGCGCCGCGACGCAAACGAGAGCCACTGCAGCCGTCAGGCAAAGCGCGAACCCAACACTGCGCAAGCAGGCAGCCACGAGCGCAAACGCCGCAGACCGATCCCTTGGTTTCGCATGCGCCTCACCTCTTCTGCGCCTTGGATCAACGCGCATGAAACAGCACCCCCGCTCGTCGCGCCCCATTAATTCCTTCGTTCAATAGTAGCATAGCCTCGAAGGCTTCCAGGCTACTCCAAGCGAAGAAAAGCAGGGTGATTCGCCACCGGAATCAACGGCGCAACGAGCCACGGTGACAGTCCGTCGCCAGAACCCCGACCCTCTGCCGCGCCGCGTGGCGCGTGCTATACTTTAGCTGTTTGATCAGCGACGATCAGGAGGAATCCCATGAAGTTCACCAACATCCTCGTGCCGTTCGACAAGTCCGACCACGCACTGCACGCGCTCACGCTGGCCAAGGGCTTGGCGGAAGAGGACCCCGCCATCAAGCTGCATGTCGTCAGCGTGGTATTCGTCTCGGACATCCCGCCCGCGCTCGGGCTCGACGCCAACCCCTACGAGAGCGCTCCCCCGCTGGTCATCCAGCCCGACCTGTACAAGAAGCTCGTCGAAGCGGCGCTCGACCGCGAGGAGAACGACATGAAGCAGGCCATCGGCGGACTGCTCGACAGCCTGCCCAACGACGTGGACATCGTGGCCGCCAACGCGCCGTCGCCCGTCGACGGGATCAACGACTTCGCGAAGGAGCACGGCTGCGACCTCATCGTCATGGGCTCGCGCGGCCTCGGCGTGCTGCGCGGCATGCTGGGCAGCGTCAGCCACGGCGTCCTGCGCTCCGCGGAGATCCCCGTCCTCGTGGCGAAGAAGGACGAGGACGGGAAGTAGCGAAGGATACGAACCGCATCCCGACGGCCCGCGTCCGTTTTCGCGCGGGCCGTCGCGCATGCCGACCCGATAAGTTGGTATACTACCTGGCTATGGAAACCAATCGACATCATACCCGCCCGCGCAAACATCTGGCTGTCGTCACGATGGGGGTGAAACTGGGCGACGAGACGCGGGGTTACACGCGCTTCCGCTTCCTGTCGGAGCTGCTCGCGCGCGAGGGCTTCGAAGTCGACCTCATCACGTCGTCGTTCCAGCATTGGGACAAGGCGCATCGCGACACGTCGAAGGCCTGCTACCAGGGCCTTCCCTACCGCGTCGTGTTCATCGACGAGCCCGGCTACACGAAGAACCTCGACCTCGCGCGCATCCGCAGCCATCGCGTCGCGGCGAAGAACCTGCGCGCGCACTTCGAGCGAACGGCCGGCGCGTACGACCTCATCTACGCGGAGATCCCGCCGAATGACGTCGCGCGCGTGTGCGCCGAAGCGGCCGACGCGCAGGGCATCCCTTTCGTGGCGGACATCAACGACCTGTGGCCCGAGGCCATGCGCATGGTCGTCGACGTGCCCGTGGTCAGCGACGTCGCCTTCTACCCGTTCTCGCGCGACGCGAAGCGCGTCTACCAGCTGCTGGCGGGCGCCGTCGGCACCTCCGACGAGTACGCGGCGCGCCCGGCGAAGGACCGCGCGAAGCCCTACCCCCAGGCCACGGTGTACGTGGGCAACGACCTGGCCGCCTTCGACGAAGGAGCCCGCGCGCACGCGCCCGAGGTGGACAAGCCGGAAGGCGAGCTGTGGGTCGCCTACGCCGGAACGCTCGGCGCCAGCTACGACGTGGCCACGCTCGTCGAGGCCGCCGCGCTGCTCGAGCGCCGACGCCTCGCACGGGCGGCGTCGAAGGACGACGACCAGGCGCCGGCCTTGCCCCCCGTGCGCGTGAAGGTGCTCGGCGACGGCCCCGACCGCGAGAAGCTCGAGGCGCTCGCGGCGCAGCTCGACGCCCCGGCGGACTTCCTGGGTTACACGGCCTACGAGCTGATGGCCGCCTACCTGTGCGCGTCCGACATCGTGGTGAACTCGCTCGTCACGTCGGCGGTTCAGAGCATCGTGACGAAGATCGGCGACTACCTGGCCAGCGGCAACCCCATGATCAACACGGGCTCGAGCCCCGAGTTCCGCGCGAAGGTGACCGCCGACGGCTTCGGCGTGAACGTCGAGGCGGAAGATGCCGAAGCGCTCGCCGACGCCATCGCCAAGCTCGCGGGGCACGCGTCGCTGCGCAAGATCATGGGCTCGAAGGCACGCGCCGTCGCCGAGAGCGAGTTCGACCAGCCCCGCGCGTATCGCGAGATCGTGGATTTGCTGCGCACGTTGCTGTGATTTTGGTTGAGCGCCTCGCCAAACCGGGCGCGGCGCGTCAAAATAGGGAGCTTGCATACGCTGATTGCGTGCGATCATGCAGGTCGCACGTCGTTTATAGGGTACCAAGGAGCAATCTTGACTGAGCAGAAACGCATTTCGTTCTCCCCGCCGGACATCACCCAGGCCGAGCTCGACGAGGTCGCCGACGCGCTGAGGAGCGGCTGGATCACCACCGGCCCGAAGACGAAGGAATTCGAGCGTGAGATCGCCCGCTTCGCGCAGGCCGACCGCGCCGCCACGTTCGCCTCGGCCACCGCGGCGCTCGAATGCGCCCTGCGCGCCATCGGCGTGGGACCCGGGGACGAAGTGATCACGAGCGCGTACACCTACACCGCCTCCTGTTCGGTCATCTGCCACGTGGGCGCGACCCCCGTGCTGTGCGACGTGGCGCCCGGCTCCTACGAGATGGACTACGACGCCCTGCCCGGCCTCGTCACCGAGCGCACGCGCGCCATCATCCCCGTCGACATCGCCGGGCGCATGGCAGACTACGAGCGCCTGTTCGCCGCGCTCGACGCCGTGCGCGACCGCTGGAAGCCCGCGACCGAGCTGCAGCGCGCCTTCGACCGCGTCATCGTCCTGGCCGACGCCGCCCACTCGTTCGGCGCGACGTATCGGGGACGTCCCTCCGGGTCGGTGGCCGACTTCACCGCCTTCTCGTTCCACGCCGTGAAGAACCTGACCACGGCCGAGGGCGGCGCGCTCGCGTGGCGCGCGGGCGCGTTCGACTCCGACGAGCTGTACCGCCAGTTCATGCTGCAATCCCTGCACGGCCAGACGAAGGACGCGCTGGCGAAGAACCGCGCGGGCGCCTGGGAGTACGACATCGCCTTCCCCGGCTGGAAGTGCAACATGACCGACATCCAGGCGGCGCTCGGGCTTGCGCAGCTGCGCCGCTACCCCGCCTCGCTCGCCCGCCGGCGCGCAATCGTCGAACGCTACGAGCGCAACCTGCGCGACCGTGACGTCGAGCTGCTGCAGCACTACGGCGAGGGCGGCGAATCGAGCGGGCACCTCATGTTCGTGCGCCTGAGGGCCAAGTCGCAGGCGTTCCGCAACGCGCTAATCGAGCGCATGGCGGACGACGGCGTGGCCACGAACGTGCACTACAAGCCGCTGCCGCTGCTCACCGCGTATCGCGATCTCGGCTTCGACATCGCCGATTTCCCGAACGCGCTCGCGCAGTTCGAGAACGAGGTGACGCTGCCGCTGCACACGCTGCTCTCCGACGACGACGTGGACTACGTGGCGGCGTCGTTCGGGCGCGCCTACGACAAGCTCGAGGCGGAGGGCGTCCGCTGATGTACGCACGGTTCGGAAAGCGCGTGTGCGACCTGGTCGTAGGGCTCGTGGCACTGCCCTTCGTGCTGATCATCATCGCGGTGCTGGCGCCGTTCATCCACTTCGAGGACAAGGGACCCGTGTTCTACAACGCGCCGCGCGTGGGGCTCGGCGGGCGCGACTTCAAGATGTACAAGCTGCGCTCGATGCGGGTGAACGCGCCCGACCTCGTCATGGAGGACGGCTCCACCTACAACGGCGCGGACGACCCCCGCATGACGCGCGTGGGCGCCTTCATGCGCAAGACGTCGCTCGACGAGATGCCGCAGTTCCTCAACGTGCTGAAAGGCGACATGAGCGTCGTGGGGCCCCGCCCCGACCTGCGCCGCGAGACGGAGCTCTACGAAGGCGACGAGCACCTCAAGCTCACCGTGAAGCCCGGTATCACCGGGTACGCCGCCGTGTACGGGCGCAACTCGCTGCCCTGGCACGACCGTTTGGCGCTCGACGTGTTCTACGTGCGCAACGTTTCCTTCCCGCTCGACGTGAAGGTGTTCTTCAAGACGTTCTCCGCAGTATTCAACCAGGAAGGCGTGTTCGTGGAGGACGATGCGTCGGCGAAGTAACGGTCGGCTAACGTGACCCCTTCCGACCCGCCGCGCACGGCTCCCACCCTCTATCATGAACGTGCGCCGCGCAACGCAGGCGTACGACGGGAGAGCATGCAGGAGAGTGAGATCATGACGAACGAATTGAACGCAAAGCTTGCACAGTACGGCATCGACTATGCGGAGGCGATGGAGCGCTTCGGCGGCAACGAGGCCCTGTTCGTTCGTCTCGCCTCGAAGTACGCGAACGATCCGCATTTCGACCGGTTGGAAGCCGCGATGGCCTCCGGCGATACCGCCGCGGCCGAGCGCGAGGCCCATTCCCTCAAGGGCGTCGCGGGCAACTTGTCGTTCGTGCGCCTCTACGACCTGGCCGCGCGCATCACCGATGCGCTGCGCGCCGACGATCTGGACAGCGCACGCGCCCTCATGCCCGAACTCCGCGAGAGCCACGAAGCCGTGGTCGAAGCCCTGGCGATCCTGCAGGGGTAGACGCGACAAGCGTTCCTGCCGCTCCTTCTAGTACTTCCACTTCGCCAGCAGGCGTTGCTTCTCGTCCGGATCGGTGATACCCGTCATGTCGGCATACACGATATCGGTCGGATAGTTCGGAATCTCGGCTTTGAAGTCGATGAGAACCTGATCGGGCACGTACGTTTCGTTGTCGATCTTCACGCCTTCGGTGGCGAGCCACTCGAACACTTCGTGGACGACGGCGTTATCCTCCCGACCTTGGACGATGCCCAAGCCGTACACGGCCCAGGGGGCACCCTCCTCGAAGAACAGCACCCGCAGCGGCACGCCTTGGTTGATCTCGGAAACGGTCTGGAAGGTCATTCCCAGGCCGATGGCGGCTTCGCCTTGCACGAGCGCATTCACCGGGCCCGACCCTGAGGAGGTGAATTGGTACACGTTCTCAGCCAGGCGATCGAAGTACGCAAACGCTTCATCCTCACCCCAGGCGTTCACCAGGCTCTTGACGAAATTGTACCCCGTGCCCGATGACTTGGGGTTCGGCATGGTCACCAGGCCGCGAAACGCAGGATCGGTCAGATCCTCGTAGCAACGGGGCGCGGTGAGGCCGCGCTCGGAAAACGCCGCCTCGTTAATCGCGATGCAAGCGCTTTCACGCGAAAACGGAAAGAAGCGGTTATCGGCATCCACCAGGTCGGCGCAATAGCGGGATGCATCCGATGCCGGAAGCTCCTCGAATTGATCCGACACCTGTTTAAGGTAACCGCCTTCAAGGCCCAAAACGATATCGGCTTCGGATTGCGCTCCTTCCATCTTGAGCTTCGCCGCGCAGTTGCCCGTGGGAATGTAGCGCAAACGAATGTCGTAGGCGGGAAACCGATCATGCATCGCCGCAAGCAGCGACTCGTTGCGCACGCCCTCGGCACACGAGTACATGACGACCGTGTTCTCGGATCGTCCCGAACACCCCGGCAGAGCCAAGGCGCATGCCGCACCCAGCGCGCCGAGCAAGAATTCTTTTCGCGTCAACTGAAGCATCGCGTCAAGGTCGCACGCACTCCGACCCCCTCTCACCACCTTTGCTCTTCTCGATTTTGACCATATGAAACAAGAGAATCGTTTGTACAATTCTTAGTGTTTACTTATATTTATGAACGCAAAATATACCTATTTACGATCATCATCCCTTTTCGGAATGTAAAGATCATATCAAGTGTGTTCAATAATGTAAATTGAATATAGTAATTGAACATAAAACAAAGCACCCCTTCTCCCATTGGCCACGATGGGGGAAGGGGTGCTTCGACGATCCGGATTGTTTTTCTAGTTTTCGGCTTCTGCCCTATCGATCCGCTCGAGTTCCTCAGCCTTCTTCACGGCAAGCAAGCTTGCGAACACGACGGCACACACACCCGCCGACAGCTTCCCTACAAGCACCGGCACGATCAGCGTCGGTTGGAAGTTCGCCGTGAACGACAGATGATCGCCGAACAGAAACGCGCAGCACACGGCAAACGACATGACCAGCACCTTGTCGCGCGCCTTGAGGTCTTTCACCATCGACAGCGCCGCAAGCACGTTCGCCGAGGCGGCCAGCAAGCCAGCGGTTGCATCCGAACTCAGCCCCACCGCGCCGCCGATTTTGGCGAGTGGCTTCGCAAGATAGCGCTTGATGAGGTACACCATGGGAAACGCGCCGCACAACATCATGCCGATAGCACCCGACACCTCGAGCGCTCGGAAGATATCCTCCTCGTCGGCGATGATAGGATCGAACCCGAAGGAGCCGAAGACCGTGGTGAAGATGCCCGTGAAGTATTCGATAACCGCCAGCACGAACACGATTTTGAGCGTCGCTTCCATCACGCGACCGAATACGATGAACCCCTTGATCATGGCGTCGGGCTTGAACTTGAGCCCCAATGCCAGCGCAACGCATATGATGATCAGCGGCACGAGGTTGACGCCGATCTGGGCGAAGCTCAACGCAAGCTGATAGGTCGCTTCGGCGTTCGTCGATACGACCTCCCGGATAACCGGGTGCGAAAGCGCGATGATGACGCTCGCAACGAGCACGCCGATAGGAATCGCGAGAAGGCCGCTCATCACTCCGAGCGCCAAGTACTTCCGATCGCGTTTCTCGAGCATCTTCAGCGCCACCGGTATCGTGAAAACGATGGTTGCGCCCGCCATATACCCGGTCATCATCGCCATGATCCAGCTCTCACGCGTCTGCGCAAGCGCGTCCGCCAGCTGGTATCCGCCCATGTCGATGGCGATGAACGTCGTCGCCGCCATGGCTGGGTCGGCGCCGAGCGCCCCGTACGCCGGCCCGAAGACCGTGCTCACGAACGCCGTCAGATAAGGAGCCGATGCCATGATGCCCGCTACGGGAAGGAAGATGGGGCCGATGGAGTCGATGCCGGCCACGAATTGCCGGCCGAGCTCGCTCTCCGGCTTGATGGCCGATGCGACGGCGCCCGCCAATGCACACGCCATGATGATGTACACCACGGCCGTTCCGATCATCTCCATCTCGACTACCTCTCGTCTTCGTAGAGCGCAAGCGCTTTGGCCGAATACGTCTTGGCGTATCGGTACCACAGGTACAACCACTCTCCCACCGAATCGCCTGCAGCCTCTTTATACAAGGCCCAGATGAACCAGTGGTAGGCGGCAAGCGCCACGAAAGCGATGCAATGGCGGTATTCCTCGGCGGTCAATGCCCGCTGGAAGTACGTCTCGAGCACGCGATCCGCCTCGTCCTCGTCGTAGTCGGAGCAGCAGATGAACACGCCGAGATCGGAAGCGTAATCCGACATCGCCGAATACTCCCAGTCGATAAGGTACATCGCCTCTTCGGATACGAGGAAGTTCGGGTTGTAAAAATCGTTGTGGCACAGGCATGGCGCAACGCCATCCCTCTTCACCAAGGCGTCGAGGCGCGCCGCGCGATCGCGCAGGGGCTCGTAATCCGGGAACGACGGATAGGAACGCGCACCGAGCAGCGCCATCATGGACTGGGCTTTCTCGAACAGGTCGTACGTCCACTGCGACGTCTCGCCGCTCTGGTGCAAACGGCGGATCAGGTCCATAGCCTGCTCGACATGGCTCCCGTCGTGGTAATCGAACGGCTTGCAATCCTTCACGAAGCGCGACACCTTCCAACCTTTCCGGGTATCTTGAAAGATGAACGTGTCATCGATGCCGAGCTTTTTGGCGACAGCCTGGGAGTACGCCTCGCTTCGTCGGTTGATGATCTCGTCCGTGCCGGGACCGGGGTGCCGATATACGTACGAAGCACCGTCGACCGAGAATCTGAAGGAAAGGTTGGTGAGGCCTTCCTTGATCGGCACGATGCCCTCGACGCGGTCGCGCGTGCAACCGAGCACGTCGCAGATGTTGTCGAGGATCTCCGAGTCGACGTTCGTCAGGAAATCCTGGTCAAACTGCTTAAGATCGGAAAGGGAATCGAATTCGTAGATGACACCCGGTCCGTAGGAGCGCAACACCATGCGCAGATCTTTCACATGGTCGCGAAACAGGTCCTCCCAAAGCTTGGGCGCCGTCTCGGGCCAATCGTATTCGTTCTCGAGAATGGCCGAGAACGCGCTGGAGAACGCGCGATCAAAGTACGCGTGCCCGAGCATGCCGAACGCATCGGCGCCGCCGACGGTAACGCCGATGATTCGCCCATCGCGTGCCGTCTTCATGCAGTACTCGTCGGTGGGACCCTCGAAATACATGCCCGCATAGTACGCTTCGTACACGTACGGCTCGAAAACGTTCTCGGTGAAGTAATCGTCGGACGAGCAGATGTAGGTATTGCCCAGCTGCTCCCGAACGAGCATGAGGGTGGAATTGTTGTTGCGAGCGACGTACTCCTCGTTCACGCGGATGGTCACCCCGTACAGATCCTCAAGATAGAAGAACGCTTCCTTCATATAGCCGACCACCACCGTGATGTCGTCGATACCGGCGGCTTTGAGCTGGCGGATCTGCCGCTCGATCAGCACTTCGCCCCGCACGTTGAGCACGCCCTTGGGCTTCTCGTAAGAGAGCGGCGCAAAGCGCGAGGACAGTCCCGCAGCCATGATGATAGCGTTCTCTACTTTGTACGGCTGCAAGGCGCGATAACCCTCCGCCGTGACGTAGAACCCGTCCATGAGCCCACGATCGCGCAGCGTCTGGCACAATCGGTTGACCGTGCCGAGCGAAAGCCCTGACGCATCGGCCAAGGCGCGCTGCGTGTACACGCCTTCGTCCATCGACGCGACTAGGGTTTTGAACTCGTTCTTCTCCAGCGACACGACGATCCTCCCGTTGATCCGCATACTGTCTTATAGTCCGGGAGGAATTCTAACCGCAATGTTCATTTTTGTAAAGAAAAAGTAAATAATGAACGACTATTCTGTTATTACGCTAATTTGTACCTCATATTTGATCAATTTTTCAAATTGAAAACCAAATTTGAAACATGATGCACCTATTCGACTACATAGGACCTATCGAGCTGCTGCAGTTCGCGGTACGTGTCGATCTCGATCACATCGTCGAACGTGCACTCGCGCACCGACACCTCGTAGTTGCGCGCGAAGTAGCGCAGCGCCACCTCGTCCCAGTACCGCTCCTTGCCGCCCGGCATGGCGAACGTGGCCGGCACGTCGTCGGCGAGCTTTCTGCCGTCCTCTTCGGTCCAATAGGAGATACCGAACATGTGGTGGCAGTCCGTTCCGCCCACCGTGAGCCCCGTGATCACGCCGCGGCGCGTCTGAAAGCACCAGTCGTCGGTAACCGGCACCGGCACACCCAGGTAGTTCGACGAATACTGGTACTTCGTGATGAGTTTCGGGTTGTACAGCAGCAGGTCGGACTCGAACACGTAGGCGTTCTGCAGCAGATCCTTCGCCGCCACGGCCGAAGAGATGTTGTTCGCCTCGTTGTAGAAGGGGTTCTCGATGAACTTCACGTGGGGGTACTTGTACAGCAACTGATCGAACTGCTCGGCAAGGTACCCGCGCACCACGTACACCTCCTCGATGCCCGCGGCGGACACCGCATCGAGCAGCGAGTCGATGATGCGCTGGCCCCGCACGCGAATGAGCGGCTTGGGCGTGTTCAGCGTGATGGGAACCAAGCGGGAGCCGAACCCGGCTGCGATGAGCACCGCGCGCTTGACGCGATACGGCTCGAGCGCTTCCAGGCCCGCCGCCGACAGCATGCCCTCGCGCACGAAGCCCCGCTCGTGCAGGTCGGCCATCGCGCGGTTGACCGTGCCTACGGACAGATCGGCAGCCGCGGCGATCTCGCGCTGCGTCAGCGACTCGCTCACACGCGCCTCAAGCGCGGTCAGTATTTTGAAATCCTTCACATCGAGCGAACGGGACATGAGCGAACCTTTCCTCATTTGGCAAGCACCTTGTTCGCTAAGCCGCCGAAGCGGAGGGCGAACCGGCACGGTTGATAGCTTTCTTCACGCCCGCAAGCACCAGCTTGAAGGCAATGTTGGTGAGCAGGATGATCAACGACACGAACGCGGCGCACTCCGTCAGACGTTGCGCATCGAGGTCGGTGATCAGCAACGCGAGCGGCATGTCGAGCGTCGTGGACAAGAACGCCACGGCGGAAATGGTAACCATGCAGTTTACGAAGAAGTAGCCCACCATCTCGATGATGGTGCCCGTCGTCTGCGGGATGAGAACGTCCTTCAAGATGCTCCCCCGCCCGATCCCCATCGTGGAGCCGACCGCTTCCAGGTTCTCGTTCACCTTGCCCAGCGAATTGTAAGCCATGAGGTACGGCGAGGCGAAGAAGTGGACGAGGTTGACCAAGATCAGGATGGCGAACGTGCCGTACAGAAGGGAACCCTTGAAGAACAGCACGTACGACAAACCCAGCACGATACCGGGGATGGCGAGCGTCGTGATGCAGACGAGGTGCAGCATCTTCGCAAAACGACCGCCCAAGCGAGCCGTCACATATGCCGCGAAATACGCAAGCGTTGTGCCGATGAGCGCAACAGCGCAGGCGATGATGATCGAATTGATCCAGTAATCGCCCACATTCATGTTGAGCGCACGGCCCACGTTGTCGAACGTCGCCGTCAAATCCACCGGATACTTCCGCACGAACGATACGAGCACGAACGATCCGAGCGGGAGGAGGATGGCCACCGATGCCACGATGCCGGCGACGTAGCCGATCGCGTCGCGCGCCACATTGCGCTTGATATCGAACGCTTTGGACACGAACGACGACTTCCCCTTGTCGGCATTGAGCACGTCGACGAGGAACGCCACCACGGCCGGTATGAGCAGCACGAAGCCGATAGCCACGCCCGTGTTGTAATTCAGCAGGCCGATAACCTCCTGGTACATGAGCACCGGCAGCGTCGTGGTCTTGCCGCCCACCATGAGCGGTACGCCGTAGTCGGTCACCACGAGCGTGAAAGTGGCGAACACGGCCGAGATGAGCGGCTTGCGCAGATACGGCAGCGTGATGCTGAGGAACTGGTTGACCTTCGGGATTCCCAGGACATCGGCGGCCTCGTACGGCGATGCGTCTTCGTACTTGAGCACGTCGTACAGCAACAAGAACGCCGAGGGGAACGAGTACAGCACCGAACCCATCACGATGCCCCAGAACCCATACAGCGAAAAATCGAGCCCAAGCGCGTTCGTGATGACCCCGTTCGATCCGAGCAAGAACACCAGTCCCATGCCGAGCGCGAGCGAAGGGATGAGCATAGGGAGCGTCATGACGACGGCGATGACGCCCTTGGCGCGTATGTTCGTGCGGCAGAGCACCCACGACATCGCCAGCGCGAGCGCCAGCGAGATGACCGTCGAAGTAAGCGACACGCCGATGGAGTTGAGGCAGGCGGTCTTGAACTGCTCCGTGCCGAACACCTCGGACGCCCCCGGACTCGCCAGTTGCGAGAACATCCCCAGCAAAGGCAGCACGGCAGCAAAGAGGAAGAAGGCAGCAAGAACCACTCGAGTGAGATTGAACGTACCCTTTCGCTTCACGAGCCGCCTACCGATCCATGAATCGCGCAAGCGAGTCCATTTTGATGTTGAGGTTCTTCACCACGAAGTCGGCAACGTAGTCGTCGGCCGGGTTGGCGATGATCTCCTCGGGCGCGGCCAGCTGATGGATGCTGCCCTCCCCCATCACCATCACGCGGTCGGACAGCGCGAACGCCTCCTCCTGGTCGTGCGTGATGTACACCATCGTCGTGCCGAACTCCCGCTGGATGCGCTTGAGCTCGAGGCGCAGCGACAGGCGCGTTTCCACGTCGAGCGCGCTCATGGGCTCATCGAACAGGATGACCTCGGGATTGAGCGCCAGCGTGCGGGCGATGGACACGCGCTGCTGCTGGCCGCCCGACAGCTGCCGCACGCTCTTGTCGAGGTGCTCCGCAAGGCCGAGCTGCTCGAGCACGCGCTGGGCGATCTCGCGCCGACGGGCCTTCAGATCGGGCTTGAACTTCAAGGCGTACTCAACGTTGCCGCGCACCGTCATGTTCTCGAACAGGGCGTAATTCTGGAACACGATGCCCATGCCGCGCGCGTCGGGCGACGCCGTCGTGATGTCGCGCCCGTCGAGGGCGATCAAGCCCTCGTCGGGTGCCAGCAGACCGATGAGAATGCGCAACGTGGTCGTCTTACCGCACCCCGAAGGTCCCAGGATGGAAAGGAATTCGCCATCCCGCACATCGAAATCGAGACCGTGCAGGACCTCGGATCCCTCGAAACGCTTAACTAAGCCGCTGATGCGAAGTTTCGGCTCGTCCGCAAGCGTCTCGCGATTTGACGTCGTGTCGACCATCGTGTGTTCCTGTTCGCTCGTCATCAGTACTTCCACTTCCCTAGCAACCGCTTTTTCTCGTCGATGTCGAACACGCCTTCCATGTCCGCGTAGTGCGTATCCTGCGGGTAGTTCGGGATCTCGGTATGTTGATCGACGAACACCTTGTCCGGGACGAACTCCTGCTTGTCCAGCAGGATGCCCGTGCTGAACATCCAATCCATAACGGCTCGCACCGCCGGCTTATCCTGCTTGCCGTCGACCACCGCCACGCCGTTCATCGTCCAAGGCGAGCCCTCCTCGAAGAACCGCACCTCGATGGGCACGCCCTTGTTGATCTCGGACACCGCTTGGTAGGTGAGACCGAACCCGATCAACGCCTCTCCTTGCACAAGCGCGTTGACCGGCCCCGATCCCGACGACGAGAACTGGTACACGTTCTCGGCCAGCTTGTCAAAGTACTCGAAGGCCGCATCCTCGCCCCGCGTGTTCACAAGACTCTTAACGAAGTTGTAGCCCGTACCGGAAGATTTCGGATTCGCCATCGTGATGAGCCCACGGTACGTTGGATCGAGCAGATCGTCGTACGTCTCGGGGATGGCGATGCCGCGAGCGGTCAGCTCCCCGACGTTCATGGCAACGCATGCGCTCTCGCGCCTGAAGGGAAGGTAGGTACTCGAGCCATCGAGCAGATCGTCTTCGAACACTTCGAAATCGTACGAGGTCAGCTTCGCCAGGCTCGGTTGAATCTGCCTGAGGTAACCGCCCTCGAGCATGAGAACGATATCGGCCTCGCTCGACGTACCCTCGTTCTGGAGCTTCGCCGCGCACGTGCCGGTCGACACGTAGTGCAAGCGGATATCGTACTGCGGCAGATCGCGATGCATGGCCTCGAGCAGCACCTCGTTCGCCTCGCCCTCGCCGCACGAGTAGATCACCACGGTGTTATCGCTCGCGGAGCTGCATCCCGACAAGGCAAGCGACGCAGCCGCACCCGCCGCAACCGCCAAAAACGATCGCCGGGTCATCACAAGGGGCATGCACATTCCTCGCTTCGCAATAGAATCAGATTATCGAGCTAAAGCATATCTATGTTGTTCATATTTGTAAAGGTTGTATAAAAAATGAACACCGCGCATAGATTAAACCACCGCGTACTCAGCATCCCCAAAATCAAGTTCAACCGGAGCGTGGTTGCGACGATGCTTCGGCGATGGAAGCTCGCGCCAATCGATGCCATACATGTCGTCAAGATACGCCTCAACGCACGCAGGAGCTGAAAACGCAGCCCCTTCGAACGTTATACGCTCAACCGGGAAGAGAACGCTTTCGGGAAAGTGCGCCGTAGCGCACGACAGAGCAGCGTAAGCCGAACCCGGATCGCTACCACCTTGCGATGCCCACGTTTCGAATCCCTCGACGATACGTTCTCGGCTGAAACACCTCTTGACAATCATATGAGCCACTCGACACGCGCCCCTCTCCAGCGCGCCAAGCAATCCCGCATGAGGCACGGTGATGCATTTCGAATGGTAGAGGTACAACGCGCTCTGCCAAACCCGGCACATAAACCGCTGCCTCCAAGCGATCTTCTCGTCGGCGTGCAACCGATCGTAAGGAAAAACATCTACGAAAATACCTTGCGGAATCCCCGCTTCGACCGTCTCCTCAGTAAAGAATTTTGTACCGCGCTTCCACACTTTTGCGAACATGCCAGCCTGCTCATTGCATCTATGAGGATCGGCGACAACGTAAGCATCGCCAAGCGCCCGCGGGGCGATTTCCAGGAAACGCTCGTAATCGTGTCGCGGCATGCCCAGATCGACGTCGTCGTCCCAGGGTATGAAGCCGCCGTGACGCACCGCTCCCAGAAGCGTGCCCGAATCCAGGAAGTACCGGATCCCGTGCTCGCGGCACACCTTGTCGATATCGCGCAGGATATCGAGCTCGACCAACTGCAGTCTGCGCAATTCATCCTGTTCGTATTGCACGCCCTACACTCCCCCCGCCGTCTTCTCCAGCACCTCCGCATAGTACGCGTCGAGCCATCGCGACGTATCGGAGATATCGTATCCGCTGCGTCGCGCGGCGTCCGCGCCTTCGGATCGGCCGGCACCGGCGCGAACAGCCCGCTCCACCGCGTCGGCCCAGACGCCGCTTCCCGCGTCGAGCGGCAAGCGGACGGTGAATTGCGGCGCGATCACCGCCAACTCGGGAACCCCCGTCGACAGCACGCACGGCACGCCGGCAGCTTGAGCCTCCACCGCGGCCATCGACAGACCTTCCGAAAACGAGGGGAACACGAACGCATCGAGGGCTTTCAGCACGTCGGCTACGCGATCGGTTACTCCGCAGAACACGACGTCGTCCTCAAGATGAGCTTCGCGCACAGCTCGTCGGACTTCCTCCTCGGACGGCCCCCTGCCCACCAGCAGAAGCTTGGCGCCCGGAATGCGGCGCCTCGCCTCGGAGAACACCTCGATAAGATACGTATGGTTTTTGATCGGGTCGAATCTTCCCACGTGGCCGATCAGAGGCACGCCTTCGTACCCGAGCAACCGCTTAGCCTGCTCATGCGCGATCGGATCGTTGGCGTACCGATCGACGTCGATCGCGTTCTTCACCACCTGAAACCGATCGCCCTCGACGATCGCCTTGCCGAACCGATCGCGACCGGCCTCGATCGAGCAGGCGAGGAACTCGTCCGCGACGAATCGGATGGGGTACGCGAGCGCCCTGAATCCCAGCTCGGGAACGGATAACGGGTAGTTTTGGGCGTGGCTGTGCGCAATCGTCACGCGGCCCTGCCGTTTCGCCTCGCGAAGATACACCGCAGCGCTGCTCGCGATATGACCGTGCACGATAGGATGTTCAGGATGACCGGAGAAGAATTCCCGGCAGCGTTTGCGATAGACCGGATAGTTCAACAGCGTGAAACGAGGGAGGGCCCGGTACACCTTGCCGCCGAGGTCCTGGATCTCCTCATCGTAATCGCATACCCTCTGCTCGTGGACGAGAAAATCGAACTGCACGCGCGATCGATCGATCGCCCGGTACAGGTTCATGATCATGGTCTCGGCACCGCCTCGGTCCATAGCTCCGATCACGTGCAGGATGCGCATCATGCCGCCTCCCCCTTCTCGACCTCAGGACGCGCGCGATCGGGACCTCGGCGAATCGTCGACACGAGGAAAGCCAACAACGTGAGCACGCCCGCCAGGCACGCGGCCGTTCCGGCGAAGCTCACCCCATTCATATCCCACATGGTGACGAAAGGAAACGTCAAAGGCACCACCGCGACGAACGCGACGGCGTTCCCGATAAAATTCGCCTTGAAATTCCTCAGCGTGATCAGCAGGTCGCCGAAGAACCACAGGAACGCCGTCGCGACCGTAGACAAGATGATCGGCTGCAGTAGGTACACGTACGGCTCGATGCTCGCGCCGAACAGCAGCTGCAGCGCCCACGACCCGATGAATTCCAAGACGATGGAGCATGCGACGCTCACCAGCACGATGCCGCCGACCGTTTTTCCAAGCAGCTTGAGGAACCCGGCTCGATCGCCGTTGAAGAAGTAGCGGGGAAACACATCGAGGAGCGGACCGTACAGATACGTCGCGCCCATTTGGATGATCAGCGCCGGAGCGGCTACCGAAGCGTAGATGCCGAGAGCCGCATCTCCCGAAACCGCCGCCAAATACTGCTTAGGGATGGTGAAGATCGCGCTCGCAGCCAAAGAAGCGAGAACCGCCGGCAGCGAGACCTTCAAGAAGTACCACGCCTTGCTGCGCGACAGGCGAACGGAGATGCGCTCGAACCGCCGCGTCCTCGGAATGTCGAACAAAGCGAGCACGAGAAGCGCGGCAAGGGTCATGGACACGATGGCGACGTTCAGATTCTGAGTCGCCCAGAACGCCGCCACGAAGGCAACGAGCGTGCTGACGCCCTGGGCAATGAAGGATTTTCCGATATAGTCCATACGACGATGCTGCTGATCTGCGCCATGCAGGATATCGATGAGCAAGCCCACGGCTTTGAACAAGAAGAACAGCGCGATGGTAAGCAACGTATACGGCGCGCACGTCAGATACGCGTACACCATGCATGCCACGAACGCCAGCCCCAACGTCAAGCAGCGGAAGCCCAGGTATTCGCTCAGCTCGTTCTCGTGCTTGATATCGGAAATCTGATAGGTCCCCATCTTGTAGTTCGCGAACGTGCCGAAGATCCCCACGACCGACATCGCCAGCGAGAGCAGGCCCGCATCGTCGTAGCCTGCAGACAAACGCACGACGAACACCGTCGTCAGCCATTGGCACGCCAAATACGTCATAGAGCCCGCAGAGTTCCACAGCATGTTCTGTTTCGTGGACAGGGGCTGCACGTCATGGCCCGAACGAGACGACGGCCTCATAGGCGGTATGCCTCGAAGGTGTGGATTGCACGGTCGCCCTCGGACGGCGGCGTGCGCCAGTCCCCGTACTGGATCTCCAGGAACCGCTCGTAACCCGCCGGTGCGGAATACGTCCTATCCTCGAACTGCATCTCGATCGGCTCGAAGAGGCTCTTCGGGAACAGCAAGCTCGTCTTCCCCTCGCCGACGACGTCGGCAACGGTGTCGGACCCTTCGGGGCAGGCGCCGCGAGCGTTCTCGTCGATGGCGCACGCGTACTTCAACGCATCGAGCCGATGGGCGAACGGACACACCACCCGTTTCACGAGCTTCACGAAGCCGTTCGTTCCCACCGACGGATCGGTCACGATGAAACTGCGCGTCAGGGACAGCCGAGCGTTCCTCCTGAACGGCGCTCGGTTCTCGGGATCCACGTCGTCGAGCGGGAACAAATCCACCCACACGCCCGTAGCCGTGCCCTTGTCGACGAAGTTCTCCAGAACGCGCGTCGTCGTGTCGACCAGCTTCACGAACGGGTATATCGATTCGCCATCGCGGTACGAAGCAAGCGCGAACCGATCGCTCGATTTCCACCCGTCGAATCCCGAGAGCAGACGTTCGTACTCCGAACGCAGCATGACGACGTCCATATCGTCATCCCAAGGAATGAACCCACCGTGCCGCACGGCCCCGAGCAGGCTCCCGTACCCGAGGAAGTAGCGAATATCCTGCTCGCGACATACCCTATCCAGCTCGTCCATCAATTCGAGCTGGATGGCTTTCATGTCATCGATCGTCAGACGCTCCATAGCGAAGCTCACCGCCTTCGCACTCCCTCGCTCGCGCCTCGCGCAACGCTTGCTCCTGCGCAAGCGCAGCAAGCTTGCTGCGCAGTTGCGACAGCTCCACCGTAGAGTTGAACTCTCGGATGACCAAGGCCGCTATCACGTACAAGAAGACGAAATTGGCGGGCGACTCGATGGCGAGCAGATCGGAAAAGAAAAATGCGATCTGGGGAAACAGGGCCAGAAGCACCAGGCTGACGGCAAAGAGGAACCAGAAGGTCGAATCGGCTATCTTGACCTCGGACTTGCGAATCCTGCGCAAGACGAAAGCGAGCGCGCATATCGCGCCGCCGATGAGGGCAACTTTGAACAGGATGGTCATCGCTTCCTCCTGAACCACTGCACAAGCAGGATGGAGATGCTGATGCGCAGCATGTACGAAACCGACTTCGTGAAGCTCAGGTAGCTCTCGCCAGCCGTACGCTCGCGCATCTCCACCTGGACCTCTTCAACCGTGCAACCTCGCCGCATCAAGAAAGAGAGCGTGTCGGGCTCGGGCCCGAAATCGAGCTCATGGGCGAACAGGGGGATCATCGAAGCGTCGAACAGCCGCATACCCGACGTCGGATCCTGAATGCGCTTGCCGGTCGTCAGGAAGATCATCGCCGTGATGAGGGCAGACCCCGCCATGCGAGCGGAAAGCGGTTTCTTTCTCGCGGAGAAGCGCGAGCCCACGACGATGTTGGCGCCGGTGCGATCGGCAGTGGCCACCATTTCCGCTATATAGGCCGCGGAATGCTGCCCGTCGGCGTCGAACTGTATCGCGTAGTCGTATGCGTGCGCGCACGCATACTTCATCCCTGTTTGAAATGCGCCGGCAAGACCAAGGTTGACGGGAAGAGAAATGAAATGATAGCCACGCTCTTCGCAAATGGAGGCCGTCGCGTCCTTTGACCCGTCGTTGATGACCACGTAATCGACTTCGGGAGCATGCCGCTTCAAATCCTCGATCGTCGAGACGATATTCGCTTCTTCATTGTATGCCGGAATAACGGCGATTACCCTCGTTTTGCTGTCCATAGCCCTTCGTTTTCCGCCCAAGCAGGTTTTCCGATAGGCGCAGAGCACCACCGAAAACGTCGATGTTCCATTCTAACGTTGGAGTGACATAAAAGCGAATCAAATCGTATAATGGATGGATTCGACCAGTTCAATTCAAGGAAGCATGGAAGATACTCATGTCATCACCGTGCATTTGCATATTCTCCGCGCTCTATCCTCCCAGCATGGGCGGCGTGGAAGCGTACACCGAGAACCTCGCGCAGACATTGGCTGAAGCAGGCTATCGGATCATCGTGGCGACGCTGGCAACCCACGGCTCGAGAGAAACCGCCGTCGAAAACGGCATTGAAGTAGTGAGGCTCCCTTGCAGAGGATGCCTGAACAACCGGTATCCCGTCGCCCAGAAAAACAGCCGATACCGAGCGCTTTGGTCTCATCTGCAAAACGAGCGCATCGATTACGTTATCGTCAACACAAGGTTCTATCTGCATTCCCTCGAAGGTCTTGCGTTCGCTCGGGCAAAAGGCATCGCACCGATACTCATCGAGCACGGATCCGCACATTTGACGACGGGTAGTCCCCTCGTCGATGCGGGCGTCAAGCTGGTCGAGCACGCCGTGACGCGTGCCGGGCGACGATACGCCGCCTCGTACTACGCCGTATCCCGTAAGTCGAGCGCATGGCTCTCCCACTTCGGCATCGCCTCGCAAGGCGAGCTCCCCAACGCCATCTCGGCCGATGGCTACGTATCCAATGCGAGCAAACGCGATTTCCGAAGCGAGTTCGGTTTGCCGAACGATACCTTCGCTGTGGCTTTCGTTGGTCGACTCGTTGGAGAAAAGGGGGTTCTCGAGCTCGCACAAGCCGTTGCAGAGTGGTCGTCCGCGCAAAGCATTGCCCTGTTCGTGGCTGGTGACGGACCGCTCCTCGAAACGCTGCGGACGCAAGCAAGCAGCCGGTTGCACCTCCTTGGCAAGCTTTCCAGCGAAGACATCGCCGCACTGCTTATGCAGGTCGATGCCTTGTGTCTCCCCTCGCGGTCCGAAGGGTTCGCCACGACGCTACTTGAAGCAGCTGCCTGCAGCACTCCGATCATCGTCACCGACGTCGGCGGCGTGGACGAGCTCATCCCCGATGAGAATTTTGGGACCGTCATTCCCGACAAGACGCCCGAAACCATACGTCGAGTGCTTGAGCGAGCCGTCGAAAACCGTCAACAACTGCGATCACAGGGGCAGAGCGTTGGGCGGCGCGTTCGTTCCGAATGCTCCTGGGAGAAAACTGCCGAGCACGCTGTTGAAGCATGCCGACGCGCCCAGGAGCGCCGAGGCCTTTAGCCAAGGTGCGCTGCAGTAATTCGGTACAAGCGCATATCGTCCCTGCTCAGCACGATTTCGAATCCGGGAGTATCGTCATCGACGGAATCGATGCCTTTCCAGTTTTTCCCGTTCTCATACGTGAACAAGCGAGGACTTTCCTGTTCGGACTTTCCCTGATCGAGCACGATGAGGTACTCGGCCCCGATCTTATCGACCGCATCGCGGACGTCTTGGTTGGCGGAAATCTCAGACAATTTGCTCCTGATGAGTTCGCTTTCCTCTGTTTCGTCGTCTTCGCCATACGTTCTCAGGTAGCGATAATACACCCGCGCCCCATCGACCGCATAAGCGAATGCAGACCCGTCGTCGGGTACGTTGATCAACAATGCATCCTCGGGAAGGACGGACAGCGCCTCTTGAACGAACGCACGCTCGTCCGCACCGTACACGCGCAACTCGTCTGCGTCGTTTTGCCGATGCATGTACGACATCGTCCATTCGAGAGCCGTCACCTTGACACCGTCGACGGGCAGAGCGATGCCAGGATAGTAATTCGCAAGGACGAAAGCGACCGCCACAACGCAGGTTCCACCGATTCCGATCTTTCGAGGAGAAGCCTTCGGAAACATCCGCTCCGCCAACCGGCGGAGACCCTGTGCCGCCGCCCATAAGCCCATACTCGCCAAAGGGATGGCGAACAAGGCTGCCGATGCCGCGACGCGGCACGAATCGGTATACCAAAAACCCGTGAGTAAATGCTGCAGGGGACCGTCGGACGATGCATCGACAATATAGAACAGCGCCATGATCGCATACGAAACCGAGAGCCAGAGATATTCTCTCCTACGCAGCGTGTAAAGTGCGCCTACGATCACGAGTGCGGCGAGAACAACCTGGACGCCGCCCGCACGAAAACCCAGCAAAAGGGTATCGACAAACGCTTCGGGCTTCGAAGAAATCGCCGGCCACGAATGAGACACGACGCTCTGGAGAAAAGGCGCTTTGTACAAAACGTACCACACAACAGCCATTGCCGCGCACGCCCCAGCGCAACATGCAACCTGCACGAGCCGCTGGCGCCCAGCCGGTACCGGGATACGACTCGCCGCCCGGTACGCCTGCCGAGCGCAAAACGGTGCCAGGAACACCGCCGCCGTGAAAGCCGCGTTCGGCTGAGCGAACGCGCAGCACAGCATCCCCAAGAGAAACAGCAGCGCCGCAGCCGCGCGACCTGCAATGCCCACCCCCTTCGAGAACAAGCTCATGAAGGAAAACAGGACGAGCGGTAGCAGGCAGAACGCGATCATGTTCGGGTACAAGGGCCCGAACAACAGCAACATCCAGGGAAAAGCGGAGAACGCCAGCGCGCAGAGAGAGCCCCATGCAACAATGCCGGGCTTCTTCGGAAACATGATTCGCATGAGCAAGAACATGCCCGACGGAAACACCACGGCGATGAATGCAAAATTCACCGCGTTCGCCGCAAGCGCGGTGGAAACCCCCAGCACGCTCACCACAAGCGCGCACAAGCAGTTCCAGGCGGTTGGATAGTACCCGACGCCGGGTAGAGGATTGATGGCGGAATCAGCTGCGGACGCATACAGGGTGGCGGCAAAGGGCGACCAGTTGCCCGACTGGACGAAACCGAGCGTTACGCCCAGATGGTGCACGTTATCGTACTCTTGAGGGAAGGAATCGGGGCCGTCCAGGAACAGCGCGAAGCAGGCAGCGGAGACGACGAGCCCCACCAGCACGTACAATCCGAGCAGCACCCAGTCGGACGTCCATCCCCCTTCGCGCCCCCCAGCGACGCGAGGATCGCCATCTGGCGAGAAGCGAGCACCGCACGCCACCTCAATCCCCCGCCCCAAGATGGAACCTGCGACGAGCGCAACCGTCCCCACGAGAAACAGCGGGATGACAAGGGTCATCCAAGAGCTGAAGACCCCGAGCTTCGCATACAGCAAGCAAAGCAGCAGGTACCCCACGATGGAAAGCAAAGGGGCGGAAACGAGCGCGGTCAGGCGAGGCAGTCGGCATGCCCGAAGCAACAAGAACCCCGGGACGTACAAAAAGACGATCCCCGCAAGAACCGACACGACAAACATGTTCCACATAAAAGCGGTCTCCCCTCGCCTTTTACCAGTATTCTCGGTATTTTACGCTATCATGAACGAAAGTAGGAAACTTACTCAGATCCGCCCTTCGCAATCGCGCGGAAGGACGGCTGTATCGAAGGAACGGACCCCATGAGCGCATCGCAGTCCCTGATCAGCATCATCGTTCCCATATTCAACGCCGAGCCGTATCTCGAACAATGCCTCGACAGCGTTTTGGCGCAAACGCACCGCGAGCTCGACATCATCTGCCTCAACGACGGCAGCACCGACGGTTCGCTTGCCATCATGCAGGCATACGCCGATCGCGATGAGCGCATCCGCGTCATCGACAAGCAGAACCAGGGCTACGGCGCAACCTGCAACCGCGGTCTTGAGGAGGCGCACGGCAGCTGGATATCCATCGTCGAGCCCGACGACTGGATCGAGCCCGGCATGTACGCCGACATGCTCGCCTTCGCAGCAACGCTTGACGGCCCAGTCGACATCGTGAAGACCCCGTACTGGCGCATCTGGATGCCCGACACGCCCGAGCAGCGCAAGCTGAACTGCAGCTATCGCAACCGCATCAAGCCGCCCCGCCAGCCGTTCGTCATCCGCGACGCGGCGCATCTGCTGACCCACCATCCGTCAATCTGGTCGGCCGTCTACCGGAAGTCGTTCCTCGACGTACACGGCATTCGGTTTCGCGAATATCCCGGCGCTGGATGGGCTGACAATCCGTTCCTGATTGAAACGCTCTGCCAAGCCGAGCGCATCGCCTACCTCGACAAACCGTATTACTGCTACCGGGAAGAAACGCCCGAGAAGTCGAAGTCGTTCGCGCTCAACAACACGTTGTTGCCCTTCGAGCGCTGGAACGACATGATGGACGTGCTCGAACGCATTGGGATGGACGACGAAACCGTGTTGCGTGCCCACAACAGCCGCGGGTTCACCTATTTGAGCGGCGTGCTCGAAGAAGTCGACCTGTCGCACGAAGAGGTGCGCACGGCGGCAACCCGCATGTTCGAGCGCATGGATGCCGATCTCGTGTTGTCGGATGCCGAGATCCCGCCCGGCTGCAAGCGGATGTTTGCCGACCTGCGCGACATGCCCGAACCGCAAGCGAGCAACCTCCCCTATGCATGGGGGCTCGTCAAGCAGGGGCTGTACAACCTTAAGAACGTGGGCCCCTCGTTCACGTGGTATACCTTGACCAGCTACTTCGCAAAGAAAGACAAGCGAGCCGGCGGCAACTAGAAGAGAGGAGGGGGCGTCCAAACACGACGCCCCCTCCTCTTTAGCAAAACCGCGTTTTACGCCGCTTGAACTTCCGGCAACGGAACAACCGTCGTCGGGTCGCCTCCAGCATCAACCACTTCCATAACCTTCTTCCACGTCGCCTCGTCCCGAGGAACCAGCCACATGCCATCGTGCTCCTCCATGAAATCGCCGACATACGGACCGGTTCCGGAGAGAACCTTGATCTTGTCGGCGTTCGATGTGAAGCTCGAAACCACGGTCGTCAATTCATCGATAGGCCAATTCGTATCGACGTTGTCAACCAATGCGTCAATGTGAGCAGCAGCGCCTGCGGGGTCTGAAGCAACCTTATCTATGGCCACCTCTACAATCTGGCGATCCTGAATTTGCCGGCATGCTTCAATGTCGCCAGCGTACATTTTGCGCATACGAGCCAATACAAGCGATTGAGGACCGTCAAGTTGCTGCGTACCGGCGCTCAGTTCAATATTGGGACCGGAAACGATATCTGCAAGATGCATATCGATAGGCACATTTGCCGTTATGCCGCCAAGCTCGTTTACGAAGTTTTCGAACTCAACGAAGCCCATATCGAGATAGTAGGTGATTTTCACACCCGTCAGCAACTCAACCTGCTCGATCGCACCCTCGATACCCCCCTGTCGATATGCCTCGTTGATTTTCGTCACGGAACCATCGAGCGTCGTCTCGGTATCACGAGGCACGGACACCAACGTCACCTGAAACGATTTCGGATCGATCCGCGCAAGCATCATGGTATCGGAACGCCCCGTACCGTCAGCGTACTCCTCTTTCGTGATTTCCGTCGTGCCGGTGCGCGAATCGTTACCGACAACCAGCACATAAAAGGGAGCTTCTTGAGCCTTCCCCTCCCCGTCGCTCGCTTCCTTCATGAGCTGCGTGTCAGAAACGCCCTCATCGGTAGGTTGCTGCTGGCAACCCGCAAGCAACAATACCGAAAACACGCTGCACGCAATTGCGGCGGCGCATACGATTTGTTTGAGCTTCACGAAAACCATCCCTTTCGAGCGCCAGCAAACTAACAGCCAACGCGATCCTTCAGCCAACAAGGCAGGGCCATAATAGCACGGCCCGCCCGATACGTCGTTGACTCAGTGTACTCTTTACGAACTCCGCCCATTTCCCGAGCATGCTCAATGACATGAAGGCGAAAAGATAGTTCCTCATCGTAAGGAAGTTCGCAAGCCCATGCGTCCAGAACGGATTCTTCGATCGACAGGGCATCGAAAGCCGCCAAATCATAGCAGAAAGCAATATGGTGCAGCAGCGACTTGTGAAATGTGCGCCAACCATCTTTCCCATTCAAATGCAACCATTTCTCAAGCTCGTACGCGCTCTTAAAATGACCGTACACGTGCTTGACTCCGCGCTTTTCAGTCATAGTCGAACCTGGACGTACCCTTCTTACGTACAATGGCTCATTCAGGAATCCCGCACGTTGCGCATAGGCAAGCACCATACAGGTAAATAGATTATCCTCATGGACGATACCCTCGGGAAAACGAATGCCCGAGGCTTCAAGAAAGTCGCGCCGTATGAATTGCATCGCCGGAGACACGCAAAACGAGCCCCCCTCGACGAACCGCACCAGAAGCTCGCGACCCGTCATGTTGCCGCGTATATCCTCGCGGTTATCGTAGTCATCACGGTATCGCCCCCGCATACGAGCGTTCTCGTATTCAGAGCGGGCTGAAAAAAACAAATCATCCAGCCCGTCGCGCTCTGCCCGATCATACAACGCTTGCAACGCATGCTCTTCGTAATAATCATCTGAATCCAAGAACAGAAGGTACGTTCCCACCGCTCTGTCGATGCCGACGTTTCTCGCAGCCGACTGACCCGCATTCGCCTGCGAGATGAAAGAAAACCTCTCGTCCCCTTTCACAGCGCCCCGTGCAAAAGAAAGCGTATCGTCAGTCGATCCATCGTCGATGCAGATGGCTTCGAAGTCCGGAAACGTCTGTCGCTGAAGCGACTCTATGCATTGCCCGATATAGGGGCGAACGTTGTACATGGGAACGATGACCGATATTGCGGGCATGCGAGGCTCACCTTTCTAACGATGCTGGCGCCATGCAAGGCGCCTCGCGAACAACTACGCCGCCGCGTCGAGCGCCTGCGGGACGATAGCCATCGACTCCACGTCCAAGCTACTGGGATCCTCCCCGGCATCGACGTCTGCCATGAGCGTGGCCCATCCTTCGGGATTCTCGTAGCACAACCACATGCCATCGTGCTCTTCAAAGAAATCCCCGTTGCTGGGACCCGTGCAGCTGTACATGGTCACTTTACCCGACGCGCCAGCGAACTGCAGCGCCAAGGACACGATGTCGGCCGTATCCATATCAGTTCCCACGCATGACGCGAGATCCAGCACAGTTCCCGGCAGCTCCGTCAACGACTTTTGCAGCACTTCGTCGACAATGGCTTGGAATAACTGGCGAATATTGCTCTGCCGCTTAGCCTCTTGGTTGTCGCCGTACTCGTGACGGGCACGCGCGAATATCTGAGCCTCCTGACCGTCGAGCGTTTGCACGCCCGGCTCCAGCTTCACTGTCTCGCCCGTTAGCGCATCCTGATACGATATCTCCACGGGAACGTCCACCGTGATGCCACCGAGCTTATCAACAAGCTCCTGGAACTCGGAAAAATGGACTTCCGCGTAGTGAGAGATGGGAACGCCTGTCAGGTCAGACACTGCGCGGATGGAGTAAGCTGCTCCGCCGAGGTTGTACGCCTCATTGATTTTTACCACCCGCCCATCTTCCAGCATAAGCGGAGTATCGCGCGGTATGGACACCATGGTCACCTGCCTGCTAGCAGGGTCCACGCGCAGCAGGATCATCACATCCGAACGCTGATTATCGCCAGACTCGGCTTCCTTGTCCGAAGTACCGGAACCTTCGCGTGAATCCGATCCCAACACGAGCATATAGAAAGGCTTGCCCGCCTCGCCCGCCGTTAGAGCAGCGTTGACCGAAGCATCCTGCTCGGAGCCCATGAAAAGCGCGTTATTGAGTGCGTTGGAATACCAGAGCGCATAACCGCCGCCCGCAAGCAAGATCACAAGAAGAACCGCGAGCGCAGACAAACCAATGCGCTTCGACAAGCGCGACCGATTGCGCTTTCTAACGTGATCAGGGTAAAGCTCTTGAGCAGTAGGGCGGCCAGCTGCTCGAGGCGCATACGAAGCGTCTCCGGGACGATAGCCTCGTTGCATGCGAGATTGCTGGATATGCGAACGGGGGGCATCTCGGCTCGAATGTGAGTTGAAGTCACTCGGCGAAAGAGGGGGTCTCTGCACATGATGCCCAGTCGGATGAGCGCCTCCGTTCGCAGGTGCTCCGCTCCGAGCCCTGCCCCTAGGTATCCCCTTGCGAGAACGGTCAGACCCTGTCAACGATGCACCTCCCTAGCAATCGGAAACGAACGCAGATCATAATAGCACAGAGCCCGACTCTCCCTAAAAACAGAACACACCATCCAAAGCAGGGGGAGCGCGAAGGCGCTAATCCCTCAAACCATACATTCTCTCGTAGTAATCCCGATACGCACCGCTGGTAACATGCTCCATCCAATCTTTATGAGCCAGGTACCATTTGATTGTGAGCACGATGCCATCTTCGAACTTGGTTTCAGGATACCAGCCGAGATCCGCTTTGATCTTATCGGGCGCTATGCCATAGCGCCTATCATGCCCCTTACGATCCTGCACGTAAGCGATCAAAGCCTCAGTGATCTCAGGGTCGCAAACAGCCTTCGACGCTTCTTCGATGATCTTCTTCACAATGAAGATATTTGGACGCTCGTTATGACCGCCAACGTTATACACCTCGCCCAGCACGCCATTGCTCACGACCATGTCAATAGCTTTGCAGTGATCTTCGACGTAAAGCCAATCGCGCACGTTCAGTCCATCGCCGTACACCGGCAGGCTCTCGTGCATAAGAGCGTTGTTGATCATGAGAGGGATGAGCTTTTCAGGAAATTGAAACGGCCCATAATTGTTCGAACAGCGCGTGATGTTGATGGGAAGCCCATACGTGTCCCCATACGCTTTCACAAAAAAATCTGCGGCGGCTTTTGAGGACGAGTACGGGCTGTGCGGATTGAGCGGCGTGTCTTCCCGGAAGAACGTGTCGGGCTCGTCGATCGAAAGGCTTCCATACACCTCATCAGTGGAAACTTGTAGGAACTTACGATCCCCGAAGGTGCCGTCCGGCCTCTCCCACGCGGTTTTTGCAGCATTGAGCAGCGTCACCGTACCCATGACGTTGGTCTGGGCGAACACCTCAGGGGTTTCGATGGAGCGATCGACATGGCTCTCGGCGGCGAAGTTCACCACGTAATCGATGTCGTAATCGGCAAAGAGCTTCTCTATGGCAGGTTTATCACAAATATCAGCCTGGCTGAACACATGGCGAGCATCGCACTCGATATCTTTCAGATTCTCAAGGTTGCCCGCGTAGGTGAGCTTATCCACGTTGACAATGCGAATGTTGTCATACTCTTTCAGCATGTACAGAACGAAATTGCTGCCGATGAAGCCAGCACCGCCCGTTACAAGATAGGTTTTAGTCATAATTAGTCATCTTTCCTTGGAACGAATATCTCGCCGCTCGCAACACGCTGCAAATACTCGCCGTAAGGCGATTTGCCATATTTTTGGGCTGATTCCCTCAAAGTCTCAAGCGCGATCCAACCTTGACGATATGCGATCTCCTCTATGGACGCAATTTGCATATGCTGGGAGTTCTCGACTACACGCACGAGCTCTGCTGCCTCGAAAAGCGAATCCATCGTACCGGTGTCCAGCCACGAGTAGCCACGCCCAAGCGTGACCACGTTGAGAGATCCGTCGTCAAGATACATCTGATTCAAACTCGTGATCTCGTATTCGCCGCGCGCGGAGGGCTTTACCTTTTTCGCGAACCCACACACCCGACTGTCGTAGAAGTACAAACCTGTCACCGCGAAGTTCGAGCGAGGGTGCTCCGGTTTCTCCTCGATGGATACGGCCTTGCCATCGGCATCGAACTCCACAACACCGAAGCGCTCGGGATCGTCGACATAGTATCCGAACACTGTGGCACCGTGCTCCATTTTGCGAGCCCTGATGAGATGTCGCCCTAAACCGTTGCCGTAGAAGATGTTGTCACCGAGAATGAGCGCGCAGGGATCGCCGTCGATGAACTCCTCACCAATTACGAAGGCCTGAGCAAGGCCATTAGGTTCAGGCTGCTCGGCGTACGACAGCTTGAGGCCAAAATGGGAACCATCCCGCAGCAAACGCTTGAAATTGGGGAGATCTTGAGGCGTCGAGATGACAAGAATATCGCGAATGCCCGCCAGCATCAGCGTTGACAGCGGGTAGTAAATCATTGGCTTGTCGTACACCGGCAACAACTGCTTCGACGTCACCGTCGTCAACGGATACAAACGGGTTCCTGACCCACCCGCCAGAATGATCCCCTTCATGGTTTTCCTTTCAACTCTGCGCCTGAGTCATGGACATGCGAATGCACGCCAACTTGTTACTTTTGCGTTACTATAATACCAACAAAAAGAGATGCCACTCTAAGAAATGAGCATTCGCATGGGAAACGAGCCTCAAGTCACGGTCATATGCACCGCCTACAACCACGAGAAGTACATCGAGACAGCACTCGACAGCTTCGTCGCACAGCAGACTTCGTTCCCATTTCGCATCTACGTGAGCGACGACAAGAGCCATGACCGGACAACGGGTATCGTTCGGGCTTACGCCGAGCGATACCCCGATATTGTGGTCCCTTTCATCCGAGAAGCCAATATCGGCGCCGGCCGAAACTGGGAGGACATGATCTCCCACACCTGTGCTCCCTTTATCGCATTCTGCGATGGTGACGATTACTGGACCGACCCCCTCAAGCTGCAGAAGCAATACGACTATATGAAGTCCCATCCCGAAATGCGCGCATGCTTTCACGATGTCGAGATCAGCATCGAAACCTCCGATGGCACCTGGTTCCAAAGCAAGGACTTCTCCCACACCAAAGATGGACGATTGCGATGGCCAAGCGGAAACGTCCGTTTTTTCAAGAAGAAGTCATACAGGCTCGAGAATTTCATTCCGTTCGGTTTCGTGCACACGTCTTCGATGTTCATTCGATGGGATTACGGCATAGGTTTTCCACCTTGGTACTTCGGAAAAGGACTCGGCGACTTCCCTCTCTGGGCGCTTCAAGTGAACACTGGCCGCTTCGGGTACATCGATGAGACCATGTCCGTTCACAGGCGCACCGATTCTGGATCGTTTAGCTTTGAAAACCGATACGAATTCTGGCGTAAAAGCAAACAAGGATGGATTGAACTCGATGAAGGCATGATCGATTTCTTCACACACGAAAAGCCGTCTCGGAGTATCGTCCGCACCCTAGAGCACCGCGAACGTGACGATCTGGCAAAGCTGATCAAAGGCTCCATCGAATGCGACAGCGAGCAGGATACTTGGAACCTTCTCAACGAGCATCGGGAGCTAATCGAACGGCTCTTCCGCGTTCGGATTGGTGCGTCGTATGCTCCAAGCGAGCATCGTTCGACGATTGACAAGCTCGAGAAGTCAGCGCCGCTCCCACCGTACAACAAGATGCTTTCGACAAGAATTCGTCGCGTAATCGATATCATCGCGACGGCGCTGCAAACCATTCGCCATTAGCACCGCGAAAGGAAACCACGAAAGCACCACTCCCTCCCCTCAAGCGAATCTCGTACTTCGATAATTAAAATTCGTCCTAATCTTTCTCGTCGCTCTCAACACATGCTGACTCGCATAAACGCTCGGAGTCATGCCTCGAACGTGATCCTCAACTTCATCTAATTGTTCCCCATGCCCGTATTCGTATTCATATCGGGTCTCTTCGCGCAAAGCGCATACCGGCGGGAAACGGGTCTGGACGTCAATCGCATAATCGGATTTATTATACTGCACGTACTCCTCTACACCGTTCTTTGGCTTATCGGCCAGATCGCTGCCACAACGCCTTCTCTACCAATTCGATCGCCTGGCATATGCTTTCTACAGCATGGTGATCCATAACCATCCCGTTCATGGCGAAAACCAAACCTTTCCCGCGAGCGCGGACTGCTTCGTGCTGGGGATGCTCGTCGGATTCAGCCAGATGTTCAATGAATCCCCTCCCTTTCACGCACGGCGGTATTTGCACCGTCCTTCCTCCTAGGATACTGCGCAGACTGCATAAAGCCCTTGAACGCCATCGCCATCATTCAATCACGTCCCGAATCCAAAGCAATCGCCGCAGCGCGTTGACGATCGCGCTCGCCGCATGCTACCTCGCAGGCGACACCCCGGATACCTTCCTCAAACTAGCAGTTGGCTATAATAGCTATGCTTCGCTTGACAAGGTGTGGACTCCGAATCAAAGTACCGTTTTCGGACGTGTCGTCTGTTACGGAATCACATGGATCAGCGGAACAGCTCTCTTGCTGCTTACCCCTCGTAAAAAGTTGGCGATCACCAAGCTCGGCGGCAGAACTCTCGCTGCGCACTTCTTGCATGTGCCCATTCTCAATACTTTAGGGCGCGTCGCGTGACTCGCTTCGGTCGTTCTTCGCAAGTTCTTCTTCGGAGGAGTCTTGAACGTACTCGCTCGTTCGATGTTTCGCCATCAATCCTGACTGTGTAAAGCTTGCGTTAATGATCTTGTTGAATAGAAGTGAGAGCGACTTCCATAAAAGCGCAAACGTCAATACGATGCTCAGCATGCAAACCAGTGCAAAAGCAAGCACCGAGTTAATTGGGTTGGGATGGCGGTCAGGTCCGAAAACCCAAGTGACAGTATTGTTGAGGAGGGGCAGTCGATCGACTCCGATCCAGAGGTGACGAAAGCCCCGCCCGAGAGATCAGGGTTTTGAGGATCTATAGGGATCTTTTTATCCTTCTATCGACCAAGATTGAAGGATAAAAAGATCCCTATAGAAAACACGGTACAGCATTCTCCACCGAACTCTCGCCGGCAAGGCTCTCTGCGAGCCGCTCTCGGAGACACACAACGCGCTGCGGGACGGTAATAAGGAAAGGCGCAGAAGGCTTAGGTTCGAGCTTGCACGAAAGCCGACGCGATGGCCTTCTCAGACGATTCGTCGGAAGAGGCTGGAGCCGCCCCGTGCTAACGCCTCCAACTTCTCCGCCAAGATCCGTTTCGCAACCGGCGTAGATAAAGAAATTGTCGCCATCGGAAGGCAGAGTCGCACCCATTAACTTCACGCCGCTTACTCGACGAACCGCTGCGCAATAGCAGGCATAATACGATAAACTAATAGAGCACACAAACTAGCTTCGGGGAGGTCATCAACATGGGTAAGTTCTCAGGCAAGACGATGCTGATTCTCGGCACCAGTACAGGAGCAATCGACCTCATTCTCCACGCTCGGAGCCACGGCGCGCGCGTACTCGTGGCCGACTATTACAACCAGGATAAATCGCCCGCTAAGAGCTACGCCGACGAATCGTTTCTCGTCAGCACCGCCGACCTTGATGCGCTTGAGCGCATCGTTAACGACCACTCTGTCGACTGCGTGTACTCGGGCATTAGCGAGTTCAACCTAATCCAATCGATGCGGCTTTCGAAGCGATGCGGACTCCCCTTTTATTGCACCGAAGAGCAGTGGAACGACATTGCCGACAAGGAGCTATTTCGGAAAAAATGCATAGAGCACGGAGTACCGTGTCCCCAGACATATTATTCAGGCACGTCCATGCCCGAATCCCTTCCTGACGAAATTTCCTATCCCGCCGTCATCAAACCAGTCGACGCCTCATCGTCCGCAGGTGTTCACATCTGCCCCGACAAAGAGACGCTCCTGGCAAGCATTTCAGATGCTTTCAATGCATCGACCAGCGGCAAAATCATTCTGGAACAGTTTGTCAAGGGCCATGAATTCACCGCCCATTACACCTTGTTCGATGGCAAAGCAACCCTTTCTTGCATCGACAATCGATACCCAACGGCAGTTCATGATGGCGTAGTCACCACCATACCCGCTGCTCGTATCTATCCATCTCTCTTCGTCGATGAGTATATTGAAAGCGTCAACGAATCCATGATACGTCTTTGTGAAAGCACGGGAGTCCGGTACGGTGTGCTTTTTATCCAGGGCATGTTCGATCCAGAAACGAAGGATTTCGCCATTTTCGAGGGCGGGCTCAGAGGAGCGGGCGAATGCCCCTATCGCTACATCGAGAGAATCAACGGCGTCAACTATGCGACCATGATCGTCGACTCTTTGCTCTCGGATTCCTATTTGACGGGAACGTGGCCGGATGATCCGCACATGAAAGGAAAGTCGTGCGGGGTCGTCTCCTTCATAGCCAAGCATGGAGTCGTTGGGGATATTCGAGGCTTAGAAGAAACTGTTGAGCACCTCCCCCGTGTCATCGACTTCGAGTCACGCTACCCTGTCGGTTCCACGACGCCAGACGGAAACACGCTTCACCAACTCATGATCCGTTTTTTCTTGATATGCGATGATCGCGAGCAAATGGCAGAAGATGTTCGATATATCAACGACCACGTCAACGTCTTCGATGTTGAAGGGCGCAGCCTTGCATTGAAGCTCGATCCTGAACGTCTTTTCGATCTCGATTAGCCAATAGAATAGGACAAGCAATGACCATGATATGCAAAACGCAGAACCAGCGTCACAGTCATCTCAAGCGTGATTACTACTACAGTGCTGCTCGAAATGCAATGAAGGACTTCATTGCCAGGGTCGCCGTCGAGAAGAGTTCATTCTCCCCTACAACAGTTCTCCTGCCTTCATACATTGGAGTATCGCCAAAAGAAGGGAGCGGAATCTTCGATCCCATCGTCGAGCTCAGCGACAAAGGTTTGATTGATTTCTCATTTTACCGAATGACCAACGATCTTCGCATCGACGTGACCGACGTGGCGAGAATCGTGCGAGACCTCGGCGAGCGGACGTTCATATTTCTCCAGGTGAACTATTTTGGTTTCGTAGATCCGAGCGAGCGAATCGTATACAAAATCGTCAAGAATGCCGGTGGCATCGTACTCGAAGACAACGCTCATTCCTTTTTCACCTACCACTATCGACAAAACCATTATTGCGACGCTTGCTTCTTTTCACTGCACAAGCAATTCCCGTTCGAGCAAGGGGGCATGCTTCGCATAACGAATGACGCCCTAACTAATTTAAGCTATTCGGGAAGCAAAGACCCGTCGCCTGAAGCCGACCCTTGGATATACGACTTCCGAAGCATCTCTCAAACGTGCAGGAACAACTTCCTTGCTGTGCAAGAACTCATGGACAAGAATCTCGACCTTTGGACACCTATCAGAACCCTATCGAGTTACGATTACACCGTTCCTCAAACATTTCCGATAGCATTGCTATCCAGCGACCGCTTCAAGGTGTACCTGGACATGAACGAGCTTGGTTTCGGCGCCACAAGCTTGTATCATACCCTCATCGAACCGCTCAGAGACGATCCCCGGTTCGAAGAGAGCAGGAGACTCGCGGCATGCGTTCTCAATCTTCCCGTACACCAGGATGTCGATGCTTCTTTGTATCCGGATTTGATCGATAGCCTTAAACGCTCCTGCCGAACCAATGGAATCGCATAGAAGCAGGCCGCACGAAAGGACAAGCACGATGAAACACATCGCGATCGCGGGCGCTTCGGGATATCTGGGCTTCAAAATGACGAGGCTGCTGCTGAACTCTGGAAATGCCGTTTTGGCGCTTTCCTCCAAGCGCGAGCGGCTCAATGCCAGCTTTTCGCACACCGAGATGTTCATGCATGTAAATCGCTGTGATTTCTCCGCTCTCAGCTCCCAGCCAATCGACATTCTCGTTAATTGCTCCTTTCCCCGATCAGAAGAGGGAAAGGAGCTGGCATCCGGTTTGGCATACACCTATGACCTTTTTACAGCCGCCAAGGAGAACGGAGTAAAATCGGTCATCAACATTTCGTCGCAAAGCGTTTATTCTCAAACACGCGAGCAGTATGCAGACGAGAAAGAGCCTCTGAATCCGACCAGCGGGTACGCGTTGGGAAAATATTCCGCCGAACTTATCTGCAATGCGCTGCTCGCCGACACGCCGCATGCGCACATCAGGCTTGCGAGCCTGATAGGACCAGAATTCGACCAGCGCTTTATCAACTTCTTCGCCAAGAAAATCATCAACGGCGAGCCTATCACAGCAAAAGGAAGCGATCAGATTTTTGGCTTCCTTGATATCCGTGATGCGGCTGACGCTCTCGTCACTATGACGCTACACGAACCGACGACATGGAAAGACGTATACAATCTCGGCCCGCAATGTGGGGGCTATGCGTTCGACACCATCATGTCTGCGATAGAGCGGACGGCAAAGCAACGTGGCTACCAGGTACGAGCAACGTACGACACTGATCGGCCATGGCACAATTCAGGACTCGATAGCTCGAGATTCTTCTCTGATTTCGCGTGGACGCCATCACACGACCTTCGTGATTCCATTGAATGCATCTTTAACCATTACGAAGAGTAGCGACAATGCTCCATGCTCTGTGTTATGGTTTTGAAGCCCGGTACCGGGCTGAACATCCGAAGAAAGGATAGAAGAATGATGACTAGGCAAATGCAGATCAATCTGGAATTGATTATGAATACAATTCAGCAACAAGGTAAGGACATTTCCGCGATCTTGACTCAAGTGAGCGAGAACAATCTCTCGAGCGCCTTTGAGGCTTTTGAAACGAATACCCCCCCCCCGTCGATGAAAACAGCGTGTGCAGGGGGCGCTTTTTTGAACGGATCGCGGATATTGTCAATGCTCGAAGAAACGCTCAGAGCAAGATGCGACAAGTATACGAGCGGGATGAATACCTATTCAGAATGGCTGTTGATCCTGAAAACGAACTAACCGAAGAACAGAAAAAGGATATTGCAGAATTTTGGGATCGATACTCTTTCGCCTACAAGAACAATCCTGAAACGCAAAGATATTTCTCAGGCATATCCGGCGCATTCAATGCCTCCTATATCGGATTCGGCCTTCAGTACTATTACCTCAATCGTTATTGGAACCACATCACGGTTGCGCTCATTCGAAACAAGAACTTTTTGGATCTCGTTTTTCCCCAGGCAAAGCACCCGAAAACCATTATCCGTAATATGTGGGCACGCTATTATACGGAAGATCGACGGCTGATTACGCGACAAGAGGCAATCGACATTGTCACCGCCGAACTGCGAAAGCCAACCACCCGGCAGCTCATTATCAAACCGGACGACGGAGAAGAGGGCAAGGGCATCGAATTCCTTGACAAGAACTCTGATGCAGAGGCGATCAATCACGTGTTCTCCCGCATGAAGGAGAAGTTTATTTGCCAGGAAGTCATAAAGAACCATGAATCATATGCGGCGGCACACCCCGACTCCCTGAACACGCTCAGAATCGCAACGCTTTTCATAAAAAACGAAGTGAGACTTATTGGAACCGTATGGAGAATGGGAGGTACCGACAAAAAGGTTGACAACTGGGCTGCTGGGGGCATCGCTTGCAGCGTGAACGAAGACGGCATCTGCGCTTCATTTGCAGTCGACCATCACGGGGTTCGGTACGACAGGCATCCAAGCGGATTCGAATTTGCTGGACACAAGCTGTACAACTATCAGAAAGCGGTCGACAAAGCAAAGCAGCTCCACTCCACAATACCCCAGCTACGCTATATCTCGTGGGATTTCGCTATCGACGAGCAAGGCGAAGCCATTCTCATCGAGCTCAACTGCTGCGGCTCCGCAGAACTCCTCGAAATGAACGGAATACCCTCTTATATCGACAAGGAAACGCTGAAACCCATTCTGGATGACATTCTCATCAAACGATTCTTCTACGATCGTGCGAACTGGAACTGGGATTATCGAGAGTATTGCGATCACGTGGAAATTGTAAGATACGCAGGCCAAGCGCTATCGGTAAAAGTTCCGGAAACGCTTCGAGGTAAAAAGGTAACCAGGATTCTCGGACGAGCTTTCGCCGGCAAGGAGGTGACCTCTATCTGTATCCCGTCATCCGTTGCCAACATAGACAAGAACGCATTCGCGGGAGTACCGAAAGACTGCACGGTCTCGATCAGCCATTCAACAACAGAGCTTCCCAAAATATAACTCCGGAACGACCGCTCCGAGATTGTCTCCTTACGATCAAAAGGAGACAATCTCGGAGAAAGGAACGCATGTACCGCTTTCGAGAACGCAACGACTCTCAACTGCAGATTTCGCACGAAGAACGCACCGAGGCTCCAGGCATACTCCATCCCCCAGGTAAACCCCGTCTTCCACAATGCACCAATCTCCAATGGAACAGTTCAAGCCAATAACCACATCATGACCAATATATACGCCTTTGCCAATACGCGTGCCCGAGTTGACAAAGCTTCCCTGGCTCACAAGAGAGGCATCATCAACCTCCACATCTTTTCCTAGCATAGCGCTGTTGGCGATAAAGGATTCCAAATTGGCTTCCTGTTCGACCAGAGCATTGTAAGCATATTCTCGAGCTTCCGGCGTAGCCCCAGCCAAAATGAAACGATCAGTCTCAGTAAAGGGAAAATGTGAGTGAAGCGAGCCTTCGTAATAAACCGCGTCGAGAGCATTCTCCAGCTCATCGCTCTCGCAAATAAAGCCCTTCACGTACATTCCCTGGCGCAAATGCATAGCGGTATTAGTCATGCGATAGGCCGATTCTCCCGACCCGACAATGTAAACATGACCACAGGTACCGCGATGATGTCCTTTCCAGATGTAAGGTTTAAGATTGAGAGTGCCCTCTTTGAACTTTGGCGTGCTTTCGAAAGGTTCGGGACGCCTCACCACCATCCCACCTTGATGAGCTCGAGCATCGTACTCTTCGACGGTCTCCTCCCGATTCATTACCTTGAATACATGCCGCCACATATGAGCGAGATTGTCTGGATAATATGATTCCATGATCCAATCGCACACGTCCGATACTGCCTTTTTCGATGGCTTTTCAAGAAATTCCTCTGTACTCATGTAGGCAATATCGTCTGTCGCGAAGACTTCGTATCCGAGATCCTTCAATCGCTTGTAGGTTGGATTTGCTCGAGGAAGAAACACCTTGTTCCCCACATAAAGCAAGCGGAGGATATTGCCAAGGCCATTCTGGCGTTCACTACCGAATATAGCTATATCCATATTCCAAAGAAAACGAGTGTAGGCATCGGTCGGCATCATTGAATACAAAACATGTGAGCGACTCTCAAAAAGCTCCTCGGACCGCTCAACAACCAAATCCCGATAATCGCTTGGATTACCCTCCCAATCGTCAGCTGTCCCATAAGCGAGAGGCAGATAGTATTCGAAATCCTCACAGTCGACTGCAGCTAAGCTGTCGAGAATTGAAAGATGGTTGTTGAAGCTATGGGAATTGTGTTCCACCTGAATGAATGTCTTGCCAGTACCTCGATCTCCGGCTATTCTCATCCCTTCAAGCTCGCGAAACGATTCTTTACTCATGGGAAGGTTCGCTCGTACGCACACCCCATGAGCATTGAGCTCTCTCAGATATTTAGTCCTGTCATCCTCTTCCAGACAAACCACGGTATTGAATCCCCGGCGTGCTGCACGATGGGCCCAGTTCTTAACCCTTGCCGACAATGAGCCACCCTTTATCTGCCAGTTATGCAGATCCATGCCCCAAACAATCCATGTCGACTTTTTCCTAACACGCGGATGCACAGCAAGGAATAACGCATACCTATGAGGGACGATAAAACTGTACCAAATGACATGGTCATATTCTTTGATCAATTTTCGTAGGTTTTTGAGCTTCTTCACTCCATCGCCCGACAGGCCAAATCTATTATCGGCATCGAACAGCTCTGCTTCACCATTAGGAATAGGACGTATCGATACGAAATCATGCTGATCCGCTTCAGCGAAATTATCCTCAATAAAGTTTACGTATGTAGTCATCATTCTTATACTTGGCGGGATAATATGAAGATACTTCATCGCTTCCTCTGCTTTATCGACTTTTCGCTTTCAGATTCATAACATTACCTACTGCAGTACGATTCGCACATGCCTGCCCAAATCGTTCATCACGTCCAGCTTTTCCTGCTCCTTTTCAAAATGCAGGAAGGCAAACCCGAATGCCTTGTCGCATGTCACAAACCGCTTGACTTCATCACCTGGCTCGACAAACATGCACTCTTTCACGAGACTATTCCTAGCCGTTGAAGAATAGTCAACATGCGAGAACACGCCATCCTGCGAAGAATGAAACACGACGAGGCCCCAGAAGCCTCCTTCTTCTCCATCGAGAGCTATCTCGCTGCCCGGTCGTTCCCCCATCGCCATGCGCAAAGTCGCTTCAACGATATCGCCGCGTGCAATCATCGATATAAAGTCGGGTAGCATGTTGCCACCGTTTCGAGGTCCGGCATCAAGGAAGAATAATCTGCCATCTGCGTCGATGATCATTTCGATGTTGAAAGACCCTGCTTGCATGCCGCTCGCATGAATCAGCGCAGCAATCTCTTCTTTCACTATAGATTTCTGGGCATAGTCGAGCTCGAGAGGGTAGCTGTAAGCCGCCGGTAGAAGAGGGTTTGACTCCGTATCCCGAATGCTGTTGATTAGGCCCCATGTCACCACTTCGCCTCCCGAAACCGTCAGCTCGGCTTCAACAACATGCTGGTGAGCCCTTTCGATGAACTCTTCGATGATCAACACTCTATTCCGCGAATAAACTTTCGCCGCTTCAACGGCACCTTCCAGCTCGTTCCGCGAGCGAACAATGGTGACACCCTTGCTACCAGAAGAATCCGTAGGCTTCACAACCACCGGGAAGCGAAACGCCTCGACAGCATCAGCAGCAACCCCTTCGTCTACATTGAATTCGAGCGATCTCGGAACATTGAACCCATTATCCGAAAGAAAGGTGCGAAAACGATGCTTCTCGCAAAAATTCAAAGCCATTGAGTACCGCAGTCCAGGTAAATCAAGTTCCTCAGACACGAAAGACGCAGTGGGGGCTGCAGGATCCGAAGCGTACGCGACAATGCCGTCAACACACTCCTTACGCGCTACCGAAAGCACGGCTTCCTTATCCGTCGTGCTCACCAAATAGAACGAATCAGCGTACGCTTGCCCTGGGTTATCTTCAAGATAATCACACAGCACAGTACGATACCCAAGCTTGCACGCCGTCTCTATAGCAATGATTTGCTGCTCGGAGCCACCAAGCAATAGTACGGCTGGGTTCATAGCATTCCTCTTTTCAGGTTCTTTGATCAGTGCAGACTAAACTCAAAGCTCAACGAGAACAAGCCGAGATGACATCGCATATCACATCGACGTCCGAGAGGTTCAAGTCAGCGTAAAGCGGAAGGGTAAGCACGCGAGAAGATACATCCCTCGCGATGGGAGTGGCTCTCGAATCATACGATTCGCGGTAGCAGTCGAAATCGGTGATCAGCGGGAAGAAGTACTTGCGCGCAAAAATACCCTCGTTGGCCAAGGCTGAAGCCAGGTCGTCTCTCGAAATACCGAACTGATCCTCAATCACGATTGGCATATAGGCGTAGTTGTGCTTGACCCCCATCGGAATGGAGCACAACCGCACGCCTTCTACACGCGAAAGACGCTCGTTGTAGCGCTCCACCACTAATCGGCGCTTGGCGATCTCGCTATCCACGTGGCGAAGGTTGCATAATCCCATCGCCGCTGAGAACTCATTCATCTTTGCATTCGTACCAACAAAATCAACCGTTTCAGAATCAGCTAGCCCAAAATTTTTGCATCGCTCAAGCATGTCACTCAAAGCGGCATCGCTATATACTACAGCCCCACCTTCAATGGTATTGAACACCTTCGTCGCATGGAATGAGAACATCGATGCGTCGCCAAATTCCGATACAGGAACACCATTCCTTTTCACGCCGAACGCATGCGCAGCATCGTAGATCACCTTTAAGCCATATCTATCGGCGATACGGCCGATAGCCTCCGTATCACAGAGGTTTCCATACACGTGAACGGGCATGATCGCGCAAGTGCGAGAGGTGACAAGGCTCTCGACGCTCGCTGGATCAATCGTATAATCATCTCGATTGATGTCGGCAAATACCGGAGTCAGCCCTCGACGTACAATTGCGTGGGTCGTGGAGGCAAACGTGAAAGGTGTGGTGATAATTTCGCCTTCCAAGTGCATCGCCTCGAGCAGACATTCAAGCGCAGCATGCCCATTGGTGAACAAGGAGATGTTCTTCGCCCCCAGGTAGTGCAATAGATCTGTTTCGAGCTGCAGATGCTTAGCTCCCCTATTTGTGAGCCAATGAGACTCCCAAAGCGGAGCTATTTCCTCAATGTACTCTTCCAGTAAAGGCATGGAGGAATGCGTTACGAATATTTTTCGCTTATCCATGATCATCGTCTTTCAACATGCGTGCGTCAGGAATCAGGGTATCCACATAAAACCGGGCCTACATTGCGCAAATGTTCCCAAGCTGTAATTTATGCATAGACTCATTTTACTATATCTTGCCGAAAATGATGCCGCCCGGAACAACAGACACAATAACCGACACGAACAATCGCGCCTTCGAGAACGAATCAGCGGCTCATCGTTGATAAGGCAAATTCTACAATCGCCAAAGCAGGGTCGTCGCTTGCGCCCTCGAAAGAATCTCCCACGAACCTTTCGAACTGATCGAACGGATAGCTATCCGGATCGTTGCGCCACGCATCAAGCTTTGCCACAAGCTCCTGAGCGCTGAAAGCGACCAGATCGGGGCACAAGAGAGCCGGATCGGAGTTCAAGCCCGGAGAACGACGATAATGATCGATATCGGGAATATAAAACACAGCGCGCTTGCCTAGCAAATAGGCCTCATAGACGATCGACGAGTAATCGGTTATCACATACTCTGCGTTGAGAAGTGCAGGCGGAACGCCGAGAGAAGCCTCTTCGCCCGTTTCGAGGGGGTGAAACGCCCACAGAGACTCGTAGCGTTCGGAATCGAATAAGTGGTCGCGAACGCCATGCAGATCTCGAAAAGGATGTGCGGTTTTGTCATATTTTCGTACTGTGGGAACAAAAAGCAACGATGTTAGCGAGGCGTTGCAGGAGCCGGCAACCACATCTCGAATCTCGATGAGCTTTCGGTATTCGGGACGGCAAAGCGGGAGCACCCTGTTTCGAGGGTACGAGAACGCTTCTGCAAAAGCATCACGAGCGCCCTCGCCCGAGCAAATTACCCAGGAATAGTTACGGTGTATCCTGAAGAGAGCGGCTTCCTGATCGGAATGGCCCTCCGAAACATCAATGGTCTGGTAACCAAACTTCTTGAATGCACCGAATGCGTGCCATAGCTGCAGAATCACCGGAACACGCGGGAATTCTCGATGTCGTGCCGAATCAACTTCTTTTGAAGGTTCGCAGTCAAAGCGAATTAGGCTGACGACAGGATCGTACCGATCAAGAACGCACACCCTGCAACGTGCCAAATGATACGTCTCTTTGAGCGTATGAAAAGCATAAGCGACTAGCGTTTTTCTTGTAAGCCGTCTTGCAAGGTACACAGGACGACAACCTCGCTTTTGAAACTCTGCTCCGCACTCTAGGAAATCCAAAGAAGGTTTCTCGGACTGCCTTGAAACAAAAAGGACCTCGTCGCGCCGACCAAGCAACCCAAAAAGTCGATACAGCGCATTGAACACAGCCTTAGCGCAAGTTACGAGCAGTTTCTTAAAACTCACCCTGGCAACCTTACCTTATACGTTCCACTGCATGACGGTCTTCCCCATGGGCTTGCATACATCGGCTTCGAAAGCGCTTGTCATATCTTGCGTGGTTCGAACGGGGATCACATCACCGACCAGTGACTTCAAATACTCGAGCATCGAAGGATGCTCTTGGTACAGCTGGACAGTTCGCAAAAAATCCGCTCTGCCGCTTCTACTGCTACCGAACAACCTCAGTCCCTTCTCCAGAACCATGCGTGTGTTTACGGGCACCGGATTCTCGCTCACGCCCAATAGCGAAATCGTCCCTTCAGGCTTGACGAGATCAATGATCTGCTCAATTGCCTTAGCGCTTCCGTATCCACCACAGCATTCAAACGCATGGTCTACCGTAGGGAGGTCGGCCGCTTCATGCGACAAGCAAACGCGATCAGCGAACGTGAAGTCAGCCAACTTGAAACTATTGCGCCCGAACACGACAATCAACATGTCAGGATACAGCATTCTCAGAACCAAAGCGACAATAAAGCCCAGGTTCCCATCACCCCAAACCCCTACGACATCACGGCGTTCATGGGCAATAGCTTCGAAACGGGTAACCGCATGTACGGCGACGCTAACCAATTCAGTGAATGCGGCGATATTCGCATCGACGCCCAAAGGCAAAGCAACTAGGCGGGAAGGGGGCATCACTAGGTACTCTTGCATGAAACCATCGAACCCGCTCCCGCAGAATTCGCTGCTGGAAAGGTAATTCTCTGCCACATGCTCGCTGGACTCGTGCGGGTTGTTCGGCAAAAGTACTACGCGGTCTCCTCGGCTGAACAAACCAGTTGGATCTTCGACCACCGTGCCGATACCTTCGTGGATAAGAGACATAGGCAGTTTTTTCGAAAGCGCCTCAACACTTCTCTTCCCCAGATAATAGCGCATATCAGCATTGCATATCGAAAGGTGTGTCGGACGCACGATCGCGCGCTTCCCCTGCGTCGAAACGTCGATTTCCACCGGTTCGAACATACGTGGAGCGATCAGCCTATACACACAGTTGAGCACTGCTACTCCCCTATCAGCGCTTCAGCAATACGCATATCCTGAGGATACGTGATCTTCATGTTAGAGACGTCCCCCGGCACCAGCACGACCCTCTCACCGTTAACCACGAATATCTTGCATGCATCGGTCAGAGAACCCTTCTCCGATTCGGTCAACTGCTCCATGTAAGCTTTCAACTTAGGCAAGTTGAACGATTGCGGAGTTTGACCCTGATAGAGCTTGCTGCGGTCGGGAATGGACGAAATGGTATCGGCATCGCAGCTTTCCACGATCGTATCGGTTGCAGGAACAACGGTGTTGCACGCGCCATGTAAACAAGCCGCTTTCACGTTATCCTCGATAATGCGATACGATACAAAAGGCCTGACTGCATCGTGAGTGACGATCACGTCATCACAAGCGGAGCCATATCGTCCCTCAAAGTAGCGAAGTGCATTCAGAATGGTATCGCTCCGCGTAGGACCGCCTTCCAACACAGTGACAGCTCCAGCATAATGCGGGGAGTGTTTCTCGATCAGGTCACGCGTTTGGCGCATCCACGTAGGGGGGCTCAATACCGCAACTTCGCAGAACAAGCCAGTCATACAGAATTTTTCAACAGTGTGCACGAGAATAGGTTTGCCCCCAAGCAGATAGAACTGCTTCGGCTTGTCTGGATTTCCCATGCGCGCACCCGATCCACCCGCTAAGATCGCAGCGAAAACACGTCCGTCTCCCGTTCGATCAGACATCGCCCACTCCTAGTAATTCTCTTCGTAGTACGCCGTCGCATCGTTTATGCTGCCGTCGAAGACTTTCGCTCCTTCATCCAAAACAATGCCCCGACTGCAGAATTCCTTGGCCGTTGCAGATGCATGCGTAACGAACAGCACGGTCACGCTCTCGTCCATCATGATCTCGCGGATGCGCTCGATGCACTTGCGTTGAAAAGCACGGTCGCCCACCGACAACGCCTCGTCGACCACCAGTATCTCCGGATCGATAGCCACCGCGAATGCGAATCCCAAACGCGCTTTCATACCACTCGAATACGTTCGCATCGGCTGATCGATGTAGAGGCCCAACTCAGCGAAATCGATTACGGCCGGCTCAATCCTGCCGACCTCTTTTTTGTTTAGTCCGAGAATCTGTCCGCGCAGAGCAATATTCTCGCGCCCCGTTAACTGCATATCGAAGCCGGCCGTCAGCTCAAGTAGCGCGCTTACGCGACCTTCCACCTCCACCTCGCCAGAGGTGGGATGGGTCACGCCTGTCACCATCTTGAGAGCCGTGCTCTTACCAGCACCGTTGCGACCCAAAAAGGCAACCGCTTCGCCCTTTTTAATTTCAAATGACAAGTTCTTGCTTGCATCGACGCTGCCCAGGAACATGCCTTTCTTCTTGTAGTTGAAGATGCCAAGAAACCTGCCTCGATCATTCTTGTAGAGATTGTAGGTCTTCGTCACGCTATCGAAGCGGATGACGACCTCATCGCTCACGCTGGTCTTATGGAGCGATTTCGCATCTCCCAACGAAGAAGAGAGTCCGCTAGAGGACATCGGCCACCTCCTCGTTGAACTTCTTGTACACGAACACCGCCGCAACAAGCGTGACTACGAACGTCGTAGCAAAACCTGCACAGAGCAGCGGATTTTCCCAGAACCACACTTTGTCGTAAAACGCTCCGCGAAACGAAGTCACGAAGAACGTGATAGGGTTGAAGTACAGGATCGCCTGTATCCACTCTACGGGCACGCTCTTAACATTGAAGATGACACCCGATAGCCAAAAAAACGGCGTGGACATAGCATGCATAAGGTTCGCGACATCTTTGCTGATGGCAGAAAGCTGGCTGAACAGGATAGATGCCAAATCCCAGAACACGAACATGAGAAGCAATAGCAACGGAACCTGCAGCAAGTACACATCAAACGGCATCCCGCAAGCGAAGTAAATGACGAATAGCGCAACCATGAGCATAAGCTGCACAATCATAGTTGCCGCCGTGAAGATGGTGGATATACCGCTGAGCGGAAACTTTATCTTGTTCACCAAATACGGGTAACGATGCATGACATCAATGCCGGCACCGAGCATATCCTGCATGAAAAACCAGGGTATCAAACCCGCGCATAGCCACAAGATGTACGGCGGGGCACCCGCGTCCGATGATCCGCTTCCCACGCGAAGACCCACGTCGAGCGCAAACCAGAAGCAGAAGATGTACATACCGGGCTTGATGAAGAACCACGCCCAGCTCAATACGGCTCCGCGAGACTTCTTAACCAACTCGAAGATGGCCAGACGCCCAATCTGCTTTCGCCACTCCCAATTGTCCCTCAATATCGTTGCAAGAGCACTCAGCACAACACTCCCATTCAACATCGCGTATAGACAAAGTCACATGATAGCATAGCGGGCCGAGGGCCTCGATGCCCGTCCTAGGAGTGGGAAGGAAGCTCGACTATTTCCGAAGGGTCCCCTCCCGCATCAACGACTTCCATAAGCTCCGCCCATGCTTCGACATCTTCTTCAACCACCCACAACCCATCAGCGTTTTCGGCGCCTCGATAAGGCCCTGTACATGAGTGTATAACCACTTCTTCTTTATGTGTGATGAAGTCAATCATAAGGTAACCCACAGCAGCCATGTCCAAGTTGGTGCTCGTGTTCTCCTCGAGATCCACCAACACGCCGTTTGCGGTTTTTTCGCTGTCAAGATCAAGTACCTTTTGTATCATGGCGATCTCGAGATTGCGCACGTTGATCTGACGTAGCGCTTCCTGATTGTCACCGTATTCCTTGCGCGCGCGAGCCAGCACTAGAGCTTCCGACCCATCGAGATACCGATCCTCCCCCGCTTTTACCGTAACGTCTTCCGCGGTCATCGGATCAGGTACTTTGATATCCTTCGGCACGTCCACCACGATGCCTCCCATTGCATCGATTAGCGCCTCGAAGGACGTAAAAGTTGTCATCATGTAATATGGTATCTCGACGCCCGTCAGTTTCTCGGCCTCGTCCACTACCTTTTGAGGATCGTTGTCAAGGAGCGCATCGTTGATCCGTGAAGACGACCCTTCTAAAACGGTATCGCGAGGAATGGACACAAGCGTAATAAGATACGTCTCCGGATCGACGCGCATAAGCGTCATAATGTCGGAGTGTTGGTCAAGCTGCGCGTGGTCGGCCTTGTTTCCCGTATACAACGCCGTCCCTTTACGCGAATCAGAGCCGATCAACAGTACGTAAAACGGATCGGTTGAAGAGACGCTGGCAATGGAAGCGTTGCCAGTCTCCGCTTGATCGGCAACGCCATCCAAGAAAGCGACCAATCCAACGAATACCAGAGACAGGACAACAACCACTGCGACGGTGACCGCAGCAGTTCGCGTCGACTGCCTTTTCTGTGCTTCTGATACTTCAGCCATGGCCTCTGCAGCTTATCGTTGGTGGCGCGGAACACGAGGACCGCGTTTTCCCTTGTTGTCGTAATGATGCCGCAAGACCGGTTTGAAAAGACCGAATTTCCATATAACGAAAAACAAAACCACAGCAAAAGCAAGGGAGACGATCCAGCGCACCGGCCCTGAAAAGCTTCCCATGAGGCATCCTACCACCGCGAGAGCAGCAGTGCACAACCACAGTACGGCAACAGATCGTCTCTGGCTTAAACCCGCGCGCATCAACCGGTGATGAACGTGCCCCAAATCAGCATGCCCGACGGATTGGTGGGCACGTCCGCGCCTGATGATTGCAGAGATCGTATCAAGCACGGGAACACCCGCAATCACTAGAGGCACAAGCATGATCATAAAACTCTGCGTGCGCACCACGCCCACAACCGAAACGATGCCGACGATCAGGCCTAATAAATGAGAACCCGAATCCCCCATGAACACCGAAGCAGGGAAAAAATTGAATCGTAGGAAGGCCAGGCATACCGCGATGAGCGCCAAACATACCAGGACGAGCGTGAAGCTTCCGCGCACCCAAACCAGATACATGAGACTCGCCGAAACGATGGCCACCAGACCCGAAGCGAGACCGTCCAACCCATCGATGAGGTTCGTAACGTTTACGAACACTACCAAATACAGCACAGTAAGGGGATAGTCCAACCAACCTAACGTAAAGTAGTCGCCCACACCCAGGGTTCGCACCGCACCAACGGTAATGCCCGAAAGTGCGACGACAGCTGCGGCAACGATCTGGCCCACGAACTTTACACCCGGTGAGAGCTGGGTGATATCGTCCACCAGCCCCACAGTGAACATAGCGGTAACGCCAACATACAGCAAAATATAATTGATGTCGCTCAAAATGTATAAGTCATGCAGATCCCAGTCGAAAAACCGCACGCCGAGGAACATGGTGAAACAAGCAGCTATCAGACCGACGTACAGCGCGATCCCCCCGCACCGGGGAACCGGCCCCCTATTGACGCGCCGATAGCCCGGATAATCGATAGCCCCTATTCTTACGGCAATCTTCTTGGAAACGGGCACCATGAGATACGTGACCGCAAAGGCCACGCAAAACACTATTGCAGCTTGGTACCATTCCATGGAAGACCTGTGAACCCTATCTCTTCTTGCTCAAAACGGCGAAGCGACCTGATCAAAACGAACCCAACTTATGCATTATAGCAGCATCGAGTGATATCAAACCTTGCATACACGAAGTACGATGGCGAACGATACTCTTGGATTGAATGAAAGGCGGAGGAATCGATTCAGGCCCCTCCGCCTAATCGGGCATTCTATGTTGCCTTGATCGCCTTAGAAATATACGATGCCGTCGCCCCAGAAACCGCCGCCTCTCCCCCAAAAACAAAGGTGCGGTAGATTGCCTTCTTTTGCCTTTTCACAAAAGCATCGATCGTGCTTCTGTTGGCGTCGTCAACCAGCACTAGCACTGCGCCTTTCTTCCCGCACAACGCAGACCCCGTGAGAGCGTCGTAATACGATCTCCCTGTCGCGATGCCCATATTGTCGGCCTTCATTCCCTGGCTCACGCACCAAGAAGCTATCTCCGAAGACGTCTCGTACGCCGTCGCGCCGCTCAAACGAACTACAGATATGCCCCTGAGCTGAGATTCGACTGATTTCGAAACCGCAGCAGTACCGCCTACGATCACCACACGAGTGAAACCCCCCGACTTCACAGCCGAAAGCGTTTCCTGATCGAGCTTGTGCGTAAAGGCGTTGGCCAAAAAAATTGGGGCTTTCTTGGCATACGCGTACGGCGATATGGAGAGCGCATCCTGGAACGTCGCCGATGTTGCCACGATAGCCGTCTTCCCCCAGCTTCCTTTGCCGGAACGATACAACGCCAAACCCGTATCGATTGCGGTGAGCCCCGACAAACGCTGAACGCTCTTGACGCAGGATATCCTCTTAAGCGAAGTTTCTACCCTGCTCGAAACCGCTGCGTTGCCGCCAGCAACGACAACCTTCGATGCACCTAAGCGCTTGATTTCCGAAGCCGCTTGAGAGCTAAGGGCATTCGGATCGGTCAATAGTACGGGGCATCGTTTCAACCCCGCAAGGGCAGAAGCCGTTAGGGCGTCCCAATACCCGTTCATCGTCGCAACCACCACCGTGTCACACGAACCTTTAGCAAACCCTTCCTGCACAATACTCGAAGTAGTATCCAGAGCAGTGTTTCCGGCCTTTCGAACCAGTTGTTTCTTGGTCGATTCGACGATGCTGAACCCGATTGATTTCGATCCGGAAATCGATCCCTTTCCCGTTACCACGACGCTACCGGACCCTACGGTAGCGTTGTTCTTGTAGGAAAGCGTGTAATCCTTGTCCTTCTCGAGGACTTCGTATACCCGGATGCCATCCCATTGCGACGCGCAACCCTGGCATTGCCCCACCCTCCCGGCGTACATGATGAGCTTGCCCGTCTTCGAAGGAACGATTGTTTTCGACTGCTTCGATTTCGAGAAAGAATACGTATGCTCGACGATGGTGCGATTGCTTTCGAAATCATACAGGAGCATGTCGGCTCCTGAGGCATTGCCGGCGAGCTTCGATACGCTATCCACTTCGACCAAGTAGGTTTTTCCAGCCTCCAGCGTGCACGTTTCGGCATAGGTCCAGCCTCCAGACGACGTCCCAGACCCGGGCACGCGCAACGCTCCTAAAGCATATGCGAGTCTCTTGATGGTAGGCTTAGGCGATATCGCGCTCCCGGTGAACGTGTAAGACTCATTCACCCCCGTAACCACCAAACCGGAGCCGGCGAACGAGCTGGTCCCCCCGAACGGAACTAGGTTGAATTTCTGCGCATGGCTCTGATTCGCATGATACTGGTGGATCTGCGTGCCGGCAGCGACGTTTCCGCCATTCACGTCAAGGTACAGATTGCTGTTCTGATTGCGAAAGGTGAACGTGCCGTCGGCGCACCGCTCAACGTACCAGCGCTGGTTCGCGCCGTTATGGGCGTCCCATTGAACCGTGTTCGTATGATCGACAAGCCCACCGCCAGAGGCGTCGAGAGCTTTGCCCGAGCCAACATTGGTTATAAGATAAGTACCGTCAGTGTTCTTTTTCAGCTTGAACTGCTGGGCCACGTTGCCGTTGTTGTGCCACAGCTGCACTTGGGCACCGTTACTCTTTGACGCGTCATAAATGTCGAACGCGAACGCCGTGTTATAGGCACTGGTAATGAGGTACGTTCCGTCCGCAACGGTAGCAACCGAACCGTTCCGACCCGATTCGAAAGCCTTAGCTGCCAGCTGGTCCATACCGACCACATATCCATCGGGCGTATACCCCCAATACCAGTTATGGGTGGTGGGCTCAACCTTTATGATGGTCACCTGCTCGCCCTTCTTGACGACCCGACGCTGAGACGCCCATACGTTTTGATAGTACAGCGTCGTATCGGTCTTGGTTTTGTAAATACCCGGAGCGCTCCCCACCTGCACCATGCCGCACTGCGAGCATACGCCGCTCGAAAAAACATGCTTTCCAGCCGTGCCGTTAAACTTGAAGTCCGCCAAGTGAGCGTATCCGGTCTTACCCTTGTACGTAACCCTGCCGACATACCGGCCCCAGCTGCTCACTTTTACACCAGTCACCTTGAGCACCAAACCAGACGGTATGGTGATCTGCGACCCGGTATCCGGATTGTCCCCATTGAAAACGGAGGTATTTCGCACGGTCACGTACTCTCCGTCGCCTTCATGATAAACGTACTCCGCGCCGCAGCCGGAGCACACGCTCTTGAGGCCTTTCCAAACGAACGTGCAGTTTTGTCGCTCAGACGCCTTCGATGCCCCGCACGAGCAACGTCCATAGTTGACCGTGTGGTTAACGTCATTGTAATAGGATACGGCACTCACCGGGAAGCTGTGGGAATGAGTGTCTTGAGTCCATCGCAATACATAATAGACTTTATGGTTCTTGATCTGATTTAAATAGCGAAGCGAACCAGTGCCGTTCAAATAGCCCCCTGTTTTTATATTGACATTTGAACCCCATTTCTCAGTCACGCGAATTTCCGGATTCGTACCGCTCCCCACGCTATACACAATCGCCGCATGACCACCTTCTTGAGTATAAATGCGTATGAAATCCCCCACACGCAACCCTCCGGCAGCATTAATACTTCCGTACTTAGTCCACCCGCGATTTGCGTTTACATTATTACCATAACCATCAAGCGACGACCCACATGGATCAGTTCCTGTTAGCTGCCTCCCAATATACTTCGCATATCCCTGGCACTGGCCAGTTCCGTTGTACGTACGAGGAATCACCCTGTTCAAGTCAGCAGTAGTAAAACCTGTCGACATCGCCTCCGCAAAATCATCGAGCTTTTCGCTTCGACTCTCTCCGCTATCAGGATCGGCGTTGCTTGATTCGGCTCCTTCATTCTGGGATGAGTCTTTGCCTTCGGTCAGAGTATCATCATTCTTCAGGACACCGTCTCCATCTCCGGAAGGTTCTGGGGCGGCCTTCTCGTCTTCGACTATGGAACCATCGACCGAATCGTTGACGGCGTCGTCGGGGGTTGCTCCTGGATCGTCAGAAAGCATCCAAGAGGCATGTTTCTTGGCGAACTGGTCGTTCTCATCAGCGGCCATGAAGTCGTCGGTCACCAACGAGTACGCCCGATAGCACTCCCCGTCGCATTCCGAACCATGGTCCCCTGCGCAATGCTCGGCATACAAAACGGCGTCGGCGGCGGCATCGACGTGCAGCCACCTGTCGCCGATCTTCACAATATTCCAAGCATAGTTTTCCTCTACGTGTTCGACCACGACGCATTCGATATCCAGTTTCTGCATAATGAGTTCATACGCATACGCGAAACCCTGCGACGCGGCGACTTGATCAACCACGGCACCATAAGCGGTGAACAACCGCAAGTTCTCAGAAAGGCCCTCAACATCCTGCGCGTACGTCACGGCTTTGGCCAACGCATCATGGACAAGACGAGCCTTGTCCGCCGCTTCGGCATCGACGGCAACCTCATCCGCCATCCCAGCGATCGCCTGCTCGAGCATCTCCCCCTCGTCGATCTTCGCGGATCCGTCCGGCAAATCTCCCTCATCCGGCATTTCAGGGACGTCGCCCTGCCCTTCCTCCTCGCACGAAGCCAAATCGTCGCTCGAGGCGCCACCTTCCGTCCGGCCAATGGACGAAGAATCCTCAAACTTGTCGCCGACTTCGTCAGACGAACCTTTTTCGACGGCGCTTCCATGGACGAAAGAGCTAATATCATCGTACGCTTTAGAACTAACTGCACCTTCGCCCGCGTTTCCCGACCCTTCCAAACCCTCGCTTTCCGCACCTGATCGATTCCGATCTTCCGAATACGTCGAGCAATTCTCGAGTTCTTGGTCGGCATAGGCCGGAATGGGGCACAAGCCAATTGCCAGCACCACCGCGAGCAGAGCCTTTGCAGTACGCGACGAAACTCGTTTGTCCGTTCCGTTCATGGCATCCCCTTTATCCGCCCTTTCTCTACCCGTATTATAGAAAGGGAAGCTGCCCAACGAACGGTCGTTTGTTGCACGAAATATGTCGTTTGTTACATGCCCAGAGGGACGGGTTGATGGAAGCTCAAGCGGACAAAGCTTGTACGCGAACGTCTCGAGTACGTTAGCTAAACCGAGCGTACGGTCGAAACGAAAGCCTACCCTTGCGAGCTAAGAACGGACCCTCAGACGATCACGCATACGCTCCGCCAGCCATTTCATCGAAGTTTGCCGCTCTTGAAAGCCGCACTTCTGCTCCTGCACCTCATCTGCTTCGACATTCGCGCACGCGAGTAGAAAGCGCTCCCTCGACCCCGTCCGCAAACCTTTCAGCAACGCCCGGTGCCGACGATCGCGCACATTCGAGGGATCGAGGCTTGCCAAGTCGAACTCCCGCAAGTTCTCTGCAGCCAAACGATCGTACGCAATCGCAAATGCATCGAAGTCGCGGTACGTGGGCAAGTTATAGTAAACGGCATCGAGCAGCCACGTCTGATACGCCACCCGAAGAAGTTCGTACAATCCTTCGTTTTCCAACCATGTGCGCAACGCTGCGAATGCATCCAGAAAATCGAGAGGATACCGACCCTTGTCGGACATGACGTTCGTGCCGGCGAACTCCCGATGGGTCACCATCGGCGACGGCAGACGCACAAGCCGCTTCGCCGCAACGGCCGCAGGTAACGAGAACATGAGATCCTCGGTCAGACGCAGATCCTGAAAGCGGATGCCACGCCCCTCCAGCAGATCGCGACGCACCACCTTGTTCCAAGGAACGTTTTGAACTGTCTCGAAAAACAGATCGGGCGCTGTCTCTCGCGAGAATGAACCCGAAGGATACGATGGAAACTCCCGTTCGTTCCGCATGCTCCATTCAGCAGGAAACGCGCGCCGGCACTGCTCGTTATAGGTGCGAAACGCCACCAGCGCCATATCCGCACCTGATCGATCCAGCGCCTCAACGCAATTTTCCAGCAAACCGGCATCAATGAAATCGTCTGCGTCTAAGCAGTACACGTACCTTCCCCGCGCCGAGTCCAACGCCGCATTGCGAGCGGCGCCGGGACCGGCATTGCGCTGACGCAGCAAGCGCACACGTCCGTCGCGAGCCGCACTTTCCTCCACCAGAGCGTATGTTTCATCCGTCGATCCATCGTCGACGCAAATCAACTCGAAGTTAATGAGCGTCTGCGCCAAAACGCTATCGATGCACGCCGTGATATAATCCCGAGCGTTATGCATGGGAACGATCACCGACACCTGCGGCTCTGACGACATGGCACCCTCCTTATTCGACGAATAAACAATGACAAAAGCGCGACCGCCGTGCCGGCCGGCCGCGCTTCGCCTTACTATGGCAAATCGTTAAGCGTTGTACGATTTATGAGTACAATGGCACGAGGAACCTAAGGCCCGTATTTCCCTTATCGATACCCGCATAAGAATAGAAGCTGGCCATGACGTTAGAAATGCCGGATGCCCACGTAGGACTGGTGGCATATTGTTTCCACACGACGCCCTCCTTGGTCGCCTGTTCGTAGTTCCACCGCATCTTGTACAGAGTATTCTGGTGGTAAGCGTTATTTAAATAGCGATTTCCACTTTTCGCAATCCATTGCGCCGCCCCCACGATGGCCTTCTGGGGCGTCGTCCACTTGTTGCTCTTCGCCAAAGCGGCACCACCGTTATCTGGATCGAGGTCGTAAGCTCCGATACCATAGAAATTCAAATAGCCTTTATAACCGGACACCTTACCCTGGGCAAGCGTAGAGCATCCCCAAGCACTTTCTAGAATGGCATGAGACAACAGGTACACTTCGTTCACACCATAGGTTTTCGCAGCCTCAATGAAGTACTTGCCCGTACCTCGTAGTTTGCTGGTCACCCCGTAAGCGGATTCGCTGTACATGCAGTTTTTCTCAATAAACGCGTCGATCTGCGCCGCCGTCACCTTGCCGGAATAGCCCTCGTTCAACACCGCGAACTGGTAGAATTCGCTGTCCTCGTAGCTGACGATATCAGGATTTAACGTCTTTGCAGATACGCCCTCCAAACTCGCCATTCGCGAAAGACTTACGCCCGTGCTTTCATAGGTTATCTTGTCAGACAGATAGCTCATGATCAAGGTGCGCAGGCTCGGCGAAATCGCCGACGTGCCACCGAAGAAACGAATGCTGGAAATTGAGCTCTTGTTAACGGATGCCTCCTTGACCGCAGCCATCAGCGAATCATCCACCAGTAGCATCACCGAATTAGTCTTTCCCTGCAGTACCGACCCCGAAAGCGCGTCATAAGGAGCCGCGCCAGTGGTAAACGCGGCCGCATCCCACGAAAGCCCCTGATATTTTACAGCCCACGCAGCAATCTCCGCGCTGGTTTCATACTGCGTAGCACCACCGAGGCGCGTTAGCGAACCCAGTTCACGCAAGAAGCCAGCCGCCTGAGTCGACACAGCCGCAGTGCCGCCGACGATTACTGCCGATGAAATCTCCTTGTGCTTGTATGCAGCAGTCAACGCGTTCTTCTGAGCCGTGGGCAAATTGCCGTCTCGAGCCAGAAAGATGGGAGCCTTTTTCGAGAATGCCACGGGTGACACAGATAACGCGTCTCCATAGTGCCCACCCGTGGCAACGATAACCATACTTGAAGCCCACAAGCCGTTGTCCAGGCCGTAGTCGTAGATCTTCATCTGCGTGTCGTAGCAGTCGGCGCCGCCCAGCCGCGCCTTCAAGGTGATGCCCATGCCCTTGAGCTCCTCCACCACGCCGTCAGAGACGGCGGCCGTGCCCCCAAGGACGACGGCGCTCTTCACGCCCATCTGCTTGAGAGCCTCCTTGGTCGCGGCGTGCAAGGACGTCCGCTCGGTGAACAGGATGGGGCAGTCCAGCGCGCCTGCCAAGCCCGCGCCCGCGAGCGCGTCGACCCAGGAGTCGCCGGGACCCGCCAAGATCACCGTATCGGACGAGGGGTAGGCAGCCTTCGCCTCGGCAACGGCCGTCTCGAACATGGTCGCGCCTTCGTATTTCTTCACACCGCCCGAGCCGCTCAGCGACAGCGTCGCAACCCCCTCGCTCGCCTCCGAAGTCTCGGAATCCTCCAACGCCGACAGCACCTCAGCAATCTCCTCGTCGGTGATCGCGCTGAACGCCCCGGCTTGCTCTTCTTCGGTCAACTCAGGCTCATCGATCGCACCTTCCGCTTGGCCACCCTCGTTCTCAGCTGCCTCCAGCTCGCCGGATTCCTCCCGGGCCTGCCCCGCGCCTTCGGCAGGGCGATCCGAGCCCGAACCAGCGGGCAAGCCCTCGCCGACACCACCACCGGTCGCATCTTGCACAGCCTCGCCCCCATCGGCGGCATCCTCCGCCCCTTCAATCTTGTTTGGATTTCCAGTTCTACCCTTCTCGCCTTCACCAGCCGATCCATCGTTGACGCTCGACACGTCATCAGCGGTAGGGCCCTTGGATCCTACGCCCACTTGCGCATCACCATCGTCAGCATACGCGCGCACCGGAGCCATGGGCACGGAATACACGCATAGCAGAATCGCGAGAACCGAGGCCAGTAGCACCTGACCGACCGTTCGATTCTTCGTTGTGGAGTACGTCATGATACGATCCCTTCTGCTATTTCGTAAGCAATCTCAACCTTGCGCGACTGGTACTGCCTCATGTCGCTTGCATTGTCGATGAAACATACTTCCAAGAGCGTCGCCGGCAACGTACCGCCCAAAATGGCAACCTCCTGCGTTTTCTTGCCTCGATCCGTCAAACCTACACCTTTAATAAGGTAAGGATGGATCTGGCTTTGCCAGAAAGACGACATGAACGACGCATTGTAGTTATGGATGAGGGATTCAGTACCCGTTCCTCCCCCGGCGTTGAAATGGATGGAAACGATAGCGTCGCATCCTAGCGCTTTCGCCTCGGCATGACGGTACTTGTACGGCCCGCCATCGTCGTTTACGTACACGTTCACACCGTAGTCGTTCTTTAGAATGTTGCCTACCATGTCGGCCAGCTCAGCCGTCAGCTTGGCTTCCACGTAGCCGCCGCTCACCGCGCCCGAGGCATACGCACCGTTGCCAGTATCATTCTCCCCATGACCCGCATCGACATACACCTTGAAGCCTGGCAATGAAGCAGCGGGGATATCGAACGCCTCGGCCAAACGAATGCGTACCGATGGCTCCACCGCGCTCTTCCCACCGAAGATACGCAAGGACGACACGCTCGCCTTCCCGCCAGCTGCAACGGATATCGCACTCACGTTCGTAGGCGATACCAGTAACATCACCGATTTCGCCTTGCCCTGCAGAACCGATCCCGCCAGCGCATCGTAAGGAGCATCGCCTGTAGTGAAAGCGGTGTTATCCCAGCTGAATTCGGCATTAGCGACCGCCCACGAAGCAATAGCTGAACTGGTTTCGTACTGCGTAGCACCACCGAGGCGCGTGCTTTCACCCGAACCGCCAGCCAGCGAGCTCACGAAATCAGCAGTGCCTGCCGCTGCAGCTGACACGGCTTCAACACCGCCAGCGATCAACACGGTTGTACCGTAACCGTTTTTCGCAGCCTGCGTCAGGCTTTCGCGTTGGACCTCGCTCAAATCCTTCGTAGCGCTGTCGACCAGAAAGATGGGAGCCTTCTTGGCGAACGCCACGGGCGAAGCCGACAGCGCATCGCCATAATGCCCGCCTGTTGCGAAAATCACTACATCCTTGCCCCACAAGCCGTTGTCCAGGCCGTAGTCGTAGATCTTCATCTGCGTGTCGTAGCAGTCGGCGCCGCCCAGCCGCGCCTTCAAGGTGATGCCCATGCCCTTGAGCTCCTCCACCACGCCGTCAGAGACGGCGGCCGTGCCCCCAAGGACGACGGCGCTCTTCACGCCCATCTGCTCGAGAGCCTCCTTGGTCGCGGCGTGCAAGGACGTCCGCTCGGTGAACAGGATGGGGCAGTCCAGCGCGCCTGCCAAGCCCGCGCCCGCGAGCGCGTCGACCCAGGAGTCGCCGGGACCCGCCAAGATCACCGTATCGGACGAGGGGTAGGCAGCCTTCGCCTCGGCAACGGCCGTCTCGAACATGGTCGCGCCAGAAAAACTCTTTACGGAGACGGGATACGATAACCTTGACGAGGAAAGAGCCGCAGCCTCGCCGTCGGCCGATTGCCCGTCATCCACATCTCTCTCGGACTTGATGACGCCGCTCGTTAACGCATCGGCAATCTCGGCATCGCTCGCCGGGTCCCGGTTCTCTTCCGTCGTTGCCCAAGCGATCGAAGGCATCGCCAGCAGGCACACTAGCAATAACGAAAACAGTGCCGCAACGTACGTGCGGCTCATTCGAGATGAGTCCATCGAAACATCCTTCCCCATTCGCCTTTTGAACAACGTACCACGAACGAAGTGCTTTGCACGCGAACTTCCGTTCATATCTATAACGGAGCGACTAATCACAGCGCTGTGGCACCCACGCAGCTACGATAAGCTCAGAAGCGCAAGCCTACCTCGGATTCCGCACCGATCTGATAATCGCAGCCTAGTGCGCGCTCATACCCGAGCGATAACGCCTATCCCTCACAATGTTACCGAGTGCGCAAATAACTCCGCGACCAGTACACCCTTTGATCAGCGCGATCTCGCGATCGACGGTCTGCTCGCGTCCGCACAAGCGCCGAACTTTTTCATGACACGCCTGCGCAGCGGCCGTGAACGCCCGCTGGTCATAGTAAAGCCGCTCGACGGCGTCGGCATACGCCTCGGCGTCCTCAACCTCGCATAGCAACCCCCGATCGTCAGGCAAAAAACACCGAGCAGCATCGATGTCCGAGCTCACCACGACTAGACCGGACATAGCCGCCTCGCCCATCGACACACCCTGCGAGTCAAACCGTGTAGGATACAACGCGATACCGTGACTTCGATGTTCGCTCGCTATCTCGGAGCGCGACAGAAAGCGACGGTGCAAACGAACGTTCTGAAATCCGCGCAAGGGTTGAACCAGCCGGTCGTATAAGTCGCCCGTACCGTACAGGTCGAACTCCATGTCAGAGAAAAACGGTCGGCGGCTCAACTCCACGATAACGTTCGCCACCACATCCAATGCATAGGTGGACACGTTGTCGAACTTGCGCGTCAGAAACACCTTCTTACGCAGATCGGGATCCTTTTCCTCAAAGCGAAAAATCTTGTCGTCCACCAAATTGGGAATTACATGAGCCCGTCTGAAAGTAAAGCCCAATAGCTCCTCGCTGCGCTGCTTCAACGCCTCGGACACAAACACCCACGACACATTAGGCTTGGAGTTGTATCGAGCGATGACCGCATCGCGCTCGCGAAACTCATCTTCTTGCTTCGGCGAGATCTCGGGTAGGTCGCTGAAGTACGGCGCAGTAAACAAGGGCCAATCCCAATAACGAGTCTCGGGATTGTGCGACCACAGAAAGATCGGCGTATCGTCCAGATCAGCACGATCAAGCTCGCGGGCATAGCGCAGATCAAAGAAGTGCAGCAAAACCGCTCGATAGCTCCTCCAGCGCAATAGCCGACCAAGCTCGTCCATGGGCATGCGCAGAACGCGTACACCTTCGAATTCGTAAGCGCAATATCCCTCATAGTCAAAAACGCACAAAACATCACATGCCACATGCGCCTCGCGATATGCTCGCACGCGAGCATGAACGAACGCGCAAGGGTAGGTGTTCTCATAAGCCGGATAAGCGGGCACCACCACCGCCACGTTGCCCTTGAGCGCCGAATCGCAAAACGCGCGAACCGGGTCCTCTCCGGTCGCGGGAGCCACGGCTGCACGAGTCACCAACACGCCGGAATGAGGAAAAACCTTCACCAAGAGCGCATGTTCTTGGGCGGCAGGCAACTTGAGCAGTGTCTTAGATCCCAGCGTGGCCTCACCCAGCACGTGGTTGTATTCGTCCACCACGTATAGCACGCCCGCACTCCCCAAAAGCTTTTCACCCTCGAAGGAAATATGGTAATAGCCCGCATCTCCAGCGTTAGGTATGACAGAGCGGAAAAGACCATCGTCGTCCGCATCGTTCACCATGCTCAAGCCTTCGGTTAAGCAATCACAGCGCGCCAATTGCGAGGAAGAAACCCATTCGCTTCTTGTCAGATCGACGTATTCCGTAGGATCACCCCAGCCATTCCTCACACTTCGCAAGCGCCGATTTCACCGTGTCTTGCATGTCGTAGTAGCGGTATTCGCCCAAGCGCCCACCGAAACGCACGTTATCCTCTCGCTCTGCAAGTTCCCGATAGCGCTCATAGCGAGCACGATTGCCTTCGTCTTCCATAGGGTAATATGGCTCGATGCCACGATGCCAATCTTGCGGGTACTCACGCGAAATCACCGTGGTGGGCTGCGCGCCGAATTCGAAGTGCTTATGTTCGATGATTCGCGTGTACGGCGTTTCACGATCAGTGAAATTCACCACAGCCACACCCTGGTAATTCTCACAATCTAAGCGTTGGTGCTCGAAGCGCAGGCTGCGATACTCCAGCTCTCCGCAACGGTAATCGAAGTAAGAGTCTATCGTGCCCGTATACACCACCATGTCGGCCATTGCATCAAAAGCATCTTTGCCATCGAGATAATCCGCACTTGTGCGCACCTCTGCACCCTCAAGCAGCTTTTCGATAATGCGCGTGTAACCGCCCTTGGGAATACCCTGGTAGGGATCAACGAAATAGTTGTTATCATAAATGAAGCGCATGGGAATACGTCGCATGATTGACGGGGGGAGTTCCGTGCATGGCTTGCCCCACTGCTTCTCGGTATAGCCCTTCACGAGTTTCTCATAGATGTCAGGACCCGCCAGAGACAGAATATGCTCCTCGAGATTCTTCGGACTCTCGCACGGCACACGCTGCGCATCGATGACAGCCCGCGCCTCATCGGGCGTAACCGTCCCCCATAGCGCATGAAACGTGTTCATGTTGAAAGGCATATTGTACAACTCGCCTTTGTAATTGGCGATTGGCGAATTGATAAAATGATTGAACTCGCAAAATTGCCGCAGGTAGTTCCATATAGACTCATCATTCGTGCGGAAAATGTGCGCACCATATCGATGGACGTTGATACCGTCGACTTCCTCGGTATAGCAGTTGCCTCCGATGTGATCGCGCTTCTCAAGCACAAGCACGGACCTGCCCCGGGCAATGGCTTCATGCGCGATGATCGACCCAAACAGGCCGCTTCCAACAATGAGGATGTCGTAATGAGCCATGGAATTCCTCTCAGTAACTGCGGTGTCGTCTGCCAGCATACCAGACGACACCTTCAAGCTTGTATTCAATTTCGATCAATTCAATCCTAAACCGGCTCTTTATCGAAGTAGTCCCATATTCGTCCAGTAAGGTGCCAGTTATCGAAATCCATTACGTCGCCATTGATTTCATACTCTCTGAAATCGACGTCCTGATTCCAGTCGGTAGTAGTGACGTAGTAGTAGCGGGTTCGCTCAGCGTTTTCTGGGATCTGAAAAACAGGCGTCCCCCCGAACGCTTCGTAGCTCTCACTGCCCAAGCCCATCGCATCAAGCACGGTTGCTTGGAAATCAAGATGGCCGGTAGGAGCTTGAGAAACCCGATAGGGCGCCGCGCTTTCCTCCGCAGTCTGGCCAGATGGCTTTACAAGCATAATCGGGCTCGAAGGCTGATCCATCGGTTCGGCAAACGTGGTGTCGGCAGGAATATACCTGCCATGATCGGCCGTCACGATGATGGTTGTATCGTCGTACACACCGAGGTCTTTGAGCTGCGCAATGTAATCCGACACCATCTTCAGCGAACCGCGGCATTGCCGCTCGCGCGACGAATTGCCATCACCTACGTAATCTCCGTTCTCGTCCATAGTGTACGGCTCGTGAGCGCCCTGCAGGTGGATGAAGCGAAAATCGCCGACGCCTCCCTCGTCCTTCAGAGAAAGACCCACTTTTTCAAGATTATCGTAATACGAGACGTCATCCATAGTATAAAGAGCGTTGTCAAGGGCCTCCTCGTCAGACTCAGCGACCATAGCCTTGTTCAGTTCGTCGGTCCAGAACCAGAACGTCGGCTTGAACGACCAGGGAAGATCGCGGTACAAAGCGCATTTCCATAACATGGACACGGTGCCCTCGCGATTCAGCTCCGGACGCACTTCGTCTTGCATATTGTATACGTAACGCTCGGCGCCGCTATTCGCCTGAAAGAACGAGTCGGTGTATAAGCCAATAGAGTAGCCGCTGCTCTGAATAGTCTCTAAGAACGTGGCAGGCACATAACGGTTTTCGAAGAACTTGAACAGATTTGCGCGATCGTCAGCGTTACTTTCTGGAAGAACCTTCCCCGAGAGCAAATAGGGCACTGCGTAACGCGTAGGAATCATCATACCGGTGGAATTATGAAAATATGTGAACCCCGTGAACTCATTCATTGCCGACGGATCACTCGCGATCACCTTGTCGAGATCCTCCGTATCGTACGTATCGAGAACGAAGACGACCACATTTTTGCTCGGCGAAACGCTATAGAGCCCTTTCTGAGTAATCGGAGCATCCGACCGAGCAAGCACGCCGGAATCCGTGGAGGATGCCGACAAAGCGCTCGGCTGTTCGGAAGGCTGAGCGAACAAACTCCCAATGCCCACGGCCTGCACGATGATCAGACACACACTGACAACAGCGGCTGCTCCTCGGCAGGTCGGTCCGAACCATCGACTCAAAATAAGAGGAATCGCGATAATGGCAGCCCAGATGAGCGCGCTCAACGCAGTAATGGATGTGTAATCTTGCCAAGGAACCGCCTTGCCATCGGCCGCCGGTAGCGCACCGTTGAGAAATAGAGCCTGCACATATGCCGCAAGTCCGAGCGAAAACACCACGAGCATGATCACCTGAAACGCCTTGCCGCGAAACAGCGAGATGACCAGCGCTAAGCTCACAGCCATAATCGCTGCGGGAATCGCAACAGTCAGCCATATATCAGACAACCCGAACACGAGATCGGTCGTGTTGCTGGCGACGATCTCGTACGGCGCCACAACGAACAAGGTAAACACAGTGAACGCCGACACGATGAGCGCGTACACCGCGCGCTTGCCCCAGCCCCAGCCTCCGCGAGTTCCAACATCGCTCGGAACACTGGCGCGCTTCGCGGAGGGGCGACGTCTTTTGCCGACAGGCGCAACCTGGACCTGCGCTCCAATAGGGTTTCCGTCGGTGTCAAGACGATGAACGTCGGGCTCCACGATCTTATTGGCGTTCTCGTCGATATTAAGCGCTTTGAACAATAGTTTGCGCGTGCGTCGAAGCGCCACGCCCGCCACCGCACCAAGAGCAACCGCCACGCCAGCGAAAGCCTGGATGGCGTAGGTCATGACTGAAGGATCCACATAGGCATAAGCGGGCGTTGCAAAGGCAAGCACCGCAAGCGCAGCCAGCAACGAGGCCGACGCGGCATCGAAAAGAGTGACGACAAGTCTCTTCTTAAGCATGATCCACCTGCTTCTTTTCCTCTTGTTTCGCCAGCATGCGCGTCAAAAGGTACTCGCCGGCAACTTCGCCGCCGCGACCAAGATTGAACACGAATCCGTCCAGCACCTCGGTGATGGATTCTTTCCATTCATCCTGCGTTGCCAGCATGTGTTCGACCACGCCGCCAATCGATGGCACGTCTTTCACGGCCACCGAGCGTCCAATGCGATTTCGAAGCGAGATGTCCGTCGGTTCGATACCGAGATCCTCATATTCGGGGTTGGATACCTTCATGGTCGTGTCCACGAACACCGCGGGTTTTTTAGTTGCAAAGCAGAACTCGCAGGGAATGGACGACCAATCCGTGATAAGGATGTCCGACGTCAGTACTGAATTATTGCTGCTGAAATCTCCTTCGAAGCATAGCTCGCCTTCGGGCAATGCGCTGTAGCGCGCCTTAAGGGCTTCCCACCTCGCCCCGTAACGCTTCACGTACTCAGGATGGGGACGCACGATAATCCGATACCCGTGGCCCATAAGCGAGCTCAGCATCTCGTCGATGCATGAATCCAAAATGCAGTCTTCCTGCCACGACGGCGCAATGAGAACAACAGGCCGCTCGTTGGGCTTGCGTGCTGCCTCGTCGCACTGGTACGCGGCTATCACCTCGTCTATTAGATCATATCCGCATTCAACCAGCTCTTTGCGAGGCAGGCTACGCAGCTCCTCCGCACGTCTGAGCTCTCGCACTTGATGCGGGCCAACGCACATGATCGCATCGTAGTTGTCGTAAGACTCTTTCGTCGCCACCATGTGCGTACTGGTCATATGGTGAAACATGAATACGTACTCCACGTCCTTGCGGACGTACGAACGTTTATTGTAATAGTTGTCGAGGTCTTCTTGAGTGACCACCACGACGTCGGCGTCCATCTTCATCATGAGCGTGATGGTCTTCTTCTGCCCGATAAAGTACGGCTTGATGCGCGGTTCGCGCTTCGCAATTTCAAATATCTGATCGTCGGGATCGTTCGTCACGTAGTGTATCGGAGCATCCGAATGCCCAAGCAACCACTCGATGGCACCCTTGAAATATTTGTAGAAACCGCTGCTTTCCGAGTAGAAAACAATGTGCTTGTTCACCACGTTAAAAAAGCGCTTGTAGTCGGCTTTCTCGCGCTTTGAGAGCGGATCGAACCAACGACGCTTCTTGCGATCGGCCTCAAGCGCGTGCAAAGCGTCTAGCTCTTTGCGACTTTCCTCCAGGTCATCGTAATCGATGTGCCTACCCGGCTTGATGATCACATTGCACATCGCCTGAATAACGATAGACATGAGGTTCGAGCATACCCAGTAAAAGCCCATGCCCGTGGCCACAAAAACACCGAGCACAAAAGACAACGCAATAGACAAACCGTTAGTCATGTTCTTCTCGGCGCGCGACTGTTCTTTCTGCAGCGGATTAATCCGGTTTTGCGCGAAGCCCATGACGATGGCAGACAAACCTGCGAATAGCGGCATAACCCACGAAGCACCGCCATCCTCCCACGGCACCATGCCCATGAACTCCGTGCCGGGAGCTCCACCATCGGTGATCCAGTGCACTACCTCTACGAGGCCAAATAGCACGAGTATCTGCGCGGCCAGGGGAACGAGGCTCAACAGCGGATGATAGTGCTTTTCTTTGTACAATGCATTTTGGGCCTCGCCGATCGCTTCGCGATCGCCGAAAAACTTGACGTTAATTCGGTTGAGCGAGGGCATCAATTGAACCATGACGATAGCGTTCTTCTGACACCACAGCGACAAGGGAAGCATGAGCAACTTGATAATCACCGTAAACAAAAGAATCGCGATCCACCAATTCCCCGTCAGATCGTAACAGGGCTGCACAATGAGCCAGAGCAGGCTGGCAAAAGCATCTAACATGAAAGCACGAACTCCTTCGATGGTAACCTGAACGCACAAACCCGGCGCGAATGTTGACAATCGCATAACGAACGACTGATCATAGTATGCAATTTCAACCGATAATGCAACGCAAGCGCCCTGAGACCCGCATGAGAACACATTGTTTTCCACGGCCTCGACAAACACGCCCGCATATTTAAAAAAGCAGGTTTTGCATAGTTCGCCTCGCCTCCCTTTCCCGAGCCGTCGATCTACAGTAAACTGTCGGTCACATCACCCTCATCAGCAATTATCAGAAAACGGAAGGCACTATGAAAGTACTCGTAGTATTCGGCACACGACCTGAAGCGATCAAGATGTGCCCACTCGTCCTCGCGTTATCTCATGATCCAGCCGTAGACGTGCGCGTGTGCGTAACCGGGCAGCACCGAGAAATGCTTGACCAAGTTTTGAATATTTTCAAAGTCAAACCCGATCACGATCTCTCCATCATGCGCCCCGGGCAAACGCTTGGACTTATCACCACTTCGGTCATTGAAAAAATGGAGCCCGTGCTCGAGGACGAGCGTCCAGACATCGTCCTCGTCCATGGCGATACCACGACATCCATGGCCGCTGCGCTTGCATCTTTTTACCACCAGATCCCCGTGGGCCACGTTGAAGCAGGGCTTCGAACGTACGACCGATACTCGCCATTCCCCGAGGAAATGAATCGCAAGATCATCTCGGCGATTGCCACCTACCATTTTGCACCCACCGAGACCAATCGTCTTGCACTTGAACGCGAAGGCGTTGTCGAGCACGTGCACGTCACCGGCAACACCGTTATCGACGCGTTCCAATACACCACCCACGATGACTACGAATTCGTAAACGAAGACCTCGCACGGCATGATTTTTCGAAACCCACCGTGCTGATGACCGCGCATCGTCGCGAGAATCTCGGCGATCCTCTTTGCAACATCTGCGATGCCGTGAACGAGTTGAGCGAACTCTATCCGGACACATCTTTTGTCTATCCCGTCCATCTGAATCCGGCTGTGCGCGAGACGGTTTTCTCGAAACTCGGAAACAATCCGAACGTCGAACTCATTGACCCCGTTGACGTAGAAGACATGCACAACGCCATGGCTCGCAGCACGCTCGTACTCACAGATTCGGGAGGGCTGCAAGAGGAAGCACCCCATCTCGGCAAGCCTGTCGTAGTGCTACGCACCGAGACCGAGCGACCTGAAGCGGTCGACGCAGGGACAGCCGTGGTGGCAGGTGTCGAGCGGGAGGACATCGTGCGCATCGTGAGCAATATCCTCTCAGATGACAGTATCTATCGCTCCATGGCTAACGCAGCCAACCCATACGGTGACGGCCGTGCCTCCGAACGAATCCTTGCCATCTTGAAGGAGGGTTTTTGATGAGGGTTTATGTCGCGAGCTGGTTCTTTCCGCCAGCCACCTCCTCGGAGGGTATTGTCACCTACAAGCTTCTGCGCAATTCCGAGCACACGTTCGACGTGTGCTCCTCGCAAAGCGACCTGTGGGGCTACAAACACGAGCTGCCCGTACGAGCCGACAACATCTGCATCACGCCCATCAAAACCGACGAGGTCGACGAGTGGGTCGAGCGCGCCATCGAGTTGTTCGAGCGCGAGCACGAGCACAACCCCTACGACGCTGTCATGACGCGCAGCATGCCCCCTGAGAGCATTCTCGTCGGCGAAGCCGTCAAAAAGCTCCATCCCGAATTGCCGTGGATAGCATCCATAGCCGACCCCATAGCCCGCAACCCATACCAGATCAAGGATCTTGTTCTCGACAGTGAGAGCATGGACGATCGGGAGAAAACGTCTCTCGTCGATGCCCTTTCGAATGGTTTTGGCATTGACTCCTTCGACGACCCCGCCGCACAGTTCCTCAAGAAGATGAAAGAGCTTGAGGACAAAGCGATCAACGGGGCAGATGCGCTCGTCTTTCCCTGCGACACGCTGAAAAGCCATGTACTTGGCACCCGCCAACGCAAACGCGCCATCGCAATCCCGCACTCCTTCGATCCCGAGCTGCTCGAAGGAGCGAAACCCTCGGCTTCCCTGACTCGGGAATCGAGCCATCGAGATGCGATCACGTTCACCTTCTTGGGCCATACCGACCATCTCCGATCGCTCAACCCCCTTGTTTTGGCTTTGCATCACATCCAGAATACAAACACGGCTATGCTCGATCGCATTCGCGTCCGCTGCATTGGACACATTCCAAGCGACACGAGGGATCTCATCTATAATTTCCACCTGCACAACGTGGTCTCTATCGAGCCGAGCGTCGATTACTTGACGAGCCTCGCTATCATGGAGGAATCCCCCTGGCTCGTGCATGTTGACGCTTCGTTCGATTCCCTCGAAGAAACAGGTGGAAGCATCTTTTTCGCGGGAAAGATCGCCGACTACTTCGGCACGGGCGCACCCGTGCTCGGCATCACGGGCCACGGCTCCCCCGCTCAGAGCATGATCGATAGAGCCGGTGGTGTTTGCGTCGATCCACGCGAAACCGCAAAGCTAGCCGAAGCGCTCATCGGCATCGTGGAAGGTTCGCTTGTCCCGCATGTCGATCGCTCATACCGCGATCGCTTCGCTGCAAAGAATGCCGCGTCTATGCTCGACAGCCTTCTCGCGGACCTGACTTCGAGCGGCTCGTCTTTTTCACGAGAGACGTGGCCTCAAATTGGGGCATTGAAGAGCAATGAGAAGCTCGTTAGCATCTGCATTCCCTCTTACAACGTCGAGTGCTATCTCGATCGCTGCCTGCTCTCGCTCGTGTCTTGCCGCCATGCAAGCCGTCTGGATATCGTCATTGTAAACGACGGATCAAAAGATTCCACACTTGAAATCGCACGCGCATACGAACAGCACTACCCTGATATCGTGCAAGTCATCGATAAGCAAAACGGCGGTCACGGGTCCACCATTAACGCAGCGCTCGAGAAAGCCAAAGGCCGATATTTTCGCGTCATCGACGGCGACGACTGGGTCGACTCAAAAAGCTTCGACGAGCTTATCGACAATATGCTGGCTCAGAACATTAACGCAGACTTGATCTCGAGCAACTACTACCAAGTATTTTTCGAAGACGGACACACATTCGCATGGGAGAAAAAAGGCGATTCAGAATATTACAAGCAATATGAATTCGCCTCGTCCGATTTTGCCATGGAGTACTTTGCCATGGCATCAGCCATGTTCAAAACCTCGGTCATGCGTGAAGCTCACTTTTCACTGCAGGAACACACGTTCTATGTCGATGTTGAGTACCTACTGTTCCCAATCCCTTACACCCGTACCGTGATGTTTACGCCAGAATACGTTTATCGTTACGCGGTCGGAAACGCGGATCAGAGCATTAACCCCAGCACGTTCACCAACCGTTACGATCATCACGATCGCGTGATCAGGCGCATGCTCGCTTACTATGAGGAGCACGCACCCTCCATGGGTGCCGGCCAACGCGACTACATGCGCAGTCTGTTCAAGCGCCACCTCCTGCAGAGTCACTACTTGCTATCCCTCGTCTGGGACCCGGATCGTAAACGGGGCCTTTCTCGCGCACTCGACTTTGACCGGCATCTCGAATCCACAGACCCCGAGCTTTGGAAAGCTTGCGGCAAGCTGTACCCCGCGGTAGCAACCGCCCGAGCCAAGGGATTCGATCCCGAGCGAATCAGCAAGCCGAAAGACATCAACGATGGAGGGCGAACCCTTCGCGCCATTGCAGGTAAAGCGATTCGGCGGCTTAAAAACACGAAGCTCGCCGACTCTTTAGCAGCGAACGACGGCATTCGCACGGCCTATCGAAAAATCGTAGGTCGTTGACAGCCGCAGCATAGGCGCATCGAAAAGATGAGGAGAAGTGCGGCTGCACGCGCTCATTCGATTGTGCAGTCGCCTGAGTAACCCTATAATAGGCATTTCGCAATGATCTGCCGCTCCTGCGACATAACGAGAGAGGGACGTATGACAACCGAAGCCGTGCAGGCCAAATCATGGAAGCACAATTTCTTCGTGCTCTCGACGCTGGTAACCAAGGACTTCAAGCTGAAATACCGTCGCAGCGTGCTCGGCGTTCTATGGAGCGTCCTGAACCCCTTGCTGATGATGCTCGTTCTCTCGGCAGTCTTCAGCTTCATGTTCCGCTTTCAGATCGAGAATTTCCCGCTCTACCTGATCCTCGGCAACATCCTGTTCACGATGATGGCAAACTCCACCTCAGCCGCAATGACTTCAATCATCGAAGCGGCTCCCCTCATTAAGAAAATACGAGTAGAGAAACTGGTCTTCCCCCTTGAAAAGGTCATTTTCGAGCTGGTTAACTTTGCAATATCCCTTATCGCAGTCGCAATCGTGATGGTGTACTACCAGATCGTTCCAACGGCGAACCTGATATTTCTGCCGCTCCTGCTGCTGTACATGGTCATCTTTTGCACAGGGCTGGGGCTCATCCTCTCGGCGCTCGCCGTCTTCTTTCGCGACACCATCCATCTCTGGGGCGTCGTCATCACGGCATGGACCTATGCGACCCCGCTGTTCTACCCCATGGAAGCCCTACCCGACTGGATGCAATCCATCATGGCATTTAACCCGATGTATCACTATGTCACGTATTTCCGAGACATCATGATGTGGAACACCAATCCGGGCGGCATGGAGAACCTCACGTGCCTGGGCATGGCACTGATCACGTTAGCCGTTGGCTTGCTTGTATTCCGCAAATCTGAACACAAATTCATCCTCTACGTGTAAAAGGTGCCGCTACCATGAATGAACCTATCATCAAAGTCGACAACGTGAGCATGGTGTTCAATATCGCCAACCAGCAGTTGAACAGCTTGAAAGAGTACTTCATCACCCTGCTGCGACGCGAATTGTTTTTCAAGGAATTCACAGCCCTCAAGGACATAAGCTTCACCATAAACAAGGGCGATGTTTACGGAATAGTCGGAACAAACGGCTCAGGCAAGAGCACGCTCTTGAAGATAATAGCCGGCGTACTCGAACCAACGCGCGGCACCTGTGAAATCAACGGCACGATCGCGCCCCTCATCGAACTTGGAGCGGGCTTCGATGCGGAGCTGACGGCGCGCGAGAACGTCTACCTCAACGGTGCTCTGCTGGGGTATAGCAAGTCGTTCATTGACGAAAGCTTCGACTCCATCGTCGCTTTCGCCGAAGTCGAGAATTTCATCGATATGCCGCTCAAGAACTACTCAAGCGGCATGGTTGCGCGCATCGCGTTCGCAATCGCCACCGCGACCGTCCCCGACATCCTCATCGTTGACGAAGCACTGTCGGTAGGCGATTTCTTGTTCCAAAAGAAATGCGAGGATCGTATCAATGAGCTCGTTAAAGAGCACGGCACGACGCTTTTGTTCGTCTCGCACAGCATCGATCAAGTAGAGAGCCTCTGCAAACAAGCCCTCTGGATCGAAAAAGGCAACATGCGCATGCAGGGTTCTGCCGAAGAGGTCTGCGAGGCATACAGACGACTGGGAGCGTAATTCGCAACAGCGCTTCGCCACCCCACGTCTCCGCAGACGTCATTTTTACTCTTACCAAAAACAGGAAGAGACAGGTCGAAATTCCCAATAAACGATACAGGAGTCCAGAAACGGCTCAGTGCAAATTCAAAAATCTTTTTACCCTGCTCAAGCTATGAAAGAGCTTCACACGTCCATCGTCCCAAACATCCATTCTCTCAACGAAGCGCAAGGGATCGTTAACGAGCAATGACAGATCACTCCAATCCTCGGAAGAGAATAGCTTCGGATCGAGCACTGCCCCATCTTTGAATTCGTGAGATATACGCTCGGCATACTCTCTATGATATATAGATGCAATGCGCTTATAATTCCAAATGTAAGCACTGTATTTTCTTTTACCCATGATAGGTAGAAGGCTTTCGTACCCGCCTCCACGTTCGGCCAGGAAGCGCTCGATTTCGGAATACTCTTCACAAACGTCATAGAGCTTATCGACTTGATTGATCGAAGATGATTCATTGTCCTGTCTATAGAACACAAACGCTTCAGGTATCATAACCGCGCGCCCAGCGCAGGCCCAAAGTTTAAAACTGAACGATGTATCTTGATACGAAGCGCCCGGTGTTTCAAGCAACCTAAGATTATTGTCGACAATGATGCTTCGTCGCACAAGCATGCAACATAAGGCAGGGGGAAGAAGGAAGCACTTTTCTTGACTACGCGGGTCGAACGGAACGTGACACTCATTTTGATCCGCATATCTTACGAGTTCCGTTCGCTCAGCAGGCTCCGACCAATACAACATGATATTGCAGCGCACGATATCCGCTTGATACTCGCAAGCTTTCTTGTAGAGAGTTTCGCACATTTCAGGCTTACAAAAATCATCGGATTCCAGCACTCCAACGTATTCGCCTTGCGCGACTGAGAATCCAAGGTTCATACTGTTTCCATACCCCGCATTCGGCTTCGTGATCACCTTAAAACGAGTATCATTGGCCTCGTACTCGCGTAGGATAGCAAGTGATCCGTCCGTAGATCCATCATCGACGCAAATCACTTCGATGTCTTGAAGCGTTTGAGCACATAAGCTATCAAGGCACTTCCTCAGATATCGTTCGACATTAAACACAGGAACGATGATGGAGATTAGCATTTTTTCACTTTCTGCGATACGTGACTATAACTTACTCGAAAGGCGACCATGCCATTGTAGCCGATGAATGGCATGGTCGCACAAAGAGCATCTTCATATCGGTCTCAAAATACGCAATAGTTGCATTACGAAAACTCATTGGCAAGTCTCTTTTGCCTACTCCAAGCAAGAAGCAATAGCGTTAAACGTGTCGGGAGACACAGCCGCAGGCCCGCCGAATACATAAGCGGTCGAAACATTCGGAGCATAGGAGCCAATGAAGCTGTCTACCGTCGTACGATTATTGTCAGCAACCAAAACGAGGGCAGCATTGTTCTTCCCACAAAGAGCTGCGCCTGCAAGAGCATCATAATAAGATTCTCCGGTTGCGATTCCCATTCCATCGACCTGCATACCTTGCGAAACGCACCATGTCGCAATCTCGTTCGATGTCTCATAGGCAGTCGGACCTGAAAGCCTTCCCGCATAAAGGCCACCAAGCTGAGACTCAACTTCGGGAGAAACGGCAACGACTCCTCCTACGATGTACGCTTTTCTAATTGCGGAAGATCTGATTGCCTGCAGCGTCTCGTCCGACAGCACTCCCGTACCAGACTCGGCAAGCAGAATGGGAGCATGATTGGCATACGCATAAGGAGCAACCGAGAGAGCGTCTTGAAAACTTCCCGACGTCGCAACAATGGCCGTATCGCCCCACCCGTCAACCTTCCGAAACAGCTCCACCGCTGTGGAGGTTGCCGTATTTCCAGCGAAACGCTCCACTTTTGCGACCCCGGCAATTGATCGAATTTGATTGACGACATGCTCGGACACGGCTGCCGGCCCTCCTGCGATATAGATGCAACTCGACCGCAAGCGTCGTATTTCCTGCTCCGTTTGGGAAGAAAGAAACTGTTTGTCAGTAAGAAGCACGGGAGCCCGAGAAAGCCCAGCCAAACCAGCAGCCGTGAGCGCATCCCAATACCCGTCCGTCGTGGCAACAATAGCATATGGGGATGATCCTGCTGCGAAACCCTCCAAAGTGATCGCGCGCATGGTATCCAACGCTATAGGGCCATGCAAACGAGTGAGCCTCGACGACGCTTCGTCGTCGCCCGCAGCCGGATCATCGCTCGAACCGTCTACGCATGTCCCACATGGTTCATATCCCCGAGAAATAGCACTGCGCAAACTTAACGACACCGGATTTTTCATACCCGAACACACTGCAGAGTAATGATACTTTCCTTTTCCTGATTTTGGAACGTATACTGTTCTATCGATATTTGAAAGAGACGCAATCCCTTCCTCAATCGGGTTGGACTCAACATCAGACAACGGTTCAAGCAAATCGGCATCAAAAGCAGACGTTTCCTCATTCGCGTCCCCCGTCAAGGCATCGAGTTCCGCATCGTCGTCCATCAAGCCAAGCTCATGCAGCGAATCCTTTTCGGATACTGGGATCTCATCCGCATACAAAACACCGCTTCCGACGCTTACGCTCAAAGCAAGCGCAATTGACGAGAATACGCGAGTCGCTACTCGCGCACCACTGCATTTATTCTGCACTTGCACGTCGAATCACCTTGTCCTTCATTAAACCTAATCGAGAAGCTCATACGTTGTATGGCAAGTATACGCCTTACATTCGCGTCTGGATCGGTAGTAATCAGGGTCCGACGTACATCATCTCAAAATTCTCTACCAGGGCATTCGGCACTGCAGCTTGACCGCCGAAGACGAAACCATGCTGCAAGTTCGCTTTGCGAGACGTAAGATAGGCTCCATTCCGAGACAAGGAAATCATGCCCTCCATGCAGCTTGTATCACCCTCTGAGGCGAGCATCAAAACCGAATTGTATTTCCCGCAAAGTGCTGCGCCCGTCAAAGCATCCCAATAGCCATCAATAGTGGCTACTCCTGCATTCTTTGCCGTCATTCCTTGAGAAATCGCATACTTCGCAATCGCGAGCGAAGTTGATGCAGCAGTGGGGCCCGATAACCTTTTCACCTCAAGTCCAAAAGAACCGAGCTGCCGATCCACATCGGTCGACACCGCTGCAGGGCCTCCTACAATGATAGCGTTTTCAAAATCGCCCGCCGCAATGGCCGCAAGCGTATCATCCGACAGTGCATGGCTATCGACCTCAGCCAGAAAGACGGGAGATTTTTTCGAATACGAGAAAGGCGCGATCGAAAGCGCATCCCAATACCCATCAGCTGTCGCAACGATTGCGGTTTTCGACCACTGTCCTATTTTCGCTTTGTAGACCTGAACAGCGGTTTCCGTTGCGGTTTTTCCACTTTGCCTCGAGACGGATAGCCCCATGTTTTCAATCTGAGAAATAACCTCGTTCGACACCGCAGCTGGGCCACCTACGACAATCGCCCTCGTTGCTTTTAACCGTTGTATCTCGCGTCTCGCTTGATCGCTCAGACCCGTTCCCTTTGTGAGCAAAATCGGAGCTTCCTCAAAAGACGCGAGGCTTGACGCGGTTAGAGCGTCCCAATATCCATCGAACGTGGCCACGACCACTGAGTTCGAGCCCGATGGATAACTTTTCCTTGAAATACTCTCCATAGTTTCAAAAGCGGTTGCACCCCAGATCCGCTCCCAATGAGATACCCTTTTAATAGTATACTTCACGCTGAACGAACCGGTAAGGTTCTGGTTGACGGCAGACACCGTGACCGTCGGAGCAGCTGAGGAACCTTTGCCGGCGGCGTTGACGTTGTTTCCATAAGACAGGGCGACATCGGATGCAAGCCAACGACGTCCTCCTGCGCTAATCTCCCAGCCGTCGGCAAGAACACAAGGCTTACCGCTCCAATCCTTATCAGAAACACCCGGAAGCACGGCTCCATGTTCGTATAATTTCCCAAGAGATATGTCAACCTTGTTAATCGTGAAAGGAACCTCCAACGATCCAGTCAAGTTTTGACTGTTAGCCGAAGCGACCACCACAGGAGCTTCCTTCGATGCTGATTGCGCTGCATTCACATTGTTACGATACGTTAGTTTTACTTCATGAGAGCTGAACGTTAATCCGGACGCCTTGAGCGACCACCCATCGGATATGGTTTGCGCTGCGCCGTTATACGTTCTCGGCACGATGCCCGGGGAAGAGGCCCCCCGCTCGTAGAATTTTCCCGACGATATATCGAGCGGTTCAATAACAAACGTTTGTGCAAAGGATCCGGTAACGTTGCTCGTTTTACCACTAGCGATCACGGTTGGAGGGTTGTCGCCATAACCTCCACCGACATTGACATTGTTCGAATACTCAATAACAATGTCCTTGTCGTCCAACTTGATGTCATTTTGCCTGATAGTCCATCCAGGAGAAAGCGTTTGCCCTGCGCCATCATACACCCTTGCAGCAATACCTTCCGAAGAGGCGCCGGCTTCATAAATACGACCTCGGTCTAATTCGAAAGGCTTGATATCAAACTTTACATTGAATGAGCCTTCTACGTTCGAACCGTGACCCTTTGCAATGACGGTAGGTGCCGAAGGATCGAACGCGGATGCAGCGTTCGTGTTATTGAGGTAGGTCAGATCTATATCGTTTTCACCAACTTCCAGATCCCCTAACCTTACTACCCATCCGGAAGCCAGAGTTTGGCTTTCCCCGGTATAGGTTCGAGCGGCAACCCCCGAAAGGCTCGATCCGATTTCGAATAGCTCCGCAGAAGAGATGTCTGCTTTCGCAATAGAGAAAGGAACCTCAAACGTACCTTCGAGGTTTTCACTTGTTGCCGAGACGATAGTCGTTGGAGCGTCCCCACTCATCCCGTTTCCCGCAGCCACGTTGTTTCGATACGACAAAACGATATCGCCAGCTCCGAATTCAATCCCATCGACTACGACTCTCCATCCGTCCAATAGCGTTTGCGGCTTTCCCGTATACGTCTTTTCAGCAACACCTTGAGCAGACGATCCGAATTCATATAAAGATCCCTGCGCAATGGAAAGAGGCTTCACCGAACAGTTGAACGAAAACACGGCGACGACAGCCGAGTCTTTTGATGAAATCCTTATTTTGCCCGGGTACGACCCCGCATTTAGACCCGTCTTTAGTTTGCACGTAAGAACAGCAGAGTCTCCAGGCGCAAGCACCGTATTCGAAATCGCCCCCACTTCGTATTCATCCAAACCGGCATCAAGCAAAGGAACAAGCTGCTCAACGGCCACGTTTCCCGTGTTCTCCACCGAAAACGCTATCTCACTTTCGCGTGCATATCCATACACAACATCAGGAGGCGTCATCATCTCAATCGTGAGCGGATGCTCTTGTTTGACTACGTCATGGCGCTTGACGAGCGCATCATGAGTACCGTAATCGGTAAAACCGACATACACCGACTCACCGGCAATCGCCATAGAGGTCGCGTATGCGGGTGAATAAACATCGCTCCCAAGGCTCTCCCATGTCTCGAGATCGCTAGCAGGAGAAGAATACACCTTTGCAACATACCCCTCCCGTGTAGTCATACAAAGATACAAGCGTCCCTCACTTGAAGCAATCTTCCCCGTAGGCGACGATTGTTCATACCCCTTGAGAGACACCGAGCGTTCTACATTGCCCAATCCATCGAGCACCACGATCTGGGGTGTCGCCACATCACCATTCGGGAACCTCAACCCTTGATACACATAGGTCTTCCCGCCGTCATGCGCCACAGAGACGGAATAGGCTGCATGCTCGCTTTTCGACAGCTCTTTCCATTCGTTATTTTTGAACCAGCGTACGAAGCTTACATCTTTATATATATCACCATAGCTGACAGCAAGACCATCACCAAGCTCGAATGCCTTCATGTCGGTGACGGTACCCGCCGGAACCGACGCGACACGGCTTAGTGCCCCTTCGGCCACCTCGTAGACCACAACGTCCTCGAATCCCACTTCGCCTTCGGTGTTGACTACATATAGCTTTTCTCCAACGAAAGCCATGCTCGGAGAGCCTACTCTCGCACCGGCTTCGTACGTCGCCAAAGTACGCCACGCCCCATCACGATACTCTTTCAGAATGATGGTGTAACCGCCGTCGCCTATTCCAATGACATACGGTACGCCGCTCTTTATCACAAGGCTACAACCATACGAATAATCTGAAAGCACTCCGAGATCGGTCCATCCTGAACCTTCGTATTTCAATACGGTTCTCGTTCTCCCATCTTCATCGACGAGAGCGTACACATTGTCCCCATCCGACTGAAGTACAACCCCTCTTGCTTTTGGTGCGATCTGACTTCCCGAGGCATCAAGATTCTGGACGCTATCCCATAAATCAAGCGACTCATAATCCGGATATGCAAGACTGAATGTAATCGAGTCATCGACCTGCTCGACCACCTCAACCACTATTCCCGAGTTCGTTCCATTCGCATAGCACAAGGCGCCGTCGATGATCCCTCTGGAAAAATCGCTTGAACCGATCGATTGCCGCGACCCGCTTGCGGAAATCTGAGCATCCTTTAGATCGCCGGCAGCGTTGCCAAGGCCTGTCTCATTCGGCCTAAATACATACGCATAGTCGTTTCCATTGATGTTGCCCTCGTCTACGTAGGCAGGATTAACTCGATACACAATCAATCCTGACCCGCCGATCTTCGAATCCAAACCTGTTACATTGGATCCCTTTTGACGGTATTCGGCCACAAAATATTCCGAACCCCCTAAGGGCGACCTGAACGCCATCGCCTGGTTGCCCTCAAGCTTGTACGTTCCCGCTTTCGTCACCTCGGGGATCGTCGTCCATCCGATCTGCTCCCTCGTTATGGCAAGTGGACGCGATCGTGAGCCAGACGATGCCATGATATCCCACACTCCTACCGGACTGCCGGCATTGGCCCCAGAACGATAATAATCGCGAGCTCCAAGCGTATGCAGGTATTCATGCGCAACCACGCCCCAATCAAGAGACGCCTGAGTGGTCGGAATGATGTTGTAGGCATCTATTGTTCGAGCATTCGCCCCGTTGCCGACTTTCAAAGAAGGGTCGTTTGCATTTGCCTTATGAGCATGGAAAGGCGTTTGCTCATCGCTCGGTACACCCGCAACTACGATGAGCACATTGTCCACATACCCGTCCAGATCGCCGTCAACACGCGACCCCGCATAATCGTCATAGGTTTCATTGAATCGGTTTATCACTTTGCTGAGAAAATCCAGATCCGAGTTCCATCCGAAATCTTCAGAAGCAACATCGAGTGTAAGATACGAAACACGCCCATCGCTTCTCGTTTGGGGAAAGTCCGTCACCACGTCATGCTGTCCTTCGGACACGGCAGCAAGATAACTCCGAAGGCCCCAACCCACGTAACTGCTCGAATCCGGCTCATTGAACTGATGGGTCATATGCTCCCAATTGGTTCTTATTTCAGGCCGCGCCCCGTTGAGATACGGCTCATTAAACCCCGTGTCGCCATCGCCCACCTCATCCCCAGCGAACCGCACAAGCAGAACCAGGTTGCGAGCCTTGCCGGCTTGATCGATAGGATCGGCAGGAGAAGCAGGCAACACCGAGTCAACAGCCGCTTTCGCATTCACGGCACCATGACTTCCGCTCACCAACAACCGGTCGTTCTCGCTATCCTGCACAGGATCAGCCGTTTCCTCCAAAGCAGAAACCACCTGATCAACCGACAAGTCCGGGTTGGCAGCCCATAGCAACGCCGCAACGCCTCCTACCAATGGAGAGGACATTGAAGACCCGCTTAACGTACGATATCCTTCTGCGTCGGTATGCGAAGTCGACGTAATTGAAGCACCGTAAGCACTAATATCCTTGTACTCGTTATAGTCCGACCAATACGTATTGCCACCATCCCGATCAAGAGATGTCACAGATAGGCATTCTTCAAAATCCGAAGGCAGCGAACGATCCGTCAAAGGATTCCCGTTCGCATCCCCGTTACCCCCAGCGCATACTGTCAAAACTCCGTGCTCGTTACGCATCGACGCAATGGCTTGCTCGAAAGCCCTGTCGCTCGAACTCGAATTCGAAGGATAATAGCCAAGACTCAGGTTAATCACCCGCAAATTGAAGACCTTACCCGCATTAATTAGATTCGCGAGATAACTATACGCCTTGATTATGTTGGATGTGGAAGCTCGCGCCGACAGGGAGCTGGCCCCATCGTTGAACACTTTTACCGGAAGAACGGTTGAGTTGTAGGAAGCACCGGCAATCCCAATTCCGTTATTGGCTTGAGCGCCGATAATGCCTGCGACATGCGTTCCGTGCCCCATAACATCCCCGCGAGGCACCGTCCCGTTGGACGACAATTGAGAGAGCGGCGCATCGTGATACGTGTCGTAAGCCAGTTCGGTATCGATAACTCCAGAAAGATCAACGTGGTCGAGTCGACACCCCGTATCGAGCACCGCCACCGTCACCTTGCCGTCGGAAGTAGCAGAATTCCATGCATCAATGGTTTTACTTTGGTATAAATAGTACTGATTTCCATTGGGCACTAGCGAGTTATTGCACAGCGGATCATCAACGGAAAAGGCTTCGCAATCATCCTCCGCAAGCGGAATGGCCTCGTCGTCGACGTCTTCAATTCCATCGATCAAGCGATACGAATAATTCGGCTGCGCATACGCAACTTCAGGCAAATCAGACAACTCGGCAATAGTATCATCAACAGTCATACCATCAGGTGCCTGAGCTGAAACTATGGCACCGCTTCCCTCTGTTTCAGGCGCGATTTCCTCAATCACCTGAACATCGGCCCCTTCAAGAACCGATGCGGCATCATCGTTTAATGCACGGGCGGTTGAAGAAGACGGGTCATTGAACACGACGATAACCTCACCTGCAACGCAATCTTCACGCGGCTCCTCTTGCGCCACCGATCTCGCCACATCTCCATCAGAAGGCATCTCAGCCTCTTCTAGAGCTGCGACAACCCCATCCTCCTGCGATTCGCTACCCAAGCCAGGAATTACCTCCATGAGGGTGCTTTCGTCAGATCCGTCGTCATCTGCCAAAGCGCCTGACGGCTCGAGGAGTGACGGCTCTAAGACAGTCGAGGCTTCAGCCGGTGACGAATCATCCATCGTCCCAGCAGCCTCCGACCTCTTTTCATCAACCGCATATGCGATTGCGGGAATAGGAAGAGCGAGCGAGATGGCCAGCACGAACGACAGCAGCCCTCGGCAGACAAAGCTAAGCAACATACAACCACCCCGACCTCCAACGCATCCAATGCCGTAGCTGCATTATACGGCATTGATCCCCTTCCAATCGTCGCCACCCTCTTTGCGTCCCACCAGGGCCCCGGGGCAAAGGAAAAGGGCCCCCGATCCTGGCCGGATCGGGGGCCCTCGGGCCTCTCGGCGGAAACGGAAACGCCCTGGGCGAGCGCGACGTCCTGTCCTCCCACGGGCTGACCCCGCAGTACTTTCGGCGATGGCAGGCTTAACTGCCGGGTTCGGAATGG